>JAFQAS010000059.1 GCA_017399915.1 Muribaculaceae bacterium
ATTAAAAATGACAGCGAATAAACAATTATTAAGCGACAAGGCGTGGATTAGATGGTCGGCGCTCTTGCTCCTTGCTTTGGCGATGTTTTTCAGCTATGTATTTATGGATATCTTATCGCCAATAAAGGATTTGATGCAATCTACACGCGGTTGGGATTCAACAGCTTTCGGCACAATGCAGGGTGCAGAAACATTCTTAAATGTATTTGTGTTCTTTTTGATTTTTGCAGGAATCATTCTCGATAAGATGGGTGTTAGATTTACTGCATTATTATCGGGGGCGGTAATGCTTATAGGCGCTGCAATCAATTGGTATGCAGTAACCGATATGTTTGTAGGCAGTGGCCTCGAAGTGTGGTTTAATAATAACCTAAACTATATTCCGGGATTTGATGAATTAGGAATTTCTCCGTTTTATAAAGGAATGCCGGCTTCAGCTAAATTTGCAGCAATTGGATTTATGATATTTGGTTGCGGTGTGGAAATGGCGGGTATTACCGTGAGCCGTGGTATTGTAAAATGGTTTAAAGGTAGAGAAATGGCATTGGCTATGGGGTCGGAGATGGCCTTAGCTCGATTAGGTGTTGCCACTTGTATGATTTTTTCACCTTATTTTGCAAAATTAGGTGGAAATATTGATGTATCTCGTTCGGTTGCATTTGGTGTAGTGTTATTGATGATAGCACTGATGATGTTTATCGTATATTTCTTTATGGATAAGAAATTAGATGCACAAACAGGAGAAGAAGAAGAAAAAGAACCATTTAAAGTTAGCGATATAGGGGCTATTTTGAAAAGTAGTGGTTTTTGGTTGGTAGCAATGCTATGTGTATTATATTACTCTGCGATTTTCCCATTCCAAAAATATGCCGTAAATATGCTCCAATGTAATTTGTCATTTACTGAAGTCGCAAAAGATTCATTTTGGGCATCAGATCAAGTTACTATTGTTCAATATTTAATAATGTTAGTAGTTGCGGCAGGTGCATTTATTAGCAATTTTGCTAAAAATAAAAAATTGAAATATTCAATGTTGGGAACGGCAATAATCGCATTAATAACATTCTGTTATATGGGGTATATGCGTCAAAGCGCAGAGACCGTGTTTGCAGTGTTCCCATTATTGGCAGTAGGTATTACGCCAATCCTAGGCAATTATGTAGACCATAAAGGAAAAGCTGCAACAATGTTGATTTTAGGTGCGATATTACTTATCGCTTGCCACTTGACATTTGCATTTGTTTTGCCAATGTTCAAAGATAGTTCAATTGGAGGCTTCATTGTGGCATATATCACAATTCTTGTATTAGGAGCAAGTTTCTCTTTGGTTCCGGCTTCATTATGGCCAAGTGTGCCTAAATTGGTTGACCAAAAAATTATAGGTAGTGCATATGCATTGATTTTCTGGATACAAAACATAGGTTTATGGTTGTTCCCAATGTTGATAGGTAAAGTGTTGGATAATACCAATCCTGAAATTACAGAGGGATTGGCAACCCATACAATTACTCCTGAAGCGGCAGCTACAATGTATGATTACACAGCTCCGCTCATTATGCTTGCATCTTTAGGGGTGGCGGCGTTGATAATAGGAATAATTCTTAAGCGTGTTGATAGATCAAAAGGATTAGGTTTGGAGCTACCAAATATAAAAGAATAAAATTTGTAAAACATATAAAGTAACAATGGCAACCGATTATGGCTGCCATTGTTGTTTTATTGATGAGAGTAATTTATCGATTAATAATCTCTAATGCTTCAATCGCTTTTTGATGGCCTTGAGGGGCTGCCAATTCAAACCATTTTTTTGCGTTTTCTATGTTTTTCTCAACTCCATTGCCATTATAGTAGCAAACACCGAGATTGTATTGAGCGGGAGCATATCCTTTTTCGGCTGCTTTTTGATAGTATTCGGCAGCCTTTTGGAGGTCTTTTTCGACGCCATGTCCAAGCTCATAGCAAATACCTAAATTATATTGAGATTCAGTGTGATCTTGCTGTGCGGCTTGTTGTAACCAGTAATTAGTCAAAGCTAAATTGGGTTTCCCATATGTGCTATCGTTATAACACATTGCAACAAAATATTGAGAATTGACATCGCCTTGTTGAGCCGCTTTTTCACTCCAATCAAGAGCCATTTTGTTGTCTTTTTTTACACCTATAGCATTGTTGTAGCAGTTAGAAATGTTGATTTGTGCAGGAAGATATCCTTGTTCAGCTGCTTTTAAAATCCATTTTGCCCCTTTTTCAAAATCTTGATTTACACCGATGCCATTTTGATAACATAACCCTAAACAATATTGGGCTTTGTCGTAGTTTTGTTGAGCGGCTTTTTGGTATAAATCAATCGCTTGTTCATGATCTTGTTGAGCACCAATACCATTAGCGTAACATTCGGCAAGACATAATTGAGCATAAACATTGTCTTGAATAGCAGCCTTTCGGAGCCAATATACAGCCGTTGTATAGTCGGTTTTTACGCCAATCCCATTCAAAAGACATTTTGCATATTCAAATTGAGCAGGGGCATATCCTTGTTCGGCGGCCTTTTTGAAATTATCAGCGGCATCTTTTTTATGTTGCTTGGTGCTTTTTTCGTTTAGATATGTGCAACCCATATAATATAGAGCTTCGGCATCTCCTTTTGAAGCTAATTTTTTACACCAATAAATGGCATCTTGAAAATTAGAGCTGATAATACAATTATTATTGTGAATTCCGGCTAAGAAAAGTTGTGCGCCAATATGGTTTTGCGCATTAGCTTTATTTATCCATGCAATCGCCTGCTCGAAGTCTTGTTTGGTGCCTTGACCGGCATAATAACAGATGCCAAGATTGTATTGAGCATCGGGGTCTCCATTTGTAGCAGCTTTTTGATACCATTCAAAAGCTAAGTCCTGGTTATATTTAGCGCCCAATCCTTGGTCATAGCAAATGCCTACATAGCATTGCGCTTCGGCATTGTTTTGCTCGGCAGCTTTGGAGAAAAAAGAAAACGCCTCATTATAATTGCCTGAATTAAAGGCCGTTTTTCCTTTGAGTAATAGCTCGTCGGAATTGTTTTGGGCAAGGCTGTTTAACGAAAAGAATGTAATGATGGTTAAAAATAAAGTGCGTAGAAACATGAATGAGAATGTGTTGTGATGAATATTATTAATGGATAATTAGCGAAGAGAATGGAGCGCATCAAGTAGCGATTTAATTTCGGCTCGCATTGATTTTAATCGTTCAATTGTTTTATGGCGTTGTGAAACATTTGAATGATTATGCCTGATCTGATCTTGAGCCGCATCAAGTTTAAGGCCCTTTTCTTTTACTAGATAATACACCATCTTTATGGTTTCAATGTCGGAGGGGGTGTATAAACGAGTGCCATGTTCATTTCGTTTGGGCTTGATTATGGTGAATTGACCTTCCCAATATCGCAGCGTAGATGCTGGAATATGGAGGATTTCTGCAACTTCACGAATCTTATAATATTTTTTGTTTAAATCGTTTTTCATATGCGATACTAATTAGCATTATGATTAATGATTGCAAATTTCGTGATATTTTTAATTAATATCAAATTTTAAAGGAAATGTTTTTGGGCAATTATATAAAATATATAGAAATTTTATTGCTAAATTGGATTGTAATACAAGGTGTTTGTGTTGTGATTGTTTGTTTTTTTATCTTTTTATGCATTAAATGTTAAGACATAATGATATTTTAACTAGTTAATCGTTTTATCTTGATGAAAAAAATATTAAATTTGCAGTTTATTATTGATAATAATCAATTTAATCACAATATTTTTATGAAGAAAATTTACTTAAGTATTTTATTGGCAGGTGCAACACTCTTCTCATTTGCACAAAGCAAAATTGACCTTAACGGTCAAGCAATGCTTCACCAATACAAGTTAATGGAAAAACTTGGAAGTGAAAATCCTTTTAAAGCTGAAAAAGAGGATTTAAATACGATTAAACCATTTGGCGATATGCCAGAACGAGTGGTGGTTCTTATTGACTTGAATAAAGATGCTAATCTTGCCGACTTGGAGGCTGAAGGTGCAGTTATTCGTTCACAAATCGACAACCTTGCTCTTGTTGAAATAGATGTTGATAAGGTGGTTGCTGTTTCAAATTTGAAATCGGTAAAATCTTTGTCAATGCCTAAAATGGCTAAGCCTCTTATGGACCAAGCTCGTACAAAGACAGGAGTAAATACAGTTCATCGTCCATTGGGACAATTACCTCAAGCTTATAAAGGGGCAGGTGTGGTAACCGGTCTTGTTGATGCAGGTGTTACAGCTAATCACCCTAACTTTAAGAATACAGACGGAACCTCGCGTGTGAAAGCAGCTTGGACTATTACCGGTAAAGATGGTATTGAAACTGCTTATGATAGTGAGTATAAACTCGGTCAGTTCACTACCGACCTTTCTACTATGTCGCATGGTACACACGTAGCTGGTATTATGGCAGGTAGCTATAAAAACTTGGCCGACACAATCAACTACTATGGAGTAGCAAGTGAGTCGGATATTTTGATGGTAGGATTGGGCAACGATGCATATGATAATAATATCCTTATGGGTATTGAAAATATCATCGAGTATGCTGAAGCTAATAATCAACCATGTGTTGTAAACCTTTCAATGGGTAGTGGTTACGGTCCTCACGATGGTACAGAATTGTTTAGCCAATATATAGATAAATTGGCAGAGCGTGCAGTAATTTGTGTGGCCGCAGGTAATGAAGCCGATATGGGGTATGCTATTACAAAAACAATGACTGCAAGTGATAAGACTATCAACTCATTTGTGATGCCTACCGCTTATAAGAATGGTCAATTAGGTAATATCGAAATTTGGAGCAATACCAATCAAGCATTTAAAGTTACTCCTGTTTTATATGACTTGACACAAAAAACAATCGTTTATGCAATGCCTGCAGTTACCGCAAGCACTAATGGCGAGTTTAAATTTGTTAGTACAAAGGATTATAGTAGCCCAGGCGACATTTCTTCAGCTGTGTTTGAGAATGCTTATACCGGTTATATTGGTGTTGGTTCAAAAGTAGATGAATATAACAATCGTTACACTGCACAAATCTCATATTATCTAGTAAATTCAGCAAATAACCCAACAGGAAATGTTGCGTTTGGTGTTATGATTGAAGGAAATGCCGGTCAACGTATCGACGTATATGCTCCATCAGGTTATAGCACATTGGCCTCAAACGACATCTCTGGTTGGATGAATGGTGGCGGAGATGGATCAATCACTGATGCATCTTGTGCTAAAAATGTTATTTCAGTAGGCGCATTTACAAGCCGTGATAAAGTTCCCGTGAGAGTAAAAGGTTATGCATATAATTTCTCTTCATATGTTGATCTTGATGATATTGCTGCATTCTCAAGCTACGGAACACTCGTTGATGGCCGTAAATTGCCCCACTTGGCAGCTCCAGGTGCTATGATAGTATCTTCAATGAGTCCATATTACATGACATTAGCTCTTCAACAAGGCGTTTATGATAATGAGTTTATGTTGGTTGGTAAAACTACCTATAACAATAGCCCATACTATTATGATTATATGATGGGAACATCAATGGCGGCTCCATTTGCTTCGGGTGCTGTTGCTCTAATGTTGCAAGCTAATCCGGAATTGACAAGTGAAGAAGTGCGCTCAATCTTAATTAACACAGCAACCCAAGATGCATTTGTTGAAAACTCATCAAATCCCGTACAATGGGGTGCCGGTAAAATCAATGTACTTGATGCAGTGAAAACTGCAATTCAATACAATGGAGTAGAAGATGTTAAAGCCGACGCAACTCAAAATGTATTTGTTTCAACAGTAGCTCAAAATCAATATGAGGTTACTTATTTGGGAGCAAACTCAGTAAATGCAACACTTTACAATGTAGCAGGTCAAGCAGTTGTTAATGCTTCTGCTCAAGGCGAAAATGTAGTGGTTGATGCTTCAAATGTTGCAAGTGGAGTATATGTTCTTGCAGTAGAAGCTGATGGTGCTAAATATACTACAAAAGTTGTTGTGAAGTAATCTTATTATTGCATAGATAAATAAAAGCCATTATCGGTTTGTCCGATAGTGGCTTTTTTCTTATTTTTGTAGAAAATTGAATTAAATGAAAAGATACTGGATATTATTATCATTATTCACACTATTGACAATTATAGTGCAAGCCTCGACACCCTTAGATAACCGTAGCCGGGCTATTGTTGAATCGGTGAAACAGCGTGAGGGATTGATGTTGGATAAGTCTTGCGACATGATGGCTGCTAAATCAAGTGCAGTCGGTCATAACGATATATATTATCCGGTTATAATTAAATTGTCAAATGACTCGGTAATTGATACCTTAGAAGCATTGGGAACAGTGATAATGCATCAACGCGAAAATTTTCTTTTAGCATGTATACCATATAGTCAGCTTGATACAATATCGCGACTGCCACTTATTAATAGGTTGAGTTTGTCGGCACCAATGTCAACAACTCTTGATCGTGCGCGAGATATGTCCAATGTTAATTTGGTTCAACAAGGAGTCAATCTACCTCAATCATATACTGGAAAAGGAATTGCTGTGGGATTTTCCGATATAGGATTTGATCCCTCTCACCCTAATTTCACCGACGGACGATTATCACGATTTATTCATTATGATGAATTGCATGCATTGAAATATGATATGGAAACCCCTCAAGAAATGCAGCAATTTGCCGATACAACAGAGTGGCATGCTACTCATGTGGCCGGAATACTTGCCGGTGGCTACAAAGGGCTGCCTTACTGGGGAGTTGCGCCCGGAGCAGAGATTGTCGCAACGACAAGTTCGTTATATGATATGGCAATACTCTCAGGAGTAGAAGATGTCATAAATCATGCGAAGAATAAGGGAGTGCCTGCTGTGGTAAACTTGTCAGTGGGATATAATTTAGGTCCACATGATGGCACATCGTTATTTAATCAGTATCTTGATCTCTTAGGAGAAGAAGCTATTATATGTTTATCCTCGGGGAATGATGGGAAGAAACGTGTATATCTCTCATTTGATGCTAAAAAAGATGGAGATGAATTGAAAACTTTTGTATATGACAATCCCAATGTTTGTGGAATTGAAATGCATGGTGCTATAGATTTGTGGAGTGGTGATGATAGAGAGTTTTTAGTTGCGCTGACAATATATGATAGAATCACAAAAGAGTTTGTTTACACATCTCCATTCGTTGGGTCGGTTAATGGAGGTGCATCTTCATGGGGAATTGCATCATCAAGTCAATCGACAGACAATGATATCTCAATTCCGTTATTTGAATCAGATTTGACAGGATCTGTTCGCATATATTCATCACTAAATCTCGAAAATAATAGATATAATGTATATGCTACAATTGATGTTAAGAATCACCAATTTGATTCATCGGGCATTTTGGGACGTTATTGTGTAGGTTTTATCGCACGAGCACAAGCCGGAATGCATATCGATGCATATTCCGATGCTTCACGTTTGGTCTTCAATGCATTGGGGGTTGAAGGATTCTCTAACGGCACACCTGAGAGATCGGTGTCGGATTTGGCATGTGGGAGAAATGTAATTGTAGTTGGTGCAAGTAATTCTCGAAATTTAGCGCCTAGAGTTGATGGCTCCGAAAAATCATATAATTTTAATGTCGATAATGTCGCTGATTTTTCGGCTTATGGCACACTTGAAGATGGCCGAAAATTGCCGCATATATGTGCTCCCGGAAATATGATTGTTTCTTCGATTAATTCTCATTATACAAACCGACTAAGTGAGTCGGAATTGAATACGTTAGCGGCAAAAACTACAATTGGAGGAAAGGATTACTATTGGCTCTCAGAATGTGGCACATCAATGTCGTCTCCTTATGCGGCAGGTGTTATCGCATGTTGGTTGCAAGCTGATTCCTCCCTCACTGTTCACGAAATAAAAGATATTGCGCAATCAACGGCACGTACCGATTATAGTGATATGAATAATCCTAAATGGGGAGCAGGAAACATCGATGCATATGCCGGATTGAAAGAAGTGCTTAAGCGAGGAGGCGTAGGGAATGTGTTGGCCGATGAAGAGGCTAAAGTTATTTTTACCCCCATCGCATATCGTCAGTTTAGAGTTGAAATGCCTAATATTGAGATACAAGAGGTGATGATGTATACAACAACCGGGAAATTAGTCTTGGCAACTAATTCTCAAGAAGTAAATGCTACATCACTGTCTCCGGGAGTGTATATAGTAAGAGTTTTGCACTCAAAAGGAGAATTGGTAGAGCGTATTTTGATAAAATAGAGCATAACACAATGAAAATGTAAAAAAAATGTGTTACTTTTGTTAGATAAAATATTACATACTTGAAATGAATCTGAAAAATCTCATAACACGAACACTTTCGGGTGCAGTATATGTGGCATTGATTGTGTTAGGAATTATGACTGTAGAGTGGGCATTTGTTGCATTTTGTGCGCTTTTTACATTGTTGGCTACAAGAGAGTTTATATTGATGACTAAGCCCGGCGGGTCAAAGATAAATTTATCGATAGATATTGCATTTGCAGTAGGCATAGTTTTGCTATTTACAATAGCCAGTACTCAGGCAGTAAAAGGAATGGAGCCATCGGTGTCAATATTACTGATATTGCCATATATGTTAGTGCGTCTAATCTCTCAACTATACAATAAAGAGGAGAATCCTATTAAAAGTATCGCTTATTCAGTGTTTTCGCAATGTTATATAGTAATACCGATGATGCTGATGCCTATGTTGTTGGATATATCAAACACATTTTTGTTGTTGATATTTGTGATGATTTGGATGAACGATACCGGGGCTTTTCTTGTTGGTTGTACAATAGGTAAACATCGATTGTTTGAGCGTATTTCTCCTAAAAAATCATGGGAAGGATTTTGGGGTGGTATGTTCTTCTGTGTAATGACCGGTGTGGGATATTATTATTTGATTCCCGAAGTGCCGGCAACAATCAATTCATTGCCATTCTTTATAATATTAGGAATTATTGTGTCGGTTTTTGCTACGTTTGGCGACTTGGTAGAGTCGATGTTTAAACGCAGTGTGGGAGTGAAAGATTCGGGTAATCTAATCCCAGGACATGGAGGAATTCTCGACCGAATTGATTCTTTGTTGTTTGTAATTCCTGCAGTGGCATTTTATTTGGTAATTCAATTTTTATTTGCATAAAATCAATAAATATATAATATGAGCGATCAACGTTATAATATGCGAGGCGTATCTGCCTCAAAAGAAGATGTTCACAACGCAATTAAAAATGTGGACAAAGGTTTGTATCCCAAAGCATTTTGTAAAATCATTCCCGATATTTTAGGCGGTGATGAAGAATATTGTAATATTATGCATGCCGATGGTGCCGGCACAAAATCATCATTAGCATATGCTTATTGGAAAGAAACAGGCGATTTAAGTGTGTGGAAGGGCATTGCACAAGATGCATTGATTATGAATATTGATGACCTTTTGTGTGTGGGTGCTACAGATAACATTCTAGTTTCTTCAACAATTGGTCGCAACAAACATCTTATACCCGGAGAAGTAATTGCTGCCATTATCAATGGCACAGAAGAATTACTTGCCGAATTGCGCGATATGGGTGTGAGTGTATATTCTACAGGAGGTGAAACCGCCGATGTGGGCGACCTCGTGCGCACTATTATTGTGGATAGCACAGTTACATGTCGCATGAAGCGTAGCGATGTAATCAATAATGCAAATATTAAAGGTGGTGATGTTATTGTGGGACTTGCTTCATATGGTCAAGCAACGTACGAAAAAGATTATAACGGAGGTATGGGTAGCAATGGTTTGACATCGGCTCGTCATGATGTGTTTAATAAATCTGTTGCTGAAAAATATCCCGAAACATATGACGCTGCGGTGCCTCAAGAATTAGTATATTCAGGCTCGGTAGGTTTGACCGATGAGGTTGAAGGTGCGCCAATCAATGCCGGTAAGCTCGTGTTGTCGCCAACTCGCACATATGCACCTGTTATTAAAGCATTGCTCGATGAAATGCGCGATAAAGTTCACGGAATGGTTCATTGCTCAGGTGGCGCTCAAACAAAAGTGATGCACTTTGTTGAAAACAAGCATGTAATCAAAGATAATTTATTCCCAATTCCTCCATTATTCGATTTGATAAGCCGTGAGTCGGGCACAGATTGGGCCGAGATGTATAAAGTGTTTAATATGGGACACCGTATGGAAATATATCTTGCACCCGAAGATGCTCAACGTGTGATTGAAATTTCTGAATCATGGGGTATACCTGCTCAAATTATAGGTAGGGTAGAAGATGCCGATAAAAACCATCTTACAATTATATCAGAAAAAGGGACATTTGAGTATTAAATAAAACATTGAATAATGAAGGGCATTGTCTACTATTTGTTGTCAATGACTATGCTTGCCATTATTGTCGGTTGTAGTTGCAATAATGGTAGTGACGATGCTCGCGACAAAGATTCGACACAACTACTCCCCGATACATTAAGAGTAGCGACATTATATAGCCCATCGTCGTATTTTATTTATCGAGATGCGATGTTGGGCTATGATTATAGTTTGGTGACTGAGTTTGCTAAAGACCATAATGTTGAGATAGATGTAATAGTGGCTCCCAACATGAGTGAAATGATAAAAATGGTAGAAACTGGCGAAGCTGACCTCATTGCCTACGAAGTGCCTATCACATCGGAATATAAAAACAGAGTGATTCCGTGTGGCATGATAAACTATAATTATCAAGTGCTTGTGCAGCCTAAAAAAGGGGATAAAGTAGAGATAACCGATGTGACACAATTGGTAGGTAAGGATATCTACGTGGAACCCGATTCAAAATATCTGCAACGTATTGAAAATCTGAATAAAGAATTAGGTGGAGGCATTAATATCCATATAGTGGAAAAAGATACGATTATAACGGAAGATTTAATCGCAATGGTGGCCAACGGAGATATACCTCTCACAATAGTTGATAGTGATATCGCTCGTGTAAATAAAACATATTATGAAAACCTCGATATCTCACTTCAATTAAGCTTCAAACAACGTTCATCGTGGTGTGTTTCACTTTCGTCACAATGGTTGGCCGATATAATCAATAAATGGGTTGAGAAAGAAAATCCCAAGAGAAAATATGCCGAGGTGCATAGAAAATATTTTGAACTCAGTAAAACGGAAAAACGCCCATATACTATGGACTTTTCCAAAGGGTATATCTCGGATTATGACGCTTATTTTAAAAAATATGCCAATATTGTAAATTGGGATTGGCGCATACTTGCCGCTCAAGCTTATACCGAGAGCCGATTTGATTCAACCGCAGTGTCATGGGCTGGAGCCAGAGGCATTATGCAATTGATGCCCGAAACCGCCAAATCTTATGGACTATCGTTGAATAAAATTGAACGCATTGACGATAATGTAAAGGCCGCAACGCAAGTGTTAAAAAAATTAGACTCATCATTGTCAAAAATCGTCGAAAACCCCGAGGAGCGACAAAAGTTTGTTCTTGCGGCATATAATAGTGGCATTGGTCACATATATGATGCTATCGCTTTGGCCGAAAAATATGGAATGGATCCTCAAAAGTGGGATGGAAACGTAGCAGAAGCGGTGTTAATGAAAACTCAACCACAATATTACAACGACCCGGTTTGTAAATATGGATACTTCCAGGGGACGCAGACATATGAATACGTTAACAAAGTTATGGATTTTTATCGTAAATGTAAACGAAAAGTTCCTTTGTAATGTTATAGAAATGTATTATATTTGTAGAGTATAAAATTGAATTATTAACCCCCTAAATGAATATTTATATGAAAAAGAAGTATTTAAGTGTTGCTTTAGTAATT
The DNA here is from genome assembly GCA_017399915.1 of Muribaculaceae bacterium. Classification (GTDB taxonomy): domain Bacteria; phylum Bacteroidota; class Bacteroidia; order Bacteroidales; family Muribaculaceae; genus RGIG4079. The sequence goes on from JAFQAS010000059.1 coordinate 11,928, forward strand.
GCATTGGCAGGTTCTATATTGTCAACATCATGTATTGGTAGCTTCTCATTGACAAACAAATTGCTTGATTGGAACAAGTCAATTGGTAATAAATTTGTAAATGAAGTAGTATTTTTTGCATTTTGGGTAGTGCCCGTATATGAAGTTGCTGCTCTCGCCGACATTTTGGTGCTTAATTCTGTTGAATTCTGGAGTGGTAACAATGCTCTTGCCGAAGGTAAAAAGGTGATTGATGGTCAAGACGGTCGTTATATCGTTGAATGTGATGGTAAAGGTTATACAATTACAAGTGAAAACGATGGTAGTGTAGTGCGTCTTGATTTCGACCAAGATGAACAAACTTGGAGCGCTACAGCTAATGGCGAAACTCATAAAATCTTGACATTTGTTGATGATACACATGTAAAAGTTCCTTCAGCAAATGGTGGTTTTGAAGTTGTAGAACTCTCTCAAGAAGGTGTGTGGGCTTATCAAGGAAAAGTTGCATCTTCACAATTTGCTCTCAAATAAGATTACAAAGAATTGAACAAGTGATAAAAGTGCCTCAATTTAAATTGGGGTACTTTTTTTTGTATATAAATTTAATTAACTTTGTAGCTTAAACTCATTTACTAATCACTATTGTAGATTGCAATGAAAAAAGTATCAATATTAATTCCTTTTTACAACGAGCAAGAAGTATTGCCCTCGCTTTTCGAGCGATTGCAATCATTAATTGATTCTAACGATAATTACCAATGGGAAGTGATGTTGATAAACGATGGGAGTACCGACAATAGTCTATGCCTGGTAAAGCAAATGCGACTTCGCGACAAGCGTTTCCGTTATATTGACCTTTCGCGTAATTTTGGTAAAGAAACAGCTATGCTTGCCGGCTTCGACAATGTCACAGGTGACTGCATGGTGATAATGGATGCCGACCTTCAGCACCCACCTGAGGTTATCCCCCAAATGCTAAAATTATGGGAAGAGGGTTACGATGACATATATGGCAAAAGAAACAACCGTGGAAAAGAACCGTGGTTGCGTCGTAAGCTGTCATTATTATACTATAAACTATTGCAAAAAACTACAAATGTGTCAATTCTTCAAAACGTAGGTGATTTCCGTCTTTTAGATCGCATATGTATTGACGCATTATGCTCAATGCGTGAGTCGCAACGTTATACCAAGGGTATGTTTCAATGGATAGGATTCAAGAAGAAAGAATTTACTTTTGACCAAGATGACCGAGTTGCAGGAAACACTAAATGGAGTTATATAAAATTGTTGAATCTTGCAATAGAGGGTATTACATCTTACACAACATCTCCGCTGAAAATAGCAACTGTGATGGGTTTAATAGTGTCATTGTGTGCGTTTATATACATGTTATTTGTATTGATAAAAGCTATGGCGGTTGGTGACCCTGTAGCGGGATATCCCACAATTATGGTAGTAATGCTATTCCTTGGAGGTGTGCAACTCCTTTCATTAGGCATAATTGGTGAATACGTAGGCCGAATATTTAATGAAACAAAAAATCGTCCGGCATATTTTATTCGAGAAATAGATGGAAAAAAAAGGCAAAAAGTTTACAAAGATGAGAATTAATCGATATGCAGATACTGTACGAAGATAATCATATTATTATAGTCAACAAAGCACCCGGCGAGATCGTGCAAGGAGATAAAACCGGTGATGAACCATTGGTCGAAACGCTTAAAACGTGGATTAAAGAGAAATATAATAAGCCGGGAAATGTGTTTTGTGGGGTAGTGCATCGCCTCGACCGTCCGGTGGGTGGGGTAGTGGTGTTTGCTAAAACATCTAAAGCATTGAGCCGCTTAAACGATATGTTTCGCAACGGACAGGTACACAAAACCTATTGGGCAATATCTCGCAACCGCCCCCCGAAGAGTGAAGACATACTCACTCATTATATTACAACTGTAGAACGCAATAATAAGTCATATGCTTCGCTCACTCCTAAATCGGGAGCAAAAGAGTCTCGATTGAGTTATCGTCATATTGCATCGAGCGAACGCTATCATCTGCTTGAAGTGAACCTAATGACCGGTCGTAAGCATCAAATACGAGTTCAGCTATCGTCAATAGGTTGCCCCATAAAGGGCGATTTAAAATATGGCGATAAACGAAGTAATCCCGATGGAAGTATCTCGCTGATGGCTCGACATATTGAGTTTGAACACCCCGTGTCGCATCAACTCATTTCAGTGACAGCACCGGTGCCCGACGACACCCTTTGGCAAGCCCTTGCAGCACAATTCAACACAAATTAAAAATATGAAATAGATTAGACATAAGAACAAAAGAACAAAATGGGCTTGCCCAAGGCAAACTCTCCTCTTGTTTTTCGAAGAAAAATAGGAGGAGTACCCCGAAGGGTGGGAGGTGGTAAGATAACACAAGCAAAACATTAGTACTTATGTTCTTCTGTCAAAAAAAATGATAAATAAACGATGAAAAAAGAAGATCTCAAAATAGTATTTCTCGGAACTCCCGATTTTGCAGTTGAAAGCCTACGTCGCATTCACGAAGGGGGGTATAATATAGTAGGTGTGATAACAATGCCCGATAAACCTGCAGGTCGCGGACACAAACTGCTACACTCTCCGGTAAAACAATATGCCGTGGCAAATAATTTGCCATTGCTCCAACCGGTTAATCTCAAAGACCCTCAATTTGTTGAGGAATTGCGCTCACTTGGCGCAAATCTCTTTGTGGTGATTGCTTTCCGTATGCTCCCCGAGGTGGTGTGGTCGATGCCCGAACTTGGCACTTTCAATCTTCATGCCTCATTGTTGCCAAAATATCGTGGCGCAGCTCCTATTAACTGGGCGGTTATCAATGGCGATACCGAAACAGGGGTTACTACGTTCTTCCTCAAACATGAAATAGATACCGGCGACATCATTCGTCAAGAACGCATTGAAATAGCACCTACCGACAACGTTGGAGATGTACACGACCGACTTATGATGCTTGGTGCCGACCTCACAATCGATACTATCGACCATATCATAGCCGGAGACCTCAAGCCTATCCCTCAAGATGAAATTTTGCAAGGCGCAGAGCCAACTCCGGCTCCAAAAATCTTTAAAGATACATGTTTGATAGACTGGAATAAATCGGCAGTTGACGTTCATAACCTTGTGCGTGGTCTTTCGCCATATCCTGCAGCGTGGACCACATTTGAGCAAGAAGGACGCGAGCCCATCACAATGAAAGTCTTTGAAACAGCAGTTGTAGAGTGGGGTGGTTCACTTAATCCCGGGCGTTTTACCATTGAATCAGGACATCTATATGTTGATTGTGCCGACAATCGCATCGAAATACTCTCACTTCAAGCCGCCGGCAAAAAACGCATGCCTACTGCCGACTTCCTACGAGGACTTAAATAATGCATAATTCTTAATGCATAATTCTTAATGAGCGAGGGTGGTTTGAAGGACTGATTCTCGATATACGTAGTGTTGAGGGTTACCGAAACCTACGGATTGATAAGTTTGCATCTCACACGTGCTTGAAAAGGCTCGCTTTTTAAGCGATAGAATTGCCCCTTCTCAGGTCGTTATATGATTTATAGAGACTCTGCTTAGCATTATCAATAAAAAACCGTTGATATTTTTGTCTAATCCCTATAGTCTATCTATGAGAAAATGTGACAACTTGACAATTTAAACATTTTTAACCTTAAGGCTAAATGAATTTACACTTATTAATTGTATATTTGTGATTGTTATAAGATTACTAACCCTAATTTTTTTAACCTTAAATCAAACAAGTATAACTTAATACCCACTCGCGATATCGAGTATTTATAGAAATAATGTTGAAGCGTCATTTACAAATATTAATTTTTGTAATGTGCGTACCCCTTTTCGTTTTTGGCCAGTCGGCGCGTCAAGAGAGTCACACAAACTCACTTCAAGTGTTTTTCCACAAAGGAAAATCGCATTGGGATCCTGAGTTTCAAAACAACGAACAACGGTTGAAAGCCTTCGTTGCCGACATAAACCACACTATGGACACTCAAAAAGATAATAACATCTCTAAAATAAATATTGTGGCAGGTGCGTCGCCCGAAGGGTCTTATGCTCTCAACCAACGCTTGTCGCGCGAGCGTGCTACTTGCGTGTCGCAACTGCTCCAACAACATCTCAATCTACCCAAGCATGTGTTTGTCGAAAAACCACTCGGGGTTGACTGGGAAGGGCTTTACCGTCTTGTGGAGCCAAGCAATATGCCTTATCGTGACGAGGTGCTTGATATTATCAAGAACACCCCTGAGCTTGATCAATCGCGTGGACGTAACTACGAATTGCGTCGCAAAACGCTCGAACGCCTTCATGGTGGTGAGCCATGGCAATATATGTACGACAACTTTTTCCCCATCTTGCGTGGTTTTAACATGAATATCGTTATCGAATGGGAAAAACCGTTGTTGCAACATGTTGATATAAAAGCCGAACCAACACCGCTACCCATCGAATTAAAAAAACAACCGCTTCAGAGCGATGTCGCCCAAGCGGTGATTCCACCATATGTGCCAAATCGCTATTTCGCCATCAAAACAAATATGCTCATCGATGCATTGGCAGTGCCAAATATCGGAGTGGAAGCCTATCTCGGCAAGCAATGGTCTATTGCAGGCAACTGGATGTATTCATGGTGGAAAACCGACCGTACTCACTGGTATTGGCGTACCTATGGCGGTGATCTCGAAGTGCGTCGCTGGTTTGGCTCTATGGCCGATGAAAAACCATTGCAAGGGTGGCATGCCGGCCTCTATGGTGGTATCGTGACCTATGACTTTGAAACAGGTGGACGCGGTTACCTCGGTGACCGTTGGAGTTACTTCGGAGGAGTGTCGATAGGCTATTCAATGCCTATTAAACGCCGACTCAACATTGATTTCACACTCGGTGTGGGCTACCTCGGGGGCGAATATAAAGAATATATCCCCGATGCCGGGTGCTATGTGTGGCAAGCAACAAAACAACGCCATTGGTTTGGTCCCACCAAACTCGAAGTGTCGCTCGTGTGGCTCATCGGACATGGCAACATCAATAAATATAAATAAATCGCTTAGCGCGACAATATAAATAGGGTAGATGAAACGCTGTTTCAACATATTATTATCACTTTTCGCGGCAATGCTCGTGCTCACCTCGTGTGAGCATAAAGATCTTTGCTATCATCACCCTCACACTGCTCGCGTGCGCATCGATGTTGATTGGTCACAATATTCCAAACCCACACCCTCGGGCATGTCGGTGCATGTTTACAAAACCGATGGCTCGCAAGTGCTTCAATCGTTGACCAACACCATCACTCACACCTATGTCAATCTCGATGCCGGATTGTATCACTCTATCGTGTTCAACCAAAGTCCGTCGGAATATGGCTCGGTGACATTCAAAGACCTCGACAACTACAACCGAGCATCGGTTGTGACCAATAAATATGTGTCGCGATGGTATGTGGCCCGCCGTGGAGGTAGCGACGAAGTGGCAGAGCAACCCGAATGGATTGGTGCCGACAAACAAGAACTCATGGAGGTGACCGAAGAGATGGTCGAAGCTACAAGCGGTTACATGACTCATGAATCTAAAGGCGACCAACGCGACTATGTAATCGCCACTCACTATCCCCTCAATATCATTCACACCCTCAATGTGAAGGTGCATATCAAAGGAATCAAAAACCTTCGTTCGGCACGCGCTTCACTCGACGGACTTTCTGAAGGGTATATCTTCCGTTACGAACATCCATCAACTGCTCTCGTCACTCAACTCCTTGAATCATGGCGACTCTCAACCGACAAGTCAACCACCGATGCCGAAGGACGTCCTGTTGACGGATATATCACATCGCAAATCACATTCTTCGGTATGCCAACCGGACATCTCGGGCTCCCCGAAGAAAACTATTTCTATCTCTCATTGCTACTTGTTGACGGTGAAACGCAAGTTGATGCACCATTCTATGTGGGCGACCGCATCACTCGCGACCCTGTCAAAGAAAATACCTGGAATCTAATCCTCACCCTCGAAGACCCTCTTCCCGATGTCGCTCCCGAAACGGGTCCCGGAGCCGGCTTTGATGCTACAGTCGATGATTGGGAAGAAGGTGAAGATATTACCGTGGGAGTATAACCAAAATATCGAGTTTATTAAATTAAATATTAACTAAAAATTCAATTAATTATTAACCAAATTTTTATTAACCCTTAAATTATTACAGTTATGAAGAAATTTAAATTTTTTGGAATGATGGCTGTCGCTGCTATGGCAGTAAGTTGTTCATCTGACGACGTTGTTCAACAAGTACAAGAAGACAACGCTATTCAATTCAGCACTTACCTCGGTAATGCTGCGCAATCTCGTGGATCAGTAGTAACTACTGGAGATATGGCTACTCAAGGTTTTGGCGTGTATGCTTATTATACTGCAAATGTGGATTTCGATGCAAACACACACACTAATGCTGATTTTATGTATAACCAAAAGGTGACAGGTACAGGAAGTGAAGGTTCTTATACATGGACTTATTCTCCTATTAAGTATTGGCCTAACAATGAAGGCGATAAAGTGTCTTTCTTTGCCTATGCTCCTTACAATGAAAGTGGTTGTCTTAATGTAAGTAAGCCTGGTCAAATTGACTTTGAGGTTGTAAATCCTGTAGCTGGCCATATTGACCTTCTTTGGAATCGTAGTGCAACAGCGAATCTTACTAAAGCATCCATTACAGGTACAGTAGATTTCAACTTTGCTCACGCATTAGCTCGCATTGGTTTAACAGTTCAAACTGCGGTTGACCAAATATACGTTGGTGGAGAACTTGCTGAAAATACTACAATTACAGTGAAAAAAGTGATGCTAACAGGTGCTAAACATACTTATGAAGCAGGTGCTGCAACTGTATCAACAACAGGAGCATTCTACAAAACAGGTGTTCTTGATATGAATAATCCTTCTACAGATGTTCCTGCAGTTGCTAAATGGAGCGAGCAAGCTGGTACACAATCATTTACCTGGAATCCTGATGATAATTTTGTAAGCAACGCAGAAGTGAAATTAACAGGTGCGAGTGTTCAAACAAAATTGAACAATGATAATTCTTATGCAATGGTTATCCCTCAAGATTTTTCAGTAACTCCATTCTATGTATATGTTGAATATGAAGTAGCTACAGTTGATGAAAGTAATTCTGATAACAACTCAACTATTACAAACTATATTTCAACTCCAGTATATTTAAACCTTGAATCAGGTAAAGCTTATTCACTCAATCTTTCACTTGGTATGACTTCTGTAAAAATAACAGCAGATGTTGATGATTGGGCAGAAGTTAATGAAGAAGTTGATGTTCCTGAAAATTTCAACTAATCCCTAAAATCCGAATCCCTGAAAGTAGGGGATCGATAACTTAATCCATAGGGGGTTGAATGTTCCCCCTATGGGTACTAAAGGAGCAAAAGGCTCCAAAAAGCGTAAATTGACATATCTTAAATCCATTCTTTATTAAGACAAAAGAACAATTTGTGTTTTTTAGACATAAGAACATAAGAACAAAAGAGGCTGCCGCAAGGCAAACTTTCCTCTTGAAAATTACAAAGTAATTTTTAGGAGGGACAATGGTGCAAATGAGAGCAATATATCAAGCAAGCTTGATTATTGCCGAGTGTAGCCCATTGAAGACAAAGTCATTCCCCGAAGGAGGGAGGTGGTCTGAACCTGATTATTGCCGAGTGTAGCCCATTGAAGACAAAGTCAGTCCCCGAAGGGGGAGGTGGTCAAATTAAATTCCTAATTCCTATGCGCAATCCTTTATGTTCTTCTGTCATTCTGTCTAAAAATTAAAGACACAAGAACACAAGAACAAAAGAGGCTGCAGCAAGGCAAACTCTCCTCTTGAAAATTATAAAATAATTTTTAGGAGGAGTACGGCGAAGCCGGGAGGTGGTCAAAATAAAGTTTTAAGTCTTAAATAAAAGAACCTGGTTTGAGATATAATAAATGTTGAAGAAATGAAACATCTGACAACCTACATAACACTCTTCTCAGCGTTGCTCATGGCGAACGTATGTTCATCATGTAGCGACAACTCTATCCCTGGCACCGACGATAACAACGCCGTGCAATTTTCTACTACCATCAGTTCCGACAATGACTGGAATCCTTTGTCGCGTGTGATATATGACGGAGAACCTGGACATGAAAAATTTGTAGATGGCGACAAAATTCTGGTTAATGGCTATTACTTGCCAGGAGGAATAGATAATAATGGAGAACCAGATTTTATGTATAACCAACAGATGACATTCAACGGTACCGATTGGGTATATAACCCTATTAAGTATTGGCCCAATAATAAAGGTGATAAGTTGAAATTTATGGCAATTTACCCTTATGAAGATCCTGCACGGACCCAAATTGGAGTAACAGAAAAAGGTTATCCTATTTATCGATTTGAGGATTGTAATTTTAATAACGATTGTTTGGCAACCGAATTTGTTGTGGGTGAAAAAACTTCGATGGGAGAAAAAGTAACATTAAATTTTCGTCATATAATGGCTAAATTACGTGTTCAAGTTAAAGTTCCGGAATTTATAGACGAAATCCCACCGGTAAAAGTTGAAGTGAAAGAACTATGGCATCATGAGTTTGCTAAATATGGAACATTTTCAGGTTTTGGCGAGAACGGTGAGCCAATATGGTCAGATGTATCAGATAAAATTGTCAGTATACGTGATGATAAAGGATATATTATAAATTCAGGGGAAACAGTGTTGCTTAACAATTTCACAACATTTTATCCCCCTTCAAAAGTAGATAATGTATCATTAATATATAGAATAATTGATTCTAACGGAAATGTTGTAAAAGACTATCCAGGAGGGTATGGTGAAACAATAATAGAGAAGGGTAAAGGAATTGAAATTAAAGCAGGGTATGAAACAACTATAACAGTAACAATTAATATCTACGGCATTGATAATGTGCAAGCGTCATCTCGACCTATCGCAAAGTGGAAAGATACAACAACGACACCTGTTACATTTTAGAACATTGAATTAAAAAATAAGATAGGATAGAGGTGTTTTCCTATCTAAAAAATAGACATAAGAACACAAGAACAAAAGGGCTGTCGCGTGGAAATAACTCTCCCCCTGAAATTTACGAAGAAAATTTTAGGGGGAGTACGGCAGAGCCGGGAGGGGGTAAAATACCAAGAGCAATCTTATGTACTTATGTTCTTCTGTCAAAAAAAAATTTAGTGTGGAATAATGAATTATTATCCTTTTTGTCTAAAAAACAAATAAAAGATGTATTTTTGTATAGGAATATAAATAGAATATGAAAAATATGAGAAACTATATATCAATATTTATTTTGTCGCTTATGGCGATGATGGTGGTGTCGTGTCAAGACGATGATTTCTATGTAGCCGAGGGTGAGCCTATGGAAGTGTCGATTAGTGCCACTCCACAAATCCCCGGCATGGAGAGCCGTGCCGTATTAGGCAACGAGGTAAATATTACCAAATATACGTTTCTATATTTTGCAGGCAATACATCAACTTCTAAGTTGGCATATATAAAAGAGATTTTGCCTAATGAATTGCCTTTCTATACAATGCTTCCTTCTCCAGGCACAAACAATACTTATGCTGCCATGTTGCTAGCAAACGTATCGTCTGCCGATTTAGGAAATCCCACCGTTGGTACATTTACAATGGGAGATCTTGTAAACAAAACAAAGACGGTTACCTCAGCCGATAACAAACCCACTGATGCTACCAAATTCACATGGAGTGGTTATCTCGGAGTTACGACAGCATCTAATTCGCTTAATTTTGTAGTAAATCCCAATTTGGCACGACTTGATGTGACATTTACAAATAATGTATCAAGTGCTGTTGAAATTACAAAATTGAGAATGCGTAGTGTGCCCAATAAAGTGGGATTGGCTCAAAATGCGTTAAACGATGCCGGTATTACTACTGCGATATCGGGTGTCTCTTATATCGATTATAATTTAGAAAATGTATCAATAAAAGGAACGGCAAAGACTGAAGCATGGTATATGCCTCAAAATATGAAAGGTAATAATACCGGTGGACGTCAAAATGGCACTCCTCCCGCAAATGCCACTTACCTTGAATTTGATGTATATAGCACACAAAATGCCAATAAAGGTGTGCCCATCACAACGGCATATAAAATGTATCCGGGAATTCGCGAATCAGGAGTTCAATATTATGGTGGAATGACCAATTTTGATGTGAAATCTGGAATAATCTATGATATGGATATAACCATTACTACTGATGGTGTAAATGGCTCAATCGGTAACGGATTTGCCGCAAAAGACCCTCAAGCCGTAGCAAGAATAAAACTCCCCACCGGAACTAATTGTTATATGATTCACCCTGTAGCAGACCGCATCACATCAGGGCCGTGCACTTACTATGAACTCCCTATTGACCGCGTTAATGAGTATTGGGGAAATGCAAATTATGGTAATAATGCTAATAAAACCATAACAGATAACGATTCATGGGAGGTTGATGTGATATGGCAAGATATTGCTCAGCGTGTGATTTATTTTACAGATGAATATGGAAAAACAAATCTTGATAAATATACTGCTACAGGAAAAAAACCTATATATATAAAGTATAATCCTAATATATATAATAATATTAATAATCGTGATAATAGGCCTTATGGCAATATTGTAATAGGAATAAAAAAATCGGGAGCAAGTGAATATTTATGGAGTTGGCACCTTTGGGTAACTGATTATCTTCCCGATGCAGCCATGACACCTACGCAAGCAGCTGCTGTTAATGATAAAGCTGATGCTTTGGATTTGATAAATAGTTTATATGTTCATAACCATGATGCACATGGCTCTCATGTGGATTATCAAGGATTTCATATTTATGGTAAGGCGGCAAATGTGCTACCATCTTATTCGGGAAATGTTCAGCACTATAGCCATACTCGTTCAGAATATTGGGGGACAAGTGAATCTGCGAAGATATGGGATACTGGCATATATAAGGATAAATGGATAATGGATAGATATTTAGGATCCAGTGCACCTGGTAATATCGATTCATATGATCCGATTGATGGTTATGGATTACATTATCAATATGGAAGAAAAGATCCATTCCCATATGTTGATACAGATCATGCTACATATACAATCTCTGGAGCAAAGCGCTCAACTGCATGGAAGACATCTACAGGAGGCTCTATTGCCAATGGAATAGCAAACCCTAATACATTTTATACAGGGACAACATATTGGCTAAGTAATCCACCCTCTACTCCGTGGTATACTCCGGTATCTGTAGCAAGTGGAGCAAAGACTATTTTTGATCCATGTCCTGCCGGATGGCGTTTACCTAAATATGCTGCCTTTAGTTTTATGGAAAAAAGTATTAATTATGGAGTGGCAAATGGATTATATTTTGAAACATCAAGTTTTACAACATTAAGACCTACTGTATATGCGTATTGGGATGTGACTTCAACAGGATATCTTAATGATCATCGAAGACATTTAACGGTTTTGACTTGTTTAAAATACGAAAATGGTGAATATGTTAAAGTTGATGCTGCATTTCCTTTTCAATGTGAAATCAACGCTTCAGGCTCGGTAGTTCCGTATTATTTTGACTACAAGGGATTTATGTGGACAACGGACAATAGCGGAAATCAAGGCGTTGCTGTGGTGTTTAGTAGCGGTAGGCAGTATGGTCATTCTTCTTATATGTTTAACGGAGGAGCGGCAAGTGAACGCACAACTAGTGGTAGATATGATGTAAAATATGAAGGTTGGGTTTATGATGCTGCTCAATATCCGGTATTTGGTTTGCCTGTCCGTTGCATTCAAGAATAAATGAAAGAAGAAAAAGGAAGTTTACACTAACTATCTACGTTAATTATGAACTATGCATTATGAACTATGCATTATACTTTATGAGAAATAAATCGCTTTCGTTCTTCTGTCATAAATATTGGTTGAGTATTTTGTCGGTATTTTTTTTAGTGTCGTGTGGGGGTGGCTCTTCACAGCATACCTCTACCGATGAAGCCGATTCCATTGCCACGGCTCAACGAATAAATAACGATATTATTCATAGTCAATCACATTATTGGGATAATGTAAACTTTGCCGACACTACCATAAGCCATAATTCGCCCCAACTGCAACAAGCGTTTTTGCAATGGGCTGAATATACTCACTATCTCTATGTGGCTCTTGATACGGTGGCGTCACAACGCGTGATAATTCAAGCACAACAATACCCCCATGCAGTGGTAGCGTTGATGGAAATGGCCAATCAGTTGTTTGTCGATCCTAATTCGCCTCTCCGTTGCGAGGAGATATACATCGCTATGCTACAGGAGGCTTTAAAAGCACCTATCGACGATTCACATAGGACTCTCTACAAAGGTCAACTCGACATCGCTATGATGAATCGTAAGGGGACACAGGCCACCGACATCAACTATATCACCGAAGATGGCATCACAGGTTCTCTTTACAATATCAGTGCGCCATATACTCTGCTCTATTTTTTCAACCCCGACTGTCACGATTGTGAGCGTGTGACAAGCGTGATAGCCACCAATCAACGTATCAACACACTTATCAATGCCGATTCTCTCAAGGTGGTAGCAATATATCCCGACAAGGATTTCACAGCATGGAATAAACACATAGGGAAGAACCCTAAATCATGGATTACTGCCAAACTATCCACTCCCGCTGAACGTGATAAATATGACCTCCCGGCCATACCTAACCTTTATCTGCTCGACAGCAACAAAAAAGTCCTACTCAAAGACGCACCCATCGAGCAAATTATCTCATTCTTTTAGACCGAAGGACATTATTTAATGCGGAATGCGGAGTGCGGAATGATGCATTTTTTCCTCTTTCAGTTTTTTCTTGATTCTGATCATGCACAGTGCGAGTTATGCCTTGCGGCAGCCCTTGTATCTTTTGTCTTTAATTAAAAGGAATGCGTCAGCCGTTTATGAACTTTTGTCGAAGATAGTTTTATCTTGCGAGTGATAGGTTTAGAGAGATGCCGTAGCTGCTGTTGGTTGTGGGGTATGACGCCGATGACACCAATGGTGTGTTGATTTGGTGGTCGAAGTAAGCTCCGATTGTCAAGCGTTTGCTCATCACATAGTTGGCTGTGAAGTTGATAGATATTGAGCGAGTACCATTTGTGGCTTGAGTGTAGTTGTTTTCGATATTTCGAATAAGAGCTTGACTTTGTTGATATGAGAAGTCGGCATTGAGAGTGAGGTCGTTGCTTATTCCTGTAGATTTCTTCATCTTAAGAACAGAGTTGAAACCTACAATCTTATATCCCGCACCCACAGTGATAGCTTTATTAGTAGCCTCAACAACCTGTCCTGCACTTGAATTGAGTGTCAATGTGCGGCTGTCGCGGTATTCGGCATTGAATTGGAGATCGTTTTTCATTGTGGCGTTAAGTCCAATGAGAGGTGCGAATTTTTCGGTGATAGCCACTGATGAGATGTTGTAGGGCGATGATGGTATGGGAGTACCTGTCATCTCATCGAGCGTGAAGCCAAATTCGCCATCGGCACCAATCCAGTTGAGGTATGAAGAGTATGAACCTACGGTGTAGGTACATTGATAAGCGTGAGTGAGCTTGAACGTTTTGAATACGTTTTTGAGATTTCCGAGTCGGAGCAAACCATCGTAGGTTATGCGCCAGTTAGGAAGCACGTTGGCAAATGAAGGGAATGGGTTGAGGTAGATTGATGATGCGCTTTTGCCAGTATAGGCAGCTACGAATGCAGGAATCAACACATCGCTACTTGTTTGGCTCACTGTTCCCACTTTAGGGTCGAAAGGACTGCCGGCATGAATATTGTTTTTCATAAATCCGGTTGTGGGGTAGTTGAGTCCATAGAATTTTTGTTCGTAACGTTGGGCGACAACAGGGATATTTGTTAAGAAAGTGTTGAATGCTTCATTGTAATATCCGTTGTCGGCATTGCCACCGCTTCGCAATGATGTGGCAATAGCACAATGTGTCATGGTGAAGCTGCCCGAACGTGAGGTGGGCATATCGTCATACATGAATTGTATTTGATTTGTGCGATTGTCGGTGCGGTTGGTGGTGAGTTGGATTTTTAATCCTTTCACCGGCTCGAGATTTAACTCAGCATTGATTTCCTGAGTCTTTGACCAAATAGCAGGCGAAGTCTGACCATTGTCGGTTATGAGCCAACCACGTTCAAGGGCACGATCGATATATGACTCATCGGTGAAGCCGAACGCAAAGTCAAGTCCCGGTGACATAGGCCCATAGCTGTTTGATTGACCAAATACGTTGCCAATTTCGGGAGAGAACAATGGCAAAGACAACGATTGAGATGTGCGATATTTAACACTTGCACTGCGCACCATCAACAAGAATCGAGTTGTGTGGTCGGCAATATCGCGCCATGTGCTTCTATCGTCGCCTATAACTTCAAGCACTGTGAATTTGATGTTTTGATCGCCACGGGTGAGAACTTCGATCGAATTAGCGTCGATTACACGAGTCTTAACCGTAAATGCTTGATTTTTGGTGGTTTTGGCAGTCACTTTTACCTTTTTGGTGCGTAGGTTGTGTTTTATGACCAAAGAGGTGTCTTCTTGCAATTTATATGTGCGTTCAAATTTCTTTGCCTTGCGGTTACTCTTATTCTGTCGAGTGGAGTTGAATCGTTTCTCAACATCTTTCAAATAAGGAATCTTCTTATATAGGCTTTCGAAATTAATGCGTCCGTCGGCATTCCATGATGATTGGTTTGAGATGGTGTTGCCTAAATTCACATCTTCAACTTGTGCGCCTCGATCCCACTTGTATACCGAGTTATAAGTTACCGAACCGGTCAAGAAATCGAGTACGGGGATTTTGCTGAAAGGTGCCTTATAAGAGGCTGTGAATGTCTGGTTATAAGCCCAAGGAGTACCCATGTGCATGATGTTTTGCCACACTGAGTCTTTCCATTCTTTGTATTTATCGGGGAATAGCTTGCGGTTGACTGCGCCAATAGGTTCTTCGATGCGAGCCGAAGTGTTGGAGTTGAAATTGAAGCTAAGTTGCTTGGTGAGGTTCCAAGTCAAAGCCAATTGACGGTCCCACAAGAAATTCTTACTAACCGAAACCGGTAGCTGGAACATTACGTCGACCTCACTGCGAGTTTGTTGCTCATAGTAGTAGCGCGACATTGTGGTGAGGAATGAAATAGAGTTGGGGAGATAGTTGATTTCCCAATCTTTCAAGAATTTGAGGTTCTTGTTTTTACTCTTAATCCAAGAGAATGGTTTTAATCCTTTGACGTAAGGAGAATATGAGTATTGGAAGCTACCACGATAGTCGTTGGTGTATTCATATTCGGTGGTAGGATCCATTTTTGTTTGCTTGTTGAATGAGAAATTCAACGTGAAGTTGGCAGGGTCCCAGGGCATTGGGTTTTTGCTTTGCACATCAAATTTCAATCCCGATATACTGAAACTTTCGATTGTGGTGCGTTCGATAGCAAATCCTTCGATAGAGTCTTTTTCTTCTTGAGTCGCTGCATTGTCGAGCGCATCTTCCAATAGCACATCTTGGTCGAGCGGATTGTATTTAGGAGAAGTCTTTTCTTTCGAAACAGAGTAATAAATAGGAGCTTTAAGTTTAGCCTTTTCAGGAAGGAAGCGTCCTAAGTCGGCTTGAACGGCAAAGTTATATCGTTCATAATCGTCCATGCGTCGGCTATTGAGTGATTGGTCAACTCCACCAAATCCCGCAGTTTCGATGTGAGAACCAAAGTTGAGAGTTGCCACGTCTGATACTCCAAGAGTGGCATTTGCTTTTGCAGCCCAACCACCGCCATTTTCAAAGTCGGTAACTTTTAATTCGTTCAACCACACGATACCATCTTTGGTGGTGCTTGAGTTGTTTCTCACACCCACAAGGATTACCCTCACATCGCTAATAGAAGGGTTACCCAACACAGCTATGCGATTATTCTCGTTATTAGGATCACGACCGGTGTATAATGTGGCATATCCCACGCCGCTACCTTCTTGACTCTTGGCGATGTTGCGTTCTTTCTTGAGGTTTACAAGAGTTTGCAGATCCAAGTCAAGGAAGTTGGATGCCGGCCACACTTCGTATTGGTCAGAGGTAGAATATGTGTTGTATTTGCCGGGAGGGGTTAGAGCCAACGGAATTTCGTATTCGTAGTAGTTGCTTTTTACGTCGGTACCCAATCGAATAAACATCGACATTTCACCCGATTTGAGATTGGTGACATCGTCGATTAGAGCTTCGGCGTGTACCCACATTTGTAGTTTCTTATAGTTGCGTAAGTCGAGTTGAGTGTTGCGATATACACCACGGCCATCACCGGCTTGCAATCCCACTACTTTCATCATCATTGATTGCTCGTTGAGCTGAGTGATTTGAGATTGTCCGGGGTCGACGATACGAGTTACTCCCGGAGGTAACACATAGTTTACAGGCTGACGGCCGGCATTTTCCTCAATGTTTACAACCGAGATGTCGAGTTGACCTTCGGCAGGTGCGTCACCACGATTATTGAGGTTGAAATCATATGTGCGCCATTCGCCTCTCACGAGTTCGAGGGTGGCAAAACGCAAGTGTGTGACTTCTTTAAAGCCTGTCATAAACATACGAGCAAAGCGTATGGTAGAGAAGTCGGAAATCGAACCTACTACACGTTCATAGTCATTCAAAGGTATTTTGAATTGATACCATTCAACTTCTTGGTCTTTGCCATCGCGAGTGCGCACCATCGAAACTTGTTTGTCGGTAATATAGTTTTTGCCCACAACAAAGTCTTCGGGACGAATTGATACTTTATATTGAAAGTATCGTTCGTATTCGTTGAGAGTGTTGTCTTGGTTGATGTCTTCTACATCGGGCACGCTGCGAGATGATTGATATAGAGGCTCATTACTGTCTTCGGGTGACAATGAGTTGCCTTCAACGCCATTGTAGTGTTTATAACGTTCGAGAATCGAGAGCTTTTCTTCGTCGTAGTCATATCCACGGAAGAAGTGATAGTTGTCGCCGGCGGGGTCATTGAATGGCGAGAATCGGTCGAGTTGCATTTGCTCAATCGTAGTGGGAGAGAGCTTTTGACGCAATTGGTCGAGGTAATTGGCATATGCTTCGTGTTGAAACTCTTCGTCGTTACTCAATCCGTCGAGCCCTATATCTTGAGCCAATCGAGCGCCGGTAGTGTTGTCGAATGCGTAGGTTAAAGAACTTTGATTAGAAACTTTACCCCACACTGTAGATTGCATATATTGTTGATTGCCATCGACCGGCAAGCCGTTTTCGTAAGACTTTAAACCGTCTTTAAGAATATCTTCGCTTAATTCCCCAAAGTTGAAATAGAGATCACCACCCGAATAATTTGGATTATTGGGGTCGAGGAATGGGTTCATCATCCAAAACTGAAGATATTCGATGTTTGATTGTTCAAAGTTGGTATTATCCATTTTGCGCATGATACCACCCCAACGTTTTTCGGGGAATAACAAGTTACCTTGTTCATCGATGTTTGTCGCATCAAGGTTATATGGACCGCGCTCAGTGGGGTAGAAAGAGAGGTTGAGTGTTTGTATAGTAGATGATTCTCCATAATTCAACTCACGACCGGGGAATATTTCACGCGATGTCACTTCACGCACATATGGATTAGATAATTGTTCAAGGTCGCTTTTGATATATCCGGGTGCGAGGCTTGAATTGCGTTGAGTAAACATGCGGTCGATATAGTACCATGCGAGTAGCGCACGATTCTTGCCATAATCAACATTGTTGCTTAATTGGGCTTCGGGGAATAAGGCATTTGCCCCTTGCTCATAGGGAGTAGAAGCTAAGAACCATGAATAGGGTGAACGCATATCCACACCTGTTTGTGATGATTCAAAGTCGTCGACATATGAACTACCTTTATTAGAACCTGATTTTTGTTGATGAGGTACTAATTGTGCGAATTCTCCTGTGAGGCTGAATTTAGATGGTTGTGTAGCATTTACTGTCGGGATTTTATTGAGCAAATTGGTGAGCCACATAAATTCTGTGTTGTAAGATAGGTTGGCTCCCCAAATAGTGTTGTTAATCACTTCATCACCGATGCTTACCTTTTCGGTGAGCGATTTTTCGGAGAAGTGCATCACGGTTGCTCCGATATTGAAATCTTTGTTGAATTGGTATTGAAGATCCAATCCAAGCAATGTCTTGCGTTGGGTGTTGAACAATGATTGGTTTTCAAGCGAAACGCTGATGCTTTGCCTTGAGTCGATAATACTTTGATTGGTTATAGTGACGATACCCATTGAATAGTCGACGGTGTAATCGCTGTTTTCTACCAACGTAACCCCACCTGCAGTTACGACAACTGATCCACGAGGCACGTTCATTGCATTAAGGCGAATTTGCGAACCTGATGATGCTTGATATTCACCTGAAAGAATAAATTTGTTCTTGTCGGCAAATTGTCGGGCAACAACTATAGTAGAGTCATAGAGTTCGTTATATACATATTGTTCAGCTAATGCAGGATTGTTGATTTTAGATTCGAGATGAGAACCAAATGGCTCAGCAACCGGGAATATGATTCGACCGGTAGCCGATTGCACGGTATAACCTTCTAAATAATCAAAGAATCCGTCGGGATTTGATTGCTCGTTATTGTCAATGCGGTCGAGATTCATCACTTGAAGGAGTGATTTGTCGTTAAGTCCCGGAACCGGTAGGTAATTAATTTGAGTACCGGTAGTGTCACTGAGATATTTGATGTTTAGCTTGAATTTGCTCTTTTGTATTTTGTAAGCACCAAGAGAATAAACGTTTTTCATCATCAAGTCCCACATTGGCAACTTGGGCGCAACTGTGGTGCTCTTGAGCATCTTTACATAAATAGAATTATCGGTAGATGTAACGTCGCCCGAAAATTCCCCCACTTGGTAAACTTGTCCGTTATAAGTGTATTCATATGCAACTGCGAGAACCTCATCGGCATTCAATGCACTTTTAATAGAAATATAACCTAAGGTGGGGTTTAATGTATATTCGCTTTCACCTAATAGGCGTGCGCTCTCAATCTTTTCATAGTCTTTACCCCCATCAAATCCATGAGCGGCAAGTGGTTCAAGTGCTTGAGTTACAGAATTTATATTACGAGCGTCGGGGTATTCGTTTTTGATGGTTGAGAGCAAATTGTTTGATGAGTTTGCCGGATTGTCGAAAGTGTGATTGGGGACCCAATAATTATTAGCCAATCGGCGATTTTCACCTAAGTCCATAAACGCTACCAGGTTGCGCGCTTGGTTGTAGTTGCCACTTTTATTGGTTACCCACACTTCGATGCGAGTGATGTTTACTCCCGAAGATACGTAGGGTAATTTCGATGCGAATTTATCGTAATTGTCACGGAAATAGTGAGCTAAGAAATAGTGGCGGTTTTGGTCGTATTCGTCGGCATTAATTTCAAAGTCAGTTGTTTGGGCTCCACCTTTTGTGTTAACTGTCTTTGATTCGGAGTTTTGTTGAGAAACCAAAGCCGTAGCTGTGAGTTTGCCAAATTGGAGTTTGGTTTTTACCCCAAATAGAGCGGTGCTCCCTTTAATAAGAGAAGAACCGGTAGTCATACTTACGTTACCGGCCTCGATATTCTTAACGATATCATCTTCTTTACCTTCGTAAGCAAGTTTTATGTTTTTTGAGTCAAAGTCAAACGTAGCATCAGTGTTATATGACATATTAAACTTCATGCGGTCACCCACTGAAGCAGTGATGTTGGCTTGAATTTTTTGGTCAAAATCAAAGTAGGTTTTACGGCGAGAGTCGAGAGATAGAGACGGGTTGTCGGTTTTATTCGACTTTACCCCCATATTGATGGTTATCGAGCCTTGTGTTTTTAGTTGTACACCTCCGGGACCGAATATCTTTTCTAACGGGCCAAGAGCAAAGTTCATATCAAAAATATTGAAAGGTTGTTTCTCTTTTTGTTCAACAGCTTCGGCATTGCGTTGGCGATAATATTCTTGCATTGCGACGCGAGTTTGCCAATCATTATACTGTTTGTCAGAGAGAATGAAAGGTGTCATTATTTCTCGGTCACCAACTTTGGTTCGCACAACATATGAACGTGTGTCGGTGTCGTATTCTACATGCGACTCGATATTTTGTGGTTGCTTAAGGTCGATAGGGGTTTCGGGAGGAGTGAGCAATTCCTCATAAGATTGGGGTGCGGCTTGCTTAGTAGGGAAATTGTATTCAGCACTATTTGAAGGCAGAACGTTTGTTGGTTGTTTTGCCGTGCTATAACGATCATTTTTTTTGTTGTTATCCTCTTTGGGTGCTTCGGGAGCAACTGTTTGGGCAGGAGCGGGGGCTTTTAGGGTAGATTTATGGTATTGAGCAACGGATAATACAACAGAAGTTGAGATGATGGTCATCACCACTCCCAACAATATTCTTTGTATGTTCCGTTTTTTACTTACTTTTCCCATTAAAATACGTTATAGCTCCCTCTTACATCATTGTAAGTGCCTTTTTTATTGCAACTTCAACTTTGAGAGAGGGCTCACTATCAAATAGTTTTTTTAGCACTTTCTGTGACTGTAGGCGATTGAACCCAAGCATAACTAATGCCGCTAATGCTTCGTCAAACACTTCATTAGTCATAGATTGCTGTAATATTAACGTATCACCTATGGGTTTTATTTTATCTTTGAGGTCAACAATTATGCGCTCAGCAGTTTTTGAACCTATGCCTTTAACTTTTTTTAGAGTAGCATGGTCGCCCGAAAGAATAATTTGTTCTAATTGAGGGGCTGCAATTGATGATAAAATCATTCGAGCTGTGTTTGCTCCAACACCAGAGACACCAATCAGGAGACGAAACAGGCTTCGTTCTTGTTCGTTTATAAAACCATAAAGAGTGTGAGCATCTTCGCGAATAGCTTCGTGCACGAGTAATTTCGCCTCAGTTTTGCCTTCTAAAGAAGAGAAAGTAGGTACAGAAATGTTTAATAAGTAACCTACACCATTGCAGTCAATAACTGCATATGTAGGGGTTAAATCGGCTAATTGCCCTTTGATGTATTCAATCATGTTAAAATATTATTCTCTTACTATAATAAACTACAAAAATACACATTTATTTTCAAATAGAGCTTTTTATGATGCTAAAGGTCTATAAATCGGTGATTATTTGCTATCTTTGCACTCAGATTCAGTAATTTTGATACCTACATGGAGCAAATACCACAAATAATAAAGGAAATAGGAACGGTGATTTGGGGGTGGCCAATGATTATATTATTGTTGGGCACTCATTTGTTTTTAACAATAAGATTGCGTTTCCCTCAAAGAAAAATATTTACCGCGATAAAATTATCAATACAAAAAGATGAAAAATCAAAGGGAGATGTGAGCCAATTTGCCGCACTTGCCACTGCACTTGCAGCTACAATTGGTACCGGTAATATCATCGGAGTGGCAACAGCCATTGCATTGGGTGGCCCCGGTGCTGTGTTTTGGTGTTGGTTGACAGGAGTTTTAGGTATTGCAACTAAGTATTCAGAAGGGCTTCTTGCAATAAAGTATCGAGTCACCAATGAACGAGGTGAAATGTCAGGCGGACCGATGTATGCATTGGAATATGGATTGAAATCAAAGTGGCTCGCCGTGTTGTTTTGTGTTTTCACGGCGGTAGCTGCGCTTGGAATAGGAAATATGGTTCAGTCTAATTCAATTGCAAAATTAGTATATGAGAATTGGAGTATAGACCCTCAATTTGTTGGGATAGGGCTTGTGGTATTAGTTGCTCTTGTAATAATATTTGGAGTAAAGGGTATAGCAAAAGTATGTACAACATTTGTTCCATTGATGGCCTTTTTCTATATTGGCGGTTGTGTGTGGCTTATGTGTATTAATATTAATTATGTGCCTGAGGCTATATCGGTAATATTAAAAGAGGCATTTACATTTGATGCTGCCGGTGGAGGTGCGATTGGCGCCGGAATGATTATGGCAATGCGATATGGTATTGCGCGTGGATTGTTCTCAAATGAGTCGGGATTGGGTTCTGCTCCTATAGTAGCCGCAGCCGCACAAACACGCAACCCGGTGCGACAGGCTTTAGTTTCTGCTTCGGGGACATTTTGGGATACAGTAATTATTTGCGCATTAACCGGTATTGTCCTTGTAAGTTGTATTTTAGCATATCCTGATATCGACTATACCAAAGGTGCAGCTCTCACTTCAGCCGCCTTCTCGAAAATACCAATGTTTGGTAGTACGATGTTGACAATCTCATTGTTTACATTTGCATTTTCAACAATTCTTGGTTGGTGTTACTATGGCGAAAAAGCTGTGGAATATCTAAGTAGTGTGAAATATATTAAAGTTTATCGCTTTATTTGGATTATCGCAGTGTATGTTGGGGCAGTTGCTGAATTAAATATAGTGTGGGACATCTCTGATGTGATGAATGCGCTAATGGCACTTCCTAACCTCATTGCATTGTTGCTCTTGTCGGGAGTTGTAGCCCGTGAAACACATCATTATTTGTGGGATAATCATCTGAATGATTATGCGCTACCTATGAAAATTAAAAAGAAATAAGATGTAAATAAATCGTTAATAAAAAATCCATATGCTATAATAGTGTATGGATTTTTTAATGTAACTTTGTGCTTTATAAAACGTAAAATAATGGCAGATACTGACAATAAAACATTTAATAGACGATCTAAACCCCAGCATCAACCATTGTATGATGCCGGAGGGCGTATGCAGCCTCGAGATAATGACTTGGAAGAGGCTGTGTTGGGAGCATTGATGCTTGAAAAAGATGCATATACGTTGGTGTGTGATCTTTTGCGCCCCGAAAGTTTTTATGAACCGGCAAATCAATTGGTATATGCTGCAATTCAACAACTTGGCGCTGCGCAACGACCAATCGATATGCTTACAGTGACAGAGAAGTTGCGCCAAAATGGCGACCTTGAAAAGGTTGGTGGCGCAGTGTTTATATCTGATTTAACATCACGAGTAGCATCGGGCGCGCATGTTGAATATCATGCACGAATTGTAGCACAAAAGTATTTGGCTCGTGAGTTGATAACTTTTGCGTCATCAATTGAATCAAAAGCATTTGATGAAAGTAATGACGTAGATGATTTGTTGCAAGAGGCCGAAGGTCGATTGTTTGAGATATCACAACGTAATGTGAAAAAAGATGTTACTCAAATCGACCCGGTAATTGGACAAGCGATAGAGCAAATACAAATTGCCGCTAACCAAAAATCAGGGCTTAGTGGATTGCAATCGGGGTATCATGACTTGGATAAAGTCACTTCGGGTTGGCAAAATTCAGATTTGATTATCATTGCGGCTCGTCCGGCAATGGGTAAGACTGCGTTTGTGTTGTCAATGGCCAAAAATATGGCTGTGAATTATAATATCCCTATTGCAGTATTTTCTCTGGAAATGTCAAATTTGCAGTTGGTAAATCGTCTGATCTGTAATACGTGTGAAATTGAAGGGGAAAAAATCAAGAGTGGTAGATTGTCTCAAATGGAATGGGATCAATTGTTGTCGAGAGTAAAACATTTATATAGCGCACCGTTATATATAGATGACACTCCATCACTTTCGATTTTTGAATTGCGAACAAAAGCGCGCCGATTACAACGAGAACATAATATTCAGTTTATAATCATCGACTATTTGCAGTTGATGAATGCATCGGGAATGAAGTATGGTAGTCGTGAGCAGGAAGTAAGTTTGATCTCTCGTTCTCTAAAGCAACTTGCCAAAGAATTGAATATTCCTATTATTGCGTTGTCTCAGTTGAATCGTAGTGTGGAGAATAGAGCAGATGGGAAGCGTCCGCAACTATCTGACTTGCGTGAGAGTGGAGCCATTGAGCAAGATGCCGATATGGTGTGCTTTATTCATCGTCCCGAATATTATGTAAAGTCAACTACAGATGCAGAGGGAAATGATATTAGAGGTCTTGCCGAATTTATTATAGCAAAGCATCGTAGTGGTTCGGTTGGGGATATAAAATTGCGTTTTCAAGGTATGTATGCCCGATTTGAGAATTGGGATGATAATCCATCATCATCTTTAAAAACTGTTGGCTCTAAATTGAATAGTGAATCTATAGAGGGAGAACAACAACCATCAGCCAATCCGTTGATGGGAGGTAATGCCGATTTCTTAATGTCGAGTGATGATGCTCCTACACCATTTTGATAGTCAAAAAATTGCAAAAAGATAAAGATTAAAAAATCTCCGTTAAGATAACTTTTATAAATATTGAAAACTTTTGGTTAGGTTGAGGTGTTAAATCATTAAATTAACAAACCCTCATAACCTAACCAAAATTTTTATGAAAAAATCAGTATTATTGATAGCACTTGCATTGTGTGGCGCAACTGCTTTCGCTCAAAAACTCGACAAAAACGAACTAAGTCAGCTCAAAACATTCTTGATGCAATCCGACGATAAAGGGAAGTCAAATGCTCAAGAACTTAAAATCACCGATTTAAATTCTCCATCTACATGGCATGGGCTTACGATAGTAAATGGTCATGTTACAGCCATTGATTGGCAAGGCAAGAAGCTGATAGGAGATTTATCGCTTAAAAATTTTAAAAAACTTGTAACATTAAATGTGTCGCGTAATCATTTGTCAATGTTGTCGTTAAATAGCAATAGCTCTTTGACAAATCTAAATGCTTCACATAATATGTTGTCGCAGATTGACTTGGCCGGTTGTAATGCCCTTACTCATCTTGCTATAAACAACAATAGACTTACTGATTTTGTGGTAAGTGAAGTGCCGGCATTGAAATATCTTAATTGTTCTCAAAACCTTTTTGTGGCATTAGATGCGAGAAATGCCATAAGTTTGCAAACTCTATATGTTCAGGATTGTAGATTGGAGAACCTTTATGTAGACGGTTGTTCAAATCTTACTACTCTTATGTGTGGATATAATCGTTTGACTTCGTTGAATTTACTTGGTACTGACAATTTGCAATATCTCAACGTTGATGATAATCATTTTACAACAATGATTGTTCAAGGCTTACCTTCGTTGTATGCATTCTCATGTATGAATAATAGATTAAAGTCGTTGTCAATGCGTGATTGTGGCTCATTGTTAGATTTATATTGTTCAAATAACGACCTTACGACTCTCACAGTGAGTGATTGCCCTAAATTAACAATAGTGGATTGTTCGTTTAATGATCTTGAAGAATTGAACTTGTCAAATCAATATTTGCTTGAGCGATTAATTTGTAACAATAATAATTTGATGACTCTTGATGTGTCATTTGATCAACAATTAATGTTTATCAATTGCCGATTTAATATGATTACAGATCTTCGCACTCAAGGTTGTCCAAGTATCCGCATGATAGCATCTCAATGGAATTATTGATTTTAAGAAGATAAAAAGCATCAAAGTAAAGTCTTGTGTATAGGGATATGTTTGATGTGGGCGTGGTAGCAATGCCACGCCTTTATTTAATATGGATGATAAAGCCCTTGAAGTATAAACAAATGTATCAAAAATGCACTAAAGAGGCTTGAAATATGAATAAATTTTGTAATTTTGTAAATTGAAAAAATGTGACTAATAAAAATCACTATTGAAACTATTATTTGATGAAGAATATAAGGAATTTTTGTATTATTGCTCATATCGACCATGGTAAGTCTACATTGGCCGACCGCTTGCTTGAATTTACTAATACAATAGAACAAAAAGATTTGCAAGCACAAGTGCTTGATGATATGGATTTGGAGCGTGAACGTGGTATAACAATCAAGAGTCATGCAATTCAAATGCAATATTCATTAAATGGAGAGCAATATACATTAAACCTTATTGATACTCCGGGACACGTTGACTTTTCATACGAGGTGTCGCGCTCTATTGCAGCATGTGAAGGTGCTCTACTTATAGTAGATGCTTCTCAAGGTATTCAAGCGCAAACAATCTCAAATCTCTATATGGCAATAGATAATGATTTAGAAATTATTCCGGTTATAAATAAGGTAGACTTAGATAGCGCTAAGCCTGAGGAGGTGGAGGATCAAATAGTAGATTTATTGGGTTGCGACCCTGATGAAATTATACGCGCAAGTGGGAAAACCGGTATTGGTATCCCGGAAATTCTTCAAGCAATCATTGAGCGAGTTCCGGCTCCGGTAGGTGATCCCGATGCTCCGTTACAAGCATTAATCTTTGACTCGGTGTTTAATCCATTTCGTGGCATTATAGCATATTTTAAAATCGTAAATGGACGTATCCGCAAGAATGATTTTGTGAAATTTGTTGCTACCGGAAAAGAATATCATGCTGATGAAATTGGAGTGTTAAAACTTGATATGGTTCCGGGACAGGAACTGTCGGCGGGAAATGTGGGCTATATTATCTCAGGCATCAAAACTTCAAAGGAGGTAAAAGTGGGAGATACAATTACTCACGTTCAAGCTCCATGTGATGCCGCTATTGAGGGATTTGAAGAAGTTAAACCTATGGTGTTTGCCGGTGTTTATCCCATAGAGACTGAAGATTATGAAAATCTTCGTGCATCGCTTGAAAAACTTCAACTTAATGATGCCTCATTGACATTCCAACCTGAGTCGTCAATGGCGCTTGGATTTGGCTTCCGTTGCGGCTTCTTGGGGCTTTTGCATATGGAGATTGTGCAAGAACGCCTTGGCCGAGAATTTGATATGGATGTAATCACTACAGTGCCTAACGTTTCTTACAGAGTTTATGACAAGAAAGGAGAAATGACTGAGGTGCATAATCCATCAGGATTGCCCGATATTACACTTATCGACCATATTGAAGAACCATATATTCGTGCATCAGTAATTACTGCGGCTGATTATATTGGTCCAATAATGACCTTGTGTCTTGGGAAACGAGGCGAGCTTGTTAAACAAGAGTATATCTCGGGAAATCGTATGGAAATAATATTTGATATGCCCCTTGGCGAAATTGTGATTGACTTCTATGATAAATTAAAATCAATTTCAAAAGGATATGCATCATTTGATTATCATATCCATGATTTTCGTGAATCAAAATTGATAAAGCTCGATATTTTGCTTAATGGAGAAAGTGTTGATGCTCTTAGTACTTTAACACATGTGGATAACGCGGTGTCATTTGGTCGTCGCATGTGTGAAAAACTAAAAGAACTCATTCCTCGTCAACAATTTGATATTGCTATTCAGGCGGCGATAGGTGCTAAGATTATAGCTCGTGAAACGATTAAGGCAGTCCGTAAAGATGTAACAGCAAAGTGTTATGGTGGTGATATCTCTCGTAAACGCAAATTGCTTGAGAAACAAAAGAAAGGTAAAAAACGAATGAAACAGATCGGTTCGGTCGAGGTGCCACAAAAGGCTTTCTTAGCTGTTCTAAAGTTGGATTAAATAAAATCGCATAAAAAAGGTGTCGTGAATCACAAATTAAACTTGAATTAGATGAACGATACCTTTTTATTTCTGTTATATAATAGTTACTGAAATAAAATATGACTCAATTCTCAAATATAGAAGAACCGGTTCAAGGCTCATTTTATTCGGCTCGACAGGCGATGCGCCGTCATGTGACGGGAGGAAATGTTTTGATTTTTGCAACAATTATGGCTTTTATAGTTGCAAATATTCCAAGTGTAAATTCTTATTATTTCGATTTTTGGGCACAAGAGGTGCGATTGCAAGTTGGAGAGTTTAATTTGTTTAGTCACGGAGGGCATCCTATGACGGTGTTGCAATTTATAAATGACGCAATGATGTCAATCTTTTTCTTTGCAATAGGATTGGAAATAAAGAGAGAAGTTTTAGTCGGTGAATTATCATCGTTAAAAAAAGCAATTTTGCCCATTATCGCTGCTATTGGGGGAATGGTAGTGCCAGTAGTCATCTTCTTATTATTTGGATGGGGAACAGATTATGTTGGGGGAGCTGCGATCCCAATGGCAACTGATATTGCATTTTCTTTAGGAATATTAGGTATGTTTGGTACGCGAGTCCCCATTTCATTAAAAATATTTCTCACAACGTTGGCGGTAGTAGATGATATTGGCGGAATAATTGTGATTGCAATATTCTATTCTTCTAATATTAATGTTATGATGCTTGTTTATGCTTTAGTATTGTTGGTTGTGCTGATTTTAGGTGCACGATTTAAGATACAAAGTAAAATGTTTTATTTGTTGATTGGCATGGGTGTTTGGTACTTGTTTCTCAATTCGGGCATACACTCTACAATTGCCGGAGTATTAGTGGCATTTTGTATCCCATCTACACCATTGTTTGAGCCTAAAATATATATAAGAAAAATCCGAAATGCAATATCTAATTTTCACGCAGAAGATGACGAGCGACTAAATAAACGCACAATCCTAACAAAAAATCAGATGGATTGGTTGAAACAAGTAGAATCGGCATCAGATAAAGTAATCTCCCCATTGCAAGATTTGGAAGATTCATTGCACCCAATCGTAAATTTTGTTATTATACCATTTTTTGCATTTGCTAATGCCGGTATTTCAATGAACAATATTGATATAACGACATTGTTTGAGGGAGTTAGTCTTGCGGTGATGTGTGCTTTGATGGTAGGTAAAGTTGTTGGTATATTCTCATTTTCGTGGCTTGTTATTAAAATGAATATTGCCCCAATGCCCCAATACTCAAATTGGAAGATGTTGATGTCTGTTGCATTGTTAGGTGGAATAGGTTTTACTGTATCAATGTTTATTGCTAATTTATCGTTTGGTTCTATTGGGGTTGATGGTCTGCAATTACTTAATCAGTCTAAACTCGGAATAATTGTTGGATCTATAGCCTCCGGGTTGTTGGGATACATTATGTTAAGAGTTACATTGCCCAAAAGAAAGGCTAAGCCCTTATTAGGATTAGTCGATTGATAAAAGGTGTTATTCTAAATTAAAATTGGAGTTTTTGCAATAAAAATAGTGCTAAAACTCATTTTTTTATAATTAGGATTTGCATATTTCACATTTAAATGTTAATTTTGACACGCAATGTTAAAATGCAACTATGACTTATAGATTATTTTATAAACAAAAAGGCATTTTAATTGTTAACATAATAAAGTTTAATTATCTGAATCTCAAGAATAAACACAATGAAAAAGTCAACAATATGGACATTGGCAATTTTGATGGGGTTAACCTTTATGGGTTTGCTTTATGTTCAGATATTGTATATGAAAAACATGATTAGAATGCGCGAAGATCAATTTCGTGAAGGTGTTACCAGTAGTTTGAGTACTGTAGCTAATATGCTTGAGCGAGATGAAGCGAGATATTTTCTAGTGGAAGATGCTTCAAATATGAGTTCCGGACTGGTTTTCACGCAATCGAAAGGAGCATTGCCTGCTCAGACCGGTCTTGTATATTCATTTAAATCATCTTCAGGCGTTGAGGCCGATATAACCATATCGGGTGATCCGGATAAAATTAATCAAATACAATTTGCTCAAAACGACTTAAAACGTGACCATTATAAGGCTTTAAAGGAAAAAATCAAAGGACAATATCTATATCAAAAAGGATTAATTGATGAGGTAATTCTAAATATATTAAATCAAGCCAGTGAACGCCCTATACGCGAAAGGGCCGATTCTATTGTGGTTGAGTCGTATTTAAAATCGGAGCTTAAAAATAATGGGATGGAATTGCCCGTGGAGTTTGCTATAGTAAATAGATATGGGCAAGAGGTATATAAGACAAGTGGTTATGTATCGGACGTGGAAGATAAAAGTGCATTTGGAACTCAAGCATTGTTTCAGAGTGACCCTGAAAGTAAGCGATATAATTTAAATGTTTATTTCCCTACAAAAGATGATTATATTTTTTCTTCGGTGAAATTTATGATTCCGTCGTTTGCATTTACAATTATATTATTGATAATATTCATATTCACAATCATTGTGGTTTTTCGCCAAAAGAAATTAACAGAAATGAAGAACGACTTTATCAATAATATGACACACGAATTTAAAACACCAATTTCGTCAATCTCGCTTGCTGCTCAAATGTTAAATGATAGCTCTGTTCGCAAATCTCCTGCAATGCTTCAACATATATCAACAGTTATAACAGATGAAACAAAGCGATTACGATTCCAAGTAGAGAAGGTGCTTCAAATGTCGATGTTTGAACGCCAAAAAGCCACATTGAAATTACAAGAAGTAGATGCAAATGCAGCTATAGATAATATAGTAAATACGTTTAAACTTAAGGTCGAAAAATATGGAGGCCAAATAGAAGCGAAATTAGATGCAGAAGATCCTATCGTTAATGTAGATGAGATGCATTTTACAAATGTAATATTTAATTTGTTGGATAATGCTGTAAAATATCGAAAGGAAGATGAACCCCTTAAATTGGTTGTGTCATCTCGAAATAGGTCAAACTCAAAATTAGAAATATCTATTGCCGATAATGGTATAGGTATAAAGAAAGAGAATCATAAGCGTATTTTTGAGAAATTTTATAGAGTTTCGACAGGAAATCGTCACGATGTGAAAGGATTTGGTCTTGGATTGGCATATGTGTACAAGATGGTACACGAATTAGGTGGCGAAATACATGTAGATAGTGAATTAAATATAGGAACAAAATTTATAATAACATTACCATTAATAACTAAAAATTAAGAAATTATGGAAGATCGTATGCGTATTCTTTTATGCGAAGATGATGAAAATCTTGGCATGTTGTTGAGAGAATATCTTCAAGCAAAAGGCTTTAATGCTGACCTTTTTGCCGATGGCGAAAGTGGTTATAAAGCATTTCTAAAAGGTAAATATGATATTTGTGTTCTCGATGTGATGATGCCTAAAAAAGATGGTTTTGCATTGGCACAAGAAATAAGAACAGTAAATAGTGAAGTCCCTGTTATTTTCCTTACTGCTAAATCATTGAAGGAAGACATTCTTGAAGGGTTTAAAATTGGTGCTGATGATTATATCACAAAACCATTTTCGATGGAAGAACTTGTATTCCGTATTGAAGCAATTTTGCGTCGTGTAAAAGGTAAAAAAGGTAAAGAAATTACTATGTATAAAATCGGTAAGTTTACCTTTGATACTCAAAAACAAGTGCTCATGATTGAAGATAAAGTTACTAAGTTGACTACTAAAGAATCGGAACTTTTAAGTCTTCTTTGTGCACATGTAAATGAAATTCTTGAACGTAATTTTGCGTTAAAGACAATTTGGATTGATGATAATTACTTTAATGCTCGTAGCATGGATGTTTATATCACAAAACTTCGTAAACATCTAAAAGATGATCCATCTATTGAGATTATTAATATCCATGGTAAAGGATATAAGTTAATCGCTCCTGATGCTGAAAAAAATAAGTAATAAAGCTTTCAAAAACTAATATAACGAGCAGAGTGTTATTTACTTGACACTCTGCTTTCTTTTTGTGATATAAAGAGAAAGAGTGGAAATCCTCACGGATGCCACTCTTAAATTCCTACACACATAGTACTTAATGTTAGATTCAGTCGTCTATTTTGAAATTATATGAAAAAGCTTTTATAACTTGTTGTTTTTGTATGGTATTATTTAATTTTAAGAAGATTCGTCTTTTATTTCTATAACAAAGAAAAGAAAAAAAATTGAAAAGAATAGCATAATGAAAATATGTTGTATAACATAGAGTTTATAATTTGATATTAAATATCACATAATTGTTTTAAATGTATGCAATAAAGATTGTAGTGGTGTGCATTTGTTGTATTAATGCTTGGTTGGCCTAAAATATGTTACTATCTTAAATTTGGTTAAAATTGATAATATGTGTGGCAAAATGAAAACCATCGGCTTGATTTGTTTCAAGTCGATGGTTATTTTTATTATTCAAGAAAGATATAAGGATAGTCGATTTAATATATAATATAAGTTGCTAATGGAGCTAATTTGCCTTTTATCTTTCCGTTTTTTACTTTCACTATGTTTCCACTGACTTTATCGGTGTATTCACCATCAGCAAGTGTTGTGGGTAATTCATATTTACATTCTTTTGTAGAGAAATTAATAAGAGCAATGCCTTTAGAACCGCGAGCGACTTCAACGATAGAGCCGTTTTCGGTAGTGAATACTTGTTCTTGTTCTCCTTGCATTTCTTTTCGGAAGTTGTTTATTGCAACTACTGCAGGGTGTTTGAATTCGTCGTTACCTCTTTCTCCAATACGATTGTTGCCCCAATAGTTTTCGCGAGTGCTACCTGCAGGTCGGCTATAGAATAGCGGGGTGCCACCATTTCTTGCAGTAAGGAATACCCATGCAGCTCTAATTTGCTCATCACTCATACCTGCCGATTCGTGAGCATTGCAATAGGTGTCGTGTGATTCAACCCATGTAACAAGTTTTGACGCATCGACAGGGTGATGCCAAGTTTTTAGATCAGAGGCATTGTATGAACCTTTATTGATTGCTTCGCGAAGAGCATGTCCATAGCTACTTGCTGTTTGATCGATATATTCGGCATATTCAAGTTCTTTTACATTTTTGTCTTGAAGAACTTCACCATAAATAAATAGGCTATCGGGCATCAAAAGAGATAATCCTTTCACTCCCTCACGTCCGGTTGCTATGTCCCAAAAGTTATTTCGTTCCGATTTGGGATCAAGAGGGTCAGATGGTAATCCGATATGCTTAGCTGTGTCATATCTAAACCCACGCGCACCAAGATTAATCAAATCGTTGACATATTGTAGGTAGTAGTATTGGAAATCGGGATTTTCGGTATTTACATCAGGAAGCCCTCCCATTTCGCCAGTTGTACATTCCATGCGGTCATTCCATTTGGTTATTGGTTTGAACCCATTGGCATGGAATAGATTTTTATGCCCGCCTACCGCATTGTCAAGGCTTGGTAACACTGCATTATGGTCGATAGCAGTGTGGTTAGGCAATACGTCAACTATAACTTTAACGTTATACTTATATGCACTATCACACATTGCTTTAAATTCATCGCGCGAGCCCAACATATAGTTGCCAATCTTCCAATCGGTTGGTTGATAATAATAATACCATTTGCCTTTGATGCTATCTCCGGGTTGGCTGAATAGTG
Source organism: Muribaculaceae bacterium (assembly GCA_017399915.1). Taxonomy (GTDB): domain Bacteria; phylum Bacteroidota; class Bacteroidia; order Bacteroidales; family Muribaculaceae; genus RGIG4079. Next base: position 45,188 of record JAFQAS010000059.1, read on the forward strand.
CCATTCCACCATCTTCACCTACATAGCAAGTATTGGCAGGAGAAGTCTGGACATAGTCATATCCAGCATTGGCAATATCTTTCATATTGTTGGCAATGGTATTAAACGACCAAGACCATGCATGTAGAATTACTTTATCTGAATTTTTAGTAAACTCAGATGCTGAAGCAACAGACATTAAGCCGGTAGCGGCAAATATTGCCGATAATGTTATGAATTTGATTTTCATGAGTTATATGATTTAATAATTATTTTACGCAGTGTCAAAGATATAAATAAAAATTTTTATAAACTATTTTTATAACAAAAATCACAAACAATTAATACAATTTTGTATTTCGTGTTTGTGATTTTATTATTGTTAGTAATCGTAGTCGAGAGAGAACTCGTCGACATGAAGCACTGAACCATCTCCACCGGTGAAGAAATCACCATATTTACTTGCTGATGCTACAATTACGATATATCGAGGCACGCGTTGAGTATCGCGATAATTGAATTCAACTTCAAATGGAGTATACTCAGGAACAGATTCGCCATATTGCAAACGTCCGTATGCGATTACATGAGGATCATTTTCATCAAATAGTTGGCGGTTGCTTGGGTTAGTGCGAATCTCAAACGGACTTTCCCAATCGGCAAGAGCGACCCAAACAGTACATGTGTCGGGTTGTCCGATTAGGTGCTTCATGGTTGTGTTTGAGTGGCTGATAGTAGCGCAGTTATATTTTAAATATCCTTTTAATTTTGTTGGTCGTTGAGTAAATTCTCGTCCAAAATGAAGAATACCATTTGTTCCGTCAGTGCGAACATATGTACCACTAAATAAGTTCCCTGCAGCCAACTTGCCAACTGCACCAATACCCACAAACTTAGTCTCTAATTTTGCCGCATAACCGGTTCCTGAAACGGTTTCTTCAGAAGGCACACTATTACTTTGGCCTAATGTTGTGGCACCTTTATTACCGGTGTCCCAATATGATACACCATCTTGTTCCCATGGATTCCAAACTTTATCATCTTTCCACCAAGAATCGAAACTTGAGTTGGGGACTTGAACTTCTGAACCAGTAGTGAATTCGATTTCTTCGCCATATTTGTTTCCTGAATAAGCGCGAGCTACATATGCGGTGTTAGGGTTAAGGTGAATAATGCGAGCGGTAAAGTCTCCTCCATTGTGAGTAACCCATTCTGAAGGAACTTTAGTCCATTCAGTATCAGTTGCTAATCTATATTCAACACCATTGTCATTTCCTACTTGAGCCGAACCATTCACCCATGCAACTTTAGTCCAAGCATCTACTCGATTGGTTACAACTTCTGATTCGGTTGGGATTACATATATGGTCCATGTTTCGGTGCGACCATAGTCGGTAACATCAACAGTTACAGGAGAAGTAAAATCAATATCACTACCTTCTATATTAGGAGTGATAGTTGATAGGCTTGAACCTAATTTAATTGATTTGACATTAACCTTTGTAATGTCAGCATTAGTAGAAACATATGCAATGACACGTCGCGATGCAACATCGAAAGATGAAACACCGATTTGATTTGATACGGTGAAATAGCGTTCGATGTTTTGAACGGCAGAAATTACCCAATTATATTCTTGATATAATTTAACCGTAACGTTGACCGATTGTGACAAATCAATACTACCGGTTAGTTGAGGTGCTACTATTGAAGCACCTTCGGTTAGAGTGTATGAAGTGATATTGACATTCTTAATATCGGCACTATCATTTAAAAATAATGTAATTTTACGATTTATAGTATCAATAGATGCCGTTTGTAATTGGTGTTCGGCTGTTATTGATATGAAGTTGGGCTGAATGCGAGGATATGGAACATCATTTTCGATGCAACTTGTAAAAGGAAGTATTGCAATTAAAAGAGCAAAAGTTATTTTTATATGATTTGTTAATTTCATAAGGCACAATATATTAGATGTTTATACCAAGTCCAAAGTTGATATTAAATAGGTTGAATTTGAAGTTGGCTCCGCTTGAGAAACGTGAACCTTCATCAACTCCGTTAGTCTTTTGATCTTCGTCGCGTAAGTATAGACCTAATACTCCAAAAGACACATTAAATGATATGTTTTCGTGAATAAATACGCACACACCGGGACTGAAGCTAAGTTTAGCCTCATTTACAGTGGTGCGAGTGTCGCTTAATTCTCCATTATAATAGCGTTTGAAAGCCGAGCGCCCTCCGCTATAAGAAAGCTCTGCCTCATTGAAAATTGCAAATCGTTTGAGATTGCTTAATCCAATATAATTACGATAGAAAACCGATACTCCATATGATTTTGAATCATAGCTCACGTCTTTAATCGAAAAGTTTAAGTCTTCATCGAAATCGACAACAAAATTATCAATATTTGCTTTGCCTCGAGTATAGTTCAATCTCATACCTATTGATTGATTATTCTTGAAGAAATATGATGCAGATGGTTTTATTGAGTATATTTCGCCTCTAAAATCAAAGTCTTTTAAAATAGAAAGTATTTGGACATCATCAGCATTAAATTCTCCATATGAAGCATTTAATCCAAATGCCCAATCGCCTTTTGGTATATATAAGTAGTTATAAAGACCACGATCGTAGCGACCAAAGTTCTTCTCTTTAATAATCATGCTAACAGTATCGTTACCAACTATAACTTTTTCATCGCATATAGATGGAGCTTCGGTTGCGATATTGCTGTATTTAATAGAGTCGGGTGCTGTATATTCTGTTGCTGTTGCACTTAATGATATAGACCCCATCATTAGTGCTGCAATATATATATTTAATTTTTTCATCATTATTATAAATAAAAAGCAACTCCAAAAGAAATTGACATGAGGTTTAACTTAAAGTTTGCTAACGAACTCTTGCGGTCAGATACATAAATCTGGTCGGTTGTGGCCTTGGTGTGGGTATAATTAAAACCTACTATGCCAACATTCACTTCTATTGCAGAATAGTTGTTAAGAAACATAACTATACCGGGTGACACCCCTACGCCTATGGAGAAGTTCTTCTCATATGTTCCAGTCAAATCATCACCACTATCGTTGCAGAGTTTTGATTGACCGCCACCAACTTGTAGTTGCACTTCATTAAAGAAGCCAAAACGTTTGCTCTTTCCCATGCTTATGTAGTTGCGAAACGCAGCAGTACCATAGTAGTTGTGACTTAAGCTATATAGGTTGTCAACATCGTAATCTGTTTCAGAATCGATTTTAACTGTACCTGATTCTAATTTAGTCATTTGACGATCATATGCAAAACGTCCACCCACAGCCATGTCATCTTTAAATGCATACATAGCCATAGGGCTTACTTTAAATGAATAGCTGTTGCCATTTAGGTTTTCTACGATGAAGAATTGATAATTGTCACTGTTTGATTGAGAGTAATTTACATTGACACCGGTAATCCATTGTCCTTTTGGAATAAATGACACTTGCTCAAGATTGCGTTTGAATGGTTTTGGCTCTTGAGAGTTTATGGTATCTTGTGCATATGTAGTGCTACTTATGCATATAGCCAGTAGAGTGCATAATGTGATACGTAAAATTTTCATGTGAAATATTTGTTAGTTTATTAAATTCAATTTATTGAGCGATAAATGTAAGTGTTTTAGAAACCATATTATCGGCTTTATCTGTAATCGTTAATTTAAACTGATGTTGACCTGGGAACAATACCAAAAGTTGCATAAAATCAGTAATGTCAAAAGCAAGGTATGTTTTGTCTACAACAGCATCACCGGTAGGGAAGCCAAGTTCGCCTAATGGCCCTGCAAGTTCGCCCGGATTCGCGAGGTCAAAAGTAGAGTCTAATCCCACTTCTTTAAGTAGATCTGGAGTTAATTGTTCGGAAATAATATCTACAACAAAGTTTTTTATGCCATTTGGGACATTTATATCAACTTTTGCAATAATGTTCTCAGTGATATAATTAGCACTATCTATGTCGAGAGTTTCACTTGTTATAGTAGGGGCTGATTGGTCGGTAGTAGGACCTTGTTGTGTTACAAATGTCAAGGTCTTTGATGTTGTATTACCTTTGGAGTCTACAACTGTTAATTTAAATTGATGTTGACCGGGGAAAATGTTTAGTAATTGCATAAAATCGGTAATATCAAAAGCAAGATATGTTTGACCAACTACAGCACTACCGGTAGGGAACCCAAGTTCGGTCAATGGACCAACAAGCTCGCCGGGATTTGCTAAGTCAAAGGTTGCATCTAATCCCACTTCCTGGAGCACTTCTTTTGTTAATTGCTCTGAGATGATATCAACAACAAAATTTTTAATGCCATATGGGGCGTTAATATCCACCTTGGCAATAATAGTGTCAGTGATGAAGTTTACTTCATCTATTGATATTGTTTCACTTGTGATTGAAGGTGCATTGGGGTTTTCTACATTTTTCAAGTCGTCAAATGAGAAGCTAAAAGTATGAGATTGTCCGGCTTTTACATCAGGAAAGACTTTGTGAACTGAGAATGGCTCATTGTTTATAGTGCCACTAAATTCAGCTACTAATGAAGATGTAGCCGATGGCAAAGAGAAATATCCTGAACGAACTTCGTTACGAGAAAACTCAAGTGTTGCATCGTTGGTAATATATACTTTGGCGATAGCGTCATCTCCTAACACAGAGGCTAAGTCGGCAGAATATTCGACATTTACTTTAACATTGGCAAAACAACAATTAATCTCATCGATAATTGTAGTTTCGTTTTTGTTGATAGATATTTTTTTAGAACCATAGAAATATGGTTTTTCCCATTCAGCGGGATTTGCTTCATGTGATTTTACCTCGATAGTGTATTCACCTTTTTTTAAAGTAATATCATTGGGCATTTCGCCGTATTTCCAAGTGTTTATAATTCGTTGAGATTGTTGTTCAATAATGTTGATAATAAAATCAGAAGTGTTTGACGACCCCAAAATAGTAACAGAATCAACTTTTGAATTATTAGCATCGTAGATTGAATTATCAATCGAGATGTCTAATGACGAAAGAAGCAAAGTGCCTTCTGTTTTCATAAGGTCTTCGCTATTCCAATCATTCTCATCGCATGCACTAAATAATGCGATGACAGAAAGTAGCAGTAGGTAATAAAATTTTTTCATATAATTTATGTGAGTTAATATTAATTTTTTAATATGAGAATGTTAGATTGTCAATCCACAAAGAACTACCTATAGAAGATGCCGAGGCAACATCATGAGAGGTGATTATTTTCATTGTCTCATCTTGAATTGACCCAATATTATTTGATGATGCAAACATTATTCTTAAATGAGTAGCTTTAATGCCAAAGCTCTTATATGAAAGAGGAACATTGAAGGCCGTATAGTCAGAATTTCCGGAGAAAAGAAATTCTCCATGAGCGATTTCGGTTTCATTATCTTTCGTTTTATTAATAATTGAGATAATTACAAGTCCTTTGTCGTGAAGTTGATTAATACTTGGAGTATATTTGTAATATCCATTTAGAGCAGTGGGACGAGAGCTAAAAGGAATGCCTTCGTCGTATATTTCGGTATTTGTTTTTGCATCAAATTTATATTCGCCTAAGAATAATTTACCCGCTGCACGATATGAAATGTGTGGAATGTTTTTATTATAAGGCACATATTCTCCTTGTTTTTGTGCATAGTCGGTGATTTCTTCTCCGTTTGCGTCCCATGCAACACTTGATAATTTCATCGCCTTTGAACCCGATATTGCATCGTATATTGTCATTGTAGAAGGTTGTAGGTACCAAGTATTTTTATTAGTTGATGATTCGTGAAAAGTCTTAGAGTTTACAGTTGCCCAGTTCTTTTTAGGAGTTGATACTATAACCTCAGTTTTATTTTGTTGATTATATATTGGCAAATGAGTTTGAGAATATTTACCACCACTTAAAATAATGCAATTAATACGTTCTTTTACATCTTCAAAATCTCCATCGGGCACATTACTCTTTGATTCGGTAGTTGCTACGACTGTATTTGAGTATACTGCATTAGGGTTCCCTTTCATCATCGTCGCTTTAATTTTATAAGATGTTTCGGGTTTAAGCCCTGAAATGGAGATTATTCCATATGTGATATTTCGACCAAGTATTGCCGGCTCGGTATCATTCGCATAAATGCTAATGTTATTTGTGATTACTTCGGTTAAACTATCATTTTTTGCATTAATTTTAATATGAGCTTTATTGGCAAAAGCATCTACTTCGATAGTAAATTCAGGTTGAACGCGCTCAATGCCAATATTTGCTTTGTTTGATCCATTATATAAAATTTTAAGATCAGAGTTATTTACCCCATTAGGAATAGATAAATCAACCGAATATGTGGTGTCGTTTATCGCTGAAACGTTGTTGATATTACAAACACAAAATTCATGATTATCATTCGAAGCAAGGAATTTGAGTTTGGTTGGGTCAATTTTGTTGGGAGAAGAAAGTGCGATGTTTGTTTTATTGATTCCGATGATTGCTTTTGGAGTATTATTGACATTGATTTCAATAGGAGCAACTGAAACATAAAAGGTGAGAGGATTATTAATTTTAGAGAACTTATCTTTAGCGATAATCGTAAACGTTGAAATATTATTCGATTCTTCTATTACCGGGATGTTAGATAATAGATTGGTAAAATCTAATGACGCTATATTTGATGAATTATTCCATAACCCATCAATTTTAAGCCCCATTGAAGAAAGTGTGTTTTTGTGTTCTTCAGAGGCATTAACCAATTCAATTTCATTAGGGAAACCTGAATTAATTAGTGATTTTGATTGAGTAGTTAATACTATTTCTTTAAACCCTGAAGCAGATGTTATATTGGCGACGATTGGGACGCTCATTTTGCAACCTTCTTCCAAATTTATAGTTTCATTGTTGTGAACGCCAATGGTTGCAACTTCAGGAGCAGGAGATTTCATCATTTCATCGCTAATATTTAGCGCGATGTTTTCAGTCGCTGCAGAATCATCAAAGGAAATTAATAATTCTTCGGTTCCGTTTTCTCCAATATTTACATCAAATGTGATGTGATATAAATGTTGAGCAAGTGCATTAGTTATTTCAGCTGGTTGAAATGTAGCACTTACGCCGTTTTTTTTCGTAAGACTTGTTATGATTGATATTTTGCCGGGATTTAAATACAATGGTCGGGTTTCATCTTTATCGTATGAAAAATAAGCTCCACCCTCGGAATGAATTAAAATATTGAATTTCTCGAAAAAGTTTTTAAAAGCATCGGTATAAGTTATAGTTACCAATGAATTTGCCAATTTACAGTCTATATTGGCATTTGTAGTAGTATTCTCTGAAACTTGTATGGTTGTGTTGCCAATAAAATAAGGGCAATCAAATCCTTCGATTTCATTATTGCCATATGATGCTGTTAATGTATATGATCCACTCCTAAAAAGTTTATTTTGTGGGAAATTAACAAAAGTATCCCATGATTGTGAAACATTGCCATCGTTACTATTCATAAGGATGGAAAAATCATCGGGTTGTGGGATTAATATTGAAGGGGGGGCTTGGGATGATGTGATTATAGACGGATTAATATTTAGGTTGAGATTTACCATTCCGCTTCCAATCCCAGTAGGAGAGTCGTCGGAAGAGCATGAGGACAATCCAAGAGTTATAATAAGAAATAATAATTGAATGATAAATTTCTTACAAATAGTCATTTATGTTAATTCTAAGAATAGTGAAAAGATTATTGTATTATTAACTTGTAAAGTTACATCATTTTGTTCATAATAGTGGTATTCTTATGGTTAAAATAAATTAACATTTAGTAGGGGATAACATACTTGTATTTATAATTTAGATTTACGTATTTTAAGGATATGAAAAATCAGAAAATATTGGGTTATTGGAAAAATATAAATTATCTTTGTAGAAAATAACGCGCTAAATTATAATTAATAATCATAAATCATATGAGTCGACGTATTTTAATCAGATTGTCGAAATTGTCATTAATGAAGGTGTTGTCGGCTACGCCGGCTCCGAGATGGACTGTGTTATTGGCTGATATGGCTATTGTAGCAATAAGTTGCATTCTGACATTTACGTTTAATAGTTATGTTTCAGGTGAAGGTGTTTGGTATACTCCTGTCATAAAAACAATAATCATATTATTTGCCTACTTGCTTTTTAGCATATTATTTAAGTCGTATCAGTATATAGTAAGATTATCTGTAATTGAAGATGTATACCGAATTGCAATGTTGGTGTTTTTTGCGTCGGTGGTGTTGTCATTTGTTGCATTTTCATTTGAGATAATTACAGGACAAAGGTATTATAGCATTTGGAATATATTTATTATTGGAGTTTTTGCATTCTCGATAATGATGTGTATGAGATTGACAATAAAATATCTATATACACTCATAAATGGAGCCACTGTAGTTAGAAAGCCGGTGATAGTATTGGGATCGGCAATAAATTCCTTTGTATTAGCAAGTGCATTGAAAAATGAAGTTGAGGGACGTTTTGACCCGGTTGCATTGTTAAGCCTATCAGAAAAGAAAATTAATACCACAGTAAATGGTATCCCCATCATAAAATATGATGCTTCAGCTATTAATGATGTATTTGCAAAGTATAAATGTGATACATTGTTGTTCTTATCAACTCAGATTGAGTTAATGCGAAGTGGTTTTGCTGATGCGTTTTTTGAAAATGGCATAAAACTATTGATGCTTAATCAAGTTGAAGAGTTTGATGTAGATGGAAATTCTATGCCAAATTTGTCTACTCATGTGCAAAATATCAAAATTGAAGATTTATTAGGCCGTGAAGTGATCAATAATAACAATCCAATGATTGAGCAGCAATTACGTGACCAAGTGGTTTTGATTACAGGTGCTGCAGGTTCAATAGGCTCTGAAATAGTGCGACAAGTAGCATTGTTTAAAGCGAAAGAGATTGTATTGGTAGATCAAGCAGAAACTCCTATGCATGATTTGCAATTGGAATTAGAAGAAAAATGTCCTGATGTAGATGTGAAATTGTGCATTGGCGATATTACAAATTTCAATCGTATGAATCATATATTTAGTCAATATCGTCCGAGATATGTGTTTCATGCCGCAGCTTATAAGCATGTGCCAATGATGGAAAATAATCCATCAGAAGCAATATATACCAACGTTTTTGGCACTAAGAACATTGCGGATTTATCAATAAAATATGATGTAGATAAATTTGTGATGATATCAACAGATAAGGCAGTAAATCCAACCAATGTGATGGGGGCATCAAAGCGAATTGCCGAAATTTATGTGCAATCACTTTTCTTTTACAACAACAAAATAAAAGATGGTCGCCATACACGTTTCATCACAACACGTTTTGGAAATGTTTTAGGTAGTAGTGGTTCTGTGATACCTCGATTCCGTCAACAAATAGAAGAAGGTGGTCCTGTAACAGTTACTCATCGTGATATTATACGATACTTTATGACTATTCCAGAGGCGTGTTCGTTGGTATTGGAAGCCGGTTGTATGGGGCAAGGAGGTGAAATATATATCTTCGACATGGGAAAACCTATAAAGATATATGATTTAGCGACTCGTATGATATCGTTAGCCGGATTTAGACCGAATGTAGATATTAAGATCGTTGAAACAGGATTACGTCCCGGCGAAAAGCTATATGAGGAATTATTAAATGATAAAGAGCTCACACTGGCAACAAAGCATAAGAAAATTATGATTGCAAAGGTGAGAACATATAAATTTGAACAAATAACCGAGCATATTGAACGGCTCAAGACAATGTTATTGGAGGATAATGTTCACGACATTGTTGCAGAGATGAAGCATATTGTGCCCGAATATAAATCTCAAAATTCACAATGGCAGAAGGTTGATAATGAGATAAGTGAAAAGGTTAATTAATTTAAAAGATATAATGAGAAAATCTATAATATTATTTGTTGCGATTTTTTTGTCATTGCAGTCAAATGCCCAATTTAATTTGGGCTCATTAATAGAGAAGGTAACCGATGCTAAATCAGATTCAACTTCTACAGAATCAAAAATAGGAAATATTTTAGGAAATTTAGTGGCGACAGATAAAATTGAACTAAATCAACTTGTTGGTTCGTGGAATTATTCAAGCCCTGCCGTTAGCTTTAAGAGCGACAATGTATTGAAGAAAATAGGCGGATCAGCTGCATCAGCGACAGTTGAAGATGAATTGAAGGCTTATTATGAGAAGGCCGGATTAACTAATTTATGCCTCATGGTTGATGAATCAGCGAATTTTACGATGAAAGCAAAGTTTGCAACGTTGCAAGGAGTGATTGAAAAGGGAGAAGATGGGAATTTTATTTTCAATTTTAGTGCATTTGGTAAAATTAAGATCGGTCAACTTACGGCATATACAACATTGTCGGGGAGTACACTGAGCTTAACTTTTGATATCAAGAAATTGGTATCAATAATGAAGAAAGTTTCAGAATTATCTAATAATTCAACTATTAAAGGAGCTATGTCATTGTTAGATAGCTATGAAGGAATAAATGCCGGTTTCAAATTGAAAAAGCAGAAATAATTAGACAAATAAATAAACAAAACCGCATCTTAGTTTTTAAGATGCGGTTTTGTCATTTTAGTAATATCTGAAACTATTAGAATTCGTAGTCGACGCAAGCGCGATCCCCTTTGTGACCGGCGAGTAATCCTGCAGCAGCTACATGTGCAGGGTGTTTTGCATAAACTTCCACATCAGCCATTGTATCAACAATTGCTGTTAGAACCACGTCCCATGTTTCGTTAGGATTTTCATTAATCCCAACTTCCATAGAACGAAGTACCTCAATTTGTTCGGGAAGAGCCATTAACGCATCTTTAAATTTTAGAGCGACTTCGCGACGTTCTTCGTCACTACCTGTTAATTTAAATGCTACAATATGTTTTACCATTTTATTTCGAATTATATTGTGATTAATTATAAAGACGTTCTCTTGCTGCTAACACTTTTTCATCGGTGATGTAATCATCATAATCCATCATTTTATCAATGATGCCGTTGGGGGTAAGTTCGATTATTCGATTTGCAACAGTTTGAATAAATTCGTGGTCATGTGATGACATTAGAATGTTGCCTTTGAAATTTTGTAAGGTGTTATTAAATGCTTGAATAGACTCCAAGTCAAGGTGGTTGGTTGGAGAGTCAAGCACCATAGTGTTTGCATCACGAAGCATCATGCGTGCAATCATACAACGCATCTTTTCACCTCCGGATAATACCGATGCTTTTTTGAGCACTTCTTCTCCCGAGAAGAGCATCTTTCCAAGGAATCCTTTAAGGTATATTTCGCTTGAATCATCGCTAAACTGACAAAGCCAATCTACAAGATTGAGGTCGGTATTAAAGAATGATGAATTGTCGAGGGGAAGATAGGCTGTTGTAATAGTTTGTCCCCAATCAAAGGTTCCTTCATCGGCTTTTCTATTGCCATTTATAATCTCAAATAAAGCAGTCATTGCGCGTGGGTCGCGACTCAAGAAGGCTACTTTATCACCTTTTTCGATTTGGAAATTTACATCTTTGAAAAGTAATTCACCATCAACGCTTGCTGTTAAGCCTTTTACCTCAAGTATTTTATTTCCCGGTTCGCGAGAAGGGGTGAATATAATGCCGGGATATCGACGTGAAGATGGTTGAATTTCTTCAACGTTGAGTTTCTCAAGCATTTTTTTGCGAGAGGTTGTTTGTTTAGATTTTGCAACATTGGCCGAGAATCGTTGAATAAATTCAAGTAATTCTTTTCGTTTTTCCTCGGCTTTCTTATTTTGTTGTTGTTGTTGACGAAGAGCTAATTGAGATGACTCATACCAATAGCTATAGTTCCCGGCAAATAAGCTTACTTTATTGTAGTCGATGTCGAGAGTGTGTGTGCACACTGAGTCTAAGAAGTGACGGTCGTGCGATACAACTAATACTGTATTTTCAAAGTTTGAAAGATAATTTTCGAGCCATGCAACGGTTTCAAGGTCAAGGTCGTTGGTAGGCTCGTCAAGCAATAGATTATCAGGATTGCCAAAAAGAGCTTTCGCAAGGAGTACACGCACTTTTTCATTTCCACTCATATCCTTCATGAGCATATAATGGCGATCTTCTTTAATGCCGAGACCGCTTAGTAGAGCAGCGGCATCACTTTCGGCATTCCAACCTTCGAGCTCGGCAAATTTTTCTTCGAGTTCAGCGGCTCTAACACCATCTTCGTCACTAAAATCTTCTTTGCAGTATAATGCATCTTTTTCTTGCATTATGTCCCATAATACAGTATGACCTCTCAATACAGTACTCATAACTGTGCATTCGTCAAATTCAAAGTGATCTTGACTTAATACGCTCATGCGTTCACCGGGGCCTTGAGTTACAGTCCCTTGAGTAGGGGAGAGTTGGTCGCTTAAGATTCGCATTAATGTTGATTTCCCGGCACCATTGGCACCAATGATGCCATAGCAGTTGCCCGGGGTGAATTTCAAGTTTACATCTTGAAATAATACTCTTTTACCAAATTGGATTCCTAAATTATTAACAGCTATCATTATAATAAATATACCTTAATTTTTTCAAAGTGCAAAGATACGAATTATCGAGCAAAAAGTCATTATGTATGATACAAGATTACTTTTTTTGAGTGTTATTGTCTCAAAAAAACATTAATGAATTATCTTTAATAAAAGATTATATCTCCTCTTCTACTATGGTCTCCTCCTCACTTACACCGTCATCTTCTTCTTGATAAAGTATATCAAGTAAGTTCTTGGCATCGGTAGAGCCTTCGTTGGCTGCGTCAATTAGAAGTTCTTCTGCTGTGTCAAAATTTTTCTCTACTCCGGTTCCTTCTAAGAAGCATATGGCAAGATTATATTTTGCATCGGTATGACCTTGTGCAACAGCCTTGTTGTACCATTTTGCAGCTTGAGTATAATCCTTTTTGGTTCCAACTCCATTTTCATAGCATATGGCAAGATTATATTGGGCATCAACATTTCCTTTTGTCGCAGCTTTTTTTAGCCAATATACAGCTTTTTTTGCATTCTTTTTTGGGGTATAATAAAGGTAGACATTAGCCAAATAAAATTGAGCTAAAACGTCATTGTTATTTGCCGCATCTAATAGTAGGGGAGTGGCTTTAGTTGTATCGGCCACCACTCCAGTGCCTTCTATATAACATTTTCCTAATATCGCTTTTGCTTCATTGCAACCATTGTTGGCTGATTTTTCGAACCAATTGACAGCAGTTGATTCATTTTTTTCCACACCATTGCCGTTAAAGTAGCATTCGCCAATATATAATTGAGCAGTAGGATCTCCTTCGTCAGCAAGTTTTTTGAACCAATAAATTGCTTTGGTATAATCTCTATTGACCCCTAAGCCTATATAATAACATCGTCCAAGCTTTAATTGAGCACCCTTATTGTTTTGTTCGGCAGCCTTGCTTAACCATTCACATGCGATTTTGTAGTCTCGATTGACACCTTTGCCCTCGAGATAGCATTCCGCTAATTTAACTATGGCTTCAATATTGTTTTGTTCGGCAGCTTTTGCATACCATTCAGCGGCAATCTTATAATCTTGAATAGCCCCTTTTCCGTTGGCATAACATTCAGCAAGATGTAATTGAGATATTACATGCCCATTTTTTGCGGCTTTTGTAAACCATTTCACAGCTTGAGCAAAATCTTGATCAACACCTTTCCCAAGCTCGAAGCATAATCCAATAATATTTTGAGCTTTAACGTGTCCGGCCTCGGCTGCAGTTAAAAACCACATAGTCGCTTCTTTAAGGTCTTTGTTAACACCAATGCCATTATAATAACATTCTCCAAGGCGATACTGTGCTTCTGTTACACTGTCTTCGGCAGCTTCTTTGAATAATTCAATTGCCTTTTTGTAGTCTTTGGCATTATAGGCTGTTTCGGCTTCAGCATATATTTCCTCAGGACTTTTACATGATACGATAAGTGATGTGAGGCAAAGTAAACATATAAAATATTTAATATTCATAGCGCAAATATGCATCATATAGTATTAAATAATGAGGAGCTATTCCGAAATTTGTTTAACATTAGTTCCCTCTGTTTGCGTTTCATTGTCTTTTTTTAATGAAGGTTTGACTCCGCTTGATTTTTTTGAAACAGAATCTATATTGGCATTCTGTTTCTTTGTAGAATCATTTGCATTTGAGGTGTTGTGTGACTCTTCTTTATTTCTAAGTGAAGATGTGTCGCTATCTTTTTTGCGGGGCTTTTCTTTAGGCATCTCTGATGGGTAAAAATAAGATATGCCTGATTTCCCTTTGTATTCCCATGTACAATCATAGCTACCTGCATTTTCGATTGTAGGGGTTAATATTAAGCTAATTGCTGCGCGGTCATTCTTTATGGTAATAACTCCGTCCTCTTTGTTTATTGAGCCTTTTAGGGTTCTTGTTTCACTAACCCCATTTTCTTTAAATATACCGGTAATATTGCCTTTTCTTGAAATATTCAATTCAAGCATTACCGTTTGATTATTAACAAAAGTGGCACTGGTTAGATAGAGTTCAGAAGGAATATCTTGGATTTCGACAAGTGTGGAGTCGGAATACATTCCTATGGAATCGGTTTCATTTTCTAAAAATATATCAAATGCGCCTCCTTTATACATATAAAGACCGATTCCGCCAATAATCGCAAATACCAATAACACTATAATTGTAATTAGTACCCCTGTATTGGTCGGCTTGTTTGTTCTATTTGCTTGATTTTCGCCACATACTGGGCAATATTGGAAATCTTTTTGTATCCATTTTTGGCAGTTCCTACATTGTTTCATGATGAGTATAGTTATTTGTAGCGATAATTTCTAATGAAAATTTGTCTATACAATGTTGTCCTCTAAAATATGTATAAAGAAAAACTTTTTGCAAAGATAGTTATTTTTTTAGAGTTGAAGCACCCATAATCTCTTCTTTTGTTATTTTTGAACAATTAAGCTGTTTAATATCAATAGAAGACGCTCCATTTGCTTCAAATTCAGCATTTCTACATTGCCCGATTATAACAATACTTGAAGCCCCATTGCAATCAATGTCAAGGTTGTTGCAGCTTGCGTTATTAATATTGGCAGATGAAGCTCCGTCGCAATCGATATTAAGTTCTGATGTGGAAATGTTGTTTAAGGTAATCATAGAGGCTCCATTACAATCAATGTCAAGACCGCGAGGATTTAAATCTCCATTGTTTCTAAACGAACAAGCACTGGTCAGCTCAACATCTTCAAGTTTTGACGTGCCATATATTGTGAATTTGAGATAATTATAATTGTTATTTCCTGTTAGGGAAATTCTCAATTTTTGGTCATGGACGTTGATGTCGAGATTGCTAGCCGTTTTTTCATCGGTTGTGATTTTAATTGCATACTCGTTATTGGTTACATACTCAACTTCACTTGCACAATTAATCTCTACTTCGTTGAATTTTGACAACTCCATTTCTGTGGTATAAATATCGTTATCAGCCGAGTGATTAACTTGTGTAATAGATTGTTGGCTGAATGAATTTGCAGTTAAGCTTGAATCATTATTTAAAGTCACACTTGAAGATGCGGAAACTGAATCACTAGAAACAGATTGTTTTGTTTCACTAGTGCTATTATTGCATGCCGATAATAATAGTAATAAAAAAATAATGTTTGAAAATAATGATACTTTCTTCATAAATATTGAGAGTAGAGTTATTAAAATAAACATTATCTAATAAATAATAGTTCTCGATATTTTGGAAGAGGCCAAATCTCATTATCAACCATTAATTCGAGATCGTCAATATATTCGCGAATTTTTTCCATACAAGGTACAACAGTGTCGTGATAAGCAAGAGCTTTTTCGCGTTCGCATTCAATGCGATTGGCAACTTTACGAGCCTCAATCATTTTGGCAACTTCATCTTTTGTTTTTGATACATGAGATGCAATACTTTCGATTGTATTTACATCTTGAGTAGACATCGTTTCTCCCTTTTCTCCGCTAAAAAGTGTGCGTAATTTTAAAACATTATCAACTAATATTGATTGATAGCGCATAGCAACCGGTACAACGTGGTTAATTGCAAGATCTCCTAAAACTCGAGCCTCAATCTGTATTTTTTTAGTATACATTTCCCATTTTACTTCGTTACGAGCCTCAAGCTCAATTTTTGTAAATACCCCTGCCTTGCGGAACATTTCAATAGATTGTTCACTTAGATATGCATCGAATATCTTGGCAGCATTTGTTTCACAATCGAGGCCACGGCGTGCCGCTTCCTCTTTCCATTCGTTGCTATAGCCGTTGCCATCAAAGTGAATCGCTTTAGATTGGCTTATTAGTTTTTTTATTTCCTCAAGAAGAGCATGGTTGAGTTTTTCTCCGTTGGCAATGCGTGAATCAACTTTTTCCTTGAAATAGTTTAATTGTTCGGCAACTGCGGCATTGAGGGCAATCATTGCAGAGGCACAATTGGCCGAGGAACCAACTGCGCGGAATTCAAATCTGTTTCCGGTAAAAGCGAATGGAGATGTACGATTCCTGTCAGTGTTGTCAACCATAATCTCCGGGATTTGCGACATACCAAGAGAAAGACCTTCTTTGCCAGAGACATTAAATAGCTCGTCGTTGGTGCTATTTTCTACTTTCTCTAATATTTCGCTAAGTTGCTTTCCTAAGAATATAGATATGATTGCCGGAGGAGCTTCATTTGCTCCAAGACGATGGCAGTTAGTTGCCGACATTATCGAAGCTTTTAATAGCCCGTTGTGACGATGCACAGCCGCCATTACATTAACTACAAAAGTTATGAATTGAAGATTCCCTATTGGAGTTTTGCCAGGGGCAAATAATTGAATCCCGGTGTCAGTACCAAGACTCCAGTTGTTGTGTTTCCCCGAGCCATTTACTCCGGCAAATGGCTTTTCGTGTAGCAATATGCGGAAATTATGACGACGAGCCACTTCGGCCATTAAAGACATTAGTAATAGGTTGTGGTCATTAGCTAAGTTGGTTTCTTCAAAAATTGGCGCTAATTCAAATTGATTTGGAGCGACTTCGTTATGACGAGTTTTGGCTGGAATGCCTAATTTATGGCATTCAATCTCTAAATCGAGCATAAAAGCATCTACTCGAGATGGAATAGCTCCGAAATAGTGGTCTTCAAGTTGCTGATTTTTCGCACTTTCGTGTCCCATAAGGGTGCGGCCGGTCATGACTAAATCAGGGCGAGCTGAGTATAGCGATTCATCAACTAAGAAATATTCTTGTTCCCATCCTAAAAAAGATGTAACATGTTTTACATTGGGGTCGAAATATTGAGCAACACCGGTTGCAGCTTTGTCGACACTGTTAATCGCTCGTAATAGGGGCGCTTTATAATCAAGTGACTCTCCTGTATAAGATATGAATATAGTAGGGATACATAGTGTCTTGCCAAGGATAAATGCCGGAGAGGATATGTCCCATACAGAATATCCACGAGCTTCAAATGTGTTTCGTATTCCTCCATTAGGAAAACTAGACGCATCGGGTTCTTGTTGCACAAGTAGCTTCCCTGAAAATTCCTCAACGACACCACCTTTGCCATCTAGATCGATAAACGCATCATGTTTTTCGGCTGTGCCGTCGGTCAATGGATGGAACCAATGAGAGTAGTGACGAGCACCATTGTCGATAGCCCAACGTTTCATGCCTTCAGCAACACTATCAGCAATGTCACGCGAGAGTGATTCTTTATTGTCAATCGCATTTACAAGTGCGTCATATACACTTTGTGGTAAATATTGTGCCATCTTTTGTCGATTAAACACATATTTGCCATAATATTGATTGGGGCGTTCTGTTGGTATTGCTACATCTACAGCTTTGCGATTATAAGCTTCTTCTACAACTCTGAATCTTAGTTTTGACATTCTCTATTATTATGTTGTTTTTAATGTAATTCCAAAATACACCACGAAGATACAACTTTTCATGAGAATTATTTCATTTTCTCTCAAATAAAAATAGAGGAAGTTGTATCATTTTACATAAGAAAGTGGTTGGGTTGCAACCTCAAGAAGATAGTATTATGTGAAAATAGTTGTTCTGAATGCATTATTTTTATTAATTTTGTAAAAAATAAGAAAAGCTAACAAATATCAATAATATTATGAATGATAGTGTAAACAAAGAAGAGGCAACTAATTGTCAGCCACCACAAGTGCCGCAAGATGAACCAATCTCGTCAAATTCGACAAGTAGGCCAAATAACTCAAGCCAAATGCAAATGAACCCAATTGCGGTTTTGCTTATGAGTTTGGCGATAATAACGTTATTATGTATATGTGGGTATTTATTATATGATAAATATATACATAAAGGTGAAAATAGCGAGGGGCCTACAGAGGTGGTTGAAGAAAATGCTACTGATACTATAGCCCAAGAGTTGCAATCGATAGAAGAAACGATTAATGGGGTTTCATTTAAGATGATAAAAGTAAAGGGTGGGGCATTTAATATGGGATCATCCTCAGGAGCTTATGATGAACAACCAGTGCACCAAGTGACGTTGGACGATTATTATATAGGAGAAACTGAAGTGACGCAATCTTTATGGGAAGCGGTAATGGGAATAAATATTGATTATTATCGATGTCAAGCAGAATATGATTTCGGTTGGGTGTGTGATTTGCATGGATTCGGGCCGGAATTCCCTATGTATTATGTGTCGTGGAATGATTGTGTGGAGTTTGTGGCTAAATTGAATGAGTTAACAGGAAAAACATATAGTTTGCCAACAGAGGCTCAATGGGAATATGCTGCACGTGGAGGTGCTAAATCTCAAGGATATATTTATAGTGGGAGTGATTCGGCGAATGATGTGGCTTGGTTTGGAACGACCGTAGATCGAGGCGGAACGTGTTTTCAAGTTAAAACTAAAAATCCTAACGAGCTAGGCATATACGATATGAGTGGAAATGTGAGGGAATGGTGCAATGATCGCTATAGTGGAAATTACTACTCTATAAGTCCCTCAACAGAACCAAAGGGGCCATCAACCGGGACGAAAAGAGTGTTACGTGGAGGCTCATGGCGAGATGGAGCCAATGATATTAGGGTGACTAAGAGATTTGACCAAAATACAAGCAAACATTATAATAGGATTGGTTTAAGAGTGGTGCTTAATGGTGTAAAATAATAAATCAAGAGGAATGCTACGTTTTGCATTCCTCTTGATTTTATGCCGAATCTCGATAGTTCTTAAATGCTTAATAGAATTATATTTATGTAGATATATGGTGGAGTGAAAAAAAATTACTATCTTTGCACTTTCAAATTTTGAAAATCTACAATATGGATAATGCAACGGTAAAGATTGACCTGCTGTTTGAAACAAGTTGGGAGGTTTGTAATAAGATAGGTGGTATATATACTGTTCTATCAACAAAAGCCAAAACATTACAAAAATTGTATAAGGACAAAACGATTTTCGTTGGACCCGATGTGTGGAGCGAAGAAAATCCGTCGCCTTATTTTGTTGAGTCAAAGACTCTATTGAAACAGTGGAAATCGCAAGCACAATTGCCCGAGGGGGTGAGCGTGAGAGTGGGACGATGGGATATCCCAGGTAAGCCCATTGTGGTTTTAGTGAAATTTGATGCTATGTATGCCGTAAAGGATGCATTTTATGGAGATATGTGGAACCGTTATGGTGTAGATTCTCTCCATGCTTATGGCGACTATGATGAAGCTTGCGCATTTTCTCATGCTGCAGGTTTGGTAATAGAAAGCATCTGTAATTATGAAGGTATAGAAGGAAAAAATGTGATAGCACACTTTGATGAGTGGACCACCGGTATGGGGCTTCTTTATGTGAAAAGCTATCTTCCTCAAGTTAAAACTATATTTACAACTCATGCTACAAGCATAGGTCGTAGCATTTGTGGAAACAATAAACCATTATATGATTATTTAAAAGGTTATAATGGCGACCAAATGGCAGGTGAGTTGAATATGCAATCAAAACATTCGCTCGAAAAGGCTGCAGCGCATAATGCCGATTGTTTTACAACTGTGAGCGAAATTACGGCTATCGAATGTGAGCAATTGCTCGATAAACGCCCTCATGTGGTAACACCTAACGGGTTTGAACAAAATTTTGTGCCTGCAAAGACCAAATTTGCAGCTGCACGAGAAACAGCTCGTAAAAACTTGCTTAATGTGGCATCATCACTTGTTGGCCACACATTAAGCGATGACACATTTATCGTGGCGACATCGGGACGTTGCGAATATCGCAATAAAGGTATCGATCTATTCTTAGACTCTATTGTGCGCTTGGGTGATATTGACCCTGAACGAGATATCCTTGCATACGTAATGGTGCCTGCATGGGCAAAGGAACCTCGTGCCGATTTGCAAAAGTCAATGACATTGAAACGCAAAACACGTCAAGAAGATCCTGTTATCACTCATTGGTTGAATAATCCTAACGAGGATCCAATTATTAACCGCATTCATGGCATTGGCTTTGAAAATGATAAAGACAGCCGAGTAACTGTGATATATGTCCCATGTTATCTCAACGGCACCGATGGCATCTTTAATCAAAGCTATTATGATTTGTTGATTGGTATGGACGCAACAGTGTTCCCTTCTTATTATGAACCATGGGGATATACTCCACTCGAAAGTGTGGCGTTTGGTGTACCAACCGTAACAACAACATTATCCGGCTTTGGGCAATGGATCCTATCTTCATTAAAGAATGAATTTGACGATTGTGGCGTTAACGTTATAGCTCGTGGCGATTTCAACTATAATGAAGTTAGTGAACAAATTGCTCAGTCGTTGAAATATCTTGTTGATTGTGGTGCTACTGCCTCAGCATCAATTAGCAAAGCCGCAATGAATACAGCAAAACAAGCTTCTTGGTCTAATTTTATAGAATACTATTTAGAAGCATTTGAAATTGCATTAAAAAATTAAGTATAGAGATTATATATAGAAGTAAATTAATTCATTTAACAAATTAATATTTTTATGAAACTTCAAGTAAGTAACACTAATGCTCCTGCATGGCGCGACATTACTGTTAAATCTGAGTTGCCTTCTGAGCTTAAACCCTTGGAAGAGTTGTCAAAAAACCTTTGGTGGGTTTGGAACAGCGAAGCTAAATCACTTTTCCGTGAATTAAATCGTGAATTGTGGCGTGCAACAGGTGAAAACCCTGTAATGTTGTTGCAACAATTAAGTTCTGATCGCATTCAAGAAATCATCAAAGACAAAGACTTGATGGCAACCATCAAGAAAGTATATGCTGATTTCAAAGAGTACATGAAGAAACCAATGCGCAAAGATGTACCTTCAATCTCATATTTCTCTATGGAATATGGTCTTTGCAACTGCTTGAAAATATATTCAGGTGGTCTTGGTGTACTCGCTGGTGACTATATTAAAGAAGCATCTGACAGCTGCATCGATATGACTGCAGTTGGTTTCCTTTATCGTCATGGTTACTTTACACAAAGCCTTTCGGTTGATGGCCAACAAATCGCTAACTACGAGCCTCAAAACTTCAATCAACTTCCAATCGAACAAGTTTGCGATCACAATGGCAAACCTGTAATTCTTGAAGTTCCTTATCCTGGTCGTATCATCTACTCACACATTTGGCGTGTAAACGTAGGTCGCATGAAATTGTATCTACTCGATACCGACTTTGATATGAACAGCGAATGGGACCGTCCTATTACTCACCAACTTTATGGTGGCGACTGGGAAAACCGTATTAAACAAGAATATCTCCTCGGTATCGGTGGTGTTTTGATGTTGAAAAAACTTGGCATTAAAACTCAACTTTACCACTGCAACGAAGGTCACGCTGCTCTTTTGAACCTTCAACGCCTTGTTGATTATGTTCAAGAAGAACACCTTGACTTCAATGTAGCTCTTGAAATGGTGCGTGCATCATCTCTTTACACTGTTCATACTCCAGTACCTGCCGGTCACGACTATTTCGATGAAGGTTTGTTCGGCAAATATATGGGTGAATATCCTGCAAAACTTGGTATCAGCTGGAATGACCTCATCAACATGGGTCGTGAAAATCCAAATACAAACGAACGTTTCTCAATGAGTGTATTCGCTCTCAACACTTGCCAAGAAGCAAATGGTGTGAGCTGGTTGCACGGTGAAGTATCTAAGAAAATGTTTGCCGGCATTTGGAAAGGTTATAGCTGGGAAGAATCTCATGTAGGTTATGTAACAAATGGCGTTCATATGCCAACTTGGGCAGCTTCAGAATGGAAACAATTCTATACTGAAAAACTCGGTGCTCAAGTGTTTGAAGACCAAAGCAATCCAGAAGCATGGAAAGGTATCTTCAAAGTTAAAGATGAAGAAATTTGGAACATGCGCATGACTTTGAAAAACAAGTTTATCAACTTTGTTAAACGTGATTTCAAAGAAAAATGGTTGGCTAACCAAGGTGATCCTCAAGCAGTGATGAGCATCGTTGACAAAATCAATCCTAACGCTCTTATCATTGGTTTCGCTCGTCGTTTTGCTACTTACAAACGCGCTCACCTATTGTTTACCGACCTCGATCGTCTTGCTAAAATCGTTAACAACGAGCAATTCCCTGTTCAATTCGTGTTCTCAGGTAAGGCTCACCCTGCCGATGGTGCCGGTCAAGGTCTTATCAAGCGCATCATGGAAATCTCTCGTATGCCTCAATTCCTTGGCAAGATTATCTTCCTCGAAGACTATAACATGATTGTTGCAAAACGTCTTGTAACAGGTGTGGATATCTGGTTGAACACTCCAACACGTCCTCTCGAAGCATCTGGTACTTCAGGTGAAAAAGCTGAAATGAATGGTGTGCTTAACTTCTCAGTACTTGATGGTTGGTGGTATGAAGGTTATCGCTTCAACGAAAAAGCAGGTTGGGCTTTGACCGACAAACGTACTTTCACAGACCAAGCACAACAAGATAAACTTGATGCTGCAACTATCTACTCAATGCTCGAAAACGAAATCATTCCATTGTATTTCGCTAAGAACTCAAAAGGTTACTCACCTGAGTGGATTCAATACATCAAAGGCTCGATCGGTGACATCGCTCCTAACTTCACTATGAAACGTATGATCGACGATTATATCGATCGTTTCTATAACAAAGAAGCTGCTCGCACTGCACGTCTTGAAGCAAACGAATATGCTCTTGCAAAAGAAATCGTTGCATGGAAAGAAAAAGTGGCTGCTGCTTGGGATGGCATCAAAGTATTTGATGTTATCACTGAAGATAGCGGTAATCACACTGTTACCGGTCAACCTTATAGCGTTAAGATTATCGTTGACACAAATGGCTTAGGTAAAGATCTTGCTATTGAAAACGTTATCTACAAATCAGAAAATGGTGAAGAAAAACTTTACAACACTATCGACTTTGAAGTTGTAAAAGAAGAAGGCAATGTGCTCACTTATGAACTTAAGAGCACTCTTACTGATGCCGGTGTGTTCCGTTTTGCATATCGCATCTATCCTAAGAACGCTGAGCTTCCTCACCGTCAAGATTTCGCTTATACTCGTTGGGTATAATATTAAATCTATTTATAATTCACAAAGGGCTATCCGCATGGGGTGGCCCTTTGTTTGATATTCTAAATTAGAATGGCAAAACAACTTAACCTAATTGAAGGAAATATATTCGGCGCTTTAACTCGTTTTTCTTTGCCTGTTATATTTGCATTGTTTCTACAAGCATTATATGGTGGAATTGACTTGTTGATTGTCGGTCAATTCTCATCTACACCCGAAGTGTCGGGAGTCGCGACGGGTAGTATGTTGATGCACACCATTACAATGGTAATAACTGCATTTGCAATGGGAATAACCATTCTTGTAGGTCGACGAATAGGGGAGCGTAACCCAGAAGAAGCCGGACGTACAATAGGAGTGGGGATTTATCTATTCCTTATAATTGGATTGGTGTTAAGTGTGGTTACTCTCATTTGCTCAGATTGGTTGTCGATGTTGATGCATGCTCCCGATGAGGCATTTGAGCAAACTTCAAGCTATGTGGCTATATGCGGTGGTGGCTCGTTGTTTATTGTCGCATATAATGTGCTCGGAAGTATTTTTAGAGGATTAGGTGATTCTAAAACACCATTGCTCACAGTTGCAATTGCCTGTGTGTTGAACATTGTGGGTGACTTGATTTTTGTGGCGTTGTTTGATATGGGAGCGGCGGGAGCGGCTTGGGCCACAGTATTGTCGCAAGCTGTGAGTGTTGTGATTTCTTATATCATCATTCGTCGCATGTCGTTGCCATTTGCATTTAAACGTGAGTTTATTAGATATGATGCAATGATTGTCGGCCGCATAATGCGATTGGGATCGCCCCTTGCTTTGCAAGAACTATTGGTGGGTGTGTCTTTTTTGATAATTCAGGTGATAGTTAATGCTATAGGTGTGGTTGAGTCGGCTGGGGTAGGTGTTGCCGAGAAAATATGTGTGTTTATAATGCTATTACCTTCGGGTTATGGTCAGTCAATGGCGGCCTTTGTTGCACAAAATTATGGCGCACGTCGAATGGATAGAGCAAATAGGGCATTGTTTTATGGGATATTAACTTCGTTATGTGCCGGGATAGTTACAGGTTATACCGCCTTTTTTCATGGTGATGTATTATCATCATGGTTTGTTACAGATGCTATGGTTATAGATGCCGCACACAGTTATCTCAAAGCTTACGCCATCGATTGTATTTTTACAGCATTTTTATTTTGTTTTATGGGGTATTATAATGGTTGTGGCTCGACGTTTTTTGTAATGATACAAGGCATAATAGGTGCATTAGGAGTGAGAGTCCCGGCTGTGTTTATAATTAGCAATTTGCCCGATGTGACATTATTTGAAATAGGACTTGCTACACCATTGTCATCTATTGTACAAATAATTTTATGTATATTTATGTTTGTACCTCTTCATCGCAAAATTAAATTAGAGGTAAATTAATGGAGATTTTGATATTTTCCATAAATAATAACAATCACATGCGAAATATTGTTAAAAATATGGCATAATGTATTGAAATACTAAACTATTATATATTTTTGTAGTCATATTGTTATATTTAGTAACCAATTAAATAATTTATTAAGATGAAAAAAATAGTTTTAAGTTTAGCTATAGCAATTATCGCTTCATGTTCTGTATCAGCAATTGCTCAATGTCCTAAAAAATCAGAATGCGCAAAGACTGAGCAATGTGAAAAGAAAAAAGAATGCAAAAAAGAATGTGACGAAAAATGCGAAAAGAAATGTGACAAAAAATGCGATAAAAAACAAAAATGTAACAAAAAACAAAATTGCAATAAAAAGCAAGAATGCAAAAAAGCATGTAAAAAATAATTGTCACTTCACAAATAACGAAAAGGGAGCAACTATGATGTTGTTCCCTTTTTTGTTGTAGTAGATATGCCTTAAGACCTAATCTTCAGAATAGTGGCGAAGAACTCTTCGATAAGAGTTGAATATTTTTGATTTGGAAACGAATCCAACGTATTTACCCTTTTCAACTACCGGCAAGTTCCATGCTCCTGAACGGTCAAATGTTTTCATTACACTTTCCATGCTTTCTCCCACTTCAACGCGTGCCGGTGGCATACTCATAAATCGACGTACATACATCTTACGATATAAATCGGGACGGAACATGATGTTGCGAATATCGTCAAGCAACACAATGCCAAGAAGTTCATCGTTATCATTTACAACAGGGAATAGGTTACGGTTGGATTTTGAAATAACATCAACCATTTCCTTGAGGCTCATCTCAGGTTTTACTTTGGCGAAATCTTTTTCAATCACACTGTCCATTTTAAGGAGAGTCAATACTGCTTTATCTTTATGGTGGGTAAGAAGCTCTCCTCGTTGAGCCAAACGCATTGTATAAATACTATATGGCTCGAACAATTTGATAGTACCATATGAAATAGTTGAAACAATCAATAATGGGAGGAATAAATCGTATCCACCGGTAAGTTCGGCGGTGAGGAAGATTGCCATTAGTGGAGCGTGCATAACCCCCGACATAACTCCGGCCATACCCATCAACGCAAAGTTTTTAATGGAAAGGTCTAAGCCGAATAGGTGGTTAAGTAGAAAAGCAAAGAAGAACCCCGACATACAACCTACATAAAGTGACGGAGCGAAAGTACCACCAACACCACCTCCGCCATTTGTGGCTGATGTTGCAAATACTTTAGTAAGGATAATTAATCCGATAAATATTATAATAAACCACACATCGTCTTTGTCCCCATAGAAGATACTACCATTGGCAATAGATGATGGATTTCCTCCAAGTAAGTCGATTATAGCAGAGTAGCCTTCGCCAAATAATGGGGGGAATAGGAATATTAGTCCCGAAAGAATTAATCCTCCGAAGAGGGTCTTTTTCCATGGTGTGCCAATTTTCTTGAACACATTTTCCATCATATTCATTACTCGAGTGAAGTAGAGCGATGACATGCCACAAAATATGCCTAATAATATCACGAATGGAATACGGTTGGTGACAAATGATTCGCTTTGTACAAAGAAGAATTCAAAGTCATAGCCGGTAAACACATAAGCCATTGTGGCGCTTGTAATCGATGCGATAAGTAGTGGCATAATGGATACCGTGGTGAGGTCGAGCATCAACACTTCTATAGTGAATAGCATGCCGGCAATAGGAGCTTTGAATATTCCGGCAATACCGGCAGCTGCACCACATCCAACCAATATCATCAATATGCGAGGTGACAGTCGGAATAATTGCCCAAGATTTGAACCTATGGCAGAACCTGTGTATACAATAGGACCTTCGGCTCCAACCGAACCACCAAATCCAATTGTTACCGAACTGGCCATTATTGAAGAATAGATATTATGGCGTTTTAATCGACTCTTGTTTTGAGAAATAGAGTGCAGTACTCGCGTTACCCCATGTGATATGTTATCTTTTACAACATATCGCACAAATAGCGAAGCAAGTATGATACCCACCACGGGGTAAATGATATATAGGTAGTTGCCTTGTGTGATATTTATATGAGAGGTAACAATATCAGAGAAAAAGTGGATTAGAGTCTTTAAAAGCAATGCGGCGCTACCACATAATATCCCTACAATTAGAGCCAAAAAGATTACGAATGTACGTTCTTTAATGTGACGTTCGCGCCACATCACAAGTCGTAAGAATTGTTCGTTTATTCGTTCCTTTATGGTTGATATATTAAGCATATGTTATATTCCTTTACCGGTAAACACAGTGTGAACAGTGTAGAATAATATTTTTAAATCGACTGCAAATGATACATTTTCGATATATAAAAGGTCATATTTTAATCGGCTAATCATTTCATCAACAGTTGACGCATATCCAAATTTTACCATACCCCAAGATGTTATGCCTGGTCTTACTTGATGTATGAGTGAATAATAAGGAGCTTTTGTGATGATTTGTTTGATATAGAATTCGCGTTCGGGGCGTGGCCCAACAAGCGACATATCGCCTTTTAATACATTCCAAAATTGAGGGAGCTCATCTAATCGGTATTTACGCATAATTTTCCCTATTTTGGTAATTCGTGGGTCGTCGAGCGAAGAAAGAGTAGGTCCATTAACCTCTGCATCTACTCTCATTGAACGGAATTTATAGATGTAAAATGGAATCTTATGGAGACCTATGCGTTTTTGTTTATATATAACAGGCCCTTTTGAATCACGTTTTATTAGTATTGCAAGAATTAGGAATATGGGCGAAATGAGAACAAGAGTAATTGCTGAAATTATGATGTCGCACACTCGTTTGATATTAATCGTACTTTCGCTCATATCGGCTCTTGATACATCGATAAGAGGTTCGCCAACGACGTTTGACACACGCGCTTTCGCGGTGATTAAGTGATACAAGTCGGGCGAAATATACATCGGCAAGTCGAGAGGGAAGAGCTGATTAATAAGAGCCATTGTGGCTTTCATTCCATTGCGATGGGGTATGATTATTAAATTCTTAATATCTTGGTCGATGCATAGTTGGGGAAGCTCGTCCATGCTGTATATCGGCAAATTAAGCTTGCGAGATTCATGCCCCTCACAAGATTCTACATAGCCAATGATATTAAAGCCCATTGATTTTTTAGATGTGCGAAGTTTTTCTTCAAGTTTAACGGCCGCTTGAGAAGTGCCTATGATTAGGGTGTTGAATTTCCATACACGGCGATGTATATTATGGGTTGCCACTTGTGTTATAAGGAAGCGACAGAAATATACAAATAAGAATAAACAGCAAAATAATATAAGCATTAGCTCATAACTTCTCAATCTATCGGGAATATCGTCGTTAATGAGTGCTATAAAATATATTACTAAAGTCCCAATGAAAGATGTGCTAAAACTTGATGCGATTTCTTGTAATCGAGATTTTAGAAAAACTTTATTATAATACCCCGATAAGTAATATATTCCAATCATTAATAGAGGGAAGAATACTTGTCCCAATATCAAATGCTCAGATAATAAGAAGTTAATTAAAGTATTATAGTCAACTTGATTTGCAGCGATAAAATAAAATCTCACAATGTTAAACACCATCCATGCTAAATTGGCAGAGATGAAGTCACTTGCTATATACAGCAACCGTTGTCGAGATTCGCTAATCACGGGCGTAGAATTTTAATTGAATTATCGTGACTGAGTTTAATTACGCTTGATGGTGTGGCTTTGCCATTTTGATTTCGTTTGTTTTCTACCACATAATCTACTCCACTAATAATTTCATTGCTGATATCCTTGAACATTATTGGAGTAGGTTGCCCGCTAATATTTGCTGACGTAGAAACAATAGGGCGACGAAAGGCTTTGCACAAGCGTTTAGAAAAATCCTCGCGAGTAATGCGTATGCCTATACTTCCATCTTCGGCACATAGTCCTTTGCAGAGATTTATTGCATTGTCATATACAATAGTGAGAGGTTTAGTCGCAACACTAATCAACTCGTATGCGATATCGGGGACATCATCGATATATCTACATAGTTGATTTTCATCGGCAAGCATCACGATTAAAGCTTTGCTGTCACATCTTTGTTTTAAATTATATACACGAGCAACAGCTTCGCTATTGGTGGCATCACAACCAATTCCCCAAACGGTATCGGTAGGATATAGTATCAATCCACCTTGGCGCAATACCTCGCAAGCCTTTTTGATATCCTCTTCTATAGAAATTACTTCTCTATTACTCACGATTGTTAAATATTATAATGCAAAGATAATGTAATTAATTGAAAATTGTAAATGACAAGCTGAGTTTTTTATTTACACATAAGTTTATTTATTAAGTCACAAAACTAAATGCCATTCTTTTTGTGTAGATTAATCCTCTAATTTAACTAAATTATATATTGAGATGTTTTTATTAAAAAGGAAGTAGATGCAATTTAAATAAAGTTAAAATCAAATGTTAAAATTAAACGCTTTTGATATTAAATTGTCATAAGAATACAAAGGTTATAGTTAGTAGATAAGTTTATTCAAATATCCATAACAAGAAACACGCAACAGAAGTAATAATAGCTTTTTCATAGAAATATAACACGACAACAGCCTCCATTCGAGATGAATAGAGGCTGTTATTATAATGAAATATTATATTTTTATGATTGACCCTTCTTAGGGTACTTAGTGGGGTGGAAAAGCAAACGCAATGAAGTGCTATAGGTGCAGTATGCCCATATCCAGTTGATTAGTACGTTGAGCTTGTTGCGCATGCCTAAGATTGAGATAAGATGAACAAACATCCAAGTTACCCATGCAGGACGTCCGTATAAGTGAATATGTTTCAAATCGGCAACGGCGCGATTTCTTCCTACGGTAGCCATTGTTCCTTTATCGACATATTTAAACTTGCTTGTAAATTCACCTTTGTTGAGGTTTTTGGCAAGATTTTTAGCTTGTTGAATAGCTACTTGTGCTAACTGAGGGTGCCCTGATGTGGGATAGTCATCATTGCATAAGAAACTAATATCACCAAGAGCATATACATCATCAACTCCTGCAACTTTGTTGTATTCATCAACAACAAAACGATTTCCGCGAGCCATTTCAGGGGTCCCGCCTATAAATTCAAATGGTTCGCCCGTAATACCAGCAGTCCATATAACCATTTCGCTATAAATTTCCTCACCATTTGCAAGGGTAATAACGTTATTGTTATATGATTTCATTGTAGTTTCGAGCTTTACATCAACCATTAGGTGACCTAAATATTCACGAGCCTCGCGTGATGCCGACTCGCTCATTGTGCGAAGAAGTCGATCTGTTCCTTCTATAATGGTTATTTTGAGGTCGTCGGTAGAGATGTCGGGATATTCGCGATGTAGAATGTAGCGTTTCATTTCGCCGATAGCTCCTGCAATTTCTACTCCGGTGGGACCTCCACCAATAACAGTGAAACTTAATAGCTTTCGGCGTTTTTCAATATCTGTAGTAATTGAAGCTTCTTCTAATCTATATAGGATCTCATTTCTACAACGTAATGCCTCGCCTGTGCTTTTGAGGGTGTATACTTGTTCTTTAAGACCTTCAATTCCAAAGAAATTATTAGTAGTGCCTGCTGCAATAACTAAAATGTCATAGCCGATGGTGTCGTATTGGGTTGTAATTTCTTTTTTTGAGAAATCAATTGATTTAACGTCTCCCATATTATATCTTGCACCTTTCACTTTCCCCTTGCGTAGCTCGCGACGAAATGGAAATGAAATGCTGCCGGGATCAAGCCCCGATGACGCGATTTGATAAAATAAAGGAGGAAAACTATGATAGTTATTGCGGTCAATAAGCAAAACATCATATTTTTTCTTGTCAATTTGTTTTAGTAGGTTTAATCCACTAAATCCTCCACCAATAACTACAATGCGTTTCTTTTCAGTCATATCTAAAACAATCTATAGTTGTACTTCAATACAATAACAATCAATATTTATGCATTAAATATGGTATAAAATGTGAAAAAGCACCATTAATGGCAATGATATATATGTGTTATTGAATATTTAATGCAAAGTTACTATTTAAAATGTGAAAAATCAACAATCAAACATTAAAAACAATATAAATTGATGCATTTGAAATAAAGTTGTGTAACTTTGCAATGAAAATTTGATAATTTAAAATGATGAAGAGATATATTTTATTTTTAATTGCAAGTGTTATTGCGATAGGTGCAATTGATGCGCAAAATAGAACAAAAAGTAAAAAACAGTGGGCTCAATATAATAGATATGCTGTTGCAAATAAACAACTGACAGTATCTCCAGATGTTGTATTTATGGGAAATTCTATAACTGATAATTGGGCGGCAATGGTTCCTGAGTTTTTTGCCGATAACAATTATTTAGGGCGTGGTATTAGTGGACAAACAACGGAGCAAATGCTCGCTCGTTTTCGTCAAGATGTTGTAGATTTAAATCCTAAGGTAGTTGTAATTCTTGCGGGGATTAACGATATTGCCGAAAATAATGGGCCTATATCAAAAGAGTCAATTCTGAATAACATAAAATCAATGTGCGATATAGCAAAAGCTAATAATATAACTCCGGTGTTATGTTCAATATTGCCATGTGATTATTTTGTTTGGAGAAAAACAATGAAACCGGCACCGATTGTAGCTGAAATGAACGCAATGATTAAAGATTATGCTCGTGAAGCCGGTTATAGGTATGTTGATTATTATAGTGCATTAGTTACGGAAACCGGAGCGTTAAACCCCAAATTAACGAAAGATAGGTGTCACCCCACAAAAGACGGTTATCAAATAATGATGCCTATTGTGAAACAGGTGCTCGAGGAAACTCTTGTTGAAATAAATGACGCAAATAAGCAATAGTGAAACATTGGTTGACGATAATAATATTATTATTATTGTGTTGTAGCAATATAAATGCTCAAATCAATACAGAACAGGTAATGCGTTCGGGAAAGAACGCATTAGCTTATAATGATTATATGTTATCAATACAATATTTTAACTTAGCAATTCAATCTGAGCCAAATCAAGCACTACCTTATCTTTATAGAGCTATAGCTAAATTTAATTTAGAGGATTTTATTGGAGCCGAAATTGATGCCACAGAAGCAATTAAACGCAATCCATTTATAAGAGATGTTTTTGAGGTTCGAGGTGCTGCTCGTCAACTTATGCGAAATTATGATGGTGCATTGGACGATTATCAAAAGGCTCTTGATGCTTTACCTCAAAATCGCCATATATTATATAATATGGCGATTGTCCATAAAGAAAATGGTGATGAAGCAAAGTCAGAAAAGATATTAAAACAATTAGTGCAAGATTCTCCTGATAATTATCGGGCATATAGGGGATTAGCAATACTTAAGATAAGCGATAAAGACTCAATAGGAGCATTGGAATATCTTGATTCGACGATACGTTTAAATCAAACTAATTATGTCGATTATATGCTTCGCTCATATATAGAGAAGGATTATGATAAGGCATTGTTGGATATAAATGAGGCTATTAAATTATCTCCTTATTCGTCAATGTGCTATGTTGTGAGAGCGCAACTATATTACAAAATGAACAATACGCAAAAGGCATTGGATGACTATTCAACAGCAATCTCAATTAATCCAAATGAAAATATTTCACAATATAATCGGGCTGTAATATTATATGAGATGGGTGTTCTGTCAAAGAATGAATATGATAAAGAGGCTTTGTTGTTGGCGGGTAATGGTGTGATAAATATTAATAAAGAGCCTGGATTAATACATGTTGAACCTCATTTGAAAGAGCAATTAATCTTTAATTGCCCATTTTTGCGTCATAACGAAAATAAAATAGTGAAAATTAAGCCGGAACCATTGTTTGCTGTATCATATTATACTACTGATGTTGATGCTCAATTTAGTCCGAAAATTATAAATGAGATATCTGAGATAAATTCATCTCGACTTCTTCGTTATGACTTAATAATAACAAGTCATGAGCCAACAGAATCTGATTCAATTAATTTAGATGATCATTTGGCTGCAATTGATTATTATAATTACCACATCTCATCACCTACGCCCACAGTAATGGACTATTTCGGTCGGTCAATAGATTATTATATACTTCGTGACTATGCATCTTCAGTAGATGATTTGAATAAAACAATCGAAATTGCTCCTGATTTTATGTTGGGCTATTTTATGAGAGCTGTTGCTCGTACAAAGAAAATATTGGCAGAGGAAAAGCAAAATATTATTGAACGAGAAAAAGATGCTTTCCCTCAAATTGTGCAAATTGAATATGTTGAGGTCATTGAGGATTGGGATAAGGTGATCTCAATGCAGCCTCGGTTGGCAATAGCATATTATAATAAAGGTTATGTGTTGTTTGCAATGGGTAAATATAAAGAGGCGATAAGTGAGTTTGATAAGGCTTTAACACTTGATCCATTAATGGGAGAGGCTTACTATAATAGAGGTTTTGCATATATGAATATAGGAGAAGAAGATGAGGCAAAAGAAGATATTAGTAAGGCTGGCGAATTAGGCGTTGCCTCGGCTTATAACTTGATGAAATTAATACTTAGAAACTGAAAAACATAACATGCCGATGTTTCAATGGAAAATAGCATAAAATTTATGTTTATTTTTCGGCAATTCATTTTTTTTGTTTAACTTTGGGTAATAATTAATTATACTAACCTAAATAAATCCTTATGCTTACCTCTGAAGACATGAAAACCCTTGAAGCAAAGGGCGTGACTCAAGATGAATTAGAATCTCAAATAAATCGTTTTAAAACAGGTTTTCCATTCCTTAAAATAGCAAATTCGGCTCAAATAGGTAATGGAATAAAACAACTTACTCCTCAAGAAGAAGCCGATGCGGTGGCTCGTTGGAAAAAATATCTTGCCGATGGTGGTGAGGTGTGTAAATTTGTGCCGGCATCGGGTGCGGCGTCTCGTATGTTTAAAGCATTATTCTCTTTCGTAGAAGGCGAAAATGATGTGCCTGCCGAAGGTTCTGATGTAGCAAAATTGATTGCTGATATTCATAATTTGGCATTCTTTGGTGAGCTTAATGATGCAGTGTTGAAATTGCATGGCAAAGATGTGGATTCACTTATTGCTGAAGGTCGCAATAAAGATGTTATTGCTGCAATAATCCTTCCCGAAGGGCTTAATTATGGGAACCTCCCTAAGGGATTGCTTACATTCCATGCTTATGCCGATGGAGCAACTCGCACTCCGGTAGAAGAACAGCTTGTTGAAGGAGCACAATCGGCTACAGGTGCCGATGGCGTAGTGCATCTTCATTTTACCGTGTCGGGTAATCATCGCCAATTATTTGCCGATAAATTTGTTGCGAAAGTGCCTGCTCTTGAAGAAAAAATGGGAGTGAAGTTTGATATATCTATGTCGGAACAAAAATCATCAACCGATACAGTTGCCGTTAATCCCGATAATACGCTCTTCCGTGAAAATGGCTCACTTGTGTTCCGTCCCGGTGGTCATGGTGCATTGATTGCAAACCTTAATGATATTGATCATGCGGCTGTGTTTATTAAGAATATCGACAACGTGGTGCCCGATTCATTGCGTGGGGCGACATTGCAATATAAACAAGTTATTGCCGGTTGTATGATGCAAGCTCATGACAAAATTGAAAAATACCTCCGTCAAATCAATAGTGGAAGCTACACGATTGAAGATGTGAGAGAAATGATTGATTTCCTCCACAAAGTGCTAAATGTGCGAGATGAGCAAATGAAACATCTCGAAGATGCCGACCTTGTTCTTTATATTAAGAAGAAACTTGACCGACCTTTGCGCGTGTGTGGTATGGTGCGTAACGAAGGAGAACCCGGTGGAGGTCCATATATTGCTTATAATGCCGATGGTTCAACTTCTCCTCAAATTCTTGAAAGCCACCAAATCGACCTTTCTCGTGAAGATTATAAAGCAATGATGGCTCAAGCTACTCACTTTAATCCGGTAGATTTGGTGTGCTATATTAAAGATATCGATGGAAAGCATTATGATTTGCCAAAATATGTTGACCCTGCTACGGGATTTATCTCAAATAAGTCCTTACATGGCAAAGAATTGCGTGCACTCGAATTGCCGGGATTATGGAATGGCGCTATGAGCGATTGGAACACGATATTTGTAGAAGTTCCTATCGAAACATTTAATCCGGTTAAAACGGTCAACGACTTGCTCCGTCAGGCTCACCAAGGATAAAAGATTTAATAATTATATAAGGAGTGCTATTAATTAGTGCTCCTTATTGTGTAAATTATATAGTATGAAAAAAATAGGAGTTAAAATGTGCTGTGTGATAATTGCAATTATTGCATTAGCTTGTCCAAATGTAGATTCAGCACAAGATTATAATGATTCATACTCACAAGATTATGGTTGTGTGAATGGTGACTCAGCTTCGGTTGCGATAGGAGGTTATATGGGACAAATGCTACACAAAGACTTGACTACATCAAACTTAGACTATTTAATCGGTGATGGCTCAACTATTAATAAAGAGCAATTCATAAAGGGAGTTGAAGATGGAATCAAGGGGGACGTGCAAAGTTATGAAATGGGATTTTTAGCTGGATCACAGTTTAAAAGAATGTTTGAGTGGTTAAAGCAGAAAGGACTGAATATTGACGAGAAAAAATTGTTAGAGTCATTTCGAACGAATTTAGAGGAGCCATCAGAGGAGAAGGCAAATGAATATATTGGTTATATAAAAACTCAGATGCCGGATTTGTTCAGTTGGGATACAGTGGTTGAAGCTGTAGACTCAGTTTATGTTGATTCTGTTTATTATGAGATTGATTCGGTAGCTATAGATGATTATTACTATATGGATTCAGTAGCCGTTGAAGACTCAGTTGCAGTTGTAGGGTAATACCTCAGATTGATATATAAAATGAAAAAAGCATCGCGATTGCGATGCTTTTTTTGTAATCTTCAAGTAGTGCCTGCGGCTTACTTTCTGATACCGAGCTCTTTTTGTGCGATGATTGCACGATAGCGGTTGATGTCTTTTTTCTTGAGGTAGTCAAGAAGACGACGACGTTTACCAACGAGCATTTTAAGAGCTCTCGCAGTGCTATAATCTTTGTGATTTGACTTCAAGTGTTGAGTCAAATGAGCAATACGGACTGAGAATAATGCTATCTGAGCTTCAGGAGAGCCAGTATCAGTCTTGCCCTTACCGTATTTCTCAAAGATTTCTACTTTTTCTTCAGAATTCAAGTGCATTCTTTTGAAATTTTAAATAGTTAATAAAAAAATTGAGCGCACAAAGGTAGGCATTTTTTTTATAATAGCCAAATATTCCTATGTGTATATTGTGGTTTGATTAAATTAATCGAGATTAACTTTTTCTTTCGCAGGATTGCGATAGTGGATTTTGTCTTCGATGTATTCTTGTGTAGCGATGAGTGTAGGTTTGGGGAGTTTTTCGTAATAACGAGAGATTTCAATTTGCTCACGATTTTCTGAAACTTCTTCAAGGTTGTCATTAATAGAAGCAAATTCGCCGAGTTTCTTTTCGAGGTCGTGTTTCATTTCGCCTGCAATTTGATTAGAACGTTTAGCAATGATGCACACAGTCTCGTAAACATTGCCGGTGTCTTTTGACAATTCAATCATGTCGCGAGTCACAGTGTTTAAAGGAGCATTTGTCTTTTTGTAATCCATAATTATTATATTGTATTTGTATTATTATCAGTGGAGTTTATTCTTTTACGTATTTTGTCGCAATTTTAAAAATATCATCCGCTTCTTTGCGGTTAGGGCTTTCCGGGTAGTTGTTGATGAAAGAGTAGTATTCATCTAAAACATCGCGAAAGCGATCTGCTTTCTTTTCTTCAACACTTAAGTCTGCTTCTTGATATTTTGCTTTTAATATTAGTAATTCGAGAGCTTCTTTGTATTTAGAATATGGGTAATCTTTAATTGCATTTTCAGCAACGATAACGGCTGATTGGTAGTTGTTACCCATATATGTGCCTAAATTATAATATAATTGAGCATTTTGTAGCTCTTTAAGTGTTAACTTATCTTGAAGCTCAAATATGGCATTTTGAGCAATTGAGACTTTTTCGCTGCGAGGGAAATAGTCGAGAAAAGCTTGTAGCTCCTCGATGGCTTTGTGTGTGCCACTTTGGTCGAGTTGGGCTTCTGGTGAATCGAGATAATATCCATATCCTGAATAGAATCTTGCTAATTCAGTGTATTTACCTTTGGGATATCGAGAATAGTAGCTTTGGAAATACAAGCTGGCGTCAAGATATTCTTTGTTTTCGTAGTGGCTCAATGCCAATAGATATAATGATTCTTCAGCTTTTTCAGTTCCTTTAAATACTGTAACAATATCCTTTAGGATAGTGTAGGATTGAACATATTTCTTTTGAGCAAATGCTCTTTTTGCATAGTCAAGTTTATATTCAGGGTCAGTGCTCTTTTGTACACGTTGATATTCACCACACGAAGAGAGCAGTAAAACCGATAAAGCGAATAAAAAATATTTATACATAAAAGCAATTTTGTTATAACAAAGTGCAAAGTTAACAATAATTGGTGAGATTTTTACTATATCGACTTTAAAAATTGAGTTAAAAGAGGTTTATAGATATAATAAATTATTATAAGTGCGTTAGGTTCTTAAATTTGTAGTATATTTGTAGGAAAATTATATAATTATTTAAACTTACTCATGAGAAAATTTACAACCTTATTATTCTTGTGTGCTGTATTGTTATGTGGTGCCAAGAATCAAGTTTACCATGACGCCCGCCAATTTCCATTGTTAGGCTCGGTAGTTCCTGCTGAAGAGGGATTTACTCGTTTCCCCGATTCGTTAAAGTCGCAAGTAAAACGAGAGTTGTTATATACATTAGGAACAAACACCGCAGGTATGGCGATTCGTTTTTCATCAGATGCCACTGCTTTAAGTGCTAAATGGGTTTCTACTCTTGAATTGGAGATGAATCATATGACACCGGTGGGTATTCGCGGATTGGATTTATACACTCTTGATGAAAATAATGAATGGACATTTGTGAGCAGCGTGCGTCCTACGGTTAATAAGAAAGCTTCGAAATATTCAATCGTAAGCGGTATGGAAAAGAAAATGCGTGAGTATCTTCTTTATTTGCCATTATATGATGGTATTGATAGCCTTTACATTGGAGTTGACTCATCGGCTGTGATTGAGGCCCCAAAAGTCGACTTGCCATGTCGTGAAAAGCCTATTGTAGTTTACGGAACAAGTATCACACAAGGTGCTTGTGCTTCACGTCCGGGTATGGCTTATACCAATATTCTTGAGCGTGAAATGAATCGTGAATTCTACAACTTTGGTTTCAGTGGAAATGGTCAGCTCGATATGGAAGTTGCTCCATTGTTAGCATCGGTTGATGCCGGTTTGTATATTTTTGACTGTTTGCCCAATAATACTGCTGAACAGTTGAAAGAACGTATCGAACCATTCTATCGCTATTTGCGTGAAAAACGTCCCGATGTACCTATCTTATTTGTAGAAAGTCCGTTATTCCCAATAATACGATATAATAAAGGCACTGCCGATGCAATATATGCTAAAAACGATGTATTAAAGGAGTTTTATGCGAAATTAAAAGCCGAAGGTGCCGAAAATATTTATTATATGGAGGCAGAAGAGGTGTTTGGTGGAAATACAGAGTTTACTGTTGATAATTATCACTTTACCGATATGGGTTTCCGTTATTTTGCCGACAAGCTCAAACCCATCATTAGAACTATTGCGAAATAACTAACTATTGCATAACAAAAAACTATTAACATTTATGATTAAAAATTTTAGACGACTCACAGTCGTGTTATCGATTGTGGCTGCCATGATGTGCAACACAGTGGCAGCAGTATCGCCTAAACGCGAGATGCGTTCAACATGGCTCACTACAGTGTGGGGTATTGACTGGCCTTCAACACAAGGAGCAACCTCATCAGCTCAAACTAAACAAAAAGCTGAGTTGACACAGTTTTTAGACAATCTGAAAGATTGTAACTTTACTTCAACATGCTTCCAAGTGCGTAGTATGGGCGACGCAATGTATCCATCAAAATATGCTCCTTGGTCAAGCTATTTGTCAGGAACTCGAGGTACAGATCCGGGTTGGGATCCATTAGCTTATTTCGTTGAAGAGGCTCATAAACGTGGTATAGAAGCATACGTGTGGTTAAATCCATATCGTTGGTCAAGTGGAACAACATGGTCTACTGCTATGGATAAAGAGTGGCAAAATAGTGGAATGCTTATTGCAGGAGATGATGCAAGTTATATTACATTCAATCCGGGTTTGCCTGAAACACGTCAACTTATAGTAAATGTAATCAAAGAAATCCTTGATAATTATAAAATTGACGGTATAATTTTTGACGACTATTTCTATCCAAGTGGTGGTACAACAGAGGGGTCAAGTGCACCCGATTATGATACGTATAAATCAAGTGGTACAACATTGTCGATGGGCGATTGGCGTCGTGCCAATGTGAACCAAATGGTGAAAGACGTGTACGAAGCTATTCAAGCAACTCGCCCTGACGTGCGATTTGGTATATCTCCTGCAGGTGTGTCAAGTAAATCGGCGAGCAAATATGGCATTTCTTCACCTTCTCAATATGGAGTAAGTGCAAGTGACTGGCAATATGCACAAATCTATTCCGATCCCTTGGCATGGATGGCTGAAGGTACAATCGACTTTATCTCACCACAATGCTATTGGTTGACCACTCACTCTTCAGCTCCATTTGGT
This sequence comes from Muribaculaceae bacterium, assembly GCA_017399915.1. Lineage (GTDB taxonomy): Bacteria > Bacteroidota > Bacteroidia > Bacteroidales > Muribaculaceae > RGIG4079. The sequence goes on from JAFQAS010000059.1 coordinate 85,107, forward strand.
CCATTGACTAAATGGTGGCATTATGCTAATGCAACAATTGGAAAAACTCACTATTATGCAAGCCATTCGGTGTCGTATATTAGTACTTCTGATACTCAATCAAATTGGAATGAACTTGTAAAACAGATTGGTTATAACCGACAATATTCACCCGATGGGGTATATGGTTCTATCTATTATAGTCATACAAGTGTAACAAGTGGAACGCGTAATTTACTCAAACAAGACACTTATTCTCACCCTGCGCTTGTGCCTGTAATTGATTGGAAAACTAAAACAAACTATGGTAAAGTGGCAAATCTCACTTCTACCGGCTCGGCACTTTCATGGAATGCAGTAACAAATGGCAATGCGATTATTCGATACACTGTATATGCCATACCTACATCTGTAACTCTTGATGCCGCAAAACTTTCTAATGGTGATGGTATCAGCAATGAGTATTTGTTAGGAGTTTCATATGCAACAACATATAATGTCCCAACGGCTAAACAAGGTGATTTCTACTATGCAGTATGTGTATATGATGGATATGGAAATGAGTTTGAGCCGGCGGTTGTTGGTTATCCCGAGGGGGAATCAACCAAGGTGACGCTTACCTTTCCCATTAATAATACTGTTGTTGATTGGGTTGCTGATTTTAAGTGGTCGGCTATCTCAGATGCGACATATTTATTCGAAGTGTCGGATAACAAGGATTTTACAAATGTTCTTATCGAGAATAAAGGACTAACAACCAATAGTGTTAATGTTGATTTAGGGTCATTGGAAGAGTCAAAAACATATTATTGGCGAGTTTCGTCAACTGAAAAAGGGAAACTCCCGGCAGTTAGTGATGTTGCTACGTTTAAAACTTCGGCTCGCCCATCGGCTCCTATTGTTACTTTAGTTTCTCCTGCAAATGGAACTTCATTTGAGGCTGATTTCGAATTTAAATGGAATGGGGTAGATGTTGATTCTTATGAACTTCAAGTATCGGCTTATCAAGATTTCTCAAACATTAAATATAAAAAGGAAATCACTGCCGGTGCATCGCAAATAACAGAACCTATGGTAATATCATTGCTAGGTAAAGGTAAATTCTATTGGCGAGTACTTTCAAAAGATTCTCACATGACAACCTCAGCAAGCGAAGTGCGTTCATTTGAAATCACTAAAATAGTTGTTGGTAGTTTTGAACCCGGTTATTCAATCAAACTTGACAAAGATACTTATGCGCAAGTAGGCGACATGACATATAAGAGCCTTTGGTTTCGCTCAGTGATGGATGATTATGATAATATGTCATTTGGAGAAAATGGTTCATATAATCGTGGCTTCTGTGCTGTTGGTGACTATGTCTACCTATCGGGTCGCACTGAAAATTCTACAAACACAACAATCTACCTTCGCAAAATGGATGGTAAGACAGGTGAAATTGTATCGGATATAATTCTTGGTGATGAAGCTAAAGCTTCATACTACCCATGTAACGACGTAGTAAAGGACTCAAAAGGAAATGTGTGTATCTCTAACCTCACTCTTAATATTGGCTCAAATCCTTTAAAAATTCATTTGGTAGACCTTGAAACCGGAGCTTTGACCGAAGTTGCATCTTTGACAAAATCGGGTCTTTCTAACACTCGTGTTGACCATGTGGCAATAACCGGTGATGTTGTTGAAGGAAATTTCACTATTTTCGCAGCATTGTCTAAGTCAAACACTATTTTACGTTGGAGCTTTGAAGATGGAGAAGAAGCAGAGGCAACATCATGTACTCTTAAGTCGTTCTATCCCTCAAGTGCTTCAAATTTAGGTATCGCCCCATTTGTAATTCCTATTACCAATGATGATATTTTTGTAGTAGGAGGAGATGTTCATATGACTCGTTACAACTTCTCTACCGGTAAGATTACCGATTCATTCGCAAACAAGGCATCTTTGACTCCTGAGGGCTTTGAAATTAATGGTGGCGCATATCTCACACTCAATAAAAATAATTATTTGATTTATCCTTATAGCGACTATAATACTACCGGTCATGCATATAACCTAACAAAGGTGAATTCTAACTATGACTTCAGTTCAATGGAATTGATGTGGGAATTTCCCAAAGGTTCTATTGGTTCGGTTAATAGTGCAACAATGCAGGCAGAGGTGGATTATGTGATTGGCGAAGATGGGATAGCGTGGATTTATGTATATGTGCCTGGAAATGGTGTAGCTGCATATGAATTAAAAGACACATCGGCTGTGGGTGTTGAAGATGTGTTCTCTCAAGGAACATCAATTACAGTAAATGGTCGAGTAATTAGCCTTGGAAAAGTTGTGGAAAAGGTTAAAGTATATAATATCCATGGGATGGTATTAGCCGATGAATCAAATGTTTCAGCTATTGATCTTAATGTCGCTCCAGGAGTGTTTATAGTAGAGATTATAGATGGCGCAAATGTGGTAACTCAAAAAGTATTAGTGAGATAACAACTAATTACAATAGTGTGATGGCGGGTTTGAATAGAACCCGCCATCTTTTTTTATAAGGGAAAGAATGTTGAAGCCAATACTTGTTTGTCTGTAGTTTTATCTAAAAAATGAATTCTTATGAGGAAAATAGAGGATTTTTTGTTAAGTTTGCACTGTAATTGCAATGATGTGCGATTTGTTGAAAAATTATTTTATCAAATTATATATGAGCAATCAAGGTTCTTTTTTTAAGCGAATTTATGATAGATACCAAGTATGGATTAATTTGGTAATTATTCCTATTGTTGGTGTTGTGGTATTTTGGCTATTAATTCAGTTTATGGATTTTTGGACACATCATGGTGAAACTGCAAAAATGCCAAATGTAGAAAAAAAGAATTATTATGATGCATTAAATATCTTAGAATCACAAGGATTCGAAGTTGAAGTCGACTCGATATTTGACTTAAAAATTAAGCATGGTCAAGTCGTCGATCAATCACCAAAGCCAAATGAAATAGTTAAATATGGTCGAACGGTATATCTAAAAATCAATTCTTTTTTCCCTGAGATGAAAAAGGTTGATGATAAGTTGTTGCATATATCATCAGTTCAAGCGCAGAAGACATTACAGTCAATGGGTTTCACTCGTATAGTCGTAAAATATATTGATGGCGCAAATGAAGATGAAGTCATCAGAATTAGATATAATGGCAAGGAATATAAAAGAGGGGAAAAAGTGCCTGTTACAGCTGAGGTTGAGATAACGGTAACAAAGGCAAAAGAAGAAACATATAGTGTAGATGAGGCGCGTCGCCAAGTAGAAGCACGTGAAAAATTAGAGAATGATTCATTGTCAAATGTTTCAGACGATTCTCCGTCTAATTCAGAATTTGAGGAGCCTCAATCGACCGAAGAGCCTCAATCTATCACTTCTACGGAAAATCCTGTTAATTCTGACATAGAAGAATGAAATTGTCATTTTAGGATGAATGTTATTGAAAAATGGTCATCTTAAGCAAGTAGATATTTTGGTCAGAATACATCAAAATTGGCCTTAATGTTGGTGTATTTGCAAATTTTTTGTTAAGTTTGTAGCTGTTTTGCAAAATCAATCATACGATACTGAAAAGAAAAATATTATGAGTCTTACAAGTGGTCTAAAAAAGTTTTATAATATATGCCAAGTTTGGATAAATTTGTTGCTTGTGGCAGCGATTTCATTCGGCTTGTTTTGGGGAACTATTAAATTTTTAGATTATTGGACCAACCATGGTCAAACAACAGAGATGCCAAGTGTAGTTGATTTGGATTTTAATAAAGCGAGAGATATTTTAGAATCAAAAGGATTCAGTATATTGGTTGATTCGATTTATAATACTCAAGTGAAGTATGGTCAAGTTCTTGACCAGAAGCCCAAGGAAGGTGAAATAGTGAAATATGGTCGCACTGTGTATCTAAAGATAAATTCTTTTTATCCTCAGATGAAACCTGTTGACGATCGATTAATGCATATGTCATCATTAGAAGCTAAAAAGAAGTTAGAGGCATATGGCTTTACTCGTATCGTTATTGATACTATTCCGGGAGAGAATGATGATGAGGTTGTAGAGATAAGATACAACGGCAAGAAATTAGAAAAAGGTGACTCTACGCCAATAACAGTCGAAGTGAGAATGGTTGTAATAAAAGCTGATGTATTCGCACTTGATTCAATGTCGGTAGAAGAGGCTCAAGCACAAGTGCAGTTTAGAGACTCTATCCGACGACTAGATTCTTTTCAAAACCTTGGACAATAAAATTATGGTAGATAATCCTTTTTGCGATAGCGAAGAGTTGGATGATGAAATGCAATTGTTGCCTGAATTAGAACCTGGCGACGATGGTAATGGAATGTATGAGCATTTCAGATTTGTTGCAGAAAAGGGTCAAACATTATTGCGTGTTGATAAATTTTTGGTTGCTCGAATGGAGAAATCATCGCGCAATCGCATTCAACAAGCCGCCGATGCCGGTTGTATATTAGTCAATGGCAAAGCTGTAAAATCAAATTATAGAGTGAAGCCCTTTGATGTGGTTACTATTGTAATGGATAGGCCACGATATGAGCTTGAAATTATAGCCGAAGATATTCCCTTAGATATTGTATACGAAGATGAAAGTCTTTTAGTAGTGAACAAGCCACCGGGATTAGTTGTGCATCCAGGGCATGGTAATTACCATGGCACGCTTGTAAATGCATTGGCATATCACTTCAAAGACAACCCAAACTATGATGTTAATGACCCGCGTATGGGATTGGTGCATCGTATTGACAAGGATACTTCAGGATTGCTTGTTATTGCAAAAACTCCCGATGCAAAAACTCATTTGGGAAAACAATTTTTTAATAAGACTACAAAGCGTGAATATGTAGCAGTAGTGTGGGGGACTCCTAACCCCGAAAATGGTCGTATAGAGGGCAATATTGGTCGAAGTTTGAAAGACCGACTCCAAATGACAGTATTCCCTGATGGAGATATGGGAAAACATGCTGTTACTCACTATGAAACTATTGAGAGTTTTGGTTACGTGTCGGTTGTGAAATGTGTATTAGAAACAGGCCGTACGCACCAAATTCGTGTCCACATGAAACACATAGGCCACCCATTGTTAAATGATGCGCGCTATGGTGGTGATCAAATATTACGAGGTACTACGAGTGCTAAATATCGTCAATTCGTTAACAACTGTTTTGAGTTATGTCCTCGCCAAGCATTACATGCACGAACATTGGGATTTGTACACCCTGAGACCGGTAAAGAGATGTTTTTCACGTCACCTATACCTTCAGATATGATATTCATGATTGAGAAGTGGCGTACATATATTGTTGCTAATAGCTAAAATTTTATAAGATTTATACTTTAGATAGTGTAATATGAAGAAAAAATGCTATCTTTGAGAAATAATATAATGATGATGTTATAATGAATACTCAATATACTACACCAGAGGAATTTAAAGATATAGCACCTATTGATGATTGCGAATTTCAACAACGTATGTCACAATTGGTTAAAGAACCCGGATTTGAGCATGCTATTAAGTATGCCATGCCTGATGTTAATTTCCCAGAATTCGCTCGTGGTTTATGCCAAATCGACAATAAAACAGATTTCCAAATCAAAGTAGTAGGTCCGTTTTTGGAAATGCTTGCCATGAAAACAGCTAATGGCTTGTCAATGAGTGGTGTGGAAAATGTGGATTTCGATAAGTGTTATACCTATATAACTAACCATCGTGATATAGTTCTTGATGCATCGTTTTTAAATGTTTTATTGATAAAAAACGGGCTTAAGACAACTGAGATTGCAATAGGTGATAATCTGTTGATATATGAATGGATTAGCGAATTGGTAAAGCTTAATAAGAGTTTTATCGTTAAACGCAATCTTAGAATGACAAAGGCAATGGAAGCTGCTAAGCAATTGTCGGCTTATATAAATTATGCTATTAACGAAAAGAAAGAGTCGGTGTGGATTGCTCAGCGTGAAGGTCGTTGTAAGGACTCAAACGATAGAACTCAAGAAAGTTTGATTAAAATGTTGGGTCTTTCGGGGGGACGTGCAATATTGCCTACTATAAAAAAATTGAATTTGTTACCGGTATCGATTTCGTATGAATATGATCCCAATGACTACTTGAAAGCTCGTGAATTTTTGATGAAGCGAAATAATCCTGATTTCAAGAAAAGTCAACGAGATGATTTATTGAGCATGGAAACCGGATTATTGCAATATAAAGGTCGAGTACATTTCACAATAGGAAAACCTATCAATCCTCAATTAGAAAAAGTGTCACCCGATGCCGATAAAGCTGAAGTCGTGAAAGAAGTATGTAAGGCCGTGGATAGTACGATTTATAAAGGTTATCGCATCTATCCGGTAAATTATATTGCACTTGATATGCTTGAGGGTACGCATGATTATTGTGAAAAATACACTGTAGAAGAAGTCGAAGCATTTAAGAAATATATAGCTACACAGTTGGCTAAAAATGAAGATATGCCTAATTTGACAGATGAGGATATGCAATATATGCATCAAATGATGCTTATGATGTATGCTAATCCTTTAAGGAATCAAATTGCCGTAAATTGTTGAGATGCGTCTCCCAATCTTAATAATGATAATATTGATACTGCTCAATACCGCAGTAGATTTCTATATTTTCAAAGTCCTGAAACAAAGAGTGAAGTATAAATTTGTAAGTAAACTTCATCTTTGGTTATCAATTGCCTTTACTATTGCTGTTATAGTAGTGATTTCATTGCCACGTCGCTCAGGGTCTGATGCTTCATTGTTGGCGGTAATGTGGTCACTATTTGCATATATGAGCGTCTATGTGTCAAAATATATTTTTATTGTATTTGACGGCATTGCCTCTATTCCTCATTTTTGGTTTAAACATCGATGGAAATTTGTGTCGATGTGTGGAATAGCGCTCTCATTCATCACATTTGGATTTATGTGGTGGGGAGCATTGATAAATCGATATGATATTAATGTCAACGAGGTTGATGTTGAAATCGTGAATCTTCCGGAATCTTTTGATGGATATCGTGTGGCTCAAATATCAGATTTGCATTTAGGAACCTATCAGAAAGACACGTTGTTTATCTCTACATTAGTTGACAGTATTAATAATCTTGATGTAGATGTTGTTGTGTTTACAGGAGATATAGTAAACCGAACAACAAATGAGTTGGCTCCATTTATAACCACATTGTCAAGAATTAAAGCCCGAGATGGAGTTTATTCTATATTAGGCAATCATGATTATGGAGATTATAGTGATTGGGCATCTGATGAAGATAAAAAAGCGAATAATGATTTGATGAGGGATTATCAATGTAAAATGGGTTGGAATTTATTACTAAATGAAACTCGTTATTTAAAACGTGGTAATGATTCAATTGCAGTGATAGGTGTGGAAAATGTAGGAGATCCACCATTTAAAAATTATGGCTCTCTCAAAGATGCTTATCCTAACCTTAATGATTCGACAGTGAAAATTTTGCTATCCCACAATCCGGCTCATTGGGAGCGTGAGATAAGCAATCATAATGAACGTAATATTGCATTGACCTTGTCGGGACATACTCATGCGATGCAAATCTCTTTGTTAGGCATTTCTCCCGCTTCATTCCGTTATAAATATTGGAGTGGTTTATATGCCGATGATTCTAATCGTCAGAAATTATATGTAAATGTTGGAGTAGGGACAGTTGCTATGCCTATGCGCATAGGAGCTAATCCTGAAATTACCATATTAAAACTAAAAAGACAACAATAAATTATGAATTGTGAGTTTCACAATATAATCGCACAAGAATTAAATATACCACCAAAATCAGTTCAAGCAACAATTACCCTTTTAGACGAAGGTGCTACAATCCCTTTTATAAGTCGTTATCGTAAAGAAAAAACAGGAGAACTTGATGAGGTTGCTATTCGTGATATACAGTTGCGTTATCAGAATCTGCAAGAATTGACTAAACGCAAATCATATATATTAGAAACAATAGAACAGTCAGGAGCTTTAACCATTGAGTTAAAAGACAAAATAAATGCTACATATGATAGCGTTGTTCTCGAAGACTTGTTTTTGCCATTCAAACCCAAGCGTCGCACCAAAGCATCTATTGCTCGTGAGCGAGGTCTTGAACCCTTGGCAAAAATTATTATGTCGCAAAATGAAAAAGATATTGAGTCAAGAGCATTTCGATTTGTAAAAAACGAGGTTGAGAGTGTTGACGATGCTATTTCAGGGGCTTTAGATATTATAGCAGAGTGGGTGAGTGAAAGTGAATCGGCTCGCAATATAGTGAGAAATGTTTTTAATCGTTCTGCGGTAATAACATCAACAATAGCAAAAGGAAAAGAAAACGAAGCCGAGAACTATTTAAATTATAAGGATTTCAGTCAGCCTTTACGTCATTGTTCGTCATATCGCTATTTAGCAATGCGTAGGGGGGAAGATGAAGGTGTATTAAAAGTTTCTATCTCAACCGATGATGAAGCTACACTTGATCGACTTAATAAAATCTTTGTGCGTCGTAATGCTTCTATTCAGTCGGCCCAACTTGTCGAAAAAGCAGTGAAAGATGGATATAAACGATTACTCCGTCCATCGATTGAAACTGAAGTAGCTTCGGTTGCAAAACAAAAAGCAGATGAGAAAGCAATTGAAACATTTGCTGAGAATTTGCGACAGTTGCTTATGGCGCCTCCGTTAGGACATAAGAGAGTAATGGGGTTAGACCCTGGATATAGAACGGGTTGTAAGGTTGTGTGTCTTGATCAGCAAGGGAATTTGTTACACAATGATGTGATATATCCTTGTCTGCCTAAAAATGATATAAAAGGCGCGTCAAGAAAGGTGAGTTATTTAGTTGAAGCTTATAAAATAGAGGCTATCGCTCTTGGTAATGGAACTGCAAGTAGAGAAACCGAGCGCTTCTTATCTAATATGCGTTTCCCTCATAAAGTGCAAGTTTATGTAGTTAACGAAAGTGGAGCATCAATATATTCGGCGTCAAAGGCCGCACGTGAGGAGTTCCCTGATAAAGATGTTACGGTGCGAGGTGCAGTTTCAATAGGGCGTAGATTAATTGACCCTCTTGCTGAGTTGGTTAAAATTGAGCCTAAATCAATAGGGGTAGGGCAATATCAACATGATGTAGATCAAGCTAAATTAAAGGAGTCATTAGATTATACCGTGTCAAGTTGTGTGAATTTGGTAGGTGTAAATGTAAATACGGCTTCAACTCAATTACTTTCGTATGTGTCGGGTATTGGGCCGTTGTTGGCATCTAATATAGTGAAATATCGCAGTGAAAATGGCGATTTTACTTCTCGCACTCAATTAATGAATGTGCCACGTATGGGGTCAAAGGCATTTCAGCAATGTGCCGGATTTTTGAGAATACCTAATGCCGAAAATCTATTAGATAATACCGCTGTCCACCCCGAAAGTTATGATGTTATAGCTCGAATCGCCGCCGATGAGCATTGCGATGTTGGTCAATTTATAACAAATAAGGACCTTCATGCAAAAATTGATTTATCGAAATATGTTGATGATAACATTGGATTGCCAACATTAAAAGATATTATGCAAGAATTAGAGAAGCCCGGACGCGATCCTCGTTCAACTATTAAAGTTCTTGCTTTTGATGAATCATTGAAGACTATTGAAGATGTTAAGCCAGGAATGGTAGTGAACGGTATAATAAATAATATTACCGATTTCGGAGCATTTGTTGATATAGGCGTGAAAGAAAGCGGATTGATTCATGTGTCGCAGTTGTGTGATAAATACATATCTTCACCATCGGAGGTAGTGTCAATTCACCAACATGTAAAAGTCAAGGTTTTAGATGTTGATTTATCACGTCGTCGCATATCATTGACAATGAAAGGTGTATAATTATGGTAAAGCTTGTTATTAGTCTTGGAAGTAATAGCCATGACCGTCAATGTCAGATGGATTTTGCAATTCGTCATTTGAAATCTATATTGAAAAATTTTTTAGTTTCATCTATATATGAAACTCCAGCAATAAATGGGAAAGATGCTCCTTATTTTAATGCAGTGGCATTTGCTGAAACTGATTTAAGTATAGAAGAAACAACAGCATTGATGAAGCAATGGGAGCAATCATGTGGACGCACTTCTGAATCAAAACAACATGGGATAATTCCTATCGATCTTGATATAGTTGTGTGGGATAATAAAATAATAAAAGAAAGAGATTTTATTATGCCATATTTCACTAAAGGATATAAGCAAATAGTTGTATCAGATAAAATCGAGCAAACGAATAGTTGAAAATATTCTATTTTACCCTTTTGTAGAAACCCTTTTCGCGTAGAGATATAAAGGGTATTTTGTGTGTAGCGCATGAATCAATATATCTATTGATGCGTCTTTTATTCAAGTCCTTACTCAGTAATATTGTGTCGGGAGAAATTGTTTTATATACATCAATTATATTGCCTTTATACCCATTGCACACTAACGCATATCGAGGTCTTGTGTCGTATGTCATTACATCGTTATCATTGTCTATGATTGCAATAGCGTCTTCTCCTATTACAATAAATGGATCGTTGCGAAGAATGTTATTATCTTTAAAGTTATTGCTTACATAAATTAGAGTATCTACGTTTCGCCAGCCCATATAATCTTTGTATTTCTTCTCACAATTATTCACCACATCAATTGAATCACCTCCGTGGGCTGTACTAATTATATACATCGAAGATGAATCTCGTAAGATTATATTAGTATAATATGTGTTTCGAGGAATGTAGTACTCAGAATTAGGATATTGTTCGCGAGAAATTAAACTTATTGTGATTGTAAAAATGACGAAAATAGTTGTGATGATGTACCACACTAATCGTTTATGTTTAAGCGATAAATATAAACATGCAACACATCCAAAATAGGGGATTAGTATCCATCCATTGAAGTATATAGTGTCAATAGAAGCTCCCGGTAAAGTCGTTATAGAAGTCGTTATCCAATCAATTATATTGTATGCGTAGTCGGTAATGATACATATAAAAGTAGGATCAAATCCCAAACCGCTTATAATAATCGCTATTATCCCTCCGATAATAATGATTGGGAGAAGGTATGTTGCAACAATATTTGATATTAAAAAATATATTGGAAAATTGTGGAAATAAAATGCAGCGATAATCCCTGTCCCAATCATAGCTGATAGAGATACTGTTGCTATGCCTACAAAGTTGTAAAGAATGCGCCTACGCTCATTAATGGGATTTAGCTTACGAGCAAAAAGTAGAATAGACAAGACTGCAACGAATGATAGTTGAAAGCCTATGTCATGTATTGATAATGGTGAAAATGTTAATATTAAAATAGCTGCTGCGCATAATGAGTTGATTGGGCTATGATTTCGATGTAATATATTTGATAATAAGAAAATTGTTGCCATTATTACAGCGCGTGTTACTGAAGGGGATAGCCCTGTCATAATCGCATAAATCCATAAAGCAATAATTGAAATACAATATCTTAATTTACGAAGTCTTAAGGTATCTAAAGGGAATAATGTAATAGCAATAACGAGAGAAATTATTCCAACATGTAGGCCACTCAAAGCAAGGATGTGAGCCAGTCCTGAAGTAGAGTATTTTAACCTTTGATCTTCGCTTAGCATAGAAGTGTCGCCGGTGATAGTGGTATTTAGGAATTCGATGCAATTTTCAGATAATGGCAGGCTTGTTATTATAGATGTAATATGATTTCGCAATTGATTTAAATCATTTATAAACGAATCATTGTTGCCTATAACGTAAATATTTTCCGGATCAACAAATGCCGATGTATAAATACCTTGATTGTTGAGAAAATTAATTAAGTCAAATTCATCTGGAAGATCTCTGTTGTCTTTTATATTGGTCAATTCTCCAATAAAAGCAAACTTATCCCCCTCTTCTATAATAGGATTTAAGGACGGAATTGCTAACGAACATTTAAATTTGCTTAGGTGATAAATAGAATCGCTATCGTTTTTAGAATCAATCTCAGCAATAATGTTACGCATATTATCTCCATTTTTTATTTCAAGAGCAGTTGCGTAAAATACTGATTCGTCATTTAGATGTTTTGTAGAAACTGATTGCTGGCCATTTACAATATAACATATCCAACCCAGTGAAATTGAAAATAGAGTAAAAGAGATAACTTTTTGATTGGAAATATATATGCAAATACCACTTATAAAAGGTATAAGTATATAGATAAAAGGAATATTTTCTCCTAATATTATGCCAATAATAATGCCTATACATATAGGTAGTAGAGGTATATTTGAAAGAGGAGATTTCATGTGTTACCTATTTAATATAGGCATTAACAACAAAGAAACTGCTAATCCCAATTATAATCCAAAGAGCAATAGCAAGCAATAATGGTTTAAACCCAACATTTTTTATTGAAGAAATTGATAAACTTGCACCAATCATGAATAGAGTAATAACTAAGCCTCGTTTGGCAAGCCATATTATTGATTTACTGATTTCTTGGGGCAAATAACAATATGTGTTTATAATCATTGCAATAATGAAAAGAAAGATAAACCAAGGGATAGAAATTTTACTCGATTTATCTCTAAAAAACATCATTGTAATTAGGGCAAGAGGGATTATCCATAATGCACGAGTTAATTTTATTAATGTTGCGGTTTGCAATGCAGTTGCGCCAAAAGCTTCACCTGCACCTACTACCGATGACGTGTCGTGTATTGCTATGGCAGCCCATGTGCCAAATTGTGTTTCTGTTAAGTTGAAATAATGACCAATAGGAGGGAATATAAAAAGAGCAATTGCATTGAGGATAAAAATAACACCTAATGATATTGCCATTTCGTTTTCGTTTGCCTTTATAACGGGTCCTACTGCAGCAATAGCACTCCCACCACATATTGCTGTCCCTGATGCAATGAGATATGAGGTCTTACGATTGATATGTAGCAGATATCCGATTGTTACACCTAAAATCATTACTCCAAAAACAGATACAATAGTAAAAATCATACCATCATATCCCGATTTAAGAGATTCTATTATATTCATGCCAAAGCCAAGGCCCACAACCGATGCTTGTAATAGATATTTTGAGGCTTTTTTATTAAACTTTGGGAATGGATTGTTGAACACCATTGCATATAAAAGTCCAATAAGTAATGCTAAAGCAGGAGATATATTAAAATTCAACCCCAATAGATTAAATGGGATTAAAATTACAAAAATAATTGCGATGTATATAATCTTGTTCATTTAGTATTCTATTGTTGCCATATTTCCCACGCTGCAAATGCTTGAAGTAATAGCATTTCTAAGCCATTTTTTACTATTGAACCCTGTTCTTTGGCTTTTTTCATAAATAAAGTTACATCAGGGTTGTATATTAAATCATAACATAAGTGTTCCGGAGTCAATAGTTCGTATGGGATATTCGGACATTTATCTACATGTGGGTACATTCCGATTGGTGAAGTATTTACAATCACCTTATATTTATCCATTATCATAGGGGTTAGCTCTTCATATGTGAGAGCCCCTTCCTTTTTTGTGCGGGAAACATAAATTGTTTCAATCCCAAGGCTTTTTAACCCGCAAGCAACAGCCTTCGCAGCGCCTCCTGTGCCAAGGATTAGTGCATGGGTGTGATGTTGTGCGAGGAGTGGCTTTAGTGAATCGCAGAAACCTATTATGTCGGAATTATATCCTTTAAGTTTTACCTCCCCATTTTTCCCATTAATAAACTTGATAACATTAACAGCACCTATATTTGTAGCATTTTCATCTATTTCGTCAAGAAAAGGGATAACTTGCTCTTTATAAGGAATTGTAACATTAAGACCATTAAGATTTTGATTTTCATTAATAACTTGAGTGATGTCCTCAATTGAAGGAATTTCAAAATTTACATATTGAGCATTAATGCTTTCAGCTTCAAACTTTTGATTAAAGAAGTTTTCAGAGAAAGAATGACCAAGAGGATATCCTACAAGTCCATACAATTTTTCGGGACGCTTATTCATATAATCTCCATTTAATTTCAATGCAAAAATACTCAATTATTGCAATAAATAAGCAATAATCGTAAAATAAAAATGATAAGATGTCAAATTTATTAATGCTTATATATTGATTCGTGAGAAAATAAAAGCCTGTCGCATTTGCGGCAGACTTGGACGTTAGAGGCTAAGAGCCTGTTCTAATGTTTGAACCGATGGGTTTGTCGCTATTATACGACCCGTGGGGTCTATCAGTAGCGTGTTATATCCATCTTCAAGGTGAAATGTTTCTTTAATTTGTTTTGCTTCTTCACCTTTAATATTAAATTGTGCTATTGCATTTAGATTGTCACGACGAACAGTTTCTTTAAAAAGATTATTGTTCTGATCGAAATTAATCGAGATGTGGCAAATTTGTTCTTTATTTGCGACATTTTTCACAAATGCCGAATACTCATTACAAGCAACACGCGAAATCCCATCGGTAGATGCCCAAAAAGTGAGTAAAACGTGTTTCCCTTTATACATATCGAGAGATATATTTTCATTCCCGTTTGAAATCGTTAATGATGGGACTATATAGCCTTCACTGGCATCAACAACTTTGTCGGGGTAAGCAGAGAATAACGTAAGAACAATAGCAAAGAACACAACAAATTTAATTGTTTTCTTCATTAAGATTCTGTTTAGTTCTACAAAAAGAATCTTCTAAAATAATACATAATTAATAGAAGATCCGTGTCGATTTTCGACGAAGGTTTCATCTCTATGAATACCTGGTTTCATAAAACCGATGCAAAGGTACGAATTTTATCTCAATTTACCAAATTTCAATATTTTAGCAATCTTGTTATGTAATCAGGCGGATAATATATAGTGAAAAGATGAATAAATTTTGAGTTCAAAAAAGGGTGTGTCATTAGTTTAGACACACCCTTTATGATTATTCAGTAGTTGCAGGAACAACTGGAGTAGGTTCTTTTTTTGGAGCCGGAGTAGGTTCTTGTTTGGGTTCAGCACTAGGAGTCGTAGGAGTTGGAGTGCTGCTTGGTGCTTCGACCTTTTTAGCCGGCTCTTCAGGTGTTGCGATTGGAGGAACTGGCTCTATTGAAGAATCGGTAGTAGGAGCTGTAGTATTTTGCTCTGTTTTGGTTGTATCTTTTTGTTTCGCTGCTGTTTTAGTCGTTGTTGTAACCTTGTTTTCTTTTTTCTTGGTTGAAGTTTGAACCTCTATAATATCTTTTGGTTTATCTCCAGGGATATTAGGAATATTCAACATAGGCATTTTTACACCATTTTTTTCATTAACGGCTTTGTCCCTAGGCCCGGGATTGACAATAATAGGCATCCCTTTATCAACATACTTAACTAATTCAAGAACATTCTCGTTTTGAATACGAATACAACCATGGCTACAACGATTCCCAATAGAGTAACGAGCCCCGGTGCCGTGTATGCCAATTTGAGGGCAAACACGTATAAATCGAGGACCAAATTGTCCTCTTCGAGGAGATGTTACTCCCCAATCATTAGTGTATAGCCAATCGGTGCTGTCATACCAACCTCCACATTTGAATATTCCTTCAGGAGTGCGAGAATCGGCTTTTCCTTGTTTATGTCCATAGTTTCGACCGCATGCCATTTTATAGTGCAACTTTAGATTTCCGTATTTATCATATAGAAGAACATGCATTGAACCCTTATCAACGATAATGAAATGATCGAATTTATTATTTATAAGTACTTGTGCATAAGGGAGATGTTGTTCGACAATACTTGGAATAATGCCTGATGAGTACTTGTCCCAATAACCCGATGTTTTCATATAGTTGATTGCTTGTTGAGCCGTGCAGTTTTTAGGCAATGAATCTCTTGTCTTTGCCGTTTCACGTTGTTTTTCAATAATTGCAGTTGAATCGACTTGGGTAATAGTGTCGGAAACCGTATTTAGAGTCTTTGTGTCGGTTTGGGCGTTATTCCCACACGACACAATATTAGTAATTAAAAAGATAGTTGCTAAAGTTGATAAGAATGATTTCATTATTGATATAATTGTTTGTATATGTAGATATTGCAAAAATGCCCACAAAATTACATCAAAAATATAATATAACCAAAATATAGTCTTGTATTATGTAAAAAAATGCAAAATAAAAAGATTTGCATCAAAAAATGCCTCTTTGGGCAAGGTCTTATCCGGCAGAGGCTTTTCGATAAAGTACAACAGCGATAATTGTAAATACCAAATTGGGAATCCACATTGCAACCATAGGAGATGTTAGGCCTGATACAGCAAATGAAGACGTTACAGTCATGAATAATATGTAACTAAAACTAAGAACAAGTCCTATACCAATGTTTAATCCCATACCTCCCTTTACTTTTTTTGATGATAGTGACATGCCTATAATAGTGAGGATAAACGCAGCGGCACACATAGCATACCTTTTTTCATTCTCGATTTCAAATGATTTAATATTTGCCACGCCACGATCTTTTTGTCGAGAGATATATTCACGTAACTCGGGAGAAGTCATCTTTTCGTGGTCATTTTTAGCAATAAGGAAATCGCGAGGTTCAAAAGAGATTAGAGTGTCAAGCTTCTTGCCCGAGGTTATTTTTTCTCGTTTTTCTAAAAAATCACGGATCTCGTAATCTCGTACTTGCCAATTATAAGCAGTATCCCATTTAATTGTTTGTGCTGTTAAACGCGATTTGAGTTTTTTATTTTCAAATGATTCGAGTGAGAATTTATATCCGGTTTTGTTTGTGTTGTCATATCTGCTCATATATGCAATTTGGCCTGGTGCCACTTGTAGCATAATATTGTTACCATAGTCAACACGTCGATTCTTTACATATTTGTTAGTAAAGTCAATTCGCTCGATATTTGCGGGGGGAATGATATAGGCACTCAATACATATGAACTTATAGCAATCACTAATGCCGATAGTAAATAGGGTCGTAGCAGGCGACGATAACTCATTCCACTCGAAAGCATTGCAATGATTTCTGAGTTGTCGGCAAGCTTTGATGTGAAAAAGATTACGGCAATAAATGTGAATAATGGACTAAACTGGTTGGCAAAGTAGGGTAGAAAGTTGATAAAATAATCAAAAATTGTTTCATCGAGAGGGGCTTTGATAAAAGCATCGAGCTTTTCATTGATATCAAACATTATTGTAATCGCCAAAATCAGAATAATGGCGAATACATAAGTCCCAAGGAATTTCTTGATTATATATTTGTCTATTTTGCCAAAAAACTTCATCTCTATTTAATCGGGATTATAGTCGACGTGTTACACGTTCAACCACTTCGTTTTTCCAAGTTTTAAAATCGCCTTCTAATATATGGCGACGAGCCTCACCGACAAGCCATAGGTAGAATGCAAGATTGTGAATTGATGCAATTTGCATCGCTAAAATCTCTTGGCTAATGAATAAGTGGCGAAGATATGCTTTGCTATACATGCGGTCAACGTAGCTTGGCCCATCTTCTTGGATAGGGCTGAAGTCGTTTGCCCATTTCTTATTTCGCATATTCATTATACCATGTGCCGTGAAGAGCATACCGTTGCGACCATTACGAGTGGGCATCACACAATCCATCATATCAACACCTCGGTCAATCGCCTCAAGTATGTTGGCGGGTGTGCCTACTCCCATAAGATAACGCGGCTTGTCTTTAGGCAAAATTTCATTTACTACCTCAATCATGTCATACATCACTTCGGCAGGTTCTCCAACAGCAAGACCTCCAATGGCATTTCCATCGGCACCAAGCTCAGCTACGGTTTGAGCCGATTGGCGGCGAAGGTCGGGGTATGTGCATCCTTGTACAATTGGGAAATATGCTTGTGAATAGCCATATTTACCTTCGGTTTCTTTATAATGCTTCCACCCACGCATTAACCATCGGGTAGTTAGTCCGAGAGATTTTTTTGCATAATCATAATCGGCAGTACCCGGAGGACATTCGTCGAGTTGCATCATAATGTCAGAACCAATCGATCGTTGAATATCAACAACATTCTCAGGAGTAAACAAATGTTTACTACCGTCAATATGACTACGGAAATATGCACCCTCTTCTTTTAACTTTCTATTAGCGGAAAGTGAAAACACTTGAAATCCACCACTATCGGTAAGTATAGGACGATCCCAACCATTAAATTTATGAAGACCTCCGGCTTGTTCGAGTATTTCAATTCCGGGACGAAGGTATAAATGATATGTGTTGCCCAAAATTATTTGAGCTTTCACATCTTCTTTCATTTCATGCATGTGCACGGCTTTTATCGCACCAAGAGTCCCCACAGGCATAAAAATAGGAGTTTCTATTTTTCCGTGGTCGGTAGTGATAATTCCTGCGCGCGCTTCGCTGTTATTTGCTGTAGCTTGTAGTAAAAAATCCATATCTCTGCAAAGTTACGGCAAAATATCCATATATCACCCATTTTATGGGTTTATAAGTGTAAAAAACATCTAAATGCGTTCAATAACTGTTGCGATAAGATCTTTTATTGCCGTTTTGTAGTTGGGGGTAGCATCATGATTCATGCGATTAGCGATAATAGAGCACACAGTCATTGCTTTATGCCCGAGCATTTTGGCAAAACCTTGTAACGGAGCGCTTTCCATTTCATAATTAGTGATTTTTCGTCCGTTATAACGGAAATTTTCTATCAGTCCGTTTAGCTCGGGGTGCGCGAGAGGCAAACGAAGTTCGCGCCCTTGAGGACCATAAAATCCAACTGCAGATATTGTATTTCCTCTCACCATATCATCTCCGCCAATTTGAGCAACGAGTTCTTTATCAGCATCTACAACGTATGGTTTCGCCCACAACGGATTCCAATCAACTGTATCACAAAATGCTTGTTCAAAACCAAGGTCAGCAACGTTGTTCCTATCAGCGTAATAATTTAAAACACCATCAAACCCAATCGCCTTTTCGGCAATAACAGGGGTGCCAAGTTTTAATTCGGGTTGAAGGGCTCCCGATGTGCCTATTCTCACCATTGTGAGTGTTCGATGGGTATCTTTTACTTGGCGAGTCTTAAAATCGATATTTGCAAGCGCGTCAAGCTCATTAATCACGATATCCATATTATCCGGACCTATGCCATGGCTTAATGCCATGATAGGTTTTCCTTTGTATGTGCCACCTATTGTGTGAAATTCACGAGATGAAACTTCAAATGTTTTTGTGTCGAAAAATGAAGCAATCATATCAACTCGTCCGGGATCGCCACATAGGATAATTCGATCAGTTAATTGGTCGGGGTGTATATGTAGATGGAAAATTGTTCCATCGGGATTGATAATCATTTCTGATTCGCTAATAATCTTTTTTGTCATGGTTGTATAATTTGTTGGTTAATTTTAAATACAAATTAATAATGTGTAATGTTTATGATAAGTCATACCTCCCGCCGGGATAGTTTGCTATTAATCCTTTAAATTCCATATCAATAAGAGTTGATGTGAGCTTTGATATGGAGATCTCTGTCCCTATTGATATTTCATTTATAGATGATAGAGGATTTTCTCCAATGAAATCGATTATTATTTGCTCTTCTTCATTGAGGTCGGCAAACATTTCACATTGTTCTCCCTCTTCGGGTTTAGCCGTCCATCTCATCACATCAATCACATCTTGAGCCGATGTGATGAGCGCTCCTCGTCCCGATGCAATTAGTCTATTACAACCTTGGCTATATGGATCGTTTGCTCTTCCCGGGAGAGCTAATACATCTCGATTGTATCCGTCAGCTATTCCGGCAGTAACGATTGCTCCACCTTTTTCGGCCGATTCTGCAACGATGATACAATCACATAGTCCGGCAACAATACGATTGCGAGCCAAGAAATTACCTCGGTGAATGTTGTCGGTAGATGTGTAATCGGTAATGAGCATGCCATTTTGTTTTATCATTTCAGCCGCCACATTGCGATGAGCTGCAGGGTATATCGTGTTTAATCCATGAGCAAGCACGGCAATGGTTGGAATTTCGTTTTTAAGAGCTGCGCGATGTGCTGCGATGTCGATTCCATAGGCTAACCCGCTTACAATGATTATATTATCAAGTCGCTTTGCAAGCCCTTCAATGATTCGCTCGGTCATTTCTACTCCATAATGAGTCGCATGGCGAGTGCCTACAACACTTATTATGTGAGAGCTGTTTAAATCGCAGTTGCCTAATGTATAGAGCATCAATGGAGCATCATCGCAATCTAATAATCGTTGTGGATAGTTTGCATCTTTGAAGTAGATGGGAGAGATATTGTTTTTATTGATAAAATCGACTTCTTTACGGGCTTTATCTAATAATTGATGGCGGTAAGAGTCGTCGGTAAATTTAGTTTTATTACCAATTTGCATTTCAAGCAATCTTGAAGAAGCACTGAAAAATTCTTCTTCGCTACCTATTCTCGACAATAATTCATCTGCAATAACGCGATTATTGCCACGTATGAGAGAAAATGCAATGCGATATGTCAGCTCTTTGTCAAGCATTAGTTATAAATATTTCTCGAATTTTTGAGCGAGTAATTCACCTCTGCCTAATCGCCCGTTTTCAAGACAAGCGACAGTTACGATTGATTTAACGACGGGGGTGCCATCGGGTTTGTATATGTCTTGTTGGAAAATAAATCGTGCCCCTTTGCGAGAGATATTGAGTTTGCTAATCATCTCTTCGCCTAATCCTAATGGAGTGAGGTATTCTATCTCCACTTTGCGGAGCACCGGATCAATCCCTTGCGAATGCATTTCACGAAATGTAAAACCGGCAAATTGGCAAAACTCATGGCGAGTGTGCTCAAGATAATGAAGATAGTTGGCATTATTTACAATTCCCTCAGCATCGACTTCATAATCTCTCACCTTTATAGGTAATTCAAACACATATTTATCAATATTTTCCATTATAATCATTTTAAAAAGGTAAAGATATAAAATTTACACGTCCAAATCAAGCTATTTTCCTTAAAAGAGATTAACAATATTACTAAAATGTCAATGACTGGGTAAAAGAAAAGGGAACCACTATATTGCAGTTCCCTATATAATTAGTGCCTATAATATTTATTTAAGAATAATCTTAGATGTTTTGGATCCGTCGGTTGTCTCAACTTTGATTATATATACCCCTTTGGGTTGTGATTCTAATGAAATTGTTTCTATGTTAGAATCTTCGTTATAATCTTGATGCGCTACATTTACACCGGCTGTATTGTATATGTTGATTTGTGAAATAGCATGTTCAGTGGTGATTTGAAGCATATTATTAGTGTTAACAACCATCATTTCAACATTTGTCTTGATATTTTCTACTCCAGTCTCAGCACCTTCTTGAAGTATAAAAGAACAAGTGTAGTTGATTGATGCGGTATTGCCTTTAATAATTGCGTTGTTCGCATAAATATTAACCAAGTAGGTATGACCTACTATACCATTGTAGGGGAATGAGAATGTGATGTCTTTAGATTCCTTATTCTCAATCATGGCATATTGAGAAATGCCACTACAATAGGTGTAATCAAGATTATAATCCCATGTATAGAATGTGATTGCATCTTTGAATATAGTACCATTGTTTATAAGTCCGAGAGTGATTGAAACATTATCCTCTGTTGAAGAGTTTACTTTTGGTTGCTTAGTGAATGCTAATGCCGGCGACCCGCTTCCACTAGGGTATATTGTTGCATTGCCGATTTTGCCAATATTAAATATTGATTCGCTACTTGCGTTGCCAAATAGATACATTACGCATGGTGTTGCAGAGGTGATACTTACACCATTGGCAAGTGAAATCATCGAATATTCAAATTGTAATTCTTTGGTTTCTCCTTCAAGAATGTCGGTCATTAACAATCCGCTATTAGCCAGTATATTGCCGTTAACATCGGCAAATACAATTGCCATGTCTCCCAGATATTCGGCTCCACTATTTTTTACAGTAGTGCTTATTGTTGCCACACGATTTGCATATATTTTATCATTTAATTCGTAGCCAACAACACTTAAACTAGGAAGTGAAGCTTGATCATAAGTGACATTTGTTACAACTCCTCCCGAGATTGTTGCATATACATATTTAGTAGAGCCAATAAGAGTAGGTGTTTCTTCCCAGGTTGAAGTGCTAGATAGTTTTGTTCCTAAACATACTTTGTATGTTCCATCTGACAATTCATCACTTAATATTTGGGCTGGGATGCTTATTGGGTTATAGTAGTACAAGGCGCCAATCTGGTTTTTAGGGGAATAATTTATTATCTTTGTAACTCCGGTAGAAGATTCGGCAATTAAACCTAAATCAAATATTGCTGTGTCCCAGTTTAGGTTGGATAACTTAGATGCTATTATATAGTATCCATTAGTGGCGTTGCCACTAATTTGAAGTCCGTCGTTAGTCATTTCTATGGTTTCGGTTGATGATGTTTGGGTTGGTTGTACTCCAATAGTCATACCTTGATTATAATTATATCCTCCGGCACCACCACCAATGCCGAGTTCCCCGGGATTAAGGGCTGTTGTAACAAAATATCCGTCGGAAGAACCACCCCATCCCCAATTAAAGTGGAAGTACCCTGAGTTGTTATAGCCATCGATGATAAATGCATGTCCACCTCCGCTTCCGGTTCCACGATAAAGAATTGGTCGGCGATTGTCTATCTCGTTTTTAATTATACTATTCCAATCGTTTAATTTATAGTAATCACGAGTGAGATGTTCCATTCCTACATCATATTTAAAATGCTTGTAAAGACCTTTTACTTGGTCGTAAGCAGATGCGGCACTCCCTCCTGCCGAAGAAAGATTGTACTCCATATTGCATGAAATACCGCAGTCATACATCAATTTTGCAACAGCATTTTTCTCTACAGAAGTACTATTGCTATTATATGTCTCTGTCATGTTGTCCCAATCATATGTTGATTGTTCGAAGTCTACTGTTAAAGTTTTTCCACCTTTTTCCCATGTATATGAGTTTGAACCAGTGCCTTGCGCAGGCCATTTGTAATAACGCATTACTTGTGCGGTAGCGGTAGCAACACATCCGGTAACTGTGCGTTCTGACACTCCACTAGAATTTATGAGAGTGGGGCATAGTAAGTTATATGGATCGCTTTGATTCCATGCAATATTTCCCAATAAAGGAGATACACTTGTTGCAAATGGTTTAATTGTTGAAGTGGTGCTTAATCCATTTTTAATTGCATAATCAATTTCACGTTGATATTGATCAAGCCACCATTTAAAATTAGTAGGTAGATTATTATTGTCATATTCGCCGTAGTTGCAATATCCTAGCACTTCTGTAAGGACACAATCATCTGCCGCAACGATAATAAAACCATCTTTTACACCTTTATTGAATACATAGAAACAATTTTGGTATGGATTTGATACTGATTTTGCGGTATATGCAAGTGTTAGTCGATTGTTTGATTGTGTTGTAATTGAGGAGTTGTTTTTTGACAAAAAGTCCTTAGCGATAGCGGTAGCATCACTTTGGTTTATTTGTTCTGCTTGCGCAGGGACCCCAAGTAGAGTTATGCCTCCTACGATAAAAAGGTGATGTATTAGCTTTTTCATTTTTAATAGATTAAATGTTGTGAAAATTATTTTTTGCAAAGATAAGATAAATTGTTTACCAATCTTATAAATTATTTATATCTTTGTAGTAAAATATGATTTTTAGATGATGAAACGTAAATTATTTGTGACATTAGGCTTGTTTTTGTTTGCAAGTTTGCAAGTTTTTGCATGTACTTCGGCTATTGTTAGTGCCAAAGCTTCAAAAACCGGACGTCCTTTGTTGTGGAAAAACCGCGATACAGGAACAGAGCATAACTTTGTAGAAAAAGTTGAAGCAAAAGATGGTAATTATGCATATGTAGCATTATATAACGGAGGTGATAAAAAGTTGAGAGATGCATGGTTAGGAATGAACGAAGTGGGTTTTGCAATTATGAATACCGCTTCTTACAATCTTGCTCCCGACACGGCCAAACTTAAAGATCAAGAAGGATATGTGATGAGTCTTGCTCTTCAAAAGTGTCGTACACTTGCCGATTTTGAAACTCTTCTCGATACAATAAGTAAACCGATGGGAGTACAAGCCAATTTTGGCCTTATTGATGCAAATGGCGATGGTGCATATTATGAAACTGATGACTTTACATATACCAAATTCTCATTGAGTGATGCCGAAAATGGAGTTTTGGTGCGCACT
Organism: Muribaculaceae bacterium; assembly: GCA_017399915.1. Lineage (GTDB taxonomy): Bacteria > Bacteroidota > Bacteroidia > Bacteroidales > Muribaculaceae > RGIG4079. The sequence continues at coordinate 109,397 of JAFQAS010000059.1, forward strand.
AATTATTCTTACACCGGTGAGAAAGATGAAGGATATGGTTATATTCGCGAAGATAATGCATGGTATCTTCTTCAGCCATATTTAAAAGATGGAAATATTGAAGCATCTACATTTACCGATGGTTTATCTCGCTCTTTCTATCATTCATTGAAGGGTAAAGATGCCGAGAAGGGTAAAGATCGTTGGATTGTTGACCAAGATTATATACCTCGTCGCACAACAAGCGCATCTGTTGTGATTGAAGGCATAGTTCCCGGCGAAGATCCAAGCTTATATATAATGTGGACCGAGATAGGTTATCCACCATGTTCTTACACATTGCCTGTGATGATGGATTATTTGCCCGAAGAGTTGCGCCCACAAGGGAAATATTGGAGAAGTCCTCTTTGTACGGAAATTATTGCAAAAAAACGCCAAGTATTCTCGAAAAAACGGGGTAGTGGAAAGCATTATGTTGATATGAATGTGGTGCGTAAATTCTCGGCAGAGGGCAGAAAGAAAAGCCTTGAAAATTACAAGAAAGGCTATCAAATGCGCGAAGAAAAAGCAAACTCTCTTAAGAAATGAATGTAGCAATAACTACTATATTACTTTTAATAATTTCAAATGTGTTTATGACCTTTGCATGGTATGGACACTTGAAATTGCAAGCAACCGGAACTGCATCAAATTGGCCGCTCTATGTAGTAATTTTGTTTTCTTGGGGAGTCGCTTTTTTTGAATATTGTTTTCAAGTACCTGCCAATCGCATTGGGTTTGAAGGAAACGGAGGTCCTTTCTCTCTTATTCAACTTAAAGTAATGCAAGAGGTAATAACACTTGTGGTATTTGTGATATTTAGTTTGGTCGCATTTGAAAACACCGAAATACGTTGGAATCATATACTTGCATTCGTATTTCTTGTTGCAGCAGTATATCTTGTTTTTATGAAATAATGAATAAATGAATATTTAACGAATTTTATCCCCGAAAAGACTTGTTTTTCGGGGATTTTTGTTTATATTTGTAAAACTAACCTTACCATTTAAAACATAACATTATGGATATTAATAGTATCTTAAATGCCCTTGAAGCAAAGCATCCGGGCGAGAAGGAATACCTTCAAGCAGTAAAAGAAGTATTGTTGTCGGTTGCTGATGTTTATAATCAACACCCTGAATTTGAACGCAACCGAATTATAGAGCGAATGGTCGAACCTGACCGCATTGTAACTTTCCGTGTAACATGGCTCGACGATAAAGGTGATGTGCAAACAAATCTAGGTTATCGCGTGCAATTTAATAATGCGATTGGACCTTACAAAGGTGGCATTCGTTTCCATGCATCGGTTAATCTATCTATTCTTAAATTCCTCGGTTTTGAGCAAACATTCAAAAATGCATTGACCACTTTGCCTATGGGTGGGGGGAAAGGCGGTAGCGATTTCTCACCACGAGGAAAAAGCGATCGTGAAATTATGCGTTTCTGCCAAGCATTTATGATTGGTCTTTGGAAAAACCTTGGTCCGGATAGAGATGTTCCTGCAGGAGATATTGGCGTTGGTGGCCGTGAAGTAGGTTATATGTATGGAATGTACAAGAAACTTGTTGAGGAGCATAATGGAACATTTACCGGAAAGGGGCTTGATTTTGGCGGTTCATTGATTCGCCCCGAAGCTACCGGATTTGGAGCATTGTATTTCGTTGAAAATATTCTTGCAAAACACAAAGATAGTATTGCAGGTAAAACTGTTGCAATCTCAGGATTTGGAAATGTGGCATGGGGCGCTGCTCTCAAAGCTACAGAACTCGGTGCAAAAGTTGTTACTATTTCAGGCCCTGATGGCTATATTTATGACCCCGAGGGAATTAGTGGCAAGAAGATTGATTATATGCTCGAGCTTCGTGCATCGGGTAACGATGTTGTTGCTCCATATGCCGAAGAATTCCCCGGTGCGACATTCTATGAAGGACGTAAACCATGGGAACAAAAAGTTGATATTGCATTGCCATGTGCTACTCAAAATGAACTTAATGGTGATGATGCAAAAATGCTTATAGACAATAAAGTGATGCTTGTGGCAGAGGTGTCAAATATGGGTTGTACCCCTGAAGCTATTGACGCATTTATTGAGTCTCGCACAATGTATGCTCCCGGAAAGGCTGTTAATGCCGGTGGTGTTGCAACATCAGGCCTTGAAATGAGCCAAAATGCTATGCACTTGCAATGGAGTGCCGAAGAGGTTGATGAAAAGCTCAAAGGCATCATGAAAAATATCCACACTCAATGTGTAACATATGGTACAGAACCTGATGGTTACATTAATTATATGAAAGGTGCCAACATTGCAGGATTTATGAAAGTCGCAAACGCAATGATGGGTCAAGGTGTGATTTAATATTCAATTATAAGTGTATAATAAAAAAATCCCGAGTGCGATTGCATTCGGGATTTTTATTGAGGGGGAAATCATTAGTCTAATTTGTGGATTACAAGACCTGAACGTAGTTTTGGCTCAAACCATGTAGTTTTAGGTGGCATAATGTTGCCGGTATCGGCGATGTTCATTAATTGATCCATTGAAACGGGATAAAGTGCGAGTGCCATTGCCATTTCGCCACTATCAACACGGCGTTTTAATTCGCCAAGGCCACGGATACCTCCAACAAAGTCGATGCGTTTGTCGCTACGGAGGTCGGTGATTCCAAGAATATCGCGAAGAATCAAGTCAGAAGATATTGTCACGTCAAGCACGCCAATAGGGTCGGCATCATTATAGCGACCTTCTTTGGCTGTCAATGAATACCATTCGCCTCCGAGATAAAGAGAGAAGTTGTGTAATGCAACAGGACGGTATTCGTCGGCTCCTTTTTTCTCTACAACGAAGTCTTTTTCAAGTAAAGCGAGGAACTCTTCTGCACTATGTCCGTTTAGGTCTTTTACTACACGATTATAGTCGATGATTTTGAGGTGGGAAGCGGGGAAGCACACTGCCAAGAAGTAATTATATTCTTCAGAGCCGGTGTGATTAGGATTTTGTTGAGCCTTTTCGTTTCCTACCAATGCCGCAGCGGCTGTGCGGTGGTGGCCATCTGCGATATATAAATAAGGAATATTAGCAAATTCTTTTGTGATTGCTTCAATCATTTCAGTATCATCGATTACCCAGAAGTGATGTCCAAATCCGTCGGGTGCAACAAAGTCATATTCGGGCTCCTTGGCAGTAACGGTTTTGATTACGTTTTCAAGCACATCGTTGTCGGGGAATGCAAAGAAAACAGGCTCAACGTTGGCATTGTTTATGCGCACGTGTTTCATGCGGTCTTCTTCTTTGTCGCGACGAGTGAGCTCGTGTTTTTTGATGCGTTCGCTCATGTAGTCATCTACATTAGCAGCCACTACAATCCCATATTGAGTGCGTCCGTCCATTGTTTGAGCATAAATATAGTAGTGCTCATTTTCATCTTGAACAAGCCATCCGTTTTGTTGGAATGCATTGAAATTCTCAACGGCCGAATCATACACTTTAGGATCGTGTTCATCTGTGCCCGGTTCGAAGTTGATTTCAGGTTTGATGATGTGATATAATGATTTAGGATTGCCTTCAGCTTCTTGACGAGCTTCTTCAGAGTTTAATACATCATAAGGGCGCGATGCAACTTCTGTCACCATTTCGCGTGGTGGGCGTATTCCTTTAAATGGTTTTACTTTTGCCATAGGTTATAACGTTTATTTGTTACGAATAATAGTTTGTTCGCGGTCGGGGCCTATAGAAACAATGGTAATAGGTGTTTTCAATGCTTCTTCCAAGAACGCGATATATTCTTTGAATTCTTGAGGGAATTCATCTTCGCTCTTGAATTTTGTCATATCGGTTTTCCAACCTTTAAATGATTTGTAAATCGGAGTCATTGATTGTTCATCATCAATGCAGAAGGGGAATTGATTGGTTTCTTTGCCATCGATTTCGTAGGCTACACATGCCTTGATTTCATCAAAGTCGTCAAGCACGTCACTCTTCATCATAATGAGTTGAGTAACACCATTGAGCATGATAGAGTAACGAAGAGCAACAAGGTCAATCCAACCGCAACGACGTTCACGACCGGTTACAGCTCCATATTCATGGCCGAGGTCACGAATGCGAGCTCCGGTTTCGTCAAATAGCTCTGTGGGGAATGGTCCGCTACCTACGCGAGTGCAATACGCTTTGAAAATACCAAACACTTCGCCGATTTTGTTAGGAGCAACACCTAATCCTGAGCATGCTCCGGCACAAATTGTGTTAGAAGAGGTCACGAAAGGATATGAACCAAAGTCAACATCAAGTAATGTTCCTTGAGCGCCTTCGCAAAGAATAGTTTTGCCTTCATCAAGGAGATTGTTGATGAAATATTCGCTATCGATAAGATCGTAACCTTTGATATAGTTGATGGCATCGAGCCATTTTGATTCAAGTTCGGTGATATCGGGATTTTCGCCCATTGATTTTAATTGAGCAAGATGTTTATCACGTGCGGCAGTGTATTTTGCCTCAAAGTTGTGAAGCACATCGCCAAGGCGCAAACCATTACGGCTGATTTTATCGGTGTATGTAGGACCGATACCTTTTCCTGTTGTGCCGATTTTAGCTCCACCTTTAGCCTTTTCGTTGGCAGCATCAAGCAAACGATGAGTAGGCATAATAAGGTGAGTCTTTTTAGAGATTTTCAATATCTCTTTCAATGCGATGCCACTTTTTTCAAGAGCTTCTGCTTCTTCGCGGAACAAAACGGGATCAAGCACCACGCCGTTACCGATTATGTTTACTTGTCCGTGCTGAAAAATGCCTGAAGGGATAGAGCGGAGCACATATTTTTTTCCTTCAAATTCAAGAGTATGTCCTGCATTGGGCCCTCCTTGGAAACGTGCCACTACATCATAACGTGGAGTGAGCACATCAACTACTTTACCTTTTCCTTCGTCGCCCCATTGGAGCCCGAGCAATACGTCAACTTTCATAGTTAATTTGATAATCTTTTATATTAATGTTACTTTTTCTTTCGTTTGTTGCTACGTTGACATCTTGAACACAATCCATATACATATAATGCAAAATATGCTGTATGGAATGTTGGATATCTACGTGAATTTAACATATTAACAAGAGCCACATCTTTAACTTCTTTGATGCGCCCACATTGAGTGCATATTAGATGATGATGGTTCCCGGTGCCGGGCACTCGCTCATATTGTGCCGATTTGCCATCAAATTGATGTTTCCTTAATAATCCACAATCAACAAATAACTGAATTGAATTATAAAGTGTTGCTCGGCTCACATGGAAGCCATCTTGTTCTAATGCAGCATATAACATGTCGATAGAGAAGTGCTCAGCAATATCAAATATTTTATCTAATATTGCATAGCGTTCCGGCGTTCTCCTCAATTTTTTTGTGTGAATATACTGAGTGAGAGCGGCTCGTGCTGCTGTTTTTGACTTCTCGTCGTTCATATCGTTACAAAGTTATATAAAACTTTCGGCATGTGCAAAATATATCTTAACACATTGAGCCTATTGTTGATAAAAAACAAAAAAAATAGCAAGATGAAAGGTCTTGCTATTGTTGCGGAGTGAGGGGGATTCGAACCCCCGATACGCTTTTGGCGTATACTCGCTTTCCAGGCGAGCCAATTCAACCACTCTTGCATCACTCCAAATTTTACGTTGCAAAGATAATATTATTTTTATTTTGTTGCTCACCATTAAATGAAGTGGTGAGTAATTTTTTATATATAAATTAAATGACGCATCAAATTTTTTAGATATGGGGGGGGAGGGTGATTAAAAATTAGTTTGGTTGTGATATCGGTCTAAACTTTATCTTGCACAAAATTTGATTTTTCAAAGTTTTGAAATTTAGAAAAAAAGACTCAAAAACATACATACAAAACAGAAAGTAGCAACCGCCAAATATATTAATGCACCAACTAATCGCCAATCTTTTCTTTTCATATTAACCTCACTTTCTTATTTAGAATTATTTTTCTCAAATATACCATTTTTAGCATAAAAATTACGGTTCTCGGAGCAAAAAAAGCGAAAAAGTGCGTTAATCACTGACCTATAACGCATTAAACGGCAAACCTCGGAAATGGTAACAATGGTAAAAAAGCAAGGAAATGAAAGGTAATGAAGGTGTACGGTTTTCAAATCATTACCCGATAATGCAGTAAAGTTTTTCTTTGTGTCGTCACGTTTCATCGTTCTGCGTTAGTTTGCATATCAATGTATAACTCGCTGATAACTAATTTTGTAACCAAAAA
>JAFQAS010000002.1 GCA_017399915.1 Muribaculaceae bacterium
AAAGCGAGTGCAAAGGTAGACACTTTTTACCATTCCACCAAACTTTTTCGCATTTATTTTTTACCCATTTTCGACGCTCATTCACTATTCTCCCTATTAATCAATAGTTTAACCCTCGAAAAATTTTATGTTGTAAAACATATTTTTAACATTTGACAATCCCCATTTATATCGCTACCTTTGTTTAAAACTTCTTTTAACCTAAAATTACAACCATTATGTCTAATATTGATCAATGCTCAAAATGCAGAAGATGTGAAGATAACTACAGTTGCGAATATTACACAAGTGAAGACCCTACTCCATGCCTACACTATGAAAGGCCCATTGATAATTCTAAATTCATGGGGAGATTTTTCCTTTGGACGGGGCGAATAGGCCGACTTGAATATATCGTCACTATACTATTGGCCGTATTTGCTTATTTCGCATTGGCATTTTATCTGGGGGCTTTCCATGGAAGCATCCTAAGCTCAATGAACATATACATCATTTTATTTTTATTAATGCTTCCAAGTACATATATCATCATTGTTGCCGGCATTAAACGCTGCAATGATTCACGGGCAAATAAATGGTTTTCAATTGCACCCATTATGATCCTTTTTTTTCATAGGATTAATTCCTTTAATATTTGGAGCTCTAGCTGCCATATACTTGCTCTTCACCAAAGGAGAAGACTCAATAAATGAACATGGCACAATCCCTCTAGAAGATTATTCGAGCCAAATCTTTTAAGGAAATTTCTATAAACTCCACAACAATAGTTATAGGGAATAATTCAAATTTATTTATAGATGTCCCTTTAAGACTTTGCATCGAGACGAAAGACAATGCGCTGCACTCCGTCTTGATAGCGAGAGCTTGAAATGCGGAAGTGACCTATTTGTGAAGTGCGCTCAACGTGTGCACCTACACATGGGCATGCGTCATAATCACCAATATGTACTATGCGAAGCATCTCTGATGCATCTTCGGGCAATCGCTCGAGATCATAGATTTTTGCAGCTTCACTTGCGGGAATGAATTCAAATGTAACGGGGAGATCTTGCCCTATTACATTATTAATAGCATTTTCTATCTCTTGTAATTGCTCAGGTGTCAGTGGTTGAGCAAGAGGATAGTCGCACTTCGACTTTTTGCGTTCGATATGAGCATTACGCGAGCGTTTGCATCCAATCATTTTTACCATTGTGCCATTCAACAAATGCTCGGCTGTGTGCATAGGAGGATACTCCTGCTTGTTGTGTGAATTGAGTTGTATTTCTTGATTCATATATTTAATTTTTCTGATTTATAAGATTTACCACTACTTTTACCATAATATCTTTTTCCTCGGTGCGACTCTCGGCAATCATTAATGTTAGTGCAACAAGTGTATTATCGGCAATACGCTTCTCTCCATCGGGGCGATATAGAATTCCGTTTCGTTCCATAAACCAAAGAAACAACATTGCAGCTATTCGTTTATTGCCATCACTGAAAGAATGGTTTTTTACAACGAGATACAATAACATTGCCGCTTTCTCCTCAATACTTGGATATAACTCCTCGCCATCCCACGTTTGATATATTTGACCGATTGAACTACGGAACGAATCATCTTTTTCATTTGCAAACAATGCACTTCCGCCAAATTTTGGCTTTAATCGATTTATTGCATCCATTGCATTTTCGTATGTTGCATGAAATCGTTCCTCTTTTATTGTATTGTCAATTGAAAGTTGTTGAAAGTCATACCTGTCAAGTGTGTCAAGTGCATAAACATAATCGGATATAACTGAAAACAATCCATCAGACTCATCAGATGATAGTTTTTCTTGTGCTTTCACTGTTGTCGACAATAAGCGCACTACGTTTTTAAGGTCGTTGTAATGCTCTAATTTGATTTTGTCATTAATCGCATATCCTTTAATCAAATAATCTTTTAATACACGATTAGCCCATTGCCTAAAACGAGTACCGTTTATAGATTTCACTCTATATCCAACAGAAATAATAACATCTAAATTATAATATTCGGTTGTTACAACTTGCACAAAGCCTTCTTTTCTACCATATTTCTCGGTATGTGCAAAATTTGCACATACCAAGGACTTTTCCAATTCTCCTTCCTTAAATATGTTATTTATATGACGACTTATTACAGTTCTATCACGACCGAACAACAACGCCATCTGACTTTGAGATAGCCATACGGTTTCATTGTCTAATTTCACATCAAGCGAAATTTGATTATCCTCGGTAACATATATCATTATCGAGGACTCGGTAGTGTGTATGGGAGGATACTCCTGCTTGTTGTGCGAATTGAGTTGTATTTCTTGAGCCATTATCGCTTAAATATTAACCAATTTGTATGATAGTTATGGATTTTAAAATTCAAATCTACAAATTTACCGGCTTGGGGACGATACCACCCATACCACCATGTGCCCATATCGAGATACAGGGCATGCTTTACCCCATATTTCACCAAATCATCAATGAAATCGCCAAAACGTATCATACCTCTTGACTCTATCACCAATAGTTCCCCGTTCTTCTCGCAAAGTGCACGGAAAACATTTGTATTATCTTTGGGGCGGGTAGTCTTTACACATTTATTATTATATATCATCATTTCTTGCTCAAAACCACAGCCATGGTTCTTGGACGCCTTTGTTAGCAAATAGTCATAATTTTTGTTTTTCCAGCCTCCATAACAAAATTCCCATTTATTATTATAATACACAAAGGCTCCTGTATTACGCTTACACGAATACCCTTTATATTTCTTGCCTCCACCGGCATGGAGCCCCGCGATGTTGCTGTGAGAAAATTTTTTCAATCTCTCTCCGGTAAAGGCCGCTCCGAAGCAAGCGATAACAGATTCATCGTCTTTGGGCGACTCGTCACCAAAAGCGAGGTCAACCGAAGAGAAATTAGGCTTAATTATCAGTAAGTTTTCGGCGTTAACAACGTCAACCCATTGTTTTGAACTTTTATTTTGCGCACTCACTTCCATTGAAGCACACAAAATCATCACAACACAATATATAATTATTCTTTTCATCTTTTCTACTTTTTAAACACCAACCAATTTGTATGATAACTATGAGTTTGAGAGTGCAAATCAATTATCTCATCTCCTTCAGGGCGATACCAACCATAACACCACATTCCCATATCAAGATAAAGAGCATGCTTTACCCCATACGCCTCCAACGCATTAATAAAAGTGCCATATTTCATCGCCCTTTCTGACTCTATTACCAATAACTCTCCATTTTTCTCACATAGGGCTCTAAACACAAAGATATTTCCTTCGGGGCGTGAGCCTTCAACACGTTTGCCATCATATATAATCATTTCTTGCGAAAATCCACAACCATTGTTTTTCGCCACGGTCTCCAACTGCGCGGCATACTCTTTTTCCATAGAATCGCCATAAAAGAAATTCCATTTCCCTTGTTCAAACACAAATGCACCTGTGTTTCGGGGGCATTCATAGCCTTTATATACTTTCCCTCCACCGGCATGATCGCTCGCGATATTGTCGTGAGTGAATTCATTCAAACAATCTCCCGTAAAAGCGGCTCCAAAACAAGCAATTACCGCTTTATCATTCTTAGGCGATTCGTTTCCAAAAGTAAGGTCAATGGATTCAAACTCCGGTTTAAAGATTATTAACTCCGACGTTTCCTCTACATTCACATCACTCCCGGTATCAACATCAATCACACCATCAATCACAAGCATATAAATCCATAGGCCTATTCCACACAACAGCAATAATATCGCTACCAACCAATAAATCTTTTTCATAATACAGAGATACTTTTTTATTCTAAAACTTATTCAACATCGTTAGAGTGTGCGAGCATCTTTTGCCTCCAAAAAACACATCTAACACATTATTATATATATCATCGGGAGAAACAACATCAAACAACGTCATTGACGAGCATAATTTCTTCGCATCAATTCCACTCCCCATTATGTATCGGATATCTCCACCACTATGCTTAAGCAGCTCAGTTGTAATCTCACGCAATCGCTCATTAAGCAATGGGTGCTCTACATACGCATGCGCCTCTTCCAACCCATCTATTCCATAATAACTCGACCTATAGCTACTGCCCAACCCTTTGAGTTGAGGAAAAATAAACCATATCCAATGTAGCGTTTTTCTTCCCGCCTTAATTTCACCAAGAGCCATAGAATAGGCCACCTCTTGTGCTTCAACAAATCGCTCGATATTCATAGTGTGATTCTCGATCGGCTGCTCTCCTTTCATACTCATTTTCTATATTATATTATTTTATTTCAATAGGGTCACCTAAGAAATGAGGTTTTTTATCAATCATTACCTCTCCCACTGCTTTCACACGTGCTAATACCTCGCGAAGTTCCATTTTCAAACGCCACTTGCGAAATGCGACCTTTTTTACATTAAATCCTATCGCATCGATATCGTTTTGACGAGCGATATACACAGCTCGCTGATTGTGAAACCCTTGCGAAACAACCATAAACTCCGATAATCCAAAAACCTTCTTAGCTCTCACCATTGAGTCATAAGTAGAAAATCCGGCAAAGTCCAAATATATTACACTATCGGGAATTCCGGCAGCAACCAAATCGGCCTTCATCTCATCGGGTTCGCTATATGTAGATATTGAATTATCTCCGCTGATTAATAGTCGGTCAAATTTACCTTGCTTATATAACTCAGCAGCCGCTTCAATGCGATATTTATAAAAATAATTCACATTACCCGACTTCACTCTGGGGTTTGTGCCAAGTAGCACCGCCACCCTTTTATGAGGCACCGATTGCACATCGTCGTATAAACGACCCGAACAAGAACTAAGTACAATTATATTACAAGCAGCAACAACAATTACCACAAGTGCAATCAAAATACCAACGACTGCACTAATTCTTTTTACTTTTTTGTTTTTGAAAAATGATAGCTTCATCATAATATTATATATGGTTTATAGGGGTACAGAAGTTTCCTAATGTGCATTTTCGCATAAAGGTCTATTTTTATTTTTGCAAAATTAAGAATAATCCATTAAAAATCATCGAATAATTATGTTAAGTTCTTGATAAATATGTGTATTATCTTTAACCTTTGCAAATCTATCGGCACCAACCCCTATGGCATACACTTTCTCCCTTGCCCCGGTATGTTCATCAGAAAACGGCAACACTCCCAATAATAAGGAGTGTTGCCATTATCATTATTTATACTTCTTTATATGCGAAAAATTCAAAACCTATATTAGTTTATTATTTTCACATATATTATCGCCTCCTTCATATTGTCACCATCTATGCGATTTACTTTTATCGCCTTACAATCCATTATCGCACTTTCTCCCAATATTTCAACCGCGCCATAACAATGAGCTAAATATTTCAGCATATCACTTTGCGATGTTACATATATTGGATCCTCAGGTTGTACTCCATTACCACTAAAACTAATAACGGTATAAATATTTGCATATCGCGTGCGCAAATTTTCAAGCTGCGCTTGAGCCGATTGGTCTGTACCATTACAAGCTCCACTAATCGCTTTTACGGTTAAATCAAACGATGTGGGATTTTCATTAAGAGCCTTTTGAGCCACGAGATACACCACATCAAACTCCGCTGCCGATTCAGCATTATCATACAACTCGGCTAATTGAGTGTCATATTTTCCAAAAGTGAAATCTTTATAAAACGGCGCACCATAATACACTTTTGTCAACTCATCGACAGTCAAAGTGGTATCGGCTTGTACAAAGCGATCGGCCAAGTTCTTATACTCTTCAGGAGATTGAGCGACAAACGACTTGATTGCCACAGTATCAATACCCTGAGCATTAGAAACAAATGCAAATAAAGCAATTAATATATACGTTACAATATTTCTTTTCATAATTACATATTATTTTCCTAAAGTTATTTCTTTTATAATCATAGGTATTTCAGTGTTATCGTGCACCCCCATAAACTTCTCAGAGCCCGCTCCGATTGAGAACAATGGAACAGGGTCGCCGGTGTGACCGGTAGCCACCCAACCAAATCCGGCCTTATCATTTAAAATTTTAAACACCTCAACCGAAAATTCATTAAACGAATTGTAGAGTGTTTCTTGGTCGGCCGAGTTGCGCAAGTTAAATGTGTTTTCAAATTTCTCAACCAACACTTTTTCTTGCTCTTCCGAGATTGAAACTTTATCCCAGAACCCAAACCAACTTTTAAGTTCAGCTTTCATATCTTCCCAAGTGAAGATGCGACGAGAATTAAGAATTGACTTTGTATAATATCCAAACTTATCTTTCGACATGCGTTGATAATCAATAAGCGATATATCGCCAAAACGCACTGCCATACCTCCTGTATTATGGTCGGCAGTAACCACTATGAGTGTCTCATCGGGGTGTGCGAGATAAAAATCATACGCAATTTTAATAGCTTGATTGAAATTCAAAATCTCTTTCACAGCAGCGCCACCATCATTTGAGTGTCCGGCATAATCAATATTACCGCCCTCTACCATCATAAAGAAACGTTCGGGAGAATGTTTTTGCAAATGCTCAACACACGCTTGTGTCATTCCGGGAAGGTTAAGAGCCCCTTTAATCGAGTCGATAGTATAACCACAATTACTATCAAGAGAATCGGAATTGAGGAGCAACACTCGTTTAGAATCAATATTCTTCAATTCATCAAGACCCCTTGCAATAGCCACATTGTGACGTGCAAAGTGAGCATAAATATCGGTAGGATTACCCTCTTTGTCTAATGTGCCTTTGAGTTTCGAACCGGCAACAAATTCATAACCCGATTGAGCCATTTCCTTATCAATTTCATAAGCCATCGAACGGCTTGGTTGGTGTGCATAAAATGCTCCAGGAGTAGCATCATCGGGGGCTACAGTGGTAACGACACCAATGCCCCAACCGGCATCTTTAAGATAACGCGCCACCGATGTAACAGGTACTGAATCAGGAGTTACTCCAAGCATTCCATTATTGGTTTTATACCCGGTTGACAATGCAGTTCCGGCTGCAGCCGAATCAGTCACACGGCTCGACGCCGAATATGTAGTAACCATTGACGCAACTGGGAATTGCATCATCAATATCAACTCATCGTTTTTTAGCACTTCGCGATTATAACTTTGAGTTGCCATTATATGACCCATACCCATTCCATCGCCAATAAAATAAAACACATACTTGGGAGTAGCCGCGCTTACAACACATGCTACCAACAAGAATAATGATATTACAAATGATCTAATTTTCATATTAGTTAAGTTTATTATTTTGACAAAAGTAATATTTTATTTTTTCTCCTTAAAATGCGAAAACACTTTTAACAAGAAGTCTTTACCTCCAAATGAGATGAGCGCTCCTAACTTGTTTCTCGTTCTTACCTTAGGATTAATTATTGCCATCTTGCGCAATAACTTTATATTTTCCCAACAACGCGACTCAGCAGCAGCATCTTTTACTCCGGTGATAGTCATGAGCCACAACATGTTCATATTGGCACTAAACTTACGCGATAGAGCGGCATCAACTAATCTACTATGATTTTGCCTCATGTAAGCCTCTAATTCATCAACCACATCAAGCACATCACATCGTTTCAAAGTAAAAGTTCCTGTTATGCTTGTATTTCGTCGACGATAAAAATACATAGGAGTGGTAGTGGTAGCCACTTTTTTTGCCCCACAAATCACACGAGGTATTGTTGCGAGATCCTCATATAATATCCCCTCATTAAATCTACATGTATCAAACAATCTCGACGCATATAGTTTGGCGCATGGAGAATTATCGATAAACCCTTGTTGATATAACATTGACTCAACGGCATCAACACCGGTCTCAAATAATTTCAAAGGAGAACGAGGAGCGATAGTGGGCAAAACATCATTATCATCAAATCGCACAAATGATACGGTCGACACATCTGCCTTCTCTATCTCGAGCAATTTATATAACGAAGAAAGATATTCACGATGTATCACATCATCAGAATCTACAAACGTCACATACTCTCCCGTCATAATTTCTATCCCGGCATTACGAGCCGCACCGGGACCGACATTGTCTTGATGTAATACTTTTATATGGTCATATTTATTGGCATAATTGTCACAAATCGCACCACTGCCATCAACCGAGCCATCATCAACAAGGATAAGCTCAATGTTTTTATATGACTGATTAAGTATTGAATCAACACATGTTTCAACATATCCCCCAACGTCGCTCACTGGGACTATAACTGATATAAGGGGCTGCCGATTCATAAAATAATTATATCTTTTACTTGACTTTAGTCAATAATTTTTCAATAGATTTATTAGTTTGACAAAGGTAATGTTTTTTTGCTATATCATTTACAACTTTTCTTTAAATCGGGTTAAAATTTTCATCAAAAACTCAAGCCCAAAGAAAGAAGCGACCGCACCAAGCTTATTCACTAATCTCACATTGGTGTGCAAAATAATAAACTTTCTCAAAACGCAAATATTTTCCCAACAACGATTAATTATCGCATCGTCCTTAGTGTTTGTAGCAACCATTAGTCTTAGTATGTTCATATTGGCGCTAAACTTACGCGATTGAGCGGCATCAACCAACGATGGTTTATATTGCTCCATGTGTTTCACCATATCATCTACCACATCAAGTATATGAGCCCGGCGTAATGAAAAACGATCTAACAAACTATTTTCTCTCGCACGATAAAAATACATTGGAGTGTCGGATGTTGCTATATTTTTAGCTTCTAAACACACAAAAGGTATCGTTGCCAAATCTTCATACAACATACCCACAGGAAATCGATGCGATTCAAACAACTTAACCTTAAACAACTTGCCCCATGCCGAATTGTCAATAAACCCTTGTTGATAAAGCATTGATTCAACAGCGTCCTCCCCACTATAAAACACCTTCACCGGACCACGTGGAGCAGTAGTGGGCACTAAGTCACCGTCGTGAATTGTCACTGATGAAATAGCTGAAATATCGGCACGCTCGGTTTCAATATATTTATAAAGAGTTGAAATATATTCACGATGAATCATGTCATCGGAATCAACAAATGTAACAAACTCTCCCCTAACCAAATCAAGTCCGGCGTTTCGAGCTACACTCAACCCTCCATTTTCTTGATGTATCACTATGAAATTATCATTTTGCGAAGCAT
Source organism: Muribaculaceae bacterium (assembly GCA_017399915.1). GTDB lineage: Bacteria > Bacteroidota > Bacteroidia > Bacteroidales > Muribaculaceae > RGIG4079. Next base: position 9,214 of record JAFQAS010000002.1, read on the forward strand.
ATGCGTCACACACATCTCCACTTCCATCGGTAGAGCCGTCATCTACAAGAATTATCTCAAGATTCTTATACGATTGATTAAGTATCGAATCAAGACATGCTCCTACATAATCTACTACGTTATAAACGGGAACTACAATTGATATGAGAGGTTGTCGGTCCATTATAATTTTATATGTTAATTTTCAACATTGGGTCAATAAATTGTCGGCTGTTTGATAGACGAGGCACTTTTCGTTGTCCCCCAAGCTTTCCTGTCGATGCCAACCAATCGTCAAACAAACGTTCACGTGCCACCACCACAGTGAGTGGGTCGAGAAAGATTCCTTTATATCGTTTTGCCTGATAATCGGAATTTTCTTGTTGCAAACACTCATCAAGACGCTTAGCAAAAGCATCAATATCTCGGGGCTTTACCGAAAACTCTATGAGCCATTCGTGTCGTCCCTTCGAATTATCAGCAGCATATACCGGAGCCGCCGTATAATTAAGAATAGCACAACCCATTTCTTCACACACCTTTGAGATTGCTGCATCGGCATTATGCACCATCAACTCCTCACCAAATGCGTTGATAAAATGTCGTGTGCGACCGGCGATTGTAATCTTCACCGGATTCACGCTTTCCACCTTCACAGTGTCGCCTATTGCATATCGCCATAGCCCATTGCATGATGATATGACAAGGCCATACACCTTCCCCGGCTCCACTTGCCAAATAGGCAAAAGTTGCGGATTGGGGTTGTCAAGCTGGTCAAGTGGCATGAATTCATAGAACACTCCCACATCGAGTAACAACATCATCGCTCTACTATCGATAGCATTTTGCACTGCAAAGAAACCTTCTGAAGCATTATACGTTTCAAGATAACGCATCTTTGAGGTATCGGTAATCGAGGCATATTGGCTTCGATATGGCTCAAACGATATCCCTCCATGGAAAAACACCTCAAGATTAGGCCACACATCATGAATTGATGTCGCCCCGGCTTGAGCTATTACAGCTTTTAACACTGCAAGGAACCACGAAGGCACTCCCGATAGATTGGTGATATTCTCCCCTATCGAGGCTTTGACAAGTGCCGGCAATTTCTTTTCCCAGTCCTCCATCAAAGCAATATCTTTTGAAGGCACTCTCACAAGATTCACCAAAGGGTTAACCTTGTCGATTAAATGCGCCGAGAGGTCACCCACTCGAGCATCACAACGTAAATCGACCACTTCATTGGCAAAACTTCCACCCAAAATAAATCCTTTACCCGAAAACATTCTACTATCGGGATAAAGGCTTAAATAATGAGCTACTACATCACTTGCTCCCTTATAATGACAAAGTTGTAGAGCATCATTGGTAATGGGGATATATTTGCTTTTCCCATTAGAAGTGCCACTCGATTGAGCAAAACGATTTACTCGTCCACGCCACAATACATCACTCTCACCGGCAAGCTGACGCATAATCCATTCCGACAAATCCTCATATGTGCTCACCGGCACCTTTTGAGCAAAATCTTCATAATTAGCTATTGCATTGTAATTATACGCCTCACCCCAATGAGTGTGCCGTGCCTTTGCAATGAGCCAAGCGAGCTGAACACGTTGCACCTCCTCGCTATTACCAACCCATTGCAGTGACTTTTTCACCCTGTTTGTGAATATTGCACGTGCCAAAGGCGTGAGATTTATCATCTTGCGCAGTAAATGTGATTTTATGACTACAAAAATATATAAAAAACATCAATTATCAAAGACTTACAATTAAGATATTGCCTATAAAATTTATTTATTCAAAAAAAAATAAAAATTAGATTCTTTAAACTATTCATTATATCAGCCATCTAATTTATAAAAGCCCTTTTTTCTCAGCAATTATTCATATTTTGGATTGAAAAATCATCATTTTTCTCCCTTATTATGAACTAAACTTTTTTCTCAAAATTAAACCCATAATCCACATATTTTCAATTCATTTTATTATCTTTGTAGTTTAAACCCTAAAACAATAAATTATGAAAGCGAAAACGTTATTATTCCCATTGATTATGATGCTGTTTATGTCGGTATCATTTACATCGTGTATTGACGACGACGATGAACCTTACTATTCGCCATTAGTAGGTAGCTGGGAATTACTTGAAGATTCATATGGAATTGTCCCTCAATATGAAATCAACTATTTCCACTTTTATTCTGATGGACGTGGAGTGTATGAAGCCTACGATAATCATGGATATTGGTGTAATTGGAAATATTGGTGGACAGATTACGGACGATATGACAATACCGTTGAGATAGAATTCCAAGACGGCACAACGTGGACCTACTATTGGGAAATAAATCGCGGATATTTATATCTTTACGACTATTGGGACGATAGAATATACTACATTTATCGACCGATGTATTACTAATTCTTTGTTATGACTATGTCGGAAAGTGCGCCAAATACCAAGTGGACCGAAATAGAACTCCTTCCTGAATGGGACGAGGAATTTTATGATGTGTATACAGCTAAGAAATTCGGCAAATGGCTGATGCTCAAAACCCTCAAGCCTCAATATCGTGGCATTGAAAAATATGAGGCGATGATTGAGAAAGAATTTGATGTGCGTTATAATCTTGCACACCCTCACATTGTGATGATTAATGATTTTGAAGATGTGCCGGGTATAGGGCGTTGCATCATAACCGATGATGTGTATGGAGATTCTTTGCGCAAGCTCATCGATGAAAAACGCGTAACTCCAAAACATATTGAGCAACTACGACATCATTTAGTGAGCGCAATGGACTATATTCAGTCAAATCACATTGTGCATCACCCTATTCGCCCCGAACGGATTATTTTTACCGAAAATATCGGCAACCTCAAACTCATAGATGTGGGGTTTGATCAAAAAGACCACCTCGAGCCCACTGATGCTGCCGACGATATATACAACTATGGAATGGTTCTCAAGGAAGCTCTTGATAGCGTCGAGGACAATTATCCCAATTTAAGAAAAATCGCCGAACGATGCACCGACCCCAACAAATCACGTCGTTATCGTGATGTACAAGACCTCCATCTGGCTCTTGAGCGTCGGTCGGGAAATCGTTTATATTTACTAATTATTATATTTTTAGTGTTAATGATAATGTTCTTAACCTGGCTTATAGTCAGCAAACCTGCCAAGCTTAATGAGCAAACATCGTTTAACACTACAACCACTCAATTTGAAAACAATATCACACTATGTCAATCGAAGTAAGAGCTATTAATCCTACAAAAAGCGAACTAAAGAAATACGTTCAATTTGGAATAGATTTATATAAAGGCAATGATTGCTATGTGCCCCCGTTGATTTTTGACGAGATTGATACATTAAACCCCAAGAAAAACCCTGCATTTGATTTCTGTAAAGCTCAGTCATTTATGGCTTATCGTGATGGAAAAGCAGTGGGGCGCATCACTGCCATCATCAACGAGGTTGTCAACCAACGCACCGGCAACAAAACAATGCGTTTTGGGTGGGTTGATTTCATCGACGACAAAGAGGTGGTTGATGCTCTATTTAAAGCAGCCGAAGATTGGGGCCGCCAACACGGTATGACCTCGATTGTTGGGCCTATGGGCTTTAGCGATATGGATCACGAAGGAATGCTCACCGAAGGCTTTAATGAACTTGGCACAATGGCAACTATCTACAACCACGCATATTATCCCACACACATGGAACGTATGGGTTTTGAAAAAGATGCCGATTGGGTGGAGTTTCACATCACAATTCCCGATGCGGTGCCCAATAAATATCAACGTATCGCCGACATTGTGCGCCGAAAATTCAACCTTCGCACCGTAAAATTCACTTCACGCAAAAAACTCAAAGACACATATGGCCAAGCTCTTTTTGAGCTCATCAACGATGCCTACGATAAACTTTATGGATACTCTCCATTGACTCAACGCCAAATCGACTACTACATAGGCATGTATCTCAGTTTCTTGCGATTAGAAGATGTGAGTGTTATTGTCGACGAAAACGACAAATTGGTAGGTGTGGGAATTTCTATGCCTTCGTTCTCTCGCGCACTTCAAAAGGGTCAAGGCAAATTGTTCCCAATGGGTTGGTGGCACTTGTGGAAAGCTATGCAAGGCAAAACCGACACCGTCGACTTGATGCTCATTGCCATATCAAAAGAATACTTGGGCAAGGGTGTGAATGCTCTTCTATTCACCGATCTTCTTCCCGGCTACATTCGCCACGGATATAAATGGGCCGAAAGTAATATCGAACTCGAGGAGAACTCCAACGTTCAACGTCAATGGGAATACTTCGATTATCGTCAACATCGTCGCCGTAGAGCCTACAAAAAGAGCCTATAATGAATCAAATTATAATTATCATAGGGCTAATATTGCTTAATGGGATATTCTCTATGTCGGAAATCGCCATATTATCGGCTCGAAGAACAAAACTCGAGAAAGATAGTGAGAAAGGCAACAAGGGTGCACAAACTGTTATCAAATTAGCATCTGACCCCGATATCTTCTTATCCACAATACAAATAGGTATCACGCTGATAGGAATATTAACCGGTATGTTTTCGGGCGATGCTCTCGCCAATGACTTTGGGCATATCCTCACTAAAATTGGGGTAAGCGCATCAATAGCTCCCCAAATAGCACAAATAACAATACTCATAATTGTAACATATCTCACCCTCGTTCTTGGCGAACTTGTGCCTAAACGCATAGGGATCGCTGCGGCCGATCGCATTGCTCGCATAATGGCTCGGCCTGTATATTGGCTATCGGTAATAACCAAACCCGCAGTGTGGCTTTTAGCTAAAAGCACTTCGTTGTTAGTAGCCATCTCGGGTATAAAAAAAGAAGAGAATAAAGTCACTGAAGAAGAAATCAAATCTATGATTCAAGAGGGCATAGAGGGAGGAGAAGTGCAAAAAGTAGAACAAGACATAATGGAACGAGTGCTACTCATGGGCGATATGAAAGTGCGAGCTATTATGACCCACCGAAGTGATATCACATGGATTGATGTAAATGCCTCGGCTACTGATGTTGAAGATTTAATTCATCGCAATCTTCACGACTATTATCCCGTTGCCGACAAATCTCTTGACAAAATTATAGGATTTGTGTCGCTTAAAAATATTATCAAGACTATTAGTAATGACGACTTCTCGATACCGAACATAACCCAACCGGCTACCGCTTTTCACGAAGAGATGAGTCTATATAACGGGCTTGAATTACTCAAAGAAGAGGGGCACATTGGTTGCGCATTGGTTTATGACGAGTTTGGGAATTGCCAAGGGATCATCACTCTACGTGACATTTTAGAAGGGCTTATAGGAATCATTAATTCTGAACATAACGAACCTCAAATCATCGCACGGAAAGATGGCGGTTGGCTCATTGATGGTCAATGCACCTTCTACGATTTCATTGTGTATTTTGAGCTCGAGGACGATTCTTCTGACACCGATTACAACACTGTTAGCGGATTAATTCTATCCCATCTTGATGCCATGCCTCAAAGTGGCACGATTGTCACTTGGCGTAATTTTAAACTTGAAGTTGTAGATATGGATGGCGCTCGCATAGATAAAGTCTTAGTTACCAAGACACAATAGCCTTAGTTTTCTTATTGATTTATAACGATAATTATACTCAGTTTGTATTGACTTAAATAATATAGATAACCAAAAAAACACGAAATGAGCCGATTGGCACATTTCGTGTTTTTATTATTCAATGTATAGTTTTATCGTTTCAGCCCATAAAACTTACCACTTGTCCTTGTGTATTTGATGCATCTTTTGATGTTGTTGTAGCGATTGCTCTGCCTTCAGCAAGAGCTTTAATGCGTTTACGCAATTCTTCTGCGAGCACCTTATCGCGATTAAATGTAGGATTAGCTTCGAGCGATTCTATAATTGAATCATCTTCCATTGCAGCAGTATTTAATATAATATATTTATGTTTCTGCAAATCATCGACTTTATCATCGCCATATACACCCTTAATGCGTTCGGGCGATTTTAATTCTCCTGTTGTGGGTTTTGTTGGTTTTTTGTCAGTAATAAATGTGATTTGATTACCCTCAGAATCACTATTATCTTCCTTTAAGTCTACATTAAATCCGGCAGCAAGAATTGTAATCTTGATCTTGTCACCCAATGACTCATCGATAGTTGCACCCCAAATCACATCGACCGTAGGATTGAGTTCGGTAATAAATGAAGTGATTTCAGTAGTTTCTTTCATCTCAAATTTATGTGTAGCATTTTGAGAGAAGTATATATTAAACAACAATTTCTTAGAGCTGGTGATATCACGATTTTTCAACAACGGAGAATTCAATGCTTCGTTAAACGCCTTTGTCACACGGTTTTCTCCTTCGCCATATCCGCTTGAAATAATTGCGGCGCCACCTCCACGCAAAGTTGTATCAACATCATTAAAGTCGAGGTTGATATAACCTTTCACGGTAATAAGTTCCGATATGCTACGTGCAGCTGTGGTGAGAGTATCATCGGCTTTTCCAAACGCATTGAGGAAATCTAAATCGCCATAAATATCACATAAGCGTTCGTTATTGATTACCAACAACGCATCAACATATTTTTTCATCTCATCAACGCCATCGAGAGCCTTCAGGATTTTTGGATTTCCTTCAAACAAGAATGGAATTGTCACAATCCCTATGGTAAGTAGACCTCTCTCTTTAGCCACTTTAGCTACTACGGGCGCTGCACCGGTGCCCGTACCACCACCCATGCCGGCTGTTACAAACACCATTTTTGTTCTTTCGTCAAACAGATTATTTACATCCTCATAACTTTCTTCGGCTGCAAGTCGAGCTACTTCCGGATTGTTTCCGGCTCCAAGCCCTTTGGTAGTCATTGGTCCGATTAAAAGTTTTTTAGGCACTTTTGAATTACGCAATGCTTGAGCATCGGTGTTACACACCACAAACTCCACATTCTCTACCTTTTCTTTATACATGTTGTCGATAGCATTGTTTCCACCACCACCGACACCTATTACCATTATTTCGGGAGTGATATCATTATTCATCACGAAGTCACAATCATTATCAAATTCTTCTACGCTCATTTTTAATCCTTTATTATATAGGTTTTTCATTATATTGATTATTTGTCGTCTTCGTCGTCTTCGTCATCATCTTCTTCCGAAAGACTTTCGGCCAACCTGCTCTTTAATTTCTCCATTAATAGCTGGAATTTAGTTGGGCCTTTGGGTTGTTTAGGAGCTTTTTCTTTTACTTTTACTTTATCTTCCTCAACCTCAACTTCAACCTCATCGCTATATCCATCATCAATTCTTTCTTGGTTGTCATCGTCATCACTGTCTCCTTGAAAGCCTATCTCTACGATATCGTTTTCTTCTTTAGAAACTTCTGACAAACATTCCACAATAGCATCTTGATTAGATTGTGTAGCGGCATATAATATTGAAATTACATCTATCTCATCGTTAGGGTGAATGCTATTATCAGCAATCTGTATCTTGCTTGGCAATTGTCCACTTCTCACCTTCAACGATGTGTTGCTTTCAAGAAGTATATTAAAGCCTTTAAGTTTCGCTCCACGACCAACTAATATAATACCCTCAGGAAGATCGGTATTCTTCAATCCCGACTCTCTTATTTGAGCAGCTATGTTTGCAACTATTTCACCTGCTCGTGACTGCACATATTTGCTTATATCACCATCATCAATACCCTCAACAACCATCTGAGCTCCACTAACCGACACCTCATGTGAATTTACATTGACGCAATCACACTTAATCTTTTCGGCTTGTTCTTCGGTTATGCTCAATGATGTTAAGTCGCGAGTTATATTTCGAGATCCCATAGGAATTGTCACCAATGATTGTAGAGCGTCGCCTTTATGCACCGATATTGTAGTGGTTTCAGCCCCTAAATCCACAAGCACACATCCGAGTTGTATTTCGTTAGAGGTGAGCACAAGTTTTGCAATAGCCATTTGGCGAACAACAAAATCGTTGACATTTAATTGCATTTTTTCCTCAAGAACACGTTTTATGTTCTTTATAATTTGAGGACGACATGCTATAATATTTAATGCCATTTTTAAATTATGGCCATAGGTGCCAACCGGGTTAGCATTCTTCTTATTATCAACCATATATCCTGCTGGAAGCACTTCAACAATCTCTTTGTCGGCAACCGGCTCCAATCGTGCTTCATCAAGCATCTGATATATCACTTCATTTGTAATCTCGGTTTCTTGCGCAAAGTCACGCTCTAAGTCACGCTTATACGACATGAGTGAACGTCCTCCAAGAGACACATATACCGATTGCACTTTACGAGGATATATATTTGAGTGGTTTTCAAGCGCCAATATTATATCAGCAACCGCTCCCCTCACTTCCTCTACATTTTGAATGCAACCATAACGCACACAATCAACAATCTCGCGAGTCTCAACTGCACACACTTTTAGAGTGCCTATATCGTTGACGACCCCAATAGCCCCTTTTACAAGCGAGCTACCCACCTCGATAGCTACAATATATTTAGATTCCATACTTTATTATGTTTTTAATTATTTTTCTTAATGTTTTTTTCGTCGGTTGACTTATTTTTATCCTTTTTTGTATCGTTTTTTTTCAACCCTTTTTCTTGTGGTTCCTCCTTTTTATCAGCATCAGATTCCTTCTTTGATTTAGGGCTATCGGTGCTTTGAGATTGATTTTGGGTGGTTGATGATGGAACGTTAACCCCATCCGACAACCCAATCGGAACAAACTCATTATCGGCCGAATCGGCTTGTGTCAAATGCACAACCGCTTGTCGTTTGTCTCTACGGGTCGCTACCACCTGACCTTGCCATTTCACCGAAATTGTGTCATAGTAATTCCACCCTTTTACAGGCATCACCTCTTTATAAAAAGTCTTTATGCGTTTAAACTTATTATCTATCAACGATGTATCGCCAAAATTAATCACATGCCCCCTTATCATTGGTGATATTATTATATCGTGGTTATTGGCCACTCTTATGCCCGATACCAACGCATTCCAAGTCGAATCGGCTTGAATATATGTCAACACCTTCAACATCGATGTAGCATCATATCCTTTGCTAAAATGACCTGATATAATAGGCACATCTACTTGATATCGAGAATTAGCCACCATTTTTTTGCCATCTTTGTTTATATAATATGACTTTTTTCCCTCAAAAATGCGAGCGACAGGAATCAATGGTGTAACCTCAACTCTCAATACTGAGTTGTTATAAATAACACAGTTGGCACTTTCAATCTTATCTATAGCATTTAATCGAGTCTCTAATTCATGTGTGTTAATCTCACTTATAGGTTTTGACAAGAAACAATTATCATCATTACCTATTTCAAGATTAATATCTTCGGCTGTAACAAATCTTAATTTGCCGGGATCGTTTACCACAATATCCACCTTTGAGCACAAATCAGTTTCTGCCCGATAGGTAGAATAGCATGTGGCAACTACCAAATAAGCCACCAACACTATTGATAATATGCACCACAAAAGTGTGTTTTTATTCATTTTTTGTTATTACATTACATATTTCGGGAAGATAGTTGCATATGTCACCGGCTCCCACTGTCAATAAAATATCTATATCTTGCTGCTTTATTGTTTCAACCAATTGCTCTTTATCTATAAGAATTTTGCTATTGCAAGTGATTTCGTCAAATACGATTTGAGAAGTAACCCCCGGAATAGGAAGTTCACGAGCCGGATAGATATTAAGCAATATCACATCGTCGGCAAGTGAGAGTGCTTGAGCAAATTCAGGAGCGAAATCGCGTGTGCGGGAATAAAGGTGAGGTTGGAATGCCACAGTCAATTTTCGATTTGGATATAATGATTTCACCGAATTTATCGAGGCGGTTAACTCATCGGGGTGGTGAGCATAGTCATCGATAACAGCTTTACCCTTTTCTCCCGGCTCTTTCAACCAGAATTCAAAACGACGCTTTGGTCCCATGAACGAAGCCATAGCTTCAGCTGCCTTATCGGGCTGCATATCACCCGTAAGGAAACAGCCTGCCAATGATGCTATCGCATTCTCTATATTTATTTCTACAGGCACTCCTAATTCAATATCTTTTATCACCGAACCATCACAAGCTACAAAATCAAATGCGATTGTGCCATTGCCTCGGCGAATATTTTGAGCATGGAAATCGCCCGAATCGCGTGAATATGTGTATACTTTTACGCCCGGTGCCACACGAGGTTTTACTTTTAATCCTTCATGCACTACCAATGCACCATCTTCGCGAATCAACTCTGTGAAATGGGCAAAACTTTCGAGATAAGCCTCTTCTGTGCCATATATATCGAGATGGTCGGGGTCGGTTGATGTGATTACTGCGATATAAGGTAGTAATTGATGGAACGAACGATCGTATTCATCAGCCTCAATAACTGAATATGGTGATGTTTCGCTCAACAACAAATTGCTATCATAATTGCGAAGGATGCCGCCAAGGAATGCATTACAGCCCACCTCGCAAGTGTGGAGAATGTGAGCTGCCATCGACGATGTAGTAGTCTTGCCATGAGTGCCGGCAAAACATAAACCTTTTGAATCACGAGTGATCAAACCCAACACCGCCGCACGTTTGAGTATTTCAAATCCTCCATCTTGGAAGAAATTCAATCCTTTATGGTCGGCTGGAATCGCAGGAGTGTAAACAACAAGTGTTGTTTCAGGATTTTTAAATTCATCGGGAATAAGTGCCACGTCATCATCATATACAATGGCAACTCCCTCTTGTTCGAGTGCTTTTGTCAAGGCTGTTGGGGTGCGGTCATAACCTGCCACTTTACAACCTCGAGAAAGGAAATAACGCTCAAGAGCAGCCATTCCTATCCCTCCTGCTCCCACAAAATATATGTTAGTTTTTTTGTTGTCCATTTTATATCTTATTTCAAAAGTTTATATATTTCATCTACAATTTTCTCATCAGAATTTACAAGAGCCATCTTCTTGACATTAGTTGATAATACTTTACGGCGCTCATCGTCGGCAAGCAGTGCTTTAACTTTAGAGGCTAAATCCTTGCGGCAATCGGCATCGAGAATCATCACTGCCGCATCTTTATCAACTAAAGCCTGGGCATTTTTGCGTTGATGGTCTTCGGCCACATTTGGCGATGGCACAAGAATAACCGGCATACCCAATAATTGGAGTTCTGAAATTGTTCCGGCTCCGGCACGCGACACAACCAAGTCGGCTGCACGATATGCAACATTCATATCCGATATAAATGCGGTAGCCTTTACCCCCTCCTTGCCCTTTGCAATCTCGGCACACTCTTCGGCATAGAATTTACCGGTTTGCCACAATATTTGGGCATCTGTAGCCAATATTTCATCAAGAGCTCCTGCTACACTATCATTTATAGTGCGAGCTCCAAGGCTTCCTCCCACCACAAGCACCAACTTGCGAGAAGGGTCAAATCCGAGCTGTTCTTTAGCTTGAGCTTGTGTCAACTCACAATTCAAAATATTTGCACGCACAGGATTTCCGGTCAACACAATTTTATCGGCAGGGAAGAATCGTTCCATTCCTTCATATGCCACACATATCGAACCAGCCTTCTGAGCGAGGAGCTTATTCGTAACTCCGGCATATGAATTTTGCTCTTGAAGCAATGTGGGTATCCCCGCTTTTTGCACCTCTTTGAGCATAGGACCACTTGCATAGCCACCTACACCTATCGCAATATCGGGTTGAAACTCACGCATCACCTTGCGGGCACGGCGCATACTTTTCCACAACATATAAAGCACCTTAATATTACGCCACAAGCGTTTGCGGTCAAAACCACACACCGGCAAGCCCACTATTTCATACCCGGCAGCCGGCACACGTTCCATCTCCATGCGATTTTCAGCTCCCACAAAGAGTATTTCGGTATTTGGGTCACGACGTTTTAGCGCATTAGCAATCGACAACGCCGGGAAAATATGTCCCCCTGTTCCTCCACCACTCACTAATACTTTATATGTTTTTTTTTCTTTCATATCTAAATCGAATTTTATAATTGACTGGGATTTTCGGCGCGCACTTCGGCTGGCAATGCAATCGCCTCCTTCTTTATCGCTTTTTTATCTGATTTTTTACGCGATGCATAACGGCTTACGCTAAGCATAACGCCTATTGCCAATGAGGTGACCAATATAGATGTTCCACCTGCCGATATTAACGGCAACGGCTGTCCCGACACAGGGAATACCCCCGACACAATGGCCATATGAAACAATGCCTGATAGGTAATATATAAAGCCATACCTAGTACCAATAACATCGGGAACGCCCTATTACATTGCGATGCAATTCCGGCTGCCCTTCCTAATAGCGACAGATATATCATCAACACCACAAGGCCACCTACAAGACCCATGTCTTCTATTATGATTGCATATATATAATCAGAAAACGCCAACGACAATCGCGCTGCTTCACGGGAGTTTCCCGGCATCACTCCAAACATTCCTCCATTAGCCTGTGCTATATAAGAGTATTGTTCTTGGCGATTATGTTTTGTTATCGGTTGCTTCCATTTGGGTATAGAGTCATTCCAACGTAATAATCGAGGCAAAAACACCTCTGACACACGATCAATCGTGCCACTTTTTTTTACGGTATGTTGACCCTCTATCGCAGTAGTTTCCGTTTTATTCGACATCAATATTTTCACGCCGAAATATCCTCCACCACAAGCAATCAGTACCAAAATAATGATGCCCAATTTCTTAAACTGAACGCCTCCGATTACCATCAAAGAGAAGCATATCGACACCAGTAATATTGTATTAGTTATGCCTTGTGTAATCAGCAATCCACTAAATATCAAAATCACAATCATCGACCCCCATATACCGGCATTAGATACTCCTTTTTTATCTTTGAGTTGTGTGCGCGACAACACAAGAGCTACCATCGATACCGCTGCAATCTTTACAAACTCGGCCGATTGCAAATCCATAAATCCCAGGTCAAGGCTTCGTAGTGCATTGTTTCGTTCGGTTCCAACCAATAATACAAGTATAGCCAAGATGATAGCACCGACAGCCAGGCATGGTGTTGCAATCACAAATCTATTATAAGGAATGCGCTGAACAAAATAAACAACAATAAAACCCAACCCCAAATGAGCACATTGCTTCATAAGAGGCCCGATAATATTTGAAGATGACACCACCGACGCAGCTGCGCTATAATGCTCCACGATAGATATCACACATAGAGTAATATATATTGCCCATAGATATTTATCGGCCGGTGGAGTTTGTTCCTGCGTTTCCGGCACCGGTTTTTTATTAGGTTTATATTCAGCGTCCATAGTTTATTTAGTTTTCAAATAACTATTATTTTTTCAACGTCTTAACTATAGCTTTGAATTGCTCTCCACGGTCTTCATAGCTTTTGAACAAGTCGAAACTTGCACAACATGGCGACAATAACACTGTATCACCAGGTTGAGCTATACTTGCCGATTGAGCTATAGCCTCTTCTATTGAATGAGTGTCCTTTATAATTCCAACTTTTCCCGTAAAGAATTCAAGCAATTTGGCGTTATCTTTTCCCATACACACGATTGCTTTAACCTTTTCTTTTACCAATGGTTCAATCTCAGTGTAATCATTACCTTTATCTTTACCACCAAGGATAAGAATAGTGTTTTTGGGAACACTCTCAAGCGCATACCAACATGAATTCACATTCGTAGCCTTAGAGTCATTGATATATCTTACGCCATCGATTGTATCAACATACTCAAGACGATGTTCCACTCCTTCAAAGTTAGATAACGCTCGGCGAATATCCTCTTTTTTAAGGTCGAGCAAGCATGCCGACAAACCCGCGGCCATTGAGTTGTACAAATTATGCAATCCACTAAGAGCCAAATCGGCACGAGGCATATTTATTGATGTTGAAGGTGTGTTAATAATCATATTATTTTCGGCATCAATATATGCTTTGGTGTTTTCTTCAATCGACTCGGCAAACGGATACATTTGTGCTTCGGTTTCGATGTTGCGTAATTGTGCTTCAATCACAGGGTCGTCTTGCCAGAAGATGAATGCATCTTTCGATGTGAGGTTTTGCAAAATGCGGAATTTGGCATTCACATAATTCTGCATCTCATAATCATATCGGTCGAGGTGGTCGGGAGTGATGTTCATCAACACTGCGATGTTAGCCTTGAATTCATACATATTTTCGAGTTGAAAACTACTCAACTCCACCACATACACATCATGATTTTCATATGCAACTTGAAGCGCCAAGCTCTTTCCTACATTGCCGGCCAATCCCACATTCACTCCTGCATTTTTAAGAATGTGATATGTGAGCATTGTTGTGGTTGTTTTACCATTACTACCGGTAATACACACCATCTTTGCATCGGTATATCTACCCGCTAATTCTATTTCTGAGATAACGGGAATATTTTTTGCCGCGATTTTTTGCATCATAGGTGCTGTGGGTGGTATGCCGGGACTTTTCACAACCTCATCGGCATCGAGAATCATTGATTCGGTGTGAGTACCTTCCTCCCATTTGATATTGGCATTATCAAGAGCCTCTTTATATTTGGGTGCGATCTTTCCCATATCAGAAAGAAACACTTCCATTCCTTTTACCTTACCGAGGATAGCAGCTCCTACGCCACTTTCACCCCCACCAAGCACTACTAATTTCTTTGTTTTCATTATCTTATCTTTAATGTCACAAATGTTATCACTGCAAGAAGAATTGCTAAAATCCAGAAACGAATCACAATTTTCGATTCTGGCATCGCATTAATAGGTCGTTGTATCAACGCTTTTATGCCACTATTTCCGGGTTTTTGGAAATGGTGATGGATAGGAGTCATTTTAAACACACGCTTACCCTCTCCGGTTAATTTGCGTGAGAGTTTAAAATATCCTGTTTGGATTACTACCGACAAATCTTCAAAATAGAACAATGCACACAAGATTGGCAACAATAATTCTTTGTGAATCACAATCGCACACACTGCAATTATACCACCAATCGTGAGTGAACCGGTATCGCCCATAAACACTTGAGCGGGAAACGCATTATACCACAAGAAGCCTATCAATGCTCCAATAAATGCGGCCATAAACACTACCATCTCACCACTACCGGGCAGATACATTATATTGAGATACGACGAATATATCACATTACCTCCCAAATACGCAATTATTGCTAATGCTATTGCAGCTATAGCCGAGGTTCCTGTAGCCAGTCCATCTAACCCATCGGTGAGATTTGCCCCATTTGATGTCGCTGTTACCATAAATATGGTTACTAAGATAAACAATATCCATGCAGCAGGAGTGGCCCAATCACCCATCCATTCGGTAAACATCTCATAGTCGAGGTTATTATTTTTGAAAAACGGAATTGTTGTTTGCAAGTCCTTCACCTCATGTTGGTCATATACAACATCGACAACTTCCACATTGTCAACATCTTTCACCTCATGGTTCAATCGCATAGTCATATCAGGACTAAGATACATTGTGACGCCCACAATCAATCCAAGCCCCACCTGACCGGCAATTTTAAATTTGCCTTTTAGCCCGTCCTTATCTTTTTTAGCCACTTTTATATAATCATCGAGAAACCCGAGAGTGCCAAGCCACAAGGTTGAGCCAATCATAAGCAACATATATATATTTGTGAGATTACCTACCAATAAACAAGGCACCAAAGTGGCTATAATAATGATGATACCACCCATAGTAGGAGTGCCTGTCTTTTTCATTTGGCCTTCCAATCCCAAGTCGCGCACAATCTCGCCTATTTGCATTTTTTGCAATCGTTCGATAATTCTACGACCGATAAACAACGTAACTAAAAGTGACAACACGAATGCCACCCCGGCTCGAAATGTGTAATAACTCATCAATCGAGCTCCGGGAAAATCAATCTCTTTTAAATAGTCGAATAGATAATTAAGCATAACTTAAATATATATTGTTAATTATTTTGTTTCTGTTTTGATAATTTCAGCAACCACTTCGCGGTCGTCGAAATGATATTTCACACCTTTGATTTCTTGGTAATCCTCATGACCCTTTCCGGCGATTAGAATCACATCACCGCTACCGGCTATTGTAGCTGCTGTGCGTATTGCTTCGCGACGATCAGAAATGCTGAGTGTTTTTGCTCTTCCTTCATCATCGAGTCCGGCTTCCATATCGCGCAAAATATCGGCAGGCTCTTCATCACGGGGATTGTCTGATGTCAAAATCACACGTTGACTACGGGCTGCCGCTTCTTTAGCCATAATGGGGCGTTTTCCTTTGTCACGATTACCTCCGGCTCCAACTACAGTTATGATATTACCATTATTACCTATCACATCGCGAATAGCATTCAACACATTCACTACCGCGTCGGGAGTGTGAGCATAGTCAACAATTGCAGTATATCCCTTGGGTGAATGGAAGGCTTGGAAACGGCCTGCCACTGGCACAAGGCGGCTCATATTTATTAGCACTTGCTCTGGATCCCAACCCAACAAGATTGCTATCGCATACACGGCTGTGAGGTTATAAGCATTAAATTTGCCTGTAAACAACACTTCCACCTCATGATTATTAAATGTAATCAAGGTGCCGTCAAGACGACTTTCAATGATTCGGCCCATAAAATCGGCTTGAGCTCGAAGTGAGTATCTTTTTTTGCTTGCCTTAGTGTTTTGCAACATCACCTCACCCACTTTATCATCAATATTTGTCAACGCAAATGCTTCTTGAGGCAACATATCAAAAAACATCTTTTTAGCCTCTAAATAAGCATCTACCGTTTTGTGATAATCAAGGTGATCGCGTGTGAGATTTGAGAACGCCCCTCCCACAAAACGCAATCCGGCAATGCGGTGTTGATGTGCGGCATGCGAGCTAACCTCCATCACAGCATATTCACAACCAGCATCCACCATTTGAGCCAACAATTTATTGAGGTTCAAAGGGTCGGGAGTGGTGTGAGTGGCAGGAACGGCCACATCATCAACATAATTACACACTGTAGAAAGTAGCCCGGCTTTATAACCCATCAATCGAGCCATCTCATAAACGAGAGTTGCTGTTGTGGTTTTCCCGTTAGTTCCGGTAATACCTACCAAGTTTAATTTATGTGAAGGATTGTCATACCATTGCGAGGCGAGTTTTCCTAATGCAATAGCGCTATTCTTGACTTTTATATATGTAACATTACTATCTAACGATTGAGGGAGCTGCTCACACACGATAGCCGACAACCCTTTACCCTCGAGCTGTGGTATATATTTATGAGCATCAACATTTACTCCATTAACAGCTACAAACATCATTCCCTCGCCGGCTAATCGAGAGTCGCTCACAATATCATATAACTCGACATTGGCATTGCCAATGACTTCAACGACATCTATTGATTGTAGCAATTGTGATAACTTTTTCATTTTATTCAATATCTTAAATGGTTGATAGTGTCAATTTTATTCGTTCTCCCTTAGAGGCTGATGTGCCTGCCGAGGGGAGTTGTTCTCTCACATATCCCGAGCCGTCAAACTCAACCTTGTAACCTGCACGTTCGAGAGTTACAACAGCTTCCCTCACGCCCATTCCAATCACATTGGGCACTCCTGTAGCAACAGATGACACACTCATTTTCTTGAAATTACTAATGCCTAATCCGTTTTTAACAAGTGTATAACGAGAGCTATTTCCTGTCGCATATAGCGTTGGAGTGGTTTTATTTGATTGCGATGATTTATAATTACTTTCATTGTCAAGCATTCCTCGTGAGTACATCTTTAATGCCACTTCACGCAACACTACCCCACATGTTGATGCCGGGCTCAAATTTCGTTTTGGATAATGCATCATCACAATACAAGAATATTTAGGTTTGTCGGCAGGGAAATATCCACAGAATGTCAAACGTCGACGTTCCTTGGTATATCGTTTACCATCTTTAGGTAAAGGTCGCCCATACATATCACAATCCAACAATACACCTGTTTTTTCATCACGCGCCGGCTCAATTATTGTGCGACAGGTACCGGTTTTTCCGGCAATCTTCACCAAATCATTGCGCAAAAACTTACGAGCCGTACCAAAATCACCCCACACTACCCGCTCGAGCATTTGTTGTAAAATCTTCACGTTTTTCTTACTTCCTATTTGCTCGCGTATATACGACACCGGTATAACGGAGTCGTTGCCATTATTATCGATTATATTTGACACAAAGCGAGGGCGCACATATTTACCATCGTTGGCAATAGCATTGTAGAACGACAAAGTGTAGATAGGAGGAATCTCTGATGTATATCCAAAAAGCATACGCGACACATTTATCAATCCCCCATCAGCCTCAAATGGGAAATTTGGAGTACGAGTCCCGGATATATGCAAGTCCATAGGCTCTAAAAATCCTATCTTATCAAGAAATTCTTTTAATTGATATGGACTTTTAATATGAGGCATTATCAGTTTGGTTATTCCAATATTTGATGAACGTTCGATTATTTCCCATATTGGCATTGAAGGAGGTCCGTTTTGATCTTTAATTGGGTCGGCTCCTTTTCCATATTGATATGATGTGCCTGTCTCTATTACTCGGTTCAAATTTGGAGCCCAACCATTTTCAAGAGCAAAAAGCATTGATATGGGTTTCACCACCGAACTTGGTTCAAATCCTCTCACGGCACGATTCATGCCTTCGATATACTTCGTTTGAGCGAGATTTAGTTCAAGATTGCTTATCGCCTTTATATCACCGGTTTCCACCTCCATCAAAATTGCCACACCCCAATCGGCTTGACAATCAGCGAGCACTTTTTCGAGTTCATTTTCCACAATATCTTGCATCTTTATATCTATTGTGGTTTTTATTGTGTAGCCATTTATTGCCGGAGTATCAACCCAATTAATGGTATTTTTATTTACGGGAACAATACGCGACACACCGGCCTTTCCATATAATAATGAATCGAGGTCTTTTTCAAGCCCACAATACCCATGACGCTCTTTTGTTGAATCTTCTGTGAGTGTTCCCACACTTCTCAACGCCATTTTGCCATAAGGATTACTTCGACGCACCTCTTCCTCAAGTTTTATTCCACACACATTCTTGTATTTATTATTTAAGTATGGGAATGTGCGTATTTTCAGATAATCATTATATGTAATATTCTTTATCAGTGCAAAACTACGAGTGCGTTTATATCGGGGTTTTGACAATGGTTCCAATAAATGGTCAACCCAATATTCTTTCCCTTGCCCAAAATATTTAGCCAAGCTATCTGACATCACGTCGATTGATGCAGCATAGTCCTCGGCTTTAAACTGTTCGCTTCTAAAATCCAATCTCACAGTATAGTAAGTGATATTTGTAGCCAACACACTACCATCACACGCAAGAATATCCCCGCGCTTGGGCTTTATTGTTGATTTTATCGACAATAAAGAATCGGTGCGAAACTCCCATTCGGCACGATGACGCACAGTGGTATCAAACACCTCTGCCACTATCAATGAGGAAAATAACAACACTAGTGTTGCAACTATCGTATAACGAATAATTATGCGAGCCTTAAGTTTTTTCATTTAGAGTAAGATATTTTAAACGGAGGTTGTTCTTGTTTCTGTAAATCCAAGTGTAGAGAGTCCACAAGTTCTTGCATTGCCGACTCACGGGTTTGACCCATATATTTTCCACGCTCGGTAATGCATTTGTTTTTCTCAATCTCTAATTCTCGCTCAAGTTTCTTTATAGTCACCATACTTGTCTGACATTGGTATTTGTTTGAGATATATACCAATATCATCACCATGAGCACCGCAATTTTAAGCCAATGTCGCTCAAAAAATTCTACAGTGAATAATTGACCTCGAATAATACGCCAAATTATCGAATGTCTTTTCTTTGTTTTTTGTGTGGTTTTTTTGTTTTTCATATCCGTTAACTCATAATTTTATTGCCACTCTAAGCTTAGCACTTCGTGAACGTGGGTTTCGCTCTACCTCTTCGGTTGATGGCACAATAGGTTTTGATGTAAGCAATTTAAATGGCGACAAGCTGCGACCAAAGAAATCTTTTTCTTGCTCGCCTCGCAAATTTCCGGTTTTCATAAAGTTCTTAACCAATCGATCTTCAAGCGAATGATATGTTATTATCGCAAGTCGACCACCCGGTTTCAATTCGGCTAATGCTTGTTGCAAGAAGCGTTTCAACACCTCGATTTCTCCATTCACTTCTATGCGAAGTGCTTGAAACATCATTGCCAATTCTTTTTTCTCTTGTCGAGGATTGACCAATGGTTTCACTATATCGAGAAAATGTTCAATTGTTTCAATTGACGATGAGTTTCGAGCCTTAACTATCGCCGATGCTATTTTTCGTGAATTTTTCAATTCTCCATACAAATAAAACACATCGGCAAGTTGCGATTCGGTATAATTTGCCAAAATCCATGCGGCCGTACGCTTTGCCTTTTGATTCATGCGCATATCTAGCGCCCCTTCAAATCTAAATGAAAAGCCCCGTTCTTTATCATCGAAATGATGAAACGACACTCCTAAGTCGGCCAGAATGCCATCTACACCTTCCACTTTGTGATATTGCATAAAATTCGATAAAAAGCGGAAGTTGCTGTATACAATTGTAAAGCGAGGATCGGTAAATGCTCGTTTTACGGCATCTTCATCTTGGTCAAACGAATAAAGGTGGCCATCTTCGCTGAGCGACTCCACAATTGCTCGCGAATGACCACCACCACCAAAAGTCACGTCAACATACACTCCATCGGGCTTTATATCTAAAGCCGATAATGTTTCGGGCAGCAATGCCGGTATGTGGTAAACTTCTTGATGCATAGCCAATAACAACCGTTTTTATCCGTTTTTATGATAAATATATAGCCTATATTTAATTTTAGGTTGTAAAGTTACAAATTTTTATTTAGAATTTACATATCTAAATTTAAACTTTTTTCCGTTATCGCTCAAAAAGTTATCAACATCAACATCACTCCTCGCATAAATAAAGACTTTCAAAAAAAATGCCGAGAAAAATCCCGGCATTTACATTTGCAAATTTATTAAATTTTAACATTTTTACGCTTCCGCTATTTATTTTCTCTTAAAATTTCGATTAACTTTCTCACCCCTTGAGTCGCTTTCATTGGCAACACGTTTACTCCGGTAGGCACAGTTGCCGGATTAGGGTCGATATAATAAACCTCTGCTCCCGGACGCACATAACGCAACAATCCGGCTGCAGGGTATACATTCAACGAAGTTCCTATAACCACAAATATATCAGCTTGTTGAACAAGGTCAATAGCCGGTTCGATATTTGGCACCGCTTCATTAAAAAACACAATATGTGGTCGCACAGCATCACCATATTCATCGCGTGTATCTACACTTGTTGCAAGATTATCGGGAGTTAGTTCATACACTCGCGAATCTACACGCATCGACCTAATTTTCATCAACTCGCCATGAAGGTGTAACACATTTTTACTACCGGCTCGTTCATGTAAATTATCCACGTTTTGGGTAATTATATTCACTTCATAGTCATCTTCAAGCTCCACTAAACCACGATGTGCATCATTTGGTTCAACCGCTATAAGTTCTTTTCGTCGTGTGTTATAAAATTCATGCACCAATGCCGGATTGCGTGCAAACCCCTCAGCACTTGCAACTTCCATCACCGGATATTTATCCCATAACCCACCACTATCACGAAAGGTTGATATTCCACTTTCGGCACTAATTCCGGCTCCCGTAGATATAACTAATTTCTTTTTCATACTTTTCAATATTAGAGTTAATTTATAGTTAAGGAGTTACAAATATAATACTTTTTCAACTTAATAGTAAATTTATTTAGTGTAATTCAGAAAGATTGATTAATTTTGCAAACTGTATCACATGGCATCGAGCCATATTGTTTAACTAATAACTTTTATTTTGGATATAGACCCTTTACCAGCCACAATGCTGCTGTCACAAATTACGACTATTGACTTTGGTGCAACCCAAATTATTGCCCTCTCTATCGCAGCATTGGCTCTACTTATTTCCGGCTTTATTTCCGGCAGTGAAATTGCCTATTTTTCACTATCTCCGTCACAACTCGAAGAACTCGAAGACTCTCCCAAAGGTAACATTATCAAAAAATTATTGGCTGAACCTGAACGTCTTTTAGCCACTATTTTGATTGCTAACAACACGGTAAACGTAACCATTGTTATTTTATGCAACTTTGCATTAGGACCAATATTTACCATTTTAGGAGATGTGTTGAGTTTTATTTTGCAAACTGTTATCCTCACCTTCTTAATTCTTTTATTTGGCGAAATTCTTCCAAAACTTTATGCTAATAGCTACGGCATAAAATGGGTAAAACTTGCTTCGGGTGGAATATCGTTTCTCATGAAAATTTTCAACCCTTTGGCATCTCTTTTGATGTGCAGTTCTATTATTGTTAACAAAGTAGTAACAAAAAAGACCGACAACATCTCGGCCGACGAACTAAGCCAAGCACTTGAAATAACTGATGTTAAGGCCGTTGACGACAAAGAAATGCTCGAAGGTATATTAAAATTCGGCGACAAGACAGTTGATGAAATTATGACTCCTCGCGTCGACATCACCGACATTGATATAGACTCAACCTTTGAGGAAGTAATGGAAATTGTAATTTCAAGCGGATTCTCTCGACTTCCCGTATACGAAGAATCTCAAGACAACATAAAAGGGGTGTTGTATAGCCGCGACCTTCTACCATATATAGGTAAAGAGATTGGCTCTTTTAAATGGCAATCTCTTATTCGTGACCCATTCTTTGTTCCCGAATCAAGAATGATCGACGACCTCCTTGAAGACTTCCGTAAGCTCAAAATCCACCTCGCTATCGTAGTCGACGAATTCGGTGGTACTCAAGGCATTGTAACCCTCGAAGATGTGCTCGAAGAAATTGTGGGCGATATTAATGATGAATATGACGAAGAAGAAGTCAATTACAAACGCCTACCCGACGACACTTTTATTTTTGATGGAAAAACCCTCCTCACCGACTTCTTTAAAATCACCGGGCTCAACGAAGATGACTATGCCGAAATTGCTGAAGACGCTGAAACATTGGCAGGTATGCTACTATCTTTGAAAGGTGATTTCCCTAAAGAAAAGGAACCCCTTGTTTTTGGTCGATGCCGTTTCTTGATTCTCGACATCGAAAATCATCGCATAGCCAGCATCAGAGTGAAGGTTATGCCCAACGAACAAGCATAATTTACCACACACACTACATATGGCCAAACCGCAAAAAAGAAACCTATTAACAGCAATTGCAACATTGCTTCCAATATGGATTATAGCCATTGTGGCATCATTGTTTTTTAGCGAATGTAGCAACAACGACAGCACCAATATGCCTCGTCGCAAAGCTTTCCCTCGAATAGAGATTCACGACTCTACATATTCTTCGCTCCCTTCAAGTCCGGTATATTTTGAGATTAGCACTGCGGCCAAAGTTACCCTCGACTCTGTTAACACCGGGAATGAAACCGGCAAAAACTCTCGTTGGTTTAACATTTCATACCCCACATATAACGCCGTGATTATGTGCACATTCACACCCGTCAACGAGGCGACTATCCACGAAGTAATCAACAATCGCACCCATCGCATGAAACTTAATTCGGGAAGCCTCACATCGGAACTCACCGAATTAACAAACGCAAACGGATTCAACTCACAAATTCTCACCACAATTGAAAACAGGGTGACTCCTATTCAATTTATTTCATCTGATATTAATGATTGGGTGGTGTCGGGGGCTGTATATTTCAATAATAATGACACTGTCGACATCGATTCCATCTCCCCCATTATTTTTGCTATAAAACGCGACATTATCCATGCGCTAAAAACGATAAAAAAATAATGTGCCGACACATTATATATAGTAATACCGATATTTATATCGAATCGTTGCTTTTCGACATAGAGCAATATCTACACCTATGCGATAGCGAGATTAACGAAAAAATAAAACAAGTATCATCGCCTCGTCGCATACGCGAAATTATAATGTCGCACTTATTAATAAAGAAACACTTTGGCAACAACGCCATACTATGTCACTCCCACACCGGTGCTCCATTTATTAAAAATCACAATTGCCACATATCTATATCTCATAGCTCTAATCAAATAGCATTGGCTATTAATCGCAACTCCCCCATTGGTATAGATTTAGAAAATTGGCGGGAACAACTATTAAAAGTAAAAAGCCGCTTCCTCTCCAACAAGGAAATGGCGATATATTCAACCCCTCAACTCATGCTTAAAGCATGGACAATGAAAGAGGCCCTTTACAAAGTAGCCGAATCGCCCGGAATATCTTTGGTCGATGACATTATGCTTCCTCTCGACTCGGAATGCGATATCGCCTACGTAAACACCCTTAATGGATTAAAACAATTCTCGATTAATTCAATAGAATCAACCGAGAATCATTGTCTATCAATAGCTCAACCTCGATAGCACATCGATTGTGCAATGGTTACCTATTCTTTTTCTCCATACGCCAAATCACCTGCGTCACCCAATCCGGGAACGATATATGAGTGAGCATCAATCTCATCATCAATAGCTCCCACCCATATTGTAGTGCGGTCGGCTGGTAATTTTGCTTTAATATAATCAATTGCCTGACGCGATGCTATAACCGATGCCACATGAATATGCGCCGGTTCACCCTTTGTGAGTAATGCTTTATAGCCAAGCTCCATTGACGAGCCGGTAGCCAACATAGGGTCGGCGATTATCACCGTTTTCCCTTCAACACAAGGAGATGCGATATACTCAATATGCACATCAAAATCATTCTCGTTCTTATACTTGCGATAAGCCGACACAAACGCATTTTCTGAATGGTCAAAAAAGTCGAGAAATCCTTGATGGAAAGGCACTCCGGCACGAAATATCGTAGCCAAAACCACTTGTTCGTCAAGCACTTGACATTGCGCAACGGCAAGAGGCGTGGTTGTATCTATCGTTTTGTAACGCATACGTTTACTCATCTCATAGGCCATCACCTCGCCTATACGTTGCAAATTGCGACGAAAACGCAACATATCTTTTTGTATCTTTTCATCGCGCAACTCCATCATATATTGACTCACAAGTGATGGTTGCTCAGCAAAGTTTATTACTTCCATTATATTATTATTTTGTTTGTTAAATCAAAATCCATCACAAATATATACAAAATCCACGATATTTTATATAACTTTGCATCATTGAATTATTATACATATTTATATAATGGCAAATTATTTACAAGATCAACGTAAAGTAACAACACATCGTCTCGCCGAGATGAAACAACGTGGTGAAAAAATCGCTATGCTCACTGCATATGACTATTCTATGGCTCGTCTTATTGATGAAGCCGGAATGGACGTGATACTTGTTGGCGACTCGGCCTCAAACGTGATGGCCGGTAATATGACCACATTACCTATGACTCTTGATCAAATGATTTATCATGCCAAGAGCGTAGTAAAAGGAGTGAAACGTGCTCTCGTTGTGTGTGACCTCCCATTTGGTAGTTATCAAGGAAACTCCAAAGAAGCTCTTGCTTCGGCCGTTCGCATCATGAAAGAGAGTCATGCCGAAGCCGTAAAAATGGAAGGAGGTAGCGAGATCCGCGAATCTATCGAGCGCGTGCTTTGCGCCGGAATCCCTGTGATGGGACACCTTGGTCTTACTCCTCAATCGATAAACAAATTTGGCACATATGCCGTGCGCGCCAAAGAAGAAGCCGAAGCAAATAAACTTATTGAAGATGCCCGCATGCTCGAAGAGATAGGATGTTTTGCTCTCGTGCTTGAGAAGATTCCTGCCACATTGGCCTCACAAGTCGCTAAAGAAGTAAATATCCCGGTTATAGGCATAGGTGCCGGTGGAGGTGTTGACGGACAAGTACTCGTGATGCACGATATGCTCGGTATCAACAAAGGGTTCTCTCCACGATTCCTACGTCGCTATGCCGACCTTTCAACCATCATCAACGATGCCGTGGCTCACTACATCGACGATGTGAAAACCAGTGATTTCCCAAACGAAAAAGAACAATATTAATTCATTTTATATCTAAAACAACAAGGAGCAATCATGATTGCTCCTTGTTTGTTTTAAGCACTGACACATATCTCTTTTATATGGCAAAATAGCTGATTTTATATATAGGAAACTTGATAATTTTGTGATTAGCGGGTTTTTGATTAATTTTGTGGTGATAATTATCAAATTACTACATGAACAATCAAGGAACTCCTATAAAACGCACGGTTCTCGACTACAACGACATCTCTCAAATGGTGCCTTGGTTTAAAGGCAAAGAGAAGTTGGTAAACCGCTTGCTTAAATTCTTATCAGTTGATAAAGTCAATTGGTTACACGACCATAATTGCGACACTCCGGGGCCTGAATTTGCCGCCGGATTATTAAAAGACTTAGAGATAAAGTTGCGCATCGACAATGAAGAATTGCTCGACAAGCTACCCGAAGGTGCGTTTATCACCGTGAGCAATCACCCATTTGGTGCACTCGACGGCATTTCGCTCATTCACATCATCGCTTCACGTCGCCCCAAATTTAAGGTGATGGTGAACATGGTATTGAACTACATCTCGGCTATGCGCCCCAACTTTATCGCAGTCGATGCATTGGCATCTGACGATCCTAAGAAAAAAGCTGTATCGATGCAAGGCATCAAAAGCGCGATTATGCAAGTGCGCAGAGGTGAACCAATAGGCTTCTTCCCTGCCGGTGCCGTGTCGAAAGTAAACATCAAAGGACAACTCGAAGACCGTGAATGGCAACCGACTATCGTTCGCCTCATTCAACAAATGAAAGTTCCCGTGGTGCCCATTTATTTCCATGGAAGCAATAGTTGGTGGTTTAACTTCCTTGGTGTGGTGTGTTGGCAATTACGCACACTACGACTCCCGGCCGAAGTGTTCCGCAAAAAAGGCTCTACTCTTCACATTTCGATAGGTGAGCCCATCTCGGTTGAAGAACAATTACAACACTCCGGCACAGTTGAAGAATTAGGACAATTTCTTAAAGATAAAACATACGCTCTACGCAAATGCAAATAAATCCCGCCGACATATCTCCCGAAGTGCACCAAGCCAAAATGCGATTTGGCATTATTGGTAATGCTCCTGCTCTTATTGCAGCCGTGACTCGTGCCATTCAAGTAGCACCTATCGATCTATCAGTGTTGATTGCCGGTGAGAGTGGTAGTGGGAAAGAATTTTTCCCTAAAATAATACATAGCTTCAGTTCTCGCAAACACAATAAATATATTGCAGTCAACTGTGGAGCGATTCCCGAAGGTACCATTGATTCAGAACTTTTTGGGCACGAAAAAGGAGCCTTTACCGGTGCCGTTTCGTCGCGCAAAGGATATTTTGAAGAAGCCGATGGCGGCACTATTTTCCTTGATGAAGTAGCCGAGCTTCCATTAACCACACAAGCCCGATTATTGCGTGTGCTCGAAAGTGGAGAGTTTCTCAAAGTAGGCTCATCAACTGTGCAAAAAACCAATATTCGCATTGTTGCAGCCACCAACGTTGATATGATTAAAGCGGTTGAAGACGGTCGTTTTCGTGAAGACCTTTACTACCGATTATCAACTGTGTTGATATCAATCCCCCCCTTGCGAGAACGCGGGAATGACATTGCTCTTCTCTCCCGTAAATTCGCATCTGACTTTGCCGAAAAATATCGAATGCCCGAAATTCAATTTGAAGATTCGGCTCGACAACTAATGATGCAATATCGCTGGCCGGGAAATGTGCGACAACTCAAAAACGTTGTGGAACAAATTGCATTGTTCGAAGCCGGCAGCCAAGTTACGGCCGATAGCATTGAATCATATCTGCCACAAGCGTCAACAGTATACTCTCCCACCATCACCAATCACTCGTCTTCGTCATCTCATTCCTACGAAAACGAGAGGGAGATTTTATTTAACATGATTTTCAGGCTGCAACGAGAAATTGAAACTCTCAAAAACCTTGTAGCCGGTAATAAATCTATGCCAACGGCTTTGCTCGACGCTCCTCACAACAAGTCGACCTACTCCGACTCATCTTCTATCGTTAATTATTCCAATATAAAAGGAGGCGACATTGTCACCCCCGAAGAAGATGACCTCCTTCACGAAGTGAAAGATGTTATTGGCCATGAGGTAACCTCTTCAATGACCCTTGAAGAAACCGAACGTGAAACTATCCGTCGCTCGCTTGAACGTAATGGCGGCCGTCGAAAAGCCACAGCCCAAGAACTAAACATTTCAGAACGAACTCTTTATCGCAAAATAAAAGAATACGGTCTTGAATAAATATTTCAGATGAGATGAAACAGCTTATTTTTAAAATATTACTTTTTATTGCAATGGTGTCAACTTGGCAAAGTTGCACTATCAGCTACAAATTCAATGGGGCAGCACTCGATTACAATGTTTATAAAACAATTTCTGTGTCGGAATTTCCCATTCGTGCTGCATTGGTATATCCTCCATTGCAACAAACGTTTGAAAATGAGCTGCTCGACTATATAACTCGCAACACCCGACTTCGTACCGTAGATAGTGGGTCCGACTTAGAGCTATCTGGTGAAATTACCGGCTACAATCTCACTCCGCAAGCCGTTAACGAGGACGCTTACGCATCAAAAACAAGGCTCACAATCTCTGTGAGAGTAAAATATACCGACAATAAAGCCGAAGGGAAAGATATCGATCAAACATTTTCGGCTTATCGCGACTTTGATAGCTCAGAAATGCTAACCGACGTGCAAGACGAACTTTGTCAACAAATCTCAAAAGAATTGGTCGACCTCATTTTCAATGCCACATTAGGAAATTGGTAATATCACGATATAATATGTAACAACATTATGACCTTACAAGAAAACATATTATCAGTTCTCAATGACCCGGAGATTGAAATTAATCCTGAATGGGTTGATGAAATGAGTGAAAAATACCCTTATTTCATATTGCCAGCAGCCCTAATGCTAAAACGCAATAGCGACCTAACCGAAGAACTCAAAGAGAAACATATTCCACGATTGGCCCTTAATGCATCTGATCGAGAGGCTTTGGCTTTGCTCATCGATGACAAAGATGGTTATTTAGCCCAATTCTATCCCCAAGCCCCGGCCAAAGAAGCGATTTCCACTACCGCAGCTATTGATACATTCCTCAACAATTATGGAGGGAACAATGCTACCGAAGACGCTTTGCTCGAAAAACTTATTTTCAACCCCACCCCCGACTACGCCCAACTTTTAGCCGAAGAAGAAGGGCGAAGCATACCTAAACAAGATGAAGCCGAAGGCAACTCTCAAGATGCATTAATAAATGCGTTTATTCTTAAATCAAAAGAACAACAAGGCAATATCCTTGCCGTAGAAAATGAATCGCCAACAGATTCTGAAAGCCCAAAATCGCCCGTTGACGACGCTCCTCTTTCGGCTCCCGAAAATTCAACTGATGACTCAATGTTGAGTGAAAGTTTGGCAAAAATTTACATAAAACAACGAAAATATTCTAAGGCATACGAAATTATACGCAATTTAAGTTTGAATTTTCCAGAAAAAAGTATTTACTTTGCAGACCAATTGCGTTTTTTGCAAAAATTAATGATAAATCAACGATATATTCAATCAAAAAAGTAATTTAAAATAAGATATGGAACTTTTAATTCAAATTTTATCAGTTATTGTAGCGATTTTATTAATCGGTGTTGTGCTCATTCAAAAATCAAAAGGTGGTCTTTCATCTTCTTTTGCCGGTTCAAACCAAATTATGGGTGTACGTCGCACTAACGATTTCATTGAAAAAGCTACTTGGACTCTCGCTTCAATCATCTGTGTATTAGCTATCGCTTCTGCATTCATCACTGACGACGCTGAAGCTACCGATGACTTGAAATCAACCCAAGCTACCACAGTTCCTGCAGCTGCTGCTCAAGGACAATATGGCGACGAAGCTAAACCTGCTGCTCCTGAAGCTGCTCCTGCTACCGAAGCTAAAACAGCCGCTCCTGAAGCCGCTCCTGCTGCTGATGCCAAACCAGCCGCCGACGCTAAACCAGCCACTGAAGCCGCACCTGCTGCTCCTGAAGCACCTGCCGCTAAGTAATTTAGGCATATAATTTTAAGCTGATTTAATAGCTTCTATGAATATATTAGGGAGTGTCGAAATGATGCTCCCTTATCTCGTTAAACATCATTTTGCTTATGAAAGTAGCTGTTTTTTGTTCCTCTAAAAGCGATATAAACCCTCAGCACATCAAAAACGCAACTATTGTGGGGGAATGGATTGGCCTCAACAATGCGACCCTCATATATGGAGGTATTGATTTAGGCCTCATGAGAGAAGTGGCAAACACCGCAAAATTTTATGGTGGTAAAATCGTGGGGATAGTACCCGTAACACGCAAAAGCAAATCATTCCCTAAAAACGACGAAAACATCTTCGTCGACGATCTCAACGACCGCAAGGCCAAAATGATAACGCTTGCCGACGTGTTTGTAGTGCTTGCTGGTGGATATGGCACTCTCGATGAATTTATTTCAACACTCACCTCTTTATCGTTTGCCAACGATAAAACAAAATCAATCATCGTGTTAAACTTTGGAGGATTATTTGATCACACCCTCGACCAGCTAAAACTGATGGCACAAGATGGGTTAATGGATTCAAACATATTACATCGTGTTAAAATAGCCACTACAGCAACAGAATGTTGCGAACTGCTCCAACAATGTAAATCCCACCTCAAATCTATTTAAAAATGAAAAAAAGCATCATCTACACTTGCACCGGTGACTCAGGCACAACATCACTCGTTGGTGGCAAAAGAGTGAAAAAAAACGACATACGCATTGAAGCATATGGCACCGTCGATGAACTTAGCTCTCATCTAGGTATGCTATCGGCATATGATTTCGATTTAAATCAAAACGAAACAATCTCCTTCATTCAAAACAAGTTATTCAACATTGGAGCCTACTTGGCAACCGAAAACGAGCAAGAACCTGTGCAACTTTGGGGTCTTGACGACAATGACATCGCTAATCTTGAAAAGGCCATAGATATCGTTGATAGTTCACTCCCTCGATTGAAAAGTTTTGTATTGCCCGGTGGTGCATTACATTCATCAATGGCACAAGTGGCACGCTCGGTATGTCGCAGATGCGAACGTCGCATAATCGACCTTGCCGATGTTGCTCCTCTCGACACAAAAGTGTTCAAATTCATCAACCGATTAAGTGATTATTTGTTCGTTTTAGCACGATTTATCAATATTTCTTCCGATATTGAAGAAAAATATTGGAATAAAGATTGCTAATTATAAGAAAATCACTAATTTTGCGGCACTTTTATATAAACGATTAAAAATAACAACAAATAAAATCATTTCAGATATGTATTGGACACTTGAATTAGCATCAAAACTCGAAGATGCACCATGGCCTGCTACCAAAGAAGAACTCATTGACTACGCAATGCGTTCGGGTGCTCCTCTTGAGGTTATTGAAAACCTTCAAGAAATTGAAGATGAGGGCGACACATACGAATGTATCGAAGACATTTGGCCCGACTACCCCAGCAAAGAAGACTTCTTCTTCAACGAAGACGAATATTAATAAGAGCTATATCAATTACTCAAAATAACAAATGCACGTTGATTTTTCAATGTGCATTTGTTTTCCTCAATCTAATTAAACCAATTAATATAATTTCATTATCTTTGTTGTTGTATAAACTAATAAATTATTATTGTCTATGAAAAATGTTTTTAAATATGCATGTTCTATAGCCTTAGCATTAAGCAGTGTGGCATGTTTTAATAATGGAAGCGAGTTAACTTCTAAAGAAGCTGCCGAACTTGACTCTTTTCGACGTGCCGAAGCTGAAAAAACACAGGCAATAGAAAAGTTTCGCCAAGATTCAATAGCTCAAGTTCAAAAACAAAAAAAGAAGACTCTCGAAGATTCTATTCGCAAAGCCGAAATGCATAAGAATTTTGTAACCCCCGATCTTACTTTTTTTGAATTAAGAGGCCAAGTAAAAAGTGTTTCATATAATTATTATGAAGCGAAACTGGGCTTTAAAAAGTCGGCATCTTTTACAGCCAACGGCACTGTCGTAACTCCTAAAGGAGTGAAATTAAAACGCAGTAATGGCAAAATTAAAGAGGTCGAATATTATGAAGATCTTATTGGACAATGGTTGGGCGATTCATTTATAACAAACGATAATGGACAAATAATATCTTCTGACTATACCGGGCCTGACGGCAGTGGCACCGAAAAGTTTTATTATGATGACAACGGACGGTTGTCAAAAACTACAACTTCTGGACATATTGATGGAGAACCATTTCATAACACATCAACATTCTCATATAAGTCATTTGACCAATATGGCAACTGGACTAAGCGTATAGAAAAATCATCTTATGGAAATTCTACCCAAACCCGCAAAATAACCTATTATTAAAATTCAAATCATATTTCAATGAGACCAATTAGCTTATATTGCAAACAATATTTTTTGGGCTGATTGGCCACATAAAACCGATAAAAATTTGGAAATTAGCACTCTATTGTATTACCTTTGCGTTAGTAAAATTTATTAACTAATATATTATACCCAATTTATGAAGAAGATTCTCTTAATTATGAGCATGATTTTCGCTTTTGCATTCGCAAGCGAAGCTCAAGAAGTGAAAGAAACTGATTATACTACTTTCACCAAACAAATTCTCCCAAAAGCTACTCGTCCCATCGTTGTCGACTTCTATGCTACATGGTGTGGTCCTTGTCAAGCTATGGAAAATGTTATGAACAAAGCCGCTAAAGAATATGCCGGTCAAATCGACTTTTATCGTGTTGACCTCGATGTAAAAGACAATCAAGAATGGGCTAACTATCTTGGCATTTCTTCTATCCCAACATTGGTATTCTACAAAAACGGAAAAATTCACCATGTTGAAACCGGTTACAAACAATATATTGAATTTGTAAACCACCTTTCACGTATTCTTGAATAAGAATATATCTCAACAACATATTGCAAAAAAGAGCCATCACTAATGATGGCTCTTTTTGTTCTATACCCTCTTTTAAAGCAATCTCCGGCTCATCTTACCATAGTTCTATATACACAAAAAGAGATTGCAAATCGTTGCAATCTCTTTTTGCGCTTCAGGATGGGCTTGAACCAACGACCCCCTGATTAACAGTCAGGTGCTCTAACCAACTGAGCTACTGAAGCAATATTAACCAACTAAACTTTTTTGCGCTTCAGGATGGGCTTGAACCAACGACCCCCTGATTAACAGTCAGGTGCTCTAACCAACTGAGCTACTGAAGCAGAATTACAACCTTTTCCAAAATTGCGATGCAAAATTAATCCCAAAAATTGAATTATGCAATATTTTTGGCAAAAAACTTACTTAAAAAGCGATTTTTAATTCTTTTTTACCTTAAAAACTCATTTGTTGCGATAATAATAAGTAACTTCGTATTCTATTTTATTAAAAACACCTCTAATTAATGAATAAATATATCACATCTATTATTTTGAGTCTTCTTCTCCTCGTTATGGGAGGCAATATAAGTTTTGCCCAAGACTCAAAATTAGAAATTTCGCGAAATCTAAGCATTTTTAATAATTTATATAAAGAATTGCACACCAACTATGTCGACACCATCGACGCTAAAGCATCAATAGAAACTGCCATTAATGCAATGTTATATAAATTAGACCCCTATAATGAATATTACGACTCCGACAAAGCATTTAAAGAATTCATGACCGAGGAATATGCCGGAATTGGTTCGATACACGTGTTGCGTGATAGCGCCACATATATAACTTCTATTGTCGAAGGGTTTCCCGCTCATAAAGCCGGATTGAAAATCGGCGACCAAATAATCGCCATTAACGACACCCTTGTAAACAAGGCTAATATCAACGACATTTCTAATAAAATTCGTGGACAAGCCGGCACTAACGTGAAAATCACCGTAAAACGCCCATATGCTACCGACTCTATCATCTCCTTTAATATCACTCGCGAGATAATAAAACCGGATATTTTACCTTATTATGGTGTAATTAAAGAAAACATTGGCTACATTGCTTTAACTTCATTTAAAGAAGATTCTTATAAACGAGTAAAAGATGCTCTTATTGAATTAAAGAAAAACCCCAACATTAAAGCCATTGTGTTCGACCTTAGAAACAATGGAGGAGGACTCATTGATAGCAGTATCGATATCCTTAGCCTATTCCTTCCAAAAAACACCGAAATTCTCCAAACACGCGGGCGCGGAGGTGTTATAAGGGATAAATATAAGACAACAAACAAGCCTATCGACACAAAGATTCCACTTGCTGTGCTCATCAACGAATATAGTGCATCGGCAGCAGAGGTTGTGGCTGGTTCGCTACAAGACCTTGATCGTGCCGTAATAATTGGGAAACGCTCTTTTGGCAAAGGTCTTGTTCAATCAACCGTATCGTGTGGAAATAATACTTATCTAAAAGTCACAACCGCTAAATATTATCTCCCAAGCGGACGGCTAATCCAAGCTCTCGACTATTCTCATCGCAATGCCGACGGGTCGGTTGCTCCCACTCCCGACAGCCTCACAAATGTGTATCACACAGCCAACGGACGAGAAGTGCGTGATGGTGGTGGCATTACCCCCGATATCACTATCAAAGACCATAAATATAGTGAGTTTTCGATTAATGCTTCAAATAAACACCTCATAGAAGAATATGCCACATTCTTTGCTGCACACCACCCATCAATTCCAGCCCCTCAAGATTTCGTTATAACCGACTCGATATATAATGACTTTAAAAAATTTGCTCATTCGCGCAGCTTCAAATACGATAAAGTGAGCGAAAAGCAAATAAAAGCATTGCGCAAAACTGTCGAAGACAACGGTTATATGAACGACAGTATAAGTGCCCAGTTAGACATTCTTGAAAACTTGCTAAAACACGACCTTGAAACGGATCTCAATAAGAACCGCCAAGAAATAAGCAATTTATTATCAGTTTCAATCACCGAAAGATATTATTTTAGTCGTGGAATGTTAATAAATAGCTTTATATTTGACCCTATTATCGACGAAACAGCAAAAACGCTTCTCGATTCAAATAAATACTCCTCTATTTTGAACCCTCAAAATAGCAAGAAATGACTTCGACTAAGGATCTTTGTGATATATTTATAAGCCAACAACATCGTAAGGCTATCAGCAAGATGCTAAGTGGAAAATCGCGATGTTGCTCAGTCTACTCTTTAGCAGGCTCTGCTCCCGCATTGCTTTTTGCCGGAATGCCCTCTCTTAAATATCCCTCTCTGATTATTGGCGACAATCTTGATGATGCCGGATATATATATCACGACCTTTCCCGTATTTTGGGCGAAAAATCGGTCCTTATGTTCCCCTCGGGATATAAACGCGACATCAAATACGGACAAATTGATGCTCCTTCTCAAATTTTACGCACCGAAGTGCTTAATCGCTGGCATTCCGATTCAAATCTGAGATATGTTGTCACCTATCCCGATGCGATTGCCGAACGTGTTGCATCAAAAGAAACCATTGCACGACACACCCTCAACCTCAAAACCAACACTATAGTCGATTTAACCGAAACGATAAAATGGTTACGCGAAAATGGATTTATCGAGGTGGACTATGTATATGAACCGGGGCATTTTGCCCTTCGCGGTTCTATTCTCGACATTTTTGGTTTCTCCAATGAGCTTCCTTATCGCATCGACTTCTTTGGTGATGAGATTGACTCCATGCGCACTTTCAATATCGAGACTCAGCTCTCGGAACAAAAACTCGCAGAGATATCTATCACATCAAATGTGGCTCAACAATCGCATGGCGACTCTATTCTCAACTTCATAGGCGATGACACGCTCATTGCAGTGCGCGATGCGCAATACACCTTAAACCGCATTCGCGAAATTGCAAGCGAAACATTCTCCGAAAGCTCTCTTATTGCCGACGAAGGGGATAAAAATGCAATGAAACAGGTGGTTGATGCCGACGATTTTGAGAAAAAGTTTGCTCAATTTCGTCAACTACGATTCACCGCTGCCGCACAACCCGATGTAGACGCCAAAGCATCGATCAATTTCAACTGTTCGCCACAGGGCATATATCACAAAAACTTCGACCTCATCAGCGAAGATTTCACAAAACTTCTCGCCGACGGCTATTCACTATATATCCTAAGCGATAGCGCCAAACAAATAGAACGCTTAAAAGTGATCTTCGAAGATAGAGGCGACGACATTGTTTTTGCCCCGGTTAATTCCACTATTCACGAAGGATTTGTCGACCACACGTCGAAAAGTTGTTTCTTTACCGACCATCAGATATTCGACCGATTCCACAAATACACGCTCAAGAGCGACCGTGCGCGTTCAGGAAAATTAGCTCTTTCATTAAAGGAATTATCATCTATCGAAGTGGGCGATTTCATTGTTCACGTCGACCATGGTGTGGGACGATTTGCCGGACTGTTACGCACCAATGTAAACGGCAAAACACAAGAGATGATAAAACTCACATATCAAAACGATGATATCATCTTTGTTTCAATACATGCCTTGCACAAGCTGTCGAAATATAGAGGCAAAGAAGGGGTACCCCCTAAAATAAACAAACTGGGTACCGGTGCATGGAATCGCATAAAAGAACGCACCAAATCAAAACTCAAAGATATTGCCCGCGACCTCATTAAGCTCTATGCCGCACGCAAAAACGAAACAGGATTTAGCTTCTCGCCCGACGGGTATTTGCAACAAGAGCTTGAAGCATCGTTTATCTACGAAGACACTCCCGACCAACTCACCACCACAGCTGCTGTGAAAGCCGATATGGAGAGTCCGCGGCCTATGGACCGTTTGATTTGCGGTGATGTGGGATTTGGCAAAACTGAGATTGCTATTCGCGCCGCATTCAAAGCTGCCACCGACAATAAACAAACAGCAGTGTTAGTGCCAACTACCGTACTCGCATATCAACACTATAATACATTTAAGGACCGTTTGAAGGACTTCCCGGTAAGAGTTGACTACATATCGCGTGCACGCACTCCCAAGCAAGTGAAACAAATAATTGCCGATCTCGCCGAAGGGAAAATCGACATTCTCATCGGCACCCACAAGCTCATTGGCAAAGATATAAAATTCAAAGACTTAGGCCTACTCGTCGTTGACGAAGAACAAAAATTTGGGGTTGCCGTAAAAGAGAAACTTAAACAAATGAAGGTCAATGTCGACTCCCTCACTATGAGTGCCACTCCCATTCCTCGCACTTTGCAATTTTCACTAATGGGTGCCCGCGATTTATCGGCCATCACCACTCCTCCTGCCAACCGATATCCTATTGTCACCTCGGTAAATGCTCTCAATGATGACATTCTACTCGAAGCAATAAACTTTGAAATGTCGCGCAACGGACAAGTATTTATCGTTAACCATCGTATTGAAGGTCTATACGACCTCGAAAACATGGTGAAACGACTTGTGCCCGATGCTCGCACCGTGGTAGGACACGGTCAAATGTCGCCCGACAAACTCGAGAAAGTGATTATCGACTTTGCCAACCACGATTATGATGTGTTGTTGGCAACCACAATCATCGAATCGGGTATTGATATGCCAAACGTAAACACCATCATAATCAACAACGCTCAAAACTTCGGGTTGAGCGAATTACACCAACTAAGAGGACGCGTTGGGCGTAGCAGTCGTAAAGCTTTCTGCTACCTCCTTGTGCCTCCTCACATTCCATTATCGCCGGTATCGCGTCGCCGATTGCAAGCCATCGAAAGTTTCTCCGACCTTGGCAGCGGCATTCACATCGCAATGCAAGACCTTGATATTCGTGGAGCAGGCAACCTCCTTGGTGCCGAACAAAGTGGATTTATTGCCGACCTCGGTTATGAAACATATCAAAAGATTCTAAAAGAAGCTGTCATCGAGCTTCGCACCGAAGAATTCTCCGATGTGCTAACCGCCGACGAGACCGACGAAAAAGAATTTGTGGCCGACTGTGTAATCGAGAGCGATATGGAATTGCTTCTCCCTGCCATGTATGTGCCTCAAGAAAGCGAACGCATTATCCTTTACAAAGAGCTCGATAGCATTGAGCGTGAAATTGACTTACAAGCATTTAAAACACGCCTCACCGACCGTTTCGGAAAAATTCCGCCCGAAACAGCCGAACTATTACGTGTGCCTCGCTTGCGACGTCTTGCCCGACAACTTGGCATCGAAAAAGTTGCATTAAAACAAGAGCGAATGTATCTTTACTTTGTCGACGAAAGCAACCGTGCCTATTACCAATCTCCTATGTTTGGCAAAATCATCAACTATATGCAACAAAATGCCCGCCGATGCCACATTCGCGAAAACAACAATCGTCGAAGCATCTCCATTGAGCAAGTCACTACAGTGGAAACGGCAGTCGATATTCTTTCTACCATTCAATCCATGCAAGCAATTTAATTGCTGCTTCTATATTTTTTGAAATTATTTCCTAATACGGTATTTATAGAAATAATTCTCAACTCTCAATCATCAATTCTCAATTATTATCATTATCTTTGCACATTAATTAAAATTAAGGCTAAAAATATGGACATTTTTGACAAAATTGGGGCCGACATTAAAGCTGCTATGTTGGCACGCGACAAAGTGAGACTCGAAGCTCTTCGTGGCATAAAAAAAGAGTTTCTTGAAGCTAAAACTGCAAAAGGTGGCGACGGCACTCTTAGTGACGACGCTGCTATGAAAGTGTTGGTTAAAATGGTAAAACAACGCAAAGAAAGTGCTCGTATCTACCAAGAACAAAATCGCCCCGAGCTTGCCGAAGGTGAACTCGCCGAAGCTGCCGTTATCGAAGAATATCTCCCAAAACAATTGAGCGAAGAGGAACTCACTGCCGAATTGAAAAAAATAATCGAACAAGTAGGTGCTACTTCAGCTAAAGAAATGGGTAAGGTAATGGGCGTTGCAAGCAAAGCTCTTGCCGGTCGCGCCGATGGCCGTATGATTTCGGCTAAAGTTAAAGAACTTCTTGCTTAAGATTTTTATATTGACAAATAAAATATAATAGATATGCTTACTATTGCTCAAATCAAAGAGAATCCTCAATATATCATTGAA
Source organism: Muribaculaceae bacterium (assembly GCA_017399915.1). Lineage (GTDB taxonomy): Bacteria > Bacteroidota > Bacteroidia > Bacteroidales > Muribaculaceae > RGIG4079. Next base: position 48,619 of record JAFQAS010000002.1, read on the forward strand.
CGTCTTGGCGTGAAAGGCTTTGACGGCAATGAAGCTATTGCCAAAGTGCTTGAATTAGATGGTAACCGCCGTCAACTTCAACTCAACAACGACAATCAAGCTGCCGAACTCAACAAATATGCCGCTACAATCGGTAAATTGATGAAAGAAGGCAAAAAAGATGAAGCTCAAGAAGCTAAAAATGCCGTTGCAGCACTCAAAGAATCACAAAAAGCTATTGCCGAACAGCTTGCCGGCGTGGAAGAAGAAATCAAAAACATTCTCCTTTCTATCCCCAATATCCCATGCGAAATGGTGCCCGAAGGCCGCACTGCCGAGGATAATGTGGTAGAAAAAGAAGGTGGCGTGATGCCTGCTCTCGGTGAAGAAGCTCTTCCCCACTGGGATCTTGCAAAGAAATACAACCTCATCGACTTTGATTTGGGAGTGAAAATCACAGGTGCAGGATTCCCTGTATATATCGGCAAAGGTGCTCGCCTACAACGCGCTCTTATCCAATTCTTCCTCGACCAAGCTGGTGAATCGGGATATCTCGAAGTGCAACCTCCTTATGTTGTTAATGAAGCATCGGGCTATGGCACAGGACAACTCCCCGACAAAGAAGGACAAATGTATCATTGTCAACTCGATAATCTATATCTTATCCCCACTGCCGAAGTGCCTGTTACCAACATCTATCGCGATGTGATTCTCACCGACGACAAATTGCCGGTTAAGAATTGTGCTTATTCTGCATGTTTCCGTCGCGAAGCTGGTAGCTATGGCAAAGATGTACGCGGGTTGAACCGTCTACACCAATTCGACAAAGTGGAAATTGTGCGCATCGAAAAACCCGAAAATTCTTATGCAGCTCTCGAAGAAATGAAAGATCACGTGCAAGGATTGCTCGACAAACTCGGTTTGCCTTGGCACATTCTTCGTCTTTGCGGTGGCGACATGAGCTTCACTTCGGCTATCACTTTCGACTTTGAAGTGTATTCTGCCGCACAAAAACGTTGGCTCGAAGTTTCATCGGTTTCTAACTTTGAAACATACCAAGCCAACCGTTTGAAATGTCGTTATCGTGGCGAAGACAAAAAGACTCACTTATGCCACACCCTCAACGGCTCAGCTCTCGCATTGCCTCGTATCATGGCTGCATTGCTCGAAAACAACCAAACACCCGAAGGCATCGTAGTGCCTGAATGTTTGCGCCGTTACACCGGCTTCGACATCATCAACTAATCTACTAATTCATTGTAATACGACAAAAGGATGCATCGTTGATGCATCCTTTTGTGTTTTTATTTTACACATTACTGTTTTATCTTAGTCACACTATTCATTAGGCTTATTTTTCAAATAACCTAAATTATTCATAAGCAAATACTTAAAGTTTTTTATACCCCCTCAAAAAAAAGGACCAAAATGGACCAATCGTAAAAGTCCATATTTATTTATATTTGTAAAATCAATTATTTAAAGTTTAACTCTAAATTAAATACATATGTATAACGAAAAAATCGAGGCTTTAATAAAAGCTGCGTTAGCCGATGGAGAACTAACAGAAAAAGAAAAACAAATTTTGTTTAAAAAAGCGCAAGAAGAAGGTATTGATCTTGATGAATTTGAAATGGTATTAGATGCAAAATTATTTGAACTTAAAAAGACCAATCAACCTGCTACTCATTCTGCTCCAAAATCTGATAAGTTTGGTGATGTAAGAAAATGTCCTGCTTGTGGCGCAATAATGAAATCTTTTCAAACAAAGTGTACTGACTGCGGTCACGAATTTTCAAATGTTGATTCTGTTCAATCTGCAAATAAATTATTTGATTTGTTACAAGCATGTGAATTGCGTAAATCTCAAGAATTATCTGCTCATGATGTTGAAAAAAATCGTCGTTTGGAACAATTGGCAAAAATACAAAAAGAAGGAGATTCATCTTTAGCTAAAATTTTCTCTGGCTCAAACAGAAAAGAACGAGATGATGAAGAAAGGGAGGATTTGATACGAGAACTTAATAGACAAGCGAGAGATATTGAGAAAAAGTATACTGTTGAAAAAGCTCATATTATAAAGACATATCCAGTCCCCAATTCAAAAGAAGACTTGCTGGAAATGTTAGCTATGGCTACAAGTAGTGCTTATGATAACGATGGACATATTGGACCGGAAGAGGAAGTTTGGATTCAAAAAACAGACCAAATATATCAAAAGATAATTATATGTGCTGCAGGAGATAGAGTAATTTTAGATCAAGCAACAAATATGATTGTTTCGTTAATGAGACGTCTTCCGGAAAGATACAAAAATTTCACTCAAATACCCAAAGAGGTTCAAGCTAAATTGAAAGAAGATATTAAAGCTGCAAAGAAAGCCGCCAATGATGAAAAAAAAGATGTTTTAATCAACTTAATAAAAGGATGGAGAGGAATTGCAATAGGTGTATGTTTATTGATAATGTTAATCGGTTTTGCTGTAGACGGCGGTATAGCATTCCTCGGATTTATCGGTTGTATTGTTTTTATAGTATTGCTTGTAAAAAAATATAAGTCAGAAACAGTTGAAATAAAAATTTATCAATAAGATTTAGACAACACATAATTATGGGCTTTTTTGGAAGAGGAAAAGGTGGCGGATTGATGAATGTAATCCGTTGCGACCAAGAAGAATACTTGGTGTGGAAGTGGCGCCCGCTTGATCAAGAATTAAATTCCACTACTCGTGAAAATTCTATTCGTTATGGCAGTAGTTTACGAGTGAAAGATGGTGAGGTTGCCGTTTTTGTTTATAAACAAAAAGATGGCCCTTGTCAAGATTTTATCGTAGGTCCATATGATGATACCATCAAGACTGCCAATTTCCCTGTATTGTCAAGTATTGTAGGGTTGGCGTTTGGAGGGGAGTCTCCGTTCCAAGCCGAGATCTACTTTATTAACTTGGCCGGAGTGGTGCAGGTGAAATTCGGAATCCCATATTTTGATGTTGCCGATCCTCGTTTTTTAGACTTTACTGTGCCTGTTTCCGCTGCCGGATCCATAACATTTAACATATCAGATTATAAGGCTTTTATTAAAGCACATAGGCTGATTGACTTTAATTTGGAGACATTCAAAACCCAAATAGCCGATGCGGTAAAACGTCGTGTAAAAGGTGCGATAAGTAATGCTCCGAGTGATTTTGGTTTCCCTGTGGTGCAAATAGAGCGAAAGATAGATGAAATAAGCGATAGAATTCAAGAGAAACTCAAAGTGGATTTTGAAGATTTTGCGATAAATCTTAAACGCTTCGATTTGTCAAGAATGGAAGCTGATAAGGAAAGCGAAGGGTGGCAAGAATTGAGAAAAATTACAGCAGGGGTTCAGAGTGATACCATTTTGGCTCAAAGTCAAGTGAATATCAAGAATATAAAAGATATGCAAGCTATCAATGCCGAAAATATGCAAGAATCATTGCGTATTCAACGCGAAGAGGCGCAACGTGCGCAACGCTTGCAATCAGAATCTACATATATTGGTGCTCATGCTCTTGACCAACAAGCCGCCGTGCTACAAACAGCAGCGCAAAACCTTGGTTCAATGAGTTCAATGGGTGATGGTGGTGGCGGCATGAATCCTGCCGGAATGATGACCGGAATGATGATGGGTGGCGCTATGGGTAGCCAAATGGCCGGAATGATGAACCAAATGGGCAATGCAATGAATGGCCAATTTGCCAATCAGATGAACACCCCTCCACCTCCTCCCGGCGTGCAATATATGTTGTCGGTAAATGGTCAGCAAGCGGGTCCGTTTAATATGCAACAATTGCAACAGTTGGTGCAACAAGGGCAATTGACTCCACAAACATATGTGTGGAAACAAGGTATGCAAAATTGGGAATTGGCAGGAAATGTGGCAGAGTTAGCTCCGCTATTTATGCCGGCTACACCACCACCTCCTCCCGGAATGCCTCCTATGCCTCCCGCTCAATAATATTTTAATAGTTGTCGATTATGGAAAATGATTTTAATTCAATAGATCGTCTTGTAGAGTTTGGAATGAGCATTGCAGTTGCGCAACAAATGGTAAATACCATGAATTACGCAATGAATAATATGGCAGCGCCCGGAGTGGGTACAACCGCCACAACTCAACTACAACAACAAGGCTTTTATGCCGCCATAGATGGCGAGCAAGCCGGGCCATTAAGTGAACAAGAACTGAATATTCTTGTGCAAAATGGCAAACTTACCCCCGACACACTTGTGTGGCGTCGTGGAATGGACGGCTGGACTTTTGCTCGCAAGGTGAGTGAAATATGCAAATTGTTTTTATTAAACAATATCTCGTTATAATGAAAATAGATTGGATAAAGGCAATATTAATATTTATTCTTGCTATAATGGCAACATGGGGGTGTTATGAAATAAGTAAGGATAATGAGCCTCAGTATTTTGTGGCAACAATAACTTCTTTTTTGTCATTATCAATAACAGGGGTTCTATCTATTGCTATAAAATTTGAAAATGGCAGACAATCAGCACTTGTTAGGACGATATCAATAGTGATGTTTATCATATTTTTAATAAGTTGTTTGTCTTTTGCTCCATTTGCATTTAACATCCCAGTATTCATTATATGTCATATTGTATTATTACTTATTTATTTATTGATAATTATTAAACTTAACAACGTGGATTATTAACCTATCATAAAGGCAGTGAATCAAAAATGACTCACTGCTTTTTTTATCACGCAAACACACCTTTTTGTCACATAAACTCATTAGTTTGTCACATTTGAGGGTTAGGATATACTCTCAACCTATCTCTTCTCATTATCTTTGCAATAGAAAACTAAAAATTAAAGGGAATATCCCTTCCGAAATATAATCGTTTTTATAGTTTTAGTTTGATTGAAAGGAGGGGAGCAAACAATGTTGTTTGCTCCCCTCCATCATTTCTTATATTATATGTTTATTTGCTATTTATTGGCCAAAAGATAAGATGTGTCTTGCCTGCATCGGTAACTTTAAGAGTAACTTGTGCACTCTCTATCACAGGGATATTATGACTCACATGGCCAATTGGCACATTAAACGCCACAGGATAATGATATGGTTTCACCATATCGTAAATCATCGACTCCATATTCTTATAATTGCTATCGGCAGAATATTCGGTAAACTGCCCCACAATCAATCCTCTCAAGCGTGGCAACACACCGCTCAATCGCAATTGATACATTATACGTTCAATCTTATAGATAGGTTCCGATACATCTTCTATGAATAGAATCGTATCTTCTTCTATTATATCATATGGGGTATTTATCAACTCGGCTATCACCGCCACGTTTCCACCAATAATCTTTCCACTGCATTGCCCCAAACGATTATATTGATGTCCTTCAAAGGTGAATGCCGGAGCTTGTCCTCGCAATATTTCAAACAACACTTTGTTATCTTCATCTTCAGCTCCTTTACTTATGTGACTGGTCATTGACGCATGAATACTTGCAATACCCTTTGACGCCATCAACGCATGAAGTGCCGATATATCACTATATCCAACCACCCATTTGGGATCTTTCTCAATAGGCAAACGATTTAGTGAATCCATCAAATGCACTACTCCATATCCGCCTCGTGAACATAGGATAACACGCACTTCGGGATCAAGAAAAGCTTCTTCAAGATCGGCCAAGCGATCTTCGGGAGTGCCACTATAATTCCCCCACTTACCAAGAGTATGAGGCATAACTTTCACTTTCCAACCTTGAGCTTCAAGCACAGGAATTGAGTTTTGCACATGTTCAGGCTTGATTATTCCGGCAGGAGATAAAATTGCTATTGTATCGCCCTCTTTTAATGGCTTTGGAAATACAATCTTTTGACTCATAATTATATCTATTTATTTCGTACTTATTTCTTAACTAACTGTTACATTAATTCCTTCCCTACTCATTTGCGAAGCAATTGCTTCGAGTTCTTCATGCGACACCTTTTCAAGCTTCTGTTCCGGAGTTTTGCGGTCGATTGAGTAAATCATTACTTGTCGAGGGGAAATACGCTTATATGCCTTTATTAATGCCTCAACCTCTTCGATGGTAGTATTGTCTATGTTTTTGCCATCGTGTTCTCCTCGCAAGAACATTGTTTGCACCACACATTGACCACTAAATTGAGCTATTTGCTCAATCACACCCTCACTTGTAAACGATGGCGATGCAGGTTGGTCAATCAATCGCATGGTTGATGTTATTGCCGAGTCGAGTTTAAGAATATTATTATCTACCTTACGGAGTGCAGCTACAACCGATTCGTCGCCCAAGCGTGTGGAATTACACAACACACTTATTTTCACCTGTGGAAAATATTTATCGCGCAAAGCAATTGTGTCATCTATAATTTCGGCAAACTGAGGGTGCAACGTAGGCTCCCCATTCCCCGAAAATGTGATTACATCAAGATGCTCACCGGCTTCAATCATCGACTTCAACTTCATCTCAAGCTCTCGGCTCACATCTTCGCGTCGTGGCAGTCCTGTTGTGCCGGCTCCTTGCGAATTATATCCCGCTTCACAATACACACAGTCAAACGAACATACCTTCCCATCATTAGGCGAAAGATTCACGCCCAATGAAGATCCCAACCGGCGGCTATGAATAGGTCCAAATATCGTTGAATGAAATAATATCGTTACCATTATCCTATCAATAAAAATTCCTCTATATTCTCAGGTGTAATAACACTAAACGAGCTATCGGGATATGCTTTGAAAAAAGCCTCAGGCCGTTTTGCGTTTGCCTTTGAATTCCACTTAAACTCATATGTGTTAATAACGCCATTTTCTTCTTCGATATAATCTATCTCTTTTTGTTGCATAGTGCGCCAAAACCATGTTGTCCCGAAGAATTCTCTTAACGAATTCATCTTCATTCTCTCAGATATAACAAAATTCTCCCACAACATTCCTGCTTCCTCATTCATTCTTTGCTCCAAAAATGAGAAATTTCCTATAACTGCATTTCTTATCCCATTATCCCAAAAATATATTTTGCGACTGGCTTTCAACTCATTACGCAAATTTCGAGAGAAAGAGTTTAATCTAAAGATTATGAAACTTTTTTCTAATATCTCAATATAACGTTCTACTGTTTTAGAGTCAAGTCCTATGTGTCTACCAAGCTCATTATACGACACTTGAGAACCCACTTGATAAGCCAATGCTTGCAACAAACGTTGCAATTTATCGGGCTTTCCTACCGAATCCAACGACAGAATATCTTTATACAACACACTGTCGCACAACTCTTTCAAAATCACCTTTTCATTTCCGGGATTGGTCACCACCTCGGGATAATACCCAAATACCAATCGATGCGGCAACATTCGTTTCTCCTCAATAAAGCCCATATGGTCAACCATTTCTGAAAACATCATTGGATACATTTGTATCTGACGTTTACGTCCTGCCAATGATTCATTTACGTTATTTGCCAAATCAAATGATGAACTGCCTGTAGCTATAACTTGTACCCCCGAAATCTGGTCGGTTATCAATTTAAGTTTCAACCCTATGTCGGTAATTCGTTGGGCTTCATCTATAATCACTAAATTATTTTGCCCTATGATAGCCTTTAATCGTGTTGATGTTATATTTTCAAAGAGCCCTCTCACATCGGTTTCGTCGCCATTTAACCACAATACATTTTTTTGCCCATCAAACATTTGTGACAATAATGTAGACTTTCCCACTTGGCGGGCTCCCATAATAATTATTGCCTTATTTGTTCCCAATTGGGCTTCTATTAAGTTTTTTATTTTGCGGTCAATCATTTTAAACAATTTATACTGCAAATTAAATGACTTTCTTCGTAAAATCCAAAAATCTTATAATATTTAGGGATTTCATTCCGAATTTCTTAAAAAACTATTGCAAATTATGAATTATGAATTAAATACATCACTCTTCCTTGAGTTGTTCAAACATCCAATCCCATAGTGCATTGGTGTGCTCGGCATATAACCAGTGACCATTGTTTTCGCCTATGAGAAGTGTTTTTGGAGCAGTAATCACATTATAGGTTGAGCGAGTAGTCGTGGGTGCACAAGTCAAATCGTTATAACCCAAGAAAAAATGAATAGGAGCCGATAGATTACGTGCAAAATTAGTTACATCATAATAACGCGCTGTCGAAAGTTTTTCGGGAGTGCAATTACCTTTATTCTTAAACACATGAGGCCAACCTCCGGCACGTTCATGTGTATATCCCTCAAGGTCGCACAATGCAGGGAAATATGCCACAGTGGCATTGATGCGACTATCGAGTGCCGATGTCACAATCGACAATGCGCCTCCCTGACTTCCGCCAAAGGTGCCAAGTTTACCATTAAACTGAGGCAACGAAGCAAGGAAATCAATGCCGCGCACACAGCCTATATAAACTCGTTTATAATAATATGAATAGCGATTATCGATATTATATGTAGGATATGAGGCAAGCGCGCCACTATTAAGGTCGCTATAAATAGTGCTACCTGTGAGGTTTACAGGAATACCATGAATACCAAATTCAAGAATTATGGCTCCACGAGCCGCATGGCCTATATCGCCCGACTTCTCACCGACTCCCGCTCCCGGGAAGCGAAGAATTGCAGGATATTTACCTTCGGCCTTGGGCATTGTCAACATACCATACATGCGAGTGTTATTGATGTTGCGATAAGAGATGTGATACACATTCACCTTGTCGGTGCATCGCTCGGGAATAAGCGTCATTGTGGGTTGAAGGTCAATCTTGCGAGCCGCTTTGAGTTGTGCGTCCCAAAATGCCTTGAAATCGTCGGGCAATGTTACGGTAGGTTGCAATTTTTCGGTATCGTAACCAACAGTAGATATTGCCGAATACTTCTTTCCGTCTTTTTCCACAACGGCCTTCACTCGCAAGTAACCCGGCTTTTTCATTGTGCCAATGTTGATTTCCCCCTCATTTCCTTTGAGAGTTATTGACTTTGTGATGTGAGGAGTCATCAAATCCTCGCTCACCTCATAATTTACTACTACATCATTAAGAGCCATACCACAATCGGTAACCATCACTTTTACCTTGGCTTGCTCTCCCACGCTATAAAGCGCATCGCTATGATTTGGAACCAAATGCAACTGCACTTTTGTGGCACGAGGTTGCGCCATCACACTCACTCCCATGATAATCATCATGGCAAAAGATAAAAAAAACTGTTTCATATGAGTTGTATTCTTAGTATTATCTTTAATTATTAATTTCCAACACCAAAAGTAATAAAAAATACTCAATAAACAAGCGAGCAACCCACATTGGATTGCTCGCTCACTATAAATTCAAAGTATTTTCAATTTTGCATTATGAACCCCGAAGGGCTCAATGAGACTTGCCCGAGTTAATTACTTAATGTAAACTTTAGAAGCCTTGTCACCTTGAACCTTGATGTAAATACCGTTAGCAGGATTGTTAACTTTCACACCTTGGAGGTTGTAGAATGTTGCAGGCACTTCATTTTCGATTTCAATATCATCTACTGATGATGTTGTTTCTTCGTATGTTACTTTGATTGTTTGAATATTCGATGTGGCTGTAGTAGTAAATACTACTGAAGAAGTATTGCCCTCAGCAGTCCATTCTCTTGCTGCAAATGTACCATTATCTGCTGTAAAGTTTGATGAAGATGCCTTATTTCCGGTAAATATTATATTTGCAATATTTACATTTTCACCCGAAATAGTGATAGTTGACTTACTATAAGTACGAACTTCCGATCCTGCAGTAGCACCCCAAAGACGGCAATCGGTTGATGCATCGTTTTTAGCACAAACAAGCGATATATCACCGGCTGTAAATACTATATCATTTATTGTAATCCCGGCACCTGAAGCTGGAGTTTCTTGAGCAGGAGTCAATGAAGCCGGATTGGTAAAGTCGAATGTAACTGTTTTGAGGTTTTCGTTGGCAAGTGTGAATGAAACTTCGGCAATTTCACTATCGGCCATACCATCTTTCATTGCAATCGCTTTTACTGTGCAATCTTCAGCAAGATAGAATTCTCCTTCATAAATATAAGATTCAATTGAAGGATCAGTACCATCGATAGTGTAATAGATTGCTGCACCATCGGTAGCACATTGAATATAAATCGCTTGATCTTTTGAAACTTCACCACCATTAGGAAGAATTACAGGAGTTGCTACAGGAACAAGAGAAACTACAAATGTGTTATTTTCAATATCAGCCACCATTTTATATGTTCCGGCTTTAACACTCCATGAGTTAGTACCTGCACCCTTGTCATTTGTCATTGGTGTTACAGCGTCAATCACGATTAGCTCATTTTGACTAACTGCACCATAACGAGTTGCTGTGTTCACAACGTCCCAGTTGTCACCAAGAATAGTAACGATTGAGAAATAACCTACACCGCTACCGGCATCTTCGATTGTTACAACACCTTCATAAACACCATTTTCGGTGTGAGTAAGAGGTTTACCATTCGAGGTATTCCAATGTATACCCTCAACATTTCCTAATACATAAAGTTGTTCAGGATAATTCTTAACTCCGGTTGCCACAAGTGTTTTATTGTCAAGATTAACAATGATAGTCCATGTTCCGGCAAATGGCAAAGTGATGTTGCTTGTGTTACCTGCTACAAGTGAAAGTGTTTCACCACTTACTACAGCGCCACTTACACCATAAACACCTGCATCGATTGCGCCCCAATCACCGCTACCTGTAGAGATTTTAAAGCCGAGGTCGCCTGTTGCTTCAAATGTGAGAGTATAAGTGTTTTCAAAATTGTTGTAGTCAAATTGCGACATATTAGTAGGATCCCAACCATTGAAACCACCTACTGCATAGAGAGGTGAGATTGTTGGTTTTTCTTGAGCTGTAGCACCTTCTTCATAGAGATAAGGCATAATACCCAATGCCGAGTCATATGAGCCATATGACTTATAAGTAGTGTCATATTGCATCCACTTATTTACTGATGTGTTTGTGATTTTAGCCTGACCATCGGCAAGAATATCAATATCCCAAACGGCACTGCCATCGGTAGGCATTGAAGCTGCGACATTGAAGCTATTATATGTGCCTGTTTGATATAGATAGCGTCCATAAGAGTCTTGAATAGTATAACCACCCTCTACTTCAGTAATAGTAAATGGTTGAGGATTGATGATTTCAATATAACCTTCAGCAGGAGTTACCGATGCATTTGGAAGATAACCATAATTGTTTGTTTCGGCCAATGGAGTTGCCATATTAGTATCATCAGCTACAAAAAGGTAATTTTTTCCTGATGTAACACTTGTAACATAACCAAAACTTGTAGGAGCGACTACATTGAATTCAGCGGTTGCAATTTCACTTGCACCAAGACCTTCGGCTGTAGCAATTGCTTTCAATGTGCATGACTCGTTGATAACGATAGGTGTAGAATAAACATTCCCATTTTCGGCTGAAGGATCAGTGTTATCAAGAGTGTAATAGATTGTAGCATTTTCAGTTGATGAAGCAATAGAAACTTCTGTTCCGGCAGCCACATCACCTCCATTAGGAGTAATTACGGGAACTGCTGCTGTTGTAGCTTCTCCTACAGAATAAGTTACAACCATATAAGTGAAACGCACTTGAGCCGGAGTTGTTAATGTGAATGCCTCAGTAGCTTCACCACTCCAAGTCATAGTTTTATCGGTTGTTGACGTAGTTACGGTTCCAGTTGTGGCTGTAACCGATTTTACATATGAACTTGAGGTTGCATAAATTGTCACACCCGAAATTGTCACACCCGAATTGGGGGTAATAGTAATTTGGTCATTTGCATACCAACGCACATGACCCCCAGAGTTAACGTTTGAAGTACTACTATTTACCTTAGTAAACAATAATGTCATATCGTCAGCAGCAAATGTTACTCCGGGGAGATTCCCTGTTGGCAATGTAACAACTGCCCCTGAGCCACTATATGTAGCACCTTGTGCCACAAATGCGACCTCTTCGGCTTGTGCAGCCACAAAGCCCACAAGACACAATAATGAAAGTAATAATTTCTTCATATGATTAATAATTTAGTTAATAAATTGTTATAGCACAAAGATAGGTATTTTTTATCAAAATTCACATTATCACAAGCGATTTTTTTACAAATACAAATCGTTTAGCGCTTTAACTAAAAAACGAGCAATCCACATAGGATTGCTCGTCCTCTATTAATTTCAATGTATTCTCAATTATGCATTATGAACTATGCATCATGAACCCCGAAGGGCTCAATGAGACTTGCCCAAGTTAATTATGCATTATGAATTACTTAACGAATACTTTAGAAGCTTTTGAGCCTTGAACCTTAATGTAAATACCGTTAGCAGGATTGTTAACTTTCACACCTTGGAGGTTGTAGTAAGTAGCAGGAGCGTTTTCATTAAGTTCAATCGATTCAACACCTGATGGATCATAAACCTTTGAAGGAACGATTTGAGCCACGCCATTGCGAACACTGATAAATCCTTCGACAGTGAGACCTGTTCCTTCGATTATTTCTACCACATCATAATAAGACGCATTGTAGAATTGATTATAAAGAGTGAGCGAACCGGTGTTATCGGTAATTGTATATGTATTAGCTACAGCCGCACCTGCGTCATCTCTTGTTGCAGCCACTTCTACACCACTGATTTTCACATATTGCGACATCATATCAGTAGCCACATCCTCAACTTGAACTTGCGTTGGTTCAATAGCAGTTCCTGCGGTAGCTGCTGAAAATGTAGAATCTACAGGAATAAGTTCGATAAGGTCATTAAAGTTTTTATAAGCCCCAACAAAGTTAGAGATTTGGTCACCATTATTGTACTTGTTTGTCAAATCACCATAAACCAAAAGTGCGCTTGTTGCATCTTGAATATACATGTAACGACCATTTTGATACATTACGGTAGCAGTGCCTGTAATTTTAACATTAGCAGTAGATGCTTTTGCAATCCATTCGGCAATTGTAGCGACCTCTTCCATTGGTGCTTCAGGTTTTTGTTGAGCATTCGCACCTTCTTCATAAAGACAAGGAAGAGCGCCACGTGCATCACTATAGCAACCATAGCTTGTGTAAGCTGCATCATATTGTATAAATTTACCTGTAGCCACGTTGGTAATCAACATTGTACCATCGTTTTGTGGCACGATTGTCCACACTGCACCTGTTTCGGGCATTGTTTCCGAAACATTAAAGCTATTGTAAGTGCCGGTTTGATACACATATTTACCATTTGAATCTTGAATAGTATAACCACCATCAACTGCTGTAATAGTAAAACCATTAAGTTTATTAGTGTTGATATAACCATTTTCATCGGTAGCCGATTCCACTTGGAGATATCCATAATTACCGGTCAAAGGAGTTGCAATCTTCTTGCTTGAGTAAAGCAAATAGTTTTTGCCTGATGTAACAGCCATAACATAGCCAAATTGAGCGGCCTCAATAACAGTAAAATCAGCCGATGTCACCACGCTATTATCCATTTCTGCAGCTGCAGCCATTGCCTTGAGCGTACAAGATTCCATTATTGCAATAGGAGCTGAATAAACCGAAGAATTTAATGTTGGTTCAGTGCCATCAAGAGTATAGTAAATAGTAGCACCTTCAGTGTTACAAGTGATTGTCACCTCTGTTCCTGCTACCACTTCTCCCCCGTTAGGTGAGAAAGATGGAGCAGCCACTACCGGAGTAGTAGAACCGCCGCCGGCTCCTGTAATATCTATTTGAGTAAAGCAAAGTTGACCTGCTTTAGAAGCACCATCTGTTCCGAGTGTAGCTTTATCACCGACTGTGAATGTAACACTTGCAGCATCACCCACCCATTTACATGTGTAGTCATCAGCTCCGGTCACGGTCATAGTTCCAGTTGAAGCCTCCACTGTTGTCATGCGTTTTTTTCCTTGAGCAGAAATTGTAAATGAAATTTCACTCATATTACCTGCCGCACAATCAATAGTGAATGTGTTTGCTGCATAGAGTCGCACATCACCGGCCTTATTGAAAGCAGGAGCTGTAGCAGATGTTTCTCCTTTAACTGGAGTGAAAGTGTAGTCTCCATTAGTCCAAGCCTCGATACCCGAGATAGTGGTACCTGCTGAGAATGGAGCTTGTTCACTCATCACAAAAGTTTCGGCTTGAGCAGCTACAAAGCCGGCTAAGCACAATAGTGAAAGTAAAAATTTTTTCATAAAAATTTGATTTTAGTTAATTATATTAATGTTATTTGTTTATTTCACAGGTTTCACAAGAAATACTTGTGTGGGATAGTGGTCGGAATAACCATTGAGATACACTCCCGATGCAAAGGTGCGCAATGGATAACCTTGACGATTTCCTTCGTTTCCGGTCAAGAAATCGAGGTTATGCACCAAGCAATTCCAATACATCAATCCGTTGCCCTCTTTCACAAGGTCACCCGATAGAATGATTTGGTCAAAGAGGTTCCAACTACCTTTATAACCTAACGAACCGATACCCTTATCGCTAACGGCCCAGAATGGGTTATAAAATCCATGGTAATCGACATCTTTCTTATCCTTTTTTGCGCCAAGCACTTCGGCACACGACTTATCAAATGGGTCATCATTTAAGTCGCCCATCACAATCACACTTTGATGAGGGTTCACCGCCCACACCGAATCGGCTATTTGCTTGCTCAATGCAGCGGCAGCCTCACGAAGATATGATGATTGCGCCTGTCCGCCCATGCGTGATGGCCAGTGATTGACAATAACACTCACTGTGTCGCCCATCAATATGCCGGTAACACACATCTGATCGCGAGTGCGGAATGTGTCATATCCTTCTATTTTGAGCCGATGATTATTCACGTTTAGCATACGGAAGTAGCGAGGATTATAAAGCAATGCCACATCTACCCCACGACGGTCGGGCGAATCATGATGCACCACTTGAAGCATCCATTTTTTGATAGGATCGGCTTTTACCAAATCTTTCAACACCGATTCGTTTTCAATTTCCGACACTCCTATAATTGCAGGACCTCCCGGTGTGCGTTCGGTAGCAAGTTGAGATATTGCATACGACATATTCGCAATTTTTGACCAATATTTGCGACCGTCCCACTTTTTGGCTCCGGCAGGAGAATATTCAAGGTCATACGACCCATTGGTATTGATAGTATCAAAGAGGTTTTCGAGGTTATAAAAAGCAACCCCTACAACTTGATATTGTTTTTTTGACTGTTGTGGTTCTGCAAAAAGCACACAACTAATTAGTGATATAATCGATATTAGAAATAGTTTTTTCATCTACTTTTTACTTATTCTAAATTTAAAAACTTTTTGGCATCGTAAAGTTATGCCATTTTTTTTATTATAAAAAGCATATTTACATATTTTTTCATTACAAAATTATTAAATTTTTATTTTTATACCGATATAAACAACATTCACCCTATTGTTGTTTAAAAAATAATTACTAAATTTGGAAAATATTAATATCATTTTTAACTTGGAATAAAAGTGTGAATATAATTAAAATCAAATCTAATAAAACCCATTTTGAATTATGAGACAAAAACTGTTTCTGTTATTGATGCTCTTGGCTACTATGCCGGCACTCGCACAGAACGCCGGGTTGACAGGTGTCGTTGTTGATGCCAATACCGGAGCTCCCGTTTCGGGCGCAAGTGTGATGCTTAATGAGCAAGGTGCATTCGTCACCACCGGGCCTTCGGGCGATTTTATCATCAGTGACCTCGCTGCCGGCAAAGAGATTATGACTATCGTAGCGTTTGGGTACAACGATCTTGTAAAAGAGATTGAGCTATTCAACAACCAAACAATTGATTTAGGAAAAATCTCATTCGTTCCTGCCGAAGCCAACGTGATAAACGAAAATCAAGAATTATTGATTGACCAAACCATGCTCGAAGAAGATGAAGAAAGCAATCAAACTATCGGAGCCTTAATGGGCGCATCTGATAATGTTTACTTCTCAACCGCAGCTTACGACTTCGGACCTATGTATTTCCGTGTGCGTGGTTACAACTCTGAATACCAAACTACCTATATGAATGGCATTGCTCTCAACGACTTAGGTCGCGGACGTTTCAGCTATTCTACTCTCGGTGGTATGACAAGCCGTGCTTTCCGCAACAAAACTACCGTGATGGGACTCGGTGCCGCTACATATGGCTTCGGCGATGTGGGTGGCGCAGTAAACTTCAACACTATGGCTGCCGACTATGCTCCCGGGTTCAATGGTAGCATCTCTTATACCAATAGCAACTATAAGATGCGTGCAATGGCAACTTATTCTACCGGCCTCAACAAACATGGCTGGGCTTTTACCGCATCTGCTATCGGTCGATATGCCGACGAAGGTGAACAACCCGGTACTTTCTACAACTCTTGGGGATATTTCCTCGCCTTGCAAAAAGTATTTAATCCTCAACACTCTATTGCGATAACCACATATGGAGCCCCAACTCAACGCGGTACTGCTTCTGCCACTTTTGAAGAAGCTTATGAACTTGCCGATGATAACCTTTATAATCCCAACTGGGGTTGGCAAGACGGCAAAAAACGCAATGCTCGCATAGTTGAGACTTTCGACCCTACAACCATTATCAACTGGTTGTGGAAACCTAATAAAGGTACAACACTCAACACCGCTGCCGGTATCCGTTGGATTAACTACAATAAATCTGACCTCAACTGGAGTGGAAATGCAGCAAACCCAAAACCCGATTACTATCGCAATCTTCCTTCTTTCTTCAAAGATGACCAAGAGGCATTTGATCTCTATACCGACCTTTGGCGCAATAGCGAAGAAATGCGTCAAATAAATTGGGACGAGATGTATCAAGCCAACTACCTCAACAACGAACACAACAGAGTTCCGGGAAACACTCCTCTCGGATCATCTTACATTGTTGAAAACCGCCATAGCAATCAATTCAACGCATTGTTCAACTCAATGCTCAACCACCGCATCAACAATATCATGTCGCTACAAGCCGGCATTAGCTTCAACTACACTAAAGCCTCTTACTTCAAAACCGTTCGCGACCTTCTCGGTGGCGAATATTGGCTCGACGTAGATAAATTTGCCGAACGCGACTTCCCCGACAATCCTCAAATGCTTCAAAACGACCTTAACAACCCTAACCGCAAGGTGCAAAAAGGCGATCGTTTTGGCTACGACTACGACATCTATGCAGTGAAAGCCAACGCATGGATTCAAAATATGATCACTCTCCCTCAATGGGATATCAACTACGGATTTAACGTGAGCTACACTCAATTCTTCCGCGATGGTAACATGCGCAATGGTCACGCTCCCGATAATTCTTATGGCAAAGGCGAAACTCACCGTTTCGATAACGCCGGATTCAAAGCCGGAGCCACTTACAAACTCGACGGACACAATTTCTTTACCGTTAACGGATTGTATGAAACCCGCGCTCCTCTTTTTGAATATGCCTACATATCTCCACGTATCAAAGATGACGCTATCGACGGACTTCAAAACGAACGTATCCTTTCAGGCGACATCAGCTACAACTGGAACTATCGTCGTTTCCGTGGTAGCATCACAGGGTTCTGGACCGAAATGTGGGATCAAACCGAACGTACTGCGTTCTACGATGACCAATACGAATCATTTATGAACTATGTATTAAAAGGTGTTCATAAAACATATAAAGGTGTAGAAATAGGTATGGCCTACAAAATCACTCCCGATGTTACTGTGACTGCTGCCGGTACTTATTCTCGTTACCAATATAAAAACCGCCCCACCGGTGTGCGCTCTTACGAAAACGGCATGTTGCCCGATACCACTACCACTGTCTACCTCCGAAACTTCTATGTGGGTGGAACTCCTCAAACAGCTGCCAACATCGGTATCGACTGGGCAGCTCCTAAAAACTGGTATTTCAACGTAAATGCAACATGGGCCGGTGATGCTTATGTAAACCTCTCACCTGTGCGCCACGAAGCTATGCCAAACCTTTGGGAAAAATATCCAAGCTACGAAACTCTCGAAGGCAAAATGAACGAACTTGCAGTGCAAGACAAACTAAAAGATGCTTTCGTGCTTAATGCTTCTATCGGTAAGGTATTCTACCTCAACCGCAAAGTATCATTAAATGCCAACATCAACATTAATAACATTCTCAACAACCGCAATATCCAAACATATGGATATCAACAAAGCCGCATGGATGTTACTAACTATGATGTGACTAAATATCCCAACAAAATTTCTTATTCGCAAGGAATCAAGATATTTGCTAACCTTGGTATTAGATTCTAATTTGTTTACATAAATTTTTACGAAAATGAAACATACAAAATCATATATAGCATCACTTCTGCTTCTAAGCGCTGCATTTACGGCTTGCGACGAAGAACTCGACCGTCCCCCGGTAATCGTGCCCGAAGCAACTATCGAAGCGAATACATCGATTCTTGAAGTGAAAAACAAATATTGGAACGATAATCGCAACTATATCGACACTATCGGCGTAAATTCCCTCGGCGAACACGTTATCGTTTCGGGACGCATTATCAGCTCCGACGAAACAGGTAATATCTACAAAAACCTTGTGATTCAAGATGAATCGGCTGCGTTGACTATCTCTATCAATGAAAACGACATGTTTGAATCTTACCATATCGGCCAAGAGGTGGTTATCGACCTCACCGACATGTATATTGGTAAATATAACGGGTTGCAACAACTCGGATTCCCCGAATACTCTACTCAATATGGTTGGGAAGCGACATTCATGGAAATGGACTTCTTTAAACAACACGCCCAATTCAATGGGCTTCCTCAACCTGCCGAAATCGACACTATTCCGGTTGACATTGCAAAGATTAACGCCATTAAATCAAATGCCGATAGTCTGCAAAAATGGCAAAGCCAATTGGTGCGTTTCGACAGCGTGCAATGGGTAGAAGCCGGCAAACCTTATTCTGAAGCATCGGCATCGACCAATCGCTATATCAAAGATGCGAATGGCAATAAAATGCTTGTACGCAATAGTAGCTATGCCACTTTCCGCGACAAACTTCTCCCAAGCGGAACAGGTAGTGTTGTTGGTATCCTAAGCTACTACGGCACAGAGTGGCAAGTTATGCTCCGTTCAACCGACGATTGTATAGGCTTCGATGAAAGCGCTCCTGTAGTTCCCGATGCTCCAACCGGTCCGTTAAGCGAGCTCGAAGAGGACTTTGAAGGTGTTTCTTCTATCAACGACCTCCCCGGTTGGACTTCGGTTAAAATCGCCGGTGACAAAGAATGGTATTTCACCGATTTCGACAACAACACTTATGCTGCTTGTACTGCATATAAAGGTACCGACGGCAGTGGCTACGATGCTTGGTTGATTACTCCTGCTCTTAATGTCGACGAAATGGCTCAAAAGATTATGAGTTTTGAATCTCAAGCGGCATATATGGGTGGCACATTTGAAGTGTATGCAATGTCATCTACCGACCCAAATACCGCTACTCTCACAATGCTCACTTGCGACATTGCAAATCCTCCTGCAAGTGGTTATTCAGGCTTTGTTTCTTCGGGTCCGGTGTCATTAGAAGAATTCTCAGGCGTTATCTATATCGGTTTCCGTTACACCGCTGAAACATCTGCTCGTTCTATGACATTCTGCATCGACAATGTGGTGATTGGCAAGCAAGGAGGCTCTTCCAACACTCCTTCAACCGGCGACGGCTCCGAAAACTCTCCATTCAGCGCTACCGATGTGCAAAATGGCGCAACAGGCACCGGTGTGTGGGTAGAAGGTTACATTGTAGGTTGGGTTGATGGTATGATTCTTGCCGAAGGCGCTAATTTCAGTGTTCCCTCAACATCTCAAACCAACGTGCTTATCTCCGACAATCCTAAGGCTACATCAGCTGCTGAATGTATTCCTGTACAACTACCTACGTCTATTCGTGGAGCAATCAACCTCATGGACAACCCATCTAACCTTGGAAAGAAACTTGCAATCAAAGGTAACATCACTAAATATTTTGGAGAAAATGGGGTAAAAGAAGGTACCGAATATAAACTCGATGGCAAAGCTCCTGCTACGGCCGAAACTGCTACCTATAAAAAAGCTACATCAATCACTTCGGGTAAAGAATATATCCTCGTTGCTTCGGGCAAAGCTGCTACAGCGATTACCGGAAACTATGGTTATCTCCAAGTTGTAGATGCTTCCGACAACAATGGTGTTATTGAGGTTGCCCAATCTTGTGGTTTCGTGATTAAAGAAACTACCGGCGGTTACACTATCACCGATGCCAATGGCAAATACATGTATATGAAAGGAACATATAATAGCTTCAATGTCGACACTACTCTTCCTTCGGAAGGTGGTGTGTGGACCATCGCACCTCAAGCCGACGGAACAATGATTATCACCAACGTGGCAATGAATAAGTCTATTCAATATGATGCCCAATACACCTCATATGGAGCTTATCCCGATGTGAGAGGCACATTCCCCACCCTTTATGAAAAGACCAACTAATCAACACAAATAAACGAATTGCTCTATGAGAAATTTAAGAAAATATATAGGACTATTGCTCACATTCATGGCTGTGAGCATGGTGAGTTGTCAAGACGACTTTGACGCTCCGGGATTACAGATTCCCGAAGCAACTATGACTCCCAACACTACAATCCTTGAATTGAAAACCAAGTATTGGAGTGATGAAACAAACTATATCGACACTATCGGACTAAACGAAAATGGCGATCGCATCATCATTGCCGGCCGTGTGGTAAGTTCGGATATGACAGGTAACATTTACAAGAACCTTGTGATTCAAGATGGCTCTGCCGCATTGACTCTTTCAATCAACCAAAGCGGTCTTTATAATAAATATCGCGTAGGTCAAGAAATTGTTCTCGATGTGACCGGTATGTATATAGGTAAATATAGTGGCTTGCAACAACTCGGATTCCCCGACTATGAAGAAGGCTACGGCTGGCAAGCTACTTTTATGCCTTATGAATTCTTCCAAATGCACTCTGAACTTAATGGATTGCCCGAACCATCAAAAGTAGACACTATTGTTACTACTATCGGTTCTCTCCCCACTAATCCCGAAGGTCTTCGCAAATGGCAAAGCCAATTAGTGCGCCTCAACAACGTGCATTTCGAAGGTGGTGGCACTCTTTCTTACACCGATGCTCACAAAGAAAATGCCAACCGCACCCTAATCGATGCCGAAGGCAACTCTATCACCGTGCGCAACTCGGGATATGCTACTTTCTGGAGCCAAAAACTCCCCGAAGGGAATGGTGATGTTGTAGGTATACTTAGCTATTTCGGTTCATCGGGTTGGCAATTATTGCTTCGCTCTACAAGCGACTGTATGAACTTTGGTAGTCCTACTCTCAGTCCCGGTGCCGAAAGTAATCCTTACACAGTTGACCAAGTAGTGGAAATCGTCAACAACGGACAAACTGCTAATGGTTGGGTTACCGGATATATCGTAGGTGCTGTTGCTCCCGAAGTTGAAACAATCACTTCAAACGAAGATATCGAATGGGATAGCCCTACAACTCTTGCCAATACACTTGTTATCGCTCCTGCACCCGAAGTGAAAGATATCGCATCTTGTCTTGTTATTGCATTACCTCAAGATTCAAAACTTCGCGAATATGGAAACCTTAAAGACAACCCCGACATTATTCAATCGCAAATTTGGTTACTTGGTAAGTTTGAAAAATATATGGGTGTGTGTGGCATTACCGGCAACCGCGGTACTACCAGCGAATTCCGCATCGATGGCATTAACGTGCCCGGTAGCACTCCAACAGCAGGCGATGGCACCGAAACCGCTCCATTTAGCGCATCACAAGTAAAAAGTGGTGCAACAGGTACCGGTGTGTGGGTAAAAGGTTATATCGTTGGTTGGATTGATGGAAAATCAATTCAAGATGGAGCTAAATTCAGCGTTCCCGCAACAGTTCAAACCAACCTCCTTCTCTCCGACAATCCATCGGCTACATCGGTTGATGAATGTATCCCTGTGCAGTTGCCTACATCTATCCGTGGAGCGCTCAACCTCATGGACAATCCTTCAAACCTTGGTAAAGAACTCGCTCTCAAAGGTAACCTCACTGCTTATTTCGGCGTGAATGGTGTGAAAGACGCAACCGAATATAAACTTGATGGTGCAAGCGATGCTCCTTCAGGTCCTGTTACTCCTGTAACATCTCTCAACGAAACATTCGAAGGTGTTAGCTCTATATCTAATCTCGCAGGTTGGACATCTAAGATTGTTGCCGGTAATAAAGCATGGTATTTCACCTCTTTCGACAACAACTATTATGCAGCATGCACAGCCTACAAAGGAACTGACGACGGTAATGGCTATGACTCTTGGTTGATCACTCCTCCATTAAATCTCGATGGCATGAGCCAAAAATCATTCTCTTTTGAAAGTCAAGCAGCCTACTCAGGCGGTTCATTTGAAGTATATGCAATGACATCAAACGATCCTACTACTGCAACACTTACAAAGCTCAACTGCACCCTTGCAACTCCTCCTGCAAGTGGTTATTCAGGATTCGTTCCTTCAGGCACTATTTCATTGGCACAATTCTCAGGCACTATCTACATCGGATTCCGCTACATTGCCGAAACATCGGCTAAATCAATGACTTATTGCATTGACAACGTGATAGCGCCTGCCGGAGGCGAAACACCTGAGGAACCTGAAGAACCTGAAACTCCCGATAACCCCACTACCGGAGATAACGCTGCCGACTTCAACACAATGAATGGTGGCACACCAAAATCTACCTATGCCGAATATACATCAGCCAATGGCTGGGTGGCAACAAACTCGGCTCTCCTTGCCGGCTCGGCAAGCGAAACAGCCTCTAACCCTCGATTCCCATTCATTGGTGGAGAAAATGTATTTGCTCCTTGTCTTAATGGCAAGACAACAACTCCCGGTTCTCTCACCTCTCCTACTTTGACCGGTGGTATCAAGACTCTATCATTTAATTATGGTTTCCCATACACCGATACTCAATGCAAAGTAACTATCAACATCAAACAAAATGGTTCGGTAGTGAAATCACAAACACTCGAACTCACTTCAATCGAAAAACAAGTTGTCTACAACTTCTCAATGGATGTAAATGTAAGCGGCGACTTCGTGATTGAAATTGTCAATGATTGTTTGAGCCAATCAACTTCAAACAAAGACCGTATCGCAATTTGGAATCTCACTTGGACTAAATAAATCATTCGATTTTATAACTCTATTTCACGGCATTATCTTTCTCACGAGATAATGCCGTGATTTTATTGGTTCTAAAAACAAAAATATGCCCCAAAAATATCATTTAACTTTGTTGTGATTTTTCAATAATTATTATATCTTTGTGTGGGCAATATTTTGCTCTCTGATATGATTATTATCACAATTTTATAATATAACCAATGGATTATAGTTTATTAGACTTTCTGACGTTGCTTGGAGCCGTAGGTATATTCCTATATGGTATGACTCTTATGAGTGAAGGTCTCCAAAAAGCCGCAGGTAACGGGCTTCGCAACATTCTTGGGGCAATGACCCGCAATCGTTTCACCGGAGCTCTCACCGGTTTTTCAATCACAGCATTAATTCAAAGTTCATCGGCATCAACCGTGATGGTTGTGAGTTTCGTGAGCGCAGGGCTCATGACGTTGGCTCAATCTGTTGCCGTAATTATGGGAGCCAATGTGGGTACTACCGCCACAGCATGGATTATTACCCTCTTTGGGTTTAAAGTGGATATTGGCGCTTTTGCAATACCTATAATTGCATTCTGTATTCCCCTCTTGTTCTCAAGCAATAGTAAAAGAAAATCTATAGGCGAAATAATATTAGGCTTTGCTTTACTATTCATCGGTCTCGACTGGATTGAAGCAAATGTCCCCGATTTGAAATCAAGCCCTGAAATCTTCGGGTTCCTAACACAATATGCCAATATGGGTTATGTTTCGGCCTTAATCTTTGTGTTGATTGGTATCATTACTACAATGATTATTCAATCCTCATCGGCTGCCATTGCAATCGTGCTCATCATGTGCACCAAAGGGTGGATAACTTTCGACTTGGCCTGTGCAATGATTCTCGGCAGTAATATCGGTACGACAATCACCCCTATCATCGCATCATTAGGCGCTAATTTGGCCGCCAAACGAGCAGCATTGTGCCACTTAATGTTTAATGTATTAGGTACAATATGGGCTTTGGCTCTTTTTATTCCTTTTACCGATTTGACAGTGTGGGTAACCGAACACCTCGGACAAGGCAACCCCACCGAATTATATGCTGCTATTAACGGCAGTACCCCTGCCGACCCAACCCAAATCGCGGTTATGGCCGGATGGGCTTCATTTGGTCTTTCAATCTTCCACACTATTTTCAATCTCATCAACCTTTCTGTTATGATATGGATGACTAAGTTTTATGTGAAAGTTGTGGAAAAAATCATGCCCAGCAAGCACAAAGGTGATGATGAATTCCAACTCACCTACATCTCAAGTGGTCGTGTTGCTGCTTCGGAATTGAACATGGCTCAAGCCGAGAAAGAGATTGGAGTGTTTGCCGAACGCGTTAGCCGCATGCTTAAGATGGCTCAAGAACTCGTTCATGCCAAAGAAGGTAGCGACGAGTTTAACAAACTCTATTCCCGACTTGAAAAATATGAAGAGATTTCTGACCGCATGGAAATCGAGATTGCCAACTACCTCAACCGTTGTGCCGAAGGCCGACTCTCTAATGAAGGTAAACAACGCATTGCAGCTATGCTCAACATCATTTCTGAAATAGAAAGTATTGCCGATAGTTGCTTTGGCGTGGCCAAAATTCTCGCTCGCAAACAAGAAGGTCACACATCATTTAATGATGAGATATACAAAAACATCGACACCATGTTTAGCTACGTGAACAAGGCGATGAAGAATATGATGTTACTCCTTTCTGACCTTGAGAATGTGCGCGAAGAAGATATCATCACTTCTTACAACCGCGAACGTGAAATCAACAACATGCGTAATAACCTACGTGTTGCCAATATCGAAAACATCAACAATCGCCACTACGAATATCAAGCAGGTATCTATTATATGGACCTCATTGGTGACCTTGAACGCACAGGCGACTACATTATCAATGTGGTCGACACAGTAAAAGAATGGTTCCGCAAGCAAAAGAAATAGTATCAATTAAATTGCGAGCACAATAATAAGACAAAACGGTTACTATCATTTACGATAGTAGCCGTTTTACTTATTTTTGCACTTCCGTTACTAAAATTTGACAACCTAACAATCATTTACTTTTTATGCCCAATCGCCACATCAGAATTCTTGCTATCGACGATGAGCCTATTATACTCGACCTAATAAAATTCAATCTTGAGAAAGATGGTTATAGAGTCGACACATTCTCTTATATCAAAGATGCACTCAAAACCGATTTGAGCAAATATAATCTTATTATCACCGATGTTATTATAAATGACATCAGAAGCATAGATTTTATATCCAATATTAAACATAACCCTGAAACCTCACATATCCCCATAATTATTTGTTCGATCAAAGGAATGGAGAAAGATGTAACAAACAGCCTCAATGCCGGAGCCGATGACTTCATCGCAAAACCAGTCTCTACACGCGAGCTATCGGCAAGAGTGAAATCAATGCTCCGCCGACAAAAAAGCAACACATAACCCATTGAACATTTAACTACAAAAACAAGCCCAGCAGCGACTTTGTGCAATAACGTGCAAAGCACATAAATGCCCCCATGCAACTACTAACTTCTCTCTATCAATTGTTGCAAAACTCTCCTCTTGTTTTTCGAAGAAAAATAGGAGGAACAATGGTGCCAATGAGGGCAATAACTCTCCTCTTGAAAATTACAAAGGAATTTTTAGGAGGAGTACGGCGAAGCCGGGAGGTGGTCTGAACTTGATTATTGCCGAGTGCAGCCCATTGAAGACATAGTCAGTACGGCAACGCCGGGAGGTGGTTCCAAAATGCCGGAACGGCATAACACACCCCACAAATTCCTCTATTTTCCCGGAAAAAAGGATAACCATTCAGGCACCCTATCTCCTAACTCCTACTTAATTTCCCCTAAACTTTTTAATGCTTCAATAGCCATGGCATCACCTTGCCCGGCGGCTTTTTTTAACCATTTCACAGCTTCAGTATAGCTTTGTGTCACCCCCTTGCCATTGTAATAGCACGCCCCAAGGTTATATTGCGCATAGGCCTCACCTTGCTCAGCAGCTTTGCGATACCATTTCACCGCTTCGGTGTAGCTTTGCGGCACTCCAGAGCCATCTTCATAGCACACCCCAAGATTATATTGCGCCTTAGCGTCACCTTGCTCAGCTGATTTACGATACCATTTCACCGCTTCGGTGTAGCTTTGCGGAACACCCTCGCCTTTTTCATAGCACACCCCAAGGTTAAATTGCGCATTGGCAAGTCCTTGCTCGGCGGCTTTGCGATACCAATTCACCGCTTCGGCATAGTTTTTTGTCACTCCTTCGCCATTTGCATAGCACACCCCAAGAGAACATTGCGCAGCGGCGTTTCCTTGCTCAGCGGATTTGCAAAACCATTTCACCGCCTCGGTGTAGCTTTGCGGCACCCCATTGCCTTTGTCATAGCACACCCCAAGGTTAAATTGCGCAGCGGCATATCCTTGCTCGGCGGATTTGCGATACCATTTTACCGCTTCGCTGTAGCTTTGCGGAACACCATAGCCATTGTAATAGCACAGTCCGAGGTTATATTGCGCAAAGGCATCACCTTGCTCGGCGGATTTGAGATACCATTTTGCCGCTTCGGTGTAGCTTTGCGGAACACCATAGCCATTGTAATAGCACACCCCAAGGTTATATTGCGCATTGGCAAGTCCTTGCTCGGCGGATTTGCGATACCATTTTACCGCTTCGGTGTAGCTTTGTGGCACACCATAGCCATTTTCATAGCACACCCCAAGGTTATATTGTGCAGAGGCGTTTCCTTGCTCAGCAGATTTGCGATACCATTTTACTGCTTCGGCATAGTTTTTTGTCACTCCAGAGCCATTTTCATAGCACTGTGCAAGGTTACATTGCGCAACGGCGTTTCCTTTCTCGGCGGATTTTTGGAAGTATTCCACGGCTTTTGTGTAATCGCCGGCGAAGTAGTATTCCTCCCCCTTAGCATTTAGCTCTTCGGCGGTTTGAGCTGAGGCAGTGAGAGTGAGGAATAATAATGATAGAAATAATAGTGATTTTAGTTTCATATATTTAGGGTTTTAATTAAAATTCTTAGGTGAATAATATGCAAAGATAGAAATATTTAATGATAACCGCTCACTTACCTTAGAAAATGCTTAAAAGCAACTTATATAAATTGCTTTGTATGCTTTATAGTTTTATTTGTCGTTTTTTTTGTAATTTTGCCAATAATATCATTTCAATATCAAGTTGACAATGCTTTCTACATGCTATATTTCGGGACGATATGAGGCCGGGTGCGACGAGGCCGGGCGTGGGTGTCTTGCCGGGCCTGTTTATGCCGCCGCAGTGATTCTTCCCGACGATTTTCATCACCCACTCCTCAATGACTCCAAGCAACTCACCGAAGCTCGCCGCGAGAAACTTCGCCCCATCATCGAGGCCGAGGCTGTAGCATGGGCAGTGGGCATAGTATCACCACAAGAAATTGATAAAATAAACATTCTCAACGCATCAATCCTTGCCATGCACCGCGCGCTCGACGCATTAAGCATTGTGCCGGGGGCAATCATCGTCGACGGAAACCGATTTAAGCCCTATGGCGATATTGAATGGCAAACGTTTGTAAAAGGCGACGGACGATTTGGCAATATTGCAGCAGCTTCAATCCTCGCCAAAACTCATCGTGACGAATGTATGTGCCGTCTACACGAAGAATTCCCTCAATATGGGTGGAATGTCAACAAAGGATACCCCACAAAAGCCCACCGCGCTGCAATAGCCGCCCACGGCACCACTCCACATCACCGCATATCATTCCGTCTACTCGACCCTCAACTCACATTGTTTTAAACAGTAACTATAATAAACGACAAAAGCGCAACCATATTATATAGTTGCGCTTTTGCTGTTTATTATGTGTTATAATTATCGTTTACCTTCGATAGAGTCTTGCTTGGCTTTTGCTTCACGCTTTTTCTGTTCTTCTGCTTCCTTCTTTCTTATAAGATCTTCAGCATGTTCTTTCTTAAACAATTTGCCAAAATAATCCTCAAACACACGTTGAGCCGCTGCATATTTCTGCTTCTTTACCTTACTCAATTTGTCTATCTTAGCCTTATTGGTTTCCTCAAATTTTTTCAGATTCCTGGCATATTGATCTTCTTGATAATCCAACAACGCCTTAACCGTTTTAACATCTTTTGCATCATAAACGATTTGGCTCAACTCGGTCAATTTACGGTCGATGAAATCTTCACCTACATCTTCAAATTCAATTGCCTTCTCTATCGCTATGTCGGGATTAGAATATTCATCAGTTTCCTTCTGTTTATCCTCTCCACACGCGACCATTATAAATACGATTGCAACGCTTAATGCTAATTTTAATTTATTCAAATCCATAGTATTGCTCTGATTTTTTATCAATAATCCACCTTGTTTAATTTATAAATTCTTATATTTTGCGTTATTTAAAGCCTCGAAGAAATAGATTGCAAACGCTCTTTTTGCTCTGAACTCATTTTTGATTTCTTAGCTTTCAGTTTTAGTCCATATGCTTGAGCCTTTGAATAAAATTCTAATGCTTCAAACGAACGTTTATTGTCACATTCCTTATATTGCTCCACATATGATTCATATTCGTCTAAATCTAAATCTATCTTATAATCTTCTTCAAAATCGGTACTAAAATTATCGTCATCATCGGTGTTATCATCTTCATCTGTAGTCGATGAGGTTGATTCGGAACTTGTAGACGAGGTTGACGAAGAACTTGTAGACGAGGTTGACGAAGAGTTGCTTGACGACGTACTACTTGATGATGAATACTTGACATCGACTCACTTGATGTACTACTTGATGAAGTAGTACTTTCATATCCGTCGGTCTCAAATATTATGCCATGAGCTTCATTAAACAGGGCATCGGCATACTCACGGTTGCTCATTGAGTTATAAAACATAAATTCTTTCTCATCTCCTTCATTTCCCTCCTTCACAAACTTTTCAAATCGGTCCGATTCTGTTTGGTCCAACGACCCTCTTGATAAATCCAACTTCAATCCACCAATCGTGCCTCGTGATGTTAAGAATTTTAATTTTTGATAAGATGACGGATCATGAGGATATTGTTTTATTAGTTTCAATTTTAACGTAATCACAAATTCCTGATTACCATACTTGCCTTTTTCCTCTGAAACATAACTGAGTTTATATGTGCCCGGAACAACCGAAACATAATCGGCCAAATCACCGGTCACTTCGGCTGCGTTATCAACAACGATTTCTTTAGAATGTTCTCCATAAGCCACTGATTCTACCCCCGACTCAGCCTCAGAACCACCTGAGAGATTAAGGAATATAACCCCAATTCCGGCTACTATGGCCACAACTATTATTATTGGGAGCAAACGTCTGAATGTCATAGCTTTTCTTTAATTAAATTTACAATTATGCAAATTTAGCATTTTCAGTCAATGATAAAAAGTATTTTTTGTTAATATTTATCATATTTCTTCGACATCATTTTTTACGTTATGCACGTATATAAATTTTATCCCTTATTTATAAATTTGCGATTGCGCCCAACATACACTATCTTTGCATCATAAAATTAAATGAAAGGCTTTATGACACGCATTTTAATCATTAATGGTCCAAATCTCAATCTTCTTGGAGTGAGAGAACCGGGCATATATGGCAACAACTCAATGGAATCATATCTCGAAACTCTTCGTTCGCGATATAC
The DNA here is from genome assembly GCA_017399915.1 of Muribaculaceae bacterium. GTDB lineage: Bacteria > Bacteroidota > Bacteroidia > Bacteroidales > Muribaculaceae > RGIG4079. The sequence goes on from JAFQAS010000002.1 coordinate 78,641, forward strand.
AAATTATTCCATCGAGTATTTTCAAAGCAACCACGAAGGGGAGATTATCGACAAACTTCACTCAGTGGGATTTGACAACGATTTAAATGGAATAGTGCTTAATGCAGGGGCTTATACCCACACCTCGCTTGCCATTGCCGACGCTATTGCAGCTATCAATGTTCCAGTGGTTGAAGTGCACATCTCTAACGTTCACTCTCGCGAAGCAGTGCGACACCATTCAATGATATCAGGTGTGTGCCGTGGTGTAATTGCCGGATTTGGCATGAACAGCTATCGACTTGGCATTGAAGCCGTTTTAGCTCTATAAGTCATCACTATGCAAGAAAAATTAGAAGAATATATTCTCAATCACATTGACCCGGAGCCCGAAATGATGCAACGGCTCAATCGCGACACGCATATATATCACCTCTATTCGCGTATGTGTTCGGGACACTTGCAAGGGCGAATGCTCAAAATGTTTACCCGCATGATACGCCCTCAACGCATTCTCGAACTGGGTGCCTTCACCGGATATTCAGCCCTTTGTTTTGCCGAAGGTATGCCCGAAGATGCCGAGCTACACACTGTGGAGATCGACGACGAGATTGAAGATTTCATCTTGGAGCGATTTAACGCCTCACCCTATTCCGACAGAATGCACCTTCACATAGGCGATGCCATGGAGATTGTGCCTACTCTCGAAGGGGAATTCGACTTGGTGTTTATCGACGCCAACAAACGCAACTATGTCGACTATTACAACATGATATTGCCACGCGTGAAAAAAGGAGGATTCATTCTTGCCGACAACACTCTTTGGGACGGCAAAGTTATCGAAGAGAACCCTCGTGACCCACAAACATTGGGCATTCTTGAATTTAACGACATGGTAGCCCGCGACCCTCGCGTTGAAAAAGTAATCCTACCCCTCCGCGACGGCCTCACTCTCATTCACAAACTATAAAACCTACATATATGACGCAAAAAACGGGATTCTGAAGAATCCCGTTTTTTGCGTGAATACCATAATAATCTATTCTCCTATTTTACAAGCCCAATAATGATATCACAAAATAAGCTATCGCTCTTACAATAATTAATATCCCTATAATTTTCAAAACTACTTGTAAAATCTTGGGTAATTTTATCCATTTGGGGACTTGCTCCATTAACAACCACCCAAGCACTATTTGAATCAATGCGCTTATCATACCTCTAGTTTTTATCAATCCATTTTCTTCAAAATTTAACTATTTAATGCGTTTTAAAAGCACAAAATCTCTTCAGTAAAATCGCTCTAAAAATTCTCCTAATAATTATTCATATGCGCTTTTACTGCATCGATACTCCAAGCATAATTTACATTTGCTTGAGATCCCTCATAAAAAGTGCCGGAAGTAATACCAACGACCTCTCCATATTCATTTATTAATGCACCTCCACTACTACCATGATCTATCGGAACAGATATTTGCATCAAATTTTCGCCTCGCCATTGTGACACAATTCCATCTGATATCGTATTTTCAAAACCTCGAGGACTACCAATTGCATATACCTTTTCGCCTATAGTAGGCTTTACTGATGCAACCGGTATATAATCATCATTATCACAATTTACGCGAAAAAGGATAAAATCCTCTTCCTTACTCTTTGCGATAACTTCTGACACATTATATTTATCTTCGCCTATTTTTATTTGCTCATACCCCACATTAGTTCCTTCAAACACATGATAATTACTTACTGCTAATCCATCTTTACCGATAAAAAATCCCGATCCTTGAAATTGTTGATAATTATTAGCTGTATATATCAAAAAAACTGACGAACTAAATTGCCTAAAGATTTCCGCTCCATCGAGTTTTTTATCGCTTCTTTTCTTGCTTTTTTCTGTGCTGCTCGGTTTCTTTTTAGGAGTCTGACTTTCTTCGGAATTATTTATTACAGTCTCTTTTCTTGTTTTACGTCCTTTTCTAGGTTCAGTCTGTCCGGTTTTATAGGCACAACTATTAATGACGAATAACATTAATAGCATACAACAATACTTAATTATTCTATTCATTTCTCCATTTAATTATTGGGAATTATTACTAATTATATTCTTTGGCAAGATATGTATCAAAAAGCGTTGATTTGCAGCGTTATTTTCCTCATCACGCATACTATTCTTATCTAATAAGCCATCGCCACTGCCTGCAATCTGTATCTCACAATTATTTCCAAAGTCAATCCTATTCATCTCCCAAAACTTCATTAAATTATATGCTCGGTTAAAGCTTAGAATATAATTTGATGTTGACTGCAATTCACTATCAGCCGAAGCTTGTCCCTCAATTATTAACAGATATTTATTCGTTGAATTATTGTTAAAGAACTTTGCAATCTCCATTCCTGCATTCTTTAATGAGTCTTGACATTGCCTTGAAAGATAATTGATGTCACTCATGCCTCGAGGAAAGAAACTCTTGACTTTTAACACAAATTTTTTGTGTTTTTCATTAAAGCCAAAATATTCCTTACTTAAATTCTCTGTTGACTGTTGTATCTTTTTAATTTCGGCCAATTGTACAGAATCGGCTTTTAATGATTCATTTCTCGTTTCAAGTTCAGTTTTTGCTTTTGAAAACTGAATATATGAAGACACAAACAGTACTAACATCACCAAAAAAAGACTTGTCATCAAATCGGAATAGCTTGTCCAAAAATATGATTCTTTTTTTTGCTTCTTCATACTAAAAAAACCATTCAATTAACTCTATTACCCAACAAATAAACTTATAAAGCATCCAAACAATCACCAATATAGCCGCAGTATCTAAAAATACCATATTGTATCCACTTTTTCCGTTGTCTTTCTTTAAACGTTCAATTGCTTCTATTAATTTATTGTTTGAAGCTTCTATTCGTTGTGACATACTATCAATTTTTTGAGGCAACGGTAACATCGCTTTTGCAATACCCGGCATTTGCTTCATCTGCTCCTCAAACATTTGTTGTATTTTTTGAGATGACTCGGTAAAAGTTTTTTCTTGCTCAATAGCCAATTGGTTAAATTTTTCACATTGTTTTCTTAACGCGATTGACAACTCCTCACTATTATCATGAGATGTTTCGGCTATTTGCCTAAACGATTGCTTTAGAAATGAGTCTAAATCTCCAACTTGTTTAGCTATCTCTGCTTTTCGTTGATCAATTGCTTGAATTTCATCTTTAAAAAACTGAGCAATATTTTCTAATACTTGAAATTTACCAAACTGTTCAATATATGCCTGAACCTGTGTAGTAAAGTCATTTAATTTCTCTATGTATTTATTAAAATCGTGGAGTCTATCTGTACAATCTTTCAACTCGGCCAAAACGGTCACATTGGCCTTGGCCATTTTCACCATATCGAGAGAATGGAGTGTATCAAAAATATCGGCTTGGATTTTATATGATGCATTTACCTCTTTTAGGGTTGATTTCAATTCGTGTGAATTTGTTGCAAAATTCCTGTTAAATTGATTTAGGTTTCTGACCATTTTATCAAATGCCTTAGAAGCATCTTCCGATAATTTTGGCAACAAGTTAGCCTGCATCCACACTACAAATGAGTTTTCTCCTATTTCCTTTTCCAACTTACACTGTTTAAAACCCAAAGAATTTAAAGTCGTAAGAATAATTCCGACTACCGATGCCGACATAGCCATTGCCACACCAAGCAATAACTCTGTAGTGTGACTTGCAAAATCACCCGATGTTAATGCCGGAATCAGACCTATAATCACACCCAACATTGTGCCTGCCAAACCACAATACAATGGAATAGGAGTCTGTGCCGAGATATCTTCTTCCAATGAATCACAATGACGGTCCACTGCATCTTTAAGCAATTCAAAATTTATTACCGAACCTTTATTATTGCTTAAATATTCATTGATAGATTCTTGAATCTCTAAATATGTTTCATTTCCATCCCCGGTTATCTCTGTAATATTACCATTTTCATCGGTTTCATACTGCCATGAGTCGCTTCGACTGAATATTTCTCTAAATTCAGTCATTCGTGATTTGTTGTTTCTATACAACCTTATCTGTATGATAATAATTGCTAATATTATCCCTATTGTGATTATTTCTGTGATTCCCATTATTTTTATACTATTATAAATGAGGCTGTGTCAAAATGGCACAGCCTCTTATTTATTTAAGAGTTAACTGTTTTTATTTCCATAGGCTCATCTAACTCCCATGCACTACCATTTTTCTTAACTTTCCCTCTCTTTACTAATTGGTAGCCGGTTGCTGATGCAAACGAACAACCTGACTTTATTTTTATAAACGATTGAATATCTTCATTGTATTTAACATTTTGAAAATCTAAGATTTCAATCTCTCCAACCGTTTTATCGGGAGTTTTCCAATATACTTTAAATAAACTATTTGCACTTTTACTCTTTTCGCTAACATATAATAGCTTACCTTCCCTATCGCCCAAATATTCACACACTACAGCATCTGTTGGTGGTTCGGGATGGGTCGGTGGAGTTGGTGTTTGTGGTGGAGTTGGTGTTTGTGGTGGAGTTGGCTTAACTTCAAGTTTGCGCATCTTTGTTTCCAATTCCTTAATACGCTCTTGTTGTGTTTTTATATCTTTCGCTAAGGAGTTGATAATATTTTTTATCTCTTTATTTTTATTATCCATAGGTGTAACATTCGCTGAAGGGAAATTATCATCCTTATCATCTTTTGCAGCACTACCTATTAATTTATTTGCAATTAAAATTGAAATCAAAATGGATGTTATGGCAAATAATACTCCAATTATAGATACTCCCATTAAGCCATATTTCCCTTTTAATTCTTCTTTCAATGTAGTAATCTCACTTTCCGCGGCACCTATTTCATTTTTCAACGAATCAATTTGTAACAAAGCATATTGTGCTGTATTTTGTGCATTATCAGCTTTTTCGCTCGCTGCGTTTGCTTTATCATTTGCTTCATTAATTGCTGCCGACTGAGCTGAGGCTACACCATTTCCACTTTCTTTAATAAGCGTTAATTGCTGTTTTATCCATTTTGTTCTGAATTCTTTACGTTTACTGTCAGAACATTCAAAATTTAATAATTCTAGATTTTTTATAATAGAATCAGCATATTTTATTTTATTTTCATCCTTTGTGAATTCTGGGAATAATCGATGAAATTCTTGTCGCTTTACTTCTTCGGTTGAATCCTCAATATTGGTCTCATTCTTAAGTTTATTATTAAACTCTTTTACATAATTATCAAATTTAACCGTATCAAAAGGAATTATCTCGTTTCTTAATTCTTCCTTTATTTCTGGGTCATCTAATTCTGATGGTTGCTTCGTGTCTTCTTTCGTTTGTAGATTGCACGAGAAAAGGAATAACGATGGCAATAAAGCCATCATTATTCCAAATATTTTATGATTAACTCTTTTCATAAAACTTCAGATAAGTTATTTAACATTTTCTTTTATCTCTCTTGACAAGTCATTTATAATACCTTTTATAGGGTAGAAGAATGTTGTTTCAGATACCGGCACTGTATCTGGATCAGCTCCTTTTTGCAATGCCAAGCCTTTATCAAAGAATGTGCCATAATCGGTATTTTCAATACAAACAGCTTTAGCATGTTGCAGGCTTTGAGCGTCAATTCCAAAATAATCCTTGAACCTAATCTTCTTATTTACATCTTCAAACAAATGCTTAAAGAACAATTTTACATTTGATATTGCCTCTTCCTTTTCATCGTTTGCTTGCCCATAAGAATAATCCGATTCAACACAGCCTTTACCATCTCCATTTAGGATTATATTCTCACATTGACCATTGTTTACCACATTTCCCTTCATAAGAGCACCCTTACATGTTGCTTCTTTGGGATTATTGGCATTATCCAATCCAAGAATCTCTAAGTCGCCTTCATAGTTTCTCTCAAGCACAACTTCAAATATTGCTTTTGTAAATTCTGACAAGATTGAGTTTCGACCTTGAATGTCCTGTGTGAGTATTGTTATTATTTTTGACCCATTTCCCGAGAATGAAATATGTCGAGGCTCTTTTATATCTTTCGCCTTAATAATTTGAGCTACTTGATAAATTATTGCGCCATAAAATATTAAAAAAACTACTTTAAATTTTTCATCATTTTGTAATATTGTAGTGAAATCTATATTTGCCAAATTAACATCTTTTGCAAGAGATGTGTCCTTTATGCCAAATAGGAATGACGCTAAATTTGCCGGTTTTCCACTATTATCTATTGACTCAAAAATTTCTTTAAGCTCTTTTAATGTGTCATTATTTTGCAACATCTCATAAATATTCCCCTTAAAGGAGTCAACTATACCATTAAAACGAGACGCTTTTGCATATGAATCTTCAAATAACACATTTGATGCAAATCTAAATGAAGTTGTAAATAAAACATTCTTCTGATCTGCGATAGAGATATCAGTAGTACCTCCACCAATATCAATGTTCACCATTCGTGTTGTATTCCCATATTGGTTTAAATAATAACGAATAGGAGCTTCCGATTCAGAGATAGGTGTAGTCACTCCATTTCCCGAAGTAAAATATTCTTTATAAGCATTATTATAAGCACTTGTCAAATTTCCTTTAATTATGGGAGGCATACTTGCAGGATAAAACCATGATATTTTAGTTTTTGCTAAGTCTCCATTATTCAAAACCACCTTATTACGAAGCATTAGCATTAGGTTTTCGATATATGATTTTATATAATTTACATTACCGCCCCATTTTATATCTGTTATATCTTGATTATATGGCAATTGAATACGCTTTCCATAAATAAAACCAAGATTTGTCATCGACATTGGTTGATTAACAATCGACCAATTTATAGTTGTAGGGCAAGTCAACACCGTACGGGTGGGGAAATGGAAATCTCCTGTTCCTATCACATCGGGAAGAAGATCTTTCAATAAAATATTTGCATCATCAGTATTTTCATACTTAAATAGACCTTGTAACTGCTTATCATCATTTATATCAAATGCTTTTGATGGAGATGAATTTCCGCCTCCATCAGTAGTACAATACTCAATATGAGTGTTAGAAGTACCTAAGTCTATGGCAAATTCATATGCTGAAATTGGTTGACTTTTTCGGAACTTAGGCACTATAATACCTTTAATATTTTCAATTCCAAAATTAACCGACACTCCAATATGGGTAAAGGCTTGAGCCTTTATGGTGTAGATACTTGCCATGTGAGGAAATTCGCCATGAGTATTACGGATCTCCTTTTTAATATCATTTGTTAACTGTGTCTCTCCATTAAAGAATTGTAATTCAGGCTCTATTCCTCCATTTGAATACAAACTTCCAACTCGATAATTTGAATCAGCAGGCGACGCAAATGCAATATGTGGCATAATAAACGAATTAAACTTCAATTCTTTAATACCACCATCATTATTTGTTTCATCAATTTTAGCCTCACGCCCTTCTCCATAATATGTTCTATTATATTCCACATATCTTATGGTAGCCGATCCCATAATAGGAATTCTCAATGTAACCGATAAACTTCCTCCCGAATTATGTTCTATCTCAATCATCTTAATCGACCCATTATCGAATCCTTTCATTAAGATATCAGTGCTGAAATATTTAAAGAAGGTATCTTTTAACGGTAACATTACCGAATACCTATCGTCATTTATAGTCAAATTACCATTGAAATAAAAATCCTTATTTGGACGACGACGAGATACAATTATATAATCCTCCAAGAAGTCACTAATTGTCAAATATGGCACTGGCGACCCTTCATTTGGCAAAGTGCGCAAATTTAATTCATTTTCATCTTTATAAGGAGCCCTATTTGAATTTCCCCATTTATCGGTCACATATTTCAATGACGCATATCGAGATCCTTGCTCTACTGGTAACACTAATGGGTCAATAGCTCCTTGAGGTTGGCTCTTATCCGGTCTTATTCTAAATGCACTTTGATCAACGGGAGGTAACGAGATGTCATATAAAATTGGCGTTCCTAACACATTAACTATATGAGCTGTACCCGGGATTGTAATATTACCGAAGGTACTTAAATCTGCAGCAGTTAAATTTCCCAAAATAAAACGCTCATTTTGTCCAAGACGTTCATATGTTTGATTCAAGTAAGCACTTAATTCAGGAAAACATAATTGAAAATCAGGAATTGTAATTTTCATCAGCCAAAGAGCCTTTATAAATTCAAAATTGCGCTTATACAACGGCTGATAATCATCATCAAAAGGCTTATCTGTTCCAAAATTGATATCCGCTACATAATCTAATTTATTTGCAGTTGAGAAAAACATTGTTGCCGGTGATGTTGCCCCAATTATATTTAATGGTTGCTTCCCTTTAATGTAGTTCAACAGATAAATATCATCCATGTTTTTGAAATTAAATTCATTAGCATCAGATATTAAATATTTATCTAAAGAATCTGCCAATATTTTATGACCCTCTGAGTACGATTCATATAATGATTGCAAATCCTCTCTTCCCCATCTAATTATCTCAACTTTATCTTTTAATTTTTTATAATTAAAAAATATCTCACCCACGTCCAATGTATCCGACACCATCTTATGATAGATACTATTTCCATCGTGGTCATCTTTGTCAACGATTATCTTAAATGCACTCTTCACCAACTCCATACGTGCAAATGGAGAAGGGATTGACGTTATTTCCTTCTTTGCGGTTCCTCCATCGGGGTCTTCAATATTATCTCTTGTAGTTGAATCATAAGGGAAATTGGGGCTGCTATTCCAATCTTTATATGTTGATGAACCTCCTTTATTTATTCTAAATACATGTGACATAGCTAATATTATTTAATGTTAAGTCTTTCGTTTGCCAATTTCTCGGTTGCACAATAGAATAGTTCCAAAAATTTATCGGCATTCTCTTTTGTCTTTAATTTATTCATGAAATCATTGATTCCTCCAATGAATTTATCGTAACTACCCGATCCTCCAAAGAATCCTGTGCGCTCTTTCACCCCTTCTACAATTGTAAACGGATTATCACCACAATTCAAATTAAAGGGGCGGAATGGACGTTTGTTATACGCCATTTCATTAAGCCATACAATATATTCTTCAACGAATTTTCTCACCTCTGCGATAAATTCCGTATGGTAAAATCTACTACTTATAAAATCATGCTCCTTATTTGCGTTAACTTTTTCTGAACTTAATAAGTCAAACTTATCAGAAATAAATTTTGACATTAACACAAATTGAGTCATAGGCTTCATCAATATTCCTCGGAGACCATAATCAAAAGATGAGAACGACAACGTATCGGTATCGGCAATATCATTTATGCCTAGCTCTTTGTTTACTGTATTATCAACATCATAATCCTTACAGCTAAAATCAACTACAGCTGTTGCCGCAAGTAGTTCTATAAGATGAGCTTTATTTCTTTGGTTAATACCTCCATCACAATTATCATAACTGTCGGTTATCGTATCTCCCAAATAATAAAATGCATTAACTTGATTCCCTCCAGCAAGATTCTTCTCGTAATATGCTAATGCCGATTTTGCTTTTGAGATAAACGTACCTGAATCTATCGAACTATCAGCATTTGTTTTTAATCTAAAATATGGAAGAATGGTAATCGCCCCAATCTCTGCTTTATTAATCAAAGCATGATTTGGGAAGTTGGTTCCCGTACGTAACGTTTTCACCAAAAGGGGAAAACCACTAGCTCCGGTTCCTCCAAAAATAGAACTTATAACGAAAATTTTATCACCTTGCTCAAATGAGTTTGCAAATTGTTCAAATTCTTTTGCCTCTACTATTTGATTTAAAACAACACTACCAATATTGGGATTCCCTTTGAATCCAACACACATGTCTGAATTTAGGTTAGCATCAGAGAATAACATTTTAATCATCGCCTTATTCTCTCTTGACATTCCGTCAATATTGATAAATTCACTAAAACGAAGATTATTTGTGTTTTTTATTGGAATGTTAAAATTTGAAATCTGTTTTACCAACCCTTCTCTAAAAAATCTGTTGGGGTTTTCTTCATTAAAATTTAATCCTTTTCTAATTGCAATATAGTTATCCATTAAACCTACTGTTCGGGTCATATCTGCATTAGATTTATCAGGATCTATTATGATAGGTATAATCTCGTGTTGACCAAACTCCACCCCCGATGCTGCTAACATTGTTACAGCACGAAGCACTCGGCTACCAGTGCCTCCTATTCCAAATATATATAATTTTGACATATCTTTTAATCTTTAATTTTCAAAATTTAATCAGTAAATTAAAATGGTGAATGGCTACAATTTTTACTCCCCCATTTTACCAAGAGAGATACTATAAAAAATGTAATTACTGAAATTATTGCATTTGCTAATCCAAATAACATCACATCTTCAACACCTGCGACTATTGGTTCTGAATCCTCATATAGATTTGGCCAATTTTGATTCATATGTTGATGCAACCATTGCCATCCAACAAGAAAATTAATAATGAAATTTATTCCTAAAAATATTGCCCATCCCCACCATAATGACAATTTTGGTTTATTGACAATATAATAATATAATACCGCAATAAATAATGAAATACCAATCATTACCAAACCAATTGGTATCAACAAATTGGTGTCAGAAGAATATCCTGATACATAATCACTCAAAGGCATCCCAAACATATCTTGAAATATGGGGAGATAAATCCAGTTAAAAATTTGATCCATAATAAAATTGTTTTATGTTATATATTATTTAATTATTATTTCTTATCAGATTGTTTTGACTTTGATTCTTTTTTAGAATCTATAGGTCTCTGTTTTTTTGTTTTACCCTTAGAATCATCTGTCGTATAAATACTAAATTCGGTTATATAGTTCCCATTAAAATCCTTATACGCTTCCGAAACGCCTTCAAACAAATACTTAAAACCTGTTGTCTTTATGTTTTTAGCATCATTTTTCGCACCTGAACCATTTATATCTTTAACCCATTGAGGGACAATTTCTTCATCTTTTGTTTTAAGTTTTATAGTGGTTCTTATATTTGGTCTAACATTAGTTAATTTTATAGGCATCGTAATTTTTTTTGTTTGATCTTCATACTTAATATCTCCATTAATAATGACATCTCCATCCTTTGCCTTTCTTGTTTCAAATGTGTAATTTTCTTTTTTCTTTATCCATGAAATATCGTCAATTAATAAATCACTAAAATCGGCAATAACATCAAATGTTGCAAAATCATCTTTCATATTTAGCATTCCGTCTGGATTATTTGTTTTAATTTCTATTGAAATGTTCTTTCCAGGGGCGAAAATCGCACTATTTATTGATTCGCTATTCTCGTTATGTTCTTTTAATCTATTTAATTTATCATTAAATTTAGATATGCGATCTCTGTTTGCTATAATCCAAATATAATAAGGTCTAACATCGCCATTTAACGCTATTGTTTCTGTAATTGAGTTCTTCCCATCCTTTGCCATTTCAGGATTTTGTACTTTATAATAATACGACCCAACAAATTTTGAATTGAGCTGAATAATTTGAACCGCTAAATTTGGGTTGTTTTTTAATGCATTTTGAAACAAATTATATATATCAGTTTTGCATAATGCTAAGTAATTTTCGGGCTGACCATCATATGGATCTAAAATACAGTCCGAAACGAAAACCGACACATCTTCTCTATTTCGTTTTATTATAGTATCTAGAACTTCCGATAATTTTGAATAATTACGATCTTCGTATGTGATTCCACTTTTGGGGTTCTTGCTATTTTTTACGTGAGAGATATTCTCCTTATTATATTGAAAATAAGAAGGATTTAAAAACTCATTAAGCAAACTTTCTGTTTGATTAAGAGTGAAATTTGAATTAAATTCATGAACAGTCCTTCCTATATAATTAAGCTGAATTGTGTCAAAATATCCTGACGAGTTCAATATTGATAGACACCCATTAATTGCATCTTTAAATCTTCCACTATGATCCATATAACCATTCATGCTTGCCGAGCATTCAAGGTAAAATTTTAAACTAGTTTTACTTTTATCTACACCTGTGACACTATCTACCGTCTCAGTTTCACTTTGGTTGTCTGGTTTAACATACACATTTTTCTTACCTCCGACTAATAAGCAAATTACTCCAACTGCCAATATAACCGATCCGATTATAAGAATCTTTTTTGCATTCATAATGAATTAATGTATTTAAATGTATTTTATGTGTTAATTTTTCAATATAAAAGTCCGCAAATATATATATATATATTTATATGCAACTTTTTATATATGTTTTTTGACAGTTTTTTTTGACAGTTTGTTAAAAAAACAACCCTAATAATCAATTTTATTAGGGTTGTTTGAGCTTTTTTGAATTGTCACTTTTTACTCCTTCAACAATCGATTGAATAAGTCGATATATTTTTTTGCGATTACATCGGAGGCAAATTTTTCTTTGACTGAGTTGTGTAGCATCTCACGATCGGGCGAGGTTTCGATTGCCCAAGCAATACCTTCGGCTATGCTTTGCGGAGATTTGTATTCGGCAATAAATCCTGTTACTTTATGGTCGATTATATCGGCTTGACCACCTTTTCCAAACGATACCGGTACACAACCGGCAGCCTGCCCTTCGATTAATGTGCCGGGTAATGTTTCATACAACGATGTGGAGATAACAACTTGGGCCGATGCATATAATTGACGTATCGCTTTAGGGTCGTTTATTCTACCCAAATGTCGATAGCTCATTTTGATGTTTTCCAACAACGATGCATCTCGTATATCTCCAAAAAACACCGCTCCGCTTTTTTCGGCCAACTGAGGATAGTTTTTATGAAACTCATTTAATGCCTCAACCGCATATTCAAAGCCCTTAATAGGGTCATCTAATCGGGCTGCCCCCATCAATATCAAGTGTTTATTGTAGTCAATATCAAAGCCTTGTACAGGTGATGACGGTTTTGTTTTATAAAACTCTATTGGAAATGCATTATGAATCACCTCAACATGCTGATTTCCCAACAGGGCACTCTCGGCGCATTTCCCTGCAAGCCATGTGCTAACCGGCACAAAGTGAATATTCGAGCTGTTATATAAGCTTTTCTTGCGCAACCAGGTAGAATGCGACAAGTCGTTTTTCACATTTCCTTGCTTAATAAATTGGCAATTGCCACAGTCTTCTTTATATCGCTCGCATTCGAGAGCATGGTGACATATTCCGGTGAGACACCACATATCGTGCATTGTCCACACTATCGGCTTCCCTAATCGAATCAAATCTTCAAGACCGGCAAGCGACAACATTCCTTGATTAATCCAGTTAATCACTATCACATCGGCATCTTTAACCAATGGATGCGATGCTAATGATACACCATGTGAAGCTGTTGACACCTTAAAAAGATTGGGCTTTGAAAAACCGTTGCGCAAAAAGATATTAAGCCGCTCCAATAAAAACGCCACATTGCGTCGAGTACGGCTACACACTTGTGTCACCGCCTCATTGTCGCTCGATTTCATCAGCACCAATAATCTCACGTCGACTCCTTGCTGTTGCAAAGCCTGCATAAGGCGGAATGTTACCACCGAGGCTCCACCCAATGTGTCGCTATGGTTTAGCAGCGTTACCTTCATCGTTTTAGTTTTTTGAGATTTAAATGTATTTTCTCGCGCTTTATCACTATAACAACGTATGAGATGAGTAGAATTGTTCGAATTAAAATATTCAACCAAGCATAAGGTGTTTCCACCAACAATGAAATGCCAAACAATACTGCTGTAATAAGCACATACGAGAAAATCCTTTTTACCTCATATTCAATAGGATTTACCTTGCGGCCCACGAAATAAGATGCTATCATCATCGACAAATAACAAGCCAATGCCGCCCATGCGCAAGCTATGTAGCCAAAAGTGGGCACACATGTAGTGATAATCGTTATCATCACCACAAAGCCTATAAATGTGAATACTATAGCCCAATATGTTTTGTCGATATTTTTATACCATAACGAGAGATTGAACGTAATGCCATAACACAATTCGGCGGCAAGCAAATATGGCACTACAACCAATCCTTCATAATATTTTGATGAAATGAGCACTTTAAAAATGTCGAGATAGAACATCACTACAAGGAAGATGAGCAACCCAAACATCACAAAATATTTCATCGCATCGGCATATTCCTTGTTTTTCGTTGCTTTATCCTCATTCTTTTTGGAGAACATCAACGGCTCATAGGCAAACCTAAATGCCTGGATAAACATAATCATCACCATGGCTATTTTATAGTTGGCACCATAAATGCCTAATTGGTGATTGGCTATTTCTTTATTCTCAAACAAAAATGGATATATAATCTTATCGATATTTTGGTTCATGATACCGGCCAACCCGGCTATGAGCAACGGCCAAGAGAATTTAAGCATCGTGCGCAATAGTGTTGCATCAAATGAGAATTTCTCGGCACAAATCTCGGGCAACAATAACACCAACATCGCTCCGGTGCTAATGATATTTGCCACAAAGATATACCCTATGCCATAAGTAGGATCATAGAACCACGAAATAGTGTCGGGCGCAACTTCATACAACCACGGACACAATAGTATAAAGAATAAGTTAAGCCCTATATTCAACCCTATATTTACCATCTTGAGGTAAGCAAATCGAATAGGTCGTTGCTTAAATCGAAGATAGGCAAACGGGATAGATATAAACGCATCAATCGCCACTGTAATACCCATCATCAACACAAATGACGATTTGCCATCGGCATATCCCATAAGAGAACTGATAGGATCGATAAACATCCACAACAATGCTATAAACAACATTGAAGTAAATCCTATTGAGGATAGTATCGATGTATAAACCGAGGCTAAACTATGCTCATTGCGCTTGGCAAAACGGAAAAAGCCCGTTTCCATTCCGTAGGTGAGGAATACCAATACCAATGCAATATAGGCGTAAATGTTGGTTACCACGCCATATTCGGCAGGCACAAATTTTGCTGTATATAATGGCACAAGCAACCAATTGAGAAATCGCCCAATTATGCTGCTCACTCCATAAATTGCGGTGTCTTTTACTAAACTTTTTATTCCGGCCATTTCTTTTAAGGATTAAAAAAGAGAACCTGAGTCGATGCGAGAATGACCTAAATGAGTGTAAGCCAAATCGGTAACCTCGCGACCGCGTGGGGTACGTTTTATAAACCCTTCTTTTATCAAAAATGGTTCATAAACCTCTTCAATTGTTCCGGGGTCTTCGCCAAGTGCAGTTGCAATGGTCGACAATCCCACCGGGCCACCTTTGAATTTTGTTATTATTGTTGTCAAGATTTTATTATCAATCTCATCAAGACCATATCTGTCGATATTCAATGCTTCAAGTGCATATCGGGCGATTTCGGGATCGATTGTGCCGTTACCTTTCACTTGTGCAAAATCGCGCACACGGCGCAATAGAGCATTGGCAATACGAGGTGTACCACGCGAGCGCATAGCTATCTCGTGGGCGGCCTCTCCCGTACATTTCACTTTGAGCAATGCCGCCGAGCGCAAAATGATGCGTTCAAGCACCTCGTGGTCGTAATATTCCAAGTGGCAATTTATGCCAAATCGTGCACGAAGTGGCGCTGTCAACAATCCGCTACGGGTAGTGGCTCCAATAAGTGTAAATGGCGACAACGTGAGCTGCACGCTACGAGCTCCGGGACCCTTATCAATCATTATATCAATACGATAATCCTCCATTGCCGAGTAGAGATATTCCTCTACAACAGGGCTCAAACGATGTATCTCGTCGATAAACAACACATCATTTTCTTCGAGCGAGGTGAGAATACCGGCCAAGTCGCCCGGTTTATCAAGCACCGGACCCGATGTGATTTTCATTCCCACACCAAGTTCGTTGGCGATAATACCCGAAAGAGTGGTTTTCCCAAGCCCGGGAGGTCCATGGAAAAGTATATGGTCGAGCGATTCGCCACGCATGCGAGCTGCGGTGACAAATATCTTGAGGTTTTCCACGATTTTGTCTTGTCCGCTAAACGAGTCAAACTCCGACGGACGCAACGCTTTCTCAAAATCGCGATCACCTTCTTTTGCTCTTATATCAAAATCGTCCATTTTTCGACAATTAATAATTTAAAATGAAAAATTAAAAATAAAACTCAATCAAACTGTGAATTTTTAATTTTTAATCGTGAATTACCAACGAGCGGATTTTGTCGATAACAACCTGCGAAGGTATGCCGGCAAGACATTGATAATCACCCCTATGACATGGTTTATTTCCGAACACCGAACATGGACGGCATGTCATAGGCAATTGTATCATATTACCCTCGTTTTGTCGCCACCCTTTGAATCCACAATAGGGGTGAGTAGCTCCCCAAATGCTCACTACGGTAGTGCCCACAAGCGATGCAAGGTGCATATTTGCCGAGTCCATCGACACCATCACATCAAGATGACTCATTAACGCCATCTCGGCAGGGAATCCATAGCGTTTATCGGCGAGCGACACCACTCGTTCATATTTTTGCGCCCACGAGCCAAGAATCTCTTGCTCCTCTTTACCTCCTCCAAACAAAAATATCTTGGCATGAACAATTTGTGACAAGTCGGCAATGACTTTTTCCATCAATTCAGGTGGATATATTTTACCTTTATGTTTGGCAAAAGGAGCGATACCAATCCAAATATCATCGGCAGCCTTAGGTGCTGTTATCTCGCTAAACATTGAAGAATCGGCAACTTCACCGCCAAACAATCCATTAAATTGTTCTTGAATTGGCAGCCCTAATCTGAAAAATGTTTCGCGATAACGAGCTATCGATGATGTTAAAGGCAACATTACCTTATTGCGACGGCGAGTAAGTGCTCGTTTTCCTCCTCGTCCCTTATTGATGCGAGCTGTGGGTATTCTATGCATGTGACACAAGAGTCGCAACATATGAGTGCGCAACACATCGTGCAAATCTACAAACGCATCAATCGAATACTCCTTGCGCAACTCATTTAAGAGCCGTCGCATTCCCATCAATCCTTTGTACTCCTCTTTCACATCAACGCCTATCAACTTTAAATTCTTAGGTGCATTGATGAATATCGAAGTCATCGAAGGGCGAGTGATGAGATAGAAATTCACATCGGGGTAGCAACGACAGGCACTATACACCACCGGAATGGTCATTGCCACATCGCCAATGGCCGAAAAGCGTGCGATAAGCACATTTTTCAACCCTCGCCGATTATTTATTTTATCATTTGTTGCCATAAAGCACCGGATTAGTTTCCGGATCGTTATACATCTTCATTTGACGATATACCTTCATATATTTGCGACCGGCTGCGATATCGTCGAGTAATTGGTCGATTGCTGTGGTGAGGTCGACACGTTGCTCAAGGAGCACATCAAGCTTTGCTTGACATTTTGCAATATGGGCAGGTTCGGCATCGGTGCGACTAACCTCAACTTGCATATGATAGATTTTCAATGCAAGGATTGAAAGACGGTCGAGTGCCCAAGCCGGACTCTCAGTGTTGATTGTAGCGTCGGCAGCTGGTACAACATCTTTATATTTTTCGCGGAAATAAGTGTCGAGTTCCTCAACCATGTCAGTACGATCTTGATTCGAACGGTCGATACGGCGTTTCAAAGCCAACGCTGCCACCGGATCAATCTCCGGGTCGCGGATAATATCTTCCAAGTGCCATTGCACGGCATCAATCCAGTTTTTAGCATGGAGAGTGTGCTCGATTGAGCCCTCCTCGTAATTATTAACTTCCTTAGCATCAACATCATCAGTCACGTGATATTGTGCTGTGGTTTCATCAAAAATTTTGTTGCAACTTTCAGCAAAAGTCATAATTATATGCGTTTAAATTATTCTAATCAACAAAGATAAAGAAAATTATTGAGAATTGAGAGTTGAGAGTTGAGAATTATTATCATTTGAATCATGACAAATTGCAACAAATTGAACTGCAATAATTTATCAAGCCATAATCCTCAACACCTTAATAGACCTTTCAACATAGCGTCCTTAAGGAGCTTAAAAACCTTAGCGACATTAATCGCGATTTATCCCCTGTGAGCAAATATTTATCGCAACGAGGCGATCGAGTTGAATCTGCTCTGTGAGCTGCTCAAGTGAGGCAAACCGTTGTTCATGACGTATAAAATCAAGAAATTCAAGGCGTAGAGTTTTGCCATAAATATCTCCCTCAAAGTCGATTATATGTGCTTCTATTGAAATAGGTGCATGAGGATTATCGATTGTGGGGCGACGACCAATATTCAGCATTGCTCTATACCGCTTTTCGCCAAGATGAGGAATGATTGCATCTACCGCATAAACACCATTTGATGGAATGAGTTTTTTGCTGTCGGCAACCTCTATATTTGCGGTTGGAAAACCAATGGTGCGCCCTATCTGCTTGCCGCCCACCACTACACCCTCTAATGAATAGCGATGTCCGAGAGCCTCATTGGCTTCAGCTATATTATGTGTCAACAGCATTGTGCGTATCTCCGACGAACTTATTCCGCTTCCATATTTTGGTGCTTGAACAACCTCTATCCCCACCTCTTTGCCTATCTCACGATATTGCTCATAACCATCAACGCAATCCTTGCCAAAACGAGTATCAAAACCCACTACAAGCTTTTTCACTCCATAGCTCCGGTGTATCAATTCAAGAAATTGGCGGGCAGTCAACTGTCGGAACGATTCATTAAACTCCATCATTATGCAACACTCCACTCCATTGGCTTCGAGAAGGGAAATTCGCTCGGCTGTAGTGGTTAATTGAGGGGGAAGAGCTTGAGGTTTTATCACCGACAATGGGTGTTGCGCAAAAGTGATTACCGTTGGTTCAAGGTTGCAACGCAAGGCCTCTGCCTTCATATAATCAAGCAGAAAACGATGACCACGATGCACCCCATCAAAGGTGCCCACCACGGCAATGCGCGATGTAGCGTGGTCAATATCTTCTTGTTGCAACAATTTCATTTATAGTGCATTAATAAGGTCAAAAAATTCACTGCCGGGAGCGACAAGCAATGTGTGAAAGCCTAATGCCGATGCGGCATCAAGATTTTTTTGCGAGTCATCAAGGAATAACGTCTCCTCAGGTTTTATTCCTAAATTTTCCACAACTGTGTGGAAAATTTTTGCATCGGGTTTGATGCTACGAGCCTCAAATGAGGTGACTATGCCGTCGAAATAATCTTCTCGCTCCATTCCCTCCTGGCGGAACTCCTCGGCTATGCGCGAATGCCACATAATGGGATTGGTATTCGACAACATATAAATGCCATATTGTTTCTTCAGTTGGCGCAACTGTTCAAGTCGATACGCTGGAATACCCACAAGAAAATCGCAAAAAGCCTTGTCGATTTGCTTATCGGAGACCTCGCCATCAATATATTCACGCACCGCATCACGAAATTGAGCCTCATTAATCAACCCCTCTTCGAGTTGAAGAAATGGACCCTTCTGACTATATTCGCCAAGAAAACTATCGGCATCTTTCATGCCAAGACGCTCAAACGATGCCACGCAATTCAATCGGCGGATATCCATTATCACGCCTCCAAGGTCAAATAACAAATTCTTAATCATAACAAAGCTGATTTTCTTGAGTGCAAAGATACAATAATGAATTGAGAAAACATAAAAACATACACTTTTCAACATTTTGAAATCGTGCATGGCATGGGAAAACGAAGTGTACATCAGCTCGCAAAGGCTTGTCCAAGGTAATAACCGCGTAGTTGAAGACTTTTGCCCAATACCTCCTGACTTGATGCGTTTGTCAGACCTTTTTATGATACTTTTTTTGTTTGTTGAAAATAATTACTAACTTTGTGATAAACATACTCCCCCAACAATAAAACACATTAAAAAATGAGAACTCCAACCAATCAACTCAGAGCAATTCTTGCTGCAATGATAATGCTCATAGCAACACTCCCATCATTCGCTCATGGCTTTGAAGTCGATGGTATCTACTACCACGTATTAAACGAAACAGTTAAAAGTGTAGAGGTAACTTGCGGAGAAAATGAATATTCCGGCTCTATAACTATTCCCTCTTCAGTTACATACAAAGGCATTTCTTATTCGGTGACCCAAATTGGCTATGCGTCGTTCTGTGATTGCTTCAACTTGACATCTATCTCAATTCCCAATTCGGTAACAAAGATTGACTCTTATGCATTATATAATTGTATTTAGAAGCCCCAAACAACCAAAACTATTCAGAAATAACCAAATATAAACCTTTAATTATCAGTGTATTCTAAAATTTAACACTTTCAGGCTGCTTTTTGATGGTTCCCAAATTTCCACATATTTTTGATACATATTTCTGACGTGGAGAATTTGCGGAGCTTATTTTTTGTCATTTCGTGTAGATAGTTGACAAGGGTTTACATC
>JAFQAS010000060.1 GCA_017399915.1 Muribaculaceae bacterium
CATACTCTGCATCGGTAAATAGGTCTATATCATCAGACATACGATGACCATAGCGGAGTGACAACGATGTACCACCGACCAACCTAAATGGTTTAAACTCATCTATCTCCATCAATCGCTCCAAAGTAGAACGCAAAATAGGTTTGACAGTCTGGTATTGCAGTTCTTTACGCTTCATAGTCCAAATACTGTTTTATGTTTGCTTTTATATTATTTTCAAATGGCGACTTCACTTTTAGGTTGATGTTATCCAATATGACATCACGACCATAGAAACGGATAACCTCCTGTATCTCCTCCTCATTTCCTCGCTCAAACACACGATTGATTACATATCTGCTATGTGCTGTAAAGTCAATATTTTCAATCTTTGTATCCCAAAATATTGTGCTACGGAATTTTGTAAGGTCAGGGCGATGGTTTTGTGATAGCTTACGCTTCTCTTCGGCTATATCATAGTACACCTGTAGAGTCATTAAGAAACCCTCCTCCAAACCGAGAGCCTGCTCGATACGGAGGGACAGAGGTGTATTCATTGACCTACGCCCACGAATAATGGCACTCAAAGTTTGTGGGTGTTCGCCAATAGACTCGGCAAACTGCCCACTTTTGAGTTTTCTATTACCCAACTCTCGCTGCAAGAAAAGACCAGGGTGCAATCCCTTGAGTATTTCAACCATTCTATTCATACTGCAAAAATAAACATTTTTGTTTATAAAAACAAATTGCGAGCCAAAAAGTATTGATACCCTGCGAAAGTTGAATTTATTTTCAGACTTTCGCAGAGTATCGAGGCATATAGACTACACCTCAATAAACTTCCCGCCATCAAAGCCATCAAGATGCTCTCCGTAGGAAACATAGCCAAGTTGATTGCAGACAAGGCGTGTATTGCCAATAGTTGCCTCCTCGTTGGCGTGTGAGTGTCCAAATATCCACGCATCGATACGGCTGTCAGCAATAAAGTAGCCCAACTCAGTTGCAAATGCACTATTGAGCAAGCTGCCTTTATGCTGCGGAGTCACGACTGCCAACGATGGCAGATGATGGGTTACGACAACAATATGCTCTGCTGTATTCTCGGCGACACTCTGTTTAATGAAAGATAAGCACTTTTGATGCTCAACATTAAAATCATCGGTAGTAAACCTACGACCGCCATATCGTATCTGCCTAAAATCGTTCATACCTCGACTTACAAAATACTCATCCTGAGGCTGGATATGTGACCACAGAGTAGAGAGGATGAAGTCCGTATCATCGATGCGTACCACCTTGTTCTGATAATAATGTACATTAGGCAGTATCTTATGACTCCAACTATCGCCATAGGCTAATATGTCGCCATTACCATAAAACTCGTGATTACCTGGCACCAACAACACCTCACGATAGTTTGCCGATGCCCATTTCCAAAACTTCATATTTGGTAAGGTCTTATCGCGCAAGTAACCTATATCTCCAGCGAAGACTAACACATCACCAGTTACCTCAAACGGTATAATGTTTATAAATCTTGAATTATCTGACAACTCCAAATGTATGTCAGAAGCGTATTGTATCTTCATATAACTTATCTCCTCTTAACATTTTGTATAAACCAATTCGTAATCCTCAGCATTAGACTTGTTATCCAATATGCCCTTAGCAAAATAGAACTTATTATACAGGTATTGCGTGTTTTCAAGCTCTTCTTCAAAGTCG
>JAFQAS010000061.1 GCA_017399915.1 Muribaculaceae bacterium
ATTGGGTACATTTGGATTTTTATTTTGTTTATTGTCTGCCATAATCATTAGTTTACTTTTAGGTTAAACATTAAGGATTGCTATTAGTCAACTAATCCAAGTTCCTTTAAGTAAACTTCGATTTGAGCGTCAAGTTCTGCACGCTGTGCTTCAAGCGACTTAATGTCAGCCATTACAGCCTTGATGTCGATTTCTTCCTCTTCCTCAAAAGTATCAACATATCGAGGAATATTCAAGTTATAGTCATTCTCTTTGATTTCATCAAGAGAGGCACAATGGCTATACTTCTCTATCTCCTTGCGTTCACGATAAGTGGTAACGATTTTTTCGATATGTTCGGGGCGAAGTTTGTTTTGAGTTTTGACTTTTTCAAACTCTTTGCTTGCGTCAATGAAAAGGATATTGTCATCGGCTTGACGGCACTTCTTAAGAACGAGAATACAAGTCGGGATTGATGTACCGTAGAAAATGTTTGCAGGCAATCCGATGATTGCGTCAATATAGTTTTTATTTTCGATAAGGAATTGACGGATAGTTCCCTCTGCCGAGCCACGGAACAATACACCGTGAGGAGCAACACATGCCATTGTACCACCTTCATTGAGGTGATGAATCATGTGAAGAATAAACGCATAGTCGGCTTTGCTCTTTGGAGCAAGTTTACCCGGTTTGCTGAAACGATCATCATTATTGAATTTAGCGTCGGCACTCCATTCTGCCGAGAATGGTGGGTTTGCAACCACAGCGTCAAATTGGGTGTCGCCAAATTCATCATGTTCAAGAGTATCGTTGTTCTCAATACAGAAGTTGTGGAACTTGATACCGTGAAGCAACATATTCATACGACAGAGGTTGAATGTTGTAGGGTTCTTCTCTTGTCCGTAAATATCTTCAGCCTTACCATTACGAGCTGCACGAATAAGCAATGAGCCACTACCACAAGTAGGGTCATAAACATTGCGTAGGCGTGTCTTGCCTGTGGTTACAATGTCAGCAAGAATTTGGCTCACTTCCTGAGGAGTGTAAAACTCACCAGCTTTCTTTCCTGCACCGGCTGCAAATTGACTAATCATATATTCGTATGCGTCGCCAAGAATATCAATCTCTTCAGTGGCATCAATACCAAAATCTATTTCATCAAGAGCAAGAAGCACATTGCTGATAAGAGTATTTTTGTCGTCGGTAGTTTTGCCAAGTTTGGGCGAAGCAAGGTCGATATCGGAGAAAAGTCCGCCGAAATCTTCTTCGCTGTCTTGACCGAGAGTGCTATCCTCAATGCGTTTTAATGAGCGTTCAAGAATAGGAAGAATGGTTTCTTTCTTCTTGATTAAAGCGATAACCGATGAGAAAAGAAATTCGGGTTCGATAAAATAACCAATAGATTCAAGACATTGGGTTTTCACTGCTTCTTGAAGTTCAAGATAATCTTCATCGTCGGTAATCTTCCAAAGTTCTTTGAAAGAAATTTCATCATCAACAAGAGCATTATCGGCAAAATGCTCGATTTTTTCCGATAGATATTTATAGAATATAAAACCAAGTGAGAAGTACATAAACTCACCGGCTGACATATTTCCTCTTAAAGTATTAGCAACAGTCCAAAGTTGGTTGCGTAATTTTTGTTGAAGTTCTTCGCTCATATTATTGTAGTATTTTATTCCCAAGAGAATGTGTTAATAATTGACATTAATTGTTCGGTAACTCGTTTGATAGCCTTTCTTGTTTTGATAAGACCAAGATGTTGCTCAGCAACTGCTTCCTGAATAATTTCGGGCTTATGCTTTTGCAAATAGTCGTATTCAGCTAAGTAGCGTGCAAGTACATCGACAGGAATATTTTCGGTTTCCGAAAGATCTTTAATTGCTCTTTCTCGCTTTTCTTTAACATAAGCATTAAGCTTTGCTTCCAAGTCCATAGAACCATCAGCTTTAGCACGCTCAAAGTTTTCTCGGTCATCGTCCACATTTTGTTGAATGAAGCCGTCGATGAGTTTTGCTTTGTTACGCATTTCTGCATCGTTAATCATTGTATCAATGATGTTTTGGCGTTTAACTTGGTAATCATCGCTTGACGGATTAAGGTCAGCAATAAGAGCAAGAATATAAGCCACATTGATAACATCACTATGGAGTAATTCCAAGCAGAAGTCGATATCTTCAAGAGTTTTAGGCTCTCCGTATGGTTCTTGTGGTTCAGCAGCAACTCCTGTTGGCTGTTCAGGAGTAACAACACCCAATGCAATATCAAGATATTTACTCTTGAAATCATTAAATTCCTGTTCGGTCATATATAGGCTTGAATCTTCGGGATTATATTCCTCGTAGATCTGAATCTCAGCCTGTTTCTTGATAATTTCACGGAACGCTATAACGAAATCACGCTTGTCATATTCGCTTTGCAAAGTATCAACAAATTGAGGTTTTGGGTATTTCTTCAAAAACTCAATAGTCAAGTCGTTAAGTTCATTTTTAACCTTATCAAAAGGCTCACGCAAAATATCTTCTATTGGGCAGTTATTGCTAAATAGCTTTATCGAAGTATCTACATTGTCTTTAAGATTACGGAAGCAAACGATTTTACCAAAGCGTTTCTTCTCATTAAGCACGCGATTTGTACGACTGAATGCTTGTAACAATCCGTGATATTCAAGTTTCTTATCTACATATAGAGTGTTCAACTTTTTAGAGTCGAAACCTGTTAGGAACATACCAACTACAAGGCAAAGGTCAAGAGGTTGCATATCAGGCTTTTTCTTTTTCATACGAAGATTTATGTCATCGTAGTATGCACTGAAATTTTCAGTCGTGAATGCTGTGCCATACATTATGTTGTAATCATCCATTATGGCTTGCAACTCATCGGCTTGAACTTTTTCGTTTTCAAAGCCTTTATTCATACCTGTGTATGCGTCATCTTGATTAGTGTTTTGTCCGTAAGTAAATACAGCACTAATCTTTATTTGAGGGTTAAGGCTCTTGAAAATCTTGTAATATTTAACCAACATAGGAACAGATTGCACTGCAAATAGTGCGTCATATTCTCCGTCAAATGTTGATTTGTTGAAATTGTTAAGAATAAACTGAGCAATTTCGGTCATTCGTCCCTCGTCATCATATTCGGCAGACACATTGCCGGTATAATATTCAACCAAAAAACCGAGTACATTTTCATCAGCAATAGCATCTTTTATAAGATACTTATGCAAACAATCACCAAATATTTCTTTGGTTGTATGTCCGTCAACAGAGTTCTCTACAAATATAGGAGTGCCTGTAAAACCGAATATTTGAGTATTGGTAAAGAATTTCATAATATTCTTATGGCTATCTCCGAAATGGCTACGGTGGCACTCGTCAAAAATCATAACAATGCGTTTATCTTTGACCGAAAGCAGTTTATTGCTGTAATAGTCTTTAGATACGGCAGTGTTAAGTTTTTGAATTGTAGTAATAATGATTTTGCTATTTCCATTGAGGCGTTTGATAAGTTCTGAAGTGTTGTCTGTATTATCTACAGCACCTGGTTCAAATGCTTCGTATTCTGATTGTGTTTGCGTGTCAAGGTCATGACGGTCAACAACAAACATTACTTTGTCGATTCCGTCTATTTCAGAGACTAATTGAGCCGCCTTAAATGAGGTAAGGGTTTTACCAGCTCCTGTTGTGTGCCAAATATATCCGTCTTTATTGGAATTTTGCACACGGTCAAGAATCTTTTCAACGGCATAGAATTGATAAGGTCGCAATACCGTTAGGCATTTATCGCCCTCGTGCATTACAATATACTTGCTTATTAATTTGCCGAGGGTACATTTGTCAAAGAACTCATTGGCAAAAAGGTTTAAGTCATTGAATGGAGTATTTGCGGAGTCAGTCCAATTAAAAGTAAATTTGTAACCCTGATTTGGATTGTTAGCAAAATAGCGAGTATTCACACCATTTGAAACCACAAATATTTGAATGTAATCAAATAAGCCATGGTAAGAAGTTTTATGATATCGCTGTATTTGTTGGTATGCTTGTTTTAGTTCAATACCTCTTTTTTTCAATTCAATTTGCACAAGGGGCAAACCATTAATAAGTAAGGTTACATCATAACGACATTTCTTGCGACCTTCAACTGTTATTTGATTGGTAACTTGAAATTCATTTTTACACCATTGATTACGATTTAGAAACTCAACCCAAATGCGTTCTCCGTCCTCAGTTTCGAGAGGATAAAGGTCACGGAGTTTCTTTGCTTTATCAAAACGAGTTCCACCCTCTAAATGAATGAGGATTTTTTCAAATTCCTTATCTGTGAACTGAGTGCGATTGTATTTCGCAAGTTCTTTTTGGTTATGCTTTTCAAGTTGAGACTTAAAGTTAGCAAGCATATTGCTTTCTTCACGAATCTCAACGAACTCATAACTCATATTTTGCAAGGTCTTGATCAGACCATTTTCTAATGCAGCTTCGCTTTGTGTTGTCATATCTGCTAAAAACAAAGAACCCCTCGATAGTTACCGCGAGGACCAATGCTCATAAATCTATCAAGGGGGGCTAATTATGTTATTTGCCTTTGTGGGGCGTTTTGTTTTCTATGGTCTTTGCGGTTAGTGATAGATTAAGTAGCAAAGGTAATAAAAAATGGTTATAATATCAACCCATGCAAAGATAATATTTTGCATGGGCGGGATTTTGACGCATTATGCGTTAGGAATCGGTAATTCTATGAGAAAAATATCATTGGGATTGTTTGGGTTGATGCTGTGTTGACCACCTCGGCTCGTTGAGCCACTCCTCCTATTTTTCAGCAAAAACAAGAGGAGAGTTATTCTGCTCTCTCCTATTTGCAAGGTGCAAGAGTCGCTATAATATAAAAAAGGGATGTTGGGTTGGCGCGGGTTTGACCACCTCGGCTCGTTGAGCCACTCCTCCTATTTTTCTGAGAAAAACAAGAGGAGAGTTATTCTGCTCTCTCCTATTTGCAAGGTGCAAGAGTCGCTATAATATAAAAAAGAGTGACTGTTTGGATTGAGCAGCGTTGACCACCTCGGCTCGTTGAGCCACTCCTCCTATTTTTCGGCAAAAACAAGAGGAGAGTTGCATACTCTCTAAATTGTGGTGTTATAGGCTTTTTGACGCACATTTTATTATAGAACAATTTGTTACATATTGTTATAGAGATTGTCTATTGAGTTATAAAAACTATCAATTGGAAAAATTGTTATGATGTGGGAGGGGGTGTATATCTTTGCATCAGAAACGAGGAACATTCCTCAACTGAATACAATTTTTGAAATTAAAAACATTAAAACGAATACAAATTTATTAACCATTTAAACAATAAAAATTATGACTCCAATTATCAATTCTCAATTACCCGAATTTAAAGTGCAAGCGTATCACAATGGCGAGTTCAAAACTGTGTCACACGAAGATGTTTTAGGCAAATGGGCTATCTTCTTTTTCTATCCTGCCGATTTCACTTTTGTATGTCCTACCGAGCTCGTTGACCTCGCTGAAAAATATGACCATCTTAAGTCGCTCGGCGTGGAGGTGTACTCTGTAAGCACCGATTCACACTTCGTTCACAAGGCATGGCACGATGCATCGGAATCAATCCGCAAAATCGGTTACCCAATGCTTGCCGACCCAACAGGTGTGCTCTCTCGCGGTTTTGGTGTGATGATTGAAGATGACGGAATGGCTTATCGCGGTACTTTCGTGGTGAACCCTGAAGGCAAAATCAAGATTGCTGAAATTCAAGACAACAGCATCGGTCGCAATGCCGACGAACTTGTCCGCAAGGTTGAAGCCGCTCAATTTGTAGCTACTCACGACGGCGAAGTTTGCCCTGCTAAGTGGAAACAAGGTGCTGAAACGCTCAAACCAAGCATCGACCTCGTAGGAAAAATCTAAGTGAATGCGGAATGAGGGGTGCGGAATGATGAATTAACCAACTAAAATATAGATTTCGCACCCTCTTCTTCAAATTTTCATCTCGGACACGGCTTGCCAAGTTCCTACAAAATTCTCAATTTTCAACTCTCAATTCTCAATTTAACTCATGTTGGACCAAGGTATAAAAGATCAAGTAAAAGGTGTGTTTCAACTTCTTGACGGAGGTTACACTTTCGAGGTAAGATATAATCCCAATCGCAGTGATGCACAGGAGTTAATCGGCTTCATCAACGATGTGGCAGATTGTTCTCCCCTACTCTCGGCGACGTTCACAGAGGTTGCCGACCGCGACGCTCTTGAATTCTCTTTATTGAAAGAGGGAGTCGACACCAGTGTGAAGTTCCGTGGCATTCCGGGCGGACATGAGTTTACATCGCTATTGCTCGCGGTGCTCAATGCCGACGGCAAAGGGAAGAATTTGCCCGACAGCACGATAGTGCGACGCATCAAGGGTATTCAAGGAAAGGTAACGCTACAATCGTTTGTGTCGTTGAGTTGTACCAATTGCCCCGATGTGGTGCAAACGCTTAATATCTTTGCGTTGCTCAACCCCAATATCACTCACGAAATGGTCGACGGTGCAAGATTTGAAGATGAAGTAAACTCGCTCCATATTCAAGCTGTGCCAACGGTTTATGCCAACGGCAAAGTGTTTCACACCGGGCGTGGCGATATGGCGACATTGCTTCGCAAAATGGAGGACACATTCGACTGCCTCTATGACGAAAGTTGCGAGCCTACGGTGAGAGAATTTGATGTTGTAGTAGTGGGCGGTGGCCCTGCCGGCAGCTCGGCAGCCATTTATTCGGCTCGCAAAGGGTTGAAAGTGGCTATTGTGGCCGAACGTATGGGAGGACAGGTAAAAGAGACCGTTGGGATTGAAAACCTCATATCGGTGCCTTACACTACCGGCGAAAAACTTGCTGCTGATCTTCAGAAACATATCGGCGAGTATGCAATCGAAGTGTTTGACCAACGCACTATCGACCGAGTGGACTTACAGGGCGATATTAAGAAAGTGTATGCCATAGGTGGCGAAGTGTTCGAAAGTCCGGCACTCATCATTGCCACAGGTGCAAGTTGGCGCAAGCTAAATGTTCCCGGCGAAGCGGAATACATGGGACGAGGAGTGGCATTCTGCCCCCACTGCGACGGACCGTTCTATAAGGGTAAAGACGTGGCAGTGATAGGCGGAGGAAACTCAGGCATCGAAGCGGCTATCGACCTTGCAGGGATATGCCGAAAAGTTACGGTGGTGGAGTTTGCCGACACGCTTAAGGCCGACGAGGTGTTGCAAAAGAAAGTTGCGAGCCTTGCAAACGTAGAGGTATTCACATCGTCACAAACTACCGAAGTGATAGGTAATGGTTCAAAGATGACCGCTTTGCGAGTGAAAGACCGCACTACGGGCGAAGAACGAGAAATAGCCCTCGACGGAGTATTTGTACAGATTGGGTTGGCAGCCAATAGTGCTTCGTTTGCCGAGCACCTCGACACCAACGCGATGGGCGAAATAAATATTGACGAGCGTTGCCGCACATCAGTTACCGGAGTGTATGCAGCCGGCGATGTGTCGACCGTTCCCTACAAACAAATCGTTGTGGCGATGGGCGAAGGCGCAAAAGCCGCCCTCACAGCCTTCGACGACCGAATAAGAAATAACGCGTAATCTATAAAAACATAAAAATAGGTATTAGTTAGATTTCATTCTATTGACAACACGATAATCCATAAACAAAAACTGACTTTTGAGTAGCCACAAATATTTGCAATGGGGATTTGCACAAATAAAAAATGCAAATCCCCATATATTTTTTATATAAATTGTATCTATTTTTTTTAATTTATCCATATATTTGCAATTACAACTCAATATGATTCAATATGAAAAAAATAGTATTCTTAATCATTGCAACCATAAGCATATTTCTCATTGCTTGTGACGATGATTTTTTTCACGCAAAACAAGATTTTCCTCATGATGAATTTATTGGGGATTTTAAAATTCTGGAATTAAAAGAGGAAACCGAAAATCTACACATCAACGACACCGTAATGTGCTATATGCTTGCACCTGACGATAGTCAAATCTCACGAAAATGCCATGTATCAAAAACAAATGGCAAAACAATAGTAAACTTTGAGCAAGGCCTTGCCGATGGCATTTATCGTTTGCTTTATTTTGAATACAAAATTGAATCAAATGATAGCACAATCACAATGCAATATGGTCTTGGTTGTCGTATTGAAATCTTCAAACAACAAGTCAGTCTATTAGATTCGTTTGATAAAACGATGCAAATGACAGGTAGTGGCACTGAGGACGACCCATATATAGTAACCTGTGGTCCACATCTATATAATCTGACATTGGGAGTAAAAGACTTTTATGAATACGACAAATTCAATGGAGCCTATTTCAAACAAGTAGCCGACATCTCACTTCATGATGCATCATATTATTGCAAACACGAAAATGGCTGGACTCCTATTGGCGATGTTGCATATCCATTTATAGGGACATACGATGGTGGTGGTCATAAAATTACAAATATGTATAGCCACCACGAAGAACTTTGTGGAGTTGGTCTATTTGGGCATATAACTAATTCATCTATTCAAAATCTCACAATCGTGAATGCAGATATCTCGGGCTCGGTTGGAGTTGGGGGAATCGCCGGTTGTCTTATGACATTGAGTGGAGAACGCACTACATCTTCAATTATTAATTGCAAAGTAAAAAACAGCAAAATTAAAGCAAGCGGAGATGGTGTTGCTACCGGTGGCTTAGTGGGAATGATCGACATGCATACAGTGGGAATGATTGAGCAATGCCAGTCGGAAGGAAATACAATCACGGCCGACTATAATGCCGGAGGTATTGTTGGTAGTAGCAGTGCTTATTCATTGACCTCAATCGACTTGTGCAAAAACACAAGTACCGTTACAACCAACTATGCCGGAGCCGGAGGCATTATAGGTGTTGCTGATACGCTGTCGATAACAACAAGTAGCAACTCTGGAGCTATAACCGGAGCGATAAAATATACGAGTGACAACGAAAACTCAATGAGTCGAGGCACCGGTGGCATTTGTGGCGGTTCGGGTGTGTCTTGGATTTCAGGATGCGAAAATAACGGGACAATTACGGGGTATGACGGCGTCGGTGGAATTATAGGCACTACACGTCTTGCCTACACCGAGAGTAACGGTGCTTTATATAACAGCACTTATTTGCGTTATTGCAAAAATACAGGAAACATATCGGCCCGCAATTCACATGCGGGGGGACTTTGTGGCGAGGCACAATTGGGTTGCGTTGCATCAATAAACAATGGTACGGTTTCTGCGATGGATCATGTTGGAGGAATTGCCGGACACACTTCATTGTCGGTTATTCACAACTCAATAAGCACCGGAGCGATAAATGGGCGCAATTATGTAGCAGGCATATCGGCTCTATCCAATTCAGGAGTATATACCAATTGCCAGAACTATGGAATGATAAATGCAACCGGGTCTCACGCTGCCGGGATAGTCTCTCTATCGGGTAACAACACAATTATTCACTATTGTGGCAATCACAATAAAGTCTTAGGTGCAAATTCTCCGGTTGGAGGTATAGCCGGTGAATTTGGCGACCCACGAGAATGGTCTCCGATAAACATTGCCGAGGTGGTATTTGGCAGTGCCGAAATTGCTCTTGCGTTTCTTGGACCCACATTCGCAGTAATAGAACATGCAAAAGATGTAACCGGAACAGCAAAATATATAATGAAAGGGGTTGAATTGGGTATAGAAACGGTAATGAAAGTGCCATCAACCACATTATGGGGCTACGGTGTAGATCATTTGGCCAACCCTCATCATATTGAAACGATAGAGACTGATATTAAGGCTGATTTAAACAATCGAGTAACTAATATTCTCTCTGAAATAAATGATGTTAGGGGTGAAATACATTTTCAACTTGCCGACACTTTTTCTTCTGATGCATTTATAAATTATTCAAACAACACAGTGTCATTGTCAAATTATTTGATGCCGTTGTCGGGCAATGACGAGACAAATAATGACAATTTCTTTGAAAAAATAAATGACAAGATGAGTGAGCGAGCCGAGGAAATACACGAAAACAATACGAATAAGGAAATTGTATATACTGTTTTTGGTGCCGCAAGCATTATTGCGACAACCGTATGTGCTATTGGTGCGACTGTCGCATCAGGAGGTTTAGCAGCCGGATTTATAGTGACCGGCACTGTAGCAGGAGTTGTGGGCGGCATCAACTCAATTTCAAAAGGAGCAGCCGACTACACTGACAACGTAGTGATTATTTCCCAATGTGTAAATGCTCATGAAATTTCTTGCAATGATATATCGTCTAATGAGGTAGGTGGTATAGTTGGACATATCTACGATCGTGGTGTGATTAGGGATTGCTTAAATACAGGAAATTTCCCTAATGAAGGTGGACATTTAGCGGGAAAAGCCGACAATGAGGTTCAGATATTAAACTCATTATCCTTGGTTGATAATTCCAACGCGAGTCTTATTGGGAAATCAGGCACTAATTGCAAAGTAGATTATTTATATTTTTATGACGCAAAAACCAACACATTAGATCCTTGTGGAACAGCATTGTCGGCTGATGAGATTTCTGATCCTAATAGCTATGACGGCTGGGACATAGGCACTTCAAATAATCTATGGACTATACCCACTATCAGTTCGGGCAATTCATTCCCTGTTCCGTTTACATCAGAAATGACAAAATAATTAACTAAAACCATACTTAAATATGACTAAGACTTTAAAACTATTACTATTGTCAATATTCGTTTTTAGTATTAGCTCTTGTGATGATGAATTTGATAATATTTTCAAACACTCACGAGTGGAAAAATTCGATTCTCACCATTTGAGTATATTTCGCATACCGCATATATGCTCAACATCTGTCGTTGACAGCGATGTTGACATTATACAAATAAATGGCTCATACGTTGGCAGGCTCCATGCCAATATTACACCGGTTAACGACGCAGAGTCGGAAATAGGATTGACAATTCCTATTGAAGCAACTATCCCCGATGGCTCTTATGTAATCAAGGTTGATTCAATCTCCAACCGTTTCATTGCCCAAATTGAGGATCAATTAATTGTTATCAAAGAGATTAACAACGGTGTTTATTCTGAATATATCGGTTCTCGCTTTACAGATGGCACCAAGGATAATCCATTCATGATTAATAGCAACGACAAATTCAATAAATTTATTTTTGCCCTTAGTAAAGACGAATATCATGGTGCCGGTTTTTATTTCAAGCAAACAGCTTCTTTTCAATGGTCAAACGATGAACAAAATGATGGAGAAGGATTAGCGTCACAATATTTTGCCGGCAATTACAATGGCGATAATTTCTGCTTAAGTGATGTTGTAATTAATGGTAAAAATGAAGCAGGAATTTTCAAGCAATTAATAAATGGAGCAATAATTTCAAATCTGAAAATAAACAACATTAGCATTAGCAATGGAGAGAATTTAGGTGCAATAGCCGGCTTTGCTAAAAACACTGTCAAATTAAGCCACATCAATATATCCGGGAATATCTCAGGGACAAATAATATAGGTGGGCTTATCGGAAGTTGTGCATATGGCTATATTTATATGGATAATATAACTATGGGTGCATCTATTTCCGGAGCCAAAAACATTGGAGGAGCCATTGGTTATCTAGATTGCTATTGTTCTGTAGATAAATTTACGACAACAAGCAGTTTTAGGGTTGGAAGTGTAAATGTTTCAGTGTCAAATAACGCCGAAAATGTAGGTGGAGTTATTGGGTTAATTGACAACCATGAATTTAATATTACAAACACCGAAGTTCTGCACACATCATCAATCGATGACAATGCTCAGGTAATTACCGGGAATTGTAACGTGGGTGGATTAATCGGCAATATATTGTATTTATGGGAACCTCAAAGCTCTATTGATAATTGTCGAGTAATATCACCTCTAAATGCCAATAATTATGGTGGTGGATTTATAGGTTATGCCGATATTGCACATAAACTTTCAATCACTAACAGCCAGTCATGTATAATTACTAAACAAGGGAACTATATAGGAGGATTTATTGGCTACCTCAAATATTATAACGATAACGATGACTTGCTGACATTCAGCAACAACAAAGTTGCAGCAAGCGATAACAGTGAAATTCAAATTAAAGGAGGAGATTATGTAGGTGGGCTTTTTGGCTATATAAAAGCGAAATCGATATCATTAAAAGGCGAAAATTATATTATGACTCCAATATCAGGGAACTCCCACGTTGGTGGTTTAGCCGGAAAAATCGAAAAAACAACATTTAATATCGGCACACCTCTATATGGCAAATCGGGAACTCAAATCTCAGGCTTGCCTATCGAAGCAAACTCCATTGTTGGTGGGATTGTGGGATATATGGAGTCATCAACCCTAAAAGGGACTCAATCATTATATCCAACTTCGGGAATAAATCATTTTGATGACAGCAAAGCATCTGTTATTTGCACTGTTAAAGGCAAAGGTGACAAAGTAGGTGGAGCAGTTGGCCACGCCTATAAATCGGAAATTGAAGGCATCGCAGTGAAAGCAACGGTTTCTAACTCAGGAGGAATATACACAGGAGGAATTGTAGGATATTTCGAAGATGGAGATCTCGCCGTAAAGTCATGCTCTTTTTCGGGCATCATAACCGGTAACGATTATACCGGAGGCATTGTCGGAGAAACCAACAAACTCGGACAAATCACCCAATGTGTTAACTATGGTGAAATTACCGGTGGACAAAAGACCGGTGGCATCTGTGGAAAAATCAACAATTCAGAAGATGAGCCATGGATTAACGAATGTGCCAATGTAGGGCCCGTTTCAGGCAAGCATTTTGTAGGGGGTATTGTTGGATACATCTCTGCCGATGGTGAAGGCAAAGACTGGACTAAAATTGCCCGAAGCGGAAATTACGGCAACATCACAGCGTCAAGTAGTGATTGGGGGTGTGTAGGAGGCATTGTTGGCAAATGCGATTCCGACAAAATCAGAGTAAACCATTGCGCAAACCATGGAACAATTACCGGGAATGGTTATTTCAAAGGAATTGGTGGCATTGCAGGCTCTCTTGGGCAAGATGCCGACGGATTAGAAGAATATGACAATGTCCATGTATATAATTGTGCTAATACAGGGACTATTGTTTCAGACCGTTCTTCGAGTGCTCACATGGGGGGGATTGTTGGATATATGGAAGAAGGAAAATGTTTAGCCGAAGATTCTCACGTTGAATCATGCTATAATTGCGGCAGTGTTGGCCCGGCAAAAGATGCTACGCATGGTGGCATTATCGGTCATTGCGACTATTATGTAGCATTGGAATATTGCATAAATTATGGCAATACTCATGACGCCGGAGAATCAATGATAGGAACAGTTGTAACGGGAGGCGTTGTTTATAATAACAACCTATATCATCTTAGTGGAACCGGAGACCACTCCGGTCATAGTTGGAGTTCTACATCTTTTTTCGAAGACCAGATGAGCTCACTATCCACATTTTCGGGTTATAGCAGTAATGATTGGAAAGTTGACAAACAACTAAATATGCAAGGCAGTGGCGAAAGTTCTAAATCAAGAGTTATTCTCAAAGATTGCCCGTTCCAAAACATTGTTTACAAATAATGCACTCATACGCATTTATTGAGCGGTAACGAAATATTCGTTGCCGCTTTTTTGTTTTATTAGCAATAATTTCTAATTTTGTGATAGAAAAAGCTACATATATCATTCTATTTAAATTATAAGCAATAATAATTCTTTAAAAAAATAGATGATAAACACCTCAATATTTTGAAATTATGAGCCAAGATTACAACGCGATTATCGACCAAAAAGTCGCAGATATGATGGACGCGATTAAACGTCGCACCGAGCCCGAGGATATGCAACGCATAAAAGATGCGTTTGAATTAGCTCGCGAAGCACACAAAACTCAATTCCGCAAATCGGGCGAGCCCTATATCCTCCACCCCATTGCTGTAGCTCGCATTGTGGCCGAGGAATTAGAACTTGGTGCCAACCCCATCATCGCAGCATTTCTTCACGATGTGGTTGAAGACACCGACTACACACTCGAGGACATTCGCAAACGTTTTGGCGACGATGTAGCTTTTCTTGTAGGAGTTGTTACTAAAAAGAAAAAAGACCGCTACGAGCGCTCGAAACAAGTCGACAACTATCAACAAATTCTTGAATCGGTGCAATTTGATGTGAGAGCATTGCTCATTAAGCTTGCCGACCGCTTACATAATATGCGCACGCTCGACAGCATGCGCCCCGACAAGCAGATGAAGATTGCCGGAGAAACCGACTATTTATATGCCCCGCTTGCCAATCGCTTAGGGTTGTATCATGTGAAGAGTGAATTGGAAAACCTATCGTTCCGTTATCGCTGTCCGCAAGAATATGCCGAAATTGAGACCCTACTTGCCGAGGAAAAAGAAAGTATAAAAGAGATGACCAAGACATTCCTATCGCGTATTTCCGAGGTATTCACCCGCGAAGGGATAAAGGCCCGCACCGAAATGCGTTTCCGCCCACCTTTCAGCATTTGGCGCAAGATGAAAAACAAAGGGTGCGATTTCTCTCATGTAACAGGAAAACATTATATCCGTATCATATATCCCAATATGACTCAACTATCTGAAAAAGACATGAGTCTTCGCATATATTCAGTGCTTACCGATGTATTTAAAGAGCGTCCCGGTAGTGTTGCCAATTATATAAATGCTCCAAAAGAAAACGGATATCAAAGTTTTCATGTAAAGTTACTCTCTCCAAGAGGAAAATGGGAAGAAATTCACATTTCATCGGAACGAATGGTGCGCAATTCCAGACTAGGATGTACTGCCGAACGCTCTGAAAAAAATATAAAAGCATGGCTTGATAAATTCCGTGAAATTCTAAAAGATATTGCACACCATAGCAATGAAATAGACTTTATGGAAGGTGTCACCTCTTCATTCTATAATGATGACATCATGGTATTTACCCCTAAAGGGAAAGCCATTATTCTCCCAAAAAATGCCACTGCCCTTGACTTTGCCTACGAAATTCATAGCCAAGTGGGGCAACATGCTAAATATGCCCGCATAAACGGAAGATTGTCGTCGGTAAAAACCGTGCTACAACGAGGCGACTGCATAGAAATAGGCACTAACGAAACGGTTAATCCAAAACCTGATTGGCTTGATCATGTTCTCACATATAAAGCTAAAAAACAAATCCGCACATTCCTCTCTCATCAAAAACGAGTAAAATATATTCTTTGCCCTAATTGCCACCCCATTCCGGGCGAAGAGGTTATCGGGTTTAAGAGTTCACGAGGGGAAGTTACACTCCACAAGCGCAACTGCAAAAGTGCCATCAGCATGGCTTCACAACAAGGAGATTCTATTGTGGCTGTAAACTTTGAGGAAGATCCCGAATTCCTTTATCCGGTAAGATTGATGATACGTGGCATCGACCGCTATCACTTGCTCAGCGACTTGGTTGATTGCATCACCGAACGTCAACGACTATCAATGACCGAACTCTCAACCAATACCATCGACAACATAGCCGAATGTACCATTGACTTCACAATCCACTCGGTAAAAGAGCTTAACGAAACTATCGAAAGCATCAATGCGATTGACGGAATCGACGAGGTTTACCGCGTAGAAATAAACTAGACGACACTAAACCGGCAATAACTATCCTTGATTGCTCAATTTGATTGATTGGGCAAAATGTAGTATCTTTGTGGTGTAATTCAAAAAATATATTTTTATGCCAGTTAGAGTTCCGGTATCACTTCCGGCTGTTGAAGCGTTAAGATCAGAAAATATTTTTGTTATTGATGAGCAACGAGCATCGTCGCAAGACATTCGTCCCTTGCGCATTGCGATACTCAATCTTATGCCGTTGAAAATCATGACAGAAACCGATCTTCTGCGTCTCATCTCTAACACACCACTTCAAATAGAGCTCGACTTTATCGACACCGATAGCCACGTGTCGAAAAACACTCCTCGCGAGCATATCGAAACATTTTACAAAAAGTTCGACGACATTAAACACAACAATTACGACGGATTGATTATCACCGGAGCTCCTGTTGAAAAAGTGGCGTTTGAAGATGTGGATTATTGGCAAGAATTAACCGAGATTTTTGATTGGGCCAAAAAGCATGTTACTTCTACCCTATATATTTGTTGGGCGGCACTTGCCGGGCTATATCATCATTATGGCGTGCCCAAATATGTGCTCGACCGCAAAATATCGGGAGTGTTCAAGCATCATATCGACGACGAGCTAAACCCCATATTCCGTGGTTTTGACGATGTGTTTTATGTGCCACACAGCCGATATAGCGAAGTGCGACGCGAAGATATCGAAAAAATAGATGGGTTAAAGATTATTGCCGAAAGTGATGAGAGTGGCATATATATGGTTATGGCTCGTGGTGGACGCGAATTTTTCATCACCGGGCACTCTGAATATTCACCGGGCACTCTCGACTTTGAATATCATCGCGACCTCGAAAAAGGGATAAACCCGGCAATCCCCGCCAACTACTACCTCAATGACGACCCCACTCAGCAACCCATTGTGCGCTGGCGTTCTCATGCCAATTTATTATTCTCAAATTGGCTCAACTATTTCGTATACCAAGAAACTCCTTACGACATTCGCGACATCAAATAAAAAAAGTGCTTCTCAGCACTTTTTATTTCTTTTATGCTTTAGCTAAACAATCATATTCCAAGTTTACGACGTATTAACTTGGGGATAGAGTTTTTATTTACTACTATTGATATCGTTTTTCCTTTCACATATTCCTCTGACAAGTAGTGATAGCCTGTGCCATTACGCTCTGTTCCAAATGAGTTTTTAGTTTTATAATATTTCACTCCATCTTGGTCGTGCGCTATGCCTGTGATATGTTCGAGGTGGTCATCTACGGTTTGGAATGTTTCGAAATACACCTGACGGCTTTCTTGTGTCACAGGGATTTCAACGGCCTTTGCCGATAATTGCTTTTGATTGCGAATATCTTCCTTGGTATTTACCGCCACATAGTGTTGAAACACATATCCCGGTTCACTTAAATCGCCGTCCCACACCACCGTATAACCGGTGTTGATTGCATGGTCAATTATCTGCATAAACTCATCAAGAGGCACATTATACATCTTTTCATAATCCCAATTATCGGGCACCTCAACCATCACTTTTTCATAAAATGGGTGATGAGTAAAGCTTGTAATTTCCACATAGTCATCGGCATTCAACCCCAAACTTTTACCAAAACTTTCGGCCGTATATTCCTTGCCTTGATAAACAAATTTTTCAGGCACTTTGCCTAAATAAGCATCGAGCACCCCTTCCACAATCTCTGTTGGCAGCGGCTTCTTCATTTCCACTGCTTTAGCGTTTATCGCTTTCACCCATTGGTTCAATTCGTCATGATTATGTTTCTCTGAATCATAGGCTATGCCTCGATAAGCCTCTTCGGGCATGAGTCCAACGTTTTTCATAACCCATGTGTGCATGTGACCAATGCTGCCCGGAGACACATTCCCGCGACCACGGCGAAGCACATTATCTTTTATGCGACGTATATAATTATGTCGCACCACAAACATTTCCGACAAATCATGCTCACCCTTGCCGGTGCGTATTAACTCTGATTCAATAAACGAAGTCATCGCATGGCACCAACATGTTCCGGTCTTGGCTTGATCCTTTACCGGTGTTGCCGCTAGTTCTTTTTCTATCGTGAATTCATACACATAAGGTTGCACCGCCTCATTAGTTTGAGCAAATGCTGCTGTCGATGCCAAAAGGGCTGCAATGGTCCATTTTTTCATTTCGTATAGCTATTTAATTGTTTATTATTTTAGGGAACTTCTATAAACTTACTTCTTTATCCGAGTCAATTCTTGATAGGCCTTGAGATATTTACGTAGACGATTAACATCTCTATCGGTCAACTCGTTATAACGACGCACATCCATATTATCCGTAAGGTCATTAATTTTTACCGCCACAGCCAAAGGATTGGTTTTCACTCGCTCAATGAATTCATCGTAAGGCTCATCATCGGAGATTTTTGTAACACAACGCAATGCATCAATAATTTCGGTTGGGAACCCTTCTTTAAGTAAAGCCTCAAAAGTCCAATCAGTATCCTCTACCACATCGTGCAAAACACCAACGATTTTCTCCGCTTCGGTTCGCCCTGCCATCATTACGCGCATCACATGACCAACATAAGGCATTTCCACTTTATCTACTTGATTTTTGTGTGCCTCAAGTGCGATATTTATCGCCTTTGCCAATAACTCATTCATAATTTTAATTAAAACTAAAAATTGAAAATCTTAATATATTAATTTGATGATTTTAATTTAGCATTTAACTTGGGATAATATAGTATTTTATTACTTTTTCGTTTAATTACAATACTATCTTCACATATTGAGCCACTACATAGTCGAGAAGAAAAATGGTCTTTACAATAAAGCAATATTGAGTCATTTCGAATAGTCCAATTCCCTTGACAACTACCTTTTAAACTATATCCTTTAAAAGAACATGTTAATTCATATGTTTTATCTTTTTCATTAAGAACTAAATTTATTGTATTGTCTTTAGATGAATAACTAAAGACTCCTTGTTTTGAAATATTTGATTGCGACACACAAGAACACAAGAACGATATAAACACAACAATAATAGTAAATTTAGGCCAATGTTTCATTACAAAATCTCATATTTAGTTCAATTCTCAAAGATACAAAAAATTCAATTATAAGTGGGCATTTATGCGATTATATTTGAAAGAATTAGTAACTTTGTAGTTAATTATGGGAAAGAAAGAAGGACCTCGCAAAATAGAATTATTGGCGCCTGCACGCGATGCCAACACTGCCATTGAAGCCATCAAGCATGGTGCCGATGCGGTGTATATGGGCGCGTCGAGCCATGGCGCACGAGTGGCCGCCGGCAATTCTCTCGAAGATATTGCCAGGGTAGTTGAATTTGCGCATCAGTTCAACGTAAAGGTCTATATTACCGTCAATACTATTATCTATAACAACGAATTAGCATCGGTAGAAAAACTTATCCACGACTTATATCGTATTGGCGTCGACGCGCTAATTGTGCAAGATATGGGAGTATTGCGTATGAATATTCCTCCTATTGCACTGCATGCGAGTACTCAATGCGACACTCGCAATGCCGAGAAAGCCCAATTTCTTGAAAGTGTGGGATTTTCACAAATAGTTCTTGCTCGCGAATTATCTATTGAAGAGATTGCCGAGATTCACTCAAAAGTCAACGTCCCGCTTGAAGCATTTGTGCATGGA
The DNA here is from genome assembly GCA_017399915.1 of Muribaculaceae bacterium. Classification (GTDB taxonomy): domain Bacteria; phylum Bacteroidota; class Bacteroidia; order Bacteroidales; family Muribaculaceae; genus RGIG4079. The sequence goes on from JAFQAS010000061.1 coordinate 19,407, forward strand.
GCATTATGTGTGAGTTATAGTGGAGATTGCCAAGCGAGTTGTGTAGCCAAAGGTCGTAGTGCCAATCGTGGAGAATGTGCACAAATGTGCCGACTTCCATATAGCCTCACCGACAAAGATGGTAATAAGTTCCAATATCACAAATATCTGCTCTCGCTCCGCGACCTCAATCGTAGCACCGACATTGAATCGATGCTCGAGGCTGGTGTGTCGTCATTCAAAATAGAAGGAAGATTGAAAGATGTGGCATATGTAAAAAATACCGTTGCCGCTTATCGCAAGATAATAGATAGGATTATCGAACAGAATCCAGACAAATATCAACGCTCCTCATTAGGCACAACAACGCTAAAATTCACCCCGGCACTCAAAAAGAGTTTTAATCGTGGTTTTACTCGATATTTTGCCGATGAGAATTCAATGGCGCACCCCATGGCATCACTCCATTCCCCTAAATCGATAGGAGAACCGGTGGCACGAGTGAAACGCAACCTTCCAGGTGGAGCCATAATGATAAAAGAATTGTCAGTCGAGCTGCATAATGGCGACGGACTTGGATATTTCCACGATCGCGGTCCGTTCTGTGGATTCCGTCTAAACAAGATAGAGAAAAACATCATCTACCCTGCTTCTACCGTATCAATTTGGCCCGGAGCAGTTCTTTATCGTAATAAAGACAAAGAGTGGGACGATCTGCTTGAACGCGACACAGCCTCACGACAAATCGACATTACGATGTGCTTGCGATTGACTCCAAACAATATTTTGGCTCTCGACATCACCGACCAACGTGGCAATAGTGTGACTGCCACAATTTCCATAGAGCCACAAGAGGCAAAAACTCCACAAGAACAGGCTCGCCGGCGTGTACTCGAAAAAATAGGTGGCACCATTTACCACATCACCCAAATCGATGACGCCACAGGTAATTTATTTATACCGGCATCGCAACTAACCGAATTGCGCCGACAAGCCATTGAACTTCTCGACAAGTCGCACCGCATGCGCTATGAACGTGACATGCGCCAAAGTGAGGATCTAAGCGTTACCCCTCCAATGGGTACCCGGCTTACCTATCACGACAATGTATCTAACCGATTGGCGCAGCAATTCTATGTTGACCACGGCGTTACGGCTATCCAACCTGCCCTTGAGGTTCGCCGCATCGAAGGGGAAACTCTCGTGATGACAACCCGCTATTGCATCCGTCGCGAACTTGGATTCTGCCTCAAAACACACAAAGGAAAAAATTTGCCCACTCCCCTATTTATTGAAACCGGGCTCGACCGTTTCCGACTCGATTTCGATTGCAAAAACTGCTGCATGAAAGTGATAAACGTGGCTATGCGTCCAAGCGAAGAACCAACGGAGTAATAGACACCTCTCTACACAATCAACAATTATCAATCTACATATTTCTACTATCATTTTTTTTGCGTATCTTTGTGAGATATTTAAACAAACAAAAATTCGCAGAATGAAAACTGATCGCATATTAGTTACCGGAGGTACCGGATATATTGGTTCTCACACCGTAGTTGAGCTACAACAAGCGGGTTACAAGGTTGTGATTATCGACAATCTTTCAAATAGCAACCGCGACGTGCTTGACGGTATTGAACGCATCACAGGCATTCGTCCCGACTTTGTTGAGGCTGATTGCACCGACATGAATGCTTTGTCAAATCTTTTCAATCAATACCCCGACATTACAGGCATCATCAACTTCGCGGCAAGTAAGGCCGTGGGTGAATCAATCGAGAAACCCACCCTATACTATCGCAATAATCTCAACACATTGATGAATCTACTCGACCTCATGCCACAACATGGTGTGAAAGGAATCGTATTCTCATCATCATGCACCGTATATGGAGAACCCGATGAAAACCCCGTAACCGAAGCAGCGCCTATAAAAGTGGCAACTTCGCCCTATGGCAACACAAAACAGATTTGCGAAGAGATTATCCATGATGTGGTGCGCAGTGGAGCCCCCATTAAGAGTGTGATATTGCGTTATTTCAACCCCGTAGGCGCACATCCATCGGCCGAGATTGGAGAATTACCAAACGGTGTACCCCAAAACCTCATTCCCTACCTCACACAAACTGCGATAGGCATTCGCAAAGAATTGAGCGTATTTGGCGATGACTACAACACACCCGACGGCTCTTGTATACGCGACTTCATCAACGTGGTAGACCTCGCAAAAGCTCACGTTATTGCAGTTGAACGCATGTTACAAGATAAATCAAACGATGCCGTTGAAACGTTCAACCTTGGAACCGGCGTGGGACTATCGGTAAAAGAACTTATTGCGGCATTTGAACGTGCTACCGGAGTGAAAGTTCCCCATAAAATAGTGGGACGTCGCGCCGGCGACATCGAAAAAGTGTGGGCTAACCCAAAATACGCCAACAAAGTGCTCGGTTGGACTGCTACCGCATCAATAGACGATACTATGCGCTCGGCTTGGGCTTGGCAATGCCGACTACGCGAACGTGGTATAATGTAATAACTACTAAATGAAACGGATTTTTCAATTAGCCCTGTTTATTTTGTTGAGTAGCATAGGTGTTGTTGCTCAAAATGACTCTATCACAGCTCAACCTCCACGAATAAGCCTTATCACATGCCATGCCGGCAGCGTGATGTATGAACTTTGTGGCCACACTGCTATACGCGTACAAATAAACGGACAAGATATAGCCGTAAATTATGGGCTATTTGAATTTCAATCCGAAAACTTCGCAATTAAATTTTTAAAAGGCGAGACCGACTATCGTGTAGGGGCATACCCATTCGATATCTTCATGCGACACTATTTGGCCGAAAATCGCCGAGTAGTTGAACAAGAGCTCAATCTAACTCCACAACAATCATGGGAGCTATTCCGACTTCTTGAAGAAAATCTGCACCCCGAAAATTGCGTTTACCGCTACAATTACGTAAAAAATAATTGTGCCACCAAGCCTATAGCCCTCATTGAAAAGGTTGTAAACGACACAATAGCATTCTCCGAGCCAAATATCGAAGGTGCCAAAGAATGGTCTTTTCGCGATGAAATGCGACATTTCCACCAAAACTATGACTGGTATCAATTTGGCATTGATTTGGCATTAGGTCCCGGCATTGATTACACACTTCCCACTCGTGAGAAGATGTTTGCACCAATGGCTCTTGAAAGTATGATGCGTGGAGCAACTGTAACAGACTCATCGGGCAACAAAATCCCCATTGTAAGAAAAGAAACGATAATAAACAAAGGGGCTCCGGCTCAACTGCCTCCCACTTCATTCGTTTTATCTCCCGGATTTGTGATTTCTCTGATATTTGTCATTGCCCTCATGCTTTCGGCCAAAGACATCAAAAACAAACAACTCACTCGATGGTTTGATTCCGTTATCTTCGGCATATTTGGATTAGCATCGTTGCTTGTATGTTTCCTCATATTCATATCGGTCAATGAGGCAACATCGCCCAACTATTTAATCTTACTTTTAAATCCGTTATGCTTTATAGCGGCAATCGGGTTGTGGATAAAAAAATGCACAAAGATTGTAGCATATTACCATATAGCCAATTTTGTGGCACTAATTTTGTTAAGTGTAATTTTGTTAAGTGGCATTCAAGCCGGCAATAAAGCCTTTGTTCCTCTTATTTTAATTGGATTAGTCCGCTCGGCTACCAATATCTATATTTCATATGCATCGAAAAGAAAATAAAATAACACAACGAATCATATTGTCGCTTATCGCCTCGATGGTGACAATGTCGCTATCGGCACAAGTCAACTCCAAGCGACCATCACTCGTGGTAGGCATAATGGTTGAGGGACTCGACCAAATGCATATCAACCAACTACGCTCCTATTTTGGCGACAACGGATTTAATCGATTGTTTAAAGAGGGAGTGATACTCCAAAATGTCGACTACGGAACCCCTCTCGACAATATTGCCGCTACAGCAATGATATATACAGGAGCTGCACCATCGGTAAATGGAATTCCCTCGCAAGAAGTTTTTAATGCCAACAAAGGGGTATCATACCCTATATTTCTCGACCCAAGCAAGATTGGGAATTACACCGATGAGACATATTCTCCGGCAGCTATATCTGTATCTACAATAAGCGATGAATTAAAGATTGATGGAGACGGGCTAAATCAAATACACTCAATAGCCCCCGATGCCCAACAATCAATCATAATGAGCGGTCATGCTGCCAACTCGGCTTTTTGGATCAATGAAATCTCCGGGAAATGGGCTACCACTACATTCTATAAAGATGTACCCTCTCCCATCTCAACACGCAACTATAAATCACCACTGTCATCACGTCTCGACACAATGTCGTGGACCCCTTCGATGGCAATCGAATCATATCCAGATGTTCCCGAACACCGTCGTTTATATCCATTTCATTACACATTCCCTCGAAATGATATTGACAGATATCGCAAATTCAAAGAATCGGCTTGCGTAAACAACGAAATCACTTCGGTAGCTATTGATTACATCAAATCTCATTCTCTTGGCAACCACCAAGGTCTTGTGGATATGATTAACATAGCTTACACACTCACCCCTTATGAATTTAGTCGCAATACATATAATCGTGTTGAAACAATGGATTCATATATCAAGCTCGACCACAGTCTTGCTCAACTATTTGAATCTATCGACAAATCAGTGGGACTAAACAATACACTTGTTTTTGTGGCCGGGACTCCTTCGCGCACTCGTAGCCGCAGAGATGATGAGCGTTGGAACATTCCTTACGGAGAATTCTCACCTCGCAAAGCGACCTCTTTGCTCAACATGTATCTCATTTCTAAACATGGAAATGGAGAATGGGTAAAACATATCCATAACAACAATCTTTTCCTCAACCACAAATTAATCAAAGATAAAAATCTCGACATTTCTGCAATTCGCTTAGATGTAGCTCAGTTCTTGGCTCAAATGAGTGGGATTGCCAACGTATACACTATTGAAGATATATTATCGGGGCGAGCAGGCGAACGCCCTGAGGTAACTCGTCGCAACACTTGCATTAAACACACCGGAGATATTGTATTTACAATCCTTCCCGGTTGGGTTGTTGCAAACTCTTTTGATGATTCAAAAAAACACATTGTCACTCGCGAAGCGTCATCGTCGGCACCCGTTTACATATTGACACCTACAGTTGAAGCGCAAACAATAACATATCCTATTGACGCCCGAGCAATTGCTCCTACTGTGGCTCGAATACTGCGCATTCGCTCTCCAAATGCAGCCAGCACTACCCCTCTGCATTTTTAGTCAATATTCTTATCTTTAACCACACTATTTCAAAGGATTTTAACTATCTTTGCAGTTGCAAAAAATTGCGATAGGCATTTTTATGCCTCAACTGCATTGAATATTACATTTTTTGATAATAATAAATAAACAAATATAACAATGTCATTTACCAGTTTTATAAAAAAACTCTTTGGAGACAAATCACAACGCGACCTTAAGGAGATTATGCCTATCGTTGACAAGATTAAGGCTCTTGGTCCCGATATGGAAAAACTCTCCATTGATGAACTTCGCGGAGTAATCGCAAAAGTGCGTCAATCTATAGCCGACAGCACTTCTGAATTAGAAACCGCCAACAAAGAACTTCGTACAAAAGTAGAAGAACTCCCTTTTGATGAGCGTCAACCTCTTTGGGACGAAATTGATGCCAATGAAAAGAAAATACTTGACATCATTGAAGACCAACTCAACGAGCATCTTCCTACCGTATTTGCTGCAGTAAAAGAAACAGCGGCTCGCTTTGCTCAAAACGAAACAGTAGTAGTAGTTACAGCTACTCAACTCGACCGCGACTTAGCTGCAGAAGGACGCGACTTTGTTTCAATCGATGGCGACAAAGCTATATGGAACAACCATTGGGTTGCCGGTGGTAACGAAATCATTTGGGACATGATTCACTATGACGTTCAGCTCATTGGTGGCATCGTGCTTCATCAAGGTAAGATTGCCGAAATGGCAACCGGTGAAGGTAAAACTCTCGTAGCAACACTTCCTGTATTCCTTCGCTCTCTATCTAAACGCGGTGTTCACGTTGTAACAGTCAACGACTACCTTTCTAAACGTGACTCGGAATGGATGGGTCCTCTTTATATGTTCCATGGTTCAACCGTTGATTGTATCGACAAACATGAGCCAAACTCTGAAGAACGTCGCAAAGCATATAACTGCGACATCACATTTGGGACAAACAACGAATTTGGGTTCGATTACCTTCGCGACAATATGGCAATGGCCGCTCAAGACATGGTGCAACGCAAGCACTACTATGCTATTGTCGACGAGGTTGACTCGGTGCTTATCGACGACGCTCGTACCCCATTGATTATCTCTGGTCCGGTAGCTAAAGGCGACGACCAATTATTCAACGACTTCCGAGCCAATGTGCAAAAAGTTGTAGAAGCACAACGCCGTCTTGTGACACAACTTCTCAGTGAAGCTAAAGCAAAAATCGCCACAGAAGACAAAGAGCAACAAAAAGAAGGTGCAATCCTTTTGTTCCGTGCATTCAAAGGTCTTCCTAAAAATAGTGCCCTCATTAAATATTTGAGCCAAGAAGGTATGAAAAAACTCTTGCTCGACACTGAGGCCTATTATATGCAAGACAATAACCGCGAAATGCCTTTCATCACCGATCCTCTATATTTCGTGATTGATGAAAAGAACCGTAGCGTGGAACTCACCGATAAAGGTATCGACGAATTGACCGGTAAAAGTAGCGACCCTCAATTCTTCGTATTGCCCGACATCGCGGCTCAACTTTCAGAGCTCGAACACATAACCGACCTTGCTGAAAAGCAACAACGCAAAGATGACTTGATGCAAAACTATGCTATCAAAGCCGAACGCGTTCACACCGTGACTCAACTTCTCAAAGCATATACCCTCTTCGAAAAAGATGTGGAATATGTAATCGATGATAACAAAATCAAAATCGTTGACGAGCAAACAGGTCGTATCATGGAAGGCCGTCGTTATAGCGATGGGCTACACCAAGCTATCGAAGCTAAAGAAGGTGTAAAAGTGGAAGCGGCAACTCAAACATTTGCTACCATTACTCTCCAAAACTACTTCCGCATGTATCACAAACTTGCGGGTATGACCGGTACGGCTTCAACCGAAGCAGGCGAATTCTGGGACATCTACAAACTCGATGTTGTGGAAATTCCAACAAACCGTCCTATCGCACGCTTCGACCTCAACGACCGTGTATATAAAACCAAGAAAGAAAAATATGCCGCTGTAATCGAAGAGATTGTACGCCTAAAAGCAGCCGGACGCCCGGTGCTTGTGGGTACTACTTCAGTCGAAATCTCTGAATTACTCAAGCGTATGCTCGATATGCGCCGCATTCCTTGTCAAGTGCTCAACGCCAAGCTTCACCAAAAAGAAGCTGAGGTTGTGGCTCTCGCAGGTAAATCAGGGGCTGTCACTATTGCAACCAACATGGCGGGTCGTGGTACCGACATTAAGCTTCCAAAGGAAGTAAAAGATGCCGGAGGTCTTGCCATCATCGGTACTGAACGTCACGAATCTCGTCGTGTCGACCGTCAGTTGCGTGGTCGTTCAGGACGTCAAGGCGACCCGGGTTCTTCGGTATTCTATGTGTCGTTTGAAGACCAATTGATGCGACTATTCGCAACCGACCGTGTAATGAAAATGCTCGACACTCTCGGATTGAAAGAAGGCGAAATGATCGAAGCCAAGATGGTGACAAAAGCTATCGAAAACGCTCAAAAACGTGTTGAAGAAAATAACTTCGGTATTCGTAAACGCCTTCTTGAATACGACGATGTGATGAACAAGCAACGTACCTATATCTACAACCGCCGTCAACACGCTTTGCTCGGTGAACGTATAGGTATCGATATTGCCAATATGCTCTACGACACAATCGAGAACCTTGTTAACACTCACGAAGCGCCTAACTTCTACGAAGACTTGAAACTTGAGTTGTTTAGAATCTTAACTATCGAAATGCCTGTTTCTGAGCAAGAATACAAATCTCTCAGCAAACAAGAGCTCACTGATCGCATTTACGAAACTGCCAATGAGGCTCTTAATCGCAAGAGCCAACGCATCATCGAAGTTGCACAACCGGTTATCAAAGATTGGGTAGAAAACCGCAACGCAACAGGCAAAATCATGGTGCCAATCACCGATGGCAAACGCATTTTCAACCTTCGCGTAGATATCACCGAAGCCTACAATACCGAGTGTAAAGCTATCGTTAAAGAATGGCACAAAGCGCTCATGCTCGTTTCAATCGATGAGTTGTGGAAAGAACACCTTCGCGAACTTGACCAATTGCGTCAATCGGTTCAAAATGCTTCATACGAACAAAAAGACCCATTGGTAATCTACAAAGTAGAATCATTCCACCTTTTCGAAGCTATGCTCAACAACCTCAACGTGAAAGCAATGTCGGCATTGTTGCGTGGTCAAATCTACATTCAACAACGCGAAGTCGCTAACGAAGAAGAGCAAACTCAACGTCAACCCGAGGTGAAACAAGCTATGCCTGAGCGTCGCAACGACTATTCTCAATATCGCACATCAAAAGAGAATCTTCCAGGCGAAAATGCTCAACGCGCTGCTGCTTCGGCTCACCAAGGCGAGCGTCAACGTCCTCAACCGGTTGTTGCCGGTCCTAAAATCGGACGTAACGACCCATGTCCTTGCGGTAGCGGCAAAAAATACAAAGCCTGCCACGGCAAAAACATGTAAGATATTCAATCATCTATATAACACGAGCGTTGTCAATCGACAACGCTCGTGTTGTTTTTATTAAATCAATTAAGAGCAGAATGACAGAATTATTTTAGCATTCACCCCCTCCCCCCTTCGGGGTACTCCCCCTAAAATTATCTTCGTAAATTTCAGAGGGAGAGTTCCTTATGCTATTGGGAATATAACTATTCCTTTGTTTTTCGCAGAAAAATAGGGGGAACCTCGCAGTGCTCACATGTGAGCGAGCAGTGTATGTCGGCTTGCCGGTACACAATTGCGAGACTCACCGTACCAGGATTGCACTGGAGGGGATTAAGCAAAAATGTTATGCGTCAGCCTAACTCTCCTCCTATTCCTTGAAAAGGAGGAGTACGGCGAAGCCGGGAGGTGGTTAAACAATCTTTGGATCAACAAAGTTATAGTTCTCTAATTATTTCCCATGACGGCATTGCCGAAGGTAATGCTTAATAGTAGCCGGGGACAATAGTGCCAACGAGAGCAATATATCAAACTTGTTTGATTATTGCTGAGTGCAACCGATTGAAAGCCTAAATTAATTGACTTGAGAAGGCAATGCCCGGAATGAGTTTAAATTGAATTTGAGTCTGGAGGACTCATTATTTAGGATAATTAATGTTTCTTTCAGAATCTACTCCACTTTAATACACCAACCGGGCATAACCACTAAGTGGCTATACCCGGCTATATACTAATCAACCCATTAGGGTTGCCTTTGTTTTTGAAAGTTTTTTATCTTACATCAATGACAACCTTATTCCATAGGCTCAATTACGATTTCCACGCGGCGATTGAGTGCGCGCCCCTCCTCTGTTTCATTTGATGCCACATAGTCGGCCAACGGAACGCCTTGTGATGTAAGTCGTGACGCTGAAATACCTAATAATGTCAATCGGTCACTTACTACTTTAGCTCGACGATTTGATACTCGTTGGTTTGCTTCAAGTGTTCCCACATTATCGGTATAACCTTTAATTATCACGTTGGTTGAAGGCAATTTCTTTAAAGCTTCAGCCACTTGTTCGATATATTTTATCGCTTGGGCATTGAGGGTAGATTTCCCAAATTCAAACAAGATTTGATTCTCAAAAACAATTTTGAATGCACGACGACCATCTTCAGTGACCACTTGTTCCACTTTTACATCTTTTCCGAATGCTTCTTCAAGCTTCGCTTGTTCGAGAGCTATGTCGTAATTTATTTGTGAGGTTTGTGCCAATTGTGGATTTTCAATCACCTCATTGTTATTATCAAGACCTATTGACAATGGAAGCCAATCAGCATCATTGCGATAAATAAACACTCCATTATACAAAATCAAATCACGATAAATAGGTTCTACAATTTCTGTTCCTTTCAAGTTACAAGCACCATATTTGCCGTTTTTACACACACGATAATAGTAACGTCCATCGGAACAAGTTTTGAGTATCGATGAATAGCAACGATCAATAGAAATAAGATAATTTCCGGCGCAATCATAAATACCACAATAATTACCGTCACCAACTAAGAAATAACCACCATAATAAGGCATATATTTAACATTAACATATTCAGCAGGGACAATAACCTTGCCTCCCGCTTGCGCCCCACAAAGAGTTGACTCTCCCTTCAATGAAATCCACTCATAGCCATCTCGCTCACTATTTATTCCAATCTCATCAATTTTAATTGCTAATCGGAAACCATAAATATTACACGCTGTACATTCCGTTCCATCAACACTATTAACTTGACAATCTACATTCTCGTTAGCATAATGCCCCCCTCTCGCAGGCATAAATGTTCCAATCTGATTATCACAAATAGGATTAAAATTAACATGAGAATGTGTATTCCAATCATAAAAACCTTCATCATACCATTCTGCAACATTTCCACTCATATCATATAAACCAAGCTCATTTGGTTTTTTTAATTTTACATTATGTGTTCGTCCGTAATCATAACTTTCTCCATACCATGCAACATCATTTATATTGTTACTTCCACTATATTTATAGCCTTTGCTATATTTACCGCCACGAGCTGCAAATTCCCATTGAGCCGCTGACGGTAAACAATAATTCTTTCCAGTTAAAACTCTTAATCTCTCACAAAATAGTTGAATTTCATCCCAAGCGATTGTTTCAACTGGTCTCTTTTTACCCTTAAATTCGCCATCTGATTTTCCCATTATCGCTTCCCATAATTCTTGAGTCACTTCAGTTTCTCCTATAAAATAATTACTTAATGTTACCTTCGACAATTCATCTGAATCATAAAGCACATTCATTAATAATGAGCCTCCTTCAACAGCAATCATCCTAAATGATACTCCATTAACATTTTCTGTAAATGTTTTGAATGGAATATTTTTAGGATGAAATCCTTGAATAGGCTTTTCTATCATATCACATGCCAATCTTAAACCTAGGCTTCTTATGTGAACCCATTTTTCTTGGCTATTAAAATCTCTAACTTTTAAACGGCTTTCAAAATCTACATATCCCCCTCCTTTAATTATTTTACATTCTATATCTAGCCGTTGAGGATCGAAAGAAACACCACACCATTCCGCCACATTGCCAGTCATATCAAATATGCCTAGTTCATTAGGTTTTTTCAGTTTTACTGGGTGTGTTGAAGCATTTCCATTCTCATAAAAATATTCTTTTTGATAATACCACGCAACATCACTTATATTATTACTTCCACTATACTTATATCCTTTGCTATACTTACCGCCACTTGCTGCATATTCCCATTCTGCTTCAGTTGGAAGTTTAAAACCATACTTGTTATTTGTTATATTGTTTAATTTGTCAATAAACACCAAACAATCATAGTATGTAATTGTTTCAATAGGGTTTTGTGGATTATTAAATGCAGAAGGATTATATCCCATCACAGCTTCCCATAACTCCTGGGTTACTTCGGTTTCTCCTATATAAAAATCATCTATGGTTTGTTGTGAAATAGAGGCATTGACAGAAGCTTCCGCGTCATAATTCGGAAGATTGGGGCTTTTATTTTGCTGCCCCATCGTGAATGTGCCGCCTTCGACGTAAATCATTTTGAAGGAGACGCCATTGACCGTTTCAGTGAATGATTTCTTTTGGGCAAATGCTGTTAAACTCGATAAGGATAGAATCAGAGCAATGGTAAGAAATGTTAGTTTTCTCATGGTTTTGATGTAATTAAGCCTCCTATGTCCTCGAATTTGGCAGTATATTAAATAAGGAAGGCGTAGGACATTGTCAGTTTATCTTTCACGAGGCATCGCCAAACACCTTAGCACATAATAAACAGTCCACTCCCACGCCTTATCGCTATATCGATTTCCTTGACAGGAAGTGGATATACAACGACAAAGGAGAGCATTTGACCATTTATCCTATGTGCTTAATTTTGGCGAAATTTCGTGAAAAGGATAAAGCTGAAACGCTTCCAAAATATGTCTCCCATGGGGAGGGCAACTCTCTGCCACCCACAAGATTGATACAAAAATACGAATAAATTAAGAATTGAGGGTTAAGAATTGAGAGTTTTTTTCGCTTTTTGTTATTTTTTCTTGTATTACCGAGATGCCACCTATCTAAGGCGACTGCCAACGATAAGAATAATAGAGGGAAAACATTGGGTTTAGTTTTATTTTATGTGTGTTCTTTTTATTCTTTCAGTGATAATTTGTAACTTTGTGGTATTATGACAGCTGACGAAAAATTACATATTGAAGAAAAGGTTGTAGAGATGATTAAAACCGTCTACGACCCAGAGATACCTATCGACGTGTATAGCCTTGGTTTGATTTATAAAATCGACCTTGCCGACGATGGTGCATTGAATATCGACATGACTCTAACCGCTCCCAACTGCCCTGCCGCCGACTTTATTGTCGACGATATGCGCATGAAAGTGGAAAGCGTGGAAGGAGTGACAAGCGTAAATATCAACATTGTCTTTGAGCCTGAATGGAACAAAGATATGATGACCGAAGAAGCTAAATTAGAACTCGGATTTCTATAGGAATTTTCTATAAATTCCACGAATTAATCAAACAGTAGTTATTGAATCGCATGACTCAACGCAACAAAACATATTTCATATCTGATTTACATCTTGGCGCAAAATATCTAACAAATCCGTTAGATTACGAGCGCAAGGTAGTGCGTTGGCTTAATTCGATAAAAGACTCGGCAAAATCCATCTATCTTCTTGGCGACATACTCGACTATTGGTATGAATATCGCAATGTTGTGCCACGTGGTTTTACCCGTTTCTTAGGCACACTTGCCACACTTGCCGATGAAGGGATTGAAATACGTTGGTATATCGGGAACCACGATATATGGATTTTTGATTACCTTCCCCAAGAAATTGGCATGACTGTAGTTGATGGCTATGAGATAAAAGAGATTGATGGTCATCGATTCTTCCTATCTCATGGTGATGGTATAGGCAGCCTCAAACCCGGGTTTAAATTTATCCGTTCGATATTCCGCAATAGAGTGTGCCAAAAATTATTTTCGGGCATACACCCACGTTGGACAGTGCCTTTTGCCCACAGTTGGTCATCGCATAGTCGCAACTTCTGTAATGAGAAACCACAATTTTTAGGCGAAGATAAAGAACCATTCATCTCATTTGCCCGTCAATGGCTCGACAATCACCCCAATGAACATATCGACTATTTCGTGTTTGGTCATCGACATATATTGCTCGATTTTGATCTTCACAAAGATTCTCATGTAATTGTACTTGGCGACTGGATTCACCACTTCTCATATGCCGTCTATGATGGCAAAACGCTTTCGCTCGACTCTTATAAGGAATAAACACACCCTTTTTAGCGAAAATCATTGAAACATGTTTAACAACATATGTTTTTTCTTGCTCACGCAGTAAAAAACACCGAAATTTGCATCACAAACCTAAAACAATCTTTTTTACCTTAGAAATTATACCTATTGGAAATCATAGAAACGAGTTTGCAACCCTGCAAGCTCGTTTTCTATTTTGCACTTAGTCTACACTATGACCACTTTTAATGGATCAATGGAAATTTAGCAAAGGGGGCATGCTCCGACATATTTCGTCCCAATAAAGAAAAAGCAACATTCCCAATCGGGAATGTTGCTTTTATCTATATTCGTATTATTTATGTTAGTATCATTTTTCAGAGTCAGTCTTTTCTGAAGCACTTGACACATAACCATTGTTTTTTGTGCTCTTAGAATAAGACTTTCTTGCATATGATTTTTTAGCAGCTGATGGTGATTGATTTTTTGTGCTTTGGTAAGAGCTCTTATTGAAAGCAAACACTTTTGCATGAACTTCACCTTTTTCAAAGTTGATAATATCGGCAGGATTAATAGCCACACCCATATAACGAGTTTCGAAGTGTAGGTGAGCGCCAAAGCTACGACCAGTGTTACCTCCTAACCCAATTGTTTGACCTGCTTCAACATAATCACCACGTTTTACCATATGTTTTGAAAGGTGGCCATAAACAGTTTCAAGACCGTTATCATGACGGATCACCACATAATTACCATAACCATTTGCTTCGTAATTTACAATACGTACACGTCCGCTAAAAGCTGCACAAACTTCATCACCTGTTCTTAGACGCATATCAACGCCACGATGCATACGACGAAACTTAGGACGATAGCCATAAGCTGAAGTTACTTTACCGGGAACCGGCATATGGAAACCTGTAACATCGATATTGGCTGTAGAGGGAACTGTAACATCTGTATAACAGTTTACGCGAGGGTTATCCCAACCATGTTCTGCAGATACTGTGCTAACTGATACATCTAAATCTTCTTCGGCAGCTGAAGTTTCACCAAAAACAGAGTTGATTAATTTGTTAGCTTCATCGTTTTTAATCTTGTTTGAGTTTTTGTTCACGCCAGCGATATACTTTTCGTGTTGTGATGCGTGAGCTGTTTTAAAGTTATCTTGTGCCGAGAGAGAGAGAGTAGCACAAAGTGAAAATGCAATTAAAGATAATGTCTTCAAATTTTTTTTCAAATTCATAATTCTAATTTTATCGCCCGTAACATGAAAAACAAATTGGAGAGGGGGCGGGTTTAAATTATTTTTACTATTTGTTTGACGGGAGCAAAGGTACAACGATTCATTTGACTACCAAAGAATTGCACAAATAAAAAATGTAAACTGAAAGGGATAAATCTTAAAAGAGCTACACATCTCGCTAATAACCAGCATGTTATAAAATCGAATTTTTTGCATCTTTTTTTTGGCCGTGTGTAATGCGTTGCTCAGCAAATGTTAATTTGTGGTTAAAATTTGTAATCAAAATGCCCAAAATTTTAACTTATCAACCCCCAATTAATGCTTTTCGCAAATAAAACATCGAGTTGATTTCTCAAAATTGCATGGTTTTGCATAGTCAAATCGGGGTCTAAATCAAGAATATCCGACGCCATATTACGTGCCATTTGTATTATTTGCCCATCGGTTGCAAGATTGGCAATATGCAAGTCAAATGCTATACCACTTTGCATTGTACCCTCAAGATCACCGGGGCCTCGCATCTTCAAGTCGGCCTCTGCCACTATAAAACCGTCGGTAGTAGAAGTCATTATCTCCAATCTCTTGCGTGTTTCCTTGGCAATTTTCACTTTTGTCATCAAAATACAATAGCTTTGGTCGGCGCCACGCCCCACTCTGCCTCGCAATTGATGTAGCTGTGAAAGGCCAAACCGTTCGGCATTCTCAATAATCATTGTAGTTGCATTAGGCACATTCACCCCCACTTCAATCACCGTAGTGGCAACCAAGATATGAGCTTGTCCCGATGCAAAGAGCGACATTTGATAATCTTTTTCGGCCGGTTTCATCTTACCATGCACAAATGCCACTCGATATGAGGGGAATGTTTCACATATCAATTCATATCCCTCCTCAAGACTTTGCAAATCGAGCTTTTCGTTTTCTTGAATCAACGGATACACTATATATACCTGTCGGCCTTGTTTCAACTGTCGACCCACAGCTTGATATACCTGAAAACGTTGCTTGTCGTCATCACCATACCGCAACAAAGTTTGAACCGGTTTGCGACCCGGAGGCAATTCATCAATCACCGACACATCCAAGTCGCCATAAACAGTCATAGCCAATGTGCGAGGGATAGGTGTAGCGGTCATCACAAGCACATGTGGAGGAGTTGAATTCTTTTTCCACAATCGTGCACGTTGAGCCACTCCAAAGCGGTGTTGCTCGTCAATAACCACAAATCCCAAGTTTTTAAATTGCACATTATCCTCTATTACGGCATGCGTACCTATTAATATATGTAGTGATCCATCTTGTAATTGCTCATGAATGAGGTCGCGCTGCTTTTTGCGAGTTGAACCGGTGAGCAATTTCACATTTATACCTATAGGAGCCACCAATTCTGAAATTGTTTCGTAGTGTTGAGTCGCCAATATCTCTGTTGGAGCCATCAAGCATGCTTGTGTGTTATTGTCAATAGCCATGAGCATACACAACAATGCCACAAGAGTCTTGCCACTACCCACATCACCTTGCAACAGACGATTCATCTGTTTGCCACTGCCCACATCGGCTCTTATCTCTTTTATCACTCGTTTCTGAGCACCGGTGAGTTCAAAAGGTAGTTGCTGTGAATAAAACGTATTAAAGAAATGCCCTATGCGGGGGAAATGGAAACCACGTATCACTGCCGAGCGTTTGCGTGTGTAACGCAATATATTGAGCTGCATATAAAACAACTCTTCAAATTTAAATCTCAGACGAGCCCTTTGCAACCGGTCATTGTTTTGCGGATTATGAATTGCGACAATAGCTTCACTCAACGGCATGAGATTTAATCGCACCAAAATTTCCTGAGGCAAAGTTTCGGCAACACCTCTTATCGTCGACAGAATTGTGTGTATATAATTAAATAATGTGCGCGACGATACACCTCTATTTCGTAATGTTTCGGTCAACGGATACACTCCCCTCAACCCTTGCATCGCTCCGGCTGCAGCTATAGGGTCAACTTCGGGGTGCACCATACTCCAATGGCCGTTAAATTCCGATGGTTTTCCAAATATGATATATTCGTTCCCCGGAATATATGCTTGCTTCAAATATTTTATACGTTGAAACCACACTACTTCAATCGTGCCGGTTCCATCGGTAAACAAGCCCACTAATCGGCTCTTCGCTCCTACCCCTTGCACCGAGAAATTTATAAAACGTCCCTTCAACTGAATTGAAGGCATCTCTCCATGCAATTCTCTGATTGTGTAAATCGATGAGCGATCGAGGTAATGATTTGGGAAATGGAATAACAGATCATAGTATGATTTAATACCAAGTTGCTTATCGAGCAATTCGGCACGCTTCGGACCTACTCCTTTTAGATATTTTATGTCGAGATTGCGCAATCGGTTCATCGTTGACGGAGATATAGTTGTGCAATCTCAATATCGAGAGGATTGGTTATCTTTATATTATATGTGTCACCCTCCACAAGTGCCACATCATTTCCTAATGCAGCCATCACCGATGCGTCATCGGTAAACGTTGGATTAAAGGGCAACGAATAAGCCTCTACCAACTTATCGGCATGAAAGGCCTGTGGTGTTTGCACTGCTTTATATTGAGAGCGGTCAACCGGAGCCGAGCCTTGCTCATTCACCCGACGCAACGAATCGGTTACCGAAACGACCGGTATCGCACCCGGCGCACCGTCGAGAGCGGCGATTAATCGCTCAACCATCATTCTATCCACTATGGGACGAGCCCCGTCGTGAACGGTTATCACTTCGGCTTCTCGGGGAATTGTGTCAACGGCATTCTTCACCGATTGCCAGCGGCTATCACCACCTACCACAACTCGCGGCGACACAAAAGAATATTGCTCACACAACTCAGCCCAATAATCGACAAAATCCTTGTTTAGCACCAACACAATCTGAGAATCGGGCAAGGCCACTCGCATATTCTCTATCGTGTGCATCAATACCGGACGGCCATTCATCAGGCAATATTGCTTAGGCAATTCAGCACCAAATCTGCTACCACTACCGGCTGCTACTATTATATTATATATGTGTTGAGCTTTCATATTTGCAAAGATAATTAATTTTCGCCAACCTAAAACAACACTCGGGTTGATATATTTAATGTCAATGAATGGGTTGTTTTGTCAATGGCTGTGGGTGTGGCTATTCCATATGTGGCATTAGGAGATAATCTATATTCGGCATCAGCTATTTCATAGCCCAATGTAGCCCCAACGCTCATATTATCGTTTAATCGGTAGGTAGTACCCGCGGCTATGCGAGCCGACACAAAATCATCATTTGTTTCTATCGCTCTATCTATTGATTTGAGCGAAAAATTGCGATAATAACCACAAGCCGCTTCGGCATTAAAAGAAAAACGGCTGCTCAACTGCTTGCGATAATATGGTGACAGTTCTACCCCAACTGCATTTTCGGGTGCTACAAAAGTGCGCTCACACGTTGCCGACTCATAGAAGATGGGAGTAGAACGCATAATCGCTCCAACCGATGCGCCCCAATGGTCACTAAACGGCATACCGAAACGCAATCCCACATTGAGCGACGGCTCTCGCGAAATCTTATATCCTTGCGATTTGAATCTTCCAAGATTAAAACTCATTCCGGTTTCAAGCGACAGGAAGGATTGGTTTTCATCATCAACCGACAGCATATTATATCGATTTTGTAGTTGTTTATCACCAAAAATCTTGTCACCGATAAAATATCCCAAGTGACCGGTTACAACACCTATCACAGCCCCACCGGCCACATCAACCGGGAAATGCCGGCAATCAACCACCCTCTGCATCGCCATTGCCGAGGCAAAGGTATAACCGCCAAAAGTGTACCATGGCGAGCGCCAACCAAGCTCGCGTTCTATCACTGTTGCTCCGAGAAAGCTCCAAGCAGTGTGTCCCGAAGGAAAAGAACGGTCGTTTGTGGCATCGGGACGAGTTTCACCTACGGCATGCTTCAATCCTTCAACGCTACCTGCCATCATCACCACGCCAAGGCCTTGCGACACCGCCATGCGTCCCCACCCCGACCGGGTTGGTTGCCCCACCGCTTTCATAGCCCATGGCAACACCATTGGTGCATATTGCGCACCATCTACAAGCAATCCATTATCCTCGTCCTGCTCCACCCATGTAGGAGACCAATCGGCTCGCAATGACAATGGCTCAGCCTCACCTTGGGCATATCCACCAACGGCTGAGCATAACAACGTGATTATCGCAACAAATTTCTTCATAGTGCAAATATACCTATTTTAGAGTAGATAAAAAACAATGAGGACCGACAAAACGTCGATCCTCACATATATTTGAGCTAATTTACTATATATTAGATGATACCTTGAGCCATCATTGCACGAGCCACTTTCATGAAGCCTGCAACGTTTGCACCCTTAACATAGTTGATATATCCATCTTCCTCTTTACCATAGATAGAGCATTGTTTGTGGATTTCAGCCATGATACCTTTGAGTTTAGCGTCAACTTCTTCAGCGCTCCAGTTGAGTTTTTGTGAGTTTTGAGCCATTTCAAGACCTGATACTGACACACCACCCGCATTTGCTGCCTTACCGGGAGCATAAAGAATCTTAGCGTTGAGGAATTCTTTGATTGCATCGGGAGTTGAAGGCATGTTAGCACCTTCCGACACTGCGAAACAGCCGTTAGCAAGGAGTGTGCGAGCATCGTCACCATCAAGTTCGTTTTGAGTAGCCGATGGCATTGCGATATCACAAACAGCGTGTTGCCATGGACGTTCGCCTTCGAAATATTGACAATCATATTCTTCGGCAAACTCTTTGATGCGACCACGATAAACGTTTTTGAGTTTGAAGATATAGTCGAGTTGTTCTTGTGAGATACCTTCGGGCACATAGATTGAACCGTTAGAGTCGCTCATTGATACAACTTTCGCACCAAGTTCGAGAAGTTTTTTAGCTGTATATGTAGCCACGTTACCTGAACCTGAGATAGCTACTTTCTTATCTTTGATGTCGATGCCTTTTGTTGCAAGCATGTTCAACAAGAAGTAAACATTACCATAACCGGTTGCTTCGGGACGCACGAGTGAACCACCAAAGTCAAGACCTTTACCGGTGAATGTACCTGTGAATTCACGAGCCATTTTCTTGTACATACCATACATGTACCCTACTTCGCGAGCACCTACACCTATATCACCTGCAGGAACGTCGGTATCGGGACCGATGTGACGCCACAATTCAGCGATAAATGCTTGGCAGAAACGCATCACTTCCATGTCGCTCTTGCCACGTGGAGAGAAGTCTGATCCACCTTTACCACCACCCATAGCGAGTGTAGTGAGTGAGTTTTTGAATGTTTGCTCAAATGCGAGGAACTTCAAGATTGACAAGTTAACCGATGAGTGGAAACGGATACCACCTTTGTATGGACCAATAGCATTGTTATGTTGCACACGGTAACCCATGTTGTTTTGTACATTTCCTTTATCATCTACCCACGAAATGCGGAATGTGAACACGCGATCGGGAATGCAAAGGCGTTCAATCAAGTTGTAACGTTCAAATTCGGGGTGTTCGTTGTAAACATCTTCGATTGTAGACAAAACTTCTTCTACGGCCTGAATATACTCAGGTTCATTTGGAAAACGACATTTCAATTTGTCGATTACTTCAACTGCTTTCATAAATTTCTTTCTTTAATGAAGTATTATGTATGTAATATAATCTAAAACAATCATGATGCTCATTCGCATCATTTACGACTACAAAGATATAACCTTTTATTGTATTATCCTAACATTTTGTAATTTTTTTCTCGAAAAATGTAAACTTTTTCTATTTTTCTTCATTTTGTAAAGATTTTTGCAACCTCAACCAACACAAAAATAGCAAAAAGCAAGCAAATAGAACTAATAAATTGAAAGTTGAGAGTTGATTCTTCCTTAATGCATTTTTCTTGTTTTCCGAAGCGCAGCAACAATCTCCTGCCCACGCAGGGGATAGAAGGAGAGTTTTGGCCAACGTACGTTCTGACCACCTCCCGGCTTCGCCGTACTCCTCCTAAAATTTCTTTCGTAAATTTCAAGGGGAGAGTTGCTTATGTTATTGGTATTTTAACCGTCCACTTATTTGAACTGCAATCAAGGGGAGAGCTACTTTGTCATTTATTTCATTGCGTCAGCCAAGCTGTCCCCTTGTTTTTCGCAGAAAAAGAGGGGGACGAGGTGCCTGCACCGGAGGGGGTTAAATCTCACAAAACACCAATTCTCTCACAATATTTACAAGTTGGGAAACGTAATATAATCATGAAACTAACCAATAAGCCCGAACTAAAAACCATTCGTCAAAGCTTACGCACTAATGGCACCCCGGCAGAAGCAACCTTATGGCGAATACTAAAAAACAAACAATTTGATGGTTGGAGATGGAGAAGACAACATTCCATTGGAAACATCATTTTAGATTTTTATTGCCCTAAAGCTAAATTAGGTATTGAATTAGACGGAAATCATCACTTTTCTTCTGGTGGGCAGATTGCAGACGATATTAAAACTGAAATACTACATGATTTTGGGATAAAAGTAATCCATATCGAAAACAATCAGCTATGGAAAATGCCTGATGCTATATTAGAACTTATCAAACAAGAATTAGATTCAAAATAAATTCTTTGTTTCTAACCCCCTCCCGGCTACGCCGTACTCTCCCTAATTGCCTTGCAATCAGAGGGAGAGCTAATGATACTTCTGTCAATAATATTGGCAGCTCCTCCTCTGAAAATTTGAAAATTTTTTAGGGAACCTCGTAGAGCTCACGAGTGAGCGAGTGAGCGAGCAGTGCATGTCGGCTTGCCGGTGCACGATTGCGAGACTCACCGTAACGTGGCACGAAGTGACGGAGGGGTTAATTTTGACACAGCCTCAATACATAGAAATATTTTATTTTCGGGGGATATTCGCTCTTTTCGCAGGGCTTTTTATTTGCCCTGCTTATTGAGCGAATATCCTTTTTTAGCTTAAGTGAGAGAATTTCTCGATTAAACTACGGACATAGGACAAGGCGGAAGCCGAAGATGTAGCAGCGGGTGCCCGGGCTGTCGTAGCCGCGATACGACACTCGGCAGTCCTGAACACGGTTGCCCCAACTACCCCCACGAAGCACGCGGTAAGAGCCCGAGGAGGGCCAGTAGGATTAGTCGATGGACTTGATGAGTAATAGCTACTGCTATACCAATCACTACACCATTCATACACATTGCCACTCATATCATAAATACCTAATTCGTTAGGGGCTTTGATGCCTACTTTGTGTGTACCATATCCCGAATTTCCGTTATGCCATGCCACTTTGCCAATAGAGTTGCTGCCACTATATTTATACCCGTTGCTCTTATTCCCTCCACGGGCGGCATATTCCCACTCGGCTTCGGTGGGAAGACGGAAGTTTATGCCGGTTAGTTGATTTAGTTTCTTGATAAACTCTTGGCAATCGTCCCATGACACATTCTCTACCGGGTTAAGTGAAAATCGGGTGAATTCTGATGGATTCGTACCCATAACAGCATACCACAGTTCTTGGGTCACCTCGGTTTGTCCTATATAATAGCCACTCAAAGTAACTCGATGAGCAGGAGTTTCATCTCTTACATATCTATCTTGCTCGGCTGTTGCGCCCATCATAAATGTACCTCCGGCAACATAAACCATCTTAAATGGCACTCCTTTTACGTTGAATTCTTTTACCGTTCCTTGTTTTGTCGTAGTGCCTGCAGCCCATTTGGGAGTTGGGGTTTTAATCGTTTGTTCTTGACGTGCTTTTTTCCTTATTTTAGACCGTTGTGCACTAATAGGAGTTCCTGCAAAAAGGAGCACCATTAAAATTAAACACAGAAATTTTTTCATAATAAAATGTGTTTTGTGTGCCTCCTGTGTCCCCTAAGTTGGCGGTTAATAATTCAATTTTTAGGGTTATAAAAACGCGAAAACGTGGGACATCGCTCAGTTTATAATCAAAGAGGCATCGCCAAACGCCCATCTCTATAATAAACAGCCCACCCCACGCTACACCTATATATAGCACCCCGCCTATGGGGTGAGTATAGGCACGCATAGGCGTTTATGACCGCTTATCCTATAGAGATTGAAAACTGGCGATTTTCTTTGATTGGATAAAGCTGAAAACGCTTTCACAAATATGTCTCCCATGGGGAGGACAACGCTTTGCCACCCACAAGATTAATGCAAAGATAGTGCAAACTGAGTGCAAATGCAAGAAAAAAACGAAGTTTTTATTTCTTGCTTTGCCGAAGCGCAGCCTATCTAAGGCGTAGCCAACGATACAAACTAATTAACTCGGGCAAGCCTCGTTGAGCCCTTCGGGGTTCATAATGCATAAAGCGTTAGCCTAACTCTCCTCCTGCCACGCAGTGGATAGGAGGAGTACGGCGAAGCCGGGAGGTGGTTCCAAAATGCCGTAAGGCATAACAAACAATTAAACAAAAAACACACCTGTCCATTCCGACATTCTATCTAACTCCTCCACAGCAAGTCAGATATAACTTGCATATGGCTAACGCATGTTCTAACCACCTCCCGGCTTCGCCGTACTCCTCCTAAAAATTACTCAGTAATTTTCAAGAGGAGAGTTGCCGCTCTCATTGACACCATTGTTTCTTCTTTTTCAGGGAATAGGAGTAGTGCTTTTCACTGATGCTCTCACGCAGGTTCGCGTCTTTACAGACGCACGATTGGTGGTAGAGGTGGTTCGCCCCCATACCCCGAGGGTATCGCTGTGCTAAACCCTCGGTTATTACATATCGCTACGCTTTCTCGTGCTTCGCACGCATTTGCTCTTGAAAAAGTTTTATCGGACACCAACAACTTAAAACGAAAGAGTGCATCAAAACATGTTTGACGCACTCCTTTTGCTATTTTAGTATTTCAAATTATTTCGCAGGGTCGAGGACTACAACGCGGTAGTTGTTTTGACTGTTGAAATCTTTCATGAATTTTTCAACATCATCAACTGTGATTGCGTTGATTGTTTCGATTGCTTGGTTGAATGTGTCAACACCGTTGAGTTCAAAACCAACTATATTATTCAACCAACTATTATTCTTTTCTTTTGCTTCAATTGCACTCTTAACCATGAATTCTTTTACCTTTCCAAGTTCTTCTTCGCTGATATTTGTTTCCATATCAACAAACTCTTTCTTAATCAAACCAAGAACTTTTTCTTTCAATTCGGGTTTCATTGGGAATTGAGATTGGATTGAAACAGGTTCGGTAGAGATGCGGCTCATATAACCTTGTGCCCAAATTGAGTAAACAGCACCTTCTTTTTCACGAATTGTTTCGATGAGGCGAGCGCTCAATATTTGACCTGCAATAGACGCCAATTTTTGGTTTTTGTCAGAGTAAGGCATATCGGCAAATGCTACGATAGCAGCATATGTTTGAGGTGTTTCCATACCTTTCACCGCTTCATCGGTTTTAGTACCTTTTCCCAATGCCAATGCTTTGTTAAACTCAACCTTTTTAGTAGCTTTTTTGGCATTACCGGGGAGTGAAGCGATATATTGCTCAACCATTGGTTTCAAAGTGTTCAAGTCAACATTACCAACGATTACAAATGTGTAGTCAGCGGCATTTGTAGTCATTTGTTTTGCGATATCGAGAATACCTTGACGGTCGGCAGCCTTAACCACATCAACAGTAAGCATTTTCTTACGAGGATTTGAATACAATGAATTTGCTACGTGTTTGCTGAATTGGAAATTAGGAGTAGCTTCTTGGTTTTGGAGCACACCGGCATAAGTGTTTTGCATTGCTTGATATTCATCGGCTGTAACATTCACATCAGTAAACATCATATAGGTGAGTTCCATCAATGAAGTCAAATCTTTTGGAGTAGTAGAGCCTCTGAATTCACGTTCATAGTCGCTAAAGTTAGGACGCAATACCACTTGTTTGCCTGCAAGATATTTTTGGAGGTCAGAGTAAGTATATTGACCAAGACCATATTGTTGAAGCACGAGAGGAAGCATAATCAATTCATTGGCTTTTTCGTCACCAATTTTGCTTGTACCACCTTTAGCGATTGCAGTCATCAAAATTTCATCTTCTTTGAATTTTGTAGGCTTAACAATCACTTTCGCACCATTAGAGAGAGTCCATTCAGTTGTTCCCCATGTTGCATTTTGAGATTCTTTAACCACTTTACCTGCAGCCGGAAGATTAGCTATAAGAGGTTCACTCTTCACATTGTCAACATATGCTTCAATTGTTTCGGCATCAACAGTTGCCACAACTTGCGCAAGTTCTTCTTCGGTAGGCATTGCCACACCTTCAGTTTCGGGAAGAAGTGCAAGAAGCACGCGGTTGTCGGCAGTTACATATTGAGCAAATGCTTGGTTGATTGCTTCAACAGGAATTTGATTAGCAAGCATATTCATTGTTTGGTATTCCCATTCGATTGTTGGGATTGGTTCGTTGTCAACAAAGTGGCTCACATATTCACGAGCATAAGCACCTGATTCGCGGCTTGCACGGTTTTTGTAAGCCTTTTCAAGACGAGAGATATATTCACTACGAGCGCGAGCATATTCTGTAGCAGTGAAACCATTGCGTTGAGCACGAAGCACTTCGCGATAGATAGCCTCAACTACAGGCTTGATATCATTCGTTTTGGCCACACCGCTCACACTGAAAGCTTCTTTGGTTTTAGCCAAGAAGAATTCGCCATCGCTTGCACCGGCTGCAGCAAATGGAGCATCGGGTTTGCTGGTCATTTCATTAAAACGTGCATCGAGCATAGATGTAATCATGCTGTTGGCATAATTGTAAATCATATATGTCACATCACCCTTCATTTCATTGGGCAACGCTTCACGTTTGAACATCAATTGCACGATAGCATTGCTTTGTTCTTTATCTTGACCAATTGCATAGATTGTGCCTTTTGTATCTTCTACAGGATAATATTCACGTTCTTTAGCATCGGCTGGCATTTCAATATGAGAGAACATCTCTTTGATTTTTGCTTCGATGCGGTCTACATCGATGTCTCCAACTACGATGATACCTTGTTGATCGGGGCGATACCATGTTTTGTAGTAGTCACGCAATGCGCTATAAGGGAAGTTGTCAACCACTTCCATTGTTCCGATAGGCAAACGGTAGCCATAACGGCTGTTGGGATACACTTTAGGAAGGAGATTTTCGAGGATACGCATTTGACCCACCATTGAGCGGCGCCATTCTTGGTGAATTACACCACGTTCTTTGTCGATTTCTGCATCTTCAAGAAGAAGGTCGCAAGCCCAGTCGTGAAGAATCAAAAGACATGAGTCTTGAACAGCCACATCGGCAGTAGGCACGTTTGAAATGTTATAAACTGTTTCGTCAACTGAGGTGTAAGCATTGAGGTTTTGACCAAACTTCACACCTTTAGTTTCCAACCAGCTCACAACTTGGTTACCGGGGAAATTCTTTGTTCCGTTGAAACACATGTGTTCGAGGAAGTGTGCGAGACCGCGTTGGTTATCTTCCTCAAGAATCGAGCCCACTTTTTGGGCAATAAAAAATTCAGCTTGACCTTTTGGGTACTCGTTATGACGAATGTAATAAGTCAAACCATTTGGAAGTTTACCAATTCTCACTGTTGTATCAACAGGAATTGGGGGCATTTGTTGTGCCACCGCTACAGTAGGAAGCATAAGCATACCTACCAATAGCATTAATAATGATTTTGCTAATTTTTTCATTTTGGTTAATATATTAATTAATGTATTATTTCACTTTTGAGCCTACAAAGCTACATAAAATATGTAATAGTTATACACATATTACAATATTTCACACTCCTTTAGACGAATTTTTATCAAAAAAGTTACATTCTTGCCTTCATTTTTCAACTTTTTTCACACTTTTGCGAGTGAAAATTATCGAAATTGCCACCACCACACCTAACGCCCATGGATAATAAAGATATTGGAAAGGCTCGGCCGGTGCAATCTTAGCGAGTTGGCACGCCAACAAAGTCTGCGCCCCGTAAGGAATGAGGCACTGTGTGATACACGAACAAGTATCGAGCAGACTGGCCGTTTTGCGTGGAGAAATACCAAATCGAGAGGCTATTTGTTTTGAAAGCGAACCAACGGTGATTATAGCAACCGTATTGTTGGCCGTACACATATTTACTAATGACACAATTATCGCAATACAAGCCTGGCCGCCTCGTGAGCCCGATATGCGACTCGACAATAGTTGCAGCAAATAATTTATCCCTCCTGCGGCTTTTATCAACCCCAACATTCCGGCCGCCAACAAAGTGATAATAATGAGATTTCCCATTGAGTCAATGCCTTGTCCCATAAAGCCAAAGAGATCAAACAACGCATATCCATTTATTAGGGCTATGAGCAACGCCGACACGATA
Organism: Muribaculaceae bacterium; assembly: GCA_017399915.1. Classification (GTDB taxonomy): domain Bacteria; phylum Bacteroidota; class Bacteroidia; order Bacteroidales; family Muribaculaceae; genus RGIG4079. The sequence goes on from JAFQAS010000061.1 coordinate 46,698, forward strand.
CCAAGAGCCAACACCACCGTTACATTTATCCCTATTACAGCCGTAATGATAATAATCAGATAAGGTAAAATCAATACCGGATTTATATCTTGCGTCACAGCGACATTCTCTACACGAGTGCCAATAACAACATATACTATAAGTGTGGCAATCGCCGCCGGGAGCGCTATCCACAAATTTGCCTTAAATTTCTCGTTCATCTGGCACCCTTGGGTGCGAGTGGCAGCAATTGTAGTGTCGGAGATAAACGAAAGGTTATCACCAAAGAATGCTCCGCCAAGCACCACTGCCACAAAAAACGGCACATCTCCCCCACTCGTCTGGGCAAGTTCCACCGCAAGTGGAGTGAGAGCCACTACAGTCCCCACCGAGGTGCCTATCGACACCGAGATAAAACAGGCGGCAAGAAATATCCCCGGCACAACAAACTCTGGGGGTAAATATTTCAATGCGAGGTTTACCGTAGCTTCAACAGCGCCAATCTTCTCGGCAAGCATGGCAAAAGCTCCGGCAAGAACAAATATCCACACCATATATAGCACATTCGTGCCTCCGGCCTCTTTTGAGAAAATCTCAATGCGTTGAGCCAACGACTTGCCACGAAACATCGCCACCGCCCACATCGACGCAATAACAAGTGCCACCGCAATAGGCATCTTATAAAAATCGCCCATCACAATCGACACTACCAAATAAAGCGCCAAAAAGACTATTATAGGAGATATCGCCAACAATCCACGACCATGCGATACCCTCTCATGCAACGGTGACCCCATTGATTTACTCATAACAAATTCATTCTTTTGACTGCAAAGTTAACGCATTTCACACAAACACCAAAAAAAATACAATTTCGTCTTTGAGTTCACCATTTTAACTAACATTTTTAGTTTCACATTGTTGTTTTCTGCAAAGAAAATTCTTTTCGTTTTTATCTACCCCTGCTACTCTTGCATAATTCAAGTTTTATTTGTAACTTTGCGGTCGATTTCGCAATCTCTGGCGTGTAAAGTGAACCGTGAATATTGCGAGTAATGTTAACATTTTAAATATCAAAGAAATGGATTTAATTAAAATCGCCAACGAAGCATTTGCTACAGGCAAACAACACCCTGAATTTGGTCCTGGTGACACTATCACAGTGGCTTACCGCATCAAAGAAGGTAACAAAGAACGTATCCAACAATATCGTGGTGTCGTTATTAAAATTGTAGGCGAAGGCGAAAAGAAACGCTTCACTGTTCGCAAAATGAGCGACAACATTGGTGTAGAACGTATCTTCCCAATCGAATCACCATTCATCGACTCAATCACAGTCAACAAGTATGGTAAAGTTCGTCGCGCTAAACTTTATTACCTCCGTGGTCTCACAGGTAAAAAAGCACGTATCAAAGAACGTCGCGTGTCTAAGTAAGAAACACTTTCTTGCAAAGAATAAAAAAAGACTTGCTTTCTCGAGGAGCAAGTCTTTTTTTTATCATTTCCTTATGGCATAGAGGGAGTGTCGGCTATTGACAACCAGATAATAAGCAAGAATATCATCACAATGGCAATAAATGCCAACCACACACTTATTTTAATCGGTTGTTGTTTCTTTCGCTTCTTATTCATTGTTTCAATATTTTTATCTTAATAACAATGAATAAGCACAATTGTTTGCTATTATTTACAGCCAATCACCCTACGCAAGGTATCTATTTGAGAGCGCCAAAGGTCTTGTGATTCGTCCATCTCATCTTCTTCGGCAAAGTCGGTGATTTGCAACACCGTGTTATCAGTCATTTCGCTTGTAAGTATCCGCATTTCAAAATAAGTGCGACTTGGAGCATCGAGCCATTGCAACTTCAACGCCAACCCCTTACGCATTCCCACCATTTTAGCTTCTTGGGAATAGCCCTTCCAAATAAAAGTATAATCTTTATCTTTTATCTTCACGTTGTCGGCAAACCATTGCTTTAATCCATTTTCGCTCGAAATGTAATCCCACAAAATCGAGACAGGGGTCGACTTCATGTCAAACTCCATTTTATATTTTATATGCTCCATGACTTAAATAAGGTTTTATATCTTTTTTAGTTATGATTTAATGTTGGTTTATATTTACAACTGCGAATTAATATAAAATAATTGATATATGCATAATTTTTTTCGTTTTTCTTTATTAAAGTATCGCTTTTTGTGGTAAATTTGCATATAGAAAAAACAAAACATAACTAATAAGATATTTTCATTATGGGATTATTTGAAAAACTTACCGAAAGAGCGATTAAAAATCGCCAACGCATCGTGTTGCCCGAAGGCACCGAACCCCGCACATTGACTGCAGCCGACCGAATCATTGCCGAGCGAATTGCCGACGTGATTCTTATTGGCGACCCTGCCGACATTTTAGCTATGGCTAAAGACCTTAAACTCGAAAATATCGACAAGGCTCAAATAGTCAATCCCGCCGATGAAAAAGTTATCGACAAATATGCCGGACTTTACTTCGACCTACGCAAAAGCAAAGGTATAACAATGGAAGAGGCTCGCCTCACTACTGCCAACCCTCTTTATCTCGGTTGCTTAATGGTGAAAGCAGGTGACGCCGACGGACAAGTTGCCGGCGCAATGAATACGACCGGAAATGTGCTTCGTGCAGCATTCCAGGTAATAAAAACCCAACCCGGAATCGACGTAGTATCGGGCGCATTTATCATGTTACTCCCTGATGGTTCTCAATTTGGCACCGACGGGCTTCTTGTATTTGCCGACTGCGCGGTTATCCCCGACCCAACAGACAAGGAATTGGCTCAAATCGCAGTCTCTGCAGCCCAAACAGCTCGCGACATTGCGGCTATCGAGCCACGTGTGGCAATTCTAAGCTTCTCTACCAAAGGTAGTGCTCGCCACGACCGCGTGAACAAAGTCATCAGCGCAACAGAAATCGCTCACTCTATGGCACCCGAACTTATTCTTGACGGCGAACTTCAAGCCGATGCTGCATTAGTTCCGGGCGTAGCAAACAGCAAAGCTCCAAACAGTCCATTGAGCGGACGCGCCAATGTGCTCGTATTCCCTTCACTCGAAGTGGGCAACATTGCATACAAGCTCGTTCAACGTCTTGGTGGCGTTCAAGCTGTTGGCCCTATCCTTCAAGGGCTCGCTGCTCCAGTTAACGACCTATCTCGTGGTTGCTTCCCCGAAGATATCTTCAAGACTGTAATCATCACTTGCAACCAAGCTATCGGACTCAAAGAAAACAGCAAATAATCACATCAAACATAACACAATAACAAAATAATTATGAAAATTCTCGTATTAAACTGCGGTAGTAGTTCAGTAAAATATAAACTCATCGACACTTCAAATGACAATACACTTGCCGAAGGTGGTGTAGAACGTATCGGCCTTGAAGATGGATTTTTGAAATTCAAACGTGCTGATGGTTCAAAAGAGACAGTCGCTCTCGGACACGTTGACCACAATGGTGCTGTTTCAGCTATTCTCAACAACCTCACCGACGAAAAAGAAGGTTGCATCAAGAGCTATGAGGAAATCGACGCAGTAGGACACCGCGTGGTGCATGGTGGCGAAAAATTCAACAAGAGCGTACTTATCGATGATGATGTGAAAGCAATGATTAAAGAATGCTACGACATCGCTCCTCTTCACAACCCTGCCAACATGACCGGTATTGAAGCTATCACAGCATTAATGCCTAATGTGCCTCAAGTGGGAGTGTTTGACACTGCATTCCACCAAACAATGCCAGCAAAATCATACATGTATGCCCTCCCATATAAATATTATGCTGAAGATGGCGTGCGTCGCTATGGATTCCACGGAACAAGCCACCGCTATGTATCACAACGCGTGTGCGAATTCCTTGGTGTTGACATCAAAGAACAAAAAATCGTCACTTGCCACGTAGGGAATGGTGGTTCAATCACTGCCGTACTCAATGGCAAAAGCGTTGACACATCTATGGGCTTAACTCCAACCGAAGGACTTATGATGGGCACTCGTGTAGGCGATGTTGACCCCGGTGCGTTGACATATTTGATGACTAAACACAATCTCACACCTGCTCAAATGCAAAATATCATCAACAAGGAAAGTGGTATGGCTGGTGTGTCGGAAATATCATCAGATATGCGTGAAATCGAAGCAGCCGACAATGCCGGTGTTGAACGTGCACAAATGGCATTGGCAATGTATGAACAACGCATCATTAAATATGTAGGTGCATATGCAGCCGAAATGGGTGGTGTTGACATTATCGTATTTACAGGTGGTGTTGGCGAAAACCAAACAGGTGTACGCGAAAACGTTTGTCGTCCTCTCGGTTTCATGGGCGTAGAACTCGACAACGAGCTCAATGCTAAAATCCGTGGTACCGAAACAGTAATTTCCACTCCTTCTTCAAAAGTAAAAGTAGTGGTAATTCCTACCGACGAAGAATTAATGATTGCTCGCGATACCGAAGCTATCGTTAATGGCCGTCAACCCGAATAATAGAATTTAAACACAACTTATAGGCTCTCTCACCCTCTAATTTACTGTTAGATTAGAGGGTGAATGTAAAGCCCCGGGATTCCCCCTATCAAAATTCAGTTTCTAAAAATCTACAACACATAGTATATATTTATAATTTTATGAAAAAAATCAGAGCAGCCATCGTAGGATATGGCAACATTGGTCAATTTGTACTCGACGCTCTCGAAACAGCTCCCGACTTTGAAGTTGCAGGTGTGGTGCGTCGTAGCATCAGCAATATCCCTGCTGAGCTTAATGGTTATAGCGTAGTTACCGACATCGACCAACTCGAGAATGTAGATGTAGCAATACTTTGCACTCCTACTCGCGAAGTAGAGAAATATGCTACACAATATCTTGCCAAAGGCATCAATACCGTTGACAGTTTTGACATTCACACTGGTATTGCCGACCTTCGTCGCAACCTCAACTCAGTGGCTCAAGCCAACGGCACGGTTGTTATAATTTCAGCCGGTTGGGATCCGGGTAGTGACTCGGTTGTTCGCACGCTGCTTCAAGCGGCAGCCCCAAAGGGATTGACCTATACTAATTTTGGGCCTGGAATGAGTATGGGACACACCGTGTGTGTGAAATCAAAAGAAGGTGTTAAAAATGCACTCTCAATGACCATTCCATTAGGCACCGGCATTCACCGTCGCATGGTATATGTAGAACTTGAAGATGGTTATACTCTTGACCAAGTAGCAAAAGCGGTAAAAGAAGACCCTTACTTTGCAAATGACGAAACCCATGTGATGCAAGTATCTTCGGTCGATGAGGTGAAAGATATGGGACATGGCGTAAACATGGTGCGCAAAGGTGTATCAGGCAAAACTCAAAACCAACGTTTTGAATTCAACATGAGCATCAATAACCCTGCCCTCACAGCTCAAATGCTCGTAAGTGTGGCCCGTGCCTCTATGAATCAAAAGCCCGGAGCTTACACCATGATAGAAATTCCGGTAATCGACTTACTCCCCGGCGACCGCGAAGAGCTCATCAGCCACCTCGTGTAATCTAGACTTAAATTACCTCTATTATACGACGATGTATCTATTAATTATGATACATCGTCTTTTTTTCTATCATAAATGCCGGTTGATTTTATTGATAATATATTTTGAGATTCCACATAAACGTCCTATCTTTGTCAAAGAATTTAAGACAATATATCTATTGTTAATGGCAAAAAATCTACGACGATTTATAATTCCATTAATAGCGATAATAGCTATTGTGTGTGGCATAAACAGGTCGGAATCAGTTGTTATAGAGAAGTATCAAGCTGACGACTTAACGACCACAATAGACGCCTCATATACCGAAATTTCATCAATAGACATTGAACTATTTTTCCCTCGCCAAATTTCATCTACCAATGTTCTCCGATTACAAAATACCGGCAAACGAACAAATAGTACATTTAAAAACAATTTCTCAAGTTACATTTATAGCCAAAATGAGAATCGCAGAACAAAAAATCTCATTAAAGAAAACTCATTAACAATCCATCCCTTGTTTATCAAGCCATTCCATCGAATGATTTGCCTTGGTAAACTCATTATTTAGCGTCTTACATAATTATTTTTATAGCGAAATTCTCTTATCGGGCGGATTTCGCTTGTCTTGTTATGTCTTAACAAGACAAATAATTACGTAAATATAATATTTCAACAAATTAGCTAAAACAATGGATATTTTTCAGATTTTCACTCTTTTAGGAGCATTAGGTATGTTCCTATATGGTATAAACTTAATGAGTTCGGGACTACAAAAAGCAGCAGGAGACCGACTTAGAAGTTTTTTATCGGCGATGACATCAAATCCCTTTAAAGGGGTTATGACCGGACTCGGAATCACATCAATAATTCAATCATCATCAGCAACAACCGTAATGGTTGTGAGTTTCGTAAATGCCGGGCTTCTCACTCTTGGGCAAGCGATTGGCGTTATCATGGGCGCTAATATCGGCACTACTGTAACAGCATGGTTAGTCGCTTGGCTCGGCTTCAAAGCCGACATATCAATCCTTGCAGTTCCTTTAATGGCATTTGGGTTCTTATTCTCAAATTCTAAGAAAAGTCAACGTCAAAACATCGGGGAACTCATTGTTGGTTTCTGTCTTTTGTTCCTTGGCCTTTCATTCATGAAAGAATCGGTTCCCGATTTAAATAGCACACCCGAAGTTTTGGAATTTGTCAAGACATGGTCAAGCTATGGCTTTAGCTCAGTATTAATTTTCCTCGCCTTCGGTACTGTTCTCACCCTTGTACTTCAATCTTCATCAGCCACAATGGCCATTACTCTCATCATGCTCAGCATGGGCTGGATTCCTTTCAACATGGCTTGTGCAATGGTATTGGGTGAAAACATTGGAACAACTATTACTGCCAATATCGCAGCCGCAGTTGGTAACACCCAAGCAAAGAGAGCTGCAATGTCGCATACTATTTTCAACGTATTCGGGGTTATTTGGGCTTTGATTTTATTCAAACCGTTCCTTGCTCTTGTCGGTAAAATTACTGAAGTAGTATTTGGTCTACCCAACCCTGCCGACGATGGATTTGCTGTAACATCTCCAAACTCCGACTCCGGTGTAGCTGCACTATATGGTCTTTCAATGCTTCACACCCTATTTAATACCATTAATACTTTCATATTAGTATGGTTTATTAAGTATATTGAAAAACTTGTTGTTTTGATAATCAAAGCGCCCAAAAACAAAGAAAATGAAGCGTTCCGTCTAAAATATATCTCAGCCGGTCCGCTTGCCACTCCCGAACTTGCTACCAAACAAGCATTTGACGAAATTATACATTTTGCTCAAATTTCAAAAAACGGTCTTGGATATGTAAAATCGGCAATTTCAGAAAGTGATAATGACAAATTTGAAGAGCTTCGCAATAAACTTGTGAAATATGAGGAAATTTCTGACCGTATTGAATATGAAATCGCTGCATTCTTAAACGCCGTATCAGCTGGAGATATCAGTGAAGAATCATCTATGAGAATAAAAGCGATGTATAAGATTATCGGTGAATTAGAATCTCTCGGCGATTCAGGTGAAGCAATCAGTCGCATTCTTTCTCGTCGCAATATTCACAAAAAGACATTCGACGAAGACACACTCAACAAAATCAACAATATGGTCGCTGCCGTTGACAGCGCTTATGACGTAATGATTAAAAATCTTGTTGCCGCTCACAAAGGCAACCTCACCGAAATCTCAAACGCATACAATGCCGAAGATCGCATCAACAACCTCAGAAATAATCTTCGCGATGCCGAAATTGAAGATATCGAACACAATGTTAAGAATTACCAAACAAGTGTTTATTATCTCGACATTATTAACCAACTTGAACGAATGGGTGACTTCATCATCAACGTATCCCAAGACTTAGAAGGCGCATTCGCTCAACGATAATAAATCACACCTTTATATACATGGTTATCTTTCTCGGGAAGATAACCATGTTTTTTTTGGTGCTAAATAATCATAACTACATCGATATAATTTGCAGGTTGACGGGATATGATGTAATTTTGTAGAATATTTATATTTAATAAACTACATTACACGTTTTATGCTTGAATCATTTGGAGATTTAATAGTTACAATAGCCGACTTTGTGTGTGGATATCCCATGTTTTTCACACTTATAGGTGGCGGATTGTTTTTATTCATATATTCAGGGGCGGTGTCGCTTCGTCGCCTCCCCTATGCAATAGCAGCCCTACGCACTAAAAGTGACGCCAAAAACGGGCAAATAAGCTCAGCCCAAGCACTTGCTTCGGTGGTTGCTGCCACTGTGGGACTTGGCAACATTGCCGGAGTGTGTATAGCTTTGGTTATGGGCGGGCCCGGTGCTATATTTTGGTTATGGGTAAGCGCACTTGTTGGCATGTGTACAAAATACCACGAAGGAGTACTCGCTATTATGTATAAAGGAAAAGACAATGAAGGCAACCCTCAAGGCGGTCCAATGTATATCATTGAGCGAGGTCTTGGCATGAAATGGAAACCTTTGGCCATATCATTTGCTATTGCAGGCATGTTTGGCACAATGTGTATTATGAATGCCAACCAACTTGCAGAAGGGGCAGTAGCAACTTTCACCACTCCCGAATGGATTGCTGGAAACGATTTCCTTTCGACTGTATCATCGTTTACCTCTCTCGACAATCTCCAATCATTCAAACTTGTATTTGGCACAATAGTAGCAGCGATTGTCGCTGTTGTTGTGCTTGGTGGCATCAAGCGTATTGCAAACGTTGCTACAATTCTTGTACCCTTCATGGTAGGAGCTTATTTCTTAATGGTGATATATATAATTATCACACACATAGGAGATGTACCCGAAGTATTTGCAAGCATATTCCGTGAAGCGTTCAGCCTCAAGGCCGGTTGGGGCGCTTTAATAGGAATTGCTTTAATAGGCGCACGCCGTGCCGCATTGGTAAACGACGCCGGAGTGGGTACAGCGTCAATAATGCATGGCGCATCAAGAAATGACCAACCGGTGCGCGAAGGTCTTGTAGCCATGTTAGGGCCAAGTATAGACTCCGGATTGGTTTGTACTCTTACTGCATTGGCGATATTATTATGTGGGAATATCGATGTAGAAGGTGTTAAAGGTCTTCAAATTGCGATGGAAGCATTCAATAACGCTATTCCCGGCGGAAAATATTGGCTTATGATTATTGTAATATGTTTTGGAATGTCATCAATGTTCTCCTATTCGTTCTATGGCAACCGATGTGCAAGCTATCTATTTGGGGCAAAAAATGCAAAATATTACACTTACCTCTTTATCCTTTCACTCATAGTATTTGCTGTTGTCGATGCCGACAAGGCAGTTGGAGTATGCGACCTTTTCTATGGTTTAATGGCATTCCCCACTATGTTTGCTATTCTGCGACTTAGTCCAAAGGTAAAAAAAGTTACACAAGAATATTTTGCAAAAGAAAAACAAAAAAAATAATCTCACGATAATTCAGAACTATGCTCAACTTCATAACTTGGACTGCCGACCCTATTTTGCTCGACACATCGTTTGTCGACATTCGTTGGTATTCTTTAATGTTCCTTATTGGCTTCTTAGGAGGCTACAAAATCGTTGAAAAAATATTCAAACACGAAGGCGCACCCGAAAGTTGGCTCGGATCGTTGCTTATATGGGTAATGGCCGGCACTATTATCGGTGCTCGTCTTGGTCATGTGTTTTTCTATGAGTGGGATCAATATTTTCAAAATCCAATGGAGATTTTCAAAGTGTGGGAAGGTGGATTGGCAAGCCATGGTGGCACAATTGGAGTTGCTCTTGCAGTTATACTATTTTCTCGATTCACAACTAAACGAAACTCACTATGGACGTTTGACCGCTTAGCTGTAGCGGTTGCTATGGTAGCAGGTTTAATTCGACTTGGCAACCTTTTCAATCATGAGATTTACGGACATGCTACTGATGTTCCTTGGGCATTTTGCTTTATCGACAACATTCGTGCTTGGCAAGCCGGAGCAGAACCCATTTTCACTGCACCATCTCACCCCACCCAACTATATGAAGCTCTATGTTACTTTGCATTGTTTGGGTTGTTAATGTGGCTATATTGGAAAAAGAACGCACAAGAACGCCAAGGGTTATTACTCGGAATATTCTTTGTGTGGGTATTTGGCTCTCGATTCCTCATCGAATTTGTCAAGAACAACCAAGTTGCATGGGAAGAATCAATGACTCTCAACATGGGACAATGGCTCAGCATTCCATTCGTACTGATAGGCATCGCACTCATTATCTACGCAATGAAACGCCCCCGCATCGTCCTTGAATACCCCAACAAATTCCCCGACGAAAGTAACGGCAAGAAGAAATAAATCATATTATGTATATCTATCTTTCAATTCTTGCATTTGCTCTGCTATTTGCAACATCAGCAGAACCAATTAAAATTGGGATATTGATTATTCTATTCTTCTCATTATACATCTTTCGAGTTCACAACAAAAAAACTCAATCTTGCGTCATTTCTAAAGGCACTAAAACACTTTCTTTTTGCACCCTTATTTTTTTATCGATTCTTTTCATCAACAAGTGGTCGCCATCTTCCAATGTTATATATCTTGCCAATTTCATCGGCATAAGTAGATATATATTACTCAGCATCATTGCAATAATTCTATCTATATTATCCTATAAATGCCTATTACTTATAACACACACTGTATGTTCTGCAATTCCACAAGCGAAAACAAATTCAAACTATAAATACACATCTTTGTGGCTATTTATTTTCGCCACTATTTTAATAACAATATTCTCTTATTGCTCTCCATTATACCCATTTCAGACATGGGTTGACCCAAATTGTTTTTTCACGGTAGGAAAATCCATTTTAGATGGCATAGTACCTTATCGTGACTTATACGAACAAAAAGATCCTTTACTATATTTTATGCACACTTTTGCCTCTCTAATATCATATCGCACTTTTATCGGGGTATATCTTCTTGAGATTATTGCTGCATGGGCATTCTTATCTATCTCATATAAACTAATCAATCTATTCAATAAAAACAAGCACTCACTATTTATAACAATTATTTGTGGTATAGTAATATATTCTTCTCCATGTTTTGTCTCGGGTGACAGTGCAGAGGAATTCTGCCTACCTTTAATTGCATATGCTTTATATATTGGTCTAAAAACTATAATAAATAAAAGTGCAATTACTCCTTTACAAGCTTTTTGCATTGGGATTACTGCATCTTGTGTCCTATGGATAAAATTTTCAATAACCGGTTTTTACTTTGGCTGGATTATCTATTTGATATATTTTTATATCAAAAACAAATGGGCACATAAAATTCTCTCATCATTCCTATATGCATTTCTGGGATTAGCAATCTCAAGCATTCCAATTATTACATATTTCATATATAACAATGCATTATATGTAATGCTTGAGACCTATTTCTATAATAACTCAACCATGTATGGGTCTTCAGATTCAATAATCATTAATTTATATAACAATCTATCAACCTCTTTTAATTTTAATGTTTTAATCTGGACATTTATTATATTAGGGCAAATTATTACTCTCCGTCAAAAATGCGCCTCTTATTTCTTAACAACCCTTTGCTCTACATTTGCTTTTTGTTGTTGCAATGTCATACATCCTTATTATAGTCTTATATTGGCGATTTTCGTTCCTTTAGGAACTACCTCGCTTAATTATTTAAAGATTAAATGGCCTAATATAATACCATATACACTTATTATTACATGCATATTTGCCAATACGTTATACTCTATCAAGAACTCCTCGATATTTGAATCTGAAAAAGATTTACCTCAATATAAATTCGACAAGCACTTTAACACCGAAGAAAATCCCACGCTATTAAACTATGGATTTCTTGATGGTGGTTTTTATACTTACAGCGGAATACTTCCTTCAAATAAATTTTTCTGCCAACTCAACATCAAACATCCCGATATGATGAAAGATCAAGATTCCATAGCAGATAATGGATTAACTAAATTCATCATAACTGGACGTTATAAAGGAGCAACAGAAAAAAAGGGCTTTAACAGATATGCTAAAATTGCAGAATGTCAAGACTATAACCACAAAGAAAAAGTCCATTTAATTTACACCCTATACAAAAGAAAAGAAAACGTCAATATTAAATAACAAAATCCCCATTGACAATCTAATATCAATGGGGAATTCTTATATGCTTATTTATCCTTTTCTGAGAGAGCTGAGTGGATTGTATTATATGATTCTTCCATCACATCTTTCACTCTATATCCTCCTTCGGGAACTTCTATCGGTTTATGAATAGTTATTTTTATGTGCCCCCACATTGGAAGTTTCTTAAATCGAGGCATCACATCAAAAGATCCATCTATTGTAATAGGCACAATAGGCAAATTAAACTGCACAGCCAATAGATATGCTCCTTTCTTAAAAGGGATCATCTTGCCATCCCATGAGCGAGAGCCTTCGGGAAAGACTACTATAGACATATCTTTTTGCAATTGCTGACGTGCAGTTGCCATAGTTTGTCTCACTGCGGCAGGAGATGAATTATCCACATAGATATGACCTGCGCACTTGCAACCCCACCCTAAAAATGGAATCTTTTCAAGGCTTTTTTTCATCATCCATCGGAAGCTATGACCAAGATAACCATACACCGAAAGAATATCGTATGCGCCTTGGTGATTGGCGACAAAGACATATGGCGTATTCGAATCAATATTCTCACGACCGGTTACAGTCACTTTTACAAATGAAATCCAACAAATCAACCTACCCCACATCACTGCAGGATAATATCCCCACCATTTGCCTCCGCCCAACATTGAGCCAATCCCCGTCGACAATCCTGCGAGAATTGTTAAAATGACAATCATGGGCACCATAAATATACATTGATATATGCGATATAAAATCTTCATAGCTTCGTTTTTTTACTATAATGCAAAGTTACAAGTAAAATCGCAAACTCACAAATTTGACTTTTATTTCTAAAAACAAAAGGTTGCACTCTCTAAAGAATGCAACCTTATAATATTAATAGTGGTTATCAATATTAATATGCAAACATTGGGTAGTCGACCATGATTGAGTTGACTTTTTCGCGTACTGAAGCGATGATTTTTTCATCTTCAGGATTAGAGAGAACAGTGTCGATCATTTCCACGATTTCACCCATGAGGTCTTCTTTAGCACCGCGAGTAGTGATAGCAGGAGTACCAAGACGTATACCTGAAGTTTGGAATGGTGAACGGCTGTCGAATGGCACCATGTTTTTGTTTGCAGTGATGTCGGCTTCAACGAGCACTTTTTCAGCAACTTTACCTGTCAATTCAGGGAATTTAGTGCGAAGGTCAACGAGCATACAGTGGTTATCGGTACCACCTGAGATGATTTTATAACCTTTGTCAACAAGTGCTTGAGCCATAACAGCAGCATTCTTTTTCACTTGTACTTGATATTCTTTGTAAGAAGGTTGAAGCGCTTCGCCAAATGCTACAGCTTTAGCAGCAATAACATGTTCGAGCGGACCACCTTGCACACCTGGGAACACTGCAGAATCGAGCAATGATGACATCATACGAGTCACACCCTTTGGAGTTTTCTTGCCCCAAGGATTTTCAAAGTCTTCACCAAGAAGAATGATACCACCACGAGGGCCACGAAGTGTTTTGTGAGTTGTAGAAGTTACGATATGAGCATATTTCACTGGATTGTCAAGCAAACCGGCTGCAATAAGCCCTGCAGGGTGAGCCATGTCGACCATGAAGATTGCACCGATTTCGTCGGCAAGACGACGCATGCGAGCATAATCCCATTCACGAGAATAAGCACTTGCACCACCGATAATCAATTTAGGACGTTCGCGACGTGCCACTTCTTCCATTTGTTCGTAGTCAACCAAGCCGGTATCTTCTTTCACGTTATATTCGAGAGCTTGGAACATAAGGCCAGAGAAGTTTACAGGGCTACCATGTGAAAGGTGGCCACCATGAGCAAGGTTCAAACCGAGGAATTTATCACCGGGTTGCATGCATGCCATAAATACAGCCATATTAGCTTGTGCTCCTGAGTGAGGTTGCACATTTGCATATGATGCACCGAAGATTTGTTTCAAACGTTCGATTGCAAGTGATTCAGCTTCGTCTACCACTTGGCAACCACCATAGTAACGGTGTCCGGGATAACCTTCGGCATACTTGTTAGTGAGGCATGAACCCATTGCTTGCATCACTTGTTCGCTCACAAAGTTTTCCGATGCAATTAATTCGATACCTTTCTTTTGGCGTTGATGTTCACGCTCAATAATGTCAAAAATTTGGTTGTCTCTTTCCATAAATTTTGATAATATATTTAATTGTTATTTTTATTTCTTTTTCTTTACAGTCCACCCAAATCCACCTATTTTTTCTCCCTGAGTGAAATATCCTCCATGGCTGTAACTAATAGGCGAGGCTTTTGATAAGTCAAAAGCTCCTGTTTCGGGGTCAAAATATTTTTCATCGGCAAGCACATTAAGCACTTCGGCGATAAACATATCATGGCTGCCAAGTTTTATTATCTCTTTCACACGACACTCTATCGATAATGGAGCCTCATCTATATATGGGCAACTCACCTTTTCTCCGGGCATAGGGGTAAGGCCGGTCTCTTTCCATTTGTCGTAGTCGCGTCCCGAACGCACCCCACACCAATCGGTAGCTCGTGCCATTTCTTCGGTTGTGACGTTTATTGTAAACTCCATCTCTTCCTTGATGATGCCATAGCTATGACGTTCAGGACGAATGGAGATATAACACATTGCAGGATTTGTGCAGATGGTGCCGGTCCAAGCCACGGTGATGAGGTTGCGACGCTCGGGTGTGTTACCACAGCTCACAAGCACTGCAGGCAGTGGATAAATCATTGTTCCGGGCTTCCAGCTCTGCTTCATCGGCAATCGTTTAATCTATTTGTGCATCTTTATTGCTAACCGAATGACCGCAATAATGACAACTAATTGTTACGTTTTCACGATCTACCACCTCAAAACGAGTCTTCATTGGTTCGTTATTGGTGATACACTTAGGATTGCCACATTTCACAATCCCCACAATAGTATCGGGCAACTGCACAGGGTGCTTCTCTACCACCTCAAAATCGCGAATAATATTCACCACTGCAGTAGGCGCAATTAGAGCGATGCGATTAAGAGTCGCTTCGGGAAATTCCACGTCAGCAACTTTTATAATACCCTTTGTGCCGAGTTTTTTACTATTGAGATTATTTCCTATAGTCACATGAGTATCAAGTTCTTCAATTCCCAAAATTTTCACAGCCTTAAACAATGCCGAAGAGGGAATGTGGTCGATAACTGTGCCATTTTGCAATGCAGCTACAGCGAGTTCTTTTTTACCTTTCATGATTTTTGCACCTCCTTAATATCTATGTTTAACGCTCTACAAATTATAGCCTGACGGGCATATAATCCGTTTTGTGCTTGTTGGAAATAATATGCTTTGGGGTTATCGTCGACATCTTGGTCAATCTCGTTCACACGTGGTAGCGGATGTAAAATGCGGAGATTATCTTTTGAATTATCGAGCATTGCGTTATGAAGATTGTAAAGGTTTTTCACCTTTTCATATTCCATAATGTCGGTAAAACGTTCGCGTTGCACGCGAGTCATATAAATAATATCTGACGAATTAATAACCTCTTCCGAGAAATCTTTATGTTCGGTATATTTTATACCTTTTTGGTCGCAGAATTCTTTATATTCAGCAGGCATTTTCAATTCATCACACGCCACAAAATTAAATGTGGGGTTGAAATATTGCATTGCCATTAACAACGAATGCACTGTGCGACCATATTTCAAGTCTCCTACCATTGTTATAGTGAGATTTTCGAGAGTGCCTTGTGTTTTATAAATTGAGTAGAGGTCGAGCATAGTTTGCGATGGGTGTTGATGAGCGCCATCACCGGCATTGATGATAGGAGTATCGGTCACCTCTGTAGCATAACGTGCCGCACCTTCGAGATGATGACGCATAACGATAAGATCTACATAGTTGCTCACCATCTTTATAGTATCTTTGAGCGTTTCCCCTTTTGATGAGCTCGTGGTACTTGCATCAGAAAATCCGATAACTCGCCCACCCAAACGGTTTACCGCTGTTTCAAAACTCAATCTCGTGCGGGTTGATGGCTCGAAAAACAATGTTGCCACCACTTTTCCGTCAAGAATTTTGTGATTAGGATTCTCCTCGAAATAACGTGCATTCTCAAGGAGTCGCAATATCTCCTCTTTCGATATGTCGGAGATTGATACGAGACTATTGCTATTCATTGCACAATGTAGTTTTAGTTATAACTTATATAGCTACAAAGTTAATGCAATATCCCGCCACTCGCAAATTATTACCTCATATTTTTCGCATAAGTTTTTAACATTTTTAGTCTAAAACTTATTCTCCTTCATCTTCGCCCAATTCATCAGCAAGAGTTTGACGCATTTGACGAATAAGTTGGCGTGTGTTACGTTCATAGATACCTCCGCATATCGCACCAATAACCAATCCCACCCATGCTCCATAGATAATTTCGTCGCGACCTACTTCATAGAATGCGTAAAAGAGAATCACCAACAATGGCATAGCCAATACCCAACCAAGTATTTTCATTCTTCGACGAACAATATCTACATTTGTCGCTGCCGTCAAAGCCTCTTTTATTGTCATTGTCGACATATCAATTTTGCGGATAAGATAGTAAACATATCCGTTTGCTACGGCTGTTATCATAAAAAACAAGGCATAACACACATTTGCCACCCAACCTACATAAAACACATTATCCAATAGCAAAAGCCACACCGGGCTAATGATACACACTATTATCATCATACAATAACGAGTCAACAATCTACTGCGCAAACCGGCTACGCGATTGCTACTTATACTCGACAACAAGCGATGATTCTCCTCTTCGAGTTTTTCGATGCGCAACTCCATTGATTGCCATTGTTTTTTCAATTCGTCGATATCCATAATGTGTACCCTATTCTTCGCTAAAGTGTTGTAATTTAATTTTTATTCTACGCAATCGTGATGCCACGTTATTGCGACTCAATCCTGTTATCTCCGATATTTCATCGTAAGATTTCTCATCGAGCCACAAGAGGATAATTGCCTTCTCCATGCGATCGAGGCGACTTATCAATCTATACATTTCTTTTATCTGCTGCAAGCGAGTGCCATCGTCATTATCCACTACCGACACCCCTTCGAGCGACAACGCCTCGTCGTGTTTATGGTTTCTTCGGTAGTAGGTGACACATGTATTGATGCTGGTGCGATAAATCCATGTTGATAATTGCGCATCGCCTCGAAAACGGTCGATTCCTCGCCATAGATTTATCAACACCTCTTGATATAAATCTTTGAAATGGTCATCATCGGCAGCATACATATAGCACACCTTATATATCACCTGACGATTACTTTCGATAATCGCAATGAATTGCTGCTCTTTTTCCGATTTATGACTCATTATTATCCTTTAATATGTCCGTTAGACGCATTAATTTCACTTTAGTTGCACCACTATCAAAGAAAAATTATAATTTTGCCTCAAATTTAATAGAATTTCCATTACAACAACTTTCTATTATGGATAAAATAAAGAATCTACTTAAAAATTGCGCGACCATTGACGAAATGCTCGACCGTGGAGATGTGGAAGATGCCGTAAGGTATTCGGGTGAGCTACTTGCCGAAGCCGATGCACTATGGACTGCGGCTCACAATGACAAAGCAACAACAATTGATGAAATTTCGGCACTTGCCATTCTTGCCGCATATCATTGTGATGCATTAGCGATGATGAGCAACATAAATGATGCATATGCCACTGCCGTTACAGCCCTATTTCAAATGGCAATTGATGGCAACGAATCTCTATCGATCGACCAATCGGCCTTACAATTATACAACACGGCAATCATGTCGATGATGCAGATTCTTCAACAACAAATGCTACAACCCGACGATGCTTCGCGCGAACACATCAACGAAATAATGCGCTATTTAGCATCAATGCTATACCACTATTACAACAAAGTAGGGAAAGCTCGTCCCAATTTCCCTCACTTGCAAGTATCATATCAAATACTGGCTCAACTACAAGGCAGTGTCGACATTCAATCCCCGTCTATAAAGGTCCTCAACGAGGAAATCAATCCCTCCACCCCTCTTCCTCTTTTCAGCGACTTAGTTGGGCGCTCTCATGCAATGGGGCTGATAAACCACGACAGATAAATGGCATTGAACTAACACATAAAAAGCGACTGCCTCCACTCGGAAACAGTCGCTTGTATTTTATAAAAATCTAATTCCTAAATTAGAATAAGTAAGCAGCAGTGATAGTCCAACAGTTTGCTTTTCCTTCAATTTCGGTCAAACCGGAACCAATGCCAGAACCAACATATTTATCAGCAACTTGGATTGTGTTAGTCAAACCCCAACCATAACTTGCGCCAATTTGAAGATGGCTAAACAATTCAACACCAATACCAAGATTCCAATCAACATCAACTGTTTGATGTTCCCAAGCATCTACTATTGCATCTTTATTTGCCAAGAATGCGAAACTAGGACCTGTAAAGATATATGGTTTTACGATTTTTGCAACAACAGGAACATTGATTTTCCATTTTAAGTTAATGGGCACATCAATGAAACTCAAGTTTTTATCAGCAATATCTGATTTACGATTAGCATACATCACAGATGCATCAACACCAAGTCCTAAAATAGGTAGAGAGAACTCAGCCATAACACCGGCAGTCCAACCAGTATGATTGTCATAAGCATCAGTAATAATGTCTTTATTAAAGCTAACATCTTCAACATTAATACCTGCTTTAATACCAAATGCAAATTGAGCCGAAGCAGGAACTGCGATTGCAACACATGCAATGACAACAGCAACGATTCTTTTAATTGATTTCATAAAACTATAAATTTAAAATTAATACTAGTATGTTATACTGCAAAGTTAATACTTTCGTCCACAAATTCACCATTTAAGCAATAAAAAGTTTTATTTTATTGCATTTTTTCGTTAATTCTCGTTCATTTATTACCTTTGTAAAAATTAAAATGCATCATAATGTCAATTAATACTATCACAATTTCTTTTTCGGTCGAGAACACGGCTCGCGCCGATGTAATGCTCACTAATTCGCGAGTTTATTATCGTTTTGCAACAGTCGACACTTGTGAAGAGGGTGAAATGCCATGCGAAAATGCAACAGAAATCATCAACAAAATATCTGAAACATTAAACTCCCCCGACTCTGAATTAATGCCACAAGATGTGAAATGCTCTGTTATAATCTCCAATGCCGACAACTCCAAAACTGAATATAACAACAACGACATATCCCTTGCATCATATAATTCAATAATCAATATTTTATCAAGAATTGGTGATGAATTTATGTTCATACGAGGATTTAAATAATTTTTATCTCGCTTTTATCGAAAAATATTTGGCAGAATAAAACAAAACCACTATCTTTGCACTCGCAAAACGGAAATCATGGCGGGATAGCTCAGTTGGTTAGAGCGTCGGATTCATAACCCGGAGGTCACGAGTTCAATTCTCGTTCCCGCTACAACAAAAACGACCAAGCAAATTGCTCGGTTGTTTTTTTGTTTATATAGTCTCTAATTTTAATCAGCTCAAATCTACATCTCTAATTATAATTCTAAAAATTTGCATATTAGACCATTATTTTTTTACTTTGTAGAAAACAAATCGACCAAATCATGAAACGCTCCTATTTACTTTTATTTTTCATTGTTATATCATTCGTATCTATTGTTGCCCAAACAAAAATTTATCGTGGAAATAGCACCTATACAAGTGATATACAATACACATGGGACGGTCAACACCTTTATCGTGGTAACAGCACTTATTCAAGCGACATTCTTTTTTCATGGGACGGACGACATGTGTTTCGTGGCAACAGCAATTACTCGTCAGATATAATTGCCACATGGGATGGGCGATTCTTCTATCGTGGCAATAGCACCTATTCAAGTGATGTGCTTTACACTTTCGATGGCAAATATATCTATATGGGGCGAAGCAATTACACGTCCGACACCGTCGCTACTTGGAGCAACAATAGATTATATGCCGGATATAGTGTTTACACTTCCGATATTCTTTATCGCGTAAAAGGCACATTCCCCCCTATTTTATTTGTTTTACTATAATTCTCACTCATAACCCGCTCTATAATCATGAAAGTAACAGCTCAACAACTCAATGCCGAGGTTTTAAAACGCAAATACCTTCAACTTCTTGAGAATCCCGACATTTTCCCCTCGCAAAAAAACTGGGATTTTATTATAGAGAACAATATGTATGAGTTAGCACCCTTATTATATAAAAAATATCTCTCAGCAATAGCAATTGAAGAAAGTTCGCGAGGCATCTACCACAATGACACCATTGAGATGTTTCCTCGATATCTCGAATATATACCTCGACGACATGCCATTAAAGCATTATATAGCGACACTTCTACAAATGCAAAAGCATCTATTGACTTGGCTATTAAGCTAAATCTTTTTGATATTGATGGTATTCTCGACATGCTCGATCGTGATGAAATTAGAGCTGCAGCTCGAATGTTGGTTGCATTAATGCCCTCATACGACACCAACGACCTTGAAGATTTAAAGGATTTGCTCGATGATTTTCTTGAACTTCCCGAATTGGGTCATTACGAAGGTAGTAGCATAGGCATTTTATCGGGAGGTGAACGTTATATTTGCCCCAATGGACATGTAAACAAAGATGATGTTGAATTTTGCACCCACGAAGGTTGCAATCAAAACATTAAAGGACTCACTCCCACTGAAGTAGAGTGCATCAACACTTATGCTAATCGGCTTGAAATTCTTGAAGAAATGCTACTTTCGCCAAAACGTGCGAGTGAATAACAATATCACGGTAAATAGCTCTAAACGTCCCATCAACATTAATAGCGATAGAACCCATTTTCCCATATCGGGAATAATATCATAAGACCCACCATATCCTGTCACTCCGGCACCTAAACCGGTATTTCCTATACATGAAAATGCCGAGAAGAATGCATCGACCAAGGGGATTCCTATTGCAGTAAGAATAATTCCACCTACAACAATCAACAATACATAAATACACAAAAATGCAATAATTTTGCTCACCAACTCGGCCGATAGGACTTTACCATTCACTCTCACTGAGCATATTGCATTAGGATTTAGGCTTCGATATATCTCATTTTTTATATTCTTGGCAAAGAACAACATTCGATCAATCTTCGCTCCTCCACTTGTTGAACCGGCACTTGCTCCAAAAAACATTAACACAAAAGTCAATGCCACAACAAATGAGCCCCAATTTTCAAAATTACCCACTGTGAGCCCGGTTGATGTGAGTGTAGAAACAATTTGGAACAATGGATCTATTGTTACCGCCTCCCAATCGTGAGCTTG
This sequence comes from Muribaculaceae bacterium, assembly GCA_017399915.1. Lineage (GTDB taxonomy): Bacteria > Bacteroidota > Bacteroidia > Bacteroidales > Muribaculaceae > RGIG4079. Next base: position 68,312 of record JAFQAS010000061.1, read on the forward strand.
ATTATTTACCACAATTGCAATAACAAAAAGGCCGAACATAAACAATACTATATACACATAGGTGCGAAAAACCTCGCTTTTCCATAACTCTTTTACATGCCCGGTAGCCACTTTAAATAATAGTGCAAAATTGACCCCTCCGAGAAACATAAATAAAGTTATCACCGATTTTACATATACCGAATCCCATGCACCGATACTTTCGTTTCGAGTAGAGAAACCTCCGGTCGACATGGTACTGAATGCATGACACACACTCTCAAAAAAGTTCATTGGGCCAAGCCATAACAACCCGCTTAGCACTATAGTAAGTACCACATACACAAGCCATAAACCCTTTGCCGTTTGACCTATACGAGGGCGCAATTTATCACGAGTGATACCGGTCACTTCGGCATTGAACATTTGCATTCCTCCCGAATGGTTCAACATAGGGACGACAGCAAGAGTGAAAAGAATAATCCCCATGCCTCCAATCCATTGCATGAGGCTCCGCCATATTAAAATCCCATTCGACAAATGGTCGATAGATGTCATTACTGTTGCTCCGGTTGTAGTAAACCCCGACATCGTTTCAAAAAACGCATCACTCACACTCATTTGCGAATCACCAATCATGAATGGAATCATTCCGAAACCGGAGAACACAACCCACGTAAGCGCAGTCAATAAAAATCCCTCTCGTTTTCCCATATCAGGACGGGAAGGCTTAACCGCAAATGCCAATATTGCTCCAACAACCAATGTTATTCCCATTGCAATCGCAAATGCATTCAAATCATTTTCGCCATAAACAACACATGTTATTAATGGGATTAGCATAAAAATCGCCTCAATAATCAATAGTAGTCCGATTACTCGAGCTAATGCAAGGAAATTTATTTGCGATTTGCGTTGAAACATCATTTATATTTAATATCTAATTGAATAAACGTTCTATTTTGTGCAATGCACCGGCCAAGCAGAATACCACTACATGGTCACCGGCTTGAATAACGGTATTACCTGTCACCAACATACCTTCTCCATCGCGCACCAATCCGGCAATAGTCATATCTCTTGAAAGATTCAAATCTTTAACCGGACCTCGTGTTATCTTTGAGCCAGGGCGTGCTTCTATTTCTGCCACCTCGGCATCGGTCAATGCGTGACATTTTGATGTAGAAGAGTCGCTATCGAGAAGCAATTGGAATATCGTGCTCGATGCCAATAGTTTTTTATTAATTGTGGTGCCTATATTAAGCCCTTCGGCCTCTGATATTAATTGGAGATTTTCTACCTCGGCAATAGTTTTGGCCACCCCAAATTCTTTTGCCATTATACATGCGAGGATATTTGTCTCTGAGCTATCGGTTAATGCAATAAACGCATCTACATCACTAATACCCACGTCTCTAAGCACTTCTATATCACGAGCATCGCCATGAATAATATCGCAATCAGGGCATTGTTCCGACAACATTCTACAAGTTTCAATATTTTTTTCGATTATCTTGAAATGAAACTCATCTCCGGCTAATGCAATCGTACGCACAGCTATGCGGGAGCCTCCCATAATGAGAACTTTATTCACATCATAGTTGGTTTTACCACATATCTCAAGCAAATCATCTACATGATCACGTGTTGTGGTAAAATAAAGAATATCATCAAGTTTTATATAATCATCGCCTCGAGGTATTATCGTATTATGACGACGTTTGATTGCCGATATGTGGAAAGAAGGTTGCAACGCTGGCAAATCCTTGAGCTGCATTCCTAAAATCTTTGCATTTTCACGCATTTTCACTCCGACGAGAATAATCTCACCATCGTGCAATTCAAACCAGTGACGTACCCATGGACGACGTAATGCCGTTAAGATTTCTTGTGCCGCAAGATATTCAGGATAAATCAATGAATCAACCCCCATTGCTCTAAAATAGCCCTGATTACCACTATTCATAAACTCATAATTATCAATGCGAGCCACAGTTTTAACCGCACCTAATTGCTTGGCTATTGAACATGAAATTATATTTGTTGCCTCATAGGGACTCACTGCGATAAACAAATCACAATCCTCAACGCCCGCCTCGCGCAATGCTTGAATCGATGTTGGGCGGCCAACCATAGTCATCAAATTATAATTTGAATCAAGGTTCGCCAACTTATCGGCATCTCTATCTACAAGTACGATGTCTTGATTTTCGTATGACAACAACTTTGCCAAATGTGAACCAACTTCGCCTGCTCCGGCAATAACAATTCTCATCGCTATTATTTTTTAGCATTTATAATCTGTTGATATATCGCGTCACTATCCATCGCACAATAATGATATAACTCTGATAATGAGCCTTGTGACACAAATTCATCAGGCACCCCTATCGATGTCACTTGAGCTTTGTATCCATTTGCATTAAGCCATTCCATCACCGCCGATGACAATCCTCCTATTTTACTACCATCTTCGACAGTAATAATCGGACAATTCTTTTCGGCAACCTCTTGCATAATTTTTTCATCAAGAGGTTTCAAAAACACCATATCATAATGTGCCACTGAGATATTTTCTTCTTTAGCTTTTGATATCGCAACTTGCACTTCATCGGCAATAGGGCCAAGTGAAAGAACTACTACATCACTTCCTTCTGAAAGTTTTTCACCTCTACCTATTTCAACCTTTTGCATTTCATTTTGCCATTGTGGATTTCGTCCGTTCCCTCGAGGATAACGTATTGCGAATGGCCCATAATTATCACATTGAGAGGTGTATAACAAATTTCTCAACCAATGTTCATTACGGGGTGCCGATACAATTACTCCCGGAATCGCTCTTAAATAGGCTAAATCATACACTCCATGATGCGTTGCTCCGTCCTCTCCGACTAATCCGGCTCGGTCAATACAAAATGTCACCGGGAGATGTTGTAATGCCACATCATGAATCACTTGGTCAAACGCTCGTTGCAAAAACGATGAATAAATTGCACAATAAGGACGCAATCCGTCCTTGGCAAGACCTCCGGCAAATGTAACTGCATGGCCCTCTGAGATTCCTACATCAAACACCCTGTCGGGCATAGCTTCTTGCACTATATTCATTGATGTGCCCGAAGGCATCGCTGCTGTTATTCCTACTATTTTATCATTATTTTGAGCAAGCTCCAACAACGTTTTTCCAAATACATCTTGATATTTTAGAGGTTTTCCTGTTGGATCCGACACCTTCCGTTCACCTGTTTTAGGATCAAACTTACCGGGTGCATGCCATGATGCGGGATCTTTTTCGGCTGGTTCATAGCCTTTACCTTTCACGGTGCAGAGATGTAGAATGCGGGGGCCTTCCATATCTTTTATCTCTCTTAACACCTTAATTATGCGATTTAGGTCATGCCCATCAAATGGGCCAAAGTAGCGCACATTTAATCCCTCAAATATATTTTGTTGACTGGATAACAAGGACTTAACACTGTTGTTAAAACGCAATAATTTGCCTCTTAATTTCTCGGAAATAAGGTTATGACGTTTTAATGAAGTATATGCTCTATGACGTAATCTATTATAGCCCTTTGAAGTAGTAATTTTTCCCAAATAAGAGTTTAGCGAACCCACATTACGGTCAATCGACATGTTATTGTCATTGAGAATAATCAACAGATTGTTCTTACTGTTTGCGGCATTGTTTATACCTTCAAATGCCAATCCGCCTCCTATTGAAGCGTCACCAATTACCGCCACTACATTTCGGCGAGGAGAATCTTGATTTAATTCCGATGCTATCGCCATTCCCAAAGCTGCAGAAATAGAATTTGAAGCATGACCTGCCGCAAATGTATCATACTCACTTTCAGAAGGGTTAGGAAATCCGCTTAATCCACCGAATTTGCGATTTGTTGAGAATTTATCTCTTCGACCGGTAAGTAATTTGTGTCCATATGCTTGATGCCCCACGTCCCACACAATCCGATCATAGGGAGTATTAAACACATAATGTAATGCGACTGTTATTTCAACTGCACCCATGCTCGAAGCGAAGTGTCCGGGATTTTCCGATAGTGACTGAATTAAAAAATCACGCACTTCGGAGCACACTTGCGGAAGTTGCTCTTGCGATAACTTTCGCAAATCTTCCGGTGAATCTATTTTATCCAATAATGTGGTATTGGCCATAATATTTGCTTTATTTTTTACGATTGTTCCCAACATATTTTTTATACATAGGCGCAAAAATTATCACAAATGATGCTAATAGCCAAAACCAATCAAGTAGAGTCATAGTCGTTTTAGCCGCCACATACATATAGCATAGCAACACCCATAATGCACCAAGTATTAAAAATCTCAATATTATTGAAAACTTCATAATCAAATTCCTTTAATCGATTTGTGCCACACTCATTCCGCAAGCACATATTTATCAAAGATAATACAAATATACTGAATTTGTTTTAATTTACACCAAATTAAAACAAAAAAAAGAGTGGCAATGCCTAATGCTTGCCACTCTTTCATATCAAGAGAATTTTATTAATTCAAATTACTTTGAAAGTTTGAATGTTACAGGAAGGTTGAATTTGTAACGCACATTCTTACCATTTTGCTTAGCAGGTACGAATTTCTTAGGAATTTTCTTCACTACGCGTACAGCTTCTTTATCCAATTCAGGGTGACGACCACGAGCGACCTTAACGTCGGTAATCGAACCGTCTTTTTCAACCACGAATGATACGATAACACGACCTTGAGCATCTTCTTCAACTGCCATTGGTGGATAAACAATGTTTGAGTTAATCCATGCCAACAACGCAGCGTCACCGCCAGGGTAAGAAGCTTTTTGCTCTACAGTTGTGAACACCTTATTTTCATCAGGGTCTGGTTTAGGCTCTGGTTTAGGCTCTGGTTTAGGCTCTTCTTTTGGAGGAGCTGGTGGAGCCATCACCTGATTAATAACATTTTCCTTAATATCTTTTTGATCAGATTCTACGTTCTTAGTACCAGCACTTGTGTCGTCAGTCAAGTCAACTTCCTTCACCTGATTTTCTGTTTTAACGTTCTTGTCGTCCTCAATAACCAATTCGGTCATTTTCACTTGAGCAACTTCTTGAACTTCAGGTTCTGGTTCTGGCTCTGGCTCTGGTTCGATGAGTTCTTGAGGTTCTTCTTCCTCAGTTTCCTCTTCCTCAGTAGCAAGATTCACCAATGCTTGGTCTACACCAGCATTTGGATCTATTTCTTCTTCTCCGCCAATAACACCAGAGAAAATCAAAATTACGATAGTCAAAATCACTGCCAACGCAGCTGTTACAATAATCATTGCCTTATTGTGACGTTTGTCTGAGTCTTTACGCATTTGATATGCGCCATACTCTTTATTTTTGCCTTCAAAGACAAGTTCGCGCCACTTATGTGATGAAAGATCTACATCTTTTGCCATTTTAATTCTTTTTTAATAGGTTAATAATATAGTTCATTCTCACAATTAGTTAGCTGGAGCTGGAGCAGGAGCTTCGCCTTTAAACTTAGCAATTAACGCAGAGTCTGTAGCATTTGGCAACTCAATGTTGTAACGAGAGATTTGGTTAATCTGCATTTCGTCTACTGCATTGATAAGTGCTTCATAAGTAGCATTAGGACCTGGCTTGATAATTACTACCGGGCGTTTCAATGTAGAGTCACTTGCATTTTCACGTGACTTTTTATCGAATTCCTCTTTAGTAATCTTTCCATCACGCCATTCTTGTTTCAAAACAACGTATTTTTTAAGAACTTCTTTATTTCGGTCACTTAAAATTTTACGAATGCCTTGGAACTCTCCTTTTGCATTTCCTAAGAAAGACTCTTGTTTCACTGTTGCACTATCGGGCTTACCTTCATAATAATAGATAACATGTTTTGTGCTACCGTTTTCATTAATCATTGGTTCGCCTGTTTTCGCATCATATTCTGTATCAAGAATCATTGTAATCGCTTCAGATGCTTTTGTTTGGTTCTTGTTTTGATTTTCAACCTTTTCATTTGAAGGAAGAGCCAATTGCAATGTTTGCGATTTAATCATTGTTGTACAGAGCATAAAGAATGTAATCAAAAGCATGTTCATGTCAACCATAGGGGTAAAATCGACATGAATAGCGATCTTCTTTTGGGCGCCTTTTTTCTTTTTGCCGCCGTTGTCTGATTGTTCTATTTGTGCCATAATTTTACCTTAATTAGCTGATTGTTCTTCTTCTGATTTAAGCGCAGTCATAAGAGTAAATTTGTTCAACTTCATTGTTTGAAGGTTGTCAAATACCTTTTGCACTGTTGAATATGGAGTATTCTTGTCGGCTTTGACAGCAATTGCTTGACCGCTACGTTTAAGTGCGTTGTAAAGATTCTGCATTTGTTTTTCTTCTTCAGAACCTTTTTCCACGCCTAAGTTACCAACTTGTTCGTCGCGGAGATTCATTGATACAAAGTAAACTGCTTTCATCCATATTTGGAAGTCATTAAGACCTTTGTCATAATCTTTATTGTCGTTAATGGGAATTCCAACAGCAGGATCTGCCATGTTTCCTTGGAATTTATCACGTTTTTCTTGATCCAAAGCCAAATATTGTTTCAATCCGGCGAAAGGAACACCAAACATATTTAACGACGTAAAAGTCTTAATTTCTTGGTCAGTTAAAGTGATTTGATTTGACGGATGTTCTTTATTATACATGCCAACCGCCTCTTTGAGTACTAACTCGCGAACTTTTTCGCTTGAATATGTAGAGTCTTGATCTCCACAAAATGAGATAAATACTTTTCCTTCTGTAGCAGGATTTCCTTCTTTTCCGGGTTTATCCTTTCCCGATACGAGAATAGTCACCAAGTTATACATTGGCACCTTTTCTTCTGATACCGAAGAAGGGGTATTTACCACAGTTGGTTCCTTAGCCAAGAAGGTAGAAGTCAACATAAAAAAAGTAAGCAAAAGAACAGTCACGTCACTCATCGCGGTCATGTCGATGAGAGTACTCTTTCTTTTAATTTTTACTTTTCCCATATTTACCTTTTTTTATTTGATTAAAAAATCTTGTTAATTGGTTTTATGGGATTAGTGAGAAGCAGCAAATGTTTGCACGATTGAGAAACCAATCTCATCGATAGCGTAAGTGAGGTGGTCGATTTTGTTTGTATAGAAGTTATAACCAATAACAGCAAACGCACCAGTTGCGATACCGAATGCAGTGTTGATAAGCGCTTCAGAGATACCTGCAGAAAGTGCAGTTGAGTCAGGAGCACCAGAAGCAGAAAGAGCTTGGAATGATTTGATCATACCCACAACAGTACCGAGAAGACCAACAAGAGTACCGAGAGTAGTCATTGTTGCTACGATAGGAAGGTTTTGTTGAAGAGCTGGCATTTCAAGAGCAGTTGCTTCTTCAAGAGATTTTTGAATGTTAGCGATTTTTTGTTCTTTTGAAAGGACTGTATTTTTATCCATTTCTTCGTAGCTGTTGATAGCTTGAGCTACTACTGCAGCAACAGAACCACCTTGTTTTTGGCAAAGTTGTTTTGCAGCAGCGAAATCGTTTTTAACAAGAGCAGCTTTGATATTAGCAACAAACTTAGTGATGTCACCTTTACCTTTAGCAGCGTTAAGAGCAAACCAACGTTCTACACAAAGAACGATAACAGTCAAGAAGAGACATTGAAGAACAGGCACGATTACACCACCCATGAAGATTGTACCCCAAATGTCGTGTGGATGAGCTTCGCCATCATAGAAGAACATTGATGCTGGTACATCTGCAGGGATTTCACCTTCTGCAAAGAAGTGGCTTGGAGCACCAAACCAGAAAAGGTAAAGAGTTGCAGTAATGATAAAGCACGCAAGGATTACCAAAGATGCATTCTTGATACCAGGTGCATTTGATTTTTGAGTTTTAGCCTTTGCTTTTGGAGCAGCAGCAGGCTTTGTTGCATTGGGCTTTTGAGCTTCCATAATTTAAAAATTAGTAATTAGTTAAATAATAATTAGTTTATAAAATAATTAATTTATTAGTATTTCAATGTCATAATTATAACACATACACAAATATGGCATTATAATAGAAAAACGAATATGCAAAAGTAATATTATATTTTCAACTTTCAAATTTTTTTGAACCAATTTTTCCCTTTTAACTACACTTATTTCATTTTTGCGAACATTTCTCAAAACCTTAATATATGATAATTTTTATTTACTCTCACTAAAACTTTTTTAGCCACAAATCTTCTTTGGTCATTTTTTCGGCTTTATTAATCTATAACTCAACATTTTTCAAAAAATACTTCTATCCGCCATCCCAATAGCGATGGTTTAATTTTTTATAAAATCACATTATTTTTATGCATCCAAAAATGTTATGTTACAAAATAATTAATAACTTTGTTACAACAAAACCCTTAAATATAATGACCAAAGACTTATCGATAAAGAAAGGTCTTGACATTAATATAATAGGAGGAATCGAATCTGAGAAACCTCCCTACCTCATTCCGGTCAAGACTTGTGCTGTGGTTCCCGATGATTTCACCGGTCTTACCCCCAAAGCGATAGTTGCTGTTGGCGACCATGTAAAAAAAGGCACCCCCATTATTATTGACAAAAAAAATGCCAATATAGCCCTTGTTGCACCCATCTCAGGTTCAATTAAAGAGATTGCGCGAGGTGAACGTCGCAAGATTCTATACATTTCAATAGAAGCCGACAATAACGAGGAAGCTGAATCATTCGACACATCTAGTATAAATTCTCCCGACAATGCCCGACTGCTATTAATGCAAAGTGGATTATGGGCACAAATGCGCCAACGCCCTTATGACATTATTCCCGACGCCACATCGGTGCCTCGCGATATTTTTATCTCGGCCTTCGACTCTGCCCCATTGGCTCCCAACTACGACTATATATTAAATGATGTAGAAAGAGAATTAACCGAAGGGGTTAAGCTATTAAAGCAGCTCACCTCGGGTAATGTTTACATATCCACCCGCAACGACTCCAATATTAAAAGCATCGAGGGGGCTGAAATGGTCATCGTAAAAGGGCCACACCCTGCCGGAAATGTCGGAGTGCAAATCGCAAACATCTCCCCTATCAACAAAGGTGAAGTTGTGTGGACTCTTGATGCGGTAACACTTCGTCGCATTGGGCATCTTGTTATAAATGGCACTATCGACACTTCAACCATTGTCGCCCTTACCGGGTCGGAGGTAGCCGAACCCAAATACCTTAAGACGGTTCAAGGCGCAAAAATCGAAGACTTAATAACGAATGAAATCAAAAATGATCAAAATGTACGCATCATTTCAGGAAATGTACTCACCGGCAAAACAACACCTCGCGATTCATTCCTTAGATTTCCATACAACCACATCACTGTGATTCCCGAAGGAAATGACGTGGCAGAGTTTTTAGGTTGGGCATCATTATCCCCAAGAAAAATGAGCGTAAGCAGGTCGTTCCCCGGGCATTTCCTTTTCAAAAAGAAGTTCTCTCCCGACGCGCGCATCCTTGGAGGCAAAAGAGCGATGATAATGTCGGGCGAATACGACCGAGTATTTCCATTTGATATATATGCCGAATACCTACTCAAAGCTATCATATCACGCAATATCGACCAAATGGAAGCACTTGGCATATATGAGGTTGCACCCGAAGACTTCGCGCTATGCGAATATGTCGACACCTCTAAAATTGAGATACAGCAAATTGTGCGTGAAGGCCTCGATTTCCTTCGCAAAGAATTAGAATAACCCACCTTTAAATCAAGATTATTTTGAAAGCATTAAGAAAATATTTAGACCGCATAAAGCCAAACTTTGAACCTGGAGGAAAACTCCACGCTTTTAGGTCGGTTTTCGACGGATTTGAAACATTCTTATTTACCCCTCGCACAACTTCTCGTTCGGGAGTACACATTCACGATAGCATCGATTCTAAACGCACAATGATTATTGTGGTATTGGCACTGGTGCCTTGCTTGCTCTTTGGCATGTACAATGCAGGTTACCAACATTGGCTTGCCATAGGAGCTACTGAATTCCCATTTTGGGAGCTCGTGGCATATGGCTGCCTTGCGATACTCCCCACACTTGTCACTGCCTATGCTGTAGGGTTAGGCATCGAATTCATAGTTGCACAATGGCGAGGAGAGGAAATTCAAGAAGGTTTTTTGGTATCGGGAATGCTGATTCCCCTCATCTGCCCTATTGAAACTCCCGTGTGGATGATTGCCGTTGCCACAGCTTTTGCCGTAATCTTTGCCAAAGAGGTTTTTGGCGGCACAGGATACAATATATTTAATGTAGCTCTCATTACTCGTGCATTCCTATTCTTCGCCTACCCGGCTCAAATGTCGGGCGACAACGTGTTTATTTCCACCGAACCCATTTGCGGGCTTGGAGGCACAGTTGCCGATGGCTTCACCGGGGCTACTCCTCTTGGTCAAATCGCAAGTACAACAACCGGCAACCTATCAATAACCGGCATCAATGGCTCTGAAATTAGCACCTTAGATGCATTTATCGGTCTTATTCCCGGTTCTTTTGGTGAAACTTCAACATTATGTATTCTTATAGGTGCTGCCATCTTATTATTTAGCGGTATAGCCAGTTGGCGCATTATACTTTCGGTATTTGCCGGTGGTGCATTGATGGCATGGATTGCAAACACATTTGCCACACCTACCTACCCTGCATCAATGCTTTCTCCTATCGACCAACTACTATACGGAGGATTCGCTTTCGCTGCAGTTTTTATGGCCACCGACCCGGTCACCGGAGCGCGCACCAACATAGGGAAATACATATACGGTTTCTTAATTGGGGTGTTTGCCATACTCATTCGCACCTACAACACAGGATATCCCGAAGGTGCGATGCTTGCCGTATTGTTAATGAATGCGTTTGCACCTCTTATTGACTATTTTGTAGTACAAGCCAATATTCGCCGTCGCATGCGACGCTTAACCCATAAATAATGATGACATTATGAACAAACAAAGTAACACTTATACTATTATTTATACATGCGTGCTTGTTGTCGTAATGGGTGCAGCACTTGCATTTGCGGCCATGTCGCTCAAAGATAAGCAGCAAGATAATGTCGATGCCGACAAAATGCGTCAGATCCTTGCATCGGTACACATCACCGCCCCCGAAGGCGAAATAAAGTCCACATTCGACAAATACATCGTAAAACAAATGGAGATAAACTCTAAAGGCGAAGTGATTAGCAACGAAGCTTTCAGCATTGATGTAGCCAAAGAAAGTAAAGAAAAAGATTACACAAAACGTCGCCTTCCTATATATGTGTGTGAATTATCTAAAGGCGAAACAAAATATATTCTACCGATATATGGTGCCGGATTATGGGGCCCCATCTGGGGATATGTTTCAATAAACAGCGATGGTTCTACAATATATGGCGCTTATTTTGCTCATCAAGGAGAGACACCCGGACTTGGTGCAGAAATTGACAAACCTAAATTTAGCGACCAATTCAAAGATAAATCCTTGATAAAAGACAACCAATTCCATGCCGTATCGGTTGTAAAGAAAGGTCAAAAACCTCTAAATGGCGAAGATTATGTTGATGGCATCTCAGGTGGCACTATCACAAGTAAAGGTGTAAGCGACATGCTCAATGATTGCCTCACTCCATATAAGTCTTTTTTAGAAATCCTTAAACACGAATAGTTATGGCTGAAAAGATTAATAATAAGAAAGTGTTTTTCAATCCTTTCTCCAAGGATAATCCTGTGATTGTGCAGGTATTGGGGATATGCTCTTGTCTTGCTGTAACTGCCAAACTTGAGCCGGCCATAGTGATGGGAATTTCGGTTATTGCCGTTTTGGTCTTCTCCAACGTTATCATCTCGTTAATTCGCAATACAATCCCCACCAATATCCGCATCATTGTGCAGCTTGTTGTCGTCGCCGGCTTGGTTGTCATTGTTGATCAACTACTAAAGGCATACGCATACGATGTGAGCAAACAATTATCGGTGTTTATTGGGCTGATAATCACAAACTGCATATTAATGGGACGCCTCGAAGCCTTTGCGATGAGCAATAAACCTTGGCCTTCTTTTCTCGACGGCATAGGAAACGGCATAGGCTACACTATCATACTTGTTATTGTGGCATTTTTCCGCGAGCTACTCGGTAGCGGCACTTTGTTGGGCTATCAAGTCATTCCTCAATCATTCTACGATGTCGGATATGTCAATAACGGATTGATGATACTACCTCCCATGGCACTTATTGTGGTAGCATGCATCATTTGGGTTCATCGCATATATAACAAAGATTTACAAGAAGACTAATTAAAGATATACTTCATTGATATGGAAGATTTTAATTTGTTTATACGTTCGATATTTATCGACAATATGATATTTGCCTACTTCCTTGGCATGTGTTCATTCTTGGCGGTGTCGAAGAATGTAAAAACCGCCATGGGCTTAGGTGTGGCCGTAACGTTTATGCTTGTCATTTCCTTACCGGTAAACTATCTACTTGAAACCTACGTATTAAAACAAGGAGCTTTAACTTGGCTCGGCGAAGAATACGCATCGGTCGATCTCAGTTTCTTATCTTTGATTATGTTTATTGCAGTAATTGCATCTATGACTCAATTAGTAGAAATGACAGTTGAAAAATATGCTCCGACTCTATACTCTCAATTAGGGATATTCCTACCTCTAATAGCCGTAAACTGCGCGATATTAGGCGGTTCCTTATTTATGCAGCAACGCAGTTTCGACAGCGTATTAACAGCAACTTGCGCCGGCGCCGGTTGGGGTATCGGTTGGCTACTCGCCATCGTTGCCATTGCGGCGATACGCGAACGCCTGACATCATATTCTAACATACCCAAACCATTGCGAGGCATTGGCATCACATTTATCATTACCGCCCTCATGGGTATCGCATTCATGAGTTTCCTTGGCATTAAAATCTAAAATATCATGACAGTTTCCTATATATTACTCCAAAACACGGCAAACCTCACTATTTTGACTGCTGTAGGGATATTTTTAATCATTACCCTATTATTGGTGATTGTGTTATTGATTGCAAAAAAACACCTCGTCCAGAGCGGCAAAGTTAGCATTACGATAAACGATGACTCTGTTGTGGAAGCCAATTCCGGCAAATCGCTACTTTCCACTCTTGCCGACGAAAATGTATATTTACCATCGGCTTGTGGTGGCAAAGGGAGCTGTGCTCAATGCAAAGTACAAGTTACCGAAGGCGGTGGCGACATTCTACCTACCGAACAGGTACACTTCTCGCGTCGCGAGCAAAAAGAACATTGGCGACTCGGCTGCCAAGTAAAGGTAAAAGACAATATTAAGATTTCTGTTCCTGCTTCAGTTCTTAGCGTAAAAGAGTGGGAATGCGAAGTTATTTCAAATAAAAACGTGGCTACATTCATCAAAGAATTCATTGTAGCATTGCCTCCGGGCGAACATATGGACTTCATACCCGGATCTTATGCTCAAATCAAGATTCCATCCTATGAAATGGACTACGATAAAGACATTGACAAATCTCTTATCGGTGAAGAATATCTACCTGCATGGGAAAAATTCGGTTTATTCGGTTTGAAATGCCGCAACACCGAAGAAACAATACGCGCATACTCTATGGCAAACTATCCCGCCGAAGGCGACCGCATAATGCTCACCGTGCGTATTGCAACTCCTCCATTTAAACCCAAACCCGAAGTAGGATTTATGGACGTGATGCCCGGCATCGCTTCTTCTTATATATTCACTCTCAAACCCGGCGACAAGGTTATTATGAGTGGTCCTTATGGTGACTTCCACCCTATTTTCGATTCTAAAGCCGAGATGATGTGGATAGGTGGTGGAGCCGGTATGGCCCCCCTACGCGCTCAAATAATGCACATGACCAAAACTCTCCACACTACCGACCGTGAAATGCACTATTTCTATGGAGCTCGCGCATTAAACGAAGTATTCTATCTCGAAGATTTCTTAGAATTAGAAAAAGAGTTCCCTAACTTTCATTTCCACCTTGCACTCGACCGCCCCGACCCCGCTGCCGATGCTGCAGGAGTGAAATACACCCCCGGATTTGTGCATCAAGTGATATACGACACTTATCTAAAAGAGCATGATGCTCCCGAAGACATCGAATACTATATGTGTGGTCCCGGGCCAATGAGTAAAGCAGTAGAAGGCATGCTCGACAACCTTGGCGTTGACCCATCATCGATTCACTACGACAATTTCGGAAGTTAATAATACTGTTTTTTAACATTTTTTTTGCTTTTGTTCAATAAAATTTCTATATTTGTTGTCAACTAACACGACAGGACATTTTATTGCCGATCTCTCTGTCTCATACTAACCAATTAATGTATTTAAGAGATCAAATACATACTATTTAGTTATGGAAAAACCCGAATTAAAAAATGCTATTGTCGAAGCACTTGTCCATGTATTATACTCAATTGTATACCAATTGTTTATTGTACCATTTGATTTATGGAGAAAAGCGACATTCCGTCTAGCCGAACAACATGAAAACGGCTCGTTTAAAGTCATCAACATTGGTGGATTATGGCCATTTTTGTCATTTATCAGAATGTTATTATTGGAATTTAGTTTTGATGCTACAACATTCCTTGCCTATATCATTGGCCCAATCATTGCGATAATTGCAGGATTTGCAGGTGGTGAATTTACTGGTTTTATTTCTATCCTAGTATTTTCATATTATTTCCCAATCTTTTCTTCTTTATTCAGAGATTTGACTCAAATTTCCATACTCCCAATTCGCAAATTTATCAGTTGGGCTAAAAAACCTGCACAACAACTTGATATAGATTTAACAAAAAAGTACTAAATCTTATATATTCGAATCATAAGAAAGGTTTCCTTGAGGAAACCTTTCTTTTTTTAATAAAACTTTACTATTTGGGTTATATTTGCACTTTTTTATATCTTTGCATAGTAAAAAGCAATGATATGGCAATTGGAAAATGGATTGGTGGCGTTATAGGCTGGATGGCAGGTGGCCCTCTTGGGGCGTTAGCCGGATTTGTGATAGGTTCGTTATTTGATAGTACTGTAATCACTACAAATATTCAAACTCAAAACAACGACGACCCCACTATTGGGCATCGCAATAGTTTTTTATTCTCTATGCTTGTGATGGCTTCATATATCATCAAGGCCGATGGCAAGATAATGCATAGCGAAATGGAGTTTGTGCGTCGCTTCCTTCGAGATAATTTCGGCGAGCAAGCAATGAACGAAGGAAACCAAATTCTCCTCAACCTATTTGAACAGCGCAAGCGCATGGACGCAGTTAATCCAAATTCGTTTAAACAAACGATATATGATTGTGGGCAACAAATTGCAGCCAACTTAAACTATGGAGAACGCCTGCAACTGCTCCGTTTCCTTGCGATGATAGCAATGAGTGATGGCAATGTGTGCGTTCAAGAAATCGAAGCGTTAAGGGAGGTTGCTACAGCTATGAACCTATCAGCAAATGATGTTGATTCAATGCTCAACCTTGGTTCAAGCAATCTTGATGCAGCATACAAAGTTCTCGAAATTGACCCATCAGCTACCGACGATGAAGTAAAAGCCGCTTATCGCGCTCTTGCAAAAAAGCACCACCCCGATCGTGTCGCTACTCTTGGTGATGACATTCACAAAGCTGCCGAAGAAAAATTCCGTCAAATAAACGAAGCAAAAGAACAAATTTTTAAAGCACGAAACATCTCCTAATTACAATTAAGAAATACATATTTACAATAAAAAATCCACCTTGAAATTTAGTCAAAGTGGATTTTTCATTAGCGATATTTCTGTACTCTTATTTCACATCAATAGTAAATGGTTTCTTCGAGAAATTTTCAAGGATTTCAATTTGCAAACCTCCTTTTTCATTAAATTTAAAGTCTAACTTTAACGATGTAATCCAGTTGGTGTAGTGAATTTTGGCTGATAATGTATTATCATTGTTCCACGCATAGCACGCACCGGTGTAAAATGGGCCTGTTACACCGGTAAATCGCCCTACCGCACCAATCGAATAATGTGGATACCCGGCTAATTGTGATTCAATCCATTTGCCATATCCCATTTCTATCGCTGATTTTTTACCTTCGGCATCTACTACATCAAGAATGAATTTATTATTTTCGAAATTCAATTTTATCGACTTCCACCCAAGCTTGTTTTTAGGCAATTTATACTCTTTTCCATTGTATTTTTTAGCCAAAGAATTGTCAGCCGCTCCTTTGAGCAATGGCAACGATGCATTAGCCACATAATCCTTAAGAGAATCGAGTTCATCGGGATCAGCTTCAATCACACAGCCTTTAGAATTCTTTACTACAGTATTCCAAATATTGCCTCGTTCAGGCCAACCTTTACTCCTTGAGCATTGGTTCAACACTACTACCATATCTTTCTGTGGCACAATGATTATATATTGGCCAAATGCGCCATCGGCACGCCATGCTCCGGGATATTCACATAGCCATATTTGATAGCCATAGTCATTGGCCTTACGCACCACTCTCACTGTCATCATTTCATCAACCCATTGCGCAGGAACTAATTGTTTACCATCCCATTCGCCTCGTTGCAACAACAACTGACCAAACATAGCTTGAGCTTCGGCTGTCATATATATACCCCAGCCCCCTGTAACGACACCTTTAGGACATAACTCCCATTCCACATCATCAATCCCCATTGGGTGGAATACTCTTTCATTAAGCAATGTGAGAATATCTTTTCCTGTCACTTTTTGCACTACTGCTGAGAGCAAATAAGTCTCAATCGAATCATATGAATATTTTACTCCGGGCTTTGATGTCAATGGTCGTGAAAGATAATATTTCACCCAATCTGATTGAGAGTTTCGCATACCTCCCTCGGTTTTAAATCCCGAACGCATAGTAAGCATATCTTTTATCTTCACGCCTTTTATTGTTTTGCCATACTCAGGGAAGAATTTAGCAAGTTCATCATCTACACTCAACAACCCGTCTTCAATAGCAAGCCCCACGGCTACCGCTGCAAACGTTTTTGAAACAGAATATAGAGTATGACGATGTTCGGCCTTAAATGGCGCAGGATGAATTTCTCCGGCTACCTTTCCGTCTACAACCACAACCAAGTGATGTAATTCCGTAAGATCACTTGTCAACAAAGAATCATATAGCAATGTTAATTGACGTGGTTCAATACCTACATCAGTAGGTTCTACTCGAGGCAATTTATATGCCGCACTTGCACACACACTCACCATCAACACGATGGCACTCAACACATTTCTTAATCGCAATTGATTTTTTATCATGGTAATTATTATTTAGTTTTATCTCACAAAGATAATGTAAAATGAGAGCAATTACAAATTTAAACTTTATCTTCTTATCTCCTCAGTGTTATCACTGCCATATCGCTATTTGTGCCGATGCGGAATGGCGGTCCCCATAGCGACAAACCACTTGACACATACACATGTGAATGAGGCCATTTGCGATAACCATGACTTTGTTCATACATATTATCAACCAACACGCTCAATGGCCACACTTGACCTCGGTGCGTATGACCGCTTATCTGAACATCAACTCCCAACGAGTCCTTCTTTGCAACCTCATAAGGCTGATGATCAAGCATCACTATAGGCTTTGAGCGATCGACTTGCTCCATTATATGAGCTACCGGTTTACGTCGTTTATTCATTCGATCATCACGTCCCACGATTTGCACTCCACATGGCAGTTCTACCACAGAGTCCTTCAAAAACTTTATTTGTGTTTTTTTCAAAAATTGGTCACACTCCTCTATCCCGCTAATATATTCATGATTTCCGGGCACAAGATACACTCCCATTGGAGCCTTGATTGCATTCAGTTCTTCCTCAAGGTGATTTGCGACAACCGGAGCTACATTATTATCGATAAGATCTCCGGCGATAACTACCACATCGGGGCGTTCTGCATTGATCATCTCGACATAGCGTCGTGCAGCATCTTTTCCGGTTCCTAACCCTAAGTGAATATCGCTCACTGCAACAATCTTAACCGAATCACATTTCATAGGCTTATCCAACTTGATATCAAATCTTTCAATCGAAGGATTTAAATAATTAATATAACCATAAACCAACAAAACAATCGTTGCACACAATGCACACACAAAGCCATGATTAAATGATGGAATAAACAATTTTACGATATCGGCAACAACAAGAAACATCACCATATAAAACACCGCTACCATCCATGTAGAGCCAACAGCAAACAATGTGCGACCAAGCCATTGAGGGAATGCTACATCGCGTAGCAAAATCATCGCTACAAGCATAAATGCAACCAACCAAAATGCTATTGAGCAGGTAACCTTGCCCCATGCCGGCAATCCCGACAACAAAGGCAACAATCGCCAAAACACATATCCATTGCCGGCTAAATACACCAAAGGCAACAATATCATCATATAATGCATATTCATCTCTTTTTGAATTATGGCACAAAATTACATTATAAATTTATTTTTCACACGTTATACCCTCTTGTATAACTATTTTTATAGATTTATAGGATATAAAAAAACAATCCCTCACCACATTGGCAAGGGATTGATATTATGATTACTATAAATATTACAAGCTATCACCAAAGTCTTCACGGAACTTGGCTGCAAGGCAATCTTGCCAATCTCCGATTGCCTCTAATCGACCTGAGAAGAAGCGCAACACTTCAGGCTCATCTTTCCATTTCAAACCACCAATAAGGTGACGATTGTCATATAACCACTTCACACGGTCGGCACAATACTTAATTTGAGAAAGTGTGAACACACGACGAGGACATGCCAAACGTAGCAATTCGAGTTCGGCATAATTTTCAGTACCATCTTCATTGCGTTGTTCTGAAATAGAACCACGTTCCATACCACGAATACCTCCGGCTATATATAATGCAGCAGCAAGAGCACCGGCAGGATATTGATCATGAGGAATATCAGGCAAGAATGCCGAAGCATTGATATGCGCGCCAAGACCTCCGGCAGGTTTCACCATAGGCACTCCATATTCATCAAGTTCTTTCACAAGATATTCAATAAATTGAGGCCCTTGGTTGATAATTTCTTCATCCATTGTTTCAAGAAGACCTACTGCCATAGCTTCCATAGCGCGAACTTCCATACCTCCATATGTCAAGAAACCTTCAAACAATGGAATCAATTCTTTCATCTTCAAGATAAGGTCATTGTTATTAGAAACAATACCACCCCCGCGAGAGAAACCGAGCTTGCGACTTGAGAAATAGATAAGATCCATCGCATCGGCAATCTTGTGAGTGATTTCTTTGATCGACATATTCTTTGCCGCTTCTTCACGAGTCTTAATGAAATACAAGTTATCTTGAAGAAGAGATGCGTCAAGCACTGACATGATTCCATTTTCACGACACACCTTAGCAACCTCAAGCATATTTTCCATCGAGAGTGGTTGACCTCCAATAAGGTTGGTTCCGGCCTCGATACGCACAAATGGAATGTGTTCGGCTCCCACTTCGGCAATAAGAGCCTTCAAGCGTTCGATATCAAAATTACCTTTAAATGGGTGTATATAGTCAGGATCAAGACCCTCTTTTGTCACTAATTCCTCAACACGACCACCCATGCGAGTGATATGCGCCTTTGTAGTGGTAAAGTGGAAGTTCATTGGCACCACATCACCTGGTTTTACAAATGATTCGGCAAGAATATTTTCGCAAGCACGGCCTTGGTGAGCGGGCAAAAAGTATTCAGTTTTGAATACTATCTTAAGTGCTGATACAAGTCGATTATATGTCTCTGAACCGGCATAAGAGTCATCAGCCTGCATTGAAGCAGCCACTTGATTATCACTCATCGCATTCACACCTGAGTCGGTGAGCATATCCATAAACACGTCTTTGTTTTGGAGCAAGAATGTATTATTTCCGGCTTCACGAATATTTGCTACACGCTCATCTACATTTGGCAAGAATAATTTTTGCACCACGCGCACCTTATGCATTTCCAAAGGCACTTGTTGGTCTTTTTTGTAAAATTTTACGACTGACATAGTTTTGATTGATTTATGTTTATTTTCTAATTATTTGCTTAATCTTAAATGCGACCGCAAATATAGTGATTAATTTCTATTTTACACAAAAAACTCAATAAAACTTTCATTTTTCCATCTAAATACACATTAAGACTTTCAATTTGACAAAATAATCATTGCTAAAAATCTTATATTTTATTTTTTAACACAACTGCTACATTTCACTAAATACCACAATTACATCTTCTTATCCCCAATATGACATTACTTCAACATTTCTTTGTGCATTTTTACACATCTTTTATCCGTATTATACGACAAAAACGGCAAAAAATAAGTATCTTTGCAGTTTGTTATATATATGAAATTATTATATAAAATAATACGCGCAATTCTTGTCACGCTTTTGGTGCTAATCCTTGTTACTCCAATGGCGTTATATGTCATCATTTCACTACCTTGCATGCAAGAGAAGATATGCACAATAACTGAGCGCGAATTATCCAAATTACTTGGCACGGTCGTAGACATTGGTGGAATGGATATTACACCTTTCACCCATGTGGCATTAAATGATGTAACAATAAAAGACGCATATAGTTCCGAAGCCGTAAAACTCGAAACTATTGGTGCGGGCATTGACATTTGGGAGTTATACAAAAATCGCAAAATTATCATCACCCATGCCGAACTCATTGGTCTTGATGCTAAATTATACAAAAAATCACCTTCTTCTCCACTAAACATTTACAACATCATAAAACATCTACAACCTAAAGACAAGACCAAACCTCCTACTAAATTTGATCTTAAGGTTAACACAGTTGTAATTCGTGACGGGAAAGCGTCATTTGACATTCAATCGGCGCCGACATTAAGCAATCAATTCGATAAAAACCACATTAAAATCACAAATCTCAATGCCGATATAATTTTACCACAATTAAAAAACGATGATTTTATCGTTAACATCAAGCGTCTAAATGTCAAAGAAAAATCGGGCATTGATTTAAAAAAGCTTCAAGGCAATTTTCATATTGCATCTACCGGCATCAACGTTGAAGATTTTGAAATATTTGTTGGAGATTCTAAATTCTTCTTCGCCGATTTAAATCTCGACTTTAATGATTGGAATGGGTTAAGTAATAAAATAAAAACCGTACCATTAGACATCACTTTAAAGAAGGGTAGCTACATCACCTTAAGTGACTTGGGTCCATTCTTAAGCGGATTTAAGAATATGCACGAACGTTTTAATCTCGATGTTAGTCTTAATGGAAACATTGAAGATTTGTCGATAAATCGTTTCTATATTACCCACAATTCAAAACCTTTAAAAATATCGGCGACCGGGGCTCTTATCGGAATCAAAAAGCCTCAATCAGCCCAAATAAGGCTAAATGATTTAATTCTCACAGCCAATGCCGATGATATAAACACAATTCTTGCTGCCGCAAATATTGGCAATCCAAATTTACGCTCCGAAATCGCCCAATTAGGAAATTTCTCCATCAATGGGAACTTTAATGGACAACCCCTTGATGCTATTTTCGAAGGTGATATAAACACCGCTTTAGGGAATGCAAATATGCATCTTGATTATACTATCCCTTATGGGAATAATGCTATCGCACTTAAAGGCAATGTTAATACTTCAAATATAGAATTAGGTAAAATCACTGCTAACAATAAACTTGGTTCTGTCGCAGGAGAAGTTGCTTTTGATGTAAATATTAACAAAAATAATTATAATGGTTTTGTCGATGGCAACATCAACCATTTCGACTTTAACAATTATCGATACAATAATATCACTGCCAAAGTTAATGTTGATAACAACTTTATTGAAGGAATTGCCAATATTGATGACCCCAATATCAATATATCAATTGAAGGCGAAGCTAATCTTGATAAAAACAATCCGTATATTAATGCCCATGCTCTTGCTAATACTATTAACTTCAACAATATCAATCTAACCAACAAATATCATCATCTGTCAGCCGAAATCGAAGCGGATCTAAAAGGTCTTGACATTGATAATGCCACTGGACATATAAACGTCAACAATCTTCGTTACAGCAACAATCCCGCAAAAGAGTTGTTTATCGACCATATTGCCATCAATGCTCATAACGAAGGCGTAGACAAACAATCTTTATCAATTTCATCTAATTTCCTTAATGCCTCGATCAATGGGTCTTACTCTTATAAATCACTCGTCCCGGCAGTAAAAGATATTCTGTCACACTCTTTCCCTGTCTTTTTTGGGGAGAATGCGCATCAATCGGCAGCGACTCTTACCGCTAATAACAAAAATAAATTCACATTCGATATTTCTCTTGAAAAAGATGAAAATATTTTCAAATTCTTCAACATTAACACCGACTTGTTTGTTCCTGTTACATTCACTGGGGAAGTCAATCACCCGGAGCACAAATTAAACATGATTGGAAATATTCCATATATAGCTACAGGGAATAAACTGATAGAAAAAACATATATTGAAGTTGATGTTGACCAAAGCATTGACCGATGCTTCATGAAACTTTTTACAGAGTTTCCATTTAAAAACGATAATGTGCCGGTAGAGATTTTATGCGATGGGAGCAACAACCAATTAGATGCACATCTTAGTTGGGTATTAAATCGCAAAACAGCGTTTAGAGGCGATATTAGCCTATCAACACTCTTCAGCAAAGACGATAACGGCAAATTGGTTACTGATTTAAATATCAACCCAAGTAATCTCGTGTTTAACGATAGTGTGTGGACTATTCAACAAGCAAAAATTCACTATGCCGACAAAAACATTGAAGTACAAAACTTTGATGTCCGACATGGCGACCAATTCATCAACATATCGGGGAAAGCGTCACCTTCGCCCGATGATGTGCTTTGTCTTGACCTCAAAAATGTAAATCTCGACTACATTTTCCACACTCTCGAAATCAATAATGCTCTTCTTGGAGGAGATGCCACCGGAACTTTCTTCGCATCACAAGTGTTTAGTGGTGCTCCAGTTGCATATACTCCAAAATTATTTGTCAAAAACATCAGCTATAATGGCACTGTTCTTGGTGATGCTACGATAAAAGCTCATTGGGACAATAATCAAAAGGCTGTATCACTCGATGCCGATGTAGCTCAAGAAGATGGCAACCATTCGCGCATTTATGGCGAAATTTTCCCCTTGAGAGAGGCTCTCGACATCAAATTTGAGGCAAACAAAATCAAAGTTGGGTTTATGCAACCCTACATGGTGGCATTCGCTTCTGACGTACAAGGTTTTGCTTCGGGCAAAGCGCGCCTTTTTGGAACATTTAAGTTGATCGACATGACCGGTGATATTTATGCTCAAGATTTAAAACTTAAAATCAATTTCACCAACACATATTATTCAGCGACCGACTCCATCAAACTTCGTCCCGGTCTTATCGACATAAAAGACGTCACCCTCCGTGACCCAAATGGAAATACTGCACTCTTGAATGGTACTGTTCGACACGATTTCTTTAAAAGACCGGTATTTAATTTCGACATCACTCAAGCAAAGAACTTCTTATGCTATGACGTGAAAGAAAAAATTGGAGAAAGATGGCACGGACATATCAATGGTAATGGCTTTGCACATATCGATGGCAAACCGGGGGTTGTAAACATTGGAGTGGAAATGGAAACGGCTCCTCAATCTTCGTTTACATTCATCATCTCCGATATGCAAAACGCATATGACTACAAGTTCTTGACGTTCCGCGACAAAAATGCGCTCAAAGAGGTTGGGATTGTAGTCCCTGAAGTTGACAACGAACCGCCGGCGGTAAAGAAATTCAGAAAACAACAAAAGAAGAAAGAAGAAGACAAGCCTTCGGCCTACAATATGCACATTAACGTTACAGTAACTCCACAAGCACAAATGATTCTTGTGATGGACCCAATTGGTGGCGACAAGATAAAGGCTCGCGGCTCCGGTCTGCTCAAAATGGATTACGGATCGGGTAGCGAAGAATTGAAAATGTATGGCAACTACGAAATCGATGAGGGCAGCTATAACTTCACTCTTCAAGACATCATTTTGAAAGACTTCAAGATTAAAGACAATAGCTCTATTACTTTTAATGGCGACCCATTTGCGGCAAAACTCGATATTACCGCTGCATATAATGTGAAAGCAAATCTTAGCGATCTCGATGAATCGTTCTTGGAAGACAAAGACCTTAACCGCACAAACGTGCCGGTAGAAGCGTTGTTGTATATCAAAGACGAGATGACTCAGCCCAACATCTCTTTCGGGCTTGACTTCCCCACCCTCAAAGAGGAATCAAAAAGCAAAGTAAAGAGCATTATCAGCACCGATGAAATGATGAAACGCCAAATCCTTTATTTGTTGGCATTAAACCGTTTCTACACTCCCGAATATATGTCGACAACAAAAGGTAACGAGATATTCTCAGTGGCATCTTCAACCCTATCGTCACAACTTAGCAGCATGCTCGGACAGCTAAGTGATAATTGGAGCATCTCTCCTTATCTCCGAAGCGACCTTGGTGACTTCTCCGATGTGGAAGTTGATGTGGCTCTATCAAGCACCTTATTAAATAATCGCTTGAGATTTAACGGGAACTTTGGTTACCGCGACAAATCGCTCAACACCAACCAGTTTATTGGCGACTTCGATATTGAATACTTGCTCAACCCTCGAGGTTCTTGGCGTTTGAAAGCATATAATAGATACAACGACCAAAACTATTATTTAAAAACCGCTACTACAACACAAGGAGTGGGTATCATGTATCGCCAAGAGTTTAATAACTTCTTAAACTTTATAAACATCTTTAATTGGGGCAAAAAAGATGATAACAAAGAAGAAGAAACTTCCCCAACCGATTCTACACAAATCGAAGAACCTCAACCTATAAAATCCGATAGCCTTATCGTATTTGAATAACCTCTCAATAATGGAAATTCTTGATATTATTAATGAATATTGGAGTTATGTATTAATCGTTATGCTCCTTTTCTCGGCATTGTATTTCACAATAAAGACTCGTGGAATGCAATTCACCATGATTGGTGAAATGATTAAAGAGCTCATCAATTCAGGCAAAAAGAACAATACCAAAGAGAATAATTCCGATAAAGAAAAGAAAACAGTCAGCTCGTTTCAAGCGTTTGCCGTATCGATTGCAAGCCGTGTAGGCACGGGCAATCTCGCCGGTGTAGCCACTGCCATTGCCGTTGGTGGACCCGGTGCAGTATTCTGGATGTGGGTTATCGCCCTCCTCGGTGCAACCAATGCGTTTATTGAATCTACATTGGCTCAGTTATATAAGGTGAAAGGTAAAGACTCTTTTATGGGAGGACCTGCCTACTATATTAAATATGGTATCGGCAATAAACTTTGGGCAAATACTTTTGCGGTTCTCATCACCATCACTTTTGGCCTTGCCTACAACTCCGTGCAATCCAACACTATCGCCTCTGCCGTTAATGAATCGATTGGGCTATCACCTACTATCGTAGGTATCATTCTCACCATTATGTCGCTTGCCATCATTTGTGGCAGCATTCAGCGCATTTCTCGTTTTAGCGAAATAGTAGTGCCCATAATGGCTCTTTCATATATTGCACTTGCCATTGTGATTATTGCATTAAATATCGCTCAGATACCGGCAATTATCAAACTAATCGTAACCGAGGCATTTTCTATTGAATCAACAATAGGCGGAGGGTTGGGAATGGCTATGCTCATGGGCATCAAGCGTGGACTTTTCAGTAACGAGGCCGGAGAGGGTTCTGCCCCCAATGTAGCGGCAACAGCATCTGTAACCCACCCTGTTAAACAAGGATTGATACAAACTCTTGCCGTGTATACCGACACATTAATTATATGCACATGCACTGCACTCATAATTCTATGTAGCGGGGCATTCAATAGCGGAGCTGATGGAATTGTACTCACTCAAGTAGCAATAACACACGAAATAGGTCCAATAGGCACTCATTTCGTCACAATTGCTATATTCCTTTTCGCATTTACAAGTATCATTGGCAATTACTACTATGGAGAAACTAATATCCAATTCATGACTGCCAACAAATGGGCTTTGTGGATATATCGTGCTGCAGTTGGTGCTATGGTAATGATTGGTGCTATTGCAAGCCTTGACCTCGTGTGGGCTCTCGCCGACATCACTATGGGCATGATGACAATATGCAACCTTGCGGCAATTCTTGTACTTGGAAAATATGCGATAATACTTCTCAACGATTATCGCTCTCAAAGGCTCAAAGGATATGATCCCACATATCATTCATCTACTATTCCCAAAATCGCATCAAAAACTCGCTGTTGGGAATAAAAACCTTAATTCATAATGGGACTGTATCAATATTTTCATATTGACACTTACGCTTTTTCATCTTTACTACTACAACTCGTTCAACACATTGATTGCAAAGTCAATCATTGTGTCACGTCCTTGCAATGCTGCTTGAGGATCTAAATCCACGGCGCAATCCTCTGATGGTTCTACACCAAACTCGGTCACCTTACCTTGGGGATCTAATATTGAGCATGCCGAGAATCGCACTCCCCAACCATTAGGCAATTCCGATGAATAAGGCATACCGCTCCCCCCACCTGTTGTGGCTCCCACAATCTTCACATTGGGGAGATATTTCATTATCGACACGAAGTTGTTGGCTGCACTGAAAGTGGAACGATTGGTCAACACCACCACTGCTTTGCCCCACATCACTCGTCCTTGCTCGGCAGGATAATAGTAAAATGGTTCGGGCTTGGAGAAATCATTATGTCCGGGACCGGTTTTGTGTGAGATATATCCGGCAAGGGTGCGGTCGGTGATAAAGCGCGACACAAGAGTTTCCACATTTGTGAGGTTTCCACCGCCATTGTTGCGCACATCAATAATCAATCCGTTGCAACTAATCAAGTGAAACAACACCTCATCGAGATTGCCCTCACCTATTGCATTTGAGAAACTTGAATAATTGATATAACCTATATTTTGCGGCAAAATGCCGTAGGTGATTCCACTTGCTTTGCGATAGTTGAAATTCAGATAATATTCTTGCCACAATCGTGCATCATAGTTTTGTGGATAGTCGCTCCACCAGTTATGATAATACGATATATCAAACGGAGTGATGAGATTGGTGTGGCCGTCGCGTAATTCGTCAAGCATTTCGGAGCATACCTGAAATAATTCATAGCGAGTCATTTTATCTTCAAGTCGGGCAGAATATCTGGTATAAATCGAGTCCCAATCAACCCCTTTTTCCTCAAAGAAGCAATAATGTTCATCGAGAATAGTCCACAATGCCTCGAAATTGCCTCGCGGGTCGTTTTCCCACTCCTCAACCTCATGGCAAGCACTCGTTGTGAACAACAGCATCAATAAGTATATTAGATTTATCTTTTTCATCATCAACTCCTCCTCTTAATATATCGCTGAGATGATGCGTGAATCGCGGTGTGGCACCTTGCCTGGAGCGATGCTCATAAACTCGCCCGACACCCCAAGCACCACACTGTGCGACACCATCTTTGTGGTCACATCATTCACTTTGGTTGACAAGATATTTCCTTGATAGCCAAGTCGCAACGCAGTGTTGCTACCGAGATACCAATCGGCCGTCACACGATTTTCCATTTTGAAATAGTTGCCCCACCATGCTGCATGACACAATCCGTCGTCATTGCCGAGGTATATCTCATAATATAGTTCGCCATAGTCGGGAGCGAAAAACACCCCGGTCAAAGGTATTGTTGGTTGATATCGCAACAATAGTTTGCGACCAGCCAATCGTGTTGACCACGACAGTTCTCCGGTGAGATTGACCGTCCAAGCAGCCTTGGCCGATGCCGGATTATTGCCATTGCGTGTGCTATATATACACCCCACATCGAGCGAAGTGCTACCCCCTGCCGATACGATGAGATTATGAGGCAAACGCCATCGATGAGTCATGCCCCACGACAAATCAAACCCTGCATACCACATCGACGCATTTCGCACCGGATTGTCGGTTTTATCCACCGTCACAGCCCCAGCCAAACGCATAGACCATCGCTCAGGGTCAAACTTCATTGCCTGACGGCGTTCATATCGCAAACTAAATTCCAATCCGTCATATTCCAATGGCGACAGATAAGTGTCGGTGATATTGGAACACCCAACACCAACCTCATAAGCCGATGCCACCGGGCGCACTACAGCCGAATCCTCCTGCGCCATCGCCACCCACGGCAACACCACCATCATCATCAATAAAATCCGTTTCATTATCATAATCGACAAATTTACAAATTAAAGAGGAGAACGAAAAAAGGAAACAGAAAAAATTTCCACGATAATCTATTCTATCATTTTTGATGGGAGAAATAAGAGAGATAGGAGGAATAGGTCTGCTAAGGCAACTAAGCGCTTCTAAATGTTAGCCGGGCGCTGATGATAAAGTGGAGTTGGGTGTGTCGGTTATTGTGGTGTGGAGTTTTGTAATTATGCGATTGTTGGCGCGGTCAATGAGTGTGTTGTTGATTGTGGAGAGGTAGATTTGCGTTGTCAGTTCGGAGTCATGCCCCATGCCTTGGCTTATGACAGATATAGGGATACGCTGGTCGCGTGCCACACTTGCCCATGAGTGCCGAGCCACATACATGGTGAGTGGCACATCAATCGAGGCGAGTTGTGCGATGCGTTTAAGTGCTTTGTTCACTCGTGCCATCACTATTCGGTAACGTGTGGGCGGTTCATCGCGTGAACGACTTATTGGCAGTAGTAATGACTCCGTGGTGAGATGACGATATTTGTCAACAATCTCTTGCATGCATTGTTCCCACCTGATTTGGAGCGTCTGCCCTGTTTTGCGTCGGCGATAAGTGAGATATTGATGTTTTATGTCGTTAGTGGTGAGACGAGCCATATCGACAAACGACATTCCCCGGGTATAGAACGAGAACATAAACATATCGCGTGCAAAATCGAGCGAGGGTGTGGTTTCAAGGTTGAGCGACTTTATTCGTTGCAAGGCTTTGATGGGCAAGGCTCGTTTGATTGTTTTGGCGATACCGGTATATACATGTCGGAAAGGGTTGGCTTGCTGCACCAAATCTTTCTCTACTGCACGATTATAAGCGGCTCGGAGGTTACGCATATAGAACGAGATGGAATTGGGCGACACGCCACGATTGGCGAGATAGGCTTCATAGCGTTGCATGAGGTCGGAATCGATGTCGGCAAGTTCGATATCTACGTTCTCTCGGAAGTTCATAAAACTGCGTAGAGCCGAGGCATAACCTTGAGCGGTGCCATGACGGTTAATGGCAGTGAGGTGGTCGATAGTGTCGGCGACGAAATCGAAAAATGAGCGTGAACGTCGTTGGCTGAGATATGAATTCACCACATTTACCATGCGGAACCGTTCGCCCGACTCCTTGTAGTCATCGTAGATGTCACGAATAAGCATCAAGTCACATTTTATTTGTGTCTCAATCTCTTTTAGTTGCACTTTGCGAGCAGAGGCCTTACGTGGCATACGGATAGTGTTGCGATAATGGTTCCACTCTTCAAAATAAACCTTGTAAGTTGTGCGAATACTCGCAGTGTCACCATTGCTGTTGATTAGTTGGTAGTTGAGCATACCAGGTAGTTGTGGATTGTTTGAAGGTAAAAATCTAATTTGTATTTTCATAATAAATAAGTTGAAAGTTGGTAATAACAAATTGTGTGTGTATTTTAGACAAAAGAACATAAGAACAAAAGTTTTTTATGGAGGTGTTAATTATGCATTATGAATTATGAATTATGAATTGTGAATTAAATTTAACCACCTCCCCCCTTCGGGGTACTCCTCCTAAAAATTGCTAAGCAATTTTCAAGAGGAGAGTTGCTGCTCTCATTGGCTCTATTGTTCTTACTAAAATTCTTGCAGAATCTCAAG
The DNA here is from genome assembly GCA_017399915.1 of Muribaculaceae bacterium. Classification (GTDB taxonomy): domain Bacteria; phylum Bacteroidota; class Bacteroidia; order Bacteroidales; family Muribaculaceae; genus RGIG4079. The sequence continues at coordinate 98,384 of JAFQAS010000061.1, forward strand.
AGGAGAGTTTTCGTTATTCACAATGCAAAGATACGATGCAAAAAATGTTAAAAACGGCGATAATGAAAAAAAGGAGTATTTTTTTGCTACCGGGATTTATGAGGCAACTAAATCTAATGGCTGATGTTGTATTTTTTGACAGAAGGACAGAAGTTTTCATAATGACAAAAAATATTTTGTGTCCATTCTGCACATTATGTTCAATCTTTCATTGAATCACAATAGTGTGAATTTACTACCTTAGAAAGAGTTGGTTCATGGAGTGAAGGTACATGAGATATAAAACAATGGCTACCGGTGTCGGTAGCCATTATTGGTGTGAACCTAGGAAATTATTAGCAGTTAGTGCTAATGTGGTGTTATGTTTTTGATCGCTAAGGTGGATAGGGTTATTAAGGGCTTTAAGGTCGATAAGGTCACTAACGATTATTGCCAAACATGACTTTATCTCCTTTTTGTTTCGACCTGACTGCGTTCCCTTTCCCTTTCCCTTAGTGTTACATTGCGAATTTGAAGGTGCGACCTTCGACTGTGAGGATATATATGCCATTGGAGTCGATGGTGATTGATTTGTCAATGCCGGTGTAGATTGTTGTGCCGGCAGTGTTGTAGATTTCAACATCAGAGAATTCATCGGCACCTGTTATGGTCACCACATTTCCTCTCACGCACACTTTAATATCGTTATCTACAAGCGCATTTGCAACACTGCCATCGTTTTTAACAAACACGATGCTCAATTGTGAGTTGGCTGTGATTGATGGAGTATTATAATTGCCGTTGGCATCAAGTTGATTTATCACATCAATGCCGTTAAATGTCACCGAGTTGCATTTCCAACCATTGGCAGGAACAATTTGCAACATGAGTATCTCACCATTATCCACAGTTTGTTTTATTACCCCACCTTCGGGATAAGCAATAGTGAGTATAGGTTTTACCACATCATCTACTTCAAATTCCAATATTTGCTCTGCATCTTTCCATCCTTCGGCAGTAGCATATGCCACCAAACTTCCTTTAGGAACTAATAAGCGGTCAGACGTGCGACCACCACCCGATGGAGGTGTGGGGTTATAACAATAACATACATCGGCACAGCGATTACCTTCTCCAACATAGGTTACCGATTTAGGAAGGTGTAAAACAGGGATATTGCAACCATTGAACGCACACCAGCCAATCGTGGTCACCGAATTGGGGATCGTTATCGAGGTCAAGCCACCGCAATAAGCGAACGCATAGTTGCCAATCAAACGAGTGCCTTCTTTTATTGATAGCGTTCCTGTTGGTTCATTACCTTTATACCCTAAACAACAATTATCTAAATATAATATTCCATCGGGTTGATTATTATACCAACCGGTACAAAGGAACGCATCGGAGCCAATCGTGGTAACGGAATTGGGGATGGTTACCGAGGTCAAGCCAGTGCAACCAGAGAACGCATAGTTCTTTATTTCGGTAATATCATTAGGTATTACTAAATTTTTTATTTCTGTGCCATTAAGTTTGAGTTTCTTTGCATAATATAGTGGATTTGAATTATAATAATCAAAGTCAATCTTGCACCATGCAGATAAATCAGTGATATTAACCTCTGTCAAGCCGCTGCAATTATAGAACGCATCGTCGCCAATCGAGGTTACGGAATTGGGGATGGTCACGGAGGTCAAGCCAGTGCAACCAGAGAACGCATAGTTCTTTATTTCGGTAATATCATTAGGTATTACTAAATTTTTTATTTCTGTGCCATTAAGTATGAGTTTCTTTGCATAATATAGTGGATTTGCCTCAGAACTAACAAATTTAATCTTGCACCATGCTGATAAATCAGTGATATTAAGCTCAGTCAAGCCGGTGCAACCAGAGAACGCATCGGAGCCAATCGTGGTTACGGAATTACCAATAGTCACTGAGGTCAAACCTGTGCAATTATAGAACGCCCTGTAGTCAATCGTGGTCACAGAATTGGGGATGGTCACAGAGGTCAAGCCGGTGCAATTATAGAACGCCTCGGAGCCAATCGAGGTAACGGAATTGGGGATGGTCACTGAGGTCAAACCTGTGCAATTATAGAACGCACTGTAGCCAATCGTGGTCACAGAATTGGGGATGGTCACAGAGGTCAAGCCGGTGCAATTATAGAACGCATCGGAGCCAATCGTGGTAACGGAATTGGGGATGGTTACGGAGGTCAAGCCGGTGCAACCAGAGAACGCATAGTCGCCAATCGAGGTAACTGAATAGGTGGTACTGTTGTATGTAACTGATGAGGAGATAGAAAGAGAACCAGTTATCGATGAGGAGCAATCATCCACTTCTACTGTTTTATTAGTTTCATCAATGATGGTGTAATAAAAATCACCACTTTTGAAATCATAAGCAAATGTGGGAAGAGCCACGCAGAGCATCATCGCTATCGCGAGGATTGCTCGGAAAAGTTTTGTTAAATGTTTCATAATTGGAGGTTATTTTATAATTATGGTAATTGATTGAAATTTGTAATTATATATTTTGACCAATTCTTTGCTGGACCCTTTTTATTCGCTAAAGACAAAGAATATTTTCCAACATTTTTTCCTTTAACGTTTTTGGAGGCTATATTAGTAAAATCTACTGAGTTTATTAACCATAAAGTATTTATATCTTTTACATAAAACACAAACCAATAATTGGGAGAAGGTTTAGGGCAAGAAATTGCAGCAAACAATCCTCCAGTTGAAATTGATTTAACTTGAATTTCTTGATAAGTATGACTGCTATTAGTCTGAATTGTTCTAACAAGCAAATCTACTCCATGATCATCTACTGCAGGTACATATATTTCCCTACCTTCGCTAAGCAACTTTGAAATAATCAAATGTTCGCTTGCTTTTCCTAAATACATTGACTGATTCATACTAATTTATTTTTATAAATTCAACATCATTTAAAACACAATATTCTCTTATACATCAATCTATTAAAAAATTAATCATTCATTTTTTCTTGATAAGAGAGTGTTGCTCGTTTTACTAAAATCCAAATTATCAATCTTTTATAAAGATATTAGCAATATTTTCGCTGCAACAAATAATTATTTCGTTGCATTTAATTAACTAAACGCCTTTGATATTCAACTGATTTTCACTACTTTTGCATAAAGTAACACTCTCTTATCAAGAGAAAATTTTTACAAATTTTAGATATTGAAAATGGGGCTGACGCATGGATTTCTGACCACCTCGGCTCGTTGAGCCACTCCTCCTATTTTTCTGCGAAAAACAAGAGGAGAGTTGCTGCTCTCATTAGCTCCATTGTTCCTCCTATCCACTGCGTGGCAGGAGGAGAGTTGGGGCTGGCGCGAGATTTTTTTGTTCTTTTGTCTAAAATTCTCAATTTTCAATTCTCAATTCTTTATATTATCTTTGTGGTCTATTTCTAACATATCACATTTTTAACGTTAAATCAATCATAAAAAACAATGGATAGTGCTCTTGCTGCTCTTATAGGGCTTGTGTTATCAATCGTATTAATTATTAAGAAAGTTTCTCCTGTTTATAGTCTTATCGTTGGTGCGGTGACCGGTGGGTTGCTTGCCGGCTGGGGGCTTGTTGAGACTGTAGCAAAAATGATTGAGGGGGTGTCGAGTATGTCGCCTGCAATCTTGCGTATTGTCGCTGCCGGTGTGCTTACCGGTATGCTTGTAAAGACGGGTGCCGCTTCAAGAATTGCTCATAGCATCATTAATGCATTGGGACAACGATTTATTTATCTCGCTCTTGCACTATCGGCCATGATACTCACTGCCATTGGCGTGTTTATCGATGTGGCAGTTATCACTATCGCTCCTATCGCTATCATAAGCGGTTGCAAACTCAATCTCTCTCGCACAAAATTGCTTATCGCCTTGATTGGTGGCGGTAAGTGTGGTAATATCATCTCCCCCAACCCTAACACTATCGCTGCGGCTGAGAATTTCAACAATGCACCTCTTCCCGATGTGATGATGGCAAATATCGTTCCTGCTATCATAGGGTTGCTTATCACCGTGTTTGTGATTGTGCCTATGATTCCCAAAAGTGATTTGATGACAAGCGAACCGGGCCAAAAAGAGAATGATGAGAATTTGCCTCCATTATGGGCAAGCCTTGCCGGACCTATCGTGACAATCGCACTTATGGCACTTCGCCCCATTTGTGGCATAGTAATCGACCCTATGATCGCACTTCCTATGGGTGGTATCGTGGGAATCATCACTACCGGATATTACAAACAAGCGATGACCTGTATAAACTACGGACTTGAAAAGATGTCGGGCATTGCGATGTTGCTAATCGGCACAGGTACAATCGCCGGCATTATCAAAGCATCAGCAATTAAAGATGTGTTGGTTGACGCATTATCAGGTCTTGCCAATGGAGGAACTTTTATGGCTCCCATTTCAGGGGCATTGATGTCGGCAGCCACAGCCTCATCTACAGCGGGTGCCACTATCGCCTCGGCATCGTTTGGCGATGCTATCATGGCAGCTGGCGTTACTGCGGTGTGGGGTGCCGCAATGGTCAACTCAGGTGCTACTGTTCTCGACCACCTACCCCATGGCTCATTCTTCCACGCTACCGGTGGCACAATGGGCATGACTGTGAACCAACGATTAAAACTCATTCCTTACGAAACTCTCGTAGGGTTCATCCTCGCTATGGGCACAATGCTCACTTATATGTTTATAGGCTAATATATCACGAAAAACAAGATACATAATATGAAAAAAATTGTAGTTGCATCTGATTCATTCAAGGGCTCACTTTCATCAAAAGATGTTGCCGAAAGTGCTGCTCGCGGTGTACACCAAATATATCCCGACTGTGAAGTGATTGAAATAAATGTGGCCGATGGTGGCGAAGGCACTGTCGATGCTGTAGTAGAGGCTCTCGGAGGCTCGCTAATCACTATCGATGTGAAAGGTCCTCTCGACGCTCCGGTTGCCGCCACATATGGCATTGCCGGCACAACAGCCATTATTGAAATGGCATCGGCAAGTGGATTGCCTCTAATCGCAGTTGAAGAGCGTGACCCGGCAAAAACATCAACCTACGGCACAGGCGAAATGATTCTCGACGCTATCAAGCGTGGTTGTCGCAATTTCCTTGTGGGGATTGGCGGCAGTGCCACAAACGATGCCGGAACAGGCATGTTGCAAGCCCTCGGATTTAAATTCATTGATGCACAAGGCAACGAGATAGAGCGTTGTTGCGGTGGTATACTTGGAGATATCGCTAAGATTGACGACTCGCAAGTGCCTACCGAAGTGCGCGAATCAATATTTACTATTGCGTGTGATGTTGACACGCCATTCTGCGGTCCTATCGGTGCGGCATACGTGTTTGCCCCTCAAAAAGGAGCATCGCCCCAAATGGTTGAAGCACTCGACAATGGCATGGCATCATTTGCCAAAGTGATTGAACAAAAATACTCTCTCGATATCGTTCCCGTGGCCGGTGCAGGTGCTGCAGGTGGCATGGGGGGCGCATTCCGCGCGTTCCTCAACGGCACATTGCGCAGTGGCGTAGAAATGGTGCTTGATGCTATCGACTTCAATAGTCGCATAGCCGATGCCGACCTCGTCATCACAGGCGAAGGCAAGGTGGACTTCCAAACTCCCAAAGGCAAAACTGCTGCCGGTGTGCTTGCACGCACTAAAAAGGCAGGAATCCCCACTGTGGCAATAGGTGGTTGCGTAGAGCCTTGCGACGAACTCAATGCAATGGGATTTGCAGGCATCTACCCTATCCTCGAAGAAAAAGTGCCCCTTGAAGTGGCAATGCAACGCGATTTCGCATCAGCCAATGTAACAAAAACCGTGGCAAGAATTATTGGGGAGTTGAGAGTTAAGAATTGAGGCTCGACCGAGGCAAAACTCCGATTCTTCACTAAATTAATACCGGGTATATTCCCATTGGGGAGCATACCCGGCTTTTTAATCAATCATTATGAATTATGCATTATGAATTATGCATTAATTATCACTTTGCAGGAGCGAAGATTACGATGCGGTTCCAGTCGTTGGTTTCATACACTTGAGAGTCGCTACCTTCAGCTTGAATTGATAAACGGTTAGGATTAATACCATATTCATCAACCAATACATCGTAGACATTTTGAGCTCGTTGGCGAGATAATGCCATATTGTAATCACTTGTGCCGGTTTGCTCATCGGCATAACCCTTAATCACAATATTTTGTTTAGGATTTTCCTTCAACCACTCAGCCACGTTATATACATTCACCATTTCGGCATCGGCAATATCGGCAGAGTTGCGAGCGAAGCGCACTGTCGACAATAAGATAATATCGGGAGCCGGAGCTGGCGCAGTGGCAGGTTTATGCACTACTGTTGGTTTCACATCGGGACAAGGCAGTTGAGCTTCAGCCTCAGCAAGAGCCGCACTTGTCACGTCGAGAGCTGCACGCAATTCATTCACTTTATGATTCAATCCCATCACATATTCCAAATCTCCACATGGGTTGTATGCCTTGAAATTACGTCCACCAAAATTAATTGTAAAACCTCCTATCGCTGTGATATTCACATCTACCGGCTCGCCATAGGCATAGTTATTGAAATTATCGCCATAGAATTGAGCGCGACCTTCGATAAAGAAATCGGCATTACGGCACAAACGGAAGCGCATTTGCAAACCTGCTGACACCGGTAATGTCCATTGATTGGGCTTGTCGCCATAAGAGGTGCGAATTGCGGGTGAACGATCATTGAAATCCCAAGTGTAAGTACCTCCAAGACCTACAAACGGAACAATGCTAAACACCCTATTTGTGTTAACGCCTCCCACAGAGTTAAACATGTCCCACATCAAATCGAAATTAGCATTTGCATATTTTGCTTTGCTATACACATTATTGTCCCAATGAATAGCGCCATACAAACCACTGATACGCCAACCGAGATAAGGGGTCATCCACTTCCCGAAACCAAGGTTATAAGCTGCGGTGATATGGCGTTTTTCTGTTCCGTCGGGCAGATAATTTTCCAACATAGGCAGATTCATACCTGCACCCATCTGCATAAACCAATTGTCTTTCCATGAAGAATGATAGATGTCGCCACATTGTGACAAATCCACAACAGTAACATCTTCTTCTACTACAACATAACCATCATCTTGCGCCGTAGCTCCCATGGGCAACATCATCGCCACTCCCGCTACAGCCATCACTAACAATAAATTCCTCTTCATAGTTTTGTAGATTTTAATTAAACTAAAATTTTTATCTAAACATTTCATTCCGTTAAATCATCTTGTTTCCCTCATAACGAATTCTGCCGCACGATTGTTCACTCGCTCCAATCTCATCTCTCTATTTTTTACTCTTTTATTTTTTCCTCATTCCTATTCATTTTTAGGTTAATTAAGTTATTGGAGGTTGAATGATTGAAGATTATTAGCTAAATTTGCAAATTGGTTTGTTATGCCACATTTTTAACGAATTATTTATATTGTGAAACAACATAAAAACATAGCAATATTAGGTTCTACCGGCTCAATCGGACGCCAAACACTCGACATCATCGCCGAGTATCCCGAGCGTTTTTGTGCCACGGTGCTTGTTGCCGGCTCAAAGGTGGAGCAGCTTATTGAGCAAGCCATAAAATTCCGCCCTCAATATGCACTAATTGCCGATGAAAGCAAATATGCCCAACTGCAAGAGGCTTTGGCTCCTCACGGTATACACACTGCTGCCGGAGCGCAAGCCATTGCCGACGCAATGACTCTCGACTGCATCGACACTGTGGTAACTGCCACCGTGGGATATAGCGGACTGGCTCCTACTATCAGCGCAATAAAAGCCAACAAAGACATTGCCCTTGCCAACAAAGAGACTCTTGTTGTGGCTGGTGAACTTGTTGCCGAATTGCTCAAAAAGTCGACTTCAAAAGTTGTCCCTGTCGATTCGGAACATTCAGCCATATATCAATGCTTGGTAGGCGAAGAACCTCAATCGGTAAAACGATTAATAATAACCGCATCGGGCGGACCATTCCGCACTTTCGATGCCGAAAGATTAAAGACTGTAACAGTTAAAGATGCCCTACGCCACCCTAATTGGGACATGGGGGCTAAAATTACGATCGACTCGGCAACGATGCTCAATAAAGCATTCGAGATAATCGAAGCTCATTGGTTGTTTGGAATTGATGCCAATCGCATAGATGCTGTGGTTCACCCTCAATCAATCATTCACTCAATGGTGGAATTTGTCGATGGAGCAGTGAAAGCACAACTCGGGTTACCCGATATGCACCTTCCTATCCGTTATGCCCTTGGCGACGCATCACGATTGGCTACCAACGAGCCTTCGCTCACCTTGGCCGACTATGCCAACCTCACTTTTGAGGCTCCCGACGCAAATCGGTTCCCCGGCATAAACCTCAGTTATTATGCACTCGAAAAAGGGGGCAACGCAGCTTGCGTGATTAATGCAGCCAACGAAATTGCCGTTGCGGCATTCCTTCGTGAACAAATCGGATTCCTCGACATTTATAAGATAATTCTACAATCATTAGAGAAGATGCCGTTTGTGGCATCACCCTCTTACGAAGATTATGTTAATACTAATTCTGCGACTCGCGAATATGCCGAGTTGCTCGTTAAACAAATAAAAATTTAATGGAAGCATTTCTTCTCAAAGCCGGCCAATTAGTTGCCGCACTTTCTCTCCTTGTTATCATTCATGAATTTGGGCACTATATGTTTGCCCGCATATTTGGCATCAGAGTTGACAAATTCTTTTTGTTTTTCAACCCATGGTTTTATCTTGTAAAATACAACCCCAAAACAAAAAAGTGGTCGTTCTTCAAAGATAAACCCGAAGACAAAGCTGCTGCCGAAGCATCAAAGACTTCTGACAAAGCTACTTGGCGCGACACCGAATATGGTGTGGGTTGGTTGCCTCTTGGTGGATATGTGCAAATTGCAGGTATGATTGACGAAACGCAAGATGCATCAACACTATCGGCCGAACCTCAACCTTGGGAATTCCGCACCAAACCGGCATGGCAACGCTTGTTGGTTATGGTAGGCGGTGTGTTGTTCAACTTCCTCCTTGCTATTGTGATTTATGCCGGAATAGCATTCACTTGGGGAGAACAATATATCGAATTCGACAAAGCCACTGCAGGTTTTGAATATGTTGAAACAGCAAAGAAAATAGGCTTCCAAAATGGCGATATACCTTTACTTGCCGATGGTCAAAAAATTGATGCTGCCGACCACGATCACTTGATGAAGATGGTTGAAGCTAAAACTGTAACAGTGCTTCGAAATGGCAAAGATTCAGTCAACATCGCAATTCCCGAAAACTTCATTTTACAACTCAACGACGAAAAAGGCTTCTTTGCCTATCGTCTGCCAGTGCATGTCGCAAACGTAGTTAATGGTGAGGCCGCAGAAAAAGCCGGACTACAAGCCAATGACCAATTAGTATCGGTTGCCGGAGTCGAAACCCCTGCGTTTACTGAATTTACTGCCGAATTATTGAAGAATAAAGGTAAAGAAGTGGAAATGGATGTAATTCGCAATGGTCAACCAATGACCGTAAAAATCACACCTAATGAAAATGGCAAAGTGGGTATTCAACTCAAACAGCTCACCGATGTATATCCTACTAAAACAATCGAATACTCATTCTTTGCGGCAATACCTAAAGGAATTGAAATGGGCTGCAACCAAATGGCAACATACGTTGGCTCTCTTAAATACCTTTTCACCTCTGAGGGAGCTCAAAGCCTTGGCGGATTTGGTGCTATCGGTGATTTATTCCCCGAAACTTGGAGTTGGTATAAATTCTGGAACATCACTGCATTCCTTTCTGTAATTTTGGCATTTATGAACATTCTTCCTATCCCCGCTCTCGATGGTGGACACGTTTTGTTTACATTATACGAAATCATCACTCGTCGCAAACCAAGCGAAAAATTCCTTGAACGCGCGCAAATGATTGGTATGTTCCTCCTCTTTGCATTACTCATTTATGCAAATGCCAACGATATTTATCGCTTCTTCATTAAATAATCGCATATGAGCAACCCTATTATAACCCTCAAACGAGGCAAAGAAGACTCTCTCAATCGATTTCACCCATGGGTATTTTCGGGTGCGATAGCTTCTATGCCTAATAATCTTGAAGAAGGTGACATTGTTGATGTGGTAACCCACGATGGGCGTCACATTGGTGTGGGACACTATCAGATAGGTAGCATCATGGTGCGAATTCTCGAATTTGGCACAGCTACTATCAATCGCGAATTCTTTGCAACTCGTCTTGCCGAAGCATTGCGACTTCGCCAAGCATTGCGGCTCAATCGCGATGACAACAATGCCTACCGCCTTGTGCATGGTGAAGGCGATTTCTTGCCGGGACTTATTGTCGACATCTACGGCAACACTGCCGTAATACAAGCCCATTCCCCCGGCATGCACTTTGCCCGCACAGATATTGCCAATGCACTCACCTCGCTCGAAGGTATCGATATAAAAAACGTATATTATAAGTCGGAAACGACTCTACCTTATAAGGCTCACCTCGATCCTCAAAATGATTATCTCATCGGTGGATTCGAAACAAATGTGGCGATTGAAAACGGGTTGAAATTCCATGTCGACTGGCTCAAAGGACAAAAAACAGGGTTCTTTGTTGACCAACGTGACAATCGTAGCCTTCTCGAACATTTTGCTCGTGGACGCCGTGTGTTGAATATGTTCTGCTACACCGGTGGATTCTCTTTCTATGCCATGCGTGGAGGTGCTGAATTAGTGCACTCGGTTGACAGCTCGGCAAAAGCCATTACACTCACCGATGCAAACGTTGAGCTCAACTTCCCCGGCGACGCCCGCCACAAATCATTTGCCGAAGACGCTTTCAAATTCCTCGATTCAATGGAGAAAGATTCTTACGACCTCATCGTACTCGACCCTCCGGCATTTGCAAAACATCGCAGCGCATTGAAAAACGCTCTCCGCGGTTATCAACGACTCAATGCAAAAGCCTTTGAAAAAATCAGTTCGGGTGGTATATTGTTTACCTTCTCTTGCTCGCAAGCGGTGAATAAAGATCAGTTCCGATTGGCAGTTTTCTCAGCAGCGGCACAATCGCGTCGCAAAGTGAGAATCCTTCATCAGCTCACCCAACCTGCCGACCATCCTATCAACATCTATCACCCCGAAGGCGAATACCTCAAAGGGTTGATTCTTTATGTAGAATAATATTAATAATACATACTTATGTCTATAATCAAAAAATTCATTCCGGGAGCATTAGTCGCTCTCACATTATCTTCAAGCGCTATGGCTCAAGACAACAATTTCAACTATATCGTTGATCGCTTTGCCGACATTGAGGTGCTTCGATATAAAGTACCTGAGTTTGAAAAACTTTCGCTTCAACAAAAGAAGCTCATTTACTTCCTCACCGAAGCGGCAATCATGGGTCGTGACATTCTCACCGACCAAAATTGCAAATATAACCTCGAAATTCGCACTTTGCTCGAAAATATCTATCTCAACTATACCGGCGACCGCGAAACTGCCGATTTCAAAGCTTTTGAGAAGTATTTGAAACAAGTGTGGTTTGCTAATGGTGTTCACCACCACTATTCTTGCGATAAATTCATTCCTGAATTTTCTCAAGCATTCTTGAGCGACCAAGTGACGCTCCTTCCTGCCGATAAGCAACCCGAAAATATCGATGTGCTTGCAAAAGTAATCTTCGACCCAACTTACATGGCTAAACGTGTGAACCAAGCCGAAGGCATGGATCTTATCACAACATCGGCTTGTAACTATTACGACAATATCACTCAAGCCGAAGTTGACTCTTTCTATGTTTCCATAAAAGATCCTAACGACAAAACTCCAATCTCATATGGATTGAACTCTCGTTTGGTTAAAGTAAATGATTCAACTATCGTTGAACAAGTTTACAAAGTGGGAGGAATGTATTCCGAAGCTATCACCCCTATTGTTGACCGCCTCACCGAAGCTGCTAAATATGCCGAAAACGATGCTCAACGCAAAGTTATCGAATCACTCATCAGCTATTACAAAACCGGTGATCTTCGCATCTTCGACGAATATTCAATCCTTTGGGTTAACGACACCAATTCTCAAGTTGACTTCATCAACGGATTTATCGAAAGCTATGGCGACCCTCTCGGCATGAAAGGCGCATGGGAATCAATCGTAAACTTCAAAAACATCGAGGCTTCACGCCGCACCGAGATAATCAGTGACAATGCTCAATGGTTTGAAGACAACTCTCCTATCGACCCACGTTTCCGCAAAGAAGAGGTAAAAGGTGTATCGGCTAAAGTTATCACTGCTGCAATTCTTGCCGGTGATGCTTATCCCGCCACTCCTATCGGCATTAACCTCCCTAACGCCAACTGGATTCGTGCCGCTCATGGTTCAAAATCAGTAACAATCGAGAATATCACTCAAGCCTATGATGAGGCTTCACATGGCAATGGTTTCAACGAAGAATTCGTTATCGACGAACCTACTCGCCAGTTGATGAACAAATATCTTTTCATCACCGACAACCTCCACACCGACCTTCACGAATGTCTTGGTCATGGTAGCGGCAAACTCCTTCCCGGCGTTGACCCCGATGCCCTCAAAGCTCACGGCTCTACCCTCGAAGAAACTCGTGCCGACCTTTTCGCGCTATATTATCTTGCCGACAAAAAATTAGTCGAACTCGGTTTGCTCGATAGCCCCGAAGCATATAAAGCGGAATACTACAAATACATTCTCAATGGTATGATGACTCAACTCATGCGCATCGAGCCCGGTAAAGATGTAGAAGAAGCTCACATGCGTAACCGCAAACTCATTGCTGAATGGGCCTACGAAATGGGCAAAAAAGATAATGTGATAGAACTCGTGAAAAAAGATGGCGAAACATTCATCAAAATCAACGACTACGACAAATTGCGTGAAATATTCGGAAAACAACTCTTCGAAATTCAACGCATCAAGAGTGAAGGCGACTATGAGGCAGGTCGTGCTTTAGTTGAAAAATATGCCGTTAAGGTTGACCCTCAACTCCACAAAGAAGTACTCGACCGTTACAGCACTCTCAACATCGCTCCTTATCGTGGATTCGTCAACCCCATCTACTCTCTTGTGAAAGATGACAAAGGTGAAATCATCGACGTGAAAATCACCTACGGAGAAGGCTACATCGACCAAATGCTCCGCTACTCACGCGACCACTCTCCTTTGACAAAGTAAGTAAATTAACGATATTGTTATAGGTCAAATAGGTCCACTATGTCAACTAAAAGCCTAGTGGACCTAAGAAACTTATAAGACCTATTTGACTTAAAACCACTATTTTTCCTCAATACCATGCCACATAGTTTTCTCCCTAACAAGGGCAATTTTCGTGATTTGATTGCATTTCAAAAATCGGAATGTATTTACGATATTACCTTTTATTTCACTAAAAAATATCTTTCAAAGGGAGACAGAACTATTGACCAAATGATTCAAGCGGCACGCTCGTGCAAGCAAAATATAGCGGAGGGGAATGGAGCCGGCGTAACATCTGCCGAAACCGAAATAAAACTTATTAATGTAGCCAAAGCAAGCCTTCAAGAATTATTGCTTGACTACGAAGATTATCTAAGAGTAAGAGGATTGCAACAATGGGATCTGGATAGCGAAAAAGCTCAACAAACACGCCGAGTGTGTGCAAAACACAACGATTCGGCATTCTATCGCGAAGCAATTAAAGATCGAAACGATGAAACGATTGCCAACATCGCAATAACATTAATTCATCAAACCGATTTATTATTACGAAAAATCATCGACCGTCTTCAAGAAGACTTTGTCAAAAACGGTGGAATTAGAGAATCAATGCACAAAGCCCGCACCACCTATCGCAACTCACAAGATAAGAAATAGCAATTATGACATCAACTACCATAGTGGACTTAGTCGACTTAGTAGACCCATTCGACATAGCTGACCTATTCCCTATTACCCGTTCCTCTCATTTTATCAAAAAGTAAAAAAATTAGGGTGTTTGATATTTTTTTGCCACATTTATTTGCCAATTAAAAACTAATTATTACTTTTGCATCGTAATTGTAACAAAATACAACATGACTCGATTTTATGCATATTATTATTTCTTTTATTTTTATTTTGCAAAGAATAAAAACGGGGTTTTATGTGCATAACCTATATGATTAAAGATTAACAATAATATAAAATCCCGTAAATTAAGTTTGCGGGATTTTTTTATGAGAATATATAATACTTAAAACAATGGAAAAAAGAGTAACAATTCAAGGTGTAGCCGGATGCTATCACGATGCTGCCGCAAGAGCTTATTTCAAAGATGAAGAAATCAAAACGATCCCTTGCGACTCTTTTCCCGAACTTTTTCAACGTCTATCGTGCGATGCTTCGCTGATGGGTATAGTTGCTATCGAAAATACTATTGCCGGTAGCATTCTTCCAAATCACGAACTTTTGCGTCAAAGCAATATGCAAATCATAGGTGAATACAAGATGCACATATCTCATGTGCTTGCTGCTCTTCCCGGGCAATCCATCAAGGATTTAACCGAAGTAAACTCTCACCCAATGGCATTGATGCAATGCGAGCAATATCTTCGCCGTCATCCTAATCTCAAAATGATTGAAAAATTTGACACGGCTGGTAGCGCTCAAGAAATTGCCGAACAAAAACTGTTAGGTCACGCTGCCGTGTGTGGCGAATATGCAGCCCAACTTTATGGCCTAAATATTCTCGAGCGTGGCATTGAAACCAACAAACGCAATTTTACTCGTTTCCTTGTAATCGCTGACCCTCTATTGGCAAGCGAAATGCGTCCACGTGATGAGAAAATCAACAAATCGTCAATCATGTTCACTCTGCCCCACACTCATGGTGCATTATCTAAAGTGTTGACAATTTTCTCTTTCTACGACATCAACCTATCTAAGATACAATCTCTCCCAATTATCGGTCGCGAGTGGGAATATCGCTTCTATATCGACTTGACGTTCGATAGCTATGTGCGCTATCATCAATCAATCGATGCGGTGCGTCCACTACTTAATGACTTGAAAATTCTTGGTGAATATATTGAATGTGAAAATGAAATATAATATGAATATCGTTCCTGCTCAACGCGTTTCAGAAGTACAAGAATACTACTTCTCTAAGAAACTAAAAGAAGTGGCACAACTCAATGCACAAGGTGCCGACATTATATCTCTTGGCATTGGTGGCCCCGACCGCCCACCTCATAAAGATGTCATCGACACTCTATGCAACGAGGCTAACGTAGATTCAAACCATAGCTACCAACCATATGTAGGCATTCCACAACTTCGTCAAGCATTTGCTCGTTGGTACAATCGTTGGTATGGTGTTGAGCTAAATCCCGACACCGAAATACAACCTCTTATCGGGTCGAAAGAAGGTATTCTTCATGTTTCTCTCGCATTCCTTAATCCTGGTGACGGAGTTTTGGTGCCCAATCCCGGATACCCCACTTATTCATCTGTAAGCCGATTGGCTCAAGCCGAGATATTCAACTATGACCTCACCGAAGAAAATGGCTGGTACCCCGACTTTGACGCTCTCGAAAAATTACCACTCGACCGCATCAAACTCATGTGGATAAACTACCCACACATGCCAACAGGCACTCCTGCCACACTCGATTTATTCAAGAAAATCGTCGACTTCGGTCGTCGTCACAACATTGTGATTGCTCACGACAATCCATATAGCTTCATTCTCAATGACAACCCCATGAGCCTTCTTCAAGTGGAAGGAGCCAAAGATATTGCTATCGAAATGAACTCTATGAGTAAATCTCACAACATGGCTGGTTGGCGTGTAGGTATGTTGGCATCAAACCCTACATTTATAAATTGGATTTTGAAAGTGAAATCAAATATCGACTCAGGTCAATTCAAACCGGTAATGCTTGCAACGGTAAAGGCTCTTGATGCCGACAAAGAATGGTACACCACTCTTAACGATGTATATCGCTCTCGTCGCAATGTAGCCGAAGAGATTATGACCACTCTCGGTTGCACATTCGACCCGGCTCAACGAGGCTTATTCCTTTGGGGACGTATCCCCGACAATATCGCATCAAGCGAAGCTCTTGCCGACAAAGTGCTTTATGACGCACGAGTATTTATTACCCCCGGATTTATTTTCGGAAGCAATGGCGATCGTTATATACGCATCTCGCTATGCGCTACCGAAGAAAATATGCGTCGAGCTCTCGACCGTATTCGCGAAATGATTAACAATGAATAATAACAATAAAAACATATAGAAAAATGGAAGATTTACAACCTATCACTCTCGAAGGCATTGACCCTCAAAAACCACTTCTTATCGCCGGCCCTTGCAGTGCCGAAACTGAAGAACAAGTTATCCAAACAGCGACTGAACTCGCAGCGAATGGAGTAAAAATATTCCGCGCCGGGATATGGAAACCTCGCACCAAACCGGGAGGTTTTGAAGGTGTAGGTATCGAAGGGTTGCAATGGCTCAAAAAAGTGAAGGAACTCACAGGCATGTACACTTCAACCGAAGTTGCAACAAAGCAACACGTTGAAGCTGCCCTCGAAGCCGGTGTGGATTTACTTTGGATTGGTGCTCGCACCTCGGCTAACCCATTTGCTATGCAAGAAATTGCCGATGCGCTACAAGAAGCCGGTGCCGATGTGCCTGTTCTTATCAAAAACCCGGTTAACCCCGACCTTGAATTGTGGATTGGTGCTATGCAACGTATCTACAATGCCGGCATCAAACGCATTGGCGCTATTCACCGCGGATTCTCGGCTTATGGCAAACATCTATATCGCAACCTCCCTCAATGGCACATTCCCATTGAATTGCGTCGTCGCATGCCTAATCTACCTATTATTTGTGACCCAAGCCACATCGGAGGCAAACGCGAATTAGTAGCCCCTATTTCACAACAAGCTCTCGATATGGGATTTGACGGGCTTATCATCGAAAGCCACTGCGACCCCGATTGCGCTTGGAGCGATAAGAGCCAACAAGTGACTCCCGATGTTCTCAACTTTATCATAAACACACTTGTGCTTCGCGATGAATCTCACACTACTGAGAGCCTCACTCTACTTCGTCAACAAATCGATACACTCGACAATGAATTGCTCGAAGTGCTCAACAAACGTATGCGTGTGTCGCGCGAAATCGGACAATACAAAAAAGAGCATCGTATGCCGGTGTTACAAGCAGGTCGTTATGACGACATTATCCAATCGCGCGTGAAACTTGCTATGGAAATGGGTATGAGTAGCGACTTTATGAAATCGGTACTCGCTGCCATTCACGAAGAATCGGTGCGTCAACAAATCGAGATTCTCAACAATAGAAAATAATAACTCTTTTCTCTTTAATTATTATGAAAATTCTCATAATAGGAGCAGGCAAGATGGGGTCGTTTTTCTGCGACGTGCTATCTTTCCGTCACGAAGTAGCCGTTTACGATACCGACCCACAACGTCTCCGCTTCACATTTAACACTCTCCGTTTCAGTTCGCTCGACGAGATTGACGAATTTGCGCCCGACTTGGTAATCAATGCCGCTACTGTAAAATACACTATTGATGCATTCAAAACGGTTATGCCTCATTTACCTAAGAATTGTATTTTAAGCGACATTGCTTCAGTAAAAACCGGCCTACCCGAGTTTTATGCTGAGTGTGGACACCCATTTGTGAGTACTCACCCCATGTTTGGTCCCACATTCGCATCGCTAAGCAACCTCAGTAGCGAAAACGCAATCATAATTGCTGAAAGCGACCATCTTGGCAAAGTATTCTTCAAAGACCTATATAACGAATTGCGTCTACACATCGAGGAATACACTTTCCAAGAACACGACGAAACTATCGCTTACTCGCTTTCTATCCCCTTTGCTTCTACGCTCGTTTTTGCAAGCATCATGAAGCATCAAGATGCTCCGGGAACGACTTTTAAGCGACACATGGCTATTGCTCACGGATTGATGAGTGAAGATGACTATCTTTTAAGCGAAATCTTATTCAATCCCAACACTCCTCACCAATTAGAGCAAATACAAGAAAAGCTTTCTCAATTACAAGAGATTGTCAAGAACCACGATTCTGAAGCAATGAAACAATATCTTGCTCGCGTGCGTGAAAATCTAAAATAATTTTTTTTTACACATCATAAGCTAAGGGGCTATGCACATTATTTGGCATAGCCCCTTAGCTTTTATATAAAATAAAAACTCCCAAACCATATGGCTTGGGAGTTAAATATAATAATTCTAAAATTATTTTTTGCGACGGTTTCCGTAGCGGCTCATGAACTTATCAACGCGACCAGCAGTGTCAACCAATTTTTGTTTACCAGTGAAGAATGGGTGAGATGAGCTGGTGATTTCAAGTTTTACGAGAGGATAAGTAACGCCATCAACTTCGATTGTATCTTTAGCAGCTACAGTTGAACGAGTGATGAAGATTTCTTCGTTTGACATATCTTTGAATACTACTTCGCGATAATTTGAAGGATGAATGTCTTTTTTCATTTTATTTGTCGTTTTTTTAATTAATCAAAGTTATTAATAAAGTCACGCTGGTAAGGCGATCATTCGTAATGGCTTGCAAATTTACGCATTATTCTTTGATTGGCAAAGTTATTCTCATTCTTTTTTACATTTTTTTGCTCTATCAATCATTTTAAAGTCATTTTCGCCTTTATCAAAAATAAGAGAGAGGCCATCAATGACCTCTCTCAGCATTATAAATGTGATTTATAATTATTCAAATTCCATCAATGGAGCATCGGCTGCAACCACTTCATCGGGTTTCACAAAGATGCGTTTCACTGTCACATCTTTTTCGGCAACCACATCATTTTCCATCTTCATTGCTTCGTAAACAAGCAATACTCCACCTTTTGCAACCTTGTCGCCTGGTTTCACATTGATTGAAATCACTTTACCCCCCATTGGAGCCTTAAGAACTTCGCCTGTTACAGGTGCATCTGCAGGTTCTTCTGCGGCAATTGATTGAGCGGCTGCATCGGCTGCATCAATAAATTCAACCATTGCTTCGTCAGCATTTACTACTTGGTCGGGAGCAACAAGTATACGTTTGATTACAAGGTCTTTTTCTGCGACCACATCATTTTCCATCTTCATTGCTTCGTAAACAAGAATTACTTCACCCTTGGCAATCTTGTCACCGGGCTTAGCTTTGATTGAAACAATGCGACCACCCATAGGAGCTTTAAGAACCTCGCCTGTGATAGGAGCTGCTGCCACAGTTGCTTTTTCTTCAGCTGTCGCTACCGGTTGTATTGCTTGATTTTCTTCGGTACGACGTTTGCGTAGGAATGTGTTTGCCACATTTGGTAACAATTCGAGCAACAACATTTCTTCGGTATTTGAAGCCAACTTCACTCCACCAAGGTCATCGAGTGTTGGGTTTTCGGGTTTCTTATATTTTGAAACATCATATGGACGTTCGGTAGCATCACCTGTGATTTTTTCACGGAATGCAGGGTCAACGGGCACTGGAGTCTTACCATATTCACCCTTAATAAGCGAAATAAATTGGTTTGAAAGATTTGAGTAATCAGGATTACCTTTCTTACGGTCAAGTGCAACAAACACAGCTTGGCTACCTACGATTTGACTTGTAGGAGTTACCAATGGAACAAGACCAGCATCGCGACGCACCTTAGGAATCAAACGCATTGCATCATCAAGCAAGTCTTCTGATTTGAGAGCCTTGAGTTGAGCCACCATATTTGAATACATACCACCGGGAACTTCGGCGTTTTTAACCAATTCATTTGGTTTTGGGAATCCGAAATAGTCTTCGATTGCATGACAAGCGTCGAGCAACGCTTCTTCATCATTAGCTTTTGCAGCAGCAATTGCCTTGTCGAATTGAGCGTCAATTTCAGCAGGAAGAGTGTCATTAAGTGGGTCAAATAGCTTAGGCAATTTGCCAAGGTCGAAATCTTTGAGTGATTCGCGAGCCGAAAGCAATTGATTGCGAATTTGTCCCACAGCTTCCATATTCACGTCTACTTCTACCCCTAATTTTTTAGCAAATACATATACCAATTCGATTGCTGGTGCAGCAGAACCGCCACCAAACCACCAAATGTTTGTATCGAGAATATCTACACCATGAATAATAGCCATTACAGATGAAGCAAGACCATAACCGGGTGTACAATGAGTGTGGAAATCAACAGGAACTTTCACTGCAGCTTTCAATTTTGAAATAATTGAAGCGGCACGTGAAGGATTCACAAGACCTGCCATATCTTTCAATGTGATGATTTTTGCGCCAAGAGCTTCCATTTCTTTCGCTTTACCTACAAAATATTCATCGGTAAAGATTTTTTCGGGCTCTTCAACTTGCACTGCCTCTGCTTTCTTTCCAAATAAGCGAGCAAAGAATCCTTGCTTTGGTTGTTCAACCGGAGCAGCCGGAGCTTCGTCCTTTGGATCAACTGTATAACATACAGCACCATCAGGAATACCTCCAAGTTGATTAATGAGTTTGATTGATTCCTTTACATTATCAATATCATTGAGCGCATCAAAAATACGCATCACATTCAATCCATTCTTAATAGCTTCTTTATAGAAACCTTCGAGCACTGTGTCGGGATAAGGCACATATCCAAAAAGGTTACGCCCACGCGACAATGCTGTAAGTAATGATTTGCCTTTAATTACATTATCAACACTACGCAAGCGATTCCATGGTGATTCATCAAGATAACGCATCACCGAGTCGGGCACTGCACCACCCCACACTTCCATTGCATAAAAACCTGCATTTACATACAATGGCAATAATTTATCAATGTTTTCTTGATTAAGACGTGTTGCAAAAAGTGATTGTTGACCATCACGCAACGTCAAATCTCTGATTTTTAATTTTTGTGATCCCATGATTAATAAATTTTTTTGGTAGTAATTTCTTACTCTATAAATCGTGTTAATTGTTATTAATAACGCAAAGTAATATATTTATTTTGATTTAAAGAAATTTTTCCGTAATTTTTTTTTCTTATAATAAAGAATTACCTTTGTAATATATTTCAAACGCACAAAAACGACCGATAATGTTTAACTTTTTCAAGAAAAAACAAGAACCAGCACAACTTTGTTTTAACACCGACATTCACTGCCACGTTATTCCCGGTATCGATGACGGCTCTCCCGATGTAGAGACATCAATTGAACTTATCGAACGTATGAAAAGTTGGGGGATCACTCGCATTGTTGCCACTCCTCACGTCACTCAAGCTTCGTTTGAAAATACTCCCGAAATAATGTCACAAGCCCTAAATTCGCTAAAAGAAGGGCTTCAATCTAAAAATATTGAAATCGAGATTACTCACTCGGCCGAATATCGCATCGACGAACAATTCCTTGCCCACCTAAGCGAAGGGATAATCGTGCCAATGCCAAGCAACTATATCCTCGTTGAAAACTCGTTTATCCAAGAGCCATGGAATCTTGACCAACTGCTCTTTGATCTAAAAGTAAAAGGATATAAACCCATTCTTGCTCACCCCGAAAGATACCTTTACTATCATCAAAAACGCGATAGATATAAAGCTATTCATAGCACCGGGACTAAGTTCCAAGTCAATCTTTTAAGCTTGGCCGGACATTATAGTAAAGATGAACGACGCATAGCCTTAGAATTAATCGACAATGGATTAGTTGATTTCATCGGCACCGACCTACACAATCATCGACATGCCGATGCTATTGAATCATTTATTCACACACGCGAATATCGTAAAATCAAGGATCGCATACCCCTTCTAAACGATTCTATTTAATCTCGCGCAAATCATTTCCTGCAACAGCATTATATATCTGTAGCTCAAACATAGTTGCAGTTGATATTATATGCTCTAATATTTCACTTTTTATTGCTTCATATATAGTCCAATCGGTTGTAGATGCATAACAATATATTTGCAATCGACATCCTGCGCTTGTCACATCAAGCAAATTCACCAATATCTGCCATTGGTCAGATATCATAGGGTGATCAAGCAAATAAGTACACATATAAGCCCTAAATAACCCTAAATTGGTTTCAGTCGTTCCATTTACACCCACTAATCCACCGGAGTATTTGATATTACCATTTATAATATCTTTCAATTGGGGATAATTCTGTTTTATCTTCTCTATGAAATTATTATCACAAGTTCTTATACTTTTATTGTCAACAATAACTACACACGACATCAATCTCACTTTTGACTCTACCATTCCTCGCCAATTTTGAAACGAAGTTGATACTAACGTATATGGAGGAAGCATTACCAACGTATTATCCCAATTTCTCACCTTCACCACAGTCAACGACACATCTTCTACTATGCCATTAGCGATTGTTGAAGGCACAACGATCCAATCGCCTACTCTCAGCATATCATTTTGCGACAACTGCAATCCGGCTACAAATCCTAAAATACTATCACGAAACACCAACATCAAAGCAGCAGCAAATGCTCCTAACCCTGTAAGCAACACCATTGGAGATTTTCCCAACATCCCCGACACGGTTACTATCACAATAATGATCCACACCACACCTTTGGCTACATTCAGCACCCCTCTCAAAGGATGATTTTTATTATTGCGATGACTATCATAATGATTCCACAAAAAGGCTAATATTGCATTTATTGCAACTCCTATAGTTACCGACAAATATATTACTGCAATCCATTCTATTATTCGAAGCAATAAAGCCTCACTCGATACAAATGCAAAAGGGATAAAAATCAAGAACAATAAAGGAGGGATAATATGACTGACTCGTGTAAAAACCTTTTGTTCGATTAATTCTTTACCTATCTCATATTTGTGTAATACTATTACCCTTTTAATTACAAATAGCACCATCAACCTGAAAATCCATCCAATAAATATTGCAGAAAACACGATTACTGCAACATAAACAACCTCTTCGATAAAAGCATCACGCCCCAATCCAAGCCATTCTAAAGCATCATCAATTAATTCTATCAACAATAACGCCACATCGTGAGAAGGCACCACTTCCATAACAACACTTTTTCATCACAACACCCCCACTTCTCACAAAGTTCATCTAATTAATGTATAAATAGCGATTATCATTTCGAAATCACCATCTCCCAGTAGTCTTAGTAGCCCCGGTAGCCCTATTTGACTTAGTGGAGTCAATAGACTTAATAGTCCCAGTGGACCTATTTGACCAAGTAGTCATAGTAACCCCAGTGGACTTAGTAGACTTAGTAGCCCCATTTGACCCAGTGGTCTTAGTAGC
>JAFQAS010000012.1 GCA_017399915.1 Muribaculaceae bacterium
GTTTGTTGCACCACCTACCAAAGATACTGACCAGTTATCAAAAAATTTAGGAGCTTCAACAGCTTGTTGAGCTTGTGCTGACATTGCACCAAGTGCTACAGCAGCTAAAAGAATAACTTTTTTCATCTTGTGTATAGTTTATAATTAGTTCATATTTCAGCACAAAGATATTATAAATGTGCATAACTACAAAAAAAATAGGCTAAAAAATGACTTTTAGAGCCACTTTTTTGACATATACACCTATTTTATGGACATTTTTTGGCACAAATAGGAACAAATAATAAATTTTACATCACTTTTGTTCAAAAAAAACAATGTGGCAACCTCTGTAAAAGTTGCCACATTATTTATATGTAAACATTTGTAGTTTAAATATTTTCTTTTACAAATTTCTCAAAATCAGCTTCTTCCATATAGCCTGTACGAGTTACAGTTTTGCCATCTTTTGTAACAATAGCAATCATAGGGATTCCTTCTACTTTAAACGCAGTTGCCACATTAGGCCATTTATCAGTATCAACCGAATAGAACAATGCTTTATCTGCATATTTTTCTGCTACAGCATGGAAATGTGGAGCGAATTGTTTACATGGACCACACCATGTTGCATTAAAGTCAATAATAATAGGCTTATCTGCAACAACTAATTGAGCCGAATCCTTCAATTCTTTTACTGCGCCTGCTTCTGTTGCTTCTGTTGCTTCTGTAGCCTCAGCAACCTTTGACAAAGTGTCACTCTTTACGGTTTCTTCAGCAGCTACCACACTATCACCGGTTGCGCCGGTTGCCTTATCGGCTTGGCTGCTTCCACAACTGCTCATCATGGCCACGATAGCCATTGATAATAATAATTTTTTCATAATCTATTATTTTCGTTATTTAAGTTGCACAATTGATTTTCAAAGCGCAAATATAACCATTTTTTCTTTCACTATTACCATTATTAAATACTTTTCACATAACAAATCTAACCACCTACTACATCTACATTACCTTTTTTGGCAATATTTTTCTATTTTTTGACCACCTTTTTATGTCTTTTATAGAAATTTAGAGTACCTTTGTCGACAAATCAGCAAATTATTAACTAACAGCATGTATCAGTCGATAAAAAAGTCTATCTCGACAATTATATTTACCTATTTGATATTGGTGGCAATTTTTGTGATTCAAAAGCCACTATTCATGTTGTTTCATTACACCACATTCTCATCGGCTTCGTTTTCCGATTTTTTGAATGTAATTTACAATGGATTACCTCTCGACCTCTCCATGGCCGGATATCTCACTATTATACCCGGAATTACTTCAATCATCTCACTATGGCTAAGCAGTGCCAATGTCATAAAAACTATTTTTAAATCCTACTTTGCCATCATCGCGCTCATCATCGCAACTACGATGTGCCTTGATATGGTTCTTTATGGATATTGGGGATTCCGACTCGACATGACCCCTATTTTCTATTTCACCACATCTCCATCAGCAGCATTGGCAAGTGTTCCGTTATACTATTTCATCATCGGCATTATTGCGGTGATAATTATCTCATTAGGCATATATTGGATTTTCAATAAATTCATAATTTCTTATATCACCTGCAACAATGAGTCAAAAAAAGCGAGGGTGCGAAACAGCATGATTCTCACCGTCCTCGTAGCGTTATTATTCATTCCTATTCGTGGAGGATTTACCGTTGCGACAATGAACCTTAGTGCGGTATATTTCAGTCAATGGCAAGAGCTAAACCACGCCGCCATAAATCCATTATTCAGTCTTATGTATTCGGCTACGCATCAAAACAATTTCTCTTCTCAATTCAGATATTTCGATGCCGACGATGCCGATAAGATTTACGCCTCATTAACCCAATCCTCAAAACCCGATAGCATTGCCATCGTCATCAACAATAAGCGCCCCGACATATACATCGTGATATTAGAAAGTTTTTCATCACATCTCCTCAATAACAAATGTGACGGACACCCCATCACCCCTTGTCTCGACTCAATAGCCTCGCAAGGGATATTATTCACCAATTTCTATGCGTCGGGCATACGCACCGACCGTGGCATTCCGGCTATTTTAAGTGGCTATCCCGCCCAACCCAACACCAGCATAATGAAATATGTCGACAAAACCGACAAACTCCCTTCAATCGCCGGTGCTTTAAAAAAGGCCGGTTGGGAAACATCTTATTACTACGGAGGTGATGCTAATTTCACAAATATGCATGCCTATTTGGTATCTTCGGGATTCAGCCACATCATCAGCGACAAAGATTTCCCGATAGGTGAACGATTAAGCAAATGGGGGGTGCACGACCATTTAGTATTCAATCGTTGCCTCAACGACATATCTTCGTGCAAATCATCGGCTCCTCAACTCAGAGTGATACAAACTTCAAGCAGCCACGAGCCTTTTGAAGTGCCTTATAAAAGAATTTCAAATGACCGAGCCAACGCTTTTGCCTACACCGATAGTTGCGTAGGAGCATTTGTGAGCGAATTAAAGAATGCCAACAAATGGGATAACTCTCTAATCGTGTTAGTCCCCGACCATTATGGTGCATACCCTCAAAATCTCAAGTCGCAAATTGAAAAGCATCGTATTCCGCTCATCATCACCGGTGGAGCGATTACCCGACCTATGCAAATTACCACAATAGGCTCTCAAGTTGACATTGCCGCGACTTTGCTTTCTCAACTTGGCCTACCCCACAATGAGTTTTCTTTTAGCAAAGACCTTTTAAATGAGAATTGCAATCATTTCGCCTATATTGCGGCTCCGTCATTGTTTGGGTTCATCAACAACGATGGATATGTAGTATATAATTACGATTCCGACAAGATTGTCGAATCGAGCGGAAACAGCTCTGATTCCGCCCTGATTTTCGGAAAAACTTTCATTCAAAAACTATTTGACGACATAGATAAACGATAGATATATAACAATAACCCATCTCAACTATGCTTGACTTTTTAATCGACATAGACTCTCAAATATTTCTATTTTTCAATGGGCTTCATTTGCCTTATTTCGACCATTTTATGATGGCCTTTACCGGCAAACTCATTTGGGTTCCGATGTATGCCTCGATTCTATATATTTTGTTCCGTCGATTTGGTTGGAAAGTAGCATTATGCTACACCATCGCAATCCCTCTTGTGATTTTTTGTACCGACCAACTTTGTGCGACAATAATCCGGCCTTGGGTTGAACGCCTTCGCCCCACCAATCTTGACAATCCCATAAACTCCCTCGTGCATATCGTGGATGGTTATCGTGGAGGCAAATATGGATTCCCTTCATGCCACGCAGCCAATTCCTTTGCATTAGCCACATTCCTATCATTCCTTTTTGCAAAACGCCGCTTCACAATATTCATTTTAATATGGGCATTACTCAACTCCTACACTCGATTATATCTTGGCGTCCACTATCCCGGCGATTTAATTATTGGTGCTATTGTAGGTAGCAGCATCGGATATTTGGGATATCGATTAGCCAAAAGCATCTCAAAACTATGCGCTTGTTCTCGTGATTATGAACATCAATATTTCTACGACAAGCTATCAATAGGCAACACAGCCATCTCCTACCAACTATCAGATATTATGATTGCAAATGGAGCGTTCATCACATTTGCCATATCAATCTACTCTCTTTTCGCTTGGCTTTAACTCCTCACTGAGCATTTTCAATCAACGCCACAGCTTGTTCGAAGGCCGATTGAGGCGAAAGTAATTTCAAACTTTCATCACGCTTATTCCACGTGAGCTGTTTCTTTGCATACACTCGTGTATTTTTCCCTATGCGTGCCACCGCTGTATCATAATCCATCACCCCGTCAAAGTAAGCAAACATTTCCTTGTATCCCACCGTATTAAGCGAGTTTAGATGACGCAGGTGGAACACCGAACGAGCTTCTTGCTCAAGTCCTGCCTCAACCATAGCGTCTACACGGCGATTAATGCGGTCAAACAACTCTTCTCGTTCATAGTCAAGAGCCATTTTCACTATGCGGAAAGGCCTTTCCTTTGCTCTCCCCGTGCACAACGACGAATATGGCACACCGGCTTGCATTGTTATCTCAATGGCATGCACCAATCGCTTATGATTGTTTAAATCTACCTGATTATAGTAAACGGGGTCTATCTCCAGCAATGTCGACCTCAACAACTCCACACCACCTTCGCGATATATCGACATCGCCTTTTCGCGTATTTCGGGGGTGATTGTAGGCAACTCATCAATTCCCTTTGTCACAGCATCGACATACATCATCGAGCCACCACACATCACCACATAATCATTATCCTGCCACAAGCGGGGCAATAAATTCATCACATCTTCCTCATATTGCGCCGCACTATAATAATCTTCAAGCGACAGTGTGCCCACAAAATGATGAGGCACCAGTGCCAATTGCCCGGCAGTGGGAGCAGCAGTTCCTATGGGGATTTCGCGATAAAGCTGACGAGAGTCGGCCGATAAAATATGGCACCCGTAGTGGAGTGCCAATTTTATAGCTAAATCAGTCTTTCCCGACCCTGTTGGCCCGGTAACAACGATTAAAGTCTTATTTTTATTTACGTTCTGCAACAAGTTTCGCAATTTCAACGATTACTTGAGTAGCCTTTTCCATCGATGGGATGGGCACGAATTCATAACGACCATGGAAATTCAAACCTCCGGCAAAGATATTCGGGCAAGGAAGTCCCTTGAACGAAAGTTGAGCACCGTCAGTACCGCCACGAATGGGCACCACCTTAGGAGTGACATCGGCATTGCGCATTGCTTGTTCGGCAATTTCAATCACATGCATCACCGGCTCAATCATTTCACGCATATTATAATATTGATCCTTCAACTCAAGCGAAGCGCAATCAGGGAATTCTTTATTGATTTTGCGAGTGAGGTGTTCAAACTCTTTTTTGCGACGTTCGAAGCGATCACGGTCATGGTCACGAATGATATATGTCAACACTGCAGTTTCCACATCTCCTTCAATTCCTATCAAGTGATAAAACCCTTCATAACCTTCGGTGTGTTCGGGAGTTTCCCAACGTGGCAACATAATAGCAAACTGCGTAGCCACACGCAATGAGTTAATCATTTTGTGCTTAGCATATCCGGGGTGTACGTTACGGCCCTTGAATGTCACCTTAGCCACAGCTGCGTTGAAGTTTTCATATTCAAGCTCGCCAATTTCACCGCCGTCCATTGTATAGGCCCATTCAGCGCCAAACTTCTCAACATCAAATTTGTGAGCGCCAAGGCCTATTTCTTCATCGGGATTAAATGCGATGCGAATATCACCATGCTTGATTTCGGGGTGAGCCATAAGATACTCCACTGCAGTGATAATTTCGGCGATACCGGCTTTATCATCAGCACCAAGGAGAGTGTTACCATCGGTAACAATCAAATCCTGACCGGCATAGTGAAGCAATTCGGGGAATTGGTTGGGCGACAACACTATATCTTTTTCGGCGTTAAGAACAATGTCGCTACCATCATAATTCTTGACAATACGAGGATTTACATGGCGTCCCGACATATCGGGCGAAGTATCCAAGTGAGCGATAAACCCTATTGTAGGCACCTCTTCTGAGCAGTTGCCCGGGAGTGTGGCCATGAGATAACCATTTTCGTCAAGCGACACATCTTTCAACCCAAGCTCATTGAGCTTTTCTTCAAGATATTGAGCAAACACCATCTGCCCCGGTGTTGAAGGGGTTAGATTAGTCAATTCGTCACTTTGAGTGTCAAACTTAACATATTCAAGAAATCTATCTACTACATTCATTGTCGTAAGAAATTCAAGGTTGGTGATTTATAAGTTTTTGTAAATTAATGTGCAAAGTTACTACAAAACCACGGGAAAACAAAACTCAGTAATGATTTTTATAAAAAATAGTCATAAAGTGCCAAATTCCTTATCAACCGAAATATTCTTAACAGCCCTAATTATATTCTCCCTATCCAACTATCACGTTAGATTTGCAAAACTCACTAATTATCACTAATTTTGTTGTTGCATTAAATCTATACTCAGCCTCATTATGGAACGTATCTATCAAGACCTCACGCAATTAATAGGAAACACCCCATTGGTGCAACTCAATAATATCATGCGCGATTTCGGGTTGAAATCTCGACTTCTCGTAAAAGTTGAATCTTTCAATCCCGGTGGCAGCGTAAAAGATCGTGCCGCTCTTGCGATGATTGAAGACGCCGAAAAGAAAGGATTGCTTTCGCCCGGTGCGCTCATCATTGAGCCTACAAGTGGCAACACCGGTGTGGGACTTGCATGGATTGCGTCGCTCAAAGGGTATAAAGTCGTGCTCACTATGCCCGAAACGATGAGTATAGAGCGCCAAAAACTTCTTAAAGCTCTCGGAGCTGAAATCATTCTCACTCCGGGTGCCGAAGGTATGGCTGGAGCAATTCGCCGTGCCGAACAACTTCGCGACAAAAATCCCGGTTCGATTATTATCGGACAATTTGAAAACCCCGCAAACCCTGCGGCACACTCATCAACCACGGCACAAGAGATATGGCGCGACACCTATGGCACTGTAGGCATCTTTGTGGCTGGCGTGGGAACCGGTGGCACTCTTTGTGGCACTGCCAAAGGATTAAAGACTCGCAATCCTCAAATACAAACTGTTGCCGTTGAACCTGCCGAATCGCCTATCATCTCGGGAGGTGAAGCCGGATCTCATAAAATTCAAGGCATAGGAGCCAATTTTATCCCTCAAAACTACGATGCATCGGTAGTTGATGAAGTGGTTACTGTGAAAGGCGACGACGCTATCGCTACTGCACGACTCCTTGCCAAGCGCGAAGGCATTCTTGCCGGCATTTCATCGGGAGCTGCCCTGCACGCAGCAATTCTCATGGCTCAACGCCCCGAAAACGTAGGTAAAACAATCGTTGCCCTACTCCCCGACACCGGCGAACGATATCTCTCTACCGAACTTGTAGAATAGCCCCAATTATTAACACACATATTTATCTTAAAATCAAACAAATGAAAAAGATCATCAACAAAATCGCGATAGCGACACTGTGCATCGCAGGAAACCTATATCTTTGCAGCTGCATAGAAGCTACCGCCGACAAGGCTCCTAAAAACAATTCTCAAAAGTTTGGCAATCTTGAAAAAGTAATCACCCCGGGTTACCTTTCAAGCCAAGTGGTAAATTATGAAGGCTACACCCTATCATTTAATAGCAAGATGCATATTCCCAATTGGGTTGTATGGGAGCTTACCGATAGAGAAGCGGCCGGCACTGTGCCTCGAAAAGACAATTTCCGTGGAGACGACAACGTAGCCGGTTCATCCGAAAAATGGGACTACTCTTACTCGGGATATGACCGTGGCCACATGGCTCCTGCTGGCGACATGAAATGGAGCAAAAAGGCTATGGACGAATCTTTTTATATGACAAATATGTGTCCGCAAGCCAAGACTCTTAACACCGGCGCATGGAAACGCCTCGAAGAGAAATGCCGGCAATGGGCCGAAATTGATAGTGCAATAATCATAGTGTGTGGCCCGGTGCTCACCGACCCCATTGAAGAATATATCGGCGACTCACGAGTAGCCGTGCCTCAACGCTTTTTCAAAGTGATACTATCGCCATATGTCGACAATCCTCGTGGCATAGGCTTCATCATGCCCAACGGCAAAGTGCCCGGAGGAATGCAAGCAGCTGCCGTGAGCATCGACGAAGTTGAACGCGTCACCGGCCTCGACTTCTTCTCTTCACTACCCGACGAGATTGAAAACAACGTGGAATCGCAATGCAAATTCCACTACTGGAGCACACTCAAAAAGAAGAAATAAATCTCACTCCACATTCCGCACTAATTATACATTATGAACCCCGATGGGCTAAACGAGACTTGACCGAAGCAGTTGAGAGTTGAGAAGTTGCAACTCTCCTCTTGAAAATTACCAAGTAATTTTTAGGAGGAGTACGGCAAAGCCGGGAGGTGGTCAACATTCCGCACTCCGCATTAATTATGAATTATAATTGTGAACCCCGAAGGGCTAAACGTGGCTTGACCGAATGAATTATGCATTATGAATTATAATTATGAATTATAATTATGTATCTTTGCACTATAATATATTTGTTGGCTCATTTTTGCCAACAAAAAATGCTCTACAACGATGATAATGACCGATGATACTATATGCGCCATCTCCACTCCTGCCGGTGTGGGAGGCATTGCCGTGGCTCGTGTGAGTGGCAAAGACGCCATCACGCTTGTTGATAAAATATGGAAAGGGAAATCACTATCCAACGCCGATTCCCACACTGCCCACCTCGGCACTATCGTCGACGAGCAAGGCGAAGCCATCGACCAAGCCGTGGCAACAGTGTTTCGCAACCCTCGCTCTTTTACCGGCGAAGATGTGGTAGAAATTGCCGTGCATGGCTCTCGTTGGGTGCAACGCGAACTTATCAACCTGCTCGTACGCACCGGCTGTCGCATCGCCGATGCCGGCGAGTTTACACGTCGCGCCTTTGCCAATGGTCGCATGGACCTTGCCGAAGCCGAAGCCGTGGCCGACGTAATCGCATCATCATCGCGCGCCGCTCATCGCATTGCCATGAGTCAGATGCGTGGCGACTTCTCACGCCGATTGACCGACCTTCACGACCAACTGCTCAACCTCGCCTCTTTGCTCGAACTCGAACTCGATTTCTCGGAAGAGGATGTGGAGTTTGCCTCTCGTCAGAAACTCCTTGAGATAGCACAAGAAATTCACTCGGTCGTTACCCGATTGGCATCAACCTTTGCCACCGGAGCAGCCATCAAAGACGGTGTGCCTGTGGCTATCGTGGGCGAAACAAACGCCGGCAAATCAACCTTGCTCAACCGACTGCTTCACGAAGAACGTGCAATCGTTAGCGACATTCACGGCACCACTCGCGACGTGATTGAAGACACTATCGAAATTGGCGACACACTTTTCCGCTTCATCGACACAGCCGGACTTCGCGAAACAACCGACGTGATTGAATCACTCGGCATCGAACGCACCATTAGCAAACTCACCGACGCTCGCATAGTGTTGTGGGTGATAGACAGTGCAACCACACCCGGCCAACTCTCATCGGTGGCTCAACGCGTATTGTCTCACACCTCGCCCGACCAAACAATCATCGTGGCTCTCAACAAAATCGACATCAACGCCGAGAACGTCGAAGCATTGCAGTCGGCACTTATGGGAATACTCCCCGAAGGAGCCATCGTGGCACCAATTTCGGCTCAACGAGGTGACGAGATTGACGCACTGCAACAACACCTCATCAACGCATCGGGCAGTGCCGACATCGCCCCCGGCGAAGTGATGGTGACCAACGCACGCCACTACCAAGCACTCACACGCGCCGGCGAATCGATAGCACGCGCCATCGACGGAATAAACATGGGCATTTCGGGCGACTTCATAGCCCAAGACGTGCGCGAAACCCTCCACCACCTCGGCGAAATCACCGGCACCATCACCACCCAAGACATCCTCTCCTCAATCTTCTCCCGCTTCTGCATCGGGAAGTAAAGTTCCCACATGGAAGTTTATTCTGACCCAGTAGATGCAGCGTTTAAGGCATTAGGAATTAAATAAATAAGAATATGGCAAAATTAGATAAATCATCGATCAGTGATATTTTTAGACTATCTACAGTATTATATGCTGAAGATAATTATAATATATCTCCAGTGCAGATTCAAAAGAAGTTAATTGAAAATGCCCTTCTTGACATAAACAGGGATGATTATGTAAATACTTTAGAACTGTCACAATACATAAATGACAAGTATCAGATTACAATCTTGGCTGAAGAAATCTGGAAAATAGTTTCTACTCCTAAGTATAACGATACTGTTTTTCATTGTTATAAGCAAGACTCTGACAATTCTTTAGTTTTCTTACCAAAGAAAGAAAAGAGAAAATTGCTACTAGCAAAGTAATGCACATTGATGATTATATCAATCAGTATATTGAAGAGTATCAACTCCCTAAAGATAAAACGAAGGATCTTATTTATAAATTTCTTTTTGGAGTTTTTACTTTAAATACTGAAAATTTTAAACGTTTGATAGATAATAATGGTCTAGAACAGTGTGATGCTGACAGCATATATGATGATGAAGAGAGAGACGTTATTAATGGATTCTTGAATTGGAATAATCCAGAAAAGAACAAGGCTATATTCAATGTCGCAAGCTTCGCTCTAGAATACTGTATGCTTACAAATACTAATAATACGAGTATTACCATTGAATCATTGAGGAATAAGGTCTTTTATCTGGATACAAATATTATTTTCAGAGCTTTAGGTATTAATGGCAATTTACGTAAGTCTCGTACAATCTCCATACTAAAGAAATTTCAACAGGTTGGAGAGACTTTATGGATATCTAAAGTTACATTAGATGAATTTAACAATTCAATTAATCATCATATCAACATTATTAAAAAATACGATAATCCAAATATTCAAGCCGATATATTTCTTGAAGAAGTTGGAGCGAATAAAGAATTCTATTGTTTTTATCAGCAGTGGAAAAGGAACAAAAGAACTCAATCTATTTCAATGTTTAAGGCTGAAATAGAAACTTTATTTGAAGATTTTATCAAACAATTCAAAATTGAGGTCGAAAGATTTTCACCATACGATAAAAGTAGCGAAGAATATAACAAAAAGTTGTGTGATTATACTTCTGAAATTCATAGCTATAAAAGAACTAACTATGAATCCAAAGCAAGGCATGATGCACAAAATATGCTATGGTTAGAGCATAAACGAAATATTCAACCTCAAAACATCTTTGAGGCAAAGTATTTTTTACTATCCTCAGACCATAGATTGCAAAAATGGGATTATAGTAGATCTAATCAAGTTCCGATAGTTTTTCTTCCTAGTCAATGGTTAAGTATTTCGTTACGATTCTTAGAAAGAACCAATGATGATTTTAGTAGCTTTGTAAGTTTCCTAAACTTATCGTACCATGAAAGACTCATGGATAATGACAAAATGCTCGCAGTGCTTTCTGGTATTAGCGAATATGCTTCAGGATATGATAATCAGAAACGTGTACTTCATAAATTCATAGAAATTAGGACTAGCAAAGCAATAACTGAATGGAATGAAGATGATTTATATTCTGATGCCAGAGATTTTGCAAAATCAGAAATAGAAAACCAACTTGATGATACCCAAAAGGCTCTTGAAAACGAAAGAATGAAATCGAAAAATACAATTGATGAACACCATAAAGAATTAGTCGAACAAAAAGCCAAAACAGATTCACTTAAAGCCGAATTAGAAGAAACAAAAAAGAAAGAACTGGAAACTACTAAAGAACTTAATGAAGTAAAAAATATATTAAGTTCAATAGAACAAAGAAGAAGAATAAGAAATAATTGGTTTTGGTTCATTCTCTATACAATAATTTTGTTACTTCTAATTTTCATAGTATTTCTGACATTCTTTTTACAAGATTGTAAATACAACTATATTGCGAAACTTATCGTATACATAGAAGGTCTGAATTCAACACAGCAAGAATGGGCTAATGCTATTGTGTTGGGAATTTCAGGTTTCGCGTTCTGTGCAATAGGGAAAAAGTGGCTAAATAAGTTAAATTCGATACGAAATTAGCACAAAGACTAAATTTGTTACATAAATAACATCTCATCATTATGAAACTTGGAAAGATACGAAAAATAGATTTGCGTAATGTCTGGGCAAGTGAGTCTTCAGACTTTACACCATGGCTTGCCAAGGAAGAAAATATAGCTATGTTAGGAGATGCGATAGGAATGGATCTTGAAGTGGAATCCCAAGAGAAGAGTGTTGGACCATTCCGTGCAGATATTTTAGCAAAAGACCTTGCTACAAACCATTATGTTCTAATTGAAAACCAATTGGAGCTAACCAATCACAACCATTTGGGTCAGATTATGACATATGCAGCTGGTTTGGATGCATTTTCTATTGTTTGGATAGCTAAGGCTTTTACAGAGGAGCACCGAGCTGCACTTGACTGGTTAAACCGCATCACAGATGAAAATATCAATTTCTTTGGTATTGAAGTCGAGGTGATTCAGATTGGAGATAGTTTACCTGCTCCCCAATTTAATGTTGTGGCAAAGCCAAATGATTGGACTAAAAGCGTTAAATCTTCAGCGAGTAGTGGAGAATTGACAGAAACGAAAGTAAAGCAACAAGAATACTGGACTGAATTTAGAGACTATGTATTGAAAATAGGCTCACCTTTCAAAGTACAAAAGCCTGCACCTCAGCATTGGACAATTATTGCTATGGGAAGATCATTTTTCCAGTTAAGTCTTACTGTAAACTCTGTCAATCACACGATCTGCATTAATCTTGAAATATCAGGAGAAAATGCCAAGGCTAATTTTGATATACTCAAGGGACAATGTGAAGAGGAATCGAAATCTAAAGTGGCTGAAGATTTGGAATGGCTTCGACTTGATGAGAAAAAGGTTTCTATGGCTAAACTGACAAAAGAGTTTGATTTCATGGATAAATCGTCACGTGAAGAACAATTTGCATGGTTTGTTGAAAACGTTCAGAAGTTCATAAAGTATTTTAAGCCAAAGATTAAATCGATATAAAAAGTAATCTAAAATGGATTCACGAAAATATATGATAATCGACTTGGATAAGAAAGGAGATAAACGGATGTTTATCTCCGAACAAGTCGTTCATATAAGTGAGAATAAAAATGGGCTATGGGCAGTTAAATTTTACTCTTCTTCTCGAATTTTTAATTATAACCGAGCTAGACTTATATATATCACAAATCCTATTTCTATTGATTTAATCGAAAAGGGATTATACATTCAGAATAAGCGTATCACCAACATTTCAGAACTTTTAAAGTTTGACGATGGTAGCCATTGCTTTTATCACATCACATATAATGACGGTTCTACTGAAAATCTTGTTGGTAACGAAGTATATGTAACTCGCACTCCAATTGACAAGAATGGTGGAACAACTTGGGAATACCTTAAAAAGCTCGCAGCCGAGACAGGCCTAATGACTGAAGATGGTGATAATATCCTATCTCTTCAGTACGAAATTATAGATATTAAAAGAGACAACGTACCACTTGCACAGTATTTGGGAGATAAAACAAAACCAGCAACTTTTAGAGCCCCTGATACAATATATTATCCTTTCGGTTGTAATGCCAGTCAAAAGAAAGCTGTTGAAAATGCATTAACCAATCAGGTAAGCATTATACAAGGTCCTCCAGGAACTGGTAAGACCCAAACAATTCTAAATATTATAGCCAATCTCTTATTGGCAAATAAAAGTGTTCTCGTAGTATCAAACAATAATTCTGCAGTCGAGAATGTAGCTGAGAAATTAGAAGGAGAAGGACTTGGTTTCTTAGTAGCAAAGTTAGGCAGTGTTGAAAATAAAGAACTTTTTATTGCCAATCAGAAGGAATATCCTCAAATGGATGATTGGAGGATTGAAGAAACGAGTTCAATTAAACAACAAGTAAAACAAGCGTTAAGAGATGTCTCACTTGGTTTTGAGGGACAATCTAAGTTTGCCTTACTCAAGGCTGAACTTGATGCTCTACATAAAGAAGCCAAATATGATCAAATGCATCACGATGTTGCAGTTGAACACAAATGGTTGTTTAACAAACATTCCAAGAAATTGATGTCATTCAGACTACAATACGGGATTTTAACAGAAAAAGGGCAAAAGTTTAGTTTGTTGCAAAAACTTAAGTGGAACTTTACATTAGGGTTCAAAGTTCATAAGTTTTTGAAAGCAAAACCTGAGACCATCATAAATGCATTGGAAACAGCATATTATATTTCAAGAGAACGCGAAATAAAGAGTGAACTTTCTACTATTGAAACCTCACTTAAAGCCATTGATATACAGCAACGAGTTAAAGAATTAAGACAATTGTCCTTAAAAGCGCTGAAAAATACAATAGCAAAACGCTTTACAGGTGAGCGAAAGAAATTCACCATTAAAACAATTAAACCTCATACAGAGGATTTTCTTAAGGAATATCCTGTAGTGTTGAGTACAACATATTCTGCAAAAGCCTGTATCAGCAAGGATATGGTTTTTGACTATCTTATTATGGATGAAGCATCTCAAGTTGATATCAAAACAGGTGCTTTGGCATTGTCATGTGCAATAAATGCTGTTATAGTCGGTGACGACAAACAATTGCCTAATGTAGTAAGTCATGAAGAAGAACAGGCGTTGAAAGTAATACAATCAACTTATCGTATAGATGAAAAATATCAAGCAACAGCAAATAGTTTCCTTCAATCATGTGTTAAGGTATTTACAGATGCACCTATCACATTATTAAGAGAACATTATCGCTGCCATCCTAGAATTATAGACTTTTGTAATCAACGATTCTATAGTGGAGAACTTATCGCTATGACCTCAGATTACAATGAAGATAATGTTTTACAAGTGATAAAAACTGTACCCGGTAATCACGCACGTGGCCATTTTAATCAACGTGAAATTGATGTAATAATTCAGGAAGTTATGCCTGATTACTCAGAATCTAATAGTGTAGGTATTATCACGCCATATCGGGATCAAGCTATAGCAATCAATCGAGCATTAGGTAAAGATATAGCTAGTACGGTACATAAGTTTCAAGGCAGAGAATGTGATGCAATCATTATGAGTATGGTAGATAATGTCCCTACGGATTTTTCGGACGACCCAAACTTAATGAATGTGGCTATATCTCGTGCTAAAACAAAACTATGTGTTGTAGTAAATGGTAATGAAATGCCCTCAAATTCAAATTTAGCACAATTAATTTCGTATATACAGTATAATAATTTTGATGTTAAGGAAAGTAAGATTCACTCTGTATTCGATATACTATACAAACAATATACGGCTGAGAGATTGGCATACGAAGCCCAAAGCAATAAAGTTTCTGAATATCTTTCTGAAAATATAATATATGATACTCTAATTAAAGCTATTGATAACATTCAGATGTCAAACTGGAACGTTGTTTGCCATTACCCACTTTCTCGACTAATAACTGATTTTGAAGGACTAAACACTCAAGAAATTGCTTTCATCTCAAATTCATTGTCTCATGTAGATTTCTTACTCTATAATTCTATAACAAAAAAGCCGTTAATGACAATTGAAGTTGATGGATGGAAATATCACAATCAAAGTGAAACCCAAAAATCAAGGGATAATCTCAAAGACAATCTGCTTTCTAAATATGGATTAAAACCTTATAGAATATCGACTGTAGATACAATAGATGTAGAAACTATAACGAATATGCTTTTGAAGACATCAAACTTTCTTGTATAAATATATGTAGTAGAATCGAGTTGTCCAATAATTTAGGATATTTCGATTCATTATAGTCTTAATATGTGGTATTATCGTCTGCAACAAGGCAATCTGTTTAACCGTTTTATTAAAATACTTGACCAACAAAGGCTTAATCTACAACAAATTGAACAATATTTGTAATCAGTTATCCAATTTTTTGTGATAACGTAGGGTGTGTCCAACCTTATCAATCATTTAATTTTACGATATATACACTTTTCGTAATTACAATTTGTGTAATTACATATTTTGTATTATATTTGCGATAAAATAATTAAACCGTGGATTATGGAAACTCCTTTTATCTTTGGAAAAATCGCAACAGAAAAGAATTTCACTGACCGAGAAGTAGAAACTTCAAACTTGGTTCAAAACTTCACATCGCTTATCAACACGATTATTATTTCGCCTCGCCGCTGGGGCAAGAGTTCGCTCGTGAATAAAGCTGCGAAGTTAGCTATGGAGCAGGATAACAAGTTGAGTATCTGCCATATCGACCTTTTCAATGTGCGTAACGAGGAGCATTTCTACTCATTGCTCGCTCAAAAGGTCATTGCTGCGACTTCGTCAAAGTGGGAGGAGGCAATAAAGAGTGCAAAAAGTTTCTTCTCTAACCTTGTTCCGAAGATTTCTATTGGCACAGACCCTACAAATGAGGTATCAATCGACTTTGATTGGGAGGATGTAAAGCGTAACCCTGATGAGGTACTTGACCTTGCCGAGAAAATCGCACAAGAAAAGGGACTTAAAATAGTAATCTGTGTTGATGAATTTCAGAATATAGCAGAGTTTACCAATCCTGACTATTTCCAAAAGAAGTTACGTTCTCATTGGCAACAACACCAAAGCGTTGCCTACTGTTTGTATGGCAGCAAGCGCCATATGATGATGGAGGTATTTACCAACTCGTCCAAACCATTCTACAAGTTTGGCAACTTGATGTTCCTTAACAAGATTGACACGCCTTACCTTGTAGAATTCTTTAATTGCCGTTTCGCCGATACAGGCAAAAGCATAAATAAGGATGCAGCCAACCTGATTGCTGAG
Organism: Muribaculaceae bacterium; assembly: GCA_017399915.1. GTDB lineage: Bacteria > Bacteroidota > Bacteroidia > Bacteroidales > Muribaculaceae > RGIG4079. Next base: position 16,482 of record JAFQAS010000012.1, read on the forward strand.
TTTGTCGATAATCACCCTTACTATGCACAGCAACTCGCACAGCAGTCGTGGTTGAGAACAAAGGATATCTGTACAGTTGAAATTGTACGCGAGGCACACGCCGCATTAGTAGAACAATTGAGTTTGTTGTTTGCAACTATTACCGAAACTTTGACAACGCAACAGTTGAACTACCTCAAAGCTCTTATTGCTGGCGAAAAGGCAATAAGCTCTACCAATGTGATGCACCGCTGCCAAATATCATCTGCAACCTCAATCTCTCGCGCTAAAGCGACCCTTATCAAAAACGACATATTGGATAACAACGCTGGTGAGATTTCGTTCCAAGATCCGATATATGCCTACTGGCTGAAGACAGAATATTTTGCAAAATAGCAATGAATAAATTATAAGATTATGTATCCGCATGACAACACTATACCCCCTATGGTTGGAGATGGTTTTGTATATCACTTTACTTCAGCTAACGCCTTAATGCTGATCTTGCAAGAGATGAGACTTAAGCTATCCGACTTTTCGAATCTCAATGATTTAAATGAGACAGATTTGTGTTGTGAATGGAATGATGGAGGCTTTGACGAAATAAGGATTAAACAATATATAGTAGAACACTGCAAACTTATCTCTTTTACGCAAAATTACTATGAAGGAGAACCTCGCCTTTCGTCTGTGCAATTAGGAGGTAACCATGCTAGAATGTGGGCGCAATATGCTGCAAATAATAGCGGAGCTTGCATTGTTATTAATGAGCAAAAATTCATCGAGGATAATAAATCGATACTCAAGAATAGTTTTTACAGATTTGACAATGTGGAATATAGCAGGAATCTATATGATGAAAAAATTTGTACAACATCTATTCCTTCTGAATTTGTCAAAGATAATTATAAGCACATCTTCTTTAAAAAACATATAGACTGGGAGCGAGAACACGAGCGTCGTTTTTTCGGTATTGATATGCCCGAATATTTGTCTATCCTTAATTCAGTAGAGTTTATATATTTAGGACAACATTTTATAAAGAATAAGTCAAGTATGAGAATGTTGATAGAAACTCTCATCTCTCCGCTATCAAAGTGCTCGAAAATACTTACTCCTCATGATTTTGTTGTACAAGCAAATAGTGATGGACGATGCATCCCCATCACTTTTGCACATGGCATTATCGACGGGGTGAGACTTTTAAGACATAATTCAGAATCTTATATACGAAGTTTAAATATGAGAGGTTATGATGTAGATATTACAAAAGATCCAATGATGAGATATTTCTAAAACTGGATTTGACATAACTAATACATAAACTAGTTTTATACTCTAATACTACTGCCCTTATTAGTAAATTATTTGTGAAACTTAAATGATATGCTAGACCAATCATTCTCTGCACATAATATTGAGACAATATATTGCCTTGAAAGTAGAAGGGGTAATATAGACATTCATTCTATGCCTGAACAGTATCGTAATATTTTGACGCGTTCTGAGGAACTTAAGCGAGAAATAACATCTCTAAGACAAAAGAAAGGAAAGACTCAAGAAGATCTCTCAATAATTAAAAACAAGAGAGAAGAATACAAGCGTTTAGTTGGCTTGAAGAAAGATGTATTATGTGAATATCTAGCAACTTTGGAACATGACATAAATAAGCCAGGCTTCAAATTTAAGTTGAGATCATATACTACATCAGAAAACAAGGAGGTATTCACACTTGATACACCTTCTCATGCTCACCTATTTGCCATAAAACAGTTACAGTACAATATCCGACACGCATTTAAGGTCAAGCAGGATAATCGGCATAGTATTTTAACCAATATCAAGACCTTCTTAAACTCAAATATTCCAGTTTTCATTATTAGGACAGATATCTCAAAATTTTATGAATCTATCCCGCATGATAAGTTAAAGCGAATGATTTTCGATAACACTTTACTTTCTAACAAATCCAAATCTTTTATAAATGGCATATTGATGGAGTATGAGAATATTAAAGACACATCATTAGCAACTCCTATGCACGGAGTGCCTCGAGGTATAGGCATTAGTTCATATTTGAGTGAAGTGTATATGAGAAATATTGACTCTGAAATTTCTAGAAGAAGAGAAGTAATGTTCTATGCCAGATATGTGGATGATATTTTTATCATTCTTTCGTCATTGCCATCAGGGAAAAATTTAGGCGATTATTATGCAGATATCACTGATTTATTTCAAAAAAATGGTCTATCGTTGAAACAACCTCAAGATCCTTCCGGGAAGTGTCGCATTATAGATTTTATACAAGATAATCATACGGAATCTCCAATGAATTATCTTGGATATAGTTTATATATGAGCAGAAATAAAGAGCATTTATCCACTACATTTGGGCTGTCAGATAAAAAGAAAGACAGATACTGCAAAAAAATCGATAAAGCTATAACCCATTTTGAAACTTTAAGCAAATGCAATATCAAACAGGCTTATCAAGACTTGTTTGATTCGTTGAATATAATAACTGGTAATTTTAAACTATTCAAATCTAAAAGCGGAGTCAAGGTCGGATTATATTATCATAACGATTTACTAGATTGTTTTGATGATCTAGATGAGCTTACAAACTATTTGAGAAAACATACAATTAATCCATATGTAGGATTGAAAGATTGTGATGTTATAAAAGCTAAAATTGAAAAGCGTATTGCAAATATCGATTTTAAACAGAGGTGGCTAGACCGCAAAATTTTTACATTCAACATTCATCGTATTCAAGAAATAGAGAAATGGCTATGAGAAGAAAAAAGATAAGATTACGTTATAAAAAAGAGCGTGTTGTATTCTCTGACGTATTACCATATGAACTACCGCTTATATTTAGCAACCGTTACTTCTATATGTTTCTTGTTAAAAATGGTATTCGGCTTGAGTTAGGAGCCAATGATAAAAACACATTACATTGGAATCTTACCAGTGATAATGGTATTCTTGGAATACTATCTATAATTTTTAACCGACCTATTGAAGAATTTAAAGGCAGAAATTCTTTATTACTTAATGTATCTGATCTTAAAAGGATCCCATTTGTGTATGGCATTCAACATAAACCTCTAAAACATCGATATCTGTCATTAATACATCCAGCCAACCAAATAAAAGTTGTCGAATTTTATAATAAGTACAAGGATGCAATAATTTATCTCTGCAACAAAAGCAATTTTTCTATTCGTTTCCCCAATAAAGTAGCATGTTATTTTTATTATAAGGACAGACTCCATAATGTGTTATTGGGCAAGAAAACAGATAAGGTGGAGATGTATTTTAGTGAGTATGAGAATTTAAAAACCTTTTTTAGTTATAAACATTACACCAACATCTATAAATTTTATGAAGATTATAGATATCAACGAGCAGAGAAGAAATTTGCTCATTTATTAAAAATGGATGTACAATGTTGTTTTGATAGCATATACACTCATTCAATAGCGTGGGCTATTAGCGGAGGTGTCGATATCTACAAAGATAATTTTAATGGCAAATTTGATGGTTCAATTGGAGCTCATTGGGACAAGATGATGCAAGAAATGAACTATAATGAAACCAATGGTATTGTTATCGGGCCAGAGTGTTCACGTATATTTGCAGAGGTTATTATGCAGCATGTGGATCATATGGTAGAACAACAACTATTAGAAAAAGGATACCGACACAAAGTAGACTATGAATGTTATCGTTATGTCGATGACTATTTCTTTTTTTATAATGATGACGCTGTAAAAAAAGAGGTTGAGCATTTATTGCAATTTTATCTAAAGGAGTTTAAGTTAAGTCTTAACCAAGAAAAGTGTGAGATCATAGATCGTCCATTCATAACTAACATAACAAAAGCTAAAATTGAGTTAGATGAGCTATTAAATGATAATATCAAATTATATTCAGAAGATGAGGAATCCTCTGTTTATTCAGAAGATGAATTAGAACAAACCGAATTAGACTTATCAGAAGATAAAGATGAATGGACGATAGAAGTCGACAGAAATACTGCTGTCGAAAATATAGATAAAAAAGTATATTTCAAATTAAACTCAACAGACTTTAATAAAAGATTCAAAGCAATTGTTTCTACTAATAATGTAGAGTTAATAAGCGTTTTAAACTACACTATGGCTCGATTTGCAAGCAGACTAGAACGATCTTTGAAAAAATTTGATAAGCATTATAAAGTATTATGTCTTATAGCTGAGGATCCCCAATTAGTAGACCTACATGCACTGGCTAATAAAGAAAGAAAAAAATGTGAGAAATCACTTTCGAGGTATCTGTTTAATGTTTTAGATACAGTATTCTTTTTATATGCAAATAGTAAGCGTGTAAACACAACTCTTAAAGTTATCCAGATATTAAATACAATTAGGATATATTTAGACAATGATTATTGCATTGAGGACGGGAATAACAAAAAAGTTGTACGTAGATTTTCTGAATATGCAAGAGAAATCGTATTCAAAAAAATAAGAGATGAGATTAGTGTAGTTATGCAAGTTGCACCAGTGAATGAAAACATACAGTTGGAAACACTGTATTTTCTCATCGTACTGCGTAGCATGAATCGTAAATATCATTTAACAAGATTAGAAGTAGAAAAATATCTCAAGATTGAAAGAGGTGCTGACGGTTCTATCAAACCTTTACGACAATTAAATATGCTGGCCGTAACAATTCTAATATATTACTTTGGGAATTCAAAACGCTATGAAGAACTTAAAACATTCGTAATCGAGCAAACTCGACAATATATTGAATCAATCTATGGGCCAAGGCGTAAAATATCAGCAGAATTTGTTATATTTGCATTGGATTTGGCAGCATGCCCATATATCCGTCCAAGTTTTAGAAAGAAATTTCTTCAATTAGTTGGAGTATCTAAATCAATTAGTGAGGAGATTTTAAGTTATATGAAACACCAAAGATATATGTTTACAAAATGGACAGGTGTTGATATAACTAAAGAACTAAATGCAAAAATTAGTCAAGAAGTCTATTCTTGATTATGTTTGCACCCTAACATACATTGGGTATAGAGCTCAAAGACATTTCACACACATAACCCTATGTTCGACTTATGAGGTCTTTTATATCAAGAGCCCAGGGCTCGGGCTCTTGATTTCTTGTCAATAGTCTCATCTACCATATAAGAATACAATTCTATGTAATGGTCTACAAAAAGCACAGTTTAAATATGTGCAAATTAATATGCCTATTGGGGCTCAGAATTTCAGAGGCTTATTCATATATAGTTTATGGATTCGCGAATTCTGTATAAATCACAACTAAGAATCTGCAATAAACCAAATTATTACCAATTCTATGCAAAGTCCTATACTTCAATAAATTTACCACCATCAAAGCCTCCAATATGCTCTCCGTAGGAAACATAGCCAAGTTGATTGCAGACAAGGCGTGTATTACCGATGGTTGCTTCCTCGTTGGCATGCGAATGTCCGAAAATCCACGCATCTATACGGCTATCAGCAATGAAGTCACCCAACTCAGTTGCAAAGGCGCTATTAAGTAGACTGCCTTTATGTTGTGGAGCCACGACTGCCAACGAAGGCAAATGATGGGTTACAACAACAATATGCTCTGCTGTACTCTCGGCGACACTCTGTTTAATGAACGACAAGCACTGTTGATGTTCGGCATTAAAATCATCGGTAGTAAACCTACGACCACCATATCGTATTTGCCTAAAGTCATTCACTCCTCTACTTACGAAATACTCATCCTGAGGCTGGATATGTGACCAGAGAGTAGAGAGAATAAAGTCCGTATCATCAATGCGTACCACCTTGTTCTGATAATAATGCACATTCGGCAGTATCTTACGGCTCCAACTATCGCCATAGGCTAATACATCGCCA
>JAFQAS010000062.1 GCA_017399915.1 Muribaculaceae bacterium
CGGCAAACAGACCTATGTGGAGGATTATGATTCATATTGCTCACAGGTGGATTACACGGCAGATGTTGAAACCGATGTGTTGCATCGCTCGATTTATGATGTGATTGTTTACAACTCCAAGGTTAAGATCTCCGGCAAGCTACCAATCACTGAGAAATCAGTTGTTGCGAGGGATAATGAGTTCCGCTTTAAGGTAACTGATATAAAGGGGTTCAGCAACCCATCACAGCTAACTTTTGGTGGCCAAACCTTTGAGCTTAGCCGTCAGTCGGAAGAGTTTGTCGCCAATGTTGTATTTCCAAAGGGAGCGAAGGCTGGTGATATCATTGATTTTGCATTTACCTTTGACCTAAAAGGTACAGAGTCACTCTTCTTTAACCCTTCAAGCGACGGAAATACCACGGTGGCTATAAGCTCATCTTATCCGCACCCAAGTTTTCAGGGAGCGTTGCTGCCAAATACCAGAGATGTTAAGGACGATGGATTCATTGCCACTTGGAGCGTGTCAAGTTTCAACAGTTCGAGCTACGATGATATGGGTGTCAAGTTCGTAGATCCCGCTAATCCTTATCAGCAGTCAATGCGTTCAGCAAAGTATGGAATGCTCATCATCGTTCTTGTTTTTGTGGCAGGCTTGTTCGTGGAGTTCCTGACTCGCAAGGAGATTAATCCTATCCAATACGCTGTAATAGGTCTTTCGCTCGTGCTGTTCTACTCATTGTTGGTTGCCTTCTCCGAGTTTATGACCTTTGGCGTGGCGTACATAATTGCCGCCTTGATGACAACAGGTGCACTGATGTTCTACTTCAGAGCCATCTTGAAGAGTCGTAGTGCTTATGTACTTGGAGGATTTGTAGCTGTGGTATATGCGTTGAACTATATGCTGCTTCAAATGGAGACTTATGCACTGCTCGCTGGCTCAGTGGTGTTGTTCCTGCTCCTCTGCGTTGTAATGTATCTTACGGCAAACATGAACAATAACAAAGAACTTGCAAAAACAGAATAACGAAGAAGCGACAGACTCAAATTTTTCAGGCACTGCTCGGTGTGGTAGCCCTGATATTCACAGCAATTATTGCTTTTGGTCGCCTTACTTGGCGTACAATTCGCAACTGGTGGAAGAACCGCTCGAAATGGCTCCGTCGCTCGATTGTAACCATTTTCATTCTTGTCCCCGTCGGCTTTGCTGCTCTTGTGGCTTATGTCCTATACGAGGATGAGTATGGTAGAGACTACTATGACCGTAGACTCTCTGACAATATTGCAGATGTGTCCCAATAGAGTTTTGGAGTACAAGCGAGTAAAAGCAAAAAATCTCGGAAAGAGAGAGTTCACCTTCCGAGATTTTTTCGTCTATTTTGTAAAGTTTTCAGCCGATTTGTGTAGGCGTTAGCGTCTGTTAGTGTGTATTAGAGGGCGTTAGTTACTTTCCGATGCAGTGTAAATGAGGTGTTGATAATCAATGAGTTGCAGAGTTCAGGCCGAAATAGGGTAGATAATTGTGCCATTCTATTACAGTAAATGCACACTTCTCTGATTTTCTGCTCGGAGCCCTAATCCAAGTACAAAGATAATAAAATTTCATGGAAAATTGTGTTAAAAGGTGGTTAAATAATGATACCCCCCAAGCTCCGAGTTTTCGTAGTTTGGGGTAAAAGTCTACTTTTTATTTTGGCAAGTGTAGATCGTATTTCAAAGCCCTATTTTGATGATGTTTCATTATCACAAAAACACAAGGCAAAACGCCACAAAAAAGCAAGATGATACAAGTTGAGTTAATGGGATAAAAGAACAACTCGTGAGGTTCGCTCACGAGTTGCTGACTTTAACATGTTTTATTCCAAAGTGTTATTTTATAGCTTTGGATTTTTTACTCAATATTATAGTTCAGGAGGCAAATAAAATTGCGTAGGGTTTGTTATTGTGAAAACATTATAGTTAATATGAGTAACTTTTGTATGATTGGTTGAATACAAAGAGTCCAAACTACTCTTAATTTGTTCTGCATTTGGATCTTGTATATAGATTCTTTTTAAGTTTGGCATTTTTGCAAAGATATTTCTATCAACCTCTCTGTTAAAGAATGGAAATGTGTATCCAATTACTACCAGAGTCTCGGCATCTTGAATTGCTGTTTGTAATGCATCATCAAAGTTTTTAGACATATACTTTCCATTATCCCAAGCAAACGATATGCGACTATTAGAAACATCTTCATTATACCCTTTTATGTATTCGTCTAATAATTCTGTTAGTAATACTTCATCAAGCTGTTTATATCTATTTAGGTCTATATGAGACATGAAGTTAGCAGTGCCATTAAGCTTGAATATTTGATTACGAGTGTCGTATGATTGGTCTTTCAAATCAGCAATCCCCAACTTTCTTCTAATGCCAGTTGAATCTTTTTGCTCTCCATACTCTTTGTACGCTATCTCAAATTGACTATCGTAGTTCCATGTTAGAATAGTAATCCTATCATCTATATTTAGTTGAGTATTGAGTACAGATGCTAAGAATGTGTCATAGCGACCATCTATTTTATTGATAGCTTGTTCTATTATAAAATATATTGACAATAGAGACTCAACCTTGTTGAAATTCTTTAATTGACCTTTGAGAAATAATTTCTTGGCAAAAGTGTCTATGGTGGCATGGTTCTCACTAGCAGTTTTTAGCCAGGTTAAATCTTGCACTAACATTTTCTTGGCTGTATCAAATCCGGTGCCTCCATTTGATCCTAATGGGAATATCTGATTTCTAACCTTGCTAGAGCAGGGACAATTTGTAATTTTATCAATAATAAAAGCTAATCGTCCTGGAATCTCTGTAACTAGAGGTAGTCCTTCTGTAATATTTGCGTATTTACCAATAATATTACTACCACCTAAGACATCCTGTTTGCTGCGAAGCTCTTTAATCGGAGTCTTTTCATCTCTTTTCCCATAGCTAGCACCGGCTCCGAGTAAATATACAATTTTTGCCATAACACTACTGTAATATTAAGTAAAATTGCTTCTAAATTTCGCATTTGACTATCCACTTGCCATTGCGCTTGCCGTTCTCTCTTTCGAGCAAGCCTCGCTCAATCAGGGCAGGAGTCATACGCTTCACCGTTCTTTCCGATTTGCCGATGTGCTTTGCAATCTCGACCTGGGTGGCGTCGGGGTTTTCTTTCACAAATCGCAAAAGTGCCAACTCGTCAAGATTGCAACTCAAAGTGCTATTCAAAGTGTCATTTTGGCTCTTTGAAACTTCTATTATGGCACTTTGGGGATCACCTGCCAACATTGTACGGTTGCTCAACTTGTTTTGCTCGCCAAATAAAAGGTTGCGGAAGAATAGTTCGAGGAACTCTAATGTTGCAAAGATTCTCTTCGGGATATTGTTGTAGTTCGCCCTTACGAGCGCATTTCTAAAATACCACGAATTATACTTGAACACATCGTTATCGACACTGAATCCAAATGTCTGTAACCACTTCATCGTAAACACAGCGGTAGTGCGGGTATTGCCCTCACGGAAGGGGTGTATCTGCCAAATGCCCGACACGAACTTGCAAATCTGTTTCACTGCCATATCGGCATTGAGCACCGAATAATCGGTTTTCTTCTCCTGCTCGAAGTCGTATTCGAGCGTCTCACGCAGCATATCGTAGTTCGAA
>JAFQAS010000063.1 GCA_017399915.1 Muribaculaceae bacterium
GTGGATGGTAAACAACTTCACGAAGATGAGTATGCCTATGATGTAGCTTTGCGATTGGCCAAGAATTTGATGCAAGAGGGTGCAAAAGTGTATATCATTATTCAAGATAAGAAAGATGGTATTCGTAACGACCGTTATCTCTCTAATAGTAAGCGCGAGACTTGTATGGGAGCAACCATTCCGCTGAATCAAACACAACGACTGAAGCAGCGTGCGGCAAAGATAAACGAACTATATAAAAAGGATAAGAACAACTATACCTATTGTCGTGCCATCTTCTTGCATGTGGATAGTCGAAGCAAGCGCGAACAGACAGATGTTTATTTCTATCATGCACCCAAGAGCAAGCAAGGCGAACGATTGGCTACCCGTATGATGAATACTTTCCGCGACAACTATAAGAAGCATCAACCCAATCGTGGTTTTAGCGGTACGGTAGATCCACGAGGCCTATACGTATTGCGTAATACATCGCCTGTGGGTGTATTTGTCGAGTTAGGAAACATTCAAAATAGCTTCGACCAACGTCGTTTCGTAATCAGCGACAACCGCCAAGCCCTTGCCAAATGGCTAATGGAAGGCTTTATTGCGGATTATAAGAAGTAGTACTACCTATCATAAAATATAGGAAAAGCACGTTTTTTACATATTATATGATAGGTTGAGCAAAATTACTGATTGTTTGTCAGGTTATCTTTCAAAGCAATACCCTTTGCTGTCAAACGATATTTTTGATTTTGACTTTTGGGCTTGTTTGGAATAGTCTGCTCCAATATACTAGCCTCCAGAAGTGGATGAATATATTTTCTCCTAAATTTAGTTCTATCGGTAAGCCCCATAAATGCTAACATTTCACCAAAAGAGCGTGCTTCAGTACAGAATACAATCAGTTTATCAAGGTTTTCAATATTAGGTACTGACTGGGTGCCGACTGGGTGCCGACTGGGTGCCGACTGGGTGCCATCTTGTACACTTATAGGCAAAGTTATGCGGATAAAGTTATCCGTAAACTTGAAGCAATCTTCACCATAAGCACGCAAGATACGAGGAATACCAGAACCTAACGACTCTACTAATTCCACATCGCGATATATACGCATCAACTCCTTATTGCGAGGAATGGAGATTCCATTGAAGAATTCTTCTCTTGTGAGAGATTCGGGCAAACGACCGGCAGATGTAATTTCAAGTCTATCGGGAAATATCTCAAACTTGGGAGGTACTTCAAAAGAGTAGTCATTATGCACGATAGCGTTGATAACAGCCTCGCGCAAGGCAACCTTATTCCACAATGGAGTTTCAATACGCTCCATCGGGGTTATCGTTGCTGCCACCTTGTTCTCAATATCCAGTTTTGACAATACACTCTTGGTCGCTTTAATAAGAGAGCAATAGCCATACTCGTTATTCTCAATCAAATCGCAACGGTCAAGGCTTGAATATTTCGCCACCTTGATTGAATTGCCATTCTCATCAGCCAACAGATAAGCAACATAGTTATATTTGCCATCATCTGTAAGCAACTCCAATGTACGCTTGAAATTATCATTGAGTCTTTTGCCTCGCTCATCATAATAGATACGCAACTGCTCAAAACTCAAATCTTGGCGGTTCGATACAATACGCCCGATGGAGTTGCGGGTACGCATAGCAAACAAACGGTCAATCTGCTCTTGAGGCATAGGCTCGGCAGATGTTCCAACACGCATATACGCACCTCGTGGAGTCATTCCATACTTCGTTTTGAAATATGGCTTCTCAATTCCACTCGCCACAGTAACTTTAATAATGCTACGTCCATCCTTTTGTTCTTCAGCAATATCAAACAGACCCATAGCGGACGGAGAAATGTTATGCTTGATGCGGTCTTTCAACCTAAGCATACAATCATCTACATCGTTCACGCCCACAGTTGAGCCATCTTTATCAATACCGATATAGATGTATCCGCCCTCCTTGTAATTAAGGAACGCCACAACCTCCTTCTCAATATCAAGTTCCAAGGTCAATTCTCTTTTGTATTCTATGCGGTTGGTTTCTGTCATATATTGTACAATACCATCAAATATATTTACCTTGCTATATTATTACAATTCACGATAAATAGCGATTGGGTCTATTATACATTCGTTGTCTACTCGTCCTAAAAAGATATTCTCAACAATTGTTAATTTGTCCACAAGATTTAAACAGGCGTTTTTAATTCCATTTGGTTCGCGCTCCGCTAGGGACTCGTTTGTCTTACCCGATTGAGTAATTATTCCAATCATAGTAAAATCATATTCAGTTTGTCTCGAATATTTTGAAACAAAATGTGCTTCAGAATCTCTCAAATATTCTCTATTAAGAATAGCTGAAAGTTGAAATGGAAGTCCATTAGGAGAAACCCTAAATTCTAATTCTCCATGAAATCCATATTCCATTATATTCAACATATGCTTGATATCTTCATCTGCAATATGAAGCCCGTTTTCTTGTAGATAATTCTTTAATAATGAGTTTGTACGAGTATTGATGTTTTTTATTTTAGCTTTTTGATTTCGATCTTTTGTCGCATTTAAAGCATTTGATACAGAATCTTTAATTGCCTTGAGTTGATCGCTTATTTGGAAATAACCAAAAGATTCTCCAATGCTATTAAATCGAGACATTGTTGACTGTAATGAGCTATAATCATTAAATACAGCACGTCCTGTAACCTTTACAATTCCTTTTGATTGAATTGTATCTGTAGTATCAGTTGAAGTAATTGTATGCAATATACCTCTATTTGATAATTCGGACTCTAAAAGATTAAATGCATAGTCATGTAAATATTTCTTTTCTGTAGATGATTTCTCTTTTTTAAGAATGTCGCTCATCATTTTACCACTTGCAAATGCTCCTTTTTGTTTTTCTTCTTCTTCAGTAGAAGCTGTACTACCTGATATAATATACTCGGTAAATCCTTGAAACATCTGAGAAGATAGTGAGTATAACTTGTAGTCATCTAAGTATATAAATGATTTAATGCTTTGTTCCATAGTCTACAAAATCGTTTTTCCTTAGTTCTTTATTTTTATTGTATTTATCAATATTCTCTTTTCTCGTTTTTATGGCCAATCTAATTCCATATATGATACAACCTAAGGAGAAAACAGTTATAATTCCTGTATATATATAGTTAATTGTTTCCATAATAGCGTTGTATTTTTAACATAACATTCCAACTAAACACAAAAGATGCTATGCTCATTAGAATAGAACATATATATGTACTTGCTAAATTTATGTTTTGCTCAGCAAGTAGTTCTGAACTATATATCATTCCTAACGTGATAGTTAGGAAAATGATAAGTAGTAGCGACAGCCCAAGTATTCTATCTTTATTGGGAGGTGTAATGGTATTATTTGCTCTCTTGTGTTTGTTTTTCAATACAATAAGTTCATTAATGTTTGAAATGTTAAGAGTTAATCCAAAAAATACTATATCAATTGGACTGACTGCGGAACCAACAGGATTATTTAGTATCAAATAACACATAAGTCTAATAAAGAATGGTAGTGCAGCTACAGATACAGTATATATTAACCAACGTTCAATCTTCATAATTAAATAAATAGTTATTTTCCGCCTTTGACTCTATTACAATCTCTGCAAAGCATTTGGCAGTTTTCTGCTACGGTTGTACCACCTTTTTTCCACGGCTTGATATGGTCAGCTTCCATTTCTTCTAACTCAAAGTGCTTTCCGCAAAGTGCACAGATGCCCTTTTGTCTTTCGTATGCTTCACGCTTTTGTTTCTTATCAAATGTACGGAAAGACAAGTCGCGCAAATCTCCGCTTAACACATAGCGATAGATGCCCGATTTCTTCATTATCTCGTCATCCTCCATTAGGTCGTGGATTTGCTGCTCGAGTTTATCGGTTTCGTAGAGATTTTCACTAAACTCATCAAACATTGCACCCCAATCAAGACCTTTCATCTCTTTGCGATAGCGAGGGAATGTTGAGCGTACCCAAGTAATAATTTGCATATAGTACGCCCATAATTTGTTGGCGTTAGGATCGAATTGATGAATCGCCATATATTTGTCAATAGGCTTTTCCTCACATATTCCATCATGTCTCGCCGCCCACTTCAAAATTGTTTCGAGATATGCTTGCTCATCTAACTTTCCTGTCATATAATCGCAGCCAATCTTATAAGCAGGGCAACCATTTTTCGAGAAATGGCGACGAGCATCGGTTACAAATGGACCGACATATACTGCATTTCTCAACTCCTGATCCATAAGTTTCTCGCCCGCAATGTTGATAACACGAAACCAATCCAGTTTCTCTTTGTCTGTGCCACTACAAAAATATACGGTCAGTTCATAGTTGAGGAATGCATTCTTCTCCTCATTTGTTAGGGTATTGAAGAATAGCACGCCTCTATCTTTGTCTGTGATATTAAAGTCGTGCGTATAAAACTCGCAGATTGATAGTGTGCGTTGTTGTCCATCAATCATCTCAAAAGTGCTATCATTCTCTTCCGACCAATACATTATATTGAGCGGAAAACCCTTCATAATTGTTTCGATAACAGCGCGCTTTTGCTGCTCATCATATCTAAACTCTCGCTGATAAGGTGGGCGCACATCAAGTTTCCCGCCATAAGCACGAACCCCACTATCGGGATCATTGCTATAACCTGCTATAAGGTCACGAATAGGTATAGATTTAAGTTCAATTTTCATGGTTATTTCTTTTTGATTAAAATTCTTGCATAACAGCCTATTAACTTATTAGATTTATCTCTATAACATAATTTACCTTTACGAAAACTTCTATCTTCTCTGAATAAAGCATTGCATTCTTCATTTGATAAATTAGCGCTTACGCCACATAACACGCCTAATTCTCCTCCATTACCTATTCCAATAATTTCAAATTGATCAGGATTGTATTTGTCCATAAATGTTATGGGCACTCCCATTATACCATCATAGTCGAATGGGATTAATTCTGTTTTGGAAACTTCTATTGCATCATAATTAATATACGAAGGATATTCATCAGGAGAATATTGTTTGTATAATATGATATTTTCGTGTCGTTTCTGAATATCTAAATTTGTAAACCAATTTACACCAGAAACCCTAATCATACCTTCCTTATGATTTCCTGCAGTTGCCGTATCTTCATATTTTGAAATAAAATGACCTGCTCCACCCTTAAAACCATATCCTAACCACATCTGATTATTTTGAATCAATGGGAATATCTCTTTATATGATAGAGCGTTTTGATGCCCTATAATCAAGAATTTTTTATTGTGCTCTATAAGTTGCGCTACATATTCTCTAAAAAGCGAGAACGGTGGATTTGTAACTACGATATCCGCCTCTTTTAGCAGTTCTATACATTCCGCACTGCGGAAATCGCCGTTGCCTTTGAGTGGATGAACACCTATTTCATCTGCTGTTGGTATATTGTCTCCATTTTTATCGCCCTCATACACAAGATATACAGCTCGTTCACTTTTGTTTGTACTAAAAAGATCAGCATCTTGATTTTTATAGCAAGTTGTGATTAACTTTTTTAATCCAAGAAACTCAAAATTATATGCAAAATATGTGAAGAAGTTACTTATGCGAGGGTCGTCACAATTACATAAGACTGTCTTGCCGCGAAAATGTTCGCGATAATGTCGCACCTCATTGTTTATATCTTCCAGCTGAGTGTAGAACTCATCTTTCTTTGCCTCTTTTGCTTTATTTAAGTTTTTGTTTGCCATATTAATTTATTAGATCTTTGGTTGTTACATTGAGTATTTGGGCAATTTTAGTCAGCATTTCCAAAGAGGGCTGCATTTTGTTGGAGCACCATTTGGAAACAGTTGAGGGGTCTTTGCCTAATTGTTCGGCAAGCCATTTGCCGGTTTTCTTTTGTTCAACCAATACTACTTTTAGTCTATTTAAATCTTTCATCATTTATACATTTTATTGGCGTATACCGCAAATTTAGTGATAATATGCGAAACTATGTCTTTTTGAAGTAACTTTTTCACAGCATAAATTGTAATTTGTATAATTTAGGAATGAGAATTTGGATAGTTTAGATGAAAATTTAGAGTATAAAACTTGTGTATAAAGCGAAGGAAATTGCAATATAAAAGCACCATATCCACCCGACTTTGGAGGGTGGAATACCGATAGGTAGTTTTGGAAAGTAGAAAAACCAGTATTGCAAAGTTGCTATCGTGGCAAGTTTTGATTTTATACCCGATAGGGTGTAAAACATATCTTGAAATAATAAAATTATACCCGATAAGGTGTAAAATGAAAAACTTTCATTATATTTGCACCCGATAGGGTATAATTTATTACATTTATGGAGCAGACAACTCTTTCAAAATATGTAAAGGCAATGCGTAAGCAGTATAATCTTACGCAGGTGGAGCTTTCTGAGAAGTCGGGGGTGGGCTTGCGTCTTGTTCGTGAATTGGAGCAGGGCAAGCAGACTTTACGCCTTGATAAGGTGAATCAGATATTGAATCTTTTTGGCAGCGAAGTGGGTGTCGTGCCAATGACTAAAACCGATGAGCGATGAAACAGGCTGTTGTATTTTTGCGAGGTGTAAAAGCCGGCATCTTGACCGAAGATGAGAACGGTTACACATTTGAGTATGATGCCGATTACTTAGCATCTGCCGACGCTGAGGCGGTGAGCCTTACTTTACCGTTGAGCAATCAACCCTATCGGGATAAGATGTTGTTCCCATTCTTTGATGGTTTGATTCCTGAAGGTTGGCTTTTGGATATTGCCGAGAAGAATTGGAAGATTGATACTCGCGACCGTATGTCGTTGCTCGTAGCGTGCTGCAAGGATTGTATCGGTGCAGTAGGTGTTGAACCCATAATCAATGAGGAGGAGTAGCGTATGGCAAAGTGTCTATATTGTTACAAGGAGTTGAACGAGGGTGAGAAGGATTTTCACAAAGCTTGCTCAAAGAAGATGTTCGGCACGCCGAGTGTTCCCGAATTGCCATATACACGCGAGAACCTGACCGATCTTGCCAAGCAGGTAATCCGTAGCCAAACAACCTTGACGGGTGTTCAGGCGAAGTTGTCATTGGATATAAACAAGGGTGGCAGGAATGAGACCGATCGTTTCACTATTGTCGGGTTGTGGGGACGATATATATTGAAACCTCAGACCGACCGTTTTGCACATCTGCCCGAGTTGGAGGATTTGACAATGCACCTTGCAGAGTTGGCAAAGTTGCAGGTTGTACCTCATAGCCTTATCCGTTTTGCCGATGGTGAGTTGTGCTATATAACCCGCCGTATCGACCGTACAGCCAAAGGCGATAAACTCCCAATGGAGGATATGTGCCAGCTTACGGAGCGACTGACCGAACATAAATACAAAGGCTCATATGAACAGATTGCAAAGGCGATACAACGATTTTCGACTGTTCCCAAGTTAGATATGGTAAACTATTGGGAGCAGGTGGTTTTCTCGTGGATAACGGGTAATGCCGATATGCACCTGAAAAACTTTTCGCTGTATAGCAAGGAGCAGGGGAAATATGTTCTTACGCCAGCATACGATATGCTCTCAACAGCATTGGTTATGCCCGAAGATACCGAGGAGTTGGCATTGACCCTCAACGGCAAAAAACGCAAAATCAAAAAGGCTGACTTTTTGGCTTCAATGCAAGCATCAGGAATGGAGGAGAAAGTTATCAATAACATCTTTGCCAAATTCGCAAAGGCAAAAGATAAATGGTTTGAGTTTATCGATCTATCGTTCTTGCCAGACGAAATGAAAGAGGCTTTCAAGGTTATCATTGCCGAGAAGTTGAGCCTGTTGGCGTAACAACGCAACACTAAATTTATGCAGAGTTGGGAGCGAGCTGTCTTTGTCCCCAACTCTGTTTTTTTTCATAATAATAGCGGCTTGATTGTAATTTGAAGATTGATACTCTTAATAGATTTGACCTTGATTTATGCGTCGTAGGTCACTTCGCTTGCTTCGTCCCAAACACATTCTCAACTCGCAGGTATTGTCCTCCGAATTAACTTTATAATGGGGCGAAAGCAAGTGAAGCGTACCGCAGACTTCTATCCTAAATTTACTATCGCACTCTTCACATTCATCATATCCTTCAATATCGAGCTGTCAAGCACTTTGGCATAGTGTTGCGTCATCTTGATATTAGAGTGCCCGAGCATCTTTTCTACATTCTCTATACTTACACCGTTAGCCAAGCACACAGACGTGGCGTAGCTATGTCTTGCCACATGAGTGCTAAGGTGCTTCTGGATTCCGCAGACATCGGCTATCTCTTTCAGGTAGCTGTTCATGTTCTGATTGCAAGGAACGGGCAGTAATACGCCACGCTTAATGCAAGTCGGGTTGTTCTCTTATTTCTTGAGAATCGCCAACGGGATATCCAACAGCGGGATATTGCACATATTATTTGTCTTTTGGCGTGTCTTGCGAATCCAATATTGTCTGTTGTTGTCTTGCACGATATGCTCGGCAGCGAGTTGCTGAACATCTATAAATACCAATCCCGTAAAAGCAGCGAAGATAAACACATCACGCACCAATGCAAGGCGAGACAGCGAAAACTCCTTTTGGTATATTGTCATCAATTCATCCATTGTCAGAAACTCTCGGACGACCTCCTTTTCGTGAAACTTGATACCGGCAAAGGGATTCTTCGCTATCCACTCGTTGGCAAGTGCAAGGTTGATAATCTTCTTCAAGCACTTCATATAGCGGATAACGGTATTCTGCTGACAATTTTTCTCGGTCTTCAAATAGAACTCAAA
>JAFQAS010000064.1 GCA_017399915.1 Muribaculaceae bacterium
CACAGTCGGCAACAGGTCGCAGACTTCGCTCTATTATGGTAGGAATGCAGTTTACTGTGGCTATGATTCTCATCATTGTAACCGCTGTCTTCTTCTTGCAGTATCGCTATATGATTAACTACGATTTGGGCTTTGACCGCTCAAATATTGTAACCTTCGCTTCGTGGGATTTGCGCGACCGCTCGGAAACAGTCATAGGGCGCCTCCAACAACACCCCGATGTGGAGAATGTAACATCATCTTCTGCACAGATTTTCCGCAATGGTCAGACTTGGGGAAGAGCCTATAATGGAACCGAATATGTGCTTCGACCTAACGCTGTGCGCTGGAATTTACCCGCCTTCTTTGGTTTTGAGATTGTTGATGGCGTGGGATTCACCCCTTCGTCCGGCGAACGAGGAGAGATGATTATTATGAAGTCATTAAATCGCGAGGTAGGTATTCCTATTGGCTATCATTTCCCGGATGGCCTAACTGTTGTCGGTGCCATAAAGGATGTACGCCTCACATCGCTCGCTAAGAACGATGATCATCACGCCTTCTATTGTAACAACAATACACATCAAAGCTATTACTACATCCGTCTGCGTGCAGGAGCTGATGTCGAAGCCTTTGCCGACTATGTAGCTAAACTCACAAAGGAACTTGCACCTGCTGCTGACGAGGCTGAACTTTACTTCCTAGAAGAGTGGGTTGAAAGCCTCTATGAGCAAACTAAAAAGGATATGGTGCTGATTGGCTTGTTCGCTATTCTGGCTATCGTTATCGCACTGATGGGAGTATTCGGCATCGTGATGTTCGAGACGCAGCACCGCCGCTCGGAGATTGCCGTACGCAAGGTTTATGGCGCAACGACACGCCAGATTGTCGAGATGCTGAACCTGCGTTATGTGTGGATTGTGGTGGGTTGCTTTGTGGTGGCAGCACCCGTGGCGTGGTATATCACCTCGCGCTGGTTGGAGTCATTCGCCAACCGCATCGCACAGCCGTGGTGGCTCTATCTCGCTGCCCTCGTGATCGTCCTCGCCGTAACGGTTGGTCTTGTAACCCTCCGCTCGTGGCGTGCTGCCACGGAAAACCCCGCTGATGTGGTGAAGAGTAACTAATCGTTGTAATATATATAAAATTTAGAGCCTGCTTAACTGTTATTTGTTAAGCAGGCTCTGTGATTATGAATAATCCTCATTATTGATATTCATAAATATTTTCTAATAAAAAGGCACACCAATAATATGCTGGATAAGCCCATAAAACTTCCTCAAACAAAGAATATCTACCATTCGTCAATATCCTTTACGATCAAAAATGTTTTCATAATAGTAGTGGTTTAGTGTACAAATATAAGTATTTTTTTTTACATTCTATCAATTGATGATGTTTTTTCACACAAAATAACAAAGACTCCATTCCGAGGTAGCAACCAATCAAATGCCTCTATACTAATGACATTATCATTAGGGTGAGAAATTTTAATTTTGGAGTTTTCTGTAAATGTCCCCAATAACTCGCCATACAATCGAACATTATC
Source organism: Muribaculaceae bacterium (assembly GCA_017399915.1). GTDB lineage: Bacteria > Bacteroidota > Bacteroidia > Bacteroidales > Muribaculaceae > RGIG4079. The sequence continues at coordinate 1,529 of JAFQAS010000064.1, forward strand.
ATCATCATTACAAATACAATCTATTCTAAAAGATTTGGCAGGATACTTCAATCTATTTGTAAAATGATTATCCTCAATTGGTAAATATATTTCATAATCAACTTCTACTTTTATTGATTTCTTATATTTAACGAATATACCTTTAAGATTATTATAAGTATCCGTTATTTGAGTGTTAGTTCCATCATATAACAAGGATACACTTGTATTATAATAATCCGAATGTGACTCTAATTCTTTAATTTCATATTTAATATCATCTTTAATATCAGACCTCTCATCTCCATCTACTGATATATAAAAATGGCTTAAATTGAATATCTGTTTAATTATTTGTTCTTCATTACTCTCAATCGGTTTCTGTATACATTTTCTCATTGACAAATCTGCAACATCTTCAACGGAATCCATTGTAGGACTTTTAATAGTGTACTGAATATTCACAGTTCTATATAAAACCCTCGCACCATTTTCGCTAGAAAAAGTATCCCAATCAAGTTTTTTGTTTTTATAGTATATAGCAGTTTCTCTATATATTTCATAGTACGGATGCATTAATGCAGAGAAAATCTCTTTATCCTTATCCATCAATCCTTTTTGCATATTAGGATAGCGTTGCTTATGCATCTCAGTAATCGCATTGCTACGAATATCTTGTAACCGTTCATCTGTTAGTTTTTCCAAGAATGAATTAGATGTGAAAGTATCAATTATCATATCTTGTATTCCAGACACTTGTTTCTTTATATCAATTGTTAGCGAAACTATTACCGCAGCGATAATAGATGTCAATATTGGAGCAAATATTGATTCGGCATAGAAATTTCCACCACAACTTTGGTTTATATAAAACAATCCCACTATTGCCAACAGTGCGATGATTATCATTACAAGTATTGGTCTAGTAAAAAAGTTCAATATCGTATTAAGTTTCTTCATCATCGTCATAAATGAGTTTATTCTTTATATAAGAATACGAATTTTTCACCCAGAATGTTTCATTTGAGCCCTTTATTGTTAACAAACAACATGATTTAATATTCCGTAATATAGGAATTCTAATCTTTTCTGATTCCGTAAAAGATGATCTTTCTTCTACAACTATAATATCAGTGATATTTACTAACCATTTCTTTGAAAATACACTTTCTAATTCGATGAATTTTTCTTCCATATGTACGAAGCAATTAATTATTATCTCTTAAATGCAAAAATCATACATGATCTAGATTGTATCATTACATTCCCTTAATAAGACTTACTTTTGCATTGAGTTGTTCTACCTCTTGAACTTTGAGGCGAGCTTGTTCGACGAGTGTGGCTAGCCGAAAAATTATTACTCCATATTACTTAGCATCATATCACATGTACCAACAATGTTAAAGTTTTAATGTTGATTTCTTTGGTTTTATCTCTCGCAGTTTTCGCTTGCGTTCCTCGACCGCAATAGCCATTGCCTCGGCAACCTGATTAAGCAGAGCTGTTACGCGTGCAAGATGCTCTTCGGGAGATTCGCCTGCTCGTCGTTGCAGTTGTGCTGCTGATAGTTTTATCGGCGAGTCAAATGGCGGCAAAGCAATAACTCCATAAGCCCCCATATCTATTCCCTGCGTTACCGATGGGTTATTTTTGCCAAACAAGCCCGAAAATGCAGAGCGATAACTATTGGCTGCTGCCATCATTCTCTTGCCGAGCGATGGTTGCTGTGGTACTCGTTGCTGCGCTTGGGCGAAGTGGCGATTGAGCTTAGAGTAGCTAAATGCCTTATCGACCTTAGAGCCACTGAATGTATAACCATTCTTTGAGAACTTTACGC
>JAFQAS010000065.1 GCA_017399915.1 Muribaculaceae bacterium
ATACTCAATTATGTCTCTAATGTTGTACTTCATTGTGCTACACATAACCTATTATACTGCAAACATAATGCTTTTTCATGGAAATATGAATTATACGAAATAAAAACACTTAAAATAGAATCGTAAAACAGCTCTAATCCCAACCTCAGTTTCAGAGCCGTTTTTGTACCTTTTCGGGGTAAAAAATGCGATTTTTTGCAAGTTTTTGTACCTCGGGTTTTGATATTCAAGAAATTACACTTACTTTTACATTCCAAAATGGAGGTACAAGGCAAAAAGTGTGTTAAAAATCACTAACTTACACATTCTCAACGACTTGTCAAATGAGTGATTGTACCTTTTAGAACGCTAAATGACTGATTGATAGCCATCTACACTTTCTGCATTGGCAAGTAAAATAACTGTAATAATATGAATCTTACTTTTCCCTTTGGGCTGCCTATTACGCCGGTTAAACAAGTGGCCGACGGACTACCTAAGAAACTTTTCATCTTGGGCGTTTATGCCAGTGCCGTACATGTAAAATGGTATGGTCCCGATGGGAAAATTCGCATTCGCGCTATGGCTGTTGCAAGTGAACCCGAAATATTTTGGCGTGGCGATGATGATTATGTGTGGGAGGTAATCAAACGAATAAATCTTGACCCTAAATATGGCTATCTAAAACCTGCCGACTCGGCTTTTAATGGACCTTCGGGCGTGTGTCTTGACGAAAACTATATCCACCCATTAGGATTAACTCGCAATGATGTGTGGCTATGCGATTTACTCCCCGAATCAAGAAAAAATCAATCTCAAGCCAAAGCCCTTGAAAAACGATACAACAATTTTGTCGACATCAACTACAACTTCCCCACTCTACCTCGTTGCATTGCCAATGAATCAAGAATCAACGAAATAGTTGCGGAATTAGAGGAATCGGGAGCTAAACAAATCGTGTTGCTTGGTGATGAACCAATCAAATATTCCCTACAAAAGTTCAAACCCGAAATCACAAAACTATCTTCAATAATCCCCTATGGCCAACAGATAGAGTTTGCAATAAACGGCAAACACTATATCGCAACATGCCTTGCACACCCCCGCCAAACAGCCAAACTCGGTCAATCGGCCCACCACTGGTATGAAAAACACCAAAATTGGCTCAACATGCAAAACCTATACAATTCTAAATAACACCTCTTTTATTTCTTTTTTTTCCTAAATTTTTTTATCTTTGTAGTATAATATATAAACCTACAATACCTATTCTTCAAACCCACATCTATATAAAATTCAATAGTATATGAAAATTCTTCACACAAGCGATTGGCATCTCGGCCATTCTCTTTACAACCACGACCGAAAAGAAGAGCAAGAAGACATGCTCCGTCAAATGGTTGAAATCGTCAAAGAACACAAACCCGATTTATTTTTATTGGCAGGCGACGTCTATCACACATCACAACCCTCGGCTGCTGTGCTAAAGCAATTTGTTGATGCATTGACTTTAATTCTCAATGCCAATCCCGAAATGACAATTGTCGCAACTGCCGGGAATCATGATAGCGGCACCCGACACGAAATCTATAGCACCCCATGGAAAGCCCAAAATGTTTATACCATAGGAAATCTTTCAAGGGATAATATTACCGATCATATCATTTCAATTCCAGGCAAAGGATATGTTTTAGCTATTCCATACACATATGAGCGAAACATTCCTGACGTTTTTTTCCAACAACTTCTTGACACTGTCGCCGAGATGAATAGCGAAAATCTGCCCGTTATAATGACTGCCCACACCACTGTCAATGGGTGCGATTTTGCCGGGCATGATTATACATCGGAGTCCACCATAGGAGGCATTGACGCCATCGACATCAAGCAAATGGGCGAAGGCTATGATTACCTTGCTCTTGGGCATATTCATCACGCACAATTCGTTCACACCGGCAAACACAATGTGCGATATAGTGGCACCCCAATTGCAGTGAGTTTTGATGAGAATTACCCTCACACAGTCAGCCTCGTTGAGATTGGCTCTCATGGCGAGCGACCCAACGTGAAAGAAATCGATATCCACAACATTCATCCTTTAGTAACACTCCCCACCGAGGGGTTTACATCGTGGGATGACGCAAAAAAACTCTTTGCTAATTTCCCTGACGACATTCCTGCCTACATACGCCTCAATGTCGAGGTGGAAGATATGCTCCCACCCAATGCCAACGACGAAGCTCGTGCAATCGCCAACGGCAAGGAGTGCAAATTTTGCATCATCAATGCCAAGCGCAAAAAGCGAGAGAAATCCGACGCAAAAATCCTTTCAGTACAAGAGTTTCAAGCCGAATCTCCTCTCGACATTGCAATGCGTTATGCTAATGACAAAGGCTGTACTTTTGACGATGACATAAAAGAACTTTTCAACGAAGTAATTAAAATCATAAACGAAGAAACACGCAACAATTAATTTAGGAGGTATCGACTATGAAATTTCAAAAACTTACTATACACAACATTGCATCTATCGAAGATGCTGTTATCGACTTTGAAGCACAACCATTGGCCAACAGTGAGGTATTCTTAATCACAGGCAAAACCGGCTCGGGGAAATCTACCATCCTCGATGCAATTTGTCTTGCCCTTTTTGCAAACACTCCTCGACTTGAGGGGACAAACATGCAAGGAAACACCTCTGACAATGACAATATAACCATTAAAGACCCTCGGCAACTCATGCGCCGAAACACAGGAGAAGCATTTGTCGAGCTCACCTTTGTCGGCAACAACGATGTTCCCTATAAAGCAACTTGGAGCATTCACCGAGGTCATAATAAAGCCGGGAACAAAATACAAAGTAAGGATTGGACTCTCGAAAACCTCTCTACTGGCAACATCCTCTCCAAGGACGGTGAGATTAAAGCTGAAATTGCGCAAGCAATAGGACTCGATTTCAGTCAATTTTCTCGCACAACAATGTTGGCACAAGGCGAATTCACTCGTTTCTTAAATAGCAAAGACGACGATAAAGCCAGTATTCTTGAAAAGATTACAGGAGTTGATATCTATTCAAAAATTGGCGCCAAAACATTTACTGCCACTGGCGAGAAAAAACGTGAATGGGAAAACGCAAAGCAACTAATCGAAGGGATAAAACTTCTCTCCGACGAAGAAATTACGGCTCGCAATGAGAGTCTAAAAGAAATTGATACTGATTTAGAAAAGACTCAAAAGGCTTACAACGACAACATCGTCAAACGCGAATGGATCAACAAAAATAAAGACCTTGCACAACAAATAGCCAATGCCGAGACAAGTCTAAAACAAGCCACTGAAGCAACCAATAGCGACGAATTCAAACGAAAAGAGCAACTCGTTGCCGACTGGAATGCCACTATTGAGGCTCGCAAATGGTTGACCGACAAAAAAGACTCCCAAAAAGCTCAAGCCGAGAACGAGAAAAAGCTCTCATCGTTAACCCAAGAGTTTGAAAATCTGCTAAATGGAGTTCTCCAAGAAGAACAAGAATTGAGCGAAATTCAACAAAAAATCGTCTCAATCAACACATTCCTTACAGCAGCGAGCCATAAAGCCATCGCTTATGAAAATATCCAAAAAATCACAAGCCTTCTTATCGCTATCTGCAACGGTCGCACGATGATTGAAGAAAACAATCGGGTGTTATCAATTGAGAACAACAATCTCAATACCACACTCATTCCAACCCTAACCGAGGCACAAAAACAATTAAAACTTATCGCTGAAGCTCTAAAAGAGAAAGAGGAAACAATCGCAGTTCAAGAGAAATCTCTCGAATCGCTCAACATTCCTCTTGCAAGAGCCACACGCGACAACGAAAGGGAAAAAGTAAGCAATATAAATACCGCAAAATTACACCTCAACAACCTCGATAAAGTAATAGCCGACATTGAAAGCCGACGCCAAAAACTTGCCTCTCAACTCAACAATCTTAACAAGATGAGAGGCGAGGCCGACTCATTGGCTACTCCTCTACAAAAAGCATTGGAGGATAGAGACCTAAAGAAAGCCGAATACGACAAACAACGCGACACTATCGAGAAGTTTGCCATAGATCTTCGTGCCAAACTACACATGGGCGACACTTGCCCCATATGCCGTCAAAAGATTGAGATCGAAATTCCCATTGAGGAAGATTTGGCTGCACTCATTAGTGGCATAAAAAAGGCTGCTGACGATGCTGAACTCCACTATAAACAACTCGAAGGGAAAAAGAACAAAATTGACGCCGAAATCAAAGCCGAGTCGGCAATATATGACGACGAGTTGAAATCGTTAAACAACGACACCACCGTTGCCAATGCCACTCGTCAAGTCCAAGAAGCATGCACAGCATTTGGGATTGACATTACCAACACAACATCGGCAGTTTCGGCTCTTGAATCATTGGAAAAACTTGCTACTGAAAATATAGCTAAACTTGATGCCGAGATTTCTAACGGAGAAAAACTCGAAGAGGCTATTAAAACACTTCGCAATGAGGGCAACATAATTAGGGCCGAGCATGATGCTACGACCCAAAAGTTACAAAAAGCCGAGAAGAGCGTAAATGACTGCAAAGGTCGCATTGAAACCGCCAAAGCACTCATCAATGCCAAACAAAACGAGGTTGATAAAACAGCAACGCAAGCCAAGGAACTCATAACATTCAGCAATGAATGGGAAAGCAACCCAACCACCTTTGCCGACCAACTCAATGTCGAAGCAAACGAGTATAGCAAACGTTCGGCAGAGAAACAAGAATTGGAAAACAAGTTGCAAAATGCCGAATCTAATCTGAAGAACCTCAAAAATGTTATCTCAACCATCATCGACAAAATGCCTCAATGGAGCAACATCAAACCTACTAATGGCAAAAAAGTCGCAAACATTCTCACTTGCGCCAGCAGCATCAACTCTGATGCAGCAACCACCATCTCGCATCTAAAAGAAGCGAATGAAAAAATATCGCAATGTAACCAACAACTCGACTCGTTCTTTACTGCGACCAACATCGATTCTCAACGACTCAATATCCTTTGCAACTATAATGCCAACGACATCGAAGGAATAAATAATAAACTCAACGAGAGTCGCGCCCAAGTAGTTGCGAAAAAGTCGCTATTTGAATACAAAACAAAAGAGTTACAAAAACATCAACTTTGCAAGCCACAAATTGATGATTGCGACACAATCGAATCGCTCAACAATCAAATAGAAATTCTCAGCAATCAAATTAGCTCTTTGAGCGAAAAGAAAGGGGGCATCAACCAAGAACTCAATGCAAACGAAGACAACAAAAAACGCATTGGAGCGCTCAAGGACGATGCCGACAAAAAGATGAAAGAATATCTCAAATGGGAGCGATTAAATAATCTTATCGGCTGCAGCGATGGCAAAAAATTCCGAAAAATTGCACAAAGTTATGTATTGAACAGCCTAATCATTTCGGCCAATAGCTACATGAAGACATTAACCGACCGATACACCCTAAAGGTAGAGCCGGGCACATTTGTCATCTCTCTCGAAGATGCCTATCAGGGCTATGTTTCGCGATCAGCAAGCACCATTTCGGGTGGAGAGAGCTTCCTCGTTTCCCTCTCCTTAGCACTAGCTCTCAGCGACATAGGACAATCACTATCAGCCAACATCTTATTTATCGACGAGGGTTTTGGTTCTCTGAGTGGCGAACCACTCCGTAACGCCATCAACACCCTACGCACTCTTCACTCTCGTTCGGGACGCCATGTGGGTATTATCTCACACGTCGAAGAACTCAAAGAGCGCATTCCGGTGCAAATACAAGTGATACAAGAAGGGCAAAGTTCAAGCAGCCAAATAAAAGTTGTGTCATAACAACGGCAAAATACAATCGAGAGCAAATCCGCTCCTCTTCGAAGAGTCCTCAACCCCCTCCTATAAAAGCACGGCCCCCACACGGCTGTGCTTATTATATAACTCCCCTCGATACAAATAAACATCCAACTCCCGTTGAAATAAAAATCACCCCACCCCTCATTTTTTGCATAATATTTTATATCTTTGTAGGATGAGCAACGACATTAAACACAGCGAGCGGCAGCCGGGGAGGTTGCCGCTCGTGGTGTGGGGAGAGGGGGTTATTCAGCTGGAGCCCATTTGCATCGTACGGGAGAGACGATTGCGCCCTCCTCTTTGAGTTGCTTCATGGCTTTGTCAACTTCTTTGCGGTCGAGTCCGCTAAGTTCAGCGATTTTACCTGCGTTTAAAGGTTCGCCAGCGGCTTTCATTGTAGCCAAAACTTTTTCTTTTATTTCCATAATCTTAATGTTTTAAATTTTTATTTTTCAACTTCGATTTTTTCAGTGTAAATATAACAATTAATTATTTATTATTGCTTACAACAAGCATTTTTTTGCATTGTGGGTTTTGATTTTGTGGAGAAATTGTGTATTTTTACGATGTGATAATGCCATGGATATGAAGAATGTTTTTGTTTCGATATATCGTTTCTATGCCGATGGGTTTAAGAATATGACGTGGGGGCGGCAGTTGTGGTGGCTTATTTTACTGAAAGTCATCATCTTATTTGTCGTTTTGCGGTGGTTTTTCTTTGAGCCGGTGCTGTCGGGGAAGAGTGAGGAACAGAAAATTGAACATGTGGGCAATCAACTGACAAATAAATAAAAACGAAAAATATAACTAACCTTAAATTGTAGAACTATGGTCGATACCGCATTAGTTGATTGGTCGAGGTTGCAGTTTGCACTGACGGCCTGTTACCATTGGATTTTTGTCCCCCTCACATTGGGGCTCGCCATTATTATGGCTTCGATGGAAACTATCTATGTAGTAAAGGGCGATGAGTTTTGGAAAAAGACAGCCAAATTTTGGATGAAACTCTTTGCCATAAATTTTGCCATTGGCATTGCCACCGGTATAATCTTGGAATTTGAGTTTGGCACCAACTGGAGCAATTACTCGTGGTTTGTGGGCGACATATTTGGTGCTCCGCTTGCCATTGAGGGAATCTTTGCATTCTTTATGGAAGCCACATTCTTTGCCGTGATGTTCTTTGGGTGGAACAAGGTGAGCAAACGTGTGCACCTCACCGCCACATGGCTCACCGGCATAGGTGCCGCCATATCGGCCATGTGGATTCTCGTGGCCAACGCATGGATGCAACACCCTGTGGGAATGGAGTTCAACCCCGACACCGTGCGCCACGAAATGGTCGATTTCTGGGCGTTGGTACTAAATCCCGTTGCGATATCCAAATTCTTCCACTCGGTATTTAGCGGTTGGATGACCGGCGCCATCTTTGTGATTGGCATCAGCTGCTGGTATCTTCTCAAAAAACGCGAGACACGCTTTGCGCTTGCAAGCATTCGAGTGGCAACCATAGTGGGAATCATCGGCACATTTGCCGTGATGTATAGCGGTGATAGTTCAGGTGTTCACGCTGCCCAATATCAACCTATGAAACTTGCTGCAGCCGAAGGGCTTGAAGATGGAGGTGAAGGCGCACCATTCTCGATAGTGCCGGGTATGGAAATACCCAATATGCTCTCTATCCTCGCCACTCACGATGTTGACGGATATGTTCCCGGCATCAACAACCTTCTTGACGGCTACACCACCCCCGAAGGTGACACCATACCCTCGGCCGAGGAGAAAATCGCACGAGGCAAAGTTGCCATCGACGCCTTCCGCGAATATCGCGCACTCAAAGACACCGACTCAGTCGCCGCCCTCAAAGCTCGCAAAGTGCTTGAAGAAAACATAGCTTATTTCGGCTATGGATATATCGATTCGCGCGATGAACTTGTGCCTCCCGTAGGACTCGTTTATTGGGCGTTCCGTGTGATGGTGGGACTTGGTAGTTTCTTGCTATTGCTCATGTTTGTTGTATTGTGGGCCGAACGCAGAAAACGCCTTGCCGACATGAAATGGTTGCTATGGGTAGGTTTACTCTCTATCCCATTAGTATATTTCGCAGGACAAGCCGGTTGGATTGTTGCCGAAGTGGGTCGTCAGCCATGGACAATCGAAGGGCTGCTTCCGGTTAAGGCCGCTGTGTCGAGTGTGAGCGTAGAAGCCGTGATGACCACATTCTTCATTTTCGTGGCAGTGTTCACCCTATTCCTTGTGATTGAAATGCGCATTATGATTAAGGCCATCAAAAAAGGCCCTGAGATTGAAACAAACAAATAAAATAGAGCCATGATTACATACGAATTTTTACAACAATATTGGTGGTTTTTAATCGCCCTTTTAGGTGGGTTACTCGTGTTTCTTCTCTTTGTGCAAGGTGGCAACGCGCTTATTTTCCTTGCCGGTAAGAACGAAGATGAACGCGAACTTATTGTAAACTCCACCGGTCGCAAATGGGAACTCACTTTCACCACATTGGTGACCTTTGGCGGTGCGTTTTTCGCATCATTCCCCTTGTTCTATAGCACCAGTTTCGGCGGTGCATATTGGGTGTGGATTCTCATTCTCATCACCTTTGTGCTTCAAGCCGTATCATATGAATACCAAAGCAAAGCCGGCAACCTCATAGGCAAAAAAACATTCCGCGTGTTTCTCACCCTCAATGGCTGCCTCGCGCCGCTGCTCATAGGCACTGCAGTGGGTACATTCTTCACCGGCTCTCAATTCATTGTCAACAAAAATGCCGTTGGCGACATTGGTGCCCCCGTGATTAGCCGTTGGGCCAGCGATTGGCATGGACTTGAAGCCGTGACCAACCATTTTAATGTGGAATTCGGGTTGATGGTGATGTTCTTGGCCATATGCCTCGGCGCTTTATATGCGATTAACAATATCGCCAACGACAAACTTGCTTCGCAACTCCGTCGCAGCTTGATTATCAGTTTCTGCGGCTTCCTTGTGATGTTGGTATTGGTCGTTTATCAACTTCTCACCATGGACGGTTTTGCCGTTAATGCCGATGGCGTGGTGGTGATGGAAAGTGGTAAATACCTCAACAACTTCTTGCAGATGCCTATCGTCCTCGCCATGTTCCTCATCGGTGCAGTCCTCCTTGTTACAGGTGTGGTGATGACAATCTACAAAACTTCGTTCAAACGCGGCATATGGTTTGCGGCTCCCGGCACAGTGCTTGCCGTGATGGCTCTCTTTATGATTGCCGGATATAACGGCACAGCCTACTATCCATCGTCGGCCGACTTGCAATCGTCGCTCACATTGAGCAATAGTTGTTCGAGCGAGTTCACTCTAAGCACAATGGCAATCGTGTCGCTCGCCATTCCTTTTGTTGTGGCATATATCGCCTACTTCTGGCGCAAGATGGATAAAAAATCAATCACAACCGAAGAGCTCAAAAGCTCAGATAAATATTAATCAACCATAACGTTTTATTGTCGGGGAATATCATCGTTCCCCGACTTTTATTCAACCATTGCAACAATGAAAAATATTATAATCATAGATGGCGGACCTCGCAAAAAAAATGAATACAGCGGCTATCTTAAATGCCTTTGCCGAGGGAGCAAAGAGTGTGAGCGAAGAAATTAACGTGAAGATTATACGCCTTTATGACCTCGATTATAAGGGGTGCGTATCGTGCTTGGCATGCAAGTTGAAAGGCAAGGCTTCGAATATTTGTCGTTTCAAGGACGCTCTTACGCCCGTTTTGGAAGAGATTGCCACTGCCGATGGGCTTGTGCTTGGTTCTCCCATATATTTCGGCGAAGTCACAGGACAGATGCGCACTTTCTTGGAACGCTTAGCATTCCCATGGCTCTCATACAATGATTATAGCTTGACTGCGCCAAAACGAATGCCGGTGGTATTGGTTGAGACTATGAACGGCACGCCCGAGCGCAACAATAGCAATGGTTTAGGCACCATGGCGTATTGTATCACATCGGCACTTGGCGAACCTCAACGCATTGTCGCCTACAATACTTGTCAGGTTGCACACTACAGTCACTACGAACTTGGCGGGTTCTCGGAAGAAGCAAAACACGCATGGCGTGACCAAAACTGGGACACCGACCAGCTGAAAGCCCACACTGCCGGCAAAGAAATGGCTCAGAAAATATTATCATAAGCATCTATCGCACCATTTCAAATGGAGATCACCCAATAAGGACTAAATTCAATTATCATTTCACTTTTAAACATTCCCCAAATGAGCGACAACACATACGAAATAACAGTAGGCACAACTAATGACATCAACGCCATCGCAGGGTTTCAAGTGGCGATGGCAATGGAATCGGAGGGTACAACATTAGACCTTGAACGAGTGACTCGTGGCGTAACAATGGCGATGGACGACGAAGCCAAAGGGCAATATATCGTGGCGCGCTGCGAGGGAAAAGTTGTGGGTAGCCTAATGCTCACCCGCGAATGGAGCGACTGGAATTGCCAATGGTATTGGTGGATTCAAAGTGTGTATGTGGAGCCTCTGCATCGAGGCAAAGGAGTGTATCGGGCAATGTATGAACGAGTGAAACAAATGGCACGCAATGAAAATGTGAGCCAAGTGCGCCTATACGTTGATAAAACAAACAACACAGCACAACACGCATACCAACACCTCGGCATGACCGAAACGCACTATCTCATGTATGAAGAGGTGATTAAATAGACCTTGGAATTCTATTATCGGCGTATTACATAGCCACCAAAGTTATTGGGACCATAGACATGATATTGTTGGAGCCCGTATTTCTTTTCGGCGGCAGGCCCTGAGAGAGGATAGCCGGGGTTATCATAAATATCAAATCTACTACCACACTTGGGACACACGGCTTGAAGCTTTTCTCTATCAACGTAGATTCTCACATTGTTTTTAGCCTCATAAGGACAAGCCATATCATATGCTCGCGGAAAGTTCATCACATCACACACGAGCAATACGCCTCCAAAACCGGTATATGACAACTCGGTGTATGGAAATCCGGCAGGTTTTAATTCCGACTTAATAAAATAACGATAATCGGGGGTGGCAGCCACTCCATAGGTGTTCCACATACCCACATTTGAAAACTCTATATTTACGGCTAATGGAGGAATGCGATCATCGTTGATTCTTTCACATGACGAAAGCACTAACGACAATAAAATCGAAATAAACATTAGTCGTTTCATCGTAACAAATGATTATGCGTTAATGAGTTTATCGAATGCCTCGTGATAGGTATTGAAATCAAATTTAGCCAATGTGCTATTGAACAACTCAGCAATTTCGTCGTTACAAAGATTTCCAATCGACCCTTCGTGAGTGTGATTAATATCGTAGCGTGGTTCGAAGTTTCCGGCTTCAATTTCAAGCCCTACTTGCTTGTATGAATCACGGAAAGGAGTACCCTCAACCACACGACGATTAACCTCCTCGACCGAATACATCAATTTATAACGTGGATCGGTTGCCACATCGGTATTCACTTTCACTTGTGAAAGCATAGAATCTACCATATTGATAATGTCGATAATAGAGTCAAACGCAGGCAAGAAATTCTCCTTAATTAATTGCAAGTCGCGGAAATAGCCCGATGGGAGATTATTGGTGATAAGAGTAATCTCCATTGGAAGGGCTTGTAATTTGTTGCATTTAGCTCGTGTGAGCTCAAACACATCGGGATTCTTTTTATGAGGCATTATCGACGAGCCAGTGGTAAACTCATCGGGGAGTTTTATGAATCCGAAGTTTTGGGAGTTGAACATACAAGCATCAAATGCAAGTTTTGAAAGTGTAGCGGCAATTCCGGCAAGAGCTTGAGCCACTATGCGCTCGGTTTTGCCACGTCCCATTTGTGCATATACCACATTGTAGGCCATCGAATCAAAGCCGAGCAACTTTGTTGTCATTGCACGATTGAGGGGGAATGACGACCCATATCCGGCAGCCGAGCCAAGTGGATTGCGATTAGCCACCTCATAAGCTGCACGAAGTACTGTGAGGTCATCGGCAAGCGACTCGGCATAGGCACCAAACCACAATCCAAATGACGACGGCATTGCTACTTGCAAGTGAGTGTAGCCTGGAATTACCACATCTTTATATCTATTGCTTTGACCAATAAGAGTGTCAAACAATCGCTTCACAGCCATTGCCACATCTTCGATACGAGAACGAATGAACAACTTTAAGTCGACAAGCACTTGGTCGTTGCGTGAACGGCCTGAATGTATCTTCTTGCCTATATCGCCAAGAGAGCGAGTGAGCATTAATTCCACTTGAGAGTGCACATCTTCAACACCTTCTTCGATTTCAAATTCGCCACTGACAGCTACTTTGTAGATTTTGCGCAATTCCTTAAGCAACACCTTGAGTTCTTTTTCCTCGAGAAGCCCTATTGATTGCAACATAGTGATATGTGCCATTGAGCCGAGCACATCGAATGGTGCGAGATATAAATCCATTTCACGGTCTAGTCCCACGGTATATGCCTCTACATCGTGGTCAACTTTTACGTTTTTCTCCCAAAGTTTTGATGCCATTATTGTATTTTTTATTTATCTTATCCGTTTAATTTTCCAATCATTTCGCCAAACTTATCGGCGGCTTCTTGCATCTTGCCACCAATGAGCGGACGCAACATCGCAGGGATTTCCACATCGATAGCCGTTACAACTTCCGATGCCGATTCACTTATCGATTTAATATCGATAACCATTGACAAAGGGATTGGAGATCCTACAGCCGAGAATACAATGTGTCCCGGAGCAGTGCGTTCGGTCACTTGAAATTTCAATTGACCCACTTGAGGTGTGTTGATACAAATTGCATCGGCTTCAAATGTTACATCTCCGATTTTTGCACGTTCCTCGGCAGGAATTTCTTCGATTTTTTGTTGAAACAATGATATATCACTGAAGCGGTCAAACAATGCTTCAATTGGTTGATTGACCGCTACAGGTTTACTTTCGTATTTTGCCATATTTTATAATTATTCAGCTTGAGGATTTCCAGGCACCCAATTAGCAGGGTCTTTACGCCATTCTTTTAATGTTTCGATATCTTCTTCCTTGATATATTTTGTAGCCAAAGCAGCATCGAGCATTGAGTTATAGTTGCTGAGGGTGCGAAGTGTCACACCTGCTTTGCGGAAGTTTTCAACAGCGATAGGGAATTCATAAGTGAAAATTGCAGCCATACCCACAACTTCACAACCTGCCGCGCGAATAGCTTCAACTGCTTTAAGACTGCTACCACCTGTTGAGATGAGGTCTTCAATCACCACTACTTTTTGACCGGGTTTAAGGTTTCCTTCGATAAGGTTTTCAAGGCCATGATCTTTAGGAGTAGAACGAACATATACATAAGGGAGACCCATTGTATCGGCAACAAGAGCACCTTGAGCGATAGCACCGGTAGCCACTCCGGCAATAGCATCGGGAGCGTCAAATTCTTCCATAATCAAGCGACAAAGTTCTACTTTGATAAAGCTACGAATGTCGGGATAAGAAAGAGTTTTACGGTTGTCGGTATATATAGGTGAGTTCCAGCCCGAAGCCCAAGTGAAAGGATTGTCGGGTTGCAATTTAATAGCACTGATTTTCAATAGCTTTTCAGCTAAAAGTTGTTCCATTCGTTTCATATTCGTAAAGGTATTAATTGTTTTAAGATACAAAATTAATGCAAGTGTTGTGTAATTGCAAATATTAAAACATGATTTTCGAAGAAAAAATACACATTAATAAATGACAGAGGATTAAAGATTTGTTAAAAATAGCTTGAAATTGGCAAAAATGTCAACATTTTAATCTCGAATTAAACCTTTTGGAGTAAATTTACTCTATAAAAAAAACGAATCATTAAAACTTACAATCATGAAAAGATTTTGGAGAATAGTATCAATAGCATTAATATGTGGAGCATTAGCTACTCCTCAACTTGATGCTCGCGGAAGAAACAATAGTGGACAACGTTCTTCTACATCTACATCTCGTTCAAGCAGTCCATCACGTTCAAATAGCAGCAGAAATAATTCGCCAAGACCGGGCAACAACAGCTCACGCCCCGGTGGAAACAACAATACGCCTAAACCCGGGGGGAATAGTAACACTCCAAAACCGGGCAGCAACAACAATGCTCCAAAACCGGGCAACAACAACTCTCGTCCTGGCGGTAACAATCATAACTCGCCTAAACCCGGCGGAAACAACCACTATGCACCAAAGCCGGGTGGCAACCACAATAACCACGGCAACCACCACGCCCCAAAACCTGGCAGCAACCATTACCATGCCCCAAATCACGGACACGGACATGTACATCGTCCTCACTGCCCACCACCACGTCCATACCATCGCCCCACTCCTCCACCTTCATTCCGTCCATATCACGGATGCCCAACATTTAGAGGCGTATTTGGCATAACATTTGGCACTGCAATAAATATCTCACTCGATTACTTATATCGCAATAGCTATAGTGTTTATGGATATGGAAACGATGTAATCTATCTCCGCAACGTTAATCAATATGGTTATATGTGGCCCGACGCAACGCTTTATTACGGCTCTGGAGGTTTGATAGGCTCACAATTTATGTATTCGACCAACTACTACGACCGCGGACGTTATAACATGGTTTACAATTCATTGGTAGGTCAATATGGCGCACCGATTAGCGTTCAAAATACCTCAAATGGCATTACAGCAACATGGTGGGGATATGACGGCCAATATGTATCGCTCGAGTTCCACCCGGCATACACCAACAACGGCCAACTCCGCTACTTCACCACACTCTCATTCGGAATGTAAAACAGCAACCTTGCTTCAAAAACATTTAGGTTAAACTCAATATTACATACGAGGCTGCCCATCACATAGGGCAGCCTCTTTTCTTCGCCAATAGAAAAGAGTTTTTTCAACAACAACGGCGACCGTGTGAGGGTCGCCGTTGATAGTATTGATATTATCGATTTGTTTTATTACTTGATGAGCACTTTTGATGTTTTGTTGCCTTGGCGGGTGATGTAGATGCCGGGGACGAGGTTGTCGGCATTCACTTTCACCCCGTTGAGGTTGTAGTATTCAATTGGAGCCAAAGGTGTGGCAATCTCTGATTGTATTTCTTCGACACTTGAAACACTTGTGTCTTTAATATCGTAAGCACACACACCATTGCCGGGGATATATAGGAATATGCGCACGGTATTTGGAGTCATTTGCAAGTAGTCTACAACGGCATTTGCTGTTTGGCTGTTTACCGAGCCGAGTCCTTTCTTGGGGAGTACCCATAGTTGCGACATGTCTCCAAAAGTGAGGTTACTAGTAGTTGTAACAACTTTAAATGTGTTGTAAGGACGAGTGATAGGGTCGTCGTTGGCATATATCACATAGGTGTTGTCGCCAAGGTTAAAAAACGCGCCACCATTAGCCGATATGCTAGTGGGTTGCACTGTGGTATTGGCCATGAAAGAGCCCGAACGAGAACCGTCGGTCAATGAATAGCGAGTGAAATATGTGTTGGCGCCATCGACAAAGACATCATTGTCAGAGATAGGCATTATGCGTGGAGCAATCCCGAAGTTAGATGCTGAAGTGGGGTAGAATTGGCTCACGTTAGTAACCGATTCGGTATAAGAACCGTTTTTGAATGTCCAACGAATGATTTTACTATTGTTTGCCGGAACTCCAAACACAATAAAGTTGCCCGATGTCACATCACCTGTAATTGCGATATAGTCGAAGCGAGCGTCACTTATCGATGATGTAATGCGAGCCACTTCGGTCAATGCTCCGGTTTCGAGATTGACTTTGTGAATAACCAACGGGCCATATTGCGTCATAATGAGGTTAGAGATACACACGTTGCCTTTTGAGTCTTTGCACACATTATTACAAGGATAATAAGCAATCGAGGCTTCTGAGCCTAAAGTAAGACGGCCGATGTGTTCACCTGTAGCGGCACTATATTTTTCGAGGAATGCAGTACCGGTTTCATCGTTTTCGGTGCGTCCTGAAATATACACATAGTTACCTGCTGCCACCATTGAGCGGTTGTAGCTTCCGGAACCGGCAAAAACAATATTCTTATAACCGGTGCGTACCGAACGGAACCACACACTCTCTACGCCTATTTTTCCTACTGAGCTATATGAATCACCATCGGTTTTGATAGTATAACCGCTTTCGTAGTTGCCTATGCCAATGCTGGTGATAGTAAACAAACGCGCATCGGACGGAGTGTCGAGATATTTACCTCCACCACCTATCACACGCCAATAATAAGTACCCACACCTATCGAAGCTGCAGGAACAGTTACCGATCCGCTCATTCCTTCAAATGTTTTTGTTGAAGATGCGGGGAAAGAAGCGTCGGCCGACACTTCCACTCTATAGTCGGTCATGCCATCATCAGATTCAAGCCATGTGAATGTCACTTCATTTTCAAGACTTGCACCATCTTCGGGCGATACGAGTTGTGGCTTTGAACCTTGAACACGTGCAGGACTTTTAAATGAGGCAATGTCGCTTGATGCAGTGAGTTTGCCTGGTTGTGAAGATGTCACTTTCCAATAATATGTAGCATTGTCTTTGAAATCGGCTATATTACTAACATCTATTGATATTGAATTTGAGGTAAGTCCTGTTTGGCTATATTTCACCGATGTGCAAGCAGCATCATCGCAGATGTATAGGTCATATGTTCCGTTTTCGATAGCACTCCATGAGAATATTGCGTTATCCCACGAAACGGCAGCTCCATTAATAGGCGCAATAAGTGTAACTTTTTCAGCCTCTCCATCGGGATAACCCACATATGAGGCTGGGTGTTCTTTACCAAATCCGTCATACACACACACTGCATACCAATAACCCGATTGTCGGTCGGCAGGCAATGTGAACGAATTGTTGTAACTCACGTCAACGAGATATTGTCCGTCGATGCCGTCATCGGTAGTAGCGTCATCGATTGTAACGCTCAAAGGCACGGCATAGATAGAGTAACGAATGATTGTTTTAGCGTGAGGACCTGTTGCGGCAGTCCATGAGAGAGTGCCGTTTGTGTTGGTGAGATTGCCGGGAGCGGCATATGGAGTCACTGTTTTCCAATCAATCTCGGGCACAAGTGCTTTTGTGGGGAAACATTCTTTAGCCACATAGTCGCCATGAGCTTTGTAGTTGCCACAGAAATATTGAATGCTATAGAAGTTTGAGCCAAATGCCTTCACGCCGTTGTCGGCAGCAAATTGGCGAGATTGTTTCACATTATACACATGCTCTTCCCAGTGAGCTTGAGTGTTGCCAAGGTCTTCTTGGTAACCCATCGCTTGGGCAAGGTCATAGATGTTTACACTAATGCTGCAATGCACTTTGCCAAAGTGTTTGGCAAGACCATACCACCAGTTTGAGATTTTGCCAAATGAAGCCATTGAGTGGTCGTTGTGCCAATAGATTTGAGGCGACATAAAATCGACAATATGCTTGTTCATCCACGAGAGAGGGTCGGAATAAAGCGAAGTATATTGAGTGTCATATCCACCGGGCCAAGTAGTAAGACCATATTTGCTCGCCGATGCACCGGCTGTTCCCGGAGGAGCGAGACCAAATCTCACTTCGGGGCGAGTTTCTTGCACCATGTTATATACGTCGGCAATCATTTTATCGACATTTTCACGACGCCAATCGCCTATTGAAAGGCTTGTGCCACTGTTTTTCCATAACTGGTAGTCGGGAGCGTCTGATTTTTCAGATGTGCCACCTGTTGGATAGAAGTAGTCATCGAAAATCATACCTTCAACGGCATAATTTGAGATAATTTCTTTACACACCTTTACGATATGCTCACGAGTTTCATCTAACCCCGGGTTCAACACTGTAAACGTGCCGTTAGTGATGAGCCAACCATTATTTTTCACTTGGGTGTCGAAAGCGGTGTTCCAAGTAGAGGTAGTGCCTGTGCTCGACCAGCGATAAGGGTTTACCCACGCATATACTTCAATGCCACGTTTATGACATTCGTCAATACAAAATTGCAAGGGATCCCAACCCGGGTCGGTGCCACGTGTGCCGGTAAGATAACTTGCCCAAGGTTCATAACTTGATTTGTACATTGCGTCACACATGCTTCGCACTTGGAAACAAATTGTAGTGAGATTCATTTCTTGCATTCGTTCGATATAAGCAAGAAGGTCGGCTTTTTGTTGCGCTACAACCGAGGCTGAAGTGCCTTTTTGTTTTGGCCAGTCGATGTTTGCCACTGTTGCAATCCACACCGAACGGAATTCGCGTTTAGGAGCTGTCTCAGCCCAAAGATTGTTTGAAATAAACAAGGAGAGTATGGCTAACAGAAGCCATTTTTTAATTTTTTGCATGGTTATGTATTTGTTAGTTATTTTTTCGTGGTATAAATAAATTGATTATTATTTCACATAATACTCTGCAAAAATAATGAATATCCCTTAATTTACCAAAAAGGCGCATCATTAGCACAATAATAAAAAATAGGGAACACTAAAAAATGATTAGTGTCCCCCATTAATATGTCGTTTTTAAGAGTATTCTCTATTTCTTGATTGAATTAGAATTTTCCCGTTTGTTTCCTTCCAACAATAATCGGTTATATTCCTCATCGTTATTAATCAACTCGAGAGCCGCCTTAAACACATTATCTTGTGGATTTAACACCTTATAGAATGATTTCGAGCTATACAAATCACTTGCAATATTAGCTTTAATCACCACCTTAATCAAATTTTCGCTACGGCGATATTGCTCTTCATTATATTTTATACTATCTTTTTCGCATTGAGCGATAAACTCCTTCATCATATCTTCCGACACATTGAATTTCTTCACAAAGTCGTCATCATTAGGATAATCTTTCTTCAATTTACTGCGATTTTCGTCAACATAATTCAAGCAATATTTGTGCAGATTACCACTACCTATCATTCTACGATAATATTCGCTATTTTCGGTTGTATCGATTGGCACAAATTTATCGGGCATGATACCACCGCCACCATATACAATGCGTTTATTTTTGAGTGTTGTATATTTTAGCGAGTCGGCAAAATGAATGCTATCTTCATTCATAAATTCCCCGGCTTCGTAACGGTTCATCATATCATCACGATACTCTTCTTCATCACCCAATGTATAAGGTTTTTGAATGCAACGACCCGAAGGAGTGTGATAGCGCGAAATTGTGAGACGAATCATTGAACCATCGGGGAATGGGAATGGACGTTGCACAAGTCCTTTTCCAAAGGTGCGTCGACCAACAACCAATCCGCGATCGTTGTCTTGAATTGCACCCGCCACAATTTCACTTGCCGATGCCGAATATTGATTTACCAAAATTATCACCTTTCCGTTTCTTAAATCGCCGTTCCCTTCTGTTCTAAAATAGTAAGGAGATGAATTTAGCCCCTCGGTATAAACCACCAAATCATTATTATTTAAGAAATGGCTTGCTAATTGATATGCAGTGCCAAGATAGCCCCCGCCATTATCTTGAAGGTCGATTATGAGGTTTTTCATTCCTTCCTTTTTCAAATCCTTTATTGCCGACTTGAATTCCTCATCTGTCTCTTCGGCAAAACGAGAGATGCGAATGTAGCCTGTGGTATTATCGGCCATATATGCAGCATCAACACTATAAATAGGAATTTCTTCGCGCACTACTCTAAATGAAAGCAATTCGGGTTTCCCTTTACGCTTCACCTTCAAATCCACAGTAGTACCCTTGGGACCACGAAGGCGTTTTATCACATCATTATTTTTCATCTTCACACCCGAAATAATGGTGTCGTTTGCGCTAATAATGCGGTCGCCTGCCACAATACCCACCTTTTCACATGGGCCATTGGCAACAGTTTGCAACACATAAAGTGTGTCGTTTTGCATATTAAATGTAATACCTATTCCACTAAATTTCCCTTTTAGAGGTTCGGTCAACTCTTTTGTTTCTTCGGGGGTTGAATAAGATGAGTGAGGGTCGAGTGTTTTCAACATAGCAACAATCGCTTCCTCAACCATTTTGTCGGAGTTTACTGTGTCAACATAGTAATTTTCAATAATTCCGGCAGCATAACGTAACTTTTGGTCGGCTCGCATTTCTGCACTTTGTGCAAAAGCATTAAAACAAATGCAAAGGCCTATAATTCCAGTAAAAAGTATTTTTCTCATTGTTTTTTTTAATTTTGTTATATAATTTTACAACAAAGATATCACAATCTATATATAAATAATTACTCCTATTGCAGATTTTATTACTAACGACAAGATTTTAATGACAAAATAGCTTGTTTGAATGGCTAAACCCTAAGCCATTATTGCTCGCTTGGCACATAAGGGCTCACATCATAGCCATGACGTTGCAAATCTTTTACCATCGTCGAACTGATATACGACAATTCGGGCAAGGTGTATAACAACACTGTTTCTATGCCTGTGAGATTACGATTTGCATATGCCAAATTGCGTTCATATTCATAATCGGCAACCGTTCTCACTCCTCGAAGTATGAAATTTGCGCCATACTCTTTAGCTGTTTCCACTGTGAGATTTGTGTAACTGATTACTCTAACCCCGGGAATATTGCTTGTCACTTTTTTGATATGTTCAACACGTTGTTGCACCGAGTCAACACTTTTCTTTGATTCATTCACGCCTATCGCCACAATTATTTCATCAAATAACTGTATGCCACGCTCCACGATAGAGAGGTGTCCCACTGTGAATGGATCAAACGTTCCGGGATATAATGCTATTCTTTTCAAAATATATATATTTTTATGCTATTTCGCTATCATCTTCAACAACAAGGTTGTCGATGATAAAGTTCTGACGTTCAATTGTATTTTTACCCATATAGAATTCAAGCAATTCAGCCACTCCGTCTTCCTTACGCATAGTCACTCTGTCGACACGCATATCCGGACCTATGAAATCGCGGAATTCTTCGGGTGAGATTTCACCAAGACCTTTAAATCGAGTGATTTCGGCATTGGCTCCAAGTTTGTTTATCGCATTGATGCGTTCCTCATCGGTGTAGCAATAATAAGTATCTTCGGCTATTCCCGATTTTTTCGAGGTTTTAAATCCCACTCGTTTGGCAGTTTTTTTGTTGCGCACACGGAATAACGGTGTCTGCAACACATACACGTGACCTTTTTTAATCAAGTCGGGGAAGAATTGCAAGAAGAATGTAATCATCAACAAGCGAATGTGCATACCATCGACATCGGCATCGGTTGCGATAATCACATTGTTATATCTCAATCCGTCAAGACCGTCCTCAATATTAAGGGCTGCTTGAAGGAGGTTAAACTCATCATTTTCATATACCACTTTTTGAGTCAATCCAAAGGTATTAAGAGGCTTACCGCGTAGCGAGAACACTGCTTGAGTTTCCACATTGCGAATCTTTGTGATTGAACCGGCAGCAGAGTCACCCTCGGTGATAAATATCGACGATGCGAGTTTCTTCTCTTCATCACCTTTTACATCATTGAGGTGAACGCGGCAATCAAGCAACTTCTTATTGTGAAGATTTACTTTCTTTGCCTTTTCACGAGCGAGCTTGGTCACTCCGGCCATTGCCTTGCGTTCCTTTTCACTCTCTTGCACCTTTTTAAGAATAACCTCGGCTGTATCAGGGTCTTTGTGGAGATAATTATCGAGTTCTTTCTTGATGAAATCGCCCACAAATTTTGCCACTGTGGGACCTTCGGGACCCATATCACGCGAACCGAGCTTGGTTTTGGTTTGTGATTCAAACACAGGCTCTTCCACTTTTACCGAAATTGAAGCCACCATACCATTGCGGATATCGGAGTATTCAAAGTTGCGGTTGAAGTGTTCTTTTATTGTGCGCGACACCACTTCTTTAAAGGCGGTTAAGTGTGTACCCCCTTGTGTGGTGTGCTGACCATTCACAAATGAGTAATACTCCTCGCCATATTGGTTGGCGTGAGTAATTACCACCTCAATATCATCGCCTTTAAGGTGAATTATAGGATAAAGAGGATCTTTGGTCATATTTTCTTTCAACAAATCAACAAGACCATTGCGCGACACGAAACGTTTGCCGTTGAAAATAATGGCCAACCCGGTATTGAGGAAGGTGTAGTTTTTCAATAACGGCACAATAAAATCGTCGCGATAAAGATAGTCGCGGAAAATATCGTTATCAGGAGTGAAGGTCACCATTGTTCCGTTTGGCTCGTCGGTAGCGCAAATATCACGCTCGTCGGTGATTTTACCCATCGAGAACTCCACATGTTTGCATTGTCCGTCGCGCACACTCTCAATGATGAAACTTGTTGAAAGGGCGTTCACCGCTTTAATACCAACACCATTCAACCCCACCGACTTTTTAAATGCCTTTGAGTCGTATTTTGCGCCGGTATTCATCTTCGATGCCACATCTACCACCTTTTCCAACGGAATACCACGACCATAGTCGCGAACCATCACCTTGCCATCGGCTATATCAACAACAATCTGCTTGCCAAAGCCCATCATATACTCATCAATAGCATTATCAAGCACCTCTTTTAGAAGCACATAAATACCGTCGTCAGAGTTTGTTCCATCGCCAAGCTTACCGATATACATACCGGGACGACGACGGATATGCTCCTGCCATTCAAGAGTTATAATATCATTTTCGCCATAATTGGCTACACCATTGTTTTCTTCGATAGGTAATTGTTCGTCTGTTGCCATAATTTTGTTAGTGGAGTGTTACACTGCATCTCGCGCAGTTTTTCGCACCACAAATATAATAATTTTTCGCGGCAATATCAAACTTAATGCATAATTCATAATGCATAATTCATAATGCATAATTCATAATGCATAGTTCATAATGCATAGTTCATAATGCATAATTAACTCGGGCAAGCCTCGTTGAGCCCTTCGGAGTTCATAATGCGTAATGCATAATGCGTAAGCCTAACTCTCCTCCTGCCACGCAGTGGATAGGAGGAGTACGGCGAAGCCGGGAGGTGGTTCCAAAATGCCGTAAGGCATAACAAACAATTAAACAAAAAACACATCTGTCCATTCCGACATTCTATCTAACTCCTCCACAGCAAGTCAGATATAACTTGCATATGGCTAACGCATGTTCTGACCACCTCCCGGCTTCGCCGTACTCCTCCTAAAAATTACCCAGTAATTTTCAAGAGGAGAGTTGCCGCTCTCATTGACACCATTATTCCACCTTTTTCAGGGAATAGGAGAAGTGCTTTTCGCTGATGCTCTCACGCAGGTTCGCGTCTTTACAGACGCACGATTGGCGGTGGGGTGCACATATCTCCCCTCTCTACTGTCGTGCGGAGCACGGGAAAGCGTAGCGTATGTAACATCTAAGTGATTAAGGGCTTCGCATGAAGCCTATGGATAGAGAATGGTGTAGATAGGTTCTAAAGGTCTATAAAATGGCATTTTTCGCAGAATCGGGGATATTTGTTTTGCATCCAATTCTTGCGGAATTGTTGGAATTTGTCGCTATTCAACACCGGCATTACGCCATCGGCATACACATTGCCAAAATTCATCAATTTGGGGAATGGTTTTGCACAACAAGGCACTACCCAACCGTCCCATGTGATATAAAAATGCGACCAAGGGAAGGGGCATTTATCAAAACCTACATTGTCACGGGAATCTAATCCCGTAACCTCAACCGACGAATATTTTTTCATCATCAATCGAGCTTCGGTCAATGCCGATTCAAATTCCGACGATCGATAGAATTTATAATAGTCGACATCAATATCGGTGAGGCTTGCAAGATTTAAATATGTAAAATTAACGCACTTAACACCTATCTCGTGTGCAAATTCAATCACTTGTCCCATTTGATGATAATTATCTTTTGCGATAACCATATTAAACATCAAATCCACATTCTTCCATCCTTTTGCCAAATCGGCAATCTGCCGAAGGTTTGTCTTTAATGTTTCAAATTTAGCCCCTACTCTGATTTTTTCATACACCTCATCAATCCCATCAATCGAGATTTGAATTGTATCGACATGAGGCATTACTTTTGCCACATTTTCCACAAATCCTGCAACGTTGGCATTAGTCGACAATGATATTACTATGCTCTTTTTCTTGCTTTTTATATATAATGCCAATTCTTCTAAATGAGGATACAAAAAGGTCTCACCCAATCCTGTCAACCCTATTGAATCTAAACAAGGATATAACTCATCGACTATTTTTTTTGCGTTCTCCAATGGCATATATCCTATATCCATTTCATGGCCATAGGCGTATTGACGGGGGCATATTGTACATTGGAGGTTGCAATGGTTTGTCAATTCCAGCATGACACTCGAAGGATAAGCCACCTCAGTAGAACGCACTCTATGCAACTTATATTTATGCACCTTATTTTTCAGATAAAGCCATAAATCATGATTCACACGAGTGCGACATGCTATTTGAAACAACTTATTTCTCTTTCGCCTTGTCATTTTGCAATTATTCAAATTATAATGCAAAGATAGCTAATCCTCAAAGATTTTTCAAATAAACAGGCTAAAACTAAGTAAACCCCACTTATAATCACTCTCAAACAATGCCCTCATCTCCACATATAATATTATACCTTTATTTTCGTTTAAATAATATGACAACGGAAGCGCAAATTACGATTATCATACCAGTATACAATCGTGCCGAAGTAGTGAAAGCCACTCTCGACTCGGTTGCAAAGCAATCGTATCGCCCTATTGATGTTGTATTGGTCGATAATAATTCCTCCGACAACACTCTTGAAGTACTCAACGAGTGGAAGCAAATGGTTGAAACCAACGATTTCAGAGTAAAAGTGTTGAGCGAAAGCACTCCCGGCGCACCTGCAGCCCGCAATCGCGGACTAAAAGAGGTAACAACACCCTATACAATGTTTTTCGACTCCGACGATATCATGCACCCTTCGCATGTGAAACGTGCTGTAGATGCATTTGCGCAAAATCCGCAAATCGATGTAGTGGGTTGGAATGTTGATATAAAAACTCTTAATGGCTCTGATTCTCATCATCGTTTCTGCAAAAACGACATCTTATATAATCACATTTTCCACTCCACATTTTCCACTCTACGATATGCCGCTCGCACCAATCTTTTCAGAAAAGTTGGAGGGTGGAATGAAAATCTTCAAGGTTGGAATGATTATGAATTAGGAGTGAGAATGATATTAGCCAATCCCTCAATAAAGAAATTAGAGGGAGAAGCCACTGTAACGGTTGTTTTGCAAAAAGTATCAATTACCGGCACCGAGTTCTCGTCAAAACCCCAATGTTGGGAAACGTCACTTAATGCAATTGATAAAGACCTCGAGAATAGCGAACAGCAAACAATGAAAAAATACATTGATGTGCGGCGCGTGATTCTTGCCGGGTTTTATCATCGCGAAGGTGCTATTGACGACGCCCGTCGATTGCTTGGCGATGTATTGTCGCGAAGCGGATGGTATCGCCAACTAATAATGAAAATATTTTACAACATAATACGCCGAGGTGGTCGAGGCATTGCACTTTTGGCTCGACCTCTGCTTTGCATTTCAAAATAAACGCCATGAAAATATTATTTGTAGGAGACGCCAGCAACTATCACAACACCCTTGCCAATGCCATTGCAAGCATGGGCCACGATGTCACTGTTGCGTCGCATGGCTCTTATTGGATGAATACCCGGCGCGATATTGACATTTCGCGTCCGTGCAAAGGCAAGGTTGGAGGGGCTTTGTTGTGGATTAAGCTCAACACTGCGTTACGCAATAGTTTCAAGGGCTATGATGTGGTGCAAATAAGCAGTCCCACATTCCTCAATCTTCGGCCACAACGCATTCGCGAAATTTTCAATCGATTAAAACGCGACAACGGAAAGGTTTTTCTATCGGCACTTGGCACCGACTGCTACTATGTGGATATGTGTTGCAAGCAAAACTCGCCGTTGAAATATAGCGAATGGCAAATACATGGGCAACCCGGCCCCAATATCAAAAAGAAAGCCGATTGGCACCAACCTATACTACGCGACCACTGCCGTTACATCTATGACAATATCGATGGAGTGGTAACAGCTCTTTATGAGTATGATTTATCGGTAAGAGAAATTCTATCTCCCGACAAATTCATTTATGGAGGAATTCCGATTGATACCAATTCTGTCACTCCGGAATTCATTGACACGCCACCCGAATCAGTTTCTCTTTTTCTGGGGCGTCATCGCGACCGGCAAATCGAAAAAGGTACCGATCGCATGGAAAAAGTGGCGCGAGCTATTGCCAACAAGTACCCCAATCGATGTAAATTAGACATCGTGGAGAATTTACCATATGATGAATATCTACGTCGATTGCGTGATGCTCATATTGTGCTCGACCAACTTTACTCATACACCCCTGCCACAAATGCACTCCTCGCAATGGCAATGGGACTCAACACCGTATCGGGAGGAGAGGAAGAGTATTATGAATTTATTGGCGAAAAAGAATTGCGTCCGATTATCAATGCCGTGCCCGACGACAATGAATTGTTCAACACGCTTGAAAATGTGATTTTAAATCCCGAATTAATAGTAAAACGCAGCCGCGAAGGACGAGCTTTCGTGGAGAAACATAACGACAGCAAAGTTGTAGCACAACGATTCATCGACTTTTGGCAACAAAAAATATAATTTCAGATATGACTCTTGAGGTTTTGATATGCACATATGGAATTGACGGAATTGACCGAGTGGCAAAGATGAATCTGCCCGAGGTTGATTGTGTGAAATATCTTGTGTCATGGCAAATCGAGAAGGCTGATAATTCTATCCCGCCAAACCTTCATCGCAAAGACATAACCATTTGCTCTACCCTCAGCAAGGGGTTAAGCAACAACCGCAACCATGCGCTCAATAAAGCCTCAGGCGACATATGCTTAATTGCCGATGATGATTTAACTTATATAGCCTCTCAATTAAAATCTATAATCGACACGTTTGAAAGCAATCCTAATGTCGACATAGCATTATTCCGTCATAGCGGGAGCGACAACAAACAATTTCCCGAATACGAATTTGACCTCAACAAAGAGCCAAAAGGATATTATATCACTTCTTTTGAAATTGCTTTTCGTCGCACGAGCATTCCTTCTTCTTTAATGTTTGATTCTCGCTTAGGAGTGGGAACCGCTATGCCTGCCGGCGAAGAAGACTTATTCATTCATCAAGCGCTAAAAGCCGGATTAAATTGTAGATTTTTCCCTATCACAATCACTCATCATGAAGGGCTACCCACCGGAGTGCGCCCCCCTACTCCCGGAGTGCTACAAGCACAAGGAGTCATTATCGCAAAGAAATATAACCTTACCGGAATATTACGCCTTCCCCTCATCGCATGGCGTTTATCTCGCAAAGGAAAAGCAAAATTTTTTCCCGCAGTGCACAACCTCATAAAAGGGTACATCTACGGGAAAAGATATTTTTAATTTCTAAAAGAAACGGAATCTTCTTAGAAATATTTCTTTAATGCTGTTTCAAGTTTTGACACATCGTCGACACGCTCAGCCAATTCTCCATTCTTATCTATAATAAATGTCATAGGCAGCAATGTCACATTGTAGCTCGACAATGGTTTTGCACGTTCTAATTGAGATGCGTAAACTGTTATCCAAGGTAGATTTTCGGCCGATTCTTTCCACACTGCTTCATTATCATCAACCGCTACTTGGAATATCTCCATTTTATTTTTGTTTGCTTCATAAACTTTATTGAGTGCGATATTAAATGCAGGAGATTGTTCTGTTCCATAAACAGTGAAATTTAGGAGTGTAACTTTCCCTTTTGATGCTACATCTTTTAAGCTATGAAGAACTCCCTTATTGTCATAAAGTTTTATGTCAAACAAAGAGGTTTGCGCCACTTGAATAGTGTCGCCATCGCCCACTTTTGAAACACGACGATTTTCGATAAATAGTTGTTTCAACAATTCTGTACGGTGGTCAGTGGGGCGTTGGCTTGTAAACTTATTTGCGACAGCACCAATAATGCGAATATCTTTCTTATTATTAGGGTCAAAGATACGAGTATTTCCAACTCGTTTATTAATAATATAATAAGATATCAACCCAAGATTATCGCCAAGAACCATCTCCGACAACTCACGTTTTAGAATCGAATCGGTTCCGGCAGCCTGTTCGCCACCCTTAGCCACTACCGCAGCAATTTTCTTGTCGATGTTCATCATCATCTCGGCCGAAGCACTTCCTTCGAGAGTGTAATTTGAATCAAGTGACGATGCATATCCTTTAAATGTGATTGTTTCGATACTATCGATTGGGAAATACACTACTTTACCATTTGCTTTTAAGCGATATATTTCGGGATAACCCATATTGGGTTGCACAAATTCAAAGTCACCGTCTCCGGCTAAAATGGTTGAGTCCATTACATACCAACCATTCTGAGCGGGGCCTTCAAGGTATAAGGTTGTCGAATCCGACCCTTCTACCGAACCGTTTATCTCCCAATTGTTTCCATTACCGCAACTCCATAGAAATGAAGCCACAAGCACCGAACAAACTATATACAGAGTTCTTTTCATAATTAATCTATCTAATTGTTATCTATTATTTCACAAGATGACTACCATTGCTCAAATCATTGAGCGATGATGCTTTGGTAATAATCACCTCACTCACCCCTGCATCTATTGCAGCAAATGCATTATCAAGTTTTGGAATCATACCTCCGTTGACGATGCCTTGTTCGAGCAATTGGGCATAGGTGTCGCGATTGATTTCGGCAATAACCGAATCATCGTCATTCTCATCGCGAAGCACTCCTGCTTTTTCGAAGCAGAATACTAAATGCACATCAAATATCGACGACAATCCTTTGGCACACTCACCGGCCATTGTGTCGGCATTAGTGTTGAGCATATTTCCTTTGCCATCGTGAGTGAGAGGAGCAATCACAGGCACAACTCCCGACTTCAACAATGTTGCCAATGCTTCGCCATCGACCTTTTTCACATCGCCTACCCAACCATAATCAACAGTTTTTACGGGGCGACGGTCACTGAGGATAATATTCATATCGGCACCGGTCATTCCCATTGCGTTTACACTATGACTTTGCAATCCGGCAACAATGTTTTTGTTGACCAACCCGCCATACACCATTGTCACAACCTGCAACATTTCGGTATCGGTGATGCGACGTCCGTCGACCATCTTTGTCTCGATGCCTAATTGTGCTGCCACACGAGTAGCTGAGCGACCTCCTCCATGCACAAGCATTTTATATCCTTCAATAGTGGAAAAATCACGAAGCAACGCCGCAAGGGTTTCGGGCTCTTCTACAATTTTTCCGCCTACTTTTACTATTGTAAGTCTTTCTTTCATAAATAATCGTGATTAAGCATTTTCAGCCTCCGATGCAGCAAATTCCATAAGATATGCCTTAATGAAATCATCGAGGTCGCCGTCCATCACTCCATTCACATCTGATGTTTGGTAATTTGTACGATGGTCTTTTACTCGACGGTCATCAAACACATAACTGCGTATTTGTGAACCCCATTCGATTTTCATCTTGCCGGCCTCAACCTTAGCCTGCTCTTGAAGTCGGTGTTGCAATTCTTTGTCGTAAAGTATTGACTTCAATTGACGCAAAGCGTTTTCTTTATTCTTTGGTTGGTCGCGGGTTTCGGTGTTTTCGATAAGAATCTCTTCTTTCTCACCGGTATAAGGGTCGGTGAATTGATAACGTAGACGCACACCCGATTCCACTTTGTTCACGTTCTGACCTCCGGCGCCACCGCTTCGGAATGTATCCCATGAAAGCAATGCTTGCTCCACCTTCACTTCAATAGTGTCATCGACAAGTGGTGTGACAAACACTGATGCAAATGAAGTCATGCGCTTGCCTTGTGCATTATAAGGCGACACGCGCACTAATCGGTGTACTCCGTTTTCGCACTTTAGATATCCATAAGCGAAATCACCTTCCACGTTGATCGTACATGATTTGATCCCTGCCTCATCGCCTTCGAGAAGGTTGGCGATTGAGGTTTTATAACCGCTTTTTTCGCAGAAACGCAAATACATACGCATCAACATTGATGCCCAATCCTGGCTTTCAGTACCACCGGCACCCGAGTTGATTTTCAACACCACTCCAAGCTTATCCTCTTCACGACGCAACATATTGCGCAATTCGAGAGCCTCAAGCTTGGTAATAGCATCGTTATATAATTGCTCCACTTCCTCTTCAGTCACGAGTTCTTCTTTATAGAAATCCCATGAAAGAGAAAGTTCGTCAACGATTTTTTCTACTTCTTTATATCCTTCAATCCATTGTTGAAGGTCTTTGATTTTTTTCATTTGGATTTGCGCTTCCTTGGGGTGTTCCCAAAAGTCGGGCACATGTGTGCGCAATTCCTCTTCTTCTACTTGAATTAACTTACTATCGATGTCAAAGATACCTCCTCAACGCGAGCTTGCGTTCAACGGTCTCTTTTAGCTGTTCCTGTGTAATCATTTGTGTTTACTGGGAATTTATGTGTTAATAATTTATTTTACGATGCAAAGTTACAAAAAAATCCCTACTCTAATATTATTCCGTCGAGTACTTTTATATAGGTTTCAATTGCCTCACGTATTTCATCAAAACAAATGTATTCATCGGCAGTGTGTGAGCGCGACGAGCTACCGGGTCCCAATTTCAATGATTGCCACGGCATTAATGCTTGGTCACTCAACGTTGGTGATCCAAATGGCTCTGCACCCAACATTTCCAATCGCTTGACAATAGAATGTGTGGGACTGATTGATGACGGATTTAGACGAGTGGAACGTGGTGTCAATTCACACTCCGGCACTGCTTGGCGTATCATCTCTAATGTTTCCACATTGGAATAGGCATCGGTCGAACGCACATCAACCACTATTTTACACTCATCGGGCACTACATTATGTTGCGTGCCGGCATTGATTTGTGTCACAGAGATTTTTACCGGCCCTAATGTGGGCGACTCTTTCTCAAATTTAAGACTGCGCAATGTGTCAATGACTGCAATTGCTTTATAAATAGCATTCACCCCCTCGTTGCGTGCGGCATGACCCGATACCCCTTTTACCACTCCGTCAAGCACCATAAGTCCTTTTTCGGCAACTGCCGGCTGCATTTCTGTTGGCTCTCCAACAATAGCCACTGAAATAGGCGGCAACATGGGTATCACCGACTCTATGCCATTCTTTCCACTAACCTCCTCTTCACACGAAGCGAGCATCACTATATTATATTGTTGAGGACGCTCACATAAATATATAAATGTGGCAAGCAATGACACTAAAGGACCTCCGGCATCATTGCTGCCAAGACCATAAAGCCGGCCTTCTTCTTCTGTGGGTGTAAAAGGATCACGGCTCCACCCCGACACCGGTTTCACTGTGTCGATATGCGAATTTAACAACAACGTGGGCTTATTTATATCAAAATCGGGTGATAATGCCCACACATTATTTCCGTGTCGCTTTGGCTCAAATCCATTTGCGCGAAAAAAGTCACTCACCACATCGGCTGCCGCATTTTCCTCTCGCGATACCGATGGTGTAGAAATGAGTTGCTTCAACAAATCAACCGATTTATAATATAATTCGTCCATATCGTAATTATTATTTTCTTTATGATGCAAAATTAAGCCATTTTTTTGCATTATCCTCATCACTAACCAATTTTAATCACTCTTCGGCTTGTTTTTGGTCATTTTTTTACCTTTATTGCACACTTTTTCGTTTTTTGTGCCACTTCACAATCTTTGTTAAACTAATTCCAATTTAAGTCGCTAAATTCGCATATATGAATAAATATACCTACCTTTGCACCGTTTTTTATTCCGAACAATACTAAGATTATGCCCAATATACTCACCAATCTCATTGACAATCAAACTGTCAAGTATGGAGATAGAGAGGTTTTTCGCCACAAAAATTCTATTGACGGCGATTGGATTATAACCTCATGGACACAATTCAAACAACAAGTAGAGGCAATCGCATGTGCGATGGAGACTCTCGGCCTCAATCCCCAAGAAAATTTAGCGGTATTCTCATCAAATCGCCCTGAGATTCTCATCTCTGACTATGCTGCTTATGCTAATCGTGCCGTACCCGTATCGATTTATTCAACAAGTAGCAATGGCCAGGTCGAATATATCATAAACGACTCTAAATCAAGAATCTTATTCGTTGGCAATGCCGAGCAATACAAAATAGCGCGTAGCATTATCAATAAATGCCCAAGCATTATGCTGATTGTAACATTCGATGATGTGACTCGCGATGCCGACGATGAAACCACTATGACATTCGCTCAGATGCTCAATCTTGGCAATAATGCAAGTGATGCCTGCAAAAACGAAGTAAAAAAACGCCAAGCCGAAGCTAAAGAAGATGATATAGCTACTATCATATACACCTCTGGAACCACCGGCGAGCCCAAAGGGGCTGTGCTCCCTCACTCATGTTTTGATGCAGTGATGGAAATTCACAAAGAACGTCTCACAACATTGAGCGACGAAGATACCTCGGTGTGTTTCCTCCCTCTAAGCCACATTTTTGAGAAAGCATGGGCGAGTTTCTGCATGTTTATGGGCATGCGGTTCGCCATAAACTATGACACTAAAAACGTGCAGCAAACGCTCAAAGAATTCCGTCCATCATGCATGTGTAGCGTGCCGCGATTCTGGGAAAAAGTATATACCGGCATCAATGAGAAAATCGAAGAAATGACAGGTTTGAAAAAATTCATGGTGAAGCAAGCCATCAAAACCGGTTATCGCCGAAATCTCAATTATGCACGTTTAGGCAAAAAAGCGCCTTGGTGGTTGGAAACTAAATATCGTTTCTTTGAGAAAAAAGTGCTCAAAACACTCCAAATGGCTATCGGTGTGGAAAATGGCAACATCTTCCCCACTGCCGGAGCGCCAATGTCGGTAAATATCACTGAATTCCTTCACGCTTGTGGCATAAATATCGTGATAGGTTATGGCCTTTCTGAAACATGCGCCACCGTGACTTGTTACCCCAATCCCGGTTTTGAACTAAACTCAGCCGGCACAGTGATGCCAAGAGTACAAATTCGCATCGGAGAGCATAACGAGATACAAGTGAAAGGTCCCACTATTTTGCGTGAATACTATAACAAGCCTAAAGAAACGGCCGAAGCATTTACCGAAGATGGTTGGTTCCGCACAGGCGATGCTGGTCAAATCGACGAAAACGGCAACCTCGTCATCACCGACCGTCTTAAAGACCTTTTGAAAACTTCTAACGGCAAATACATTGCTCCTCAAGCTATTGAAACTCGCCTTGGCGAAGATAAATACATTGAGCAAGTAGCGGTGATAGGCGAACGACGCAAATATGTAACTGCAATTATCATTCCCGCTTTTGAAGCGTTGAAAGAGTATGCCGAAGAGAAGAAAATCCAATATCGCAACCTCGAGGAGTTGGTAAAAAATGCCGACATCAAAGCGATGATTCAAGAGCGCATCGACTCTCTTCAAGCCGGATTTGCCAACTACGAAAAAATCAAAAAATTCACCCTACTACCCAAAGCATTCACTATGGAAGCAGGTGAATTGACCAACACCCTCAAAATTCGCCGCGCAGTAATCCGCACCCGCTACGCCCGCGAAATCGAAGCCATGTATTGCTAATATTCTCAAAATTCACAAATACCAACAAAGATGTAATCACTTCGGTGACTACATCTTTGTTCTTTTATCAAAAAAATTGGTTTATTGGTCAAAAATCTCAAAATCTTTACAATAAGATATGAGCCAAGTAGGGAAGTTGCACTAACAAAAAAAATCTTTTATTTCTATACCATAATATTTCGTAATGTTAGTGCAATAAGTTCAAATCAATATCAGGGACTATAACATCTGCAAGATTGTCTTTAATAAGAAATCCCATATAAAGAGGGATTGTAAGCACCTCATCTTCGCGCCCCACATTATATTTCCCTAACTTAATCGCATTATTGACATGATAAACATCTTTGTTTCTTAAAACAGTTCTTAAACTTTTGGTTTTCCCTGATTTTGCTTTAACCTCAATCACTACACATTCACCCTTATATCGCACAAGAAAGTCCAATTCAAGACCACTATCCTTGTGGAAGTAATACAATTTTTGTCCCGATTTACAGAGAAAATCCGCCATAAGATTTTCGAATAATGCACCCTTATACCCCAAAAGATTCCCCTTTAAAATATCCACCTGTGAGCCATAATCAAGCATAGCGACCAAGAGACCTATATCTGTAGTATACAATTTAAAGCAGTCTTCTATAGAATTTCCTTCAAGTGGCAACTCTGTAATCTGCGTGTTGTAACACCTCTTAACCAACCCCGCATCTTCTAACCATTGGATACTTCCCATATATTGAGAAGACCTACCATTCTTTTTCACCACAGAATATTGAAATTTTTTATTTTCTTTAGCCAATTGTCTGGGAATTGATTCAAAACATTCGCGAATACGTGCTTTGTCGGCATCATCGGCATATTTCACCATGTCTTCTTCATATTCGACAATAAGATTGCGTTGAACTTTATAAATGAGTTCAATATTTTTGGTTTCGAGAAATGTATTCACAACTTCCGGCAACCCTCCTACGATGACATATCTATATAGTAACTCCATCATTACATTATGGATACCATTGGGAACTGCCGTTTCATTCTCAAAGCACGATTTTACCGTATCAATAACCTTATCATTTATTCCATTTGCCCATAAAAACTCCTCAAAATCCAACGGATACATTTCAATCATTGTTTCATATCCTACAGGAATAGAATCTTGCCCGTCAACATTCTTAGTTCTATTCTTACCATATCCCCTGACTCCTAAGAGAGAGCCGGTTGCTATAATATCAAATCGACCATCTATTTGAAATGATTTTAAGGCGGTTCTTGCCTCTTTGCATTCTTGGATCTCATCAAGTATTATACATGTCTTTCCGTTGACAAAACGGCTACCCGGAATCAATGCCGATAAGTTCAAAATTATTGTATCAACATCAACATTACTCGCAAAGGCTAACTTTTTATCGGGTTCGAGAATAAAATTCATGTAAATTACATTCTCGTAATTCTCCTTTGCAAACTTTTGGACAATATATGTTTTACCACATTGACGAATACCTTTTATCACAAGAGGCTTTTTTGATTCAGAGTTTTTCCATTTAGCCAAATCCGACTCAATTTTTCTTCTCAACATAACATTATAAATTTTATCATTTCCGCAAAGTTACACTTTTCCAAACGAATAAACAAAAACTTTTACACTTTTTCAAGCGAATAAATTAATCCAACAACACTTTTTCAAGCGAATAAATTAATTCAACCGCATCTATCTTGTCTATTTCTCAAATAATCTCAATTTTTCTCATAATTTAGATAAAGATTTTGCAAAAGTAAAAAATTAAATATAATTTTGCATCAACTCGGCAGTCCGGAGGGGCTTCGAGGGTTACATATTATCGACGTTTACAAGCGTTATCTTTTTAAGTCATCGAATCTCGCAAATTCAAATCCACAAAAAGATAAAGCAACTGTAGGCGTCCATCTTGATGTCATATATTAACATCATTTACATCGTCGTCACTAATCGTGATGATATGTTGAGATGTTTTATATACACATCTGGCGTGGGCTGCTGAGTTGCTTATCTCGTGGATAAGGCCAATGCGAGAGCCTGATGACTTGGGATAAGTAGTAACAGAATCCCACGTCATCTTTTTATAATAGTCTGAAAAGGGATTCATTCAGACATTTTAATCTCGCTACCACGATGCACATAGGAGAAATAATACGACTCACCGTAAAACAACAAGGGCTCACCACAGTGTGGCTTGCCCGACAGTTATCTTGTTCACGTACCAACGTGTATAAAATCTATGCCCAACACTCACTCGACACAAATACCCTACGCCGCATCTCAATAATCCTCAAAACCGACTTCTTCGCCCTCTACTCCGACGACATCGCCCCACATTGCAAGTGATAGTGGCTATTTATTTAGTCGAGATTGCAACGTGTAGCAGCTCCCCAAAATAGACACTAAAAATAAATCTTTTTCTATCTTTTTGTGTCTACTTTTTCGGTAGCAGCATATAGGGTAAACTCAATATTTTTTTTATATTTTCCATTATAAATTTTAACCCTAAGGACTCAACGAAGCATATCTGAGTTAATTATGCATTATTTCGCTTAGATAGGCTACCCTTCGGCAATACAAGAAATAAAAAGCAAAATAATTATGCATTATGAACTATGAATTATGAATTGATTAACACTGTCCCCAATCGGTTTACATGCCAACCAATCAATTACGCTTATTCCCAATTCTATCCTTTTTAATTTAATACCTTTGACAAAATAATTTTCGTTAAACACATATTAAAGAATTACTTATGAAATCTAACAAAAACGAAGAATTAAAATCACGCCGTGATTTCTTCAAAAAAGCAGCAAAATCAGCACTACCTATCCTTGGCGCAGTAGTCCTCGCAAGTTCTCCTTTAGTATCTAAAGCAGCTGAGACTGCGATGGGATGTAATTATGGCTGCGCTGGGGCTTGCTCTGGTTCTTGTTTTGGTTCTTGCCAATATGGATGTTCATCATCTTGCTATGGAGGCTGTTTAACAGCTTGTGAAGGTTGTCGTGGAGGCTGCACAGGTTCTTGTTCCGGAGCATGTAAAGGTAGCAGTTATTTCTAAATATTGCTATATCATAAGAAAACAATTCCACTCTTCCTCTCAAATTACATCCGTCCCCAATCGGTTTACATGTTAACCAATCAATTACATTTATTCCCGTTTCTATCCCTTTCAATTTAATACCTTTGACAAAATAAATTTCGTTAAACACATATTAAAGTAATTACTTATGAAATCAAAGAAAAACGAAGAATTGAAATCACGTCGTGATTTCTTCAAAAAAGCAGCAAAATCTGCTCTTCCTATTATTGGTGCTGTAGTATTAGCAAACTCTCCATTGGCATCAAAAGCTGCTGAATCTATGATGAGTTGCAATGGCAGTTGCTCTGGTTCTTGTAAAGGTGCATGTAGTTCTAGCTGCAGTGGAAGCTGCCGTGGAGGATGTACTAGTTCTTGTACTGGTTCTTGTACTGGATCTTGTACCGTGACTTGCGTATCATCTTCTTCAAGAGGTTATTAATTTACAACTAGCGAACTATAGTTTTTAGAGTAGAAATTCTATATCGAGGAATTGAAGCATAGAACTATTTAAAATATTCTCTTTTAGGAATTGTATAATATGAAAAATAGCTCCAAATTAAAATCACGCCGTGATTTCTTCAAAAAAGCAGCAAAATCAGCACTTCCTATTCTTGGGGCTGTAGTATTAGCAAGTCCTTTATCTAAAGCATTCGCAGCTTCAGAACCCGCCGAAGGTTGTCAATGGGGATGCTCTGGCTCTTGTTGGAGCTCTTGCCAAAGCACTTGTAGAGGAGCATGCGCATCTGGATGCACCGGAAGTTGCACTGGAGGATGCAAAGGAGCATGTGCAAATTCATGCAAAGCGGGAAGTGGAATGAAATGGTAATACATTAAATATCAAATGTAAAATGTCGCATTTAGAACCTCTATTTGCGACATTTTTACATTTATTACGAGAATTTGATTACCTATATTGAAATTACTAAAAAAACTCTAACTACATAAGATTAGCGATTAGACTTCATTTTTATAAATCCGAGTGCAACAATTAAAACTAATAGCCATAGTATCTAATAAAACAAAGGATTGAATTCTGATGGATTCATTACAAACAACAAAATCAGCACTTTATCCATTCAGCAGTAAGATTTTCGAGTCCACATTAGACTTAAAGTAAAAATAACTACAATGAGAACAATCAAGGCCATACAACCCATTTTATCTGCAACTACTTCCAAACGACATTAACCCCGAGATATCATCTATAGCATAACATGCCAATACTTATCATCAGACATCACCCCATGTCTCCAATTGGCTTACATGCAAACCAATTGGAGACACGCGATTTTAACCCCATCGAAGTTTTTTTATAATTTTGTCATAAAATATTATTAAACAGCTATTAAAGATTATTTATGAAATCAAACAAAAACGAAGAATTAAAATCACGTCGTGAGTTTTTCAAAAAAACCGCAAAATCAGTTCTACCTATCATCGGATATATGGCACTAAGTGCATTGCCACTCAAAGTAAAAGCTATAGAAGCGAACGATTGCTCTAGAGCTTGCGTAGCCTCATGTGGTGCACTCTGCACCTCATGCTATACTGGTTGCACCAATACTTGTAAAACATGTTCAAATGGATGTTCAAGTGGGTGTTCAAAAAAATGTTCAGGCTGTGGCAACAGATGTACTAATGATTGTAGCGGTCAATGCGGCTGGAATTGTGAAGGGTGCGACTTCACTTGTGTGAATGGGTGCAAAAATGGCTGTGGTTGGATGGCAAATACCCCTGGAGATTAATCATTCAACAGAATATTAAATATTACATTCTATTTTATATGTTCCATATCAAACAAGAAAAACCATCTTGGCAATCAGGTATTGCAAAAAATATCACATTTATTGTAACTAAGGACTGTCAACTTGCTTGTAAATATTGCTATCTCGTAGGCAAAAATGAGAAAGAGCGAATGAGTTGGGATGTCGCCAAGAAAGCGATAGACTATATCCTAGATAATGAGCAAGATTTTCGTGAAGAATCGGTAATTTGGGATTTCATAGGTGGTGAACCATTCCTTGAAATAGAGCTAATTGATAAGATTTGTGATTATCTCAAGATGGAGATGTTCCGTCGCAATCATCATTGGTTTAACTCTTATCGTTTTAGTTTCTCTACCAATGGAATAAATTACCACACCGACAAAGTTCAAGATTTCATTAAAAAAAATCGCGAACACATATCAATAGGCATTACCATTGACGGCACAGAAAAGAAACATGACCTTAACCGTATATGGAAGGGTGATGGTCCCGAACATGGCTCATATAAAGATGTCGTAAAGAATATTCCTCTATGGCTGGAACAATTCCCCGGAGCAGGAACAAAGGTAACCATTAGCAGTGCCGATATCCCTTATATCAAAGAAAGCGTATTACACTTATTTAACTTGGGTATTAATGAGATACATATTAATTGTGTATTTGAAGATGTGTGGAAAGAAGGCGATGACGCATTATTCGAAGACCAATTGATGCAACTTGCCGATACAATTATAGATAATGACCTCTATAAAGAAAACACTTGCTCATTCTATACTGAAAATATGGGTAAACCTATGGATTGTGTATTAGACAATGGCAATTGGTGTGGTTCGGGTAAAATGCTTGCAATTGATGCAGTAGGAAATTTCTACCCCTGCACTCGCTTTGCACAATATTCCTTGCGCGATAAAAAGGCTTGGATAATCGGCAATATCCATGATGGGATTGACAAAAACAAACTTCGTCCATTCCTTACGCTTGACCGTTGCACTCAATCTACGCAAGAATGTATCGACTGCGAGGTGGCAAGTGGTTGTGCATGGTGCCAAGGAGAGAACTATGACACAGCAGAT
The DNA here is from genome assembly GCA_017399915.1 of Muribaculaceae bacterium. Lineage (GTDB taxonomy): Bacteria > Bacteroidota > Bacteroidia > Bacteroidales > Muribaculaceae > RGIG4079. The sequence goes on from JAFQAS010000065.1 coordinate 39,584, forward strand.
ACTCCTACGATTTATCAACGATCAACAGCGATATGCAAGATGCATAAAGCACACGTAAGAGCCAACAATTATTATTGGAATAAGCTATTCCGCAAATTAGAGTTGGAAGGGAAACGTGAAGAGTTTGAGCAAAATAAAAAGAGTGTAAACCCCGAAATCTGCTAATCACTATGTTACAATATCTTATAATACATCTCGACGACACTTCGGTGTCATATTGCCATTACGACAATTACAAAAAGGAGCGTAATCTCATTTCGCTTGATGACCTCAAAGCAGGGATTCTTTTTGCGATGAAAGAGAATTTGATGATTCAAATGGTTTACCCCGATTATCAACTTCCCAAGGAATATGAAGCGACAATCGAAACGATTGACCATGTAAAAATCAAATCAATTTCACAATCAATCAACGCAAATGTTGTAGTTATTGATTCATGGAATGATTTAGAATCATTGAAAGCCGATAAAGAAATCGCATACGTATTGCGCACCGACAAAGCATCATTCTTTGAGTGTTACTCTCGTTTGTTGCCCATTCTCAATGAAGTTTCCCGCCTAAACGTAGTGATTAAGAACATTGAGACATTTACCGATGATGATTTCGCTAAATACAAAACCATTCTCGGTGAAATAGCATCAAAAGTTAAGGATTGCTACGAGAATAATCATGCAGTGCAACTCAACTTATTGACCGACCGCATGATGCTCGACAAGATGAACAACTGCAATGCCGGTTGGGAATCAATAACACTTGCTCCCGATGGTCGTTTCTATGTTTGCCCGGCATTCTATCTTGCAGGTGAAAACGAGGATTTTGGCATAGGCAAAGCTAAATTCTCAGTTGGAGATCTGCAAACCGGTCTTGACATTAAAAATCCTCAACTCTATCGTCTCGACCATGCCCCATTGTGTCGCAAATGCGACGCTTATCAATGTCGTAGATGCGTGTGGTTAAATCGCAAAACAACTTACGAGGTCAATACTCCTTCACATGAGCAATGTGTAGTGGCTCATATTGAGCGTAACGCCTCTCGCGACTTACTTGCCTCAATACGCACGATTGGAACGTTCCTCCCCGACAAAGAGATAAAAGAGATTGATTATTTAGACCCTTTTGATGTAAAAGAAGAATATTAATATATGAAAAAATTAGTAGGACAAGTAACAGAGGCGGAGCGTGATGAGATTCAACGCTTATTTGAACGCCGTAATGGATTGAATGAATTGGCGCGCATATTGACTGCCGATAATGCCGAATTATATGAGAAATTGGTAAAAGACCTTGGTGAAACCGGCACTAAATTTCAGAATTGGTGGGACACTATGGCTGCCAAATACAATTGGGAAAGCACTCCCAACGGCAACTGGGAAATTAACTTCGACAATTGCGAGATTTATTTAGTTGACAACACTTTATAATTACCTATATGATGGGGACATTATGCATGATTGGCGCAACTGAGATTATAGTTGTGTGCGTGTTGGTATTGCTACTTTTCGGAGGCAAAAAAATACCCGAATTAATGAAAGGCTTAGGTCAAGGCGTGAGAAGTTTCAAAACAGCCATGAATGAGCCTTTGCCCGATGAGCAACAACGTGAGCAAGAATGGCGCAACCAGCAAGCGCAACAACAGCCTCAACCTCAACCCGATCAGGCGACACAAAATGAATCGGAACAAAGATAACGCACCTCTTCCCGAAGAAAATCCCGACGAAAGGCAATCTATCGAAGAGTTCGACGAGGATGAATTTCAAGAAGAATCGGCTGAGGGCATGATGACCATGGGCGGACACTTAGAAGTGCTCCGCCGCATGTTGTTTCGCATTGCCGGAGTAGTTCTCGCAATGGGAATTGCCATTTTTTGTTTTAAAGACGAAACCTTTAACATATTATTAGCCCCTCATACCAGTGATTTCATCACCTTTAAGTGGGTCGAGCAATTGATGGGGCTGATTGGCATAGATTTCACTTTCGACGCTTATAATGTGCCACTTATCAGCACCGAGTTGGCAGCTCAATTCATGACACATATTTCCACATCGTGCTATCTGGCGTTTTTATTTGCATCACCCTACATACTATTCGAATTGTTTCGTTTTGTTTCTCCTGCCTTATACGAAAACGAAAAACGCTACTCCATTATAGTGGTATTTGTGGTTTATGGTTTGTTTATATTGGGTCTTATGATGAGTTATTTTGTCATTTTCCCCATATCGTTCCAATTCCTTGCCACCTACCAAGTTGACCCCACTATCAACAACACCATTACCCTATCGTCATATATTTCTACATTCACCACTCTCACCCTTATGATGGGACTCGTGTTTCAATTACCTGTCATAGCATTTGTTTTGGCCAAGATGGGAATTGTTGACACCGAGCTATTGCGACACTATCGCCGCCATGCGCTTGTAATCATCACGATAATCGCCGCAATAATCACCCCTACAACCGACATTTTCACCCTTTTGCTTGTCACCGGCCCCATTTATCTACTCTATGAATTAAGCATCTTTGTGGTAAAAAGGGTTGAACGATAAATTGTGAGATTTCGCTTTTTTTGAGGTAAAATTGGGTATTCATCTTGTCTATTTCTCAAATAATCGGCATTTTATGCGGATTTTTGAATAAAATTCACTATCTTTGCGTGATTTTTTAAGAAGATAAAATTTTAGATATTTATGGTAAACCCAATTAAGAAAACCATCGAGCTTGGTGATGGTCGCACTATCACCATCGAAACAGGCAAGCTTGCCAAGCAAGCCGATGGAGCGGTAGAACTTCGCATGGGCAACACAATGCTCTTAGCGACAGTATGTTCGGCTAAAGAAGCCGGTGAGGGGGGTGACTTTATGCCCCTCCAAGTAGAGTACAAAGAAAAATTTTCGGCTGCCGGCCGTTTCCCCGGCGGTTTCCTCAAGCGTGAAGGTCGCGCATCTGACTACGAAATTTTGACAGCACGCCTCGTTGACCGTGTGCTCCGTCCACTTTTCCCCGACAATTATCACGCCGACACTTTTGTAAACATCACAATGTATTCATCTGACGGTGTAGAAATGCCCGATGCTCTTGCAGGTCTTGCTGCTTCGGCTGCTATCGCCGTTTCTGACATACCTTTCAATGGGCCTATCTCGGAAGTGCGTGTAGCTCGCGTTGATGGCAAATTCGTTATCAACCCTAACTTTGAACAACTCGAAAAAGCCGACATGGAATTGATGGTAGGTGCTACCTACGACAACATCATGATGGTGGAAGGTGAGATGGACGAAGTTTCAGAAGCAGAACTTCTTGAAGCTCTCAAAACTGCTCACGAAGCAATCAAAAAACAATGTATCGCTCAACAAGAACTTGCCGAAACTGTAGGTTCAACCGTAAAACGCGAATATTGTCACGAAGTAAACGATGAAGATCTTCGCAAAGATGTTCACGAAAAATGCTACGAAAAAGCTTATGCAGTAGCTAAAGCCGGTTGCGCCGACAAACATTGGCGTAACGATAGCTTCGCTGCTATCTGCGATGAATATATCGAATCAATTCCCGAAGAAGAACGCGACGAAAAAACTCCTCTCATCAAACGTTACTACCACGATGTAGAGAAAGAAGCTGTTCGCCGCTGCATTCTCGATGAAGGCATTCGTTTGGATGGTCGTAAGACTACCGACATTCGCCCCATCTGGTGTGAAGTTGACTACATTCCCGGACCTCACGGATCGGCTGTATTCACTCGTGGTGAAACACAATCGCTCTCAACCGTTACTCTCGGAACAAAACTCGATGAAAAGATTCTTGACGAAGTATTGTGCCAAGGTAAGGAACGCTTCCTTCTCCACTACAACTTCCCTCCTTTCTCAACAGGTGAGGCTCGTCCTGTGCGTGGTGTAGGTCGTCGCGAAATCGGTCACGGCAACCTCGCTCACCGTGCATTGAAACGCATGTTCCCCGAAGGTTTCCCCTACACTTGTCGCATCGTTTCTGATATCCTCGAATCTAACGGTTCTTCATCAATGGCAACAGTTTGTGCCGGCACACTCGCATTGCTCGATGCAGGTGTAAAAATGAAGAAACCTGTGAGCGGTATCGCTATGGGATTGATTACCGACACTGACAGTCCTAAATATGCAGTACTTTCTGACATCCTTGGTGACGAAGACCACCTTGGCGATATGGACTTCAAAGTAACAGGAACAGTTGACGGTATCACAGCTACTCAAATGGACATCAAGTGCGACGGTCTTTCTTACGAAATCCTCGAAAAAGCATTGATGCAAGCTCGCGATGGACGTCTTCACATCCTCAACAAAATCAACGAAACAATCCCTGCTCCACGCGAAGACTACAAACCTCACGTGCCTCGCATCGTTACCTTGACTATTCCTAAAGACCTTATTGGTGCTGTTATCGGCCCGGGCGGAAAAATCATTCAAGGCATTCAAGAAGAAAGTGGCGCTGTTGTTTCTATTGACGAAATCGACAACGCAGGTTATATCGAAGTAGCTGCTGCCAACAAAGAAGCTATCGACAAAGCAATGGCAATGATCAACGCTATCGTTGAGCTTCCTGAAGAAGGCAAAACTTATACAGGTACTGTTCGCTCAATCCTCGACTTCGGTGCATTCGTAGAATTCATGCCGGGTCGTGACGGACTTCTCCACATCTCTGAAATTTCATGGGAACGTATCGACAGCATGGAAGCTTCAGGCATCAAAGAAGGCGACACCCTTGAAGTGAAACTCATCGAAATCGACAAGAAAACAGGCAAATTCCGTCTTTCAATGCGTGCCCTTCAACCTAAACCCGAAGGATATGTAGAACGCGAACGCGCTCTTCGTGCTCCTCGTCGTGAAGGTGATCGTGGTCCTCGCCGCGACAACAACCGTGGTCCTCGCCGTGATAACAACCGCGGACCTCGTCGCGACAACAACCGCAACGAAAATCACAACGAAGAATAATCATAACCATAAATATCATTAAATAAGCACCTCGGTGAATTTCTCACCGGGGTGTTGTTTTTCACCTACTCTTTATAGTGTTACTGCTGTTATCGCATAGTAACACCGATAACACAGCTCTACCCCATAATAGGGATTTACGCTCTACATCTCGGCTTTAGAAAAATAAGAAACTAATAAAAAAGTGAGGCCTTAGAGCGACCTCACTTAACAAGAGTATATGTTGTGATGTTATTTCACATATTTCAATACAACCGAATCTTCATTGCCAATCACTTTTATAAGGTATGCACCTGATGCCAAATGATTAATATCTAATTGTGATTGATTTTCCACATTTATCAATTCAACAAGTTGACCTCCGACATTAGTAATTGTCACTTGTTTAGCGCTATCACCAAGCACTAAAACATTCTCATTGGTAATATACACATTTGCATTATCATTGACAATACCCTCTACACCTGAGCCTTCGCCACGATAGTAAGCCGAGATTGTCTTCCAAGCGGTAGTTTTAGAGCCTTCAGATGAGTTGTATCTACCTTGCACACGGATATAATATAGTTTATCTTTTGTAAGATTTTTACTTGAGATTTTGATATCGCCGGCCTTAGTCGCAGTAGCCCAAGTGCCGGGAGCACAATCCTCAATGAAACGGTTACGACCAAATGTTTCGGTTGCCGACATTTCAACTTTTACACTGTTTATACCTTTATTATATGCAATATGTATAAAATCTTCTGATTTAAAATCTCCACCTTCAACAGGGAACTTAAACTCCATTTCTCCGGGAGTTATTTCAATAGTTGTAAAAGCTATTGGTTCGGTATATAATTGTTCTCCGGCATATTCATAGCCTAATCTCACATAATATACAGTATAGCTACCAAGCACTTCACCAGGCACTGTATAAGGAGCAACCACACCGGTAGCTTCATGCACCATTCCCGCTTCGGTGAAATCAACATTTGTAGCAATCTCTACGTTCACTTTACGAGTAGGTATGCTCCATGAAATTGTTGGAGTGAGCGACACTTCGGTTGCACCACTTTTAGGAGAGGTAATTTCAAATGTAGCAGGGGTAAACGCCCAAACAGCCGAAATACCGTCGTTATAACCATTACCACAAGCGCGCACACGCCAATAAAGCTTTTGGTTGGGGAACTTATCAAATTTCTTTGATGAACATGAAGTTGCAGTGCAATCTACCGTATAAAGCATTTTGCTGAACGATGCATCTTCGGCAATCTCAAGAATATAGTTAGTTGCACCTGCCACTGAGTTCCAAGAGAATTCAAATGGAGTTTCCACATCGGCATTATTTGCAGGGAAGGTCAATGTAGGAGCAGGCATATCTTTTGCTGCCACACCGGCAAACATTGGAGAGTATTCGTTTCCATATCGGTCGAGCACACACACTGCATAGTTATATCCTGTGCGTTTATCGGCAGGGATAGCATAGGTTGTCGCATAAGATGTACCCAATAGATATTCGGGTTCTTTAGCGAAGTTCTCCATTGCAACAGATGTTGGCACTGCATACACAGTGTAACGCACATTGTCATATCCTGTCCAGTTCAAGTTATTGCCACTACGGCTCAAGGTCTTCACATTTCCGGGGTTATAACCGGGTTTCCAAGTCATGGCAGGCACAAGCGCAGGAGTATTGAACACTGTATTTTTCAAGTAGTGCGCAAACTTAGGAGCTGTTTTGTAAAGATACTTACAAGAGTAGAAGATTGCCCCGGGAGCATCATCGAGAGAACTTGTGCGATTGAGACGAATCTCGTTGGCATATTCCTCAAAAGTTGTATTATTAGGGCCCGAAGCCTTGACATTATTAATTGCATCGGCAATAGTGGCTTCACGCATTGACATTGTTGTAGATTTGCTTGAAGCTGTCAATGACGAAATTGAGTGACTTGTATAGAAATGTCGATTAAATTTTGATGCCACTTTAGCCCACCAAGGTGTAATAATTGAAAAATCGGCAGTAGAATATCCTATAGTCCAATATACTTGTGGAGAGATATAGTCGAGAGAGTGATTTGCAATCCATGCAATAGGGTCGGAATATATATCATTATATTGCCAATCGCTACCCGAACCACATGGCTCGATACCATATTTTGCGGCATGAGAAGCCGATGTACATGACACACCTGCAGGAGAGATACCAAAACGCACCCATGGTTTTTCTTCTTGAATCATTTTATATACCGCATCAACCATACGATTCACATTATCGCGACGCCAATCGCCATGCGATAATGTTCCACCCGCCGCAACATAAGCATCATATTGATCACCATCGCCACTTGAATCGGTAGGCGTGCCACTAAGATAGAAATAGTCGTCAAACAATATACCGTCAATATCATAATTTTGGACTATTTCACGAATTACCTTAACAATTTGATCGGTTACTTCTTGGAGCCCGGGATTGAGAATACTTGCGCCACCCACATCAAGCAACCATTCGGGGTGTGTATTACGATAATCTGTAGGGAGTGTCCATTGTCCTACAACCGATTCATAACGATAAGGGTTAACCCAAGCATGACATTCCATACCACGCTTATGACATTCTTCAACAATCCAAGCCAATGGGTCCCACCCCGGATCCAAGCCACGTGTTGACACTAAATCTTCAGACCATGGCTCATAACTTGATTTATACATCGCATCACAACGGCTACGCACTTGAAAGTTGATAGCATTCATGTTGTTGATTTGCAATGAGTCGAGAAGACGAGTCATTGATGCTTTTTGACGATCAATTTGAGTTGTATTTCCAGTAGAGGAAATTGTGTTATCGGGCCAGTCAAGGCGCCACACTGTTGCCACCCATGCGCTACGCATTTCGCGCTTCACGGGAGCATCGGCTGCTTTCACAGCCGGCACAGCAAAAAGGAGAGTCAACAGACACAATACTGTTGATTGATAGAATTTTGAGAACATAGATTGGTTATAAATTTGATTTTAGTTAATAATCTTTGGGTTATTTAGCGTGCAAAGATACTCATTAATATGGTTATTTTCCCAAATTTAATATATATTAATGTGTTATTTTCCGATTTTCATTAAATAATGTGGTTCGAATTTTCCCTCTACTCAAAAACACATATCGCCGCTCTTCATTCATATAGTATCAAAAAGTTTTGCTATCTTTGCATTATTAATTACTAATCTCAAAAAACAAGACTCATCATGTCGATACTTCAAGAAGGAAAGAAAGTGGCAATGTGTAGCGACCATGCCGGCTACGAACTAAAAAGCATCATTCAAGGTTACCTTGATTCACAAGATATCGAATATACCGATTTTGGCACAAACAGTACCGATAGTTGCGACTATCCCGACTTTGCACACCCATGTGCCGAGGCTGTGGAAAATGGTGTATGCTTCCCCGGCATCGCTATGTGTGGCAGTGGAAATGGCATTCAAATGACACTCAACAAGCACCAAGGCATTCGTGCGGCTCTTTGTTGGACAGTCGAATTAGCTAAATTAGCTCGTCAACACAACGACGCAAACGTGCTTGTTCTTCCCGCTCGTTTTATCGAGCCGGTGCTCGCTCTTGAAATTGTCGACGCATTCCTCAACACCCCATTCGAAGGAGGTCGTCATGTGAACCGCGTTAACAAAATTCCTGTAAAATAACTTTGTATAAAAACATATACACATCGTCATCAATTATGACGATGTGTATTTATATTTCCCCTAATTATCTTGTCAAATATATGAAAATCAAAAAGAAAAACAACAAACGGTCATTCACCCTCGTTGATTATGTAAAAGCCTCACGAATAGGGAGTCGCGAAGCCGAGAAAGAAATCAAAGATCCAGGATTTCACTCCTCTAATAGTGTTCACCGGTCAAAGAAAACCTACACTCGAAAAGTGAAACATAAAGGAAGCGATCTATAGTTCACTTTCTATCAATCACGCCTGTTCAATATAATCAAGGCGGCAATCACTCCGGGAATCCACCCCATGCATGTGAGTATCAAAACGATTAAGATTGACCCACAACCTTTGTCAAAAACTGCCAAAGGTGGAAAAATTAGGGATAATAAAACTCTAATACACGACATAATTCATTAATTTTGTAATTCGAACTACAAATATAGCACTAAATATGATTGATTACAAACTTCTTGACCGATTTGAATCGCAACTCCTCGACGAAATGCTCCGCATCGTCACATCTCGCATGCTTCTCGACGGCACCCTTCTTTCTTCTGAAGACATCGACTATCGTTGGCATGAACTTGCCCCCGAATATATGGTAGATGCCGTAAAAGAGATTGCGCAATATCCCACTGTCGCCGTCGCTTGGGCTGGATATATAGGCATGGCTATTGCCAATGGTTGGGACAAGGATTGGGCTTCGACTCAAAAAGCTACATATCAATCATTTTATGGCAAAGATGGCTTCGACGACATGGACGAACACATCGTGCAAAATGTACTTAATATGCAACTCGAAAGCGACACTGCCCAATGGATTGAAAAAACAATCCGTGTGTGCGCACAAACAGCTGTTTCACGTATTCGTCACGAGGGAATCGAGCCTCAAAGCCCCATAGCATTCCACATTTTTTCTCGCGCTGTCAAGTCGATGTACCGCATAGGAGCAGCAATCGAGCTAAAACGCCTCGGTTATAAATTCGAGAAAGTAAATATGGGCAATCTCCCCCAATGCTAACCGCTACAAGATAAATAAACCTTGCTTATTTTGCACTTGCTTGTTGACTCTACAAAAGCAAATTTAAGCAAGCTTAATTTGCATTTGCGCTCTATTTTGCCCTATCGTTGACTCCGTCTTAGATAGGCGGCGCCTCGGCAAAGCAAATTTAAGCAAGCTTAATTTGCATTTGCGCTCGGCTTGCACTATCTTTGTAGGTTGAATTGAGATTATGGAGAAGTTTAAACATAAATCAGTATTCCGACGAGGAGCCGAAGATGGATTAGGGTTTGGCATTTATCTTAGTGCACTCTTTATCTTTTCGGCCATTGCCACAAATATGCCGTTATTAGGTCTTATCGCTACCATAATGGCATTGGTGGTGCCGGTTTACACCTATCTCACTCTCCGCAAAGGCTTTGTTCAAAATGGATATTTCTATACATTTTCTGAGGTGTGGACTCATGGCATAGTCCTTTTCCTTTGTGGTTCCATGATAATGGCGGCTACTATCGTAGTGTATATGACATGGATCAACCCCAATTTCCTCTATGAACAATGCCAATCAGCAATAGCGACATATCGACACATTGGAGGAGCTATGGGCAACGAAATGGCATCTACACTTGAATTAATGCTGAAAGGCAACATGCTCCCATCTCCTCTATCAATAGCCGGAAACACAATATCCTTTGGGGTATTTAGTGGATCTATTTTATCTTTAATACTCACCCCTATTATCCGTCATTTCCGTCCAAGAGTAAAAGACGATGACGATAACAACCAAATAAATCAGATATAAAATTTCAACACTATGGATATATCGGTAATCGTTCCCCTCTACAATGAAGCTGAATCGCTTCCCGAACTCGAAGCTTGGATTCGCAAAGTTATGGACGAAAATAAGTTCAGCTACGAAATCATTTTTATCAACGATGGTAGCACCGATGAATCGTGGGAGGTAATACGTTCGTTACAAAAGAACAATCCCTCGGTTAAGGGAGTGTGTTTCCGTCGCAACTATGGCAAATCGCCGGCGCTAAACACCGGTTTTGCTCGCGCCAAAGGCGATGTGGTAATAACAATGGACGCCGACTTGCAAGATAGTCCCGACGAAATCCCCGAACTATACCGCATGATTACCGAAGACGGCTATGATTTGGTATCGGGTTGGAAACAAAAACGTTATGACCCACTATCAAAGACTATTCCTACAAAGCTTTTCAATGCTACTGCACGAAAAGTGAGCGGAATTAAAAACCTTCATGACTTCAACTGCGGTCTAAAAGCTTACCGCAAAAAAGTGGTGAAACATATTGAGGTATATGGCGACATGCATCGTTATATCCCCTATCTTGCCAAACTTGCCGGATTTAACAAAATTGGCGAAAAGGTAGTGCAACACCAAGCTCGCAAATATGGCTCAACAAAATTCGGGCTCGATCGCTTTGTCAATGGTTATCTCGACCTCGCAACACTTTGGTTTACAGGCAAATTCGGCGTTAAACCAATGCATTTCTTCGGCTTGCTCGGAAGTTTAATGTTTATCCTCGGGCTTATTGCCGTGATGGTAGTAGGTGGCATGAAACTCTATAACATGTATAGTGGCAACACTTATCATCTTGTTACCGATTCTCCCTACTTCTATCTATCGCTTGTGATGATGATTCTTGGCACCCAGCTATTCCTCACCGGGTTTATCGGCGAACTTGTGGTGCGTAATTCTCCTCGTCGCAACGATTATGAAATCGAAGAAGAACTAAATCTCAAAAACGACACCGAAAAATAATTCTCATATTATGAGTTTTTTAGATCTTGCTCGCAACCGATATTCCTGTCGTGATTTCGACCGTAATCGTGCAGTATCGCGCAATATCCTTTCGGGTATAATAGAAACAGCCCGACTTGCCCCCTCGGCCTGCAACCGCCAGCCATGGACATTTGTTGTCATTGATGATGAATGTGATGCTTCTTGTCGTGAGGTTGTGATTGAGAGTTATAATCGTCCATGGGTCACAACTGCTCCGGCATTTATTGTGGCATGTGGCAACCACGAAGAAGCTTGGCATAGAGCAAGTGATAACAAAGACCACACCGATGTTGACCTATCAATCGCAATCGAACATATCTGTTTGGCTGCCGCCGATGAGGGATTAGGCACCTGTTGGGTGTGCAACTTCGATGTTGATAAAATTAAATCGGGGTTAAACATTCCTGCGCAATACGAACCGATAGCGATTATACCTATCGGATATCCGGCACCCGATGCCACTATTGCCACAAAAAACAGAAAAGATATAGACGAAATTTTAAAATGGGGAAAATTTTAATTCACATAATAATTGCCTTGGCATTCTCAATAGGCGCGTTAACATCATGTTCAAGCGATGGTTGCCTTGAGAACCAAAGTAGCATTCCATTAGCAGGGTTCTATGACTCCGAAAGCAAACAAGCCATCGTGCTTAATTCATTAGAAGTTTATGGCATAGGAGCCACCGGCGACTCTTTACTCACCACCAATGGAGTCGAAACAAAACAAACATATCTCCCATTTCGCTCCACTCAAAAAAACACTGCCTTTTGTTTTCACTACACCGAATTTGGTGAGACAAATGCATATAACGACACTATATGGTTTGATTATGAATCAACACCCTATTTTGCTTCGGAAGAATGTGGCGCAATGTTTCGTTACAAAATCACATCTGTTCGACACACCGACATCTTGATCGATTCAGTCACCATCACCAACCCCGAAATCACAAATGTAGATGTGGAACGCATTAAAATATACTTCAAAACCAACTAAAACCAGATTAACTAATGCGACACTCTATATTTTATATCATATTATTTTGCTTGACATTGAGCGCGTTCTCTCTAAACGCTCAACGACGCATCTCTCCGGTTGAAACACCAGCCACTCAAACAAAGGCAGTAAATCTCAACCCTAAAGACACCACCGAAACTCCCGACCCATCAAAAATGCCTAATCTCGTTCATTACCATGATGAGAAAGGCAACGTGGTGTATGTTGATACTGTTACCGGCAAGGAATTTATCGACTCTACAAAAATAAAGAAAAAGAATGCCGATTTCACTTATCCTCTTTTTGATGAGGTGACAATTGGGGTAAACGTTTGGGATCCCATAATGAGATGTTTCGGTCAGCACTACGGATTAATAGATGTGTGGGGTGAATTGAGTTTATATAACCGTTTCAAACCCATCTTTGAAATTGGATTAGGTCAAGCCTCCCACAAACCCGATGGGGGCAGCTACAAATATAAAAGCAATATCGCTCCCTATTTCAAAATCGGAGCAAACTATAATTTCCTATACGACAAGACAAAAGAATATCAGATATATGGTGGTTTAAGATATGGTGTAACCCCATTCTCTTTTGAAGTGAACGACGTGATTATCGACAACCCTTATTGGGGTGAAGAATATACCTCTAACATTCCCTCTCAAAACTCATTTGTAGGATATGGAGAAATCGTTCTTGGAATAAAAGTGCAAATACACAAAGAATGGTCGCTCGGCTGGGCTTTTAAATATCACACCATTCTACATGAAAGCAAGTGTGTCTATGGAGATCCGTGGTATATTCCCGGATTTGGATCACGTGGCTCGGCTATCTCAGGCGCATTCAACGTGATGTACACCATTCCTCTTGGCAAGAAAAAAACGTATTCTCGCCCAAACAATCCTACCAACGACACTCAACCTTCTGAGGGAAACCACAACGACCACAAACATTGATCTATGGCAGTGTCAAAGCGCATCATTATCATAGGAGCTTCATCGGGGTTAGGAAAAGCCATCACTACCCAATTTGCTCAAATGGGGTGGACAATAGGCATTGCAGCCCGTCGCGCCGAGGCGCTTGAAGAACTACGCAAACAATATTCCCAATCAATCATTGCCACTGAGCAAATCGACGTAACAGCCCCCGATGCCGGTAATAAACTATTGTCATTGATTGAGAAAACAGGTGGAATGGATACCCTTTTGCTATCATCGGGTATCGGGTCACAAAATCCATCGCTCGACTCTGACATAGAACTCAACACCGTAAAAACAAATACCCTCGGTTTTACCCATATTGTCGACACCGCTTTTAATTATTTCCGCAATCGTTCACACAACGATGAGCCGGGACAAATCGCCGTTATATCATCTATCGCCGGCACAATGGGACTCGGAATTGCACCTTCATATAGCGCAACAAAACGATATCAACGACACTATATCGACGCCCTTGAACAACTCGCCCATTTCGAAAAAGTAAATGTGCGATTTACCGACATTCGCCCGGGATTTGTCGACACCCCTCTACTCAACAACTGTCGCAAGTTCCCTATGCTCATGAGTGTTGACTATGCAACACCTCGCTTCGTAAAAGCGATACTTCATCGCAAACGAGTATCTATCATCGATTGGAAATGGCGATTGGTAGTGGCATTTTGGCATCTCATCCCCCATTTCATTTGGCGACGTTTCCCCGCCAAATAATCGTAACAACCTTAGCTCTAACGAATAAAAAACTTTTTTTCTTTGATAAAAGCATTTTTTTTACGATATTTGCAGTATATTTTCATCGCACGATAAAGGAATATACGAACAATCTATACGAAAAAACAACAAAATTACCATACAATGAAAATTTTTACTACAAAGGCAATAATGCTAATAATTGCATTGATTGCCTCGTTCCAATTCTCAGCTAAAGCACAAAATGCTTTTGCTTACGACATTTCGGCATCAGCAACTTCTGATCCATCGGTATGTCAAGTCAAATATTCTCTTAATGCTGCCGCTTCGGCTGTGATTATCGAAGTTTACAACAACAACGATAAAAACACAAAGTTGTTTGAAGTTGCAGGTACAACTACTGCCGGTGCCAACACCGTAAATGTTTCATTTATGAACAAAAACGTTCCTCTCGGAACTTATTGGTTCAAAATAAAAGTAACAAGTAACAATTTAACAACCCCCACTCTCAACTCAAAGCAAGTAAGATTTTGGTCTCCATTTGGCATCGCTATTGATAACAACCCAGTGAGCAAAAATTTTGGGCGAATTCTTGTGACAGAATCCAATACATCTTTACCTAACACAAGTACAGTCTATCATTCTTCAAAAGCAAATGGAGGTATCGGAGTTGGGCTTTATGCATTTGACCCACAACTCAATGGCATTAAAAACTCAAAAGGCACATACGGATTTACCGGTGGATTAACAATGGCGACTTCAAGCAATTTATATCCTACAAAAAGGCAAGATGGAGGATATACTCCTGTTTTCGACTTCAAAAATGTAAAATATTCCGAAGACTATTCGCGACTATTCATATCAAGAGCATGTATGAATGGACCCGGCATTTATGAATTTAATCCCGACAATCTTGAAGCCGGCGCGACATCTATATTCTCAGGGTCGGTCAATACTGCAACCGGAGAAATAACCAATGGTAGTTCTACCATTTCAGGCGTAACAGTTGGATTAGATGTATATGGTTCAGGAAGCAATCTCAAAATAGCCATGTTGTCTATCAAGAATGGTTTTGATGTAAATTTTGTAGGACAATATGTCAGTGCATATGTTTTCAATCTTGGAACAGCGACAAAATGGAGTACTGCCCCTTCTGCAACCCTTCCTATTGACACCTATGGTTCATATGACGCTCGATGGCTTTCAAATGAATATTCAGGAATTTTATTTGACAAAGACGGTAAAGGTGTTTTGTTCATCAAGGTCGAGATGTTCCGGGATCTATGTCGGGAAGTACTGGTAGCAATACCTCTCAAATGAAAGATTATAGTTATATCCATACAAACCTAACAAACAACACAGCCGATTATGCTGATCTTTCAAAACGTAAAGTTGTAGTCATGGAATGGAATCATGACAAAACTCTCCTTGCGATACAAGAATATGACGATAGCGACTTCAATTCAGATGGATCTCCAAAATCAGTAGGACGAATCAAAATCTATCGCGTAACTTATAATAATAATGGGGCACACCTCTCATGGGGATCTCCAATTTATAACATTGTTACCAATGCAGGTAAAAACATCAATGCTCTTGAATGGGACTATGCCAACAACCTATACTTCTGTTCAAATGGAGGGGAGTATATCAGTTCAGTTGCAATCCCCATAAATGATGCTACAACCACTCCTGCCCGTAGTGAAGTGACGTTTGATCTTGAAGCTATTGCTGCAAGCAATGTGCAAGCAGTGGGAGTAAAAACCGACGCTTCTACATCGGCAAAAAGCATTGATGTAACATGGAAAGCGCCTGTACATGGCACAGTTTCTAAATATGAAGTGCAATATAAAACTTCATCTCAAAGCAGTTGGACCTCATTAAGCACATCGGTAACAAGCACCAACTACACAATGAGTCTTCCAGCCGATGCTCAATGGAATGAAACATATACATTTAATATAATCCCCACATTCACCACCGGTGAAGTAGGTGCAAGTGCTCAATCAAACACCGTTACCGATTATGAGCCTTCTACTCCTATCAGCATTAGCACAGCACAACAACAAGACAGCGAAGGCCGCTATTCATTCAATATGGTAGTTAATGCCACAATCAATAGCACCAATATCGCCAAAACCTCTTGTTATGGAGCAAACGCTCTTGATTTAGCAAAATACTATACTGTGGTAATTCCTCAAGCACTTGCCGATATCGCTACAAGCACAACCGACGCAAATGGCAACAACTTGACTATACAATATGGGTCAATCCTCACTGCCGATGAAGGTGTGATAAAAACACTCGAAAATTGCTATTATGTGCAAGTTGAAGCTAACGCTTCCGACAAATCAATGCCTACTATTGTTTTCCACAATGTAGACCCACAAGCCACTTATGATATCGATGTATATCTCAATAATGCAATCAGCGAATCTGGCATAAACTCTGCCGGTTGGACCTATCTCAAGTATACCAAAGCAACAACCACTTCAAGTGTTATGACTATACCGGGCACCACTTATTCATTTGGTAATGCAAGTATCGTCACTCTCGATGAGAACCCTATTGCTACCACAAATGAAGATATGCCTATGGGGTCTTTCCGCAAAGTAGACTCTGACGAGCCAACCAATCCCGTATCATATAATAAAGCCAACTACATTACCACGTCGGGTAGCGTGATTCAAGCGCTCAATGTAACCAACGAGGTGCTTGAAAACTGGACTATAACATATGATATTACTCTCGCCCATGGCAAATCTACTAATAATTACACCGGAATTGCCGCAAGCAATAGTCAATTAACTGCCGACTTTGCGTATCTCCCTATCAGCTACAATGTTGTTCAGGGAGAGGACAAACGTGAATATAACCGTCCTGTAGCCACCACTACCCTTAATGCAAAGATAGATGTGAACTACACACGCAATGGTGCTACTAACACTATTGTTGACGCTACAAGTGACAATGTGCTAACATTATTATCGGCCGACCTTGTTCCCGCTATTGAAATAAGCAACAGCAATGGTATTTTGACAAAGAGAACCGGCACCCACCATGACTCTAATAGCAATAATTATTGGGCAACTTATTACGATGGCGCAATTCGTATTGATTGGAACAATACACCTAACACCTATCACCTAATAGGCTATTATGCCAACGCGATACAAGATGGCAAACTTCTTCACTGTTGGGGACATTACGAAAAAGACGCTAATGGCAACTTTGGCAACAAATGGATTGAATATGTTCCCGGAGCTATCATCGACCAAAACAATGAACTAATAAAAAATGGGCACATATTAGGAATTGGATATGACGGCACAAACAACTGGGCCGAATTAGCCGCTGAAAGCAAATCAATTCCTTTATATGTACACTATGTTTATGCAACCAATGATAACGATATAGGTGAAAATAATGCTATAATAAATGTACAACTCAGTGCCGATTATCCTATTTTGATAAAAGAGAAACCCGAATTGATTATTTCAGGAGTTGCCGCTATCAACAACACTCTCCCTTCAATGAAAGTTATCTCATCGGTTCCTTCATCATCAGCCACTATAACCCTCTCAAAGAGCAATGTGGTAACAGGAATTGAAGGTATAACTATTGATTCCAGCCAAAACAATGTGAAATACTACAACCTCCAAGGTGTAGAAGTTGACAATCCTTCAAATGGAGTATATATTAAGATTGAAGGTTCAAAAGCTACCAAAGTTATTATAAAATAACCGATTACTAATTTTAAACAATGACGCGAGCGTCCTATATGGATGCTCGCGTCATTTATATCTATCCAATATCTAATAATTGTGCTGTTTTATCACACAATACCCATAAAATCACATAAAAATCTTATGTATTCACTCTTTTCTTTATTCATATTTAATTTGTTTAATAAAAAATCACTATATTGCGCTTTTATTTATATTAATCACTGATTATGAAAAAGATTTACACTCTAATCATTTCTATATGCAGCATTTTCAGCATAAATGCCACCGACTATTTAGTATCAACTAATTATACTCCAGGAAACGTCACTGAATATCAACAACGTTTTTTTATCCCGGGTGTTACCTTATTCTCTTCGATATCTGAGGTTCTTAATCAAATTCAACCCGGTGACAATATATTTCTGTCGGCTGACACATACACCGAGAATATCACTCTTGATGTTGACAATATTTCTATTTTTGGACATAATAGTTGGAAAGATGTTCGTTCAGGAAAACGCGACACATCTAACGAATCTATAATTACCGGAGCCATTACACTTAATGCCGATGGCATCACTCTAAACGGTCTTAAATTCTCCGGTGCCGGTCGCGTAGTTAACACGACTGCCTCCAATGGCTCTCCTTTAAAAAACATCACATTAAAATACAACCTTGTTGAGGCCTCTACCCTCGGCAGTTCGACTGCCGTATTCGCGTTGGGCAAAATATATAGCAACACCGATGCCAAAGCCGATATTTCACAATTAAGATATGAGAACATTACCATCTCTCACAACGACTTTGATGGAAGCAAATCCACTAACTTCTGCCCATTTATTGTAATAGGGGGCGGATATGGAAATATTACTATTCACGACAACTCCTTCACCGATGGAGGGAATAGCATCGAGGTGGGCAACTCCCGTGGCAACATTAAAATTACCAACAACAAATTCCAACAAGTAGGGAAATCTTTATACAACGCAAGCGCAGCGGCTAATGCTCGTGGTGGCGCATTTTGTGTTTACTTAAGCCGTAACTCTTTAGCGGGGACAACCAATATCGATGTGTCACATAATGGATTCAATGAATGTACAGGTCGCCAAACATTATATGCCCTTATAAGATATTATCAAGGTGACAAAAATAACACCGAGACTTATGTTGTGCCTGCAAAAACTACAGCAAAAATAAATCACAATGTATTTTTGAGCAAAACAACCTATACCGACGACAACTACAATTATGTACTATATTGCAACAAGGATTATATGGGAGATGTTACGGTTGACGCCCGTTATAACTACTTCGACAATAGCGATATGTGTATGGCTCACATCAAAATGCCGGGAAAAACCGAGCAAGAACGATTTTTCTCAAGCAGTTTTGGGTTCTATGATTTTCGAGCGAGTCAAAATGTCGCATACGAGCAAGTACTAACCGGTTGGGAAAATGTTCGCAGTTGCCGAGTTGCACAAAGTTTTGATGTGAGCGAATACGATTTTGATGATAATGGCGTCCCATACTACTTTTTCAATCACGTACAAGAATTGAGTGACGCAAACAACCTATCAACTTATGGCTGCGTTGAAGCCCAACTTATCACTCGCGTTATAGGTGCAAACACAACTACCGAAAAACGAGCGCATGTTGATGCAATTCATGCAGGACACGGATCAAACACAGTAATATTTCGTCATGGTGGAAAAAATTGGGTGTGCTGTGGAGGTAATGGCAAACTCAATTCAACCGGCGAAAGTTGCTTGTCAAACGGCATTTCAATCTTCCCATACCATAGTGCCAATTTGAAAGCCGACAACCCCTCTTTGGTTGATTGCAGTAATGGAACAACATCTTTTACCGACATAAACAATGTTTCACGTCCGATTTACCATTTTGTCACCGACAATGAACGGAGCGATGCCTCATGGTATAACCATTTCCCGGCTATTGATGAAACCTCTCGATATCTGGCAGTATTATCACGCAAAAAAGGCGGACCGATGTGCGTGGAAGTGTACCACTTCGATGAAATTCTCGACCATGTTATTAATGGAGCCGCACGACCGGCTTTAATTAAGACATTTCAAATTGATAAAGGTGCCGATCCTTATAGTGGCATAACTGGCGATGCCGGATTCTGGACATGGGATCATCAAGGGTTTACAATTTCGGGCGATTACATTTACTTCATGGAAGGTTGCGGTGTCGAGCATGCAAACTCTATTGACAAAAAACCTACCGTCATTTTCCATGCCTACAATTGGCGCACCGGCAAATCACACCTTCGCCGACAAGTAAAAGCCTCTGTTATCATGTCGATGTCACATGGAGAACCTGAAGGTATTAAAATCAGACGTGCTTCAAATGGACGTCCTTATATGTATCTCAGCATCGCCAATGGTCCCAGTGGTGACCGAAATGTCAACTTAATCAGATATACCAACCTCTATAAAGATGCAGGGTTGCCTTGGGGTGTAGAACTACCACTCACAAAAGGCAAATCAACCCCCGATGCAACATCTTTATCATTCAACACAGCCACAACTGAGACCAAGACTCTAAAACTCACAAACGACTACCTAAAAGGTGATTTGTCGGTGACTGTTGCCGGTGACAACGCAGAGTTTTTCAGTGTTACTGCCCAAAACGCCAATGCACTTTCCAACTCGTCAACCATAAATATCACTTATAAGCCGGTCAATCCCACATCTGAAAGCCACAATGCCGTTCTTCGCATTTCATCTACGTATGCCAATGATGTTCTTATTCCATTATCTGCCACATACACAGGAGATGTTGTTACCGGCATTGAAACAGTTAGAACCGAAAAAGAAAATATTGAAACAAAATTTTATAATATATATGGTGTGGAAGTAAAAAATCCTTCTAATGGAATTTTTATCAAAACCGAAGGACACAAAGCATCAAAAGTATATATTAAGTAACCTCTCTCAATCAAGTACAAAGCGAGCGACCTAAATGGTTGCTCGCTTTGTATATACATCTATTCTATTTAATTCACAAATCCCTTTTGACTTATCAATCACCCTACTCCACATAAATCATCTTACGGGTCATGCCACCATCTATTATGATGTTTTCGCCATTGATAAAATCATTTTCGGGCATGGCAAGAAACACACACATACGCGCAATATCTTCAACTTTTCCCACTCGACGCGATGGGTGTTGCAGATGATCCGCCTCGGTCATCGCCGGATATTGTGCATTCTCAACCCATCCGGGTGATATGCAATTAACAGTTATACCAAGAGGTGCAAGCGACATCATTAATGCATGTGTCAACGATGCTATCCCCCCTTTTGATGCCGCATAGCCCTCGGTTCCTGCCTCACTTTGTTTATATCGAGTGGAACAAAGATTTATTATGCGGCCATACGCCGGCTCTCCTCCATTATTAGTGCGATGAATAGCCAATCGCCGAGCGGTGACAAACACCGGACGAAGATTCAACGATAATACATTGTCAAAATCTTCAATCTTCGATTCAACGAGTGGCACGAAACAACCAAGGCCCACATTGTTCACAATCACATCAATATCGCCCCACGCATCGAGCAATCGAGCCATACACGTCTCCAATGCCTCAACATCGCGCACGTCAACCGGGTGGAACTGCGCACCTGTGGCTTGTGCTGTTGCAGCACCGGCTTTAGCATCAATATCGCAAAATGCCACACAACAATCGGCCTTACGAAAAGCCTCAACTATCGCACGACCTATTCCCGAAGCCCCACCGGTCACAAACACCCTGCGAGGGGGGAACTTCACACTAATAGTGCCGGGCTTTGAGCCAATCGACACCTTTTTCACCTTTGAAGCACCACCTTTGCCCGAGCGATAGTCCTCCATTTTTCGTTCTAAATAATTATCTGCCATAATGCCACAAAGATAACTAAAAATTAGTAATTAAAAATGCATAACCTTAAAATCACATCATCAATCATAAAAATCATAAATTAATGATGTAAAAATCATATATTTTTGTTATTTTCGCATAATATTCCGATAACTAAATTTTTTTATAAAAATGGACAACGTAAAAGTAAAAATCATAAATAAATCATCTAACCCACTTCCCTCTTATAGCACTTCATCATCGGCAGGAATGGACCTCCGTGCCAACCTCTCTGAGCCGGTCACACTCAAACCGCTTGAACGTGCATTAATACCCACCGGCATTTACATTCAATTGCCACAAGGATATGAGTGTCAAATTCGCCCTCGCAGTGGATTAGCTCTTAAACATGGCATCTCGCTCGTAAACACTCCGGGCACAATCGACGCTGACTATCGCGGTGAGATAGGCGTGATTTTAATCAACCTTTCAAATGAGCCTTTCGTGGTAAATCACGGCGAACGTATCTGCCAAATGGTGGTTACCAACTACTCTTCGGTAAACTGGTGCGAAGTGGAATCGCTCGAAGATAGTGAACGTGGAGCAGGTGGTTTTGGTCACACTGGTGTAAACTAATATTCTAATTTTGATTCTATAATTGTGAATTTAAAAAGAAACAACTTCACTATAATAGCAATACTTTTATTTGTATTGCTAATTCCCTCATTTGGCAATGCTGCCGAAAATTGGGACGAAGCTGCCGCCAAAAGGAAAGCTAATTACATTTATCTTGAAGCGGCTATTCAAAAGGCGACCGAGAAAAGTAGCATATACCAAGACCTAATATCTTACACCTACCGTCTTGACCCATCAAATCTTGAGGTAGGTCATGAAAAAGGCTTATTGGATATGGTTACCGCATTTGATTCTTCTCAAGTAGAGAAAGGATATAAACTAATGGAAAAATATTTCAATAGCAATCCTCAAAGCCTTGAAGCAAACTTCTTATTTGGCAGCGCCACCGAAAAATTAAGATCTACCGACGAAACGATAAAAGTGTGGGAAACTATACATTCACGTTTCCCTAACGAAACCGATGCAAAAATACAATATGCAGTAGCCTTGTCGATGGGAGATTCAGCTCAAATGCGAAAAGCTATTGAACAATACAATGAGGTTGAAAAAATCACCGGCATAACACAGCCCCTCAGCAAGCACAAAGCGATTATATACTCTAAGCTTAACGACACAATCAACATAATTGCCGAAACCGATAAATTATTGCAATCCGACCCTCAAAATGCATCAAACATCAACCTAATCGGGAATATATATTTAGTCCTTTTAAATGATTCGGTTAAAGCTCTTGATTACTTCGACAAAGCATACTCTATCGACCCAACATCGGCCGAGGTTATCACTTCGCGTTTAGCATATTTCATTGATCAAGCCGATGGAACTCCTCTTTTCAATGAATTGGCTCATGTCGTTGAGAATGAAGATGTAGATTTTAATCTAAAAACCAAAATCATCGGCCAGTTCTATTCAAAAGCGATTAGCGACAATGACTCTACAGCTATCCCCCTATTTGAGAAATTATATTCGCAATTACCTATCACTCACCCCAATGAGCCAAATGCATACCTTGCATATGCAGCCTATTTTGTTTCTCAAAAAGACTATAAAAATGCAGCTATCCAGCTACATGAGGGATTAGAAATTGACCCCGACAATGCTGAATTAATGTATCAACTCATCAATGCTTGTGCGTTTTCAAATGACAAATCGGTTGTCGATTACGCCGTAAATATGGCCACTCAAAAATATCCCAACAACTCTTCTCTCAACTTCATATCGGGGGTTGCATATTCCGTTGTAAACGAACCTGACTCTGCTATCAAATACCTACGCTTAGTTGTTGATTCTCCCGACTCTCCCAACCCCAGTTTAACAGCATCGGCTTATACCTCTCTTGGCGACACTTATGTTTCAATAGAGCAATATGACAGTGCTTATTATTACTACGAAAAAGCGATTGAGCTCACACCCGACAACATCAACACAATCAACAATTATGCTTATTTCCTTGCCATCAACAAAAGTGATTTGGACAAAGCGGAGGCGATGAGCCGGTATGTGATTGAGAACGAGCCCGAAAATGCAACATATATCGACACATATGCATGGATTAAATTCTTACAAATAGATTATATTGCCGCCCATTATTGGATTGATAAAGCATTAGCTGCCGGTGGATATAACACATCTGAAATATTGCATCATGCCGGCGACATCTATTTTATGTGTGGCGATCTCGAAGAGGCTATTCGATTTTGGAATGCCGCATTAGAGCTCGAACCTGAGAATGAATTATTGAAAAAGAAAATCAAACATCAAACATTCTTCTACAAATAAACCTCAAGAATGAAACAAATATATATCATAATTTGCCTTTGTGCGGTAGTAGCAATGAGTAGTTGTAGGTCTTCAAAATCTGCAACTACCACTCCTTCTACAACCTCATCGTCGAATGTCAACATCGAAGAAATTCACTCTAATATAATGCTTTCTTCCAAACTTGACAGCGTGGGTGCATTATACCACTCATGGAATGATGTTGAACTTCCTGTTGACTTGGAATTAATAAGTCCTAATGAATTTTCCGTTTCAGGACGCGCCACTATGGTCAAAGACAAAAGCATATATATATCAATTCGTGTTTTTGGATTCGAAGCCGCCAACATATATATCAACAACGACTCAATCCATGCCACCTATAAAATGGGTAAGATATATATTGCCGACGATGTGAGAAAATTACTTAAAGGATATCCTGTCAATGTAGGCGACCTTCAAAATATATTATTAGGCCGTGCTTTTATTCTTGGAGATGACACTATTAAAAGCGCAAACGGTATTAGTGTCCTTTCTAAAGGTTCTACATGGGAAGTCACTCCTAAATGCGAAATTGATGGAGTGAAATACTATTTCACATTCAACTCTATTGATGACTCTTTAAAACTCCTAACAGTACTTATCAAAGGAGCCAACCCTGTGCTTTGCAACTATAACAATATCGCAGATAGCGAGATTGGAAAAGTCGCCGAAGAATTAACCATTTCGGCAAATCTAAAGCAACAACTCAAAGCCTCTTTGAAGTGGAATATCAAAAAAGCCAAATGGAATACCGGTGCCACGCCTAAATGGAAAGCTCCTAAAGGCTACAAACGGGTTAATATTGAGGATTTATTAAATGCTTTTAATCAAAAAGGCTAATGAGACGTTTTTTTATAATATTATTAACTATGGTGTCGGTGGGTATAGTTCTTGCCAACAAATCTCAACGTAGCATTAAACAAGAACAGCAACGCACCAACAAAGAAATTTCGGAAACAACAAAAAAAATCAGCGAGAATAAAAAACAAACTCGTGAGCAAATCAACCTACTCAATCTACTATCAGCCGAGATTCAAGAGAAATCCGACTCAATTAACTCGCTCAAACAATCGATAGATTCAATTGATGGAACAATGACAGCCCTTAGTGATTCTATCTCTAAAATGGAAGGAAGCCTTGTTTTATTGAAAAAAAAATATGGCGAAATATTGGTATCGATTCGCAAAACACGCCACACGTCTAACAATGTGGCATTCCTATTTTCGTCAAACACTCTTTCTGAAGCATTCCGCCGCACAAGATATTTGCGTCAATTTGCTTCTTGGCAAAATGATAAAACAACCGAATTGCAAAATGCAATCACCTCGGTAAACAACGCAAAAAATCATTTGGTTGCACTACACTCAAATAAAGCGACGTCAATAAAAAAAGTATCTGCCACACAAGCTGCACTACAAAACCACGAAAAGCGTCAATCTCAAATCATTGCCAATCTTGGTAAGGAACGTGCATCTCTTGAAGCATACTTAAAAGAAAAACAACAAGAAGCTCGTCAACTCGATGCCCAACTCAACAAAATGATTGCTCAGCAACAAAAAGAGGCTGAAAAGCGTCGTAAAGAAGAAGAAAAAAAGCGTAAAGAGGAAGAAAAGCGCCTTAAAGAGGAGCAGAAAAAAGCTTTAGCCCAAAAGAAAAAAGAAGAACAACAAAAAAAGAAACAACAAGAAAAACAACAACAAGAAAAACAAGATAAGGCAACTAAACAAGAGTCGGCAACTCCTCAAGAAGATATTGCCACTTCTCAACCCGACACGCCTAAGCCTTCGATAGAACAAGGTCCAACTTACGACTTTGAAAGAAACAAGGGTCGCATGCCCTATCCCGTTCTTGGGAAATACCGCGTAGTGGGCAAATTTGGACGTCAAAAACACCCTCAATTCCCCAATATTCAAACCGACAATAGTGGAATTGATATCGAATTACTTTCATCGGGATCGGCTATAGCAATATTTGAAGGAACAGTTTCAGCAATCTTCCGTCAACCGGGATATAACACCATTGTTATGGTGCGCCACGGCGAGTACTTATCAATATATGCCAATTTATCATCTATTTCGGTAAGAACAGGCGACAAAGTAAAGGCAAATCAAGTGATTGGTACGGTTTACGCTAATCCCGAGGACGACAACCGACGAATTATGCACTTCGAGGTTCGCAAAGAAACCACTAAACTAAATCCACAACATTGGGTTAAATAACAAACAAAATGGCATCACTCACAAAAAGTAGCCTTACGGCAGGAGCGCTCAAAGCTCTTGGAATCTTTGGCGGAGTGCAATCAATCAATATTATTTTCTCGATTGTGCGCACAAAGCTAATTGCCGTGTGGATTGGTGCTGCCGGAGTGGGACTTTTCGGGATATACAACTCAGCAATAGAGCTACTCTCTATCGTCTTTAATTTAGGAATCAGAGATAGTGCCGTGCGCGATATCGCCGCCTCATCTGATAGCTCTAAAAATAGCATTATAATAATTGTACGCCGATGGGCATTGGCGTTAGGGGCAATAGGTCTTATTATAACCGTCCTATTCTCTCCATTGCTTAGCAATATCACTTTCGACAATTTTGACCACACATATGCTTTTATAGCTATCGCCTTCATAATATTCCTATCATCAATTCAAAATGGGGAGTTGGCAATACTTCAAGGCTCTAAACGGCTTTCTCAATTAGCCAAAGCCTCGGTGTGGGGAGTCGTTGTGGGGGTCATTCTATCTATCCCCATGTTTTATTTTTGGGGCATTGACAGTGTAATTCCCGCGCTTGTCACATATTCATTGGCAACCACATTGGCGGTTATGACTCAGAGGGTAAATATTAAAAAACCTCGTCCATACGTATCGGTCAACGACACCTTAAAAAAGGGGCAAAGCTTTATCTACTTAGGAATCTTCCTTACCATATCTACCATTGTCAGCCACCTTGTTTCGTTCTTATTTATTATATACCTCAACAATGTTGGCGACACCACTATCGTAGGGCACTATCAAGCCGGGTTCACCATCGTAAACCGGTATATGGGTATCATTTTCACGGCTATAATTATGGAGTACTACCCTCGTTTGTCGCAAGTGAAAGATTCACAAAATCGCACCTCAACATTCGTATCTCACGAAATTTCAATAATGCTATGGGTGCTACTGCCGGCCATTGCATTGTTTGTTGCGTCAAGCGAACTTATCGTAAAGCTCCTTTATTCTTCCGACTTTATCGTAATACTCCCATTTATCGTGAGTGCTGTCGTTGGCACTATATTTAGAGCAATATCATGGTGTATGGCCTACGTGATCTTAGCGCGTGGTGATGGCAAAATATACCTCCTCACCGAATCTACAAGTGCAATAATTTGTATCATTCTCAACATCGTGGCATACAACATTTGGGGTCTTGATGGACTTGGATATGCCTATGCCGTGTGGTATATGATTTATGCCTTGATTATTGGAGTCATCTACCACTATCGCTATAAACTAAATTTAGGTAAAGGAATAATCAGGCTATCAATGCTTGCCACATTAATAGCCTTAATATGTTCGATAAGTTACACTTTGTGGGGGTGGATTATTCCTGCAATTATTGGAATAGTAATTCTTCCTATTGCGATAAAACGAATACTTCGCAAAAAAGCCCTACGAGTTCAACACTAAACAGCCGGCAGACTCATACCATTGAGTTTGCGATATAAATCAAGTGCATATACGTCGGTCATTCCCGACACATGGTCAATAATTGCCTGAATGCGGCCATAGAATGTGTCGGCATTTATATCATATTGTTGTGGCACTTTCGACAGCAACAAATGTGAATAATTGAGATGAGGATTTGTTACCGCATACACAAATTTTCCCAATAAATAAGTAATGATTTGATTACCGGCCAACTCGATATCAACCACATCACTCGCTTTATATATTTTATCCCACGACATTTCAGTGCATCGACGATAACCTTCACGTTCGAGCGATGGGATATGGTCAATCAATGAACCTTTAAATGTGCCCGACAGTATTTCATCTTCATGAGCCACAAAAGCATCGGCACATCGGCTCACCAAGCGTCCTATCACACACGAGCGCATATACGATACCTTTTCATTGGGGTCATCTACATTCTCCATAACCGATATCATATGTTGCTTGCGCTCCTCATCGAAAAATCCCAACAATAGTTCCATAACCTCTTGCGTGGTCAGAATCTTCAACTTGTGAGCATCTTCTATATCCATCACCTCGTAACAGATGTCATCGGCGGCCTCAACGATATAAACTAACGGGTGACGCACAAAGGCAATCTCTCCATTGGCTCCATTGCGCGGCAATATACCCAATTCGTTGGCAATGCGCTCAAAGTCGTGTTTTTCCGACATAAAAAAGCCAAACTTATTAGCATCTCCCGCCAAGGTTGATTCATAGGGATATTTCACTATCGATGCCAAAGTGGAATAGGTCATTGCAAATCCACCGGGACGACGTCCTTTAAATTGATGTATCAATAAGCGCAACGAATTGGCATTCCCTTCAAAGTGGATTAAATCGGCCCACTCCTCTTTTGAGAAACGATCACGCAACGACACACCTTCTCCTTCTGAAAAGAATGTAGAGATAGCCTTCTCACCCGAATGACCAAATGGAGGGTTACCCAAATCATGTGCCAAACAAGCGGCGGCAACGATATCTCCTAAATCATCAAGCTTATTGCTCCATAATTCGGTCGCATACCGTTTTTTCAGTTCATTGCTCACCTCGTTGGCAAGCGAACGACCCACACATGCCACCTCCATGCTATGTGTCAATCGATTGTGAACAAAGATACTTCCCGGCAAAGGAAAAACTTGTGTTTTGTTTTGCAATCTACGGAAAGGTGACGAGAACACCAAACGGTCATAATCGCGTTGGAAATCACTACGCGAACCCATCTGTTGTTTATGATATTGTTCAAGACCAAAACGCTTATCACAGATAAGACGATCCCAGTGCATTTTTTCTTTCATGCCTTATTATTTTCTATTATTATCCCACGAATTTACGAATTATTTACATTAACTCAGCATTATATATGCAATATTTAACAAATTAATTACAAATTAGTTAAACATATCTTTTTTCTCAACAAATTTACCCTCAAAAATTGTTTTATTTAATATTTATGACTACCTTTGCATCAATAAACAACATTTACCAGACAACAAAGGGGTCTCAACTTCAAGCTGAGATTCTTTATTTTTTTACTTTTAATAAAATTATACCATTATGGCAATCACTTATATGACCAAAGAAGGTTATAAACGTAAAATGGAAGAAATCGCTTATCTCGAATCGGTGAAACGTCCTGAAATTTCTCGCGCTATCGCCGAAGCTCGCGACAAAGGTGACCTTTCGGAAAACGCCGAATACGATGCGGCTAAAGAAGCGCAAGGCTTGTTGGAAATGAAAATCGCCCAACTTAAAGACCTCGTGGCTAACGCTCGTATTATCGACGAAAGTAAACTCAACACCGATGAGGTGCAAATCATGAACAAGGTAAAAATTAAAAACCTTGCCAACAACATGACAATGGAATACACTATCGTTGCCGATAGCGAGGCTAACCTCAAAGAGAAAAAACTCGCTTCAAGCACTCCTATCGCTCAAGGGTTGCTCGGCCACAAACTTGGCGACGTTGTTGAAATCAAAGTGCCTCAAGGACTTGTAAAATTCGAAATCGTAGAAATTTCTTTCTAAGACTAAACATAACCTAACATTAAACCATTATCACCATGTCAACAATTTTCAGTAAAATCGTAGCCGGTGAAATTCCTTGCTACAAAGTTGCCGAAGACGAAAAACATTTCGCATTCCTCGACATCAACCCTGTGGCTCCGGGGCACACTCTCGTTATCTCAAAACGCGAAGTTGATTACATTTTCGACCTTAGCGATAGCGAGTATCTCGAGCTGCAATTATTTGCCAAACGTGTTGCCGAAGCTATGAAACAAGCATTGCCTTGCAAAAGAGTAGGCGTTGCCGTTATGGGATTGGAAGTGCCTCACGTACACATTCACCTTATCCCCATCAACGAAGAAGCCGACATGAACTTCTTCAAAGAAAAAGCCGCTCTCTCATCTGACGAGATGACTCAAATCGCTTCTAAAATAGGCCAAAACCTCCTCCACTCCGAAATCTTCTAAGATTACAACATACCATTATACAAAAAGAGCTACAATAGCGAGATGTGCTATTGTAGCTCTTTTGTTTATATCCGGCTTACTCAGTGGGGATTTTGATTTCACGGCTTATTCATAATACATGGCAACGAAACCTCTATAAAGATGCATACAATCCGATATAAAGCAACACCTCCCGGGAGGAATTCCCGGGAGGTGTTGCTTTTATATTACAAGTTGATGATTACTTGCTTTCAGGATCTACGCCCCATTGTTGTTGAGCAAGGCGGCGGTAGTTGTTGTAACGCCATTGAGCATTTTCCTTAGCTGCAGCAAATAGTTCGGCAGCTTCTTCTGGATATTGCTTCATAACTGATGCGTAACGTACTTCACCTTTGAGGAAGCCTTCGAAGTCGTCCCAATTTGGTTCTTTGCTATCGAGAGTGAATGGGTTTTTACCTTCAGCTTCGAGAGCTGGGTTGTAGCGCCAGAGGTGCCAGTAACCGCATGCTACTGCGTTAGCTTCTTCTTGTTGTGATTTACCCATACCTGCACGCAATCCGTGGTTGATACATGGAGCATAAGCGATGATGATAGATGGGCCATCATAAGCTTCAGCTTCGCGGATAGCTTTGAGTGTTTGAGCTTGGTCAGCACCCATAGCGATTTGTGCAGCGTAAACATAACCATAAGTTGAAGCGATCAAACCGAGGTCTTTTTTGCGTACACGTTTACCTGAAGCGGCAAATTTAGCGATAGCACCGATAGGAGTAGCTTTAGAAGCTTGACCACCGGTATTAGAGTAAACCTCAGTGTCGAGAACGAGAATGTTTACGTTTTTACCTGAAGCGAGCACATGGTCAAGACCGCCGAAGCCGATGTCGTAAGAAGCACCGTCACCACCGATAATCCATTGTGAACGTTTCACGATATATTGTTTTACTGAAAGAATGTTTTTGCAAGTGTCGCAACCGCAAGCTTCGCAAGCAGGAACGAGTTTGTCGGCGATTTCGCGAGTCTTAGCAGCATCTTCTTTGTTTTCGAGCCATTCAGCAGCGAGAGCTTTGATTTCTTCGCCACATTTTGGACAGTTGAGAGCGTCATTCATGTAACCTTCGAGGCGAGCACGCATCTTTTCGTTAGCGATAGTCATACCAAGACCAAATTCGCAGAAGTCTTCGAAAAGTGAGTTAGCCCAAGCAGGACCTTGACCACGTTTGTTAGTAGTATAAGGAGTTGAAGGAACAGAACCTGAGTAGATTGAAGAACAACCAGTAGCATTAGCCACCATTTCGTGGTCGCCATAGAGTTGAGAGATAAGTTTCACATAAGGAGTTTCACCACAACCAGCACATGCGCCAGAGAACTCAAACAATGGAGTAGCGAATTGGCTATTCTTAACGTTAGCTTTAACGTCAACGAGGTTTTGTTTTGATTCAACTTTTTCTACGCAATATTCCCAAGTCTTTTGAATTTCAAGTTGAGATTCAAGAGGCTTCATTTCGAGAGCTTTCACGCCCTTCTTGCCCGGACATACATCAACACAGTTACCGCAACCAAGACAGTCGAGCACGTCAACAGCTTGAATGAATTGCATACCTGCGAATTGTTTGCCGATAGCAGGGATAGCGTCGGTAGTTGGAGCAGCAGCCATTTCGTCAGCGTCAAGAACGAATGGACGGATAGCAGCGTGAGGACAAACGTAAGCACACTTGTTACATTGTATACAGTTTTCAGAAAGCCATGCTGGAACAAATGCAGCTACACCACGTTTTTCATATTTAGCTGTACCTTGAGCCCAAGTACCATCTTCGATGCCTTTGAATGCAGAAACCTTCAAGAGGTCACCATCTTGTGCGTTGATAGGACGAACCACTTCGTTGATGAATGCCGGATCGTTGTTAGCAGCAACTTCATCATCAGCAAGGTTAGCCCAAGCTGGATCAACAGCAAGAGTTTTGTATTCGTTACCACGGTCAACAGCAGCATAGTTTTTGTCAACGATGTCTTGACCCTTCTTACCATAGCTCTTAACGATGAATTTCTTCATTTGTTCTACAGCAAGGTCAACAGGAATCACTTCAGTGATGCGGAAGAATGCACTTTGAAGGATTGTGTTGGTGCGGTTGCCAAGACCGATTTCGCGGGCAATCTTAGTAGCATTGATATAGTAAACAGTGATATTGTTTTGTGCAAAGTAACGTTTTACTTTGTTAGGAAGATTTTTAGCGAGTTCTTCACCTTCCCAAATTGTGTTCAACAAGAAAGTACCACCATTGCGAAGACCACGAGTCACATCATACATGTTGAGGTAAGCTTGAACGTGGCATGCTACGAAGTTAGGTGTAGTAACCAAATAAGTTGAACGGATAGGATCGTCACCGAAACGAAGGTGTGAACAAGTGAAACCACCTGATTTCTTAGAGTCGTAAGCGAAGTAAGCTTGACAATATTTGTTGGTGTTGTCACCGATGATTTTCACAGAGTTTTTGTTAGCACCCACAGTACCGTCAGCACCAAGACCGAAGAATTTAGCTTCGAAAGTACCTTCACCACCAAGAGCGATTTCTTCTTTTGGAGGAAGTGAAGTGAATGTAACGTCATCGATAATACCTACAGTGAATTGATCTTTTGGTTCAGGAAGAGCAAGATTTTCAAACACTGAGATAATTTGAGCAGGAGTAGTATCCTTTGAAGCAAGACCATAACGGCCACCTACGATAACAGGAGCATTTTCCTTGCCATAGAAGCATTGTTTAACATCGAGGAACAATGGTTCGCCCACTGCACCTGGTTCTTTTGTGCGGTCGAGCACTGCGATGCGTTTAGCTGTTTTTGGCACTGCAGCGAGGAAGTGCTTAGCTGAGAATGGACGATACAAGTGAACTGAAACAAGACCCACTTTTTCGCCGTTAGCCACCATGTGGTCGATAGCTTCTTTAGCAGCTTCAGTAACCGAACCCATAGCGATGATTACGCGTTCAGCGTCTTCAGCACCATAGTAGTTAAACAAGCCATATTTGCGACCGGTGATTTCTGAAATCTTGTTCATATATTCTTCTACGATTTCAGGAACAGCATCGTAGTATTTGTTGCAAGCTTCACGGTGTTGGAAGAATACGTCGCCGTTTTCAGCCATACCACGAGCCACAGGAGCTTCAGTATTCAATGCGCGAGCACGGAAATCGGCAAGAGCTTCTTGGTCCAAAAGTGGAGCGAGGTCTTCGTTTTCGAGCATCTCGATCTTTTGGATTTCGTGAGATGTGCGGAAACCATCAAAGAAGTTCACAAAAGG
The DNA here is from genome assembly GCA_017399915.1 of Muribaculaceae bacterium. Taxonomy (GTDB): domain Bacteria; phylum Bacteroidota; class Bacteroidia; order Bacteroidales; family Muribaculaceae; genus RGIG4079. The sequence goes on from JAFQAS010000065.1 coordinate 73,211, forward strand.
AACGCGTGATTTGATAGTTGCAAGGTGAGCAACACCGGCAAGGTCCATAACTTCTTGTACTGAACCTTCAGCAAGCATTGCGAAACCTGTTTGACGCACCGACATCACATCTTGGTGGTCACCAAAGATGCTCAATGCGTGAGAAGCGAGTGTACGAGCTGATACGTGGAACACGCATGGGAGCAACTCACCCGCAATTTTATACATATTAGGAATCATAAGGAGAAGACCTTGTGAAGCAGTATAAGTTGATGTCAACGCACCTGCTTGAAGCGATCCGTGAACAGCACCGGCTGCACCACCTTCTGATTGCATTTCCTGTACAAGGACGGTTTCTCCAAAGATGTTTTTACGTCCTGCGGCTGCCCATTCATCAACATATTCAGCCATTGTTGATGATGGTGTGATGGGATAGATTGCTGCTACTTCTGAGAACATATACGAGATATGTGCTGCAGCTTGATTACCATCACAGGTCAAGAATTTCTTTTCTTTACTCATAATTTTGTAATCTATTTATATAGGAATTATAATGATATTATCGATAGTATATATACATTATTAATTTTAAGACTTGCAAAGGTACGAATTTATTGATAAACTGCCAAAAATATATAACAGAAGTTACCCTCCTTTTGTTCCAAAACACCCTTTTTATGCCCTATTATTCCATTTTTATAATTAAGCAAAGCAATTATACCTTTTTAATTACGACATGACTCATTTTAATAAATCCTAAATAACCTTTTCCTCTATTTTTGGCAAACTCCCTTTATCAATACTTAAAAAAGGTTAAATCAACTGCCATTCCGAGCGTTTTTTGTTGTCAATTCAAAAAATATACCTACATTTGCATGTGTGTTTTTCATAGTATTAGATTAAGATAAAGGTTTAAAGGAAAAGAGACGTCGCGATGACGTCTCTTTTTTTTGCTTGATTAATAGTATTTTATTACTTTTGTATCACCAAAATTTGCGTGATGAATATTACATTTGACCCCGAAATATTAGCAGTTGCGCCGCAATTCAAAGTAATTGTAGTTGAAGCCTCGGTTACAAACGAAGCCACTTCCGATGTTTTATGGCAAGAACTTCTCACCGAGGGGGAGCGCGTGAGGAGCATTTATGAGATGCCTATGATAAACAAACGTCCCGGCATCGCTGCCACACGCCAAGCCTATAAAGCGTTAGGAAAAGAGCCTAACCGCTATCGTCCTTCAAGCGAAGCACTTTGTCGCCGATTGGCCAAAGGAATGGAACTATACCGCACTCTCACGCTCATCGACTTAATCAATCTGCTTTCTGTGCGATCGGGATATTCCATCGGCGGATTTGATGCCGACAAAATCCAAGGCGACACCTTGCGTTTGGGTGCAGGTCGCGAAGGGGAACATTTCGAAGCCATCGGGCGAGGGCTACTAAATATCGCTTCGCTCCCTATCTATCGCGACAACGTGGGAGGCATAGGCACACCCACCAGCGACGAAGAGCGCACAAAGCTAAGCACCGACACAAAAAAACTATTAATGTGTATCAACATATATGGCGAAGAGCTTTCGGTCGATGAAACAATCGCTCTAACTACCGACCTACTCACTCGCCATGCAAATGCCACTAATATTAATATAAGAGTAATCTCAGCAAAATAACGTTTAAATTCTATACCCATGAAGATTTTAAAAATGTATACATCTAACATCAATGACCGATTTATGGACGAGGTTATTGAAACATTAAAAGATGGCGGCATAATCATATACCCCACCGATACCTTGTATGCGATTGGGTGTAATGCTTTAAACAACAACGCAATTGAACGTATTTGCAAAATAAAAGGCATAAATTCACAACGCACCAACCTTTCGATTGTGTGTAGCGACATTTCACAAGCCTCTCAATATGCCCGAATTGACAATCGAGCATTCCAGCTTCTTCGCGAAAACCTCCCCGGAGCATTTACATTTATTCTACCTACAGCTTCAACACTTCCCAAAGCGTTCAAAGGACGAAAAGCGGTAGGGATACGCGTTCCCGACAATGTAATTGCACGCGAAATCGCTTCTCGGTTAGGCAACCCCATTTTGACCACATCAATCGAATGGGACGACGACCCCGAAGACGGTTGCAACCCTCAAGCCATCGCAATGAAATATGAAGACATAGTCGACATTGTCATTGATGGAGGATATGGAGAATTAACTCCTTCTACAGTAGTAGACTGCCTCGACAGCTCTTCTCCCGAAATCACACGCGAAGGCAAAGGCATCTTTAATTAAACAATCTAAAATAATGAATATAACAGAATTAACAAGTAGCGAATACAGCGAACTATTCTTTTCGCCTAACCACATATTCAACTCCGTTTCTTTCACCCAACTTAACGCAAGAAAATGCGAGAAGATACATCGCTTAGCTTTTTCCGACTCAAAAGCAAGAATGGGAATCACGTTAGGCCAACGCGAGAACGTGTTATATTCACCTTTTTCAGCCCCTTTTGGTGGATTTGATTACCGAAAAGATGAATCGATTTTAAAAATCGAGGAAGCCATCAATGCATTAATACAATATGGCAAAGACTCCAACAAAACAATTAAAATCACATTCCCTCCACTATTTTATAACGAAAGCCTTTTAAGCAAAACAATTGCTACTCTTATCAACCAACACGCTCAGATAGAATTCACCGAAATTAATTACCATTTCGACCTATCTACATTTCCTCATTTCAACTCGCTTATTGATAGAGGTGCACGAAAGAACCTCAATAATGCAATGAAACAAGGATTTGTTTTTGAAAAAATCGATAATGAGAATATTTCAGATATAGAACGGGCTTATAATGTGATTAAAGCCAATAGAGAATCTCACGGATATCCACTTCGAATGTCATTATCCGATGTTTTAGAAACAATTAAGATTATCCCCGCCGAATTCTTTATTGTAAAGTTAAATAATGTTGACGTCGCTGCTGCACAAATATTCCATATTAAACAAGGAATAGCCCAAGTGATATATTGGGGAGATGCTCCCGGTTATGGAGCATCACGCCCGATGAATTTCTTATCATATAAACTTTTTGAATATTACTATAATTGCGGATTAAGAATACTCGACATTGGCCCATCAACCGAAAGCGGCAAGCCTAATTATGGATTATGCGACTTTAAAGAAAATATAGGTTGCACCGCCACATTAAGATACACATTCTCACTTCAACCGATATAAAACTCTCATATTTATATATATGATCCACACATTCTCGCACTATTGCCCAAAGAAAAAAATAACCTTTTTTTAACACCAATAGCACAATATTTATCCAAACAAACGTTATACTTTTGTACCAATTTTATAATTACTTTTAAAATATTATCATAAACTATAAGGATGAGATACTAACTATGAAACCTTATCTCTTGGTTTTATTCATATTAAGCTCATTTATTGTCTTTGCACAAGAAAAAGTTGACTCGCTACAGGTCTTCTTTCACCAAGGAAAATCCGATATTGACTTATCTTTTAGCGAAAATGGCAGCCGCATTAATCCTTATGCACAAAAATTGCAATCGATTAATGCCGACTCATTATATAAAATAAATCGCATCGTATATTTTGCCGGAGGATCGCCCGAAGGTAGTCGTGCCACAAATGCCCGCCTTTCTAACGAGCGCGCAGCTTCTGTTGCCAACTACCTCCACCAATATGCCCAATTCAACGACTCTTTGGTGGCGGTCAACCCTCAAAACGAAGACTGGAAAGGGTTGAAACAACTTGTGGAGGCATCAAATATGCCTAACAAAGCAAGAGTGATGCAATTACTAAAGGATCTCCCCGACATCGATGACGAAGCCGCATCTGAAGCTCTCAAAAAGAAACTAAAACAATTAAATAAAGGTCGCACTTGGAATTATATGTATCGCAATTTCTTCCCTCAATTGCGTGGAGCGAAGCTATACATATATTATGAGGTAGTGGAAAAACCCGAACCCGTTGAAGAGAAAAAGGTGGAAATCGAGCCTGCTCCCGAACCTATCGAAATCACCCCTCCAGCGCCCAAGCCCGCACCTATGCCTCAACGCATTCCCGAACCGGTAGTTGAGCCTAAACCCGAACCCAAGCCCGAGCCTAAAATCGAGACTCGTTTCCTTGGGGTAAAAACCAACCTATTATTCCTTGCCGGAACAATAGCCAACGTTGGTTTTGAGTATGAATTTGCTCCAAAATGGTCGGTAGATCTTCCCATCTACTACTCTCCATATGATCTCTCCGACACTCGCAAGATACGTGTGCTTGCCACTCAACCCGAAGTGCGCTACTGGCTTTCAAAAGCCGGCGAAGGCCACTACTTTGGTGTTCACGGTCATATTGCAGGATTTAATGTGGCTATCAACGACCATGGCCGCTACCAAGACCCCGAACGTCCATTATGGGGCTTCGGACTCGGATATGGTTATGCAATCAATTTTGGCGCGACCAAGAATTGGGGATTGGAATTCAATCTCGGATTAGGATTTGCCAACTATGAATATGAGGCATTTTACAACCGCCCCAACGGACAAGTGTTCCGCACAGGCGAAGATTGGTATTGGGGTGTTACCCGTGCCGGCATATCTTTAACCTATAAGTGGTGGAAACCTCGCAAATCATCGGTTGTGAATGCTTTGATTAAATAATGAAGAGTTATATTATTGGCATATTATCTTTATTATTTGCTGTGGTAACGACAGGTTGTCATGGCACAATCCACGAGCACCCCGACGAAGGTAATGCTTCGGTGACTCTCACTATGAACGTAAAGAAGTCGGGACCCGAGTTATATAAGGTAATTGAATATGTGGGCAACGAACGCCACGAATACCAAGCAATGGATTACGAGTTGCCTAACACTCGTTCTAATCTTGCCCAAACAATGGCCGAATTCCTTGCCATGAACTCTATTGACCTCGACAAATGGGATTTGCGACTCATTTGGGAGCTATATGATGGTTCTCGCGATGATATTCGCAATGGAGACGCTCGTCTATTGCAACGCGACTTTTCTATTGTAAACTACGAAGTTGACCAGCCTTCGCACACTATCACTTTCGACGCTCCTTCGGGCAGATACACCCTTCTTGCTTGGGCCGATTTTGTGCCTAAAGGTTCAAATGAAGATTTCTATTACGACACAGATGACCTTAATCAGCTTATGAGTTATCTTGAACGCCGTCGCAACTGTACTGATAATGACCAACGCGACTGTTTCTCTCAAGCCTATGATTTTGTTATCGAAGACATTGATTTTGAAGGTCAAGCACGCCACTACGAAACTACATTGATTCGCCCTCAAGGTCGATACGTAGTGCTTGCTACCGACTACGAAAAATACAAAACTCTTACCGACATTCCTGTTGAAGAAAATATCGTTCAAGTTAAATACCCTTCATTTGTGAATGTGGGTTATACTGTTGTGGAGCAACGCCCCAACGATGGACAACCCGGCTTATCTTATAATCACACACCTTCGACCTATGACTTTGACGGCAACGAAATGGTGTGTGTGGCCGATGACTACTCCTTCGTTAATGGCGAAGTGTCGTATGTAAATATCAATATGGGTGTTTACAACCCATTTGAGGCTCTACTTTCTACTAATAAAAATATTGAAATACCGCTATATGCCGACCGCTTAACAGTGGTAATTGGTAAGTTCCTTGCCACATCAACCGGTTCGGGAGGTATCAACATGGACGACGGCTTTGAAGATGAATTTGTCATACCTTATGCCGTTGACCAAAACCAATTTGGAGATAGAAACAATTTGATAACAAATAAATAAAACAAATAAACAATTATTAATCACTTAAATTTAAATTTTTTAATCATGAAGAAATTTTTTGCATTTCTCGCAGCTGGTCTATTTTTGACAGCTTGTAGCGACGACGTCGCTGCTCCTCAAGTGGGACAAGAACAAGAGGTGACTCTTTCTTTCCAACTTCCTGAAGCTATCGCTTCTCGTGCTGCAAATGGTGGTACAAACTCTGCCCTTGGTGGTGCTTCTAACTGTTCTGGTGAAGTAACTTTCACTGCTGCTCTCTATTACAATGGCAAAGAAGTATGGCGTGACGATGCTACTGCAGCTATTCCTAATGCTAATGCCAGCGTAACTTTCAAACCTACTTTGGTTCTTGGTGAAAACTACGAACTCGTTGCTTATGCACAAATGGACGGTGTTATCACTGACCTCACTAAACAAGTTGAAGCAAACGCTATCAACGACGAAACAGTTGATGCTTACTATGTTTCTACTACTATCAAAGCAGAAGCTACTATGAGCGCTACTTTGAAACGTGCTACAGGTAAACTTCGCATCATCGCTGAAGACTTTGCTGCTGCTGAAAAACAACTTGGCAAAACTATCGAAAAAGTTGCTGTTACTTACAAACAAGCTCAACCTACTGAATTCAACCCAACTACAGGCAACTGGGCTACTGAAGCTTCTGAAGTAACTTTCTCTGAAGTTGTTACAGATTACACAAGCGAAGGTGACGCTAAAACTCTTCTTGTTGACTATATCCCTGCTACTGCTACAGGTGAAATCATCAACATCGACAAAGTTGTTGTTACTTTCTCTGACGGCACTACTTTCGAAAAGAGCCTTGCTACTCTCGACGTTCCTGTTAAACGTAACTACTTGACTACTCTTACAGGTAACTTCTTCTTAGGCGAAATGGATCTTAAGATTGAAATCGACGATGCTTTCGATGGTGAAGAAGAAATCAACTACGAACTCGCTGCTGCTTTTGCTAACGGTGGTGTTTACACTCTCGAAGAAGACGTTAATATTGACGAAACTTTGATTCTTGCTGAAGGCAAATCTCTCGTTCTTAACCTTAATGGTAAAAAACTTACTGTAAACAATGAAAGTGTTGAATTGGAAAAAGGTGATGCTATCATTGCTTATGGTAACTTGGTTATCAATGGTGAAGGTGGTTCTGTAACAGGTAATACTCGTGCCGTATGGGCAAGAGGTCACAACTCTAAAGTAACTATCAATGGTGGTACTTATGTTGGTGCAACTAAAGATGCAACTGAAGTAATATATGCAAGTGGTAATGGTGTTATCGATATTAACGCAGGTACATTTGAAGCAAAAACTCTTGATAATGTATCTTTTGCATCTCCTCAATATGCTGCATTGAACATCCACGGCAATGGTAAAGATGGTTGCGACATCAATGTTTATGGTGGTACTTTTGTTAACTTCGACCCTGCAAACAATGTTTCAGAAAATCCTACAGCCGGTTTCCACAATGGTAATTTCGTTGCTGAAGGCTACAAATCTGTTCAAGATGGCAACAATTATGTAGTTGTTAAAGAAGGTACTGTTAGCGCTGCTACCGACGAAGAATTCGCTGACGCATTATTTCAAGATGCTAAAGAAATCAACGTATTATTGACTTCTGATGTAACTGTTGACGTAACAGCATGGCAAAATAAAGCAATGGGTGGTGCTTCTACTGAAGCTATCACTATTGATGGTAATGGCAAAACTATTACATTCAACCAAACTAATAGTGACTGGAACAACATTGCAACAAGCAATGGCGCTAAATTGGTTATTAAAAATGCAAATATAACAAATAGTGGTTATAACAATGGCCCTTGGAATCGTCACGACTTGAACTTCGCTTGTGATGTTGAATTGGTAAATGTTGTTTCAGATAAAGCTATCGCATTGAAAGCCGGTGGTACACTTACTAATGTAACTATCAAAGACGCAAACACTTCTGACACATACGCACTTTGGATCCAACCTAATGGTCAAACAGTGACTCTTGACGGTTGTGTTATCGATATGATTGCTGCTACTGATGGTCGTGGTATTAAAATCGACGAACAATATGTTGGTGCTCCTGCTAAAGTAACTTTAAATGTTGCAAATACTATATTTAAAACAGAAGAAAAATCTGCTATCCTCGTTAAGTCTGTAGCAGGTGCTGATATTAATTTGAGCAATATTGATATCACTGAAGTTGCTGCCGACAATGTAAATGCAGTATGGTGTGATGAAGCTTCTGCTGCCTATATCAACCTTATCAATGTTGTAGGTGGTACAATGAAACTTGAAGGCGAATAATGCTTTAAATTCGTTGAAATCCTTATAAACCAATATAGATTTCACTCATGAAAAGCGCGAGGATTTTCCTCGCGCTTTTTCTATTATGCCTACACGATATAACATTCCGCTCTTTGATTATTCCCCTAAAATAAATAACTTTGCAGTCAATAAATTTCTACACCGATATGGATATTAATGAATTGGAATATAGTCAAAGAGCTTTGAGCCTGATTGAAAACGTCAATAATCGCATTGTGGTGCTCGACGGAGCAATGGGAACAATGATTCAGAAACACAATCTTGGCGAAAGTGAGTTTCGTGGCCACCAATACGCTTCATGGAAATGCAACCTCAAAGGGTGCAACGATATTTTATGTATCACCTCCCCTACGACTATCAAAGAGATACATTTGCAATATCTACGTGCCGGTGCCGAAATTATTGAAACAAATTCCTTCAATGCCAATCGTTTTTCACTATCTGACTATGCTCTCGAAGATGAAGTGGGATCGATAAACCTTGCCGCCGCAAAAGTGGCTCGTGAAGCTGCCGATGAGTTTATGGCAAACAACCCCGGAAAACAATGTTGGGTTGCCGGCAGCGTGGGGCCTACAAGCAAATCTCTCTCTATGGCATCGACACTCAATGATGAATCGGTGTGTTGGGATACCCTTGTCGACACATATATCACACAAATGCGTGCATTGATAAAAGGTGGTGTTGATGCTATTTTGATTGAAACAATCTTCGATACTCTCAACGCGAAAGCGGCTACATTTGCCGCACGTAGAGCTATGAAACAAGAGCAACGACGAGTGCCATTGTTGCTCTCTGCCACACTCACCGAAAATGGCAGAACTCTATCGGGACAAACTCTCGATGCTTTTGTTGCATCAATAGCTCATTGCGAACCTCTTTCGATTGGGCTTAACTGCGGTTTTGGACCCGACACTATGGCTCCTCACATCGAAGATTTGCAACAAATCCCATTTGCTGTGAGCATGCACGCAAATGCAGGATTACCCAACGAAATGGGAGAATACGATGAAACGCCCTCGATAATGGCACAAAAAGTGGCTCATATAATCGAAAATGGTTGGGTAAACATCATTGGAGGTTGTTGCGGCACCACTCCGGCTCACATCGAAGCAATAGCAAACGTGGTGAAAGAGAGAAAAGAAAAGAGTAAAAAGGTAAAAACTCCCAACTCCCAACTCCCAATGCTCAACTCCCAATGCCTTCTTGCCGGGTTGGAGGCGATGGAAATAAGTCGCGAACGTAATTTTGTAAACGTGGGTGAGCGATGCAATGTGGCTGGCAGTCGCAAATTCTTGAGATTAATCAACGAAGGGAACATTAGCGAAGCTCTACAAATAGCTTGTACCCAAGTCGAAGCCGGGGCGCAAATAATCGACATCAATATGGACGATGCCATGCTCGATGCCGAAAAAGAGATGGCGCAATTTATCACAAAATTGGGCGAAGAGCCTCAAACGGCTCGTGTGCCATTCATGATTGACTCTTCAAAATGGGAAGTAATCACTTCGGCTCTCAAACTCGTTCAAGGCAAAGCTATCGTAAACTCTATAAGCCTAAAAGAGGGCGAAGAGGCATTTATCGCCAAGGCACAACATATTCGCGAAATGGGCGCGGCTGTAGTGGTGATGGCATTTGACGAAAAAGGTCAAGCCGACACTTTTGACCGCCGCATCGAAATATGCAAAAGAGCCTACGAAATTCTTACCGACAAAGTCCACTTCCCTGCTTGCGACATAATCTTCGACCCCAACATATTGGCAGTTGCCACAGGCATCGAACAACACAATTCATATGCTCTCGACTTCATAAACGCCACAAAATGGATAAAAGAAAATCTTCCCGGAGCAAAAGTGAGCGGAGGAGTGAGCAATCTTTCATTCTCGTTCCGTGGCAATAACTACATTCGCGAAGCAATGCATGCTCTGTTCCTTTATCATGCAATAAAGGTGGGCATGGATATGGCAATCGTAAATGCAGCCTCTCTCATGCCGGTTGATGATATACCTCTCGATGTGAGAGCGGCAATAGAAGATGTGCTGTTTAACCGCGACAATGATGCCACTGTGCGGCTTATCGACATAGCGCAACGCATCAAAGCCGAAAAAAGCGGAGAGAAACCGGCCACTACGATTGAGAACGATTCCAAATCGTTATCTCCCGAACAACGCGTAGAGCAAATGCTCATCAAAGGCAACACCGACGATATGGAGCATCAATTGCTCGCTATTTTGGCTAAAAACGAAAATGCGATAATGATTATCAACAGCGTGTTGATGCCTGCGATGAATAAAGTGGGGCAACTCTTTGCCGAAGGAAAATTATTCCTTCCTCAAGTGGTAAAAAGCGCCCAAACGATGAAACATGCCGTAGATATCCTCACCCCAATCATTGAAGAGGAAAAAGGGAAGAGAAATGAGACAAAAACCATCAACTCGCAACCCTCAACCCTCAACTCAAAAAAAATTGTTCTTGCCACTGTGAAAGGCGATGTGCATGATATTGGCAAAAATATCGTTGCCGTAATTCTTTCGTGCAACGGATATGAGGTGATAGATATGGGTGTGATGGTGCCGGGCGAAGATATCATTGCAAAGGCAAAAGAGGTCAACGCCGATTTCATCGCTCTAAGCGGGCTTATAACTCCTTCACTCGAAGAGATGTGTCATGTAGCAAAACTTATGGAGCAAAACAGAATGAATATTCCATTGCTTATCGGTGGAGCCACAGCTTCGGAGATGCACACTGCAGTAAAAATAGCACCTTGCTACAGTAATCCGGTGATATATATAAAAGATGCGGCAAGTATCCCTGTTGAAATTGAAGGGTTGACCAACGAACAGACGTCGAAAGAATATATTGAGAGACATTATCTCAACCAACAACAACTACGACACGATTTCGCAAATTCATTGTCCCCAATAACCCTCACAGAGGCTCGCAAACACCGGTTTATCTATAACGATGATGTTGAGATTATCACCCCAAAACAACCGGGACGGCACGATATATCAATACAAGTAAGCCAAATTCGTGATTTGATTAATTGGAGAGCATTTTTTGCTGTGTGGAAGCTCGACGCATCGTTTGCCGAGATTGCCAACATAAATGGTTGCGACCACTGCCGTGCGCAATGGCTCGCCGCCGTACCTCAAGAACATCGAGGCAAAGCCGCCGAGGCTATGCAGCTATATAAAGAAGCTAATCGAGCCCTTGATTATATCGAAAAAGAGTTGGGCAACGACATTTCGGCTCGCGTGGTGTTGATGCCGGCAGGAAGCATCGACGAGGATATTATTTATTGCCATAACAACAACGAATACACCCTCACCACCCCTCGACAATTACGAGGCGAGGCACCCCTACTATCTCTCGCCGATTATATCAAGCCTATTGGCGATGACAAGCGATTAGGTGATTGGATTGGAGCATTTGCCGTTACAACCGGCATGAATCTACAAAAACATATCATCAAAAAACGCGACAATGGCGATGAATTCAAAGCACTCCTATATCAATCACTTGCCGACCGATTGGCCGAAGCTGCAACCGAATTCACTTATCGCAAAGTTCGCAATCAATTATGGGGGTTCAATGCAAAAGGGATTCGTCCGGCAATAGGATTCCCCTCGCTACCCGACCAACGACTTGTTTTCCTTGCCGACAAAGTGCTAAACTACACCGAAGTGGGCATCACTCTCACCGAAAACGGAGCTCTCTACCCCTCAGCCTCAACCACAGGCTACATCATTGCTCATCCTCAAGCAAGATATTTCATCCTTGAATAGCAACGGTGCAGAGTTGAATATTATACTCAATCCTCTTTGATGCGAATCAAAGCATTGGTCAATATTGCCATTACTCCACCGGTAGTTATGCCCGATGAGAATATATTTCGAAGTGTTTCGGGTAATTGCGACAATATTTCAGGAACAAGTTCTATACTTAAACCACAACTAAAACTAATAGCAATAACCAACGTGGCCTTACGATTGATTTCTTGCGAAGCTATAATGCGAATCCCGGCAGCTGCTACTGTTCCAAACATCAGCAAGGTTGCGCCTCCTAATACAGGATCCGGCATCAGCGAAAACACTAAACCCACTGCCGGAAACAAGCCCAATAACATTAACATAGCAGCAATAAAGAACCCCACATAACGGCTTGCTACGCCCGTGAGTTGAATCATTCCGTTATTTTGAGCAAAAATAGAATTAGGAAATGAATTAAAAATACCTGCCAACATAGAATTTACGCCATCGCCTAAAATTCCACCCGAAGCCCTCTTCATAAACACCTCTCCCTCTACTGGTTGACCAGAGATGAGCGAATTGGCAGTTATATCACCATATGCCTCTATCGCAGTAATTAAATAAACCAGTGCAAGCGCTATGATAGATGACCAGTCAAATGAAATTCCATACTTAAAAGGCACCGGAATATTAAAGGTGCCGAAATTTTGCATAGCAGAAAAATTCACCATGCCCATCATCCAAGCCACGACATACCCTACAACAAGCCCTATAACAATCGAACTCATGCGTAGATAATGGTTACTACTACGATTAAAAAACACAATAACCAACAACACTAATGCCGCTAATCCAATATTCTCAAATGCACCAAATGTTCCGGCGATTTTCGCAACCTCACCTCCTCCACAAGCTGTTATACCAACCTTTATCAAACTTAGTCCGATCAAAGTTACTACAATACCCGACACCAAAGGTGTAATTATGCGACGAGTATATCTTAGCACACGACTCACCAACATTTCAACCACCGAGCCGGCAATCGTAGCGCCAAATATGGCTGGCAATCCACCAAGCATTCCCGCTGCAATAATCGGACCGATAAATGAGAAACTTGTTCCTTGTATGCACAACAAGCCACATCCCACCGGACCTACTCTGCGACATTGTATAAATGTTGCAATCCCTGACACAAACAATGACATCGAAACAAGAAATCCGGTTGTATCCAAATCTAAGTTCAATGCTCCGGCAATTATTAGTGGAGGGGTAATTATAGCCACAAACACTGCCAAAAGATGTTGTACTGCCGCAAAGATTGTTGCGCGAAAGGGAGGGCGATCCTCTAATCCATATATTAACCCTTTAGGCTTATTATATGCTGTTGATTCCATTTTTATAATCGTTTCGCTCTCTTAATTTACTAAATTATTCTCTAATTTTAATTTGACAGTCGTCTAAACTTTCAATGATAGCCAATGATTCTACTCGAATGCCGGTTTGACGAAGTATATCTCCTCCTTGTTGGAATGCTTTCTCAATGAGAAATCCCATTCCAACTAGTTCGGCTCCGGCTTGTTGCACTAAATCAATCATCCCTTTTCCGGCATTGCCATTGGCAAGAAAATCATCAATAAACAAGACTTTATCACCGGGTTGTAAATAGTCCTTACTCACACACACCGTATAAAACTGATTTTTAGTAAAGGAAAATACTTCGGTTACCAACATATTCTCCATCGTACTCGGCTTACGCTTCTTGGCAAAAACCACTGGTAATTCTAACAAATACCCCACCATAATAGCCGGAGCAATACCACTTGCCTCCACCGTCAGAACCTTGTTAATCTGTGTATTTGCAAAACGACGAACAAACTCTACCGCCATCGATTTCATCAAAATAGGATCCATCTGATGATTGATAAAATTATCCACTTTTAATATACCCCCGGGGAAACAACGTCCATCTTTTTTTATTCTATCTTTAAGAGCTTTCATAAGTAAATCTATATTTGAAATAGCAAAGTTACATTTTTTTTGTTAATATATTTAGAACTACAAATAAAAGCATTAGAAATATTGGTTGGTTTATGTTAAATATTTAAGAAGATGATGGGGGATTCACTCAACAAAGTGGATAACATTATATAGAGTGTTTATTAATTTTCTAAAAAACTATAGGGTTATCTCACGATAACCCTATAGTTGTAAACCTTAAAAATCTAATCCTATGAAAAAACTAATTCAAAATTTTGCAGTGGTTAATCCACATTGCATTTAATATTCTTTTCTGCTGTTGTGTTGTATTTATATTACGGAGATTTCTTGCATTTGTTATATAGCCACCCAATAATTAATATTTTTTTGCAATAATCCCATTTTTTATAGTTAATTTTGCATTGAGAATCTCTTTCTGATGTATAATAATGGCACAATTTCAGCTTAACATACTCGGTTGCGGATCGGCTATTCCCACTGCCCGACACAATCCTTCGTCGCAAATCATCGACATTAGAGATAATTTGTTTATGATTGATTGTGGTGAAGGAAGCCAACTGACTATGCGCAAAATGCGACTAAAATATGCGCGTCTTAACAATATTTTCATCAGCCATCTTCATGGCGACCATTGTTTGGGGCTCACCGGATTATTGTCGTCGATGGCTCTACAAGAAAAAAGCGGCACTCTCACCATTCACATTTTTGAGGAAGGTGCCGACTTGTTTGACCAACAATTAAAATTCTTTTGTCGCGACACACCCTACGAAATTAAATTCAATATCATAAAGCCTGAAAGAGCCACTATATTTGAATCAAATGCAATTACGGTTGAAACAATACCTCTTTTCCATCGTGTGCCATGTGTGGGGTTCTTATTTAAAGAGAAGCCCAAATTACGACATCTAAAAGGCGATATGGTGAAATTCTATGAAATACCGGTCAAGGACATTCATGGAATTAAAGAAGGGAATGATTTCATCACTCCACAAGGGGTGTTGGTGCCAAATTCTCATCTCACCTCCGACCCTTCGCCTTCGATGAGTTATGCTTATTGTTCCGACACGGCTTTTAATCCCCAAGTAGCTGAATCGGTAAAAGGGGTAAATACAATCTATCACGAAGCCACTTATACCAACGAGTTCATATCTATCGCAGGCAAGCGCGGGCACTCCACTTCGGCTCAAGCCGCCCAGATTGCGAAGATGGCAGGTGCCGAACGACTTATTTTAGGACACTTCTCGAAGCGTTACCGCGATGAATCGGGGTTGCTCAACGAGGCTAAAACAATTTTCGACAACACAATCCTCGCTAACGACGGAATGCGTATTGATTTATTATGACACAATTTGACAACGATATAAAATTTATGCGCGCGGCTCTCGATGAGGCTCATCGTGCATTCGACGCCGACGAGATTCCCATTGGTGCTGTTGTGGTGTGCCAAGGTCGCATTATCGGTCGTGGACACAATCTCACCGAAATGCTCAATGATGTGACGGCACATGCCGAAATGCAAGCTATCACAGCCGCCGCCAACACCCTTGGGGGAAAATACCTCCAAGATTGCACCTTATATGTCACAGTAGAGCCATGCATGATGTGTGCAGGAGCTATTGGCTGGAGTCAGATTTCACGCATCGTATATGGTGCAAGCGACGACAAGCGCGGATATTCCACATTTACCCATCGACACCCATTCCACCCCAAGGCCACCATCACACCCGGGGTGCTTGCCGATGAGTGTAAAGAGTTGATGCAACTATTCTTTAAGAAGAAACGATAACTAATATTTTAAAAACTTAACACCAATCATAATGCATCAACAATTGTTTCTATGTAATCCCCACCCTCGCCGCTAAATGGACTTTCTAATTTCATTCTGAAATTCAACTTTTCTACATAATGAAAGTGGGCAACTCGATTGAGTTGCCCACTTCGTTTTGTATGAATTATTCGTTAGTTGATATAGACTTTTTCTGAGAGGATTTCGCCTTCGGTTGTTATTGCTACAACCACGTAAATCCCTTTTTCTAAATCATCTGTAGCAATTTCGTTTGCGTTTTCTTCTGCTACTTTTACACCGGTCAATGAGTAAATCGAAATAGCTTCCACTTCAGCTCCGTTAACCGCAACTTTGTTATCGGCAATCACGATTGAAGCATCGTCATCGGCCACGATTGATTCCACGCCAACACCTTCGCATGTAGCGGTATATTTTGCCACACCTTGCTTAGGAATAAGTGTCCACAAGTGGATTTTTGAGCCATCAACCTTTGCTAGCGCAGTTGTAACGAATGTGCCGTTTGACACACCACTTGCGCCAAGCACAGGATAGCTGTTTAACTTTGTAGCCGAAGCCTCACCATCAGTAACGTTGATGAGATTGAGATAACCTTGTTGAACTGTTGTTTTATATGTTACAGCAGCAGCAAGTTTGAATTTGCCATAAGTAAACGGAGCGTAACTTGTACCATAGTTATTTCCATCAAGAGCAGCAGTGTTCAATTCACGAATGAGTGTTCCGCTTGCATTAAACAATGCAGGAGCGCCATTCTTACCGGTTGCCCAGAATGTGCCATCTTCGTTTGCACGAATTTCGATTACTGCAAATGAACCACCATAGTTAAATGCAGCACCGCTTGCATCTTTTAGAGTGATTACCGAAGGAGTTGGATTAGCAACACCATTTGTCACGGTGTAAACATATACTTTGCCTTCGTAACCTGTATTTGAAGTGAAATAGAGTTTACCATTGTTGATTGTGCCCGATGCGCTCATCAAGTCGCCTGAACGTGCGCCATGATTGGTTGTTTCAAGCACTACCGAAGGTGTTGCGGCATCACCGCTCCAGCTATACACTTTCAATGCGCTTGTCGCTCCATAAGCAAGGTTACAAGCCACGATAGTGCCACCCATATTTGCTACTGACGCATATTGATATGCTTCGCTTGTGATACCGGTTGAAGGAAGGCTTCCTTTCATTGCACCTGTGTTGGCGTTCACGATGCGAATATAACCTGTAGCATTGTCGGGATCACGTTGCACCACATAAAGGTTATCGCCTTTCAACGCCATATTGCGGGTATAATCGTTTGCAGGATTCATCCATGATGCAGATGTGCCGTTTGCTGCCGAATAGCACCAATCGTTTGTGAAGATTGTTGGGATCGTCACTGTTGAAGGTGTTTCAGTAGAACCTGATGCGGTAATTGTTCCGGTACAATTAATCTCAATGCGAGTTGAGCCACTTTGCACTGCTACATATCCGCTATATGAACCGGCTTCTTTCGAGGTGTCAAGGCTGATTGTCATTGTGCCACCGGTGCGGCTGTTCCAACCCGATGTAGCCACCTTGAATGCCGATGAACTGCTATTATAAACAATGTCGCTTGTGAGGTTGGCTCCGGTGATTGTCACGGTTGACGATGGAGCGGCTGCACCTTTTTGTGCTGTGAACGACAATGATGTTGTGCTGGCAGTGAGCGATGGAGTGCCGGGAGTTGGCTCGGGAGTTGATGCTTCGGTAATCGTACCGGTGCAGTTAATCTCGATGCGGTTTGTACCACTTTGCACTGCTACATATCCGCTATATGTGCCTGGTTCTTTCGAGGTGTCAAGGCTGATTGTCATTGTGCCACCGGTGTAGCTGTCCCAATTTGATGTAGACACTTTAAATGCCGATGAACTGCTATTGTAAGCAATAGTATTTGAGAGGTTGGCTCCGGTAATAGTCACTGTTGACGATGGAGCGGCTGCACCTTTTTGTGCTGTGAACGACAATGATGTTGTACTCGCCTTGAGCGATGGTGTGCCGGGTGCAGGTTCTGATGAAGAAGAAATTGTACCGGTGCAATTGATTTGAATGCGAGTTGTACCGCTTTGCACTGCGATATATCCGCTATATGTACCTGCCGACAATGCTGTGTTAAGAGAAATTTTCATTGTACCACCGGTGCGGCTGTTCCAACCCGATGTTGTAACAGTAAATGCCGATGAACTGCTACTATAAGTAATGTCATTTGTGAGATTAGCACCTGTGATTGTCACTGTAGTAGAGGGTGCAGTGCCTCCTTGTGTGCCTGTCAACGACACTGATGTGTTGCTGGCTTTAAGCGATGGTGTGGTTGTTTCACCCGATACATTAAATGCCATCATGTCGTTATACATGGCAATAATCTTAGAGCCATAAGTTGTAGAGGCTGCCCATCTTCCGCTAAGGTCCTCCCAGTTGGGGGCTATACCACGAGTAACATATTTAAATCGAGGGTCAACAAGTGTTTCGCCTGCAGGAAGCGCCTTGTTACATGCATAAGCATACAAATGTTGCACTTGTGCTGTCACGCCCTCTTCTACTGTCGAAAATTGACAACCTTTTTGACCGAGAGTAGTCACACCAAGACCGCAATAGTTGTGATCATCGGGAGTCACAGCTGTTCCTCCGGTGTACTTAAACCAGCCTGTTTCAATGATTGATTGACAGAGTGCGATGTCGCCACGCAAGCCATAACGTGCTGACACTGCGATAAATTGTTCGGCAATCTCACGGTCAAACGAGCTGTTTTTAGATTTCACAAACTGATACATTCGTTCCACCGTTGCCACATTTGTTCCCAAGATAGGTGTTGCCGCATTTGCCACAACTGCCATCAACAAGAACAGCATTAATGAAGTAAACTTTTTCATCAAGTAAATTGTGTTAAGAGTTATGATATTAAATGTTTTTTCAAAATAAAGTGCAATATTAGCAAAAATTTCCGACATTAGAAACTATTTTAGACATTCATAGGCTTTTTTTATGCCAAATCCATATCACTTTTTAGCCATTTTATCCTCGCGTCAAAAATGTTGGCAAAATATTTTTCTTCAAAATCAATTTCTAAACATCTTTTTTCTTTTCTATAAAGAAATTTTTCTTTAATAATAGTTGTTAAGACAACATATTTGCATTAAATTTGCATTAAATTTACTCTTGGAGTGTCAAATAGAATTATCAAACTAACTAATTAATAATTTTAAATTCAAACTTCTATGTGGTTAACTAACTCATCTATAGGAAGAAAGCTCATCATGTCTATTACAGGAGCTTGTCTTATCCTATTCCTTACGTTTCACGTATTGATGAATGCAGTTGCTATCGTGTGGCCTACTGCCTACAACACGATTTGTCAACTTTTAGGTGCCAACTGGTATGCACTCGTGGCATCTATGGGACTTGCAGCACTTTTCGTGCTTCACATTGTTTACGCGTTTATCCTCACTTTGCAAAACCGCAAGGCTCGTGGTAACGACCGTTACAATGTAACAACTCTTCCCCCTCACGTTGAATGGTCATCAAACAACATGCTCGTTCTCGGTATCGTTGTTGTTGCATTCCTCGTGGTTCACATGATTCAATTCTGGGCTAAAATGCAGCTCGTTGAAGCTCTTTCACACGACCCTGCTACTTGGGCTGTTGTTGATGGCGCTGCTGCCAACCCCGCAATGGGTACATTGTTCATTCACGCTGCATTCAGCGAAGTATGGACTCCTATCGTTTACATCATTGGCTTCGTAGCTCTTTGGTTCCACATGAACCATGGTTTCTGGTCAATGTTCCAAACTGCCGGTTGGAATAACGACACTTGGTTGCCTCGCTTGAAAAAAGTGGCTTGCTGGTGGACTACTATCGTTGTAGGTCTTTTCACTATCCAAGCAGTATGGTTCACTTACCAAGCTAAATCAGGTGAATATATCAATAACCCAGAGCTTCAACAACAATACTATGAAGCATGGGACGGCGCAATGAAACATATGCAAGAAGAAATGAACACTGAAGTAAATGCTCTTATTGCTCAAGGTTTAGATGAAGCCGCTATCC
Organism: Muribaculaceae bacterium; assembly: GCA_017399915.1. Classification (GTDB taxonomy): domain Bacteria; phylum Bacteroidota; class Bacteroidia; order Bacteroidales; family Muribaculaceae; genus RGIG4079. Next base: position 92,957 of record JAFQAS010000065.1, read on the forward strand.
AAGAAAAAGTAGCTCCTAAAATCGAAGCTATTTCAGGTGTTTATCTCAAAGCACTCCAAGTTTATTGCAAAGATCTTCCTCAAGTAAAACAAATGCTCGAACAAATCAAAATGCAAGAGCAAATGCAACAAATGCAACAACAAGCTCCAATGGGTGGTGGCGAAGAAATCGTCGCTGATTCTGCGGCTGTTGCAGTAGACTCAACTAATGTTCAATCAAAAAAATAATCAAGCGATATGGATACAATTAAAATCGATGGTATGATTGACTCAACTCCCATCATGAAGGATTATGCCGACATCGAATCGGCTGCTGCCACTAAGATTGATTCTAAAATCCCCGAAGGTCCTGTCGCTGAGAAATGGACCAACTATAAGGCTCATCAAAAACTCGTGAACCCGGCAAACAAACGTAACCTCGACATCATCGTTGTAGGTACAGGTCTTGCAGGTGCTTCTGCTGCATCTACTCTTGGCGAAATGGGCTTCAACGTACTTAACTTCTGCATTCAAGACAGCCCTCGTCGTGCTCACTCTATCGCGGCTCAAGGTGGTGTTAATGCTGCTAAAAACTATCAAAACGATGGTGACTCTATTTACCGTCTTTTCTATGATACTGTAAAAGGTGGTGACTTCCGTTCACGCGAAGCAAACGTATATCGTCTTGCTGAAGTTTCTAACAACATCATCGACCAATGTGTAGCACAAGGTGTTCCTTTCGCTCGCGAATATGGTGGCTTGCTCGCCAACCGTTCTTTTGGTGGCGCTCAAGTATCTCGTACTTTCTACGCTAAAGGTCAAACAGGTCAACAACTTCTCCTCGGTGCATATTCTTCACTCAACCGCCAAATCGAAAAAGGCACAGTGAAATCATTCAACCGTCGCGAAATGCTTGATGTTGTTATCATCGATGGTCGCGCTCGCGGTATCATCGTTCGTAACCTCGTAACCGGTGAAATCGAACGCTACGCTGCTCACGCTGTAGTTCTCGCTACCGGTGGTTATGGTCGTGCATTCTTCCTTTCTACCAACGCTATGGGTTGTAACGGTTCGGCTGCTATCCAAGCTTTCCGTAAAGGTGCTTACCTTTCTAACCTCGCGTTCACTCAAATTCACCCAACTTGTATCCCCGTTCACGGTGAAGACCAATCAAAGCTTACATTGATGAGCGAATCACTCCGTAACGATGGTCGCATCTGGGTTCCTAAAAAGAAAGAAGATGCCGAAGCTATCCGTGCAGGCAAAATGAAACCAACTGATATACCTGACGAAGATCGCGACTTCTATCTCGAACGTCGTTATCCTGCTTTCGGTAACCTTTGTCCTCGCGACATCGCCAGCCGTGCAGCTAAAGAACGTTGCGACGCAGGTTATGGTGTAGGTACCGGTAACGCTGTATATCTCGACTTCAAATATGCTATCCAACGTCTTGGTGAAGATGTTGTTCGCGACCGTTACGGCAACTTGTTTGAAATGTATGAAATGATTTCAGACGATAACCCATACGAAACTCCTATGATGATCTTCCCTGCAAGCCACTACACAATGGGTGGTATCTGGGTTGACTATGAACTCCAAACTTCAATCAAAGGTCTCTTCGCTATCGGTGAATGTAACTTCTCTGACCACGGTGCTAACCGTCTTGGTGCATCAGCTCTTATGCAAGGTCTTGCTGATGGTTACTTCGTGCTTCCTTACACTATGCAAAACTACCTCAGCGACCAAATCAAGGTGCCTCACTTCACTACCGATGCTCCCGAATTTGACAAAGCTGAAGCTGATGTTCGCGCTCGTATCGAAAAATTGATGAACATCAAGGGTAGCAAATCTCCCGATGAAATCCACAAACGTCTTGGTCATGTGATGTGGGATCTCGTAGGTATGGGACGTACTCTTGGCAGCCTCGTTAAGGCTCTTAAAGAACTCGAAGAAGTTCGCAAAGAGTTCTATAGCGACCTTCGCATCGTGGGTAGTGCCGATGACCTCAATACTGAGCTTGAAAAAGCACTTCGTCTTGAAGACTTCATCGAAATGTCAAAAATGATGGCTATCGATGCTCTTCACCGTAATGAATCTTGCGGTGCTCACTTCCGTGAAGAATATCAAACTCAAGATGGTGAAGCTGCTCGTAACGATAAAGACTACATGTATGTAAGTTGCTGGAAATACAATGGAGAAAACGAAAAACCAACATTGTATAAAGAGCCTCTTAAATACGAAGCTATCGAAGTTCAAACTCGTAACTACAAATCATAATAGTAACCACGGGGCAATCAGAGTCGCCTTATAAGTGGCTCTGAAAGCCTACCAAATAATGAAATTACAACAATGGAAAAAACAATTAACGTAAACTTGAAAATTTGGCGTCAACGTGGTCCTAAAGAACCTGGCCAATTCAAAACTTATCAACTTGATAAAGTATCAACCGATAGCAGCTTCCTTGAAATGCTCGACATGCTCAATCAACAACTCGTTGAAAAGGGTGAAGAGCCAGTTGTATTTGACAACGACTGCCGCGAAGGTATCTGCGGTATGTGTTCACTTTATATCAATGGACACCCACACGGCCCTGTACAAGGAATCACTACTTGCCAATTACACATGCGTAAATTCAACGATGGCGACACTATCACCATCGAACCTTGGCGCTCGGCTGCATTCCCTGTAATCCGCGACTTGATGGTTGACCGCAACGCTTTCGATAAAATCCAACAAGCAGGTGGTTACACTTCAGTAAACTGCGGTGGTGCTCCCGATGCTAACGCTACTCCTATTTCTAAAGAAGTAGCCGACATCGCTATGGACTCTGCTACTTGTATCGGTTGTGGTGCTTGTGTGGCTGCTTGTAAAAACGGTTCGGCTATGTTGTTCGTGTCGGCTAAAGTTAGCCAATTTGCACTTCTCCCACAAGGTCAAGTAGAACGCGCTCGTCGCGCTCGCGCAATGGTGAAAAAGATGGACGAACTCGGATTTGGTAACTGTACCAACACCGGCGCTTGTGCCGCTGAATGTCCTAAAAACATTCCGTTGAGCAACATCGCTCGCCTCAACCGCGAGTTTATCAAAGCTAAACTCAAAGACTAATCGAGATTTAACCACATTTATCTCATATACAACGTAAAAGGCTGAGTCAATCGACTCAGCCTTTTATTATTTGGGGATATAACGTCAACAAAGGATTCAATGCCCCTAACGGCCTTAGTGCTCTTAAAGCCACTTAAATATTCCTATTTCACGAAATAAATTGTCGAGAGACTTTCTTGACCAAGATAATAGAGACGTGCGCGGATTTGCGTTGCATCTGAGGCAAAGGGCTCGGTATAGATGGGTGATTTCATTGTTGGTTCTGAACCATCAAGGGTGTAACGTATCACAGCTCCACTATATGGGGTGTTCATCTTCACCATGCCCTCCTCTACTATCACGCCGGGCTGACGGAGGTGGAATGCCCAACCTCGCACTGTCAATCGGGGCAATTCCTTATTTCCTATTATATTATTAAATTGCGCAGGCGTATATGTGGGATTGTTGTTCCACGCGCGCTCGGCAAGACCAAACATCTTTGGCAATAAGAACGATTGCAATTGAGGGAACGAACGCATTGTCTCGGCAAATACATGCCCGCTCACACCTATTATTCTGCCTCGAGTAGTGGAATCGGTGGGACACAACTCGGCAGGATAACCGGCAAGTGAGTTAAACTCGTCAACCGTTCCGCCCCAATTCAACCCCTTTTCAAGTGGGTGATAATTATAGGTCATATCGAGATAGAAATGGTTCACATTACTCAATATAATAGGATAACCGGCATTTACCGCCTCGCGTGTCACCCCTCCATGCCCGTGTGAAGGCAATGTACTCCAACAGTTCACACCGCCCACCAATGGGGCTATTTCTGCATTATACTCATCGGTATGCCCCACTGCAATCTCTTGCCAACCATGCATCTTTATGCCACGTTGCGAGAGCATAGCTGCTAATTTTTTCACAAAATAGGCATGCAATCCCTTTTCGCCTCCAAGATTTTCATTCTTGATAAGAGCCAATGCCGATGGTGCGCCGTTCCATGCTCCACGGGGCACTTCGTCGCCACCAATGTGGATAGCGGTCAACGGCACTCCCGCTTCTTTATACATCAATGCAATCTCATCAATCACCTTCTCCATAAATTTATATGGACCGGGCAACGCCGGATTCATCACATTGTCGTGAAACGCCTGAGCCGAGGTATATCGCGAAGTATCGCCATCTTCGATTAATCGATACGATGCATCGCCGGTGTTGCGATAACGCGCTTCCATCGATTTAATAGCGGCACGAGCATGCCCGGGCGACTCTATTTCGGGAATCACCGTAATGCCCAACTCATCGCAATAGCGAAGAAACTCTATAAACTCGCCACGAGTAATATAACCATTGGCTGTGCCTTCAGTGGTGTTGGGGTCGCCGTTTCCGGCAAAAATCTGCACCATGTGGTTATGTTCATCAAGAGTGTAACCACGGCGAGAGCCCACATTGGTCAACTCGGGCAATCCGGGAATTTCCAATCGCCAAGCCTCATCATCGCTAAAGTGGAAATGCAACGTATTCAAGCGGTATCGAGCAAGGATTTGCACCACCGTCTGGAGATCAGCCACACGTTGGAAATTGCGGGCTATGTCAATCATCACAGCACGATAAGGGAGGTCGGGATAATCCTCTATCACCACGCATGGCAACACCGCACCCTCCACAGGGATATAATTGTGAGTCGAAAGCACCCTATTGGCTATCTTCAAAGCTTGTTCCGACGCATATTCCACTACTAAGCTGTCGGTAGTGATTGATATACGGTAAAACTCAGGATTTTCGTGCGATACCGGGCGAATAGTTACCTCGCCATTGCCCTTATATTCGCCACCGAGCAACGTAACCTTTTTAAACGAAGGTATCACATCATAAATCCCTATCGAATCGTTACACACAAGCGACTCGTTGAAACGATATATCACATCACCATATGGCATTTTGTCACGTCCCTCTACACTCCATTGCTCAGGGCGGTCGATAATCGACTTGCGAGAATATTTCACCCCGGCAGTAAGACCCTCTTTAGTCACCACATGCACCCCGTCGGGAGCATAACATATAGCTGCCATGGTGCCCTTCACTCGAATATCTATCACCACACTATCGGCTGCAGTGCCAAATTCAGGACTGGTGATATAATAATATCCCGGCACAATCTCCACCACCTTGTTTGCGGCATTGAGTGGAGTCATCTGTCGGGCAAATTGGTTGAAGCAAAGGCGGTCGATCTTTTCCACACCACCTTTCACAGTGAAACGTTGCACATAATAGGCATTACCCTTTGCATCTTTGTCATTGCCCATATTCTCCCACACTACAGTGGTTTTGGCCGTTGCAATAAAAGCTATCACAAGTAGTAGAATTGAGGTTATTTTTCGCATAACAATATTTAATTAAAATTCTATTGTAGGGACACGGCGTGCCGTGTCCGATGGCGTGCCAACAATTTATTTGATTACTTTCGACACTACATCATACAAATTGGCGCAACCATTTTCCAACAGGTTGAGCACCAATTCAAACCCCTCGGCACCCTCATAATAAGGGTCGGGTATATAATCATAACGTAGAGCCATATCAATAAATTTTGCCATAGGCACAATTTTTGCCTCATTTTCAAGCGACGGCGACAATCTTTTGAGATTCATCTCATTATTTGCGTCCATAGGGATAATAAGGTCAAAATCATCAAAATCGGAGTAGCGCACCTGGCGGCATATATGATTTAGTTCATATCCACGACGGCGAGCATGAATGCGCATACGATTATCGGGCAAATCGCCCACATGATAACCACCCGTACCGGCCGAGTCAATCTCCCAGCGCGCCTCATCACCATGCTCAGCCACAACAGCCTGCATAATGCCATCGGCCGCCGGCGACCTGCATATATTGCCCAAGCACACAAACAACACTCTCACCTTCTCCTTCCCCTTCAAGCGACTTATCGCCTCAATCGATTCTATATTCTTCATCAGTTTATTTCTATTAATGAATTATTTTTTTATTCCCAAGGGTTGATCTCTTTGTTTACGACCTTGATCCCATCAATATCTTTACCTATTATGGGGTTGTAATAAAATTGCATTTCGGCACGTGGAGTGTTTTCGGTGTTGATATTTTCAGAATTTGTTAATGATGTGATATTCAATATTTGTTCTCTTCTAATATATGCCCCTGGAAGCCACCACGAAATACACGTATATTTTCCGCCGGTATCAACATAGTGTTTTTCTTCAATTTTATATGCACACACCTTGGGGCGACCCCACTTTCCGTCGGAAGGTTTCACCTCATAGCAATATACTTTATTTTTCTTAAATTCGAGTTTATACCATTGCCCTACTCCGTCTTCCAACACCTGGGTAAATGTCCACACAGTGCCGTTAATGTATTTTCTAATAGAATCAGCATCTTGCCATTTTGCACGTTCACGTTCTATCCTTTCTTGCTCTACCCTATAAAGCGAATCGGCAACATAGCTTGAACGCGAACTACTAGAAGAGCCTCCCGCAATAAGACCGATAAATACTGTTATAATTATCAATATTAAACCTATTACAAAAATTAGTGCCCCTGACGACTTTTTCTCCTCTGTATTATCCTTTTGTTCCATTATAGGAGGTGGGGGTGTAGAAGGAGTATTAGCTAATACTGTTTTCTCATTTTTATCGAGGCTCAATTCTACTGGAGCACCACAATTGGGACAAGTAGTAGCTTTATCTGAAATACGATGTCCACATTCGCTACAATCGATTAATGCCATATTAAGTTGTTTTATGTATGTTATTTTCTTTATTTTGTCAACACCTCATAGATAAGTCGTGCAGTAGTTTCGGCGGCTTTGTTGGTGCCGAGGCGGGAGCGCATGTGGGCGTAGGCGTCGAGTTGTGATTGGTGTTGGTCGCCACCGGGTATTACTTTGCTCAATTCAAAGGCAACTCCTTCGGGCTCGCAGTAGTGTAGGAGCATCTCTTTCACTATCTCACGACCTGCAATGAGATTGGGGAGTGACACAAATGGTATTTTCAAGATGCGTTTAAATAAGTTATAGGATAATTTAGAGCCATTGGCACGATAGCACACCACTTGGGGAGTGCGTAGCAATGCCGCTTCGAGTGTGGCTGTCCCCGAGGTAACAAGTGCCGCTTGCGACACACTCATCAGTTCAAAAGTCACACCGGTCACCACCGGTTGCGATGTCATCGATGCGTAGAGCGAGGCATCGATGCCCGGAGCCCCTGCTATCACAGCTTGATATTGAGGGAAACGCTTCGCCACCTCAAGCATGATGGGCAGATTGTTGCGTATTTCACCTTTACGGCTTCCCGGCACAAGTGCAAGAATGGGACGTGGTTCAAGATTATGCGTTGTGATGAAGTCATCGACCGAGGGAAGTGCTTGCATTCGTTGCTCAATCTCCTCAACCGAAGGGTTACCCACATAGGTCACCTCATAATCATGTTTCTTAAAAAACTCCACCTCAAAGGGCAAGATAGAAAACAATCGAGTGACATATTTCTTAATCTGCTTCACGCGATATTCTTTCCATGCCCACACCTTTGGTGAGATATAATAAAATACCGGGATACCCAACTGATGGGCAGCCTTGGCAAGTTTGAGATTAAAGCTGGGATAATCCACGAGTATCAATGCGTCGGGGGTAGATTGGCGCAACGCCTCCTTGGCTCGTCGAAGATTGCCAAACACCTTATCGAGATTGCGCAACACTTCGCTAAAACCCATATAAGCCATATCGCGATAATCCACCACCGGTTCACACCCGGCAGCCTCGCGCATAAGATCGCCACCAAGATACACAAATTCAGCCCCGCTATCAACCTTGCGCAGCTCCTTAATCAACTCCGCCGCATGAATATCACCCGAGGCCTCCCCCACCGACAAAAAATACTTCATATTCTAATATCTCAATTAATCTATTCACAAAGATACAACAAAGAATCGAAAACTAAAGTATTCAATAATGATTCAATTAAATAAGAAAGGATTAAACGAGGTAGAAACTTCGCACACTAAAAGACAAAAAAAGCCCACTCAAATGAGTGAGCTTTAATTTCTCTGAATTACTTTTTATCTTTCTTATTTCTACTGGACAAATAACTAACGACTATAATCCCTGTCGCTATTGCACATCCTATTATTGCACCATCAGCCCATTTATTAGGTCCTTCAATCAGACAATCGAAAACGATAGCAATTACAATGCAAATGATAATAGTTGATATAACAAATTTCTTACTCATAGGATATATTATATTAAGAAATAGTCAAACTTACACGACGACCTAATCCCTCAAAAATGCGGAAAAGAGTACTTAATTGGATATCAGCTTTACCATTTTCAAGTCGTGAGATATAAGTTTTTTTTGTTCCAATTCTGTCAGCAAGTTCTTGCTGAGTAAGTCCGGCACGCTTGCGTTCTTCTTTAAGAGTTTGAGCGAGGCAAAATGCTTCAGTTTCTTTGTCAAACTCTTCACGAGAAGGAGTGCCGACTTCTCCAAATTCAACATTGAGCAATTCATCAAGATTGCTACAATTCATAAGGGCATTTTTCTTTGTATCTTCCATAACACTCATTCTTTTGATTCTTTAGATTCAAAATATTCTTTCATTAATCTTTCTGCTTTTTCGATTTCACCCGAAGGTGTTTTTTGAGTTTTCTTTTGGAATCCATTAAAAAGGATTACCAAAGAGCCCTCATCGAAGCAGCAGAACACACGGAATATATCGCCACCAAATTCAACTCTTATTTCAAAAAGTCCTTTTTTACCCTCAATACTTTTAAGTATGGTAATAGGCAATCGGTCTAAAGTTTGCAACCAAACCAATGTTTGTGCAATCTTTTTTCTGACCTTATCGGTCTGAGCCACATAGAACTCGTTGAAATAATGCTTGTAGAATATTATTTCACGCTTAGCCATATATTCATTTTCATAACGGCAAAGTTAACTAAAAAGTTTACTCGCACCAAATTTTTCAATCTTTTTTATCAGAAGCGCCCGATATTATCCCTTGAAACTCGCGACCGAGGTTATCGGCGAAGGGATCACGAATGTTCATAACCGATGAAAACCCATATCGCGATAATCCTCCACCGGTTCACACCCGGCAGCCTCACGCATAAGATCGCCACCAAAATACACAAATTCTGCCCCGCTATCAACCTTGCGCAGCTCCTTAATCAACTCCGCAGCATGAATATCACCCGAGGGCTCCCCCACCGACAAAAAATACTTCATATAACAATCGTTTACATAAATTCAGCATAGCAAAGATTATACAAAAAACCACAATTGCATTGAATTATACCTTCTACTTAAGTCCGATTTTACAAAAAATCAAAAAATGGCAAATTTTTTCGCCAAAACATGGATAATGAATTTGCATTATGAATAGTTATCCTTATCTTTGCCCCCAAGATGAAAGATTTAATTTTAAGCAAAGAAACAAGCGAAAAGGCGGTACTCGTGGCGCTCATCACTCCTCAGCAGGGTGAGGCGAAGGCTAATGAGTATCTCGATGAGTTGGCATTCCTTGCCGACACTGCAGGTGCTGTGACCGTAAAAAAGTTCCTTCAACGTCTCGACCACCCCAATAGTGCAACTTTTGTGGGTAAAGGGAAACTCGAGGAAATCAAACAATATGTTGAGGAAAATGAGATAGGAATGGTGATTTTTGACGATGACCTCTCCACTAAGCAAGTATCGATTATCGAACGTGAGTTGAAGGTAAAAATCCTCGACCGCACGAGCCTCATTCTCGACATTTTTGCAAAACGCGCTCAAACTGCCAATGCAAAAACGCAAGTGGAGCTGGCTCAATATCAATACCTTTTGCCCCGATTGACTCGCATGTGGACTCACTTGGAACGTCAACGTGGGGGTATCGGTATGCGTGGACCGGGTGAAACTCAGATTGAGACCGACCGCCGTATAATCCTTGACAAAATAGCACGCTTAAAAGCCGAACTTAAAAGCATCGACAAACAAAAGTCAATCCAACGCAAAAATCGCGGCAAGCTCACTCGCGTGGCTCTTGTGGGATATACCAACGTTGGTAAATCAACCCTCATGAACCTATTGAGCAAAAGTGATGTGTTTGCCGAAAACAAACTTTTTGCCACTCTCGACACCACTGTGCGCAAAGTGATTATCGAGAATCTCCCCTTCTTGTTGACCGACACAGTAGGGTTTATCCGCAAATTGCCCACACACTTGGTTGAGTCGTTTAAATCAACCCTCGATGAAGTGCGCGAGGCCGATTTATTGCTTCATGTTGTCGACATAAGTCACCCTCAATTTGAGGAGCAAGTAGAAGTGGTCAACAAAACCCTCCAAGAGATATGCGACAGCGCCGAAAAGCCTATGATTATGGTATTCAATAAAGTTGACGCATTCACCTACACTCCAAAAGATGAAGATGACCTCACACCACGCACTCGTGAAAACATCTCGCTTGACGAACTGAAGGCTACTTGGATGAACAAAATGCACGATAACTGTGTATTTATCTCGGCAAAGCAACAAATAAATATTGACGAGTTGAAAGAAAAGGTATATGCAAAAGCTAAAGAGATACATCTTTCGCGATTCCCATATAATGATTTCCTCTTTCAAACTTATGACCAAGAAGACTTTGACTCAAATACATAATATTTAATTTACGCCAAATTCAACACACAATCCAAAATTTTAAATAGCTTAGTGATTCTTTTTTACATATATATTTTACAGATTATATCTACTTATTTTAATTTTTAGTTTAATTTTATGTCTTACCGTAAACTCACTGCGACTGAGATCAAGGTACTCAAGTCGCATGGTTGTGTGAGTGAAACATGGGGTCGCATTGAAGTTTCAAGCGATTTCAATCCTCAACACTACCGTAACGTAACATTTTCGGGCGCAGTGCGCCTTGGTGCAACAAACAAAACGTTTTGTCGCGATCGAAATGTGGTGTATCAAAGTGGCATCTACAACGCCACTATACACAATTGTGTTATTGGCGATGATGTATATATCGCTAAAATCTCCAACTATATTGCTAATTACAACATTGCCGAAGGGGTATTTATTGAAAATGTCGACCGAATTAATGCCACCGGCGAGTCAACCTACGGCAATGGCGTAGAAGTATCGGTTCTCAACGAGTCGGGAGGGCGCGAAGTGCCCATATATGACCGGTTATCGGCCCACGTGGCTTATTTCATCGCAATGTATCGCCACAAGCCTCAACTCATCAACTCTTTAAGAAATTCGATTACCGAATATGCTAAAAATCAACGTTCCGACCTTGGTGAGATTGGTCGTAACTCCGTGATACTAAACAGCCGGGTAATTCTTGATGTAAAAATCGGCGAATGTGCCCGCATTGAAGGCGCAGCCAAACTCGCTAACGGCACGATAGCCTCCACATCGGCTGCTCCGGTAAAGATTGGAGTAAATGTAGTGGCCACCGATTTCATTATAATGTCGGGAGCCGACGTTGATGAAGGCGCCGTTGTGGTTCGCTCTTTTGTGGGACAAGGCTCACGTATCGCCCGATTATTTTCGGCTCATGACTCATTATTTTTTGCCAACTGCACTTGCGAAAATGGAGAAGCCTCATCGGTATTTGGTGGTCCTTACACCGTATCAACCCACAAATCAAGCCTGTTAATTGCCGGAATGTTCTCATTCCTCAACGCCGGGTCGGGCTCAAACCAAAGCAACCACATGTATAAACTCGGTCCTATACATCAAGGCATAGTAGAACGAGGTTCAAAAACCACAAGTGATTCGTATCTATTATGGCCAGCTCATATTGGAGCATTCTCATTGGTTATGGGACGGCATGTTGAACACCCCGACACCTCTCGCCTCCCATTCTCATACCTAATTGAGAAATCGGGACAATCATACTTGGTGCCCGGTGTAAACCTAAAAAGCGTGGGGACTATCCGCGACAGCAAAAAATGGCCACGACGCGACCGCCGCACCGACCATGACCGCCTTGACCAAATAAACTTCAATCTGTTAAGCCCCTACACTGTTGCCAAGATGATTGATGGAGTAAAATTACTCCGGAACATCAAGGAAACTTCGGGCGAAACTGCTACCACTTATTCATATCAAGGAATGACAATCGATGCGCGTGCATTAGATAAAGGGATACAATACTATCAATATGCCATCGATAAATTTATGGGAAATTCGGTGATTAGCCGACTAAAAGATGCTGCCGAAATTGACGCCACAAAACTACCATATCTTTTGTCGCCAATAGCCTCGGCAGGCGAAGGCGAATGGATTGATGTGGCCGGACTGATAGCGCCTAAATCCGAAATCATTAAATTGTGCGACGACATTGAAACCAACGCTATCGAAAATATCGAAACTATCAACTCTCGCTTACGTGAAATGCATCTCCATTATTATAACATGGAATGGAATTGGGTTCTTGAGAATTTCAAATCATGGTGGGGAAAAGAGTGTGACGAGCTCACTACCGACGACCTTATTGAAATAGTGACCCGTTGGCAAAAAAGCGTTGTAGCACTCGACAAATTGCTCTATGAAGATGCTCGCAAAGAATTTTCGATGACATCAAAAGTAGGTTTTGGATTAGATGCCGACTCCACAAAATGTAAAGATGTCGACTTCGAGCAAGTGCGGGGCGAATTCGAAAGCGACCCCTTCGTCACAATGGTTATCAACCACATCAACGACAAAACATTCCTCGGTAACGATTTGATTTCACGCATCAAACGATAGCCTACATCACAAAAAAATGGAGTGTGAAGATTCAAGTCTTCACACTCCATTTTCTTATATTTCGAGCTAATTATTTCTCACGCATAAACACACAGATAGGTGTTCCATGGAATTCCCAATTTGCGCGTATCTTGTTTTCGAGATAACGACGATAAGGCTCCTTCACCCATTGAGGGAGGTTACAGAAGAAGATAAATGTAGGCACAGGCGCACCTTTAAGCATTGTCACATATTTAATCTTCACATATTTACCTTTATTAGCGGGAGGTGGATATGCAGCAATCACCTCGAGCATCACATTGTTGAGTTGCGATGTTGGCACCAAACGAGTGCGGTTTTGATACACCTCTACAGCTGTTTCAAGCACTTTGTAGATGCGTTGTTTTGTCAATGCCGAAGTAAAGATGATGGGGAAATCGGTAAATGGAGCGAATCGTTCTCGAATTGATGCTTCGTAATGCTTAATTGCTTCGAGCGACTTATCCTCAACCAAATCCCATTTATTTACACACACCACAAGACCTTTCTTGTTGCGTTGAATCAACGAGAAGATATTTGTATCTTGAGCCTCAATACCACGAGTAGCATCAATCATGAGGATACACACATCTGATGCTTCAATAGCACGAATGCTTCGTATCACCGAATAATATTCGATATCCTCGTTTACCTTGGTTTTCTTGCGAATACCTGCAGTGTCGACAAGATAAAAGTCGAAACCAAATTTATTATAACGAGTGTAGATGCTATCGCGTGTTGTTCCGGCAATATCTGTCACGATATTCCGGTCTTCGCCTATGAAAGAGTTAATCAAAGATGATTTACCCGCATTAGGACGACCCACAATGGCAAATTTAGGTATGTCATCGAGTTGCTCATCATCTTCTTCCTCTTCAGGGAATTTTTTTATTACCTCATCGAGCAAATCACCTGTACCATATCCACTCACAGCCGAAACAGGGTATGGTTCACCAAGTCCAAGGCTGTAGAATTCGGGCACATTATATAACCAATCATTTGAATCAACCTTATTGGCGACCAAAATCACCGGTTTCTTTGATTTGCGAAGAATTTCGGCCACATGGTCATCGAGGTCGGTAACACCATTCATGGCATCTACCACAAAAAGTATCACATCGGCTTGCTCAATGGCGAGTGCCACTTGCTTATTTATCTCACTTTCGAATATATCTTCAGAGTTCACCACCCAACCACCGGTATCGACGATTGAGAATTCACGTCCACCCCAATCTACTTTTCCATATTGGCGGTCGCGTGTAGTGCCGGCTGTGTCGTCGACAATAGCTTGACGCGACTCAGTCAAACGATTAAAAAGGGTTGATTTACCCACATTGGGGCGACCCACTATTGCTACAAGTTGTCCCATAATATATTATTAATTTATTTGCAAAGATAGTTGATTTTTACCACTTCACCTATTCAATATAACCAAAAGAGCGTAATTTATTTTCGCGGTTACGCCAGTTAGCTTCCACTTTCACAAACATTTCAAGGTAAATGCGTTTACCAAAGAATGTTGAAATATCTTTACGGGCTTCGATACCCACTTTTTTAAGCATGGCACCACCTCGGCCTATAATGATTCCCTTTTGACTGTCGCGCTCAACATAAATTACAGCCATAATGTGAATAGCATCATCGCTTTCGTCAAATTTTTCCACGATAACCTCTACCGAATAAGGCACCTCTTTATCATAGTTGAGCAAAATTTTCTCGCGTATAATTTCTGTCACAAAGAATCGAGCAGGCTTATCGGTCAACGCATCTTTACCAAAGTAAGGTGGGCACTCCGGTAATAACTCAACAATACGCGCCATCAAATTCTTCACGTTGAAATGTTCCTTAGCCGAAGTAGGGAATATTTCGGCATTAGGCAATCGCTCTTTCCATCGAGTCACTATTTCGATAAGATCATCTTGACCTTTTAACAAGTCGATTTTATTTATGACCAATAGCACCGGAATTTTTTCCTTTGCCACTTTAGCAAGAAACTCTGCATTTTTTTCAGGGTCTTCCACCACGTCGGTCACATATAGCAATATATCGGCATCGGTGAGAGCCCCTTCCGAGAAGTCAAGCATACTCTTTTGGAGTTTATACTTAGGCGACAACACCCCGGGAGTATCAGAAAATACTATCTGATAATCATCGGTATTCACGATACCCATAATGCGATGACGGGTAGTTTGAGCCTTAGCAGTGATAATGCTCACACGCTCACCCACCAAGTCATTCATCAATGTAGATTTACCCACATTTGGATTTCCCACTATATTTACGAATCCGGCTCTATGCTTATCTGTCATAAAATTATATTTATAAATAAAATAACACGAAAACAGCCATAACCCACAAGCGGAGCGAAGCTATTTTCGTGTTAAATATAAATTTGAAAGAATCTTTTCTAAATTAATTGATTAAATATCCCAAACCACATACATTGCGCCCCAAGTAAATCCGGCGCCAAATGCAGTAAGAATCAATTTATCGCCTTTCTTGATTTTTCCTTTATATTCATCTAAACACAAAGGAATCGAAGCCGCACTTGAATTACCATAATGCTCAATATTAACGAGCACTTTTGAAGAGTCAACACCGGCACGTCCGGCAACAGCTTCAATGATACGAAGGTTGGCTTGATGAGGGATAAACCAGTCCACATCGTCCATGGTCATTCCGTTGCGAGTAACCACTTCGATTGATGATTCAAGCATATTTGTTACAGCATGTTTATACACATTGCGACCATCTTGGTAGATAAAGTGGTCACCGGCATCTACTGTTTCGTGTGAAGCTGGTTTCACTGAGCCCCCGGCACGCATAAGCAAGTAATCAACATGTGATTCAACATGGAATACACCATCAATTACGCCTGTTTTTTCTTCGGTAGGTTCAACCAACACCGCAGCAGCTGCATCGCCAAATAATGGGCATGTGGTGCGATCGGTATAATTTACCATCGACGACATTTTTTCAGCAGCAACTACCACTACTTTTTTATACATTCCCGAACGAATGTAAGATGTTGCATCTTGAAGAGCGACAATAAAACCTGCACACGCAGCTTGAATATCATAAGCATAAGCCTTATTCAATCCACAGCCACCTGCAATAATCGACCCGGTAGATGGAAAACGATAGTCGGGGTTTGAGGTTGCACATATCAACAAGTCAACATCTTCAGGTGCTACACCTGTTGATTCTATCAACTTATTAACTGCCTGGATACCTAAAAATGATGACCCAGCACCCTCTTTTTTAAGAATGCGACGCTCCTTGATGCCTACTCGCGTAGTAATCCATTCATCGCTTGTGTCGACCATCTTCGACAACATCTCGTTGTCGAGAATATCTTCGGGAACATAAGAGGCAATACCCGCAATTCTTGCGTTAACCATAACAATTGTTCTTTATCTGAGATATATAAATGAAAAAACATCTCCTAAATCATAACTCAATTCAGGAGATATATGCTTATAGGGAATCCCCCTGTCGCGTTATTAAACGGCAGCGTTCTTTTCGATAGCGACTTTACCACGGTAGTAGCCACATTCGCCACATACAGTGTGATATACGTGCCATGCGCCACAGTTAGGGCAAATAGCAAGTGTAGGAGCTACTGCTTTGTCGTGAGTTCTACGTTTAGCAGTTCTTGTTTTTGATTGTTTTCGTTTAGGATGTGCCATTTTATTTAAATATTTATTTTAATTATTTTCACTTAGTTCTTTCAATTTAGCCCAACGTGGGTCAATCATCTCTTCGTCGGCCGACACTTCCGATGCTTGATGCTTTCTTAATTCTTCGCTCATCATCTCGTTGCACTCCCCTTCTTCATGCACATGAACCATCGGGATTGACAACGACACTGTGTCGTATATTAATTTAGCGACGTTGAGATAGTTTTCGTTTTCGGGAATTATAAGCACCTCATCTGAGTCATCGCAATATTCTTCGCCATATTTCACCACAATGTGATAATCTTCGGCAACCTCATATTGCATCTCTTCAAGGCATCTGTCACAAAGCAATGTTATTTCGCCATCAATTTCAAATTCAAGGTCATAAACATCACTCTTATGTGTAACAAAAAGCTTCACATCTAAATCAGCACCATGAATGTCGAGACTTTCCATATTAACGAAAAAATCTCCGCCCAAATGATACTCAAATTCCTGAGTTCCAATAGGCATACTCTTCAGCGGTAGCTTAAATTCTGAAAACTTTCCCACCTTTTTGTCGTTTAAAAAACTGCGCAAAGTTAGCTAATATCTTCAATATTGACAACTTTTCCGACAATTATTTCAATTTTCAGCCTATTTTTGATTGATTTTAGGCTCTATCACACGCAAATTTTCACCGGCGTCATCACGAATTGAGCGATAATACTTTTCATCATATCCGGGAAAATGTGGATAGGCCGGCATTCCTTCGGGAGTGCGTTCAAACTTTCCATCTTTTTCTTTCTTCACATTTCCATCGAGATATTTCACCAACAAAAAGTCGCCTAATTGTTTATATCGTGTCACGTATTTTTTTGACCATATATTTGACACATCTTGCAACAACTTACACGCTGTTTCAGTGTCGAATCCGGCAATTTCACGTTCTATCAAATTCACATCTACCGCAATTGAATCTTCCAATTCCTTTTGCACCTTGCGCACATCGTCAATCATCAACGAATAGCGTTGATATGTTTGATTTGCCACATAATTTGTCACCCAGAAAGCGGCATCCCATGAAAGCGTGTAAAGGTCGCCATTTCCTACCGCAAATTCATGAGGCACCTTGGTTGTACAATTATAAAATGGCACATATACACATGTATTGGCATCATCTACTCCAAACCATAAAATCGTCTTCATGAAATCGGGTTTGTCATTACGCAATTGAGCCACAAGCGAAAAACCTGTTTGCTGAGTAGCAATCGCACGTTCATGAGTATAAGTTTCGCCATCAACCTTATATGTCAACGGACGCCAACGATAAGGCAATTTAAACGCACCGGCTCCTATATCTTTTGTCATATCAAGTGAGGTGCCTTCAAAATGATCACGCATCATATTTTGCATTTCTCTCACTCCTACCTTGCGAGTTGGTTTCACATATAAAGGCAACACTTCACCTTCGCCACGCAAAATCCATGGCTCATATACATTCATGCCATCGGCAAAGCGGTTATAATAGCTCCACACACGAGCATCACAACCTCGCAACGCGCTTGCATCGGTGATAGCATAAGCCAATGAGAAACTAAAATCCTCATCTTTACCATTGAAATAACCTTGCTTGCGTGCAAACTTAATCACATCGGGAGAATACACACAATTATTTTTATCCTTTAGAGGGAATTTGTGAATGCGTGAATGATTGGCATGTCCCGATATACAATCATCGGGAATTCTCACTGCTACCCACACTGCTCCTTTTTCCACATTTCCCTTTCCGATAAGTTCCATAATCCACACTTCTTCACCATCGGCAATTGTGAACGACTCACCTGAGCTGGCATAACCATAATCTTTCACCAAATCAGTCATCACCTTAATAGCTTCTTTTGCTGTTTTTGCACGTTGAAGCGTGATATAAATAAGTGAGCCATAATCTATAATCCCTGTTGTATCGACAAGTTCCTCACGGCCGCCCCATGTACTTTCTACAATGACAAGACCATGTTCATTCATATTACCGATTGTGCGATAAGTATGAGCCACTTCAGGGATTTCTCCGAGATATTTACCGGTATCCCATTCTATCACCTTACGCATTGCCCTTTTTGGGTAATCGGCAGCAGGTTGATTATACAACTCTCCATACAAAGTGTGACTATCGGCAGCATAAGTCACCAATGCACTACCATCAGTTGTCGCATTTTTTCCGGCGATAAGTCCGGTACACGCCATTATCTCCATTGACAGAGCTATTGCCCCTAATGCGATTGATGTAATAATTCTCTTTATATTCATATATCTTAATCTATTATTTATTTAACTTCTACTATTTTATTCTCATCTACATACCACAAAAATCCTCTCACATTATCATTTCCCATTTCAGAGAGTAAATTCATGTAATTTTTCACCTGCTTTTCATATTGCGATTTATGTTCTTTACCAAACTTATAATCTATCACATCAACAGTTCCTTCGGCAGTCCACACAACCCTATCAGGTCGATAAACAGCCTCTTTGTGTTGTAATGTAATAGGGCGTTCGGCAACCACTTTATCAAAGCTCTCAAACCATTTCGACACATTCTCATTGGAAATTGCATTGTATAGATAAGAATATGCCTCGTCTTTTTCTTCTTTGCTTAATCGTGCACGATAACCCCATCGATCAACCGCCAATCTTAGATCATTTATCCGCCTTACACTGCCAAGCACATTATGCAAAAAGATGCCACGCTCACGAGCCTCATCTATGGGAACAAAATCATCTACACGAGTAAGATTCCACATATCGTCGCGATATGCCGTAACATAGGGCGAGGCCTCTTCTATATCAACCATCTCAGATTGAGGAACTTCTTTTTTAACATCTTCTTTAGTTGCTATAGTAGGCTTTCCCAAGACTAATGTTTGATTCTCATCTATCGCATCAAGTGGCATAAATAATTCTCCTTTTGCATCTTTGTGACGAGCCCCCATATCGGCACAAAACTGAGAATCAGCCATCGCAAAAGCGTCATAAATTGCCGTTCCAATACAATTCTCAGCCTTTTTGTCAGGCACAACACACGTTACACACAGTTCATCTATCGCTCGAGTAAACGCCACATATGTCACATTTATCGTGTCGACCAATTCGGCCTTATGAGCCTTTTCATATTGATCCTCATACTGAGTTCCCTTCAATTCCTTATTGTTTTTCAAAGCGAATAATGGAGGGATAATATCTTCATCAAACCCTTCTAAATGAGGCTTTTCAAACCACCCAAAGTCAGAATCTTTTGCCAATAGCCAATTGGCAAAAGGGATATGCACACATTTAAATTCCAAGCCCTTTGACTTATGGATAGTCATAACCCTTATGGCTTCAATATCATTTGATGAAGTCACATTGTGTTTCACTTTAGGGTTATCCCACCATTTCAAGAAAGAATTTATATCACAACTGCCATTAGAGCAGAAATCGAGCACTTCATCTTGAAATGCGGTTATAAACGCGTTATCACGATGGCGCAAATCTTCAGGTATATATCGGCATATTATTCGTTCCACCAACGATGGCAGACTTGTATATTTCATATCAGCCACCTCATCAACCAGCCTGTCTATTTCCGGCATCTTGACATTGAGTGCCGCATTGAGTGCCTCATGAGGCTCCATGCCTTTATTCAAATGATACTCATATCGATTCACGATTTGATTATATCGGCGCTTTGATACGCTTCGCGAATCAACAGGGTCGAAATCCGTATTAATCAATCGCAATACACTCACTATGAGTTTCACCATAGGAGATGCCCCTATCTGCAATGTATCATCTGAGATTATATTAAACTGAGGCAACGTTGCATCAGGCTCCGCCATCTTTTTCAATAAGTAATCAATTACTCGCTCGCCATCCTCACCAACTCTCACCAATATAGCAATATCGCGAGGCTGATAACCCGAATCGAGCTGACGTTTTATGTCGGCGACCATTATTTCACACGCTTTATCGAGTTTATCCTCTTTCGATTCCCCCTCTTCAATGCGTTGACACTTGACATAACCATGATGGTCAACATGTTTCGCCGACACTTGTTGTGTCACATTGGCATACACCTCTTCCAGCCCTAACTTGACAGCCATAGCAGAGAATATAGTATTATTAAACTTCACTACTTCGGCCGAGCTTCGCCAATTGGTATTATCCTTTATATGTATTCCTCGTTCATATACATGACGACCAAATTCATCTGACACTTGGGTGCGCAAAAGTGACGGATCGGAATTACGGAAACGATAAATACATTGCTTTTCGTCACCTATTATTAGGTTATCGTTATCATTCGCCAAACTTTCCGACACCAACGGACTTAGATTTTCCCATTGTAAACGTGAGGTATCCTGAAACTCATCTATCAAGAAGTGTTGTAATCTCACCCCTAATCGTTCATATATAAAAGGAGCGTCATCTTCACTTATTACCCTACGCAACAAGTCATTGGTATCAGACAATAATATGAGGTTGTTGTTTTCGCGAAACGCTTTCACAAATCTCATCGTATCGCCTATCAACCCTAATCCATATATATTGCTACGCAACAATTGCAAGAATGACAGTTGCTTGAATATTGCCGCGATTTTACCTATCGCATTTCCTATCATAGCCTCTACTCTCTCGGGCACTTGATTTTTCTTCAAATAACCCTTTGTAAAAGCCGAAGATTCGCCATCAGCCACTTTCATACATGTAGCATTAGGCTCCTTCATTCCCCCTTGCGACCAACGCATCAACGGCTTACACACATTCGATGTAATACCCGCCACATCAACCGCAGCATCTTCCACCGCCTTAAGCACCTCTTGCGCCGTTGACTTTATCGAGTTTCTAAGCTTGGATATTTGAGCCACCAAGCCTTCCTCAAATTTTATTATGCGCGAGTGGTCACTGAGATATTCTACCAATTCATCTGAACGCTTCTTAAATTGTTCGTCACACAACTTGCCTAAAAATGTCAATAGATTTCCAAACATCATTGACTTGCGATTCAAGATATTAAAGTCCGAACCATCGTTTATCTTTTGCATCATAAAGCGCTTAATCCAATCGGCCATCATTTCGGCTTCCTTATCATCACGATGGCTTATAGCATTAAACACTTCGTTTAGCCCCATCGAAATGGCATAATTATCATTAAGCTCCACTTCATAATTGCCATCAAGTTCCACTTCAAGCGCGAATGTACGCAACACATTTTGGAAAAACGAGTCAATTGTGCTCACATTAAAGAACGTGAAATCAAACAATAATTGAGTGAGTGCTTCATAAGCCGTTAATTTCAATTCCTCAGGCTTACATTCAAATAGCTTTATTAAATCATTGAGATATGGGCTTTTCTCATCGCCTACTGCAGGCACCTCTGCCAATATCGCGAGCTCTTTTATGATGCGACGCTTCATTTCATCAGTAGCCTTATTTGTAAAGGTTATTGCAAGGATTGCATGATGAGCGTCTTGTGGATTACGTTTTAGTCTATACTTGCCGGTGGTTTTATCTTTATACCCCAACACCAATTTGATATACTCATATGCAAGAGTATATGTTTTCCCCGATCCGGCCGATGCTTTATATACAGTGAGCATAATTGTGATGTATTAGATTATTCTTGCTTTATAGCCCTGCTTTGTAAGGAATTTAAGCACAGCCTCACGCTTGTCGCCTTGGATAAGTATTTCGCCTCCGCGCGACGACCCTCCGGTTCCAAGCGATGATTTCATTTTGCTTGCCAATGCCGACACTTCATCATCAGTCATTTCAAACCCGACAACGATTGTGGCAACTTTACCACCTCGGCCTTTCTTTTCAAGAATTATATCAAGTCGAGGTTGTGATTTTTTCTTATCAACAACACACTCCTCTTTCGCCTCTTCTCCTTGAGGCAAATCTGGATTAGAATCTAAGAATGCTTGCAGCCCGGCTTGCCAATCATTTATGCTCATTATTCCTTTTTCTTTTTTGTTTTTGACGACTCTTTTTTCTTCTTATCTTTATTTTTCTTTGATTGTCCGTTTTTATTTTTCGACTTTTCGGCAACCGTTTTCTTTTGCGAATCAGACTCCTCTACGGTTCCGGGCTCATTGTGATGTTCAATATCGCTCTCTTCATCATCGAAATTTATTGGCATTCCTATGGAGCCGGTGAGATTCTTCAGCAACATCACATATTGTTCATCTTCAATCGGTAACTCATTGATAAACGCAGCAACCGAATCGGCATTCATTTCTGTTGCCGTCTTATAACATTTTGTTGCCTTGGCCATATTATCCTCTTGCTGTTGATTGTCGGCCAACTTCACATAACAAATTGAAAGCCTACACAAATCTTGCAATCCAACTTCTTTCAACTCATCATCTTCGAGTATCTCATCACACATGCTTTGTGCCGACTCATAATCTTTTGCCGCAATCATTAGCTCTATTTCAGCGACTTCAGAGGTGTCAACTCCACTCGAACATGCCGACAATAGCAACACACATATCAATTTAAAAAATAGATTCTTCATATCACATTTTTAAAAAGTTCAATTAGCAAAGTTAATATTTTTAATTCAAAAGCGCAATATCACGCCCTATTTATTGACCTTTAAGCCCTCCTTGCCACAGAAAACAGCTCATATTGTGTAATATTTGACTTAGTTTTACTATTTTTACAATCTGAAACAAAATCAATGTATATGAAGAAAACTATAATAGACTTATTTGAAGCTTCTGTAAAGAATTATCCCAACAACACCTTCCTTTTGGAAAAAACCGGAAAACAATTTGAGCCTACAACCTACACTCAAGTTAAAGAACAAGTTTATCGTCTTGGAGCCGGGCTTCAAGCTCTCGGTGTAAAGAAAGGCGACAATATCGCGCTATTGAGTGAAGGTCGCAATATGTGGGTTATCGGCGAGCTTGCCATGTTTTATGCCGGAGCGGTAAATGTGCCTCTATCAATAAAACTCGAAGAACGCAACGACTTGATGTTTCGCCTCATTCATGGCGATGCAAAATATATAATGGTTTCGGGCACTCAATTAAAAAAGATTCGTGCCATAAAAGCCGACCTTCCCGATGTGAAACAAATCATCATATTTGACAAGCAAGACTCATATGAAGACCGCGAAATCGCACTTGAAGAGATACTTACCATGGGCGATGAATTCCTCGCTTCACACTCTATGGAAGAGTTTCTAAGCGTGGCTAAATCAATTCAAAACGATGATTATGCAACAATCACATACACCAGCGGCACTACCGCCGACCCCAAAGGTGTTGTGCTCACTCATCGCAACTATACCGCCAATGTGGAGCAATCGCTCACACTTGTCGACATCGACCAATCATGGCGCACACTCATCATTCTGCCTCTCGACCACTGTTTCGCTCATGTGGTGGGATTCTACATCATGATGGCACAAGGTGCTACTGCCGCCACAGTGCAAGTAGGACGCACCCCGATGGAAACACTCAAGAACATTCCGCTCAACATTCGCGAGGTTCGTCCACACTTCATATTGAGTGTCCCTGCTTTGGCCAAGACTTTCAAAAAGAATATCGAACAAGCCATTCGCGCCAAAGGAAAAACAACAGAACGCCTTTTCAATTTCGGGTTGAAGGTAAAACAAGTATATTACGGCGATAGCAACCTCGATTTCAAAGGGTTCAGACTATTATTAAAACCACTCGTGGCTCTATTCGACAAAATTCTCTTCTCGAAAGTGCGCGAAAACTTTGGGGGCGAATTGCGTTTCTTTATTGGTGGGGGCGCATTGCTCGACAAAGACCTCCAAAAGTTCTATGTAGGCGTGGGCATGCCCATGTATCAAGGATATGGATTATCTGAAGCCACTCCGGTGATTTCGTCAAATGGCCCCGACAAATATCGTTTCGGCTCAAGCGGAAAATTGGTCACTCCTATCGACTTGAAAATCTGCGACGACAATGGCAAAGAGCTACCTGTAGGCGAAATGGGCGAAATCGTAATCAAAGGCGAAAACGTGATGGCTGGATATTGGAAAAATCCCGAGTCAACTGCCGAAACCATCAAAGACGGATATCTATATACCGGTGACTTAGGTTATATGACTGAAGAAGGGCTTCTTTATGTGAAAGGTCGTTTCAAAAGCCTCCTCATCTCAAGTGATGGCGAAAAATACAGTCCCGAAGGCATCGAGGAAGCAATGGTGCAATTAGCTCCATCAATCGACCAAGTGATGCTCTACAATAACCAATCGCCCTACACCACTGCTGTGATTGTTCCCAACAAAGACTATTTGAAACGTGCGCTAAAAGAGAAAGGCTTGTCGCTTGACACCGACGAAGGTCGCACCGAAGCGATAAAATTAATTGATGCCGATGTGGCAATGTTTAAGAAAGGTGGTGCACACGAAACAATGTTCCCCGATCGTTGGCTCCCATCTACATTTGTCGTATTGCCCGAACCTTTCACCGAACAAAATCAGATGATCAACAGCACGATGAAAATGGTACGTGGTAAAATAGAAAAAGCATATGCCGACCGCATCAAATATATGTACACCCCCGAAGGGAAAAAAATCCTCAACCCCGAAAACCTCAACTCAATGGCATAACAACGAACCACTCGTTATCCCATTATAAAACAATCGAGGCTGCATTTATTGCAGCCTCGATTGTTATTATTAAGATTTTAAATTCGTTACAACTTTATTATCCACTCCATAATATCGTGTAGTACTTGTTCGGATATTGTCGTTTCGATTTCTCCATAGTTCATACTTGCTTGGCGTGACGATGATGGTTGAAATAAATGATTTAACCCATCATATTCCTTTATTGTTGCCTGGTGCAGTGCTTTTCGCGCTGCGCCAAGATTTTGAGTCGCTTCTACTTGAAAATCCCATGTACCATTCAATGCCAACACTGGGCATTTTACTTGCGATAGATATTTCGCTGGATCGAGTTTCACAAATGCCACATACCATGGTGATGACATCACCTTAACCGATTGCGCTATCTCTTCCGCGCTATGGTTACCAGTCGCACTCATTATTTCGTTCAAGCGATTGGCAAGTTGCAATGAGTCGGTAGAATTATATATCGCATCAAACATTGCCTCAATATCTTTTGCTTGTTGTGTAGAGAGAGGCATTCCCGCCATTTCCGAGGCGAGATGGTTTTGCTTAATCAATATATCTTTACCCTTCACATATGGGCCGGCAAGTGTGATGATAAAATCCACATCGTCGGGGTGCGTTGCTGCATTTATCACAGCTATTAACCCGCCTTCGCTATGCCCTATTATGCCAATATGTGTTGTGTCAATATCATTTCGCGATTTCAGATAATCCACCGCCGCCATTGCATCGGTAGCCAAATCGAGAGTAGTGGCATCGTCCGACCCTTTTGACGAACCACCCACCCCACGGTCATCATATCGCAACACGGCTATGCCATGGCGAGTGAGGTAATCGGCAATCACCGCAAATGGCTTATGCCCAAATAGTTCTTCATCACGATTTTGCGCTCCACTACCACTCACAAGCACCACTGCTTTATGCTTGCTTCCTATAATCGGCTTGGTGAATGTGCCGGCAAGTGTGATGTCACCATTATTAAATGTCACCTCTTGCGAATGATACACAAAAGGCGGTTGTGGCTCTTGTGGACGATTTAATTGAGCAGCCTCGGCCGTAGTGCGAGTAAGAGTTAAAGGTAATGACATTCCTTGAGTGAATGTTCCTGTTATTGATTTATCATCTTGAGCAATCACTCCTTTATAATTTGCTCGCAATGCAGGCATATCAATCTCTATTGAGTCACCTTTTACCACAACCTTTTCGCAAGGGATATCCTTTGCTCCTTGCATTGGAGAATCAAGCGTTGCACTCCACTCTCCATCATGAGCAATGTGGAACACGATAGGAAGATTTGCAACCTTACCCTTCCAATGCCCCACAAAATCAGCAGCCGATGCTACTAATCCACAAAGCATGATTACACAAACAAATATTCCTTTATTCTTCATTATTCATCAACTTAAAGAATTCTTTATTAGCCCATCTAACTGCAAGATAAGATGAAAACATAGAATATATTATTCCAATTATGATTGTTAAGGCAATCAAATCATGAAATATTGCAACCAATAATATCAAAAGATAGAATAATATATGTATTGATTTGATCTCTTTATCCACCTTTAACGATGATAAAAAAGCAATTAACCCCAAATAGATTGCAGCACCTCCAACATAACTAATTATGCTAGATACAAAAAATAATGATAGCTCAAAAATTATAAGGAAACCTATTGCATACAATATCAACCCCAATCTTCCGATATTACCTAAATAGGAATTTTTTTTAATTGTCCAGATTAACAATAAAACAAATATTATTGTTGGAATTATAGTCAAATATATATCGCTAAAATAATCTAGTACAAAAAACATCATACTCGCAACAGTCACAAAACATAATATTGGCATAAATCCAAAAAATATCATCAAATTGCGAGTGCGACGAATATCTTTTAATGCCACATCGAGTTCTTGGGGTGTCATAATGCTATTATTTTTCTAATTGTGAGAGGATTGAGCGTAATTGTTCATCAGTGGTAGTGAGTCGTGAACGGCACTCGGTGAGCAGTTCGGTTGCACGGCGAGTGTAATCGGTCAATCTATCAATATCGCATTTATCGCCTTGCATCATTTGCAATATTGCTTCTAATTCGCTCACCGCTTCGGTATAAGTCAATTCCTTTACCGGTTTAAAAATCATTTCGTTTGACATATCTATTAGTTTTTATTTTTTCACTGATATAATTGTGCCGTTGGCAAGAGTTGTTTCTATTTCAGTTCCCGACGATATTTGCGAAGCATCGGTTACTGCTTTACCGTCCACACGAGTGATTGAATATCCTCGGCGCAAAGTAGCTTCGGGAGAGAGCGCGTTGAGCATCTCTTGAAGAGAATTAAGTCTATCGCCACGGCGACGAAGCACTACATCGGCTGCCGATGCGATTGATTTCATTGTGTGGTCGAGTCGGGCAAGTTCGGGAGCAATTCGTCGTGTTCCTATTTGAGCAAGCGACAACATATCGCCTCGCAATCGAGCGTTTTCTCGTTCGATGGCTTGCAATGGCAATTTGGGCAGCAGTGCCTCGTAATAGGTTAATTGCTCCTTACAACCGGCAATGCGATCACTTACCTTTTGTAAAATTGCATTTCCCATTGAATGCAAATATTTTAAAGCCTCATTGCCCTGCTCTATCAGCCACTCGGCTGCTGCAGTAGGAGTTTTCACTCGTTTGTTTGCCACATAATCGAGAACCGTAATATCTCGTTCATGCCCTATCCCCACAATCACCGGCAAGGGGAATTGTGCTATATTTGCCGCCAATTCATAATTTTCAAACGCAACGAGATCGCTTGTGGCTCCACCTCCACGAATAATGACTACACAATCCCACTCATCACGCTGCTTGTCTATTTCATTTAAAGCCGAGATAATGGTCACGGGGGTTTGGTCACCTTGCATCACTGCCTCAAAAAGGTGTGTTTTAAAATTTAAGCACAAGGGATTTCCATATAACTGGTTTATAAAATCGCCATATCCGGCAGCTCCACGAGCCGAAATAACGGCAATGCGCAATGGCACCTCAGTCCATTCTAATTGACGATTCAATTCGAGAATTCCCTCTTTTTGCAACTGAGCCAAAATTTCACGACGACGGCGAAGCAAATCGCCCATCGTATATTCGGGATTTACAGCCGAGATTACAAGCGACATACCATAAACAGGGTGCATCGTGGCCGAGGCTCGCACCATCACCTTTAATCCCGAAGCAAACCGCTGACCAGTAGATTCAAAAAAATTGGCTGCCAAACGAGAATAAACACTCGCCCATATCACACCACGCGCTTTTGCAAGAGTAGCTCCTGTTTCGGGATTCTTTTGCAATAATTCCATATAGCAATGTCCCCCGCGGACAGCCACATCGCTCAACTCTGCCGTGATCCACACATTTTGTGTAGAGGGCACAGTCATCAATGAGGCAATGCGCTGATTGAGTTCTAATAGTGTGAGCGATTGTTCGTTCATCTCTCTTTATCCGCTATTTTAGTTGCTTGAATTTCTTACCATTCCATTCATATTTTATCTCGCTCTTCATGTATGAAGAAATCTTTTCCCATTCCGAGGGAATGAATTGGCCTTGCAAATTATTGGTTAGTGTCAAGATTTTTGAAGCCTCATCATAATGACTTTTTACGACAAGGAACTTAACCGCATCTTCCACTTTTTTTCTATTCTTTTTTCCTTCTTTAGTGAGCCAATCAGAAAGTTTCGGTGTTTTTAAATAATCTCCTGTGGGAAGTTGTTCCCAATTATAATCATAAAAAACGATTTCACTATCTTGCGCAGGGATAGCATGTGTGGTTATCATCATAAGCACCCCTTCTTTGGGCATAACCAATTGATATTTAAAATTAGGAGCAACCTCTAACTCAAAATTTGTGCAATCGTTCTTTATCACCCTACTTGAATCGCCATCATTCAAGAAAGCCTCGCCAACAGCCACTTCATATAGTTCAGTTCGGGCATAGCCATATAACGCTACCACATCGGTAGGAGCTAAAACGAAATAATCAATCGCACACTTAGTCTTTGGCACTTCCACCGTGTCAAATGCCTCAGCAAGCACAGAATCAAGCTCTGTAGAGTCAATCACTGCCGAGTCAAGGGCAGATGAATCAGCCACAGCCACAGCCAAATCTATCTCTTGAGCCACCATCACATTTGACAGCGAAATCACACTCACTAATATCAGTAATATTCTTTTCATAATATCTACTTTTTGCTTTAGATTACTTTCTATTTCTTGCGTCGCGGACCTTTCTTCCCGCCACGACCTTTGCGTTTAAATTGGTCGAAATTTTCACCTTTATCAACCTCATCGCCTGCCGCTTTTTTGCGATTGCGACGAGCCGATGCACGAGCATAATCACGCTCGGGGTCGGCTATCTCGGTAAACACTCGTTTACCCAGGAAGTCACTCCCCTTAAGCGATGCTACCACACGCTTTGCATCACCCTTCTTCACATCAAAGAGCGAATAACCCGGCAATAGGTCGATACGGCCTACCTCTACACGTGCACCGGGCACCCATTTATTTATTATCTCAATGAGATTACCGGCATAAAAGCCGTCGGCCTTTCCGAGATTGATATACACACGAGCCATTCCTTTTTCGGCAGTGCGACGATCTTTCTCCTTGTCGGTGCGTGGTTTGTTCTCCCCTTTTTCTTTTTTTTCTTTATTAGGTTTCTTATCCTCTACAACCTCGATGACAGGGGCATTTTTGTAGTATTCGAGCAAGCGGTTAAATTCAAGCGAAAGCACTCGTTTCAACAAATCTTCACCCGACAACCAACCCAATTTACGGCTCACTCCGGTGAAATATTTATCGATTTGCTCATCGTTCACCTCCACGTGTTCCAATCGGTGTGCGAGATTATACAATTGTTTCTCTATGATATGTTCGGCCGAGGGCACCTCTTTGCGCTCAAATTTCTTGCCTATAATCTTCTCTATATCGCGAATCTTCCCTTTTTCGCGTGAATGGACAATCGACACCGACACACCGGTTTTTCCGGCACGGCCCGTACGCCCCGAACGGTGGGTATATACAGCCGTATCATCGGGCAATCCGTAGTTTATTACATGGGTGAGGTCATCGACATCAAGTCCGCGTGCCGCCACATCGGTAGCCACAAGTATCGATATCACACGATCGCGAAACTTCTTCATCGTCAAGTCGCGTTGTTGTTGCGACAAATCGCCATGAAGAGCATCGGCATTATAACCGTCCTGAATAAGTTTGTCGGCTATCTCTTGAGTGTCGCGACGTGTGCGACAGAATATTATGACATATATGCTGGGATTATTGTCGGCAATGCGCTTGAGTGCGAGATATTTATCGCGGGCATGCACCATGTAATATATATGATTCACATTGGCGGCTCCTTCGTTGCGTTGTCCCACAACAAATTCCACCGGATTGTGCATATATGTCTTTGCTATCTTATCAATTTCGGGAGGCATAGTAGCCGAGAACATCAACATTTTGCGTTGCTCAGGCACATGCGACAACACCTCATTGATTGAGTCTAGGAATCCCATATTAAGCATTTCATCGGCCTCATCAAGAATCACAGTGTGCACATTTGCCAATCGTGCCACACCTCGTTTTATCAAGTCGAGCAATCGACCCGGTGTAGCCACAATCACCTGCACACCTTTGCGCAATGAGCGTATCTGACTCTCTATGCTCGAACCGCCATATACCGGCAACACATTCACCTCGGGCAGATATTTTGAGAAATCGGCTAAATCACCTGCAATTTGTAGACATAGTTCACGAGTGGGCGAAAGAATCACCGCCTGCGGTTCTCGCAATGATGCATCAATGCGTTGCAACACCGGCAATCCAAACGCGGCAGTCTTCCCTGTCCCCGTCTGGGCCAATGCCACCACATCATTATCTTCATTCAATAAGTGAGGAATCACTTTTGCCTGCACAGGCATAGGCATCTCAAAGCCCATTTCACTAATGGCAAGCAACAACTCATCACTCACCCCCAATTCTTCAAATGTTTTCATACTACAAAGATAGCTCTTTCAGTTCACAATTAACACAAATAGGCTTTGATGTTTAATCTCTATTATATTCTTCCTTTTCTTCACATAGATATCCATCAAACACTCCGGGCAACTTCATATATGGGCGCAAGCATGCTACTTTTTGCTCCTCTTCGGGAATCAACTTAAGGGCATGAATCTCATTAAAAAGTCGTATCAACGAACGGCCTATCGCCCATGACAAATTAACAGGCACTGCGTTCCCAATCTGTCTATATTTTGACGATAGAGAGCCACAAAACACCCATTCATCAGGAAATGTTTGAATGCGTGCATATTCCCTGACTGTCAATGGTCTTGTTTCCCATGGGTGGCATCGCTCAGTTTGTTTCTGGGCAGGAGCACATGTCAATGTCAGACTTGGTTCGTCCATTGAAAGGCGACGAGCCATTCCTGTCTTACCCCCTCCAAGGTTATAACTTCCTCGCATATAGTCACGCGCCACATCATCAGGCAAATCTCTCCAATCGCCCCCTTCCGGCACTAACTCCATTACCTGTTTTTTTGATTGGGGATATAGCTGGCCTTCTGATTTTGGCACATTTGTATCATACAACCCTCCAGGGAAAAAAGCATCACGAAGCGTGCGCATTTCATTGCACACCGAAGGCCATTTGAATGACACAAATGGCGCTATATCATTGCGTATTGCAATCAGGATCAATCGTTCTCGTTTTTGTGGCACATCATATTGCAATGCCCTCAACACACGCGGTTCTACTAAGGTATATCCAAGCTCTGCAATAACATTCTTTATCGTCGCCATTGTGCGACCGCCATCATGTTCCAACAGCCCTTTCACATTTTCCCCCATGAAAACTTTAGGGCAAACTTCTTTTACCGCACGAGCCAATTCAAAAAACAAAGTTCCACGAGTTTCCTCAAACCCCAGACGTTTTCCCGCATATGAAAATGCTTGACAAGGGAATCCCCCCGACAGAAAGTCAACTTTATTTCGATAAGGAGTAAAATCAAGTTCATGAATATCCCCCTCTACCACATTCCATGAAGGACGATTTTGTCTTAATGTATCACACGCGTCATGGTCAAACTCATTTAACAGCACATTATGAAACCCTGCTTTTTCCAAACCTAAAGCAAGTCCACCTCCTCCCGCAAAAAGTTCTATAGATGTAAAATCACGTGATGGGACAACCTCCTTTTCCTCTATCCAACTTGAGGTCATCATAGCCTGTATTGCTGGTAATTCTTGCAGTTTTGACACTTCAAAGTATTTCTTGCCATCACTGCCAATTTCCACTTTAAAGCGTCCTTTTGCCACCCATTTTTCAATAGTGGCACGTGATACGCCTAATAGGTCGGCAAGATTATTAAAAGATATTATTTCCACCACACTATTTTTGAGTGTTATACATTTCAAAGCCTTCATATGTTGAGAACGCCAACAAGAATAAGCTCAATTGAAGGTCTCCATTCTTTGATTGAAGTTCTTCATATACCGTATTCTTCAAGGTAAACTCGTCGTTCTCATTTATTACATCTTCTATAATCGTTGGCAATACCATACACAATTTGTAAAACGCCAACTTGTCACCAAATACCAATTCATAGAATTTATCCATTGACATGCGTCTTATTTTCTTATGAGAACGAGATTGGCCATCTAATGAGATTTTCCACACATCATCTTTCGATTTAGAAGAAATAGCTTCGACTAAATAACATGTCGCCTCATCATCTTCAAGAAGTTTTGCTTGCATTTTCATATAGGTCTTTTGTGATGAAGCTGAATTCATTGTATTATGTTTGTTCTTCATCTCCACATAGATATGCAATAAATTATTCTCTACATCAAAACCTTGTGATGGCACATTCCACCCGTTGCCTGCATATTTGAATAAATTCTGATGAAAATAACCGATTTTATTTGTATTTGACTTATCTATCTGTCTATAACATTCATCATTAATTGATTCTTGTATATTTTTGCCATAAACTTTTGAGTCAAACGTAAGTTTTATTGGGTCGATAATATTCTCGTTAAACTGTTTAAGCGTAATTTCCCTACGATAAGATTTTACTGTAGCCTTTACATGCTCATATATTTCCTCATCTGAAATAAAACCCAAATTATATTTTCTCATAATACTTGTACAAATTTTATTATATTGCAAATATACTGATTTTTTACTTCAAAACACAACGCCATTTATATAAATTCCAACCTTACGACATTAATCTTTGCTTACGGCGTTAATTATTGCTTATTCAATCAACAAGAGTAAAATTCTCAGCAAACATAATGGCACTTTATCATCCAACATATTAATTGGATACCCATCTTCTTTATTAGCAAAACCGTCGAAATAATTATTTCGCATATTCCACCAATGGTTCTGCCGCATTTTGTCCCTTTGTGTGGCATTCGTCATAATTCACCGACACCGGTTTCTGCGTTGACAACAAAATTTGGCCTAATTTTATAGTTAAGGCATATAAAGTATTTATACGGTTGGCCTTTTTCAACTGGCACTCCCACACAAGAAGGACATGCCATCCCATAGCACGTAATCGCTTATAATTTTCGGAGTCTCTTAATTTATTTCGTTTAATTTTTCGCGACCAAAACTCCACATTTGTTTTGGGCAACCTAAAAATTCCACAATCCTCATGACCATGCCAAAAACACCCATTGACAAATATTACCGTTTTAAGTTTAGGCAAAACTATATCGGGCGACCCAGGCAAACGCCTATCACTCAACCTATATCTAAACCCATTATGCCACAGCCATTTCCGCACCAATATCTCAGGCTTTGTATTCTTACCTTTGATTTGGCTCATACAATAATGGCGTTGCTCAGGAGTCATCGTATCTGTCATACTACAAAGATAATATTTTCAACTCACAATCCACGCATATGATTGATTTTATTAGTTTTTTGAGTACTTTTGTAATCGTTTTTTTAAGATATGCCACTTAATGTGGATTTTTAATTATTTAATCTTTGAATATAAGTCGATTATATAGACAACATGAAACGAGCCGGTTATTCTCTTGCTTATTTATTGACAATTCACGCCATAGCGTTAATTGTGTTTTTCTTGTTTCGATTGATGCTATTTACTTCTATCGATTATGAATTCGCATCAGATGTAACCATAGGCACCAAGGCTATTGCATTTATCAAAGGAGTGTGGTTTGACAATGTGATTGCGTGCTACATAACAATTCTCCCTCTTGCCACAATGTGGGTCGCTCAATTTTTCAAACATTTTCCACGATGGGCATATAAATTCACGGCAATATTCACAAGTATCTTATACACTATTGCCTTCAGCATTTCAGCCGCCAACGTGCCTTATTTTCAATACTTTTTCACCAACATAAACTCATCGATTTTCAATTGGTTTGGTTATGCCGGCACTACCGGAGGAATGATTTTTGGCGAGTCGGCTTATATCCTACCCATTCTTTGTGGCATTTTTTCTATCATCTTTATTTGGATAGCCAACATCAAAATAGCACGTCGTTTTGCCACTCGAGCCGAAAAAGAGGCTCCGTTGCAGTATTCGGTAAAATCACTTGCCTCATATAGCTTAGTCGGATTGGTGTTGATAGGGTTATGTGCATTTGGAATCAGAGGGCGCACAGGCTACAACCCCATAAAGGTGAGCCAGGCTTATTATTGCCAAGATGCGTTTCTCAACCAACTCGGCATAAGTGCCACGTTCAATCTTCTCACAAGCTATATGGACGATATGCGCAAAGAGAATCGTCCTATCGCACTACTCGACGACCAAGAAGCGATAAAGAATATGCAACAATACCTCAACCGCAATGGCATTGACAGTATTTCCCCTTTAGCACGCAAAGTAACATATGCCGATAGCGCTGTAAACAAAAAGAACGTGGTGATGGTGTTGATGGAATCAATGTCGGCACGATTGATGCAGTCATATGGTCAGGAAAAGCCTCTCACTCCATTCCTCGACAGCTTATACCAACAATCGCAGAGTTACAAAAACTTCTATTCATCGGGAATTCACACCAACCATGGCATCACTGCAACATTATATTCATTCCCTACCGTGCTCAATCGCAATGCGATGAAAGGCACAAAGATTCCTCGTTATGTGGGATTGCCCGATGTGCTTGCTCAAAATGGCTATCGTAATATGTTTTTCATGACCCATGAATCGCAATACGACAATATGAACGCATTTTTCCGCACTAATGGGTTTCACGAGATATATGCTCAAGAAGATTATCCCGCAAATGAAGTTGTGAATAGTTTTGGTGTTCCCGATGCGTTTATATTTAATTACGCGCTCAACAAAATCAACGAAAAAGCATCAAATTCCCAACCATTCTTTTCGGTCATTCTCACTATATCAAACCACCCTCCCTATATTATCCCCAATGGATTTAAGTCGCGCACATCAAAGCCCGAGGAGCAAATCGTGGAATATGCCGACCAATCTATCGCTTCGTTTATGCGCGAAGCTCGCAAGCAACCATGGTTTGACAATACCATATTCATATTCCTTGGCGATCACGGCAAAATCGTAGGCACCCCTGAATGCGAGATGCCTCAATCATACAATCATATCCCACTAATGATTTATGGCAAAGATATTGAGCCACAAGAGATAACACACTTAGCGTCACAAGTAGATGTAGCACCAACATTACTATCGCTACTCGGATTAAGCCACACCCAAAACAATTTCGGCATTGATTTAAACACCGAGCGACGCGACTTTGTAGCCTTTACCACCGACAAGCAAATTGCCGCTCGCGACAGCTCTCATATCTATATCTACGAGCCTGCCGACGATGTGGAATATTGCTATACAATCAATAATGGCAAGTTTGAAAAATCGGCAATAAACCCTACCTTCGAGCAGTTAAAGAATTTCTGCTTTTCGACAATACAATCAACCCAATATTTTAATCTTCAAGGATTAACCGGCAAGGAATAATAGTCAAAAAAATACACCTGTTCCCTTAATAAATTAAGGCTCTAATCGTTCTCCTTTTTAGGTGCATCTTTTGATGGGTCATATTTGCGATATGGCAAATATTTCTGCAACAAGGAGTGATAAAATTTAACGGCATCTAATCCTATTTCATCATGAAGATCAGATATGAATGGCCGACTTTTTGCCATTTTATCTATTGAATTGAAATTTGCCGACTGGATATTATCAAAAGTTGCAGATATAATGCTTGCGATTGTTTCATCAGTTGCTGCGGAAACATGCTTACTCTTTATTTTTACCGCATCGTCAACATAAGATCCCAATATTAGAAAAACAAATTCTCCATAAGGCACTTTTTCAATCGAATCCAAGGCTAATTGATAACGATGGTCTAATGCCTGCTTCATCTCATTTACCGCCTCATTTTTTGTGAGTTCCCACTGTTGACGTTCTGCTTCGGATAATGATTGTACATTTCGAATAGAATCAAACTGTTGTTGTGCCAGTTGCGCTTCATTCTTTGCATCGGCAGCCTCTTGCTGGGCTCGTTGAGCTCGTTGTTGAGCTTCGCTCACCTCACTCCGCGCCACCGAGAGGGAATCAAGCAATTCTTGTTGCGCGGCATTATCTACAGTCCCTTCATTTACAAAAAACATCATCACCGCCACAATCCCCACCATTATAGCTATTATGATCAAATATATAGGATGGCTGCTTTTATTCCAGCTACGAATTAATTGATCCACATTATCCCATCTGTTATCGGGGTTTTCTCGCAGACATTTACTTGAATAAGATCTATAATTATAAGGGAAAATCAGCTCCATCAACTTTCCTATCGAATAAATGTCGCTTCGCGCATCTAAATCATCTTTCTGCGCCAATAGTTCAGGCGAGGCATATTCACGAGTGCCGCCCATATTTTTGGTGAGATAATAAGCATCGGTGTTGCTCAATCCAAAATCGAGCAACTTCACATCATCATTCGACCGGGTAATGAGAATATTATCGGGTTTCAGATCATTATGGATTATTCCATTCTTGTGGATATATGCCACAGCCTCCATTAACTGATAGAATACTCGCCGGCGGGAGTCGATTGTGGGTTTCTCTGCCAAAAAATCACTAAGATTTCGTCCTTGAATATATTCCATCACAATACCCGGACCTACAGGAGTATTTTCCTCATAAGTATAGTAGTGTGGCAAATGATAATGATTGAGTGTTATCGACAACTCATATTCACGTTTCAACATTGCAAGTTGCATTGCCGAATTGTCTTTTGTTGTCTTTATTGCAAGATATTTACCGGCTTTACTCACTCTATACAACCGCGACATCGCGCCCTCTCTAACCAGCACGATATCTGAGTATGAAGTAGTTATGTCAAGGCCACTATTTACCGGACGAAACGTTTCACTCATTATTTAGTCGTTTTTGATGCGTTTTTATGGTTTTGCAGTCCCAAAAATAGTAATTATTTTTGTAATCGTTATGAATTTCAAAACAAATTTACCCGAAATTGCTACCTTGCGTAGCCAAGTCAAGGCCAAAGCAAATTTGGCTCTCGACACCCATTTTCATTTTATTCAATTAGTTGCAGAGCTCGAAAAAGAGCTACGCGAACATATGTCGGAGACCACCCTCGAGCGTGTGTGGGGATATTCTACTCGTGGATACGATACCGTATCTCGACGCACACTAGATGTGCTTTCTCGATATGTAGGAGCTAAAAACTGGGACGATTTTTGCCAAAGCCTTCGCAATAAAAGCGGTAAAGAGTCGGATCTATTTTTAACTAATACTCTTATGGCAAGTTCGCTCGAAATTGGCGCACATCTGCTTATTGGTTGGCAACCCGACCGCATTTGTGAGATAAAATATCTTGGCAATAACCGATTTGAAGCTATTCGCACCGAAAATTCTTCAATAAAACCCGGCGATTCATTCTCTTGTATTCTTTTTGAGAAAGGCCGAGAACTATATATGGACCTTTTCCAACGCGCCAACGAAACCGGCGAGCCCAATCCCAATGCTCGATATGTTGTTGGGCAACAAAACGGGCTTACAACTCTTGAAATTCTCAAAAAATAAAATCCCACCCTCCTCAACGAAACCTATATCTTTTTAAATAATAAAAACACCCGAGCAAAATCAAATTGCTCGGGTGTTTTATGCTAATAAGAGAAATTTCTGTTAATCAATAAAAATAAGGAGTTGCTTATTTTTTATGGGCAATCATATATTGTGCAATTTGCACCGCATTGAGGGCTGCACCTTTCTTGATTTGGTCGCCAACAATCCAGAATGAAAGACCATTTTCGTTGGTAATATCTTTGCGTATACGTCCCACATACACAGGATCTTGATTTGCGATTTCAAGAGGCATTGGATATTTCTTGTTTGTAGGATCATCAACCACTACAAGACCTTCGCCCTTTGCAAATGCTTCGCGAGCTTGTTCTACCGAGATAGGAGCTTCTGTTTCTACCCAAACAGCTTCGGAGTGAGCACGCATCACAGGCACACGCACACAAGTCGCACTCACATCGAGGTCATTACAGTGCATGATTTTCTTTGTTTCGTGATACATCTTCATCTCTTCCTTAGTGTAGCCATTGTCGAGGAACACATCTACATGAGGGATCACATTGTAGGCCAATTGATATGCAAATTTTTCAACAGTTGGTTCTTCTCCGTTTTGGAGTTGTGCATATTGTTTT
Source organism: Muribaculaceae bacterium (assembly GCA_017399915.1). Taxonomy (GTDB): domain Bacteria; phylum Bacteroidota; class Bacteroidia; order Bacteroidales; family Muribaculaceae; genus RGIG4079. The sequence goes on from JAFQAS010000065.1 coordinate 131,868, forward strand.
ACCAATTCAGCCATAGCAGCGGCACCGGCACCACTTGCAGCTTGATATGTAGCCACATGCACTCGCTTGATTGGTGAAATATCATTAATTGGTTTGAGAGCTACAACCATTTGAATTGTAGTACAGTTTGGATTGGCAATGATATTGCGAGGAGTGTTGAACGCATCATCACCATTCACTTCGGGAACAACCAAGGGCACATCTTCGTCCATGCGGAATGCACTTGAGTTGTCAATCATGATTGTGCCATATTTTGTAATTGTTTCGGCAAATTCTTTAGAAGTGCCTGCACCTGCCGATGTAAAGGCGATATCAACACCCTTAAAATCATCGTTGTGTTTAAGTTCCTTTACGGTAATCTCCTTACCGCGGAATGTATATGTTTTACCTGCGCTACGGCTTGAGCCGAAAAGCACTAATTCGTCGAGAGGGAAATTTTGTTCGTCGAGTACACGGAGGAACTCTTGACCTACGGCGCCACTTGCGCCAACGATTGCTACTTTCATTTTTCTAATAAAATCTTAAAATTTTGCGCAAAATTACAACAATTTGCCCATATTCGCAAAAAAATCGGCACTAAATCACACTTTTTCGTTACTTTTGTCGAAACTCACCTTAGCCAACAATGTTAATATAATATAAATAGTGGCATTTTTTCTTTATTTATATGAGTAATTATTGTAATTTTACTCAATAATATACTAATCATAAAAAATTTACCTTAAATGAAACATCTTTACCGCGCTCTCTCGGTGGCTGCCATTCTTGCAAGTTGCAGCACCATAGCATCGGCTCAAAACACGATGTATGTCAATGGCAAAGACTATGCTATCGACACAATTATCCCAAAACACAGTGTAGGACCAGGTTGCGAATACGCTTTCTATCGTCTACCCGACCGTCCGATGACAGTCCATGCGCTTGAAATGGATCTCACCAATCCTTATGTGGATATGCAAGTAGTAAATGGTGGTGATGCTGCCGTGGCTACCGAACGTCCATCGGCTATGTATGCCCGTTTCGATTCTCCGGGCCATGATATGATTGCCGCCCACAATGGTGACTTCTTCACTACAACAGTGAACCAAGTGGGAATCTCTCGTATGGGACTCTATTGCGACGGAGAAATTGTGTTTAACCCAGTGAGCCAACCTCTATTGGTTCTTACTCCCGACCGCGTGCCATATATCGACCGCGTACACTTTATGAGTAATGTGACCCACAAGGGCACCACAAAAACGCTCAACACTCTCAACATGCTCACTCTTGAGTTTACTACCGACCCCAATGCGAACCCAAACCTATTGTCGCTCTTCACCAATGCATTTGGTTCTAAGATGAACATGTATTCAACCGGTGGCAAAATCGCTGTTATCAAAGCTAAAGACGGCTCTGAACTCAAATATAAATCAAACTGCACTCTCACTTGCGTAGTTGAAAGCGTGAGCGACAACCCAGGCGAAGCTGCTATCCCTGCTAATTCAGCAATACTACACGGTGTGGGCACTTCGGCCGATTTCATCGGCGCTATGGCTGCAGGCGACGAAGTTACTATCCAACTTCGCTCTACTACCAACGAATTCCCCGACCACCTCGATATCGACGAAGCGATAGGTGGTAGTGGCCACATCATTCTCAAAGATGGCGAAATCACCAACATCGGCAACCCTGAATGCCACCCACGTACATTCATGGGTATCAACAAAGAAAAAACAAAAATATACTCAGTGATTGTTGACGGCCGTCAATCTTCAATATCGGCAGGTATCACACTCGACGACCAAGGTTATGTATTGAAAGCTCTCGGCGCATGGGACGGCATCAACCTCGATGGTGGAGGTTCTTCATGTATGTATATCAACGAAGAAATCAAGAATAGTCCATCAGACGGTACTGAACGCTATGTGGGTAACGGTGTGATTTTCTATTCAACAGCTCCTGTTGACGACAATTTCGCCACTCTCGCATTCGAACCTCGTGCATATAAAGTGCCTATCACTGCCACTTTCCGTCCTATCATATATGCTTACAACCAATATGGCTTGCTTAAGAGCAAAGATGTGACTGAAGCCGTGGTTACTTGCGACGAACATATCGGTACAATGAAAGACGGTGTCTTCACTGCCACTCAGGAACAAGCGACCGGCTATCTTTATGCCGAATACAACGGATTAAAAACAAAACAGCTCGTTTCTACCGTTAAATCTGATGTGAACCTCGTTTCCGACGCTTACATCGTTGACGATCGTCGTGGATATCCTATCCAAATGAACTCTTCAATAGGCAACTTCACTTACGAAGTAAATGCCGCATCGGTTGATTGGGCATCAAGCAACGCTGAAGTAGCAAACGTTGAAGAAGGTCTTGTTTATGGCTACAAAAACGGGGCTGTAACGTTGACCGGCATTTCTCCCAACTTTGCCGACACCGTGAACATCACAGTTGAAATCCCCGAAAGCAACCGTCAAGCAATATTCCCAACTATCGTAGCCGAAGACTGGAAATTGAAACAATCGGGCGGTAAAAACATCGCAATGACTCCTAACGGAACAGGTTTTGACTTGACTTATACCGGAGCCAATGCACGTTCTAACTATATCACCGCAACAAGTAGCACTACTACCTACAGCTTGCCTTATGGTGTGCGTGTTGACATCAACCCGGGAGATGCGCCTATCACTAAAATGCAAATCGCTATTGCCGACAAGCTTGGAAATCGCGGAAATCTCATCATTACCGACCAAGATATCCCCAAAAACACTTTGACTTCTTATATCGTGCCTTTCACAAGTATTGTTGACATTGACAACAACGCAAGTTACCCTATCACCATTTCAAACATACGTTTCGACATGGGTACATCAACAACAGGCACTGAATACAAAATTCAAGTTCCGGTTCTTGAACAACTATATGGCGACCCAAGTGGTGTAGAACATATCATCAATAGCCCCACAAACCAAATCAAACTTTACCCCAACCCTGCCGAAGCAGGAGCTCCTGTAACGATTGAATGTGAAGGTGCGGCTAAAGTTGAAATCTACAACATCGGCGGTGCATTGGTTGAATCTGTTGCTATCGAAGGGACTACAGCAATCGAAACTTCAGCCCTTAATAAAGGTATCTACATCGTACGCGTTATCACCGACGATGCTACCTCTATGGGCAAACTTATCATTAAGTAATTTCGCCCCTATTATACAAGATGTGAGTCCAATCACGCGGGCTCACATCTTTATTTTTTAACCAAAACCAAGTTTACACCATGAAAAAAGATTCCCTTATCGCCAAAATCACCTATTTGTGGTTGATAGTCGCAACCATAATTACATTTTCGCCACAACTATCGGCTCAAGACTTAAATAGCCCCGAGATTGTGCGAGGCCATATTAACTTGGCTTATACTCAACCAAGTTTCACCTATGGTAGCAAAGATTTCACCATAATGACTATCAAAGAATTTGATGATATCGTAAATAAAAAAACCTATGGCGAACTTGAAATAATCACACAAAAAGACAAATCGGTTGTTTATGATTTCATCGACGATCCTGGCTATCCTCACATATTTGGGTTGAGTCCTATGTTTCGCCTTCGACAAGTAATTTTCAAGCCCAACGACGACCGAAGCATCACTTATGAGCGAACATTTGACAATCTAACCGAAGCCAAAACTACTTATAACAATATTATCAAAGCATTCAAGAATGCCGGTGGGAAAAGCATTGGCAAAGTAAAAGGTTTCGCCACATCTCTCGCTTTCACATTTAAAGAATTTCCTGGCCTAACCATCAGAATGATACAAAATGGCAAACATGTATCATTAAACTTTTGGTATAGCAAATCATCAATAGCAAAAGAAATTTTAACGCAAATCGATAACATAACAAAACACCCGTTCCCAAGCATGCAAAAAACGAGTAACTACTTGCTTTGGAGCAAAAAAACTGCCGTTAATCATCTAAATACCCTCCTAAAAAAGAAGACCATTACCGGTTTTGACGATTTGTTTGCCGATGACAACAAGGCCATACACATCGATTTCAAAGATTGGGAACTTCCATGTAAAATTGGCAATACCGACCATTACATCCGAGCCATTTGGCGAAGTGATTATCGCCCCGGCTATGTAACTTATGATGACTTGAAATGTAACATTGAGCAATGGTTTTTTCTATGTTCAGAAGACATAAAAGACAAAAGCGAACTAAATGCCACTGCCAAATTTATTCGTGAAACTCTTGAAAAGGCTGGAGGAATTGTCAAAAAAGACGAAAGAAAGCCCTCATCTTATGATGCGTATGAAATTATTTTCCCTCGTAAAAAAATTTATATATCGATAAGTATTCAAATGATACATATAACAATTCACCTACAAGAATTTAGAAAAAAGTAAACAACCTATTCGATAAGAATAAATAGGTTATCTCTTTTTAGACAAACACCCAAGTCGAGCCGCTTGGCTCGACTTGGGTTATATTTTTGTTTAATCTCAATTTCGAAAGTCTCTAATCTCCACTTTTTCCTCACCTAACAAGTCGCTCTCGTTTATCAAGTTGGCGCATTTCCCACCATATCATTAGGGCGGCGGTGATGGTTGAGAACACGTCGGATGTGGGGAATGATGCCCACACTCCATTTAACCCGAAGTGCTTGGGTAATATCAAGAGGAAGGGAATAAGGAATACTACTTGTCGCACAAGGCTCAGGAATATCGATTTGCCTGCCATTCCTATTGATTGCAAGAATGTGGTAGCTACAATCTGGAATCCTACGACATAGAATGCCGCGAGTGCGATTCTAATGCCATTGGAGGTTACTTCTATGAGTATTTCGCTATCACCAAAGGTCCTTGCGATGAGTTCGGGGAACATTCGACCAAACAATGCCCCCACTACAGTCACAGCAAGTCCGGCTCCAACGGCAAGCCAAAACGTGCGTTTCAATCTATCAAACCTACCGGCACCATAGTTATACCCAACGATAGGTTGCATACCTTGACATATACCCACAACCACTGTAGTAAGTAGCGAAGTATAAGTTATGAAAATTGTTGCCGCCCCCACAGCCGAGTCTCCGCCATATTCATATAAAGAGGTATTGATAATGCCATTTATTGCGCTTGTCGCGGCATTCACCAAGCTCGGAGCCGCCCCAATGGCGATGATAGGATAAACCACACTCCAACGCAATCGATATACTCCTCGCACAAAATGCAGTGTTTTGTCGCGCCCAAAGAAATGCACCATCACAAACACTGCCGAAATCGACATTGATATATCGGTGGCAATGGCCGCCCCTTTTATTCCCATATCAAACACAAAGATAAAAAGTGGAGCAAGAATTACATTAGCCACAGCCCCTATAATCATTGTCACCATCGCCTTCCCGGGATATCCCGAGGCTCGCATTACGTTATTAAAGCTAAATGCGATATTCATCACAAGCATACCGGGCAATAACCACAACAAGAAGTCGTGAGCATAGGGCAGCGTCTTTTCACTTGCGCCAAATTGCATCAAAATATCATCAAGGAATAGTGCAAAAATTGTGAGATACACAATGGCATTACTCACTATCAACACCAACGAGTTACCAAGCACCAGTTCGGCACCACGCCGGTCTTTTGCACCAAGAAGAATCGATACACGGGCAGCAGCTCCGGCACCTATAAGCACCCCAATCGCCGCCGACAGGTTCATCACCGGAAAGGTAATACCCAATCCGGTCAATGCATCTTCACCCACTCCATGCCCTATGAATATACGGTCGATGACATTATATAACGACATCACCAGCATTCCCACCACTGCCGGCAAACTATATTCCCACAGCAACCGACCCAGCGGGCGAGTTTCGAGCTCATTAATATTTCCTTGCTTTTTATTCATCTCGACAACGGTGCAAATTTACACATTTTGCATGATACCATCTTTTTCTATTTAGATATTTTTATGTAAAAAACAACGGGACACAATATTGCGTCCCGCCACCTAAAAAAAACTATTATGAAAACAAATTATTTCTTTTCAGCAAGGGCTTTAGCTCTACTAATATATTTTTCAATATCGAAGTTTACCTCTGCAGGGTATTCTTTCTTTATTGTTTCATATAATTCAAGTTCTTTAGCATAATCTTTCAATTCATGACACACGCGTGCTTTTTTAGCCAACAAGAATGGGATTAAGCTAGGATTGTCGTTTGCGATTGAGATAGCATCATCATAGCAGCTCAAAGCCTCGTCATATTTTTTCAAGTTAACATAGCAGTCAGCTTTCTTTGATTGAACACCTGCATCAAGAACAGCGCCTGTTTTTGCATAGTCATCGATAAAATCGATACATTTTTGGTATTCACCTTTTTGATAATAACCAATTGCAGTCATCAATTTAGCAAGATTACCTGATGCTTGGCTATAATTTTGAGCTACAGCTTCATATTTTTTAAATGCCTGTTCCATCTTTGCAGAATCTTCTCCCGCTTGATAGAATGCGATATCGGCATCAGCGATAGCTTCTTCGCTTTCTGCTATAGCCGGATTACGGAAGGCATAGATATATACCAACACCAATGCCACAATTACAGCAATTGCAGTTGAGCCATATTTCACCATTTTAATCATTTGCTCTTTTTTTTGAGCTGCAGCTTGATCTACTTGTCCATCAACCTGACTGTTAGGTTTTTTAGTTTCCATTTTATTTGTATTTCTTATTATTATTCAAGTTTATACGAAATCACGCAAAGTCACACGACAAGCCAATTTCCGAACTGCAAAATTAATAGTTATTCCTCACATACAAAAATTTTTATGAAGAATTCTTTAAAAAACGCTTATTTTTTCACATCAACGAGTATTGCATTCTAAATTATTTATTACCTTTGCGAATTGTATAATATTCAATATGCGTAAAAACAGCTATATTTTTAGCATTAAATAAAAATTGTATCATGTTAGAGAAAACCAATGTAAAAATTCTCGACAAAGTAGTCGTGAGATTTTCGGGCGACTCAGGCGATGGTATGCAACTTGCCGGTAATATCTTCACAAACATCTCGGCAGGAATTGGCAACCAAGTTTCGACTTTCCCCGACTACCCAGCCGAAATTCGCGCGCCACAAGGCTCATTAAGTGGCGTATCAGGATTCCAAGTAAGTGTAGGCACAGGTGTATACACCCCCGGCGACCAAGCCGACGTGTTAATCGCAATGAACCCTGCGGCATTAAAACAAAATGTAAAATTCTTGAGGCCTAACGGTGTCATTATAGTAGATATCGACTCTTTCAAAGAAAGCGACCTCAAAAAAGCTCTTTTTGAAACAAACGAACCATTCAAAGAACTTGGCATCACTGCTCAAGTGCTTGAAGTTCCGGTGACTTCTATGACAAAAAATGCGCTCGCCGAAAGCGGGCTCGACAACAAATCAATGCTCAAATGCCGTAACATCTTCGCTCTTGGGCTCGTTTGTTGGCTCTTCGACCGTCCACTCGAAAGCGCACTGCACCACTTAAAAACTAAATTTGCAAAAAAACCGGCTATTTACGAAGCTAACGCTAAGGTTATCCAAGCCGGATATGACTATGGCCACAATATTCACGCATCGGTATCAACCTATCGCATCGAATCAGATGAAATAAAACCGGGCGTTTATACCGACATCAATGGCAACACCGCCACTGCATGGGGATTGATTATGGCTTCGGAAAAAGCAGGCCGTCCACTTTTCCTCGGCAGTTACCCCATCACTCCTGCCACCGACATTCTTCACGAGCTTGCAAAGCGCAAAGACCTCGGCGTGAAAGCATGTCAAATGGAAGATGAAATTGCCGGTGTTTGTTCGGCTATCGGTGCATCTTTTGCCGGAAACCTTGCCGTTACTTCTACATCAGGTCCCGGTCTTGCATTGAAGAGCGAAGGTATCGGTCTTGCCGTAATGGCTGAGTTGCCTCTCGTGATTATCGATGTGCAACGTGGTGGCCCTTCAACCGGTCTCCCCACAAAAACCGAGCAAACCGACTTGATGCAGGCACTATATGGTCGCAATGGAGAATGTCCGCTTGCTGTTGTTGCTCCAGCCACCCCTACCGACTGCTTCACAATGGCATTCGAGGCTTGTCGCATCGCCGTAGAGCATATGACTCCCGTCGTATTGCTTACCGACGCATTTATTGGCAACGGCTCATCGGCTTGGCGCATTCCCGAAGCTGACGAATATCCCGAAATCAAGCCCAATTACGTTCCCGAAGAATTAAAGGGTAATTGGAAACCATATATCCGCGACGAAAAGACCAAAGTACGCTATTGGGCAATCCCCGGCACTGAAGGCCTTGCACATCGTCTTGGCGGTCTTGAAAAAGATGCAGTGACAAGCGCAATATCTACCGACCCCATCAACCACGAAAAGATGGTTTACACTCGCAAAGAGAAAATCGAACGCATTGCCGACAACATTCCAGCTCTCGAAGTGAGCCACAATGTTGACGCCGACACCTTGCTCGTTGGTTGGGGCGGCACTTTCGGCCATCTCTACACTGCAGCCGAAGAGCTCAACAAAGAGGGCAAACCCGTTGCATTCGCTCACTTCCGCTACATCAACCCACTTCCTGCCAATACTGCCGAAGTATTTGCTAAATACCGCCGTGTGATTGTAGCCGAACTCAACACCGGTCAATTTGCCGACTATCTACAAAGCAAATTCCCCGAAGTGAAATTTGAGCGCATCAACAAGGTTCAAGGTCAACCATTCCTCGTAAAAGAAGTAATTGATGGTGTAACTAAAATTATGGAGGGCAAATAATCATGGAAGAAACAAAATATACAGCAGCCAATTATAAGAGCGACCAATCAGTGCGTTGGTGTCCCGGTTGTGGCGACCACGCGATTCTCAACTCGCTCCACAAAGCAATGGCAACCGTGGGAGTGGCTCCTCACATGACAGCCGTAATATCAGGTATCGGTTGTAGCTCACGCCTACCCTACTATATGAACACCTACGGTTTCCACACCATCCATGGTCGTGCGGCAGCAATCGCTACCGGCTTCAAAGTGGCCAATCCCGAAATGACTGTGTGGCAAATATCGGGCGATGGCGACGGATTGGCTATCGGTGGCAACCACTTCATTCATGCAGTGCGTCGCAACATCGACATCAACATAATGTTGCTCAACAATAAAATCTATGGTTTGACAAAGGGACAATATTCACCAACAAGCGACCGTGGGTTCGTGTCAAAGTCATCGCCCTACGGCACTACCGAAGACCCTTTTATCCCTGCTGAATTAGTATTTGGTGCTCGTGGCAATTTCTTCGCTCGTAGCATCGATGTGGAACTCGCCACAACTCAAGAGGTGATGGTTGCAGCGGCTCGTCACAAAGGGGCTTCAGTGGTTGAAATATTGCAAAACTGTGTGATTTTCAATCATGGTATTCACAACCACATCACCGATAAAGAATTCCGTGCCGACCGCACTATCCACCTTCGCCATGGCGAAAAGATGATTTTCGGCAAAGAACAAAATATGGGTATCGTGCAAGACGGATTCCTATTGAAAGCCGTTGAGATAGGCAAAGATGGCTATACTATCGACGATGTGCTCGTTCACGACGCTCATTGCCAAAGCAACTTCCTCCACCAACAATTAGCAATGATGGACGGCTACGACCTCCCATTGGCAGTAGGTGTGATTCGCGACGTTGAAGGCTTGACCTACAACGAAGAAATAGACAAACAAGTTGCCGAAGTACGTGCCAAGAAAAACTTCACCTCCCTCCGCGACATGATCCTCGCCGGCGAAACCTGGGAAGTAAAATAAAAGAAGAAAAATTTCTTATATAGCACGACCGCATGCCATTTGGTGTGCGGTCGTTCCATTCTATATCAATTTTTAATTAAAATACTGAACTAGTTTAATGCTTTTATATTTTCTGATGCAATATCCCTTAATTCAATTTTATCATCCAACCAATCTAACTTTTTAATACATTCTTGTACTGCAATATCTTTATTGCTAGTGATTTTATATTTTTCATACCCAAATAAAGAATTCAAATCTTTCAAATATTCATATTGAGAGTCAATTCCTAAATAATAAGTTGTATCTTCTAGAATGTCAACATATTTTTTGTACTCATTTATAAGGTAATTATATTCGCAATCAACCGCTCTATTAAAACAATCTGAATTCGGCCCAATAGTCCTAATATATATGTAATCGCTATCTTCTGCTGGAATTTTATGGGTTTCTAAAATATTAAAATTGGGAGTCAACGAAAATAACAATGTTACTTTTTCTGTTTTATATTCTTTACTAATTGTAAAAAAAGCAATCATAAAATATTCCTTCGCTTCATAATTAGCTTTATTGAAATCAGCATCATTGCGTATTATATCTTCTATAACGCTGCGCGAACAACCTGTTGTCATTAAACGAATTGCTATTCCAGATGGTGATGTTGTTAAGTATTTACTTGTTGCATATCCTCTTTCTCCCATGCTTTTATTCTCTATTGATTCAAGAAATATTGTTTGAAGTTCTTCTTCGTTTGTTGTTCTAGAGATATATAGTTCACTATATGCTTCTTCTACAATTTCGGCATCATTTAAGTACTTGTCAATTATATATTGTTTTATATTATCCTTTGCAATTTTATTTTCAGAACAAGATGAAAGTCCAACACATGTCGCTAAAACAAGCATCAATAATAAAATTTTCGTTTTCACACTTTTAAATATTTAAAGTTAGTGCAATATTGCCTTAATCAATTTACCTGCGCTAACTAAAAAGAAAAGCGCAGACTTTCGCCAACGCCTTCAAGGTTCACCACAAACCACAATACAATTGGTTAGAGCCTGCACTTATTGCAGTCTCTCAATATGTATTGTTTTGCTCGTAACTTTCCGAGGTGGTGATTCTGAAGGCTATTGAGCAAATATTTTCAATAAAAATCTGAAATGAAAATCATTTCATCATCACAAAGGTAATGAATATTTCTTGTAATGCAATTATATAACTAAAATTTATTGCATTGCGTAAAATGTAACGGCAGGTGCGAAATAACCGAAAATCACACACTAACGATTCTTTCAGAATCGAGTCACTTTCTCTATCGGCCCTTGACACATCCACTTTGTGGCTATGCCAGACCACGCAAAAATCTATCCCATTGAATCGCTTATTTTAAGACATAACAAAATTTATGGCGATTCCCTTAATTTATGATTTTCACCATCTATCGCATAAAAGTGTGAAATTTCTCACACAAACATGGGGATAGATGGTGATTTTGTCCTACCAAATATCAAACATTCCATATAGATACACTGCGGCGGCGACCGATTGGGGGACGTTGCTCACTCGCCCTATCTGTGAGCCACTACGATTGTATATATAACTACCCGATACACGACCAATAAATGAGCCCGAGTTATCATAATATCTATCGCCACTACCATATCCTATATAGCTACCTGAGCGATTGTAAAAACGGTCACCGCTCTTATATCCTATATAGCTTCCGCTGCGGTCATAAAACCTATCGCCGTCAACTCGCCCCACATATGAACCCGAGCTGTTGTAGATGCGACCGCTATCATATCGACCAATCATTGAGCCTGAGCTGTCATACATGTGCTGCGCCTGAGCAGCTAATGGCGTCGCCATAGCTACAACCAATAATATCAATACTAAATATCGGCTTATTACTTTTGTTTTCATAGGCATTGAGTTTTACATATAACTACCACAAAAATACGTATTTAAACCCACAAATGCAAAAGTTTTTCAACTTAAAGAGAAATGAATGTTGTGAGAAATAAAAAAATGTTGTACCTTTGCAGTCGGGTAAGTCCTATACGACCAGCTCCCCGGGAACTCCGTCAGGTCTTGATCGAAGCAGCGGTACCGGGTCGTAGCGGTGCGATGTAGTAAGCTTACCCTTTTTTTGTACCCATATATTTCATATTCATTCTATCCTGAATTTCCCCAAACAATTCTTGAATGATAATAAGTTATAACTATTATTATACACTATTCAGCACGTATTAAAACAAAAAAAAGACGCTGACTCAATGAATCAGCGTCTTTTTTGTTGTCTTACCAGGACTCGAACCTAGACAGGCAGAACCAAAAACTGCAGTGCTACCATTACACCATAAGACAATCCTTATTGCCCAAGACTTCCGTCCTAAAGCGTTGCAAAGGTACGCACAATTTTCAAACTGTGCAAATATTTTTGCAACTTTTTTCAAAATATTTTTCTACTTTGCGATTAGCAAGAAGTAATTTTTCTTACCTTTTTGCACAAGTATATATTTGTCATTGAGGAGCATATCAACAGAAGCATCGGCATAAACATCGGCGATTTTTTCTTTGTTGATTGACACACCACCTTGTTGAGCGAGCTTGCGAAGTTCACCTTTTGAAGGGAACACAGCCGCTTTTTCAACCAAAAGGTCGGCAATCTTAACTCCAGCCTCAATGTCGGTTTTTTCAACCTCAAACGTTGGCACACCTTCAAACACAGCCAAGAGTGTAGCTTCGTCGATTTTGCGGAGAGTTTCAGATGCTTTATTGCTGAATAGGATTTGCGAAGCTTCAACGGCAGCCTCATATTCTTCGGCCGAATGAACCATTGTAGTGATTTCTTTTGCAAGACGTTTTTGCAATGGGCGCAAACCGGGATCTTTCTCTTGTTCTTCAACGAGTGATTGAATTTCTTCGCGTGAAAGTTCGGTGAAGATTTTGATATATTTTTCAGCGTCAGCGTCAGATACATTCAACCAGAATTGATAGAACTTATAAGGAGAAGTGTAGCGAGGATCCAACCACACGTTACCGCTCTCGGTCTTACCAAACTTACCACCGTCGGCCTTAGTGATGAGCGGACAAGTGAGCGCATATGCTTCACCACCCACTGTGCGACGGATAAGCTCTGTACCGGTAGTGATGTTACCCCATTGGTCAGAGCCACCAAGTTGAAGGCGACAGTTTTTGTCTTTATAAAGAGTCAAAAAGTCGTAACCTTGCACAAGTTGGTATGAGAACTCGGTAAACGACATACCTTGTTGAGATTCTCCCGAAAGGCGTTTCTTAACCGAGTCTTTCGCCATCATATAGTTAACGGTGATATGTTTACCCACATCGCGGATAAAGTCGAGGAATGAGAAATTCTTCATCCAGTCGTAGTTGTTTACCAACTCAGCCGCATTGGGTGCATCGCTATCGAAGTCGAGGAACTTAGCAAGTTGTTTTTTGATAGCTTCTTGGTTGTGACGCAATGTTTCTTCATCGAGGAGCTTGCGTTCTTGGCTTTTCATTGATGGGTCGCCAATCATACCGGTAGCACCTCCAACGAGAGCGATAGGTTTGTGTCCGGCACGTTGGAAGTGCTTAAGCATCATCACTCCCACCAAGTGGCCAATATGTAGTGAATCGGCAGTGGGGTCGATACCCAAATAAGCCGTAGTCATTTCTTTTTTGAGTTGTTCTTCAGTGCCGGGCATTACGGTGTGAATCATTCCGCGCCAGGTCAATTCTTCATTAAAATCCATTGTAGTTTATATTGTTAATTTATTTTCTGATGCAAAGTTACATAATTAATTTGTAATTTCCATCTTCATACTCATATTTCAAAAGCCGAACCTCCTTAATTATATAATCAGCTCCACATCTTAATCTCAAAAATTGTTTTTCCCACAACTATTTACTACATTTGCATAAACTATTAAATATTTCAACCATGAAAAAATATCTATTACTTATTCTATGCACACTTTTTATCAGTGTATCGCTCAGTGCTCAATCAAAAAGTAACCCGCACCTTAAATTTATGGGCATTCCCATCAATGGCTCTATTACAAACTTCCAAAACAAACTAATAGCCAAAGGATTTAAATATGACAAAGCTGGCTCAATGGCTTTAGAAACTCCAACTCGTATTTTTAAAGGTCAATTTGCCGGAGAAACCGCTCAACTATTTGTCTACTCTGATCGAGACCAAAAATTTGTTTATCGAGTCAAAGCGATTATTCAAAGGGATTCCGAGAAGCAAATCCTTTATATGATGCGTATGTATAGAAAACAACTAGTAGAAAAATATTCAACATATGCCGAAGAAGGGACTCACGAAGGAAATGAATCATATTACATACCAGTAGAGAACGGCTGGATAGATTTGTATTATGTGCAAAATGTATATGATATTGGCTATTCTTTGCAAATCGACTATTGGGACGAGACCAACACCCAAAAGCACGAAGCTAACAATATGAATGACCTTTAAGTCATCAAAAGGCGCTTTTAAATCAGATTTTTTGCCAAAAACGTGCGAAAAGGTAGATTTTTAGAGGTATTTGTCAATTATTTGCGTTAAAATTGTGGTTAATTGAAAAAAAAGTACGATATTTGCAGTTGCAAAATTCGGAAATACATCGAAAAAACGGTATAACGATTTGCAAATCAACGAAATTAACTAATTAAAAAAATAACTACAATGACTAAAGCTCAAATCGTAAACGAAATTTCAAAGTCAACTGGCATTGAAAAAGCTAATGTACTTGAAACTGTAGAAAAATTCATGGAAGTCGTAAAAGACTCACTCGCAAACGGAGAAAACGTATACTTGAGAGGTTTTGGTAGCTTCATCGTAAAAGTACGCTCACAAAAAACCGCTCGCAACATCTCTAAAAACGAAACTATCATTATCCCTGAACACAAAATCCCAGCGTTCAAACCTGCTAAAGTGTTCATGGAAGAAGTTAAGTAATATAAGAGAACAATCAACATTATTTTTTAACCTATAAATTAGCGTAAAATGCCAAGCGGAAAGAAAAGAAAAGGTCATAAAATGGCCACTCACAAGCGCAAAAAACGTCTAAGAAAGAATCGTCACAAAAAGAAATAATCTAATTTGATTCTTTCATAATCACAAACGCTATACGAAGAACAAACAGGAGGTGGTTTTGCTCATATGCGAGAAAATGCAATCCGTTTGTTCTTTGTGTGTTTTTAGATATCTAAGAAGATGAAAAGTGAACTCGTAGTAAATGTCCAACCGAACGATGTATCAATAGCATTGCTCGAAGATTCCCGACTCGTATCGATGCAGAAGGAGTCGAGAAACGCATCGTATGCTGTAGGCGACATTTACCTGGCAAAAGTAAAAAAAATCATGCCGGGATTAAATGCGTCGTTTGTCAACGTGGGGCATGAAAAAGAGGCGTTTCTTCACTACTTAGATCTTGGTTCCCATTTCTCTTCCTATCATGCTTTTGTCAAGCAACTTTTAGACGACAAGAAGCATTTGCCATCAATCTCAAAAATGAAGCTACTGCCCGATATCGACAAGCACGGAACAATAGGCGAAGTGTTACAACCGGGGTCAGAGCTTCTCGTGCAAATCGTAAAAGAGCCTATATCTACAAAAGGGCCACGCCTAACTACCGAGATAACATTTACGGGACGTTACTTAGTGTTGATACCTTTTTGCGACAAAATTTCCATATCGCAAAAAATCAAATCAACCGAAGAAAAATTGCGTCTACGCCAGCTCATCAGTAGCATCAAGCCTAAAAACTTCGGAGTAATAGTGCGCACCTCGGCCGAAGGCAAGAAAGTAGCCGACCTCAACCACGAGCTAAAAACACTGCTCAAATGTTGGGACGACACTATTGCCAAAGCTCAAAAAGCAGAAGCTCCCGCCCTCTTATTTGAAGAAGAAAGTCGCATTGTGGGAGTGTTGCGCGACATCTTTAGCCCCACGTTTGAAAACGTGTATGTAAACGATGCCGACACGTTTGCTCAAATTTCAAAATATGTGAATCTCATCGCCCCCGAGCGCAAAGATATCGTAAAGCTCTACGAGGACGATGTGCCCATATTTGACCATTTCAACATCACAAAGCAAATTAAGTCATCGTTTGGGAAAACCGTTTCATTCAAATCGGGGGCATATATCATCATTGAGCACACCGAAGCTCTACACGTGATTGACGTAAACTCAGGCAACCGCACTAAGGCCGGTTCTGATCAAGAATCAAACGCCCTCGACGTAAACTTGCGTGCGGTCGATGAAATTGCCCGACAACTACGCTTACGAGATATAGGAGGCATTATCGTTATCGACTTTATCGATATGAATAAAGCCGAACATCGTCAACGAGTATATGAGCACATGAAAGAGGTGATGGCCAATGACCGAGCCCGACACAACATTTTGCAATTAAGCAAATTCGGATTGATGCAAATCACCCGCCAACGAGTGCGTCCGGCAATGGATATCACCACTACCGAGTCGTGTCCGTCATGTTTTGGCAAAGGCGAAGTGCAACCATCTCTATTATTCACCGACACACTTCACGAGAAAATTGAATACCTTGTCAAAGACCTCAATGTAAAAGGATTCAAAATGTATGTACACCCATTTATCGATGCATACATTAAAAAAGGTATTTTCTCGATATATCGCAAGTGGAGATGGAAACTTGGGTGGGGATTTAAGATTATCCCCGATCAATCTCTCGCATATCTTCAATATCGAGTGATCGACAAAAAAGGCAACGAACTTGACCTTAAGGAAGAAAAAGACTTGGAATCATCATCAACAAAAAACAAGTCGAAAACCAAGAATCGCAATCAAGAGGAATAAACGCGTCTTATGCGCCCTCTCATCTTAAACTAACAAAGGCGGAGTGTTCATAAAGAGCACTCCGCCTTGTGTTTATATGTAAAATCAAAAATTTTATTCGGCTGTAGCCAATGGAGAAGGCACATTATAAGTGCGAGTAGCAAGCTCTTGGTCGAGCATATAAATACCCATACCATCGTTGCCAATAAGAGAGAATTTATCGATTAATTCTTGAGCACTTTCTTCTTCCTCAACTTGCTCTGCGATAAACCAATTTAGCATTTCGCGAGTAGCATAATCATGTTCACCTTCGGCCAATGCATAAAGGTTATTAATCATAGCAGTCACTTTTTGCTCATGAGCAAGTGTTGCGTTAAATGCATCGAGAGGAGTTGCCCACTCTGTTTCAACAGCGTCGATAGGTTTCAACCACACACGTCCACCGCGAGCATTGATATAATTCATAAAAATTTCGGCATGAGCTTGCTCTTCTTTGAATTGCACCTTAAACCAATTAGCAATGCCCGATTTTCCATCAGCTTCAAAATTATGAGCCATTGCGAGATAGAGGTATGCCGACCACAATTCAGCATTTACTTGCGCATTTAGAGCGTCTTCGATAGTTTTGCTTAACATAACGTTTAAAATTTTAATTAATGTGATAACACAAATTTAGTAATTAAATTTTTAATCACAACGTTTTTTTCCTAAAAATAGTTTAATAATTCTCCTCTCTCGACATTATTTTTTTTTGCACCTCAGCAATAGCAAGAGCAACGCCCGGGAGTCCAAGCGGCATTTCTCGTGCGAGAATCAAATACATAAATGCCTTATTGTTTTTATATACCTCCATCACCCTATCGTATTGCTCGCGGGTAATCAGCCCACTAAAGTTGGTGATTTGTCGCTCGGTGATGAGTTTTGCAATGTGACTATATATTGTTTTAGTGCTTAATCCTCTAATTTGAGCTATTGCCTCGATTGAATAGTTTGACCTATACAACATCAACGTTTCATCATAACTGCTCCCTTTCGCCGGCAATGAAGGCAGTCCTTTTGACTTGCGAATCAATGCCACAAATTTACGCCAATATTTCACTGTTTTAAGTTCTCCCACACCCTCTATTTGCGTGAACTTGACCATAGTATCGGGAGCCTTCTGCGCCATTTCATACAACGTTTTGTCGGAGAATACCATATATGGAGGAATACCCTCTTTTTTAGCCTCTTTTGCTCTCAACACCTTCAATTCGCCAAACAACATATCGACGGGACTTATCACCGAGGCAATCTTCACTTTTGGTTTTCGAGAAGGTGCATCGTAATAGAACTTCGATAGGTTCACCCCCTCTTCACCTCTAATCACCTTCCACCCCAATGGCGTAATTTTAAGATGATTATTTTCCTCGTATGCAATCTCTACCAACCCCAACTGCAACAGTTGCGACATATAGTTATTCCATTGAGCAAACGACATATCACGCCCTGCCCCATAGGTTTTTATTTTGTCGTAACCCTTCACAATTAATTCGGCTCGCGATGATCCTCGCAAAATATCTATGAGCATCGTATTACCCACCTGCTCTTTTGTGCGCACAATCGCACTCAACGCCTTTTGAGCGATTAGTTTGCCATCAATTCGCTCGGGAGGGTCAAGACACACATCGCAGTTTCCGCAATCACACGTTGTTTCCTCACTAAAATAACTTAGCAAATGCGACGGCGACACACCGTAGCCTCGGCAAAGGCTTTCATTCGTGATAGTTTTTCGCCATTGATAGCCTTTTGTCCCGATTCGTTTACAAAGTTTTACAACGTAACAATATCGGCAAATGAGTAAAACATCAAGGCCTCAGCAGGCATTCCATCGCGACCGGCTCGTCCTATTTCTTGATAATAGCTTTCAATATTTGCGGGTAGATTATTGTGAATAACCCATCGAATATTACTCTTGTCAATACCCATTCCAAAGGCCACCGTAGCACATATCACCTGCACATCTCCATTGATAAATGCCCGTTGTGCCTCATCACGGCGTCGAGCCGACAACCCGGCATGATAACACGTTGATCGATAGCCTCGCGCACGCAATTCCGCATCAATCGACTCTGCACTCTTTCGACTAAGACAATAAACTATACCCGAATCGTCGCTATATTTATCAATCATAGCCGAAATAATCGACATCTTTTTTCGCTTACCGGGATTTGACATCACTTTTATCGAGATATTGGGCCGGTCAAACGAACTCACATATTTATATGGGTCAACCAAACATAACTGGCGAGCAATATCATCGCGCGTCAACCTATCGGCAGTTGCTGTTAGCGCAATAACCGGAATGGTAGGATATTTCTCTTTGATGCGCGATAATTGCGTATATTCGGGTCGAAAATCATGCCCCCATTGCGATATACAATGAGCCTCATCAATAGCAAACAGACTTATTTTTATATCCGACGACCATCTGTCAATTTCACTGAGCAATCGTTCGGGCGAAATATATAGCAATTTTATTCTACCGGCATACACTTGCTCCATGATAGTGCGATTCTCAGCATCGCTCATATTACTGTTTACCGTAGCTGCCGGAATGCCATTTGCCACCAATGCCGCCACTTGGTCTTTCATCAAGGCGATAAGAGGCGACACTACCACTGCACAACCTTCACTTAGGATTGCCGGCACTTGGTAACACAACGACTTACCCCCTCCGATAGGCATCAACACCACCACATCACGACGGCTCATCACTGCCGTGATAATCTCTAATTGACCTCGACGGAACGAGTTATAACCATAGAACCGACGCAATACTGCCTCGGCTCTTGGTTTTAATATATCTGCATTTATTGCCATGATTAAGCAAATGTAAAGGAGTCGCGATACTATTAGAACGCGTTTTTCTCGCCTTGTACGGCATTTAGCACCGTGCGCACGATAATCTTCATATCGAGGAAGAATGTCCAATTCTCGATATACCACACATCATATTCCACACGTTTCTCCATTTGCCATAGCTCCTCGGTTTGACCTCGATAACCATTCACTTGCGCCCAACCTGTAATACCCGGTTTTATCAAATGGCGCACCATATATTTATCGATTAATTTGCTATAATCAGAGGTATGTTTTAGCATATGAGGACGTGGCCCTACTACCGACATATTCCCCAACCACACATTTATAAATTGAGGTAATTCATCGATACTCGTACGACGTAAGAAGTCTCCCACTTTAGTTTTGCGAGGGTCATCTTTTTGTGCTTGCAATTTGTCACTATCAGCATTAACACGCATTGTGCGGAATTTCCAACATTTAAAATCGCGTCCACGATATCCCGTACGCACTTGTTTAAAGAAAATGGGACCGGGTGATGACAATTTAATCGCAATTGCCACCGGAATAAATATGATAGGTGAAAAAAGCAACACAATAGATGAAAACACGATATCAAATCCACGTTTAATCCATCGATTTATCACATTTTTGAGAGGGTTGTTGCGAGTGGTAAGCATCGACACGGCTCCCACATTATGCATCTCAAAGACACGATTTACATAACGGCTGATTTGAGGCACATAATAAAATTGCAACACATTATCATCGGCAATCTTGGTTACCTTACCCATTGTTTCCTCATCTTCTCCCGACAAGGTAAAATATATCTCATCGATACTATGAGCTTTCACAAAAGCATCTATCTCATCGATATTTCCCTTATAGTCGCCTGAGAAATTAACGGGACGCCATTTATCGAAAAAGCCCATAAATTTATAACCAAAGCCGGCATCTGACATTAATTCATCATACAATCGTGTTGCAGTAGAGTTGGTGCCCACAATTATAACGCGGCTAAAGTTACGACCTTTACGGCGGAATCGTTTCACAATCTGCCGTGTAATCGTCCACCACAATGGCAACGCCACCACATAAGCAGCATAAAATTCGAGATAGAAAATCAATGGCAATAACTCACCCAAGAAAGTTAATAACGACACATAACACAATGCATGCACTGCCACAACCAATATAGCACGCGAGAACACATGCTCCATATATATGGCACGTTGCTTATGTGTGCTATATATCAAAAACACAACCGGCATAAACGACACATTGAGCATCAACCACAAAATCTTGGGGTTGTTGCCTGCCGTCATATCGCCGCAAAACACAGTGAGTAGAGCAAATAGGAGATTGACCAGCGCCAAATCGGAGCAGGTCAATAATCCATGAATATAACGTCCGTATTTCCCTTTTTGATCAACGGTTGTCATAATATTCTCTCACTAAAGTGAATATCTATTTACTATAAGTGGCTATCGATAACTTTAATTTTTTGTTCCAATGTAGCGAGTTCTTCTTTGATGCGTTGAATCTTACGTTCAAGTTCACGCAACATTGATTCGCCTGATTTTGATTTTGAATTGAAGAATCCCATATTGTTTTCATAGGTGTTCAATTCATTGCGTTTTTGTTCGTAGTTGCGCATCAAGCGTTCACGTTCGCGATAGAGTTTATTTTCATCGCCACTCATACTGCTCACATTTTCCTCAAAGTTAGCCATACGAGCTTGTGAACCACGCATATCCAAGCGTTTGTATAGTTCGTCGACCTTAGCACGATAAGCTTCATATACTTTATCTTTTTCACGATAAGGCACATGACCTACTTGTTGCCATTGAGCCATCAAGTCTTTCACCTGCTTCACAGCCTCTTCACGAGGTGTTTCTTCGGTTATTTCACCAAGTTTAGCAATGATTTCTTTTTTCAATTTGAGGTTAGCTTGTTCGGTTTGACGCACACCCGATGTTTTCTTTTTCTTTTCTTCGAAGAAATAGTCACAAGCAGCGAGGAAACGTTTCCACACCACATCGCTGTGTTTTTTAGCCACAGCACCTATTGTTTTCCATTCTTTTTGAAGAGCGATAAACTCATCGGTAGTCTTTTTCCAATCGGTGCTATCTTTTAAAGCTTCGGCTTTTTCGCATAGTGCAATTTTCTTTTCGAGGTTAGAAGCAAGACCATCTTTCACCGATTTGAAATATACGGCTTTCATTTCGAAGAACTTGTCGCAAGTTTCACGGAAACGAGCAAACAAAGCATTATTCATTTTCTTTGAAGCAAAACCAAGCTTCTTCCAGTCTTCTTGTGCTTCAAGAATAGTTTTTGTCATTTCGTCCCAAGCCACAAAGCTCTTAAGCGCAGAGAAATCGAGAGCCTCAATGCGTTCACATATTGCAGTTTTAGCAGCTTCATTTTCTTGTTCGCGAGCTTTGCGTTCTTCAAAGAATGCTTGATATTTTTTGTTTACAACAGCCGACGCATCTTTAAAACGAGTCCATATTTCTTCACGAATATCCTTGGCAACCGGACCGGTTTCACGCCATTTATCATGAAGCTCTTGCAAGCGTTTAAATGCCACAATCACATCAGCCTCGGCGGCAAGACTTTCGGCTTCTTCACAAAGATGTTGTTTTGTATCGAGATTTTTCTTGAAATCATAGTCACGCAATTCCTTATTGATTTTCAATTGATCATAGAATGATTCAACAGCATCTTGGAATTGTTTCCATTGATTTGTAACTTCTGTTGGAGGCACTTCACCCACCGCTTTAAACTCTTGTTGAAGTTCTTTAAAACGAGGATATGTGCGATTTACATTATCAGTATCGGCTGCTAATGTTTTAATTTCTTCTATAATGCTATTTTTCTTTTCGAGATTAGCTTGACGCTCAGCTTCTTGTTGTGCAAGCAACGATGCTTTTTTATCTTTTATAACATTCAAAATTTCTTTGAATTTGTCTTCTATCTCATCGCCCTTAGCCTCAAAAGCAGCCTCTTCGTTTCCTTTTTCAAGAAACTCGGCTTTCTCTTTCTCAATTTCCAGTTTACGGATTGCATAGAACTGTTGCTTCAATCTTCCCACATCATCGCGACCTATATCGGCTGCATCTTTTTCAGCAAGCTGACTTAGGGCTTCACAAAGTTCTTCCTTTGTAGCCATGGGGTTAGCAACTTCTTCTTGAGGTTGATCTACTTGAGACTCTGCTACTACAGCATTCTCTTCACTCACATTTTGAACTTCATTTTGTTCAGCATTCAAGGTTTGGTCCTGTTGTTCCAAGGACTGTTCACGCATTTCCATAATCAAAAATATTTATTATGCCACACGACAATAATCTTCGTGGTTCATGGCATTATTAATAATAGGTTTCAAATTTATAGAAAATTTTCTAAATAAACCACATTTATAAGTTAAAATTATCTTTTTTATTTTCTCCCGACTAATTTTGAGGGTGGTATATGAGAGTAGCGCAATTATTTTCATCAAATATATTTTTTGCCACACGCGATATATCGTCGGTGGTTATGCTTCGATAACGTGCCACTACTCCATTTATATCCTCATTGTGCATCACATAATTAGCCAACGACTGTGCTTTGGCCATAAAGCCCATGCTCGAGAACATGAAGTTTGATTCAAAACGATTTATCGTACGAGTCAATTCATATTCGCTCACATCGCCATCAATGATACGCTGCACCTCTTCTTTCATCAACTTATCGGCTTGAGCTATTGCTGTCGCATCGTTATTTGTCAACTTGCTGTTCAACATCAAAAAGCCGGGTTCATCGCTTCCGATTATCGATGCATCAATCTCGGTAAATACCCCTGTTTTCATCAACAAATTGCGATAAAAGCGCGAAGAATGACCCGATGCCAACAAGTCGGTTATCACATCACACTCCACATAATCGGGCATACCATAACCGGGCATTCTATAAGCCTTTACCATTGCTAATTGAGGCACATTGCCTTTAGCCTCTTGCATTCGTGCCTCGGTTTGCCGGGGTTCTTGAGGATATTTGCGAGGTGCAATATCCCTTTGCGGTATTGGTTCAAACCATTTTTGAGCCAATCGCTTTGTTTCGTCCAATGATATTCGCCCCGATATGGCAAGGACTGCGTTGTTTGGTGCATAATGACTATAAAAAAACTCTCTCACATCATCTTGTGTCACCTTCTCGATATGCGAAATTTCCTTCCCTATCACCGGATAGCGATAAGGGTGTTGCTTATATATCATAGCGCGCAAATAGTGGCTCATATCACCATAGGGACGATTCAAGCACGTTTGCTTAAACTCCTCTATCACCACATGGCGTTGCACTTCAAGGGCTTTATCGCTAAAGGCGAGCGAAAGCATTCTATCGCTCTCTACCCAAAAGGCGGTTTCGACATTTTGTGCCGGCACAATGTCGTAGAAGTTGGTATAGTCGTTACTGGTCCACGCATTGTTCATTCCTCCGGCATTTTCTATGGCACTATCAAATTCGGGAACATTCACCGAACCGCCAAACATCAGGTGTTCAAACAAGTGAGCCATACCGGTCAATTCGGGTGATTCATCGCGAGCTCCCACGTTATATAAGACGTTAAGTGCCACCATTGCAGTGGCACCGTCGTAATTATGCACTACCCTCAATCCATTTGAAAGGGTAAATGTGTTGTATTCAATCATTCAACAATTTTCATTGAAATTATCTTAACATCTTCTTTGGGTCGATCATATGAATCGGTGGGCACAACCTCAATTTTATCCACTACCTCCATTCCCGATACCACTTCGCCAAACACGGTGTAAGTGCCATCGAGGTGAGGTGTTCCTCCTACAGTTGTGTAAGCCTCACGTTGTGCATCGGTAAATTTAGCAGGATTTTTTGCTGCTTCGGCTTCGGTTTTAGCCACCAACTCATCTTGAAGAGCTTGCAAACCCACTTGGTCGCGATTGCGACGCATATTCATAATTGAGTCTTTATATTCAGCGACAAAACCATTGAAGATAGTTTGTTTTTGTTGGTTTTCGAGTTGTTTCTGCATCGAGCCAAGTTGCCCTGAGCTATACACTCGTCCGGTTACGATATAAAATTGCGAACCCGATGAACGACGCTCGGGATTCACCTCATCACCTTGACGAGCCGCAGCAAGAGCGCCACGCTTGTGAAAAAATTGAGGATACTTAATCTCTGCATCGAGGTCATATCCGGGACCACCCGAACCGAGCATTTTTCCTGCAGGAGCACCTTTTGAATCGGGGTCACCTGTTTGAATCATAAACTTGTCAATCACACGATGGAAAAGCACACCATCATAGTAACCTTTTTTCACAAGCTTCACAAAATTGTCGCGGTGTTTAGGAGTTTCTCCATAAAGGCGAATGCGCACATCGCCCATTGTTGTTTTGATATCGACCAACACATCGCCGGCCGCTTCTACTGATTTATTTTCCATTTTTGTAGTTTTATTTTCTTGAGCAATTATCGCCAACGACATAAACGCCAACGACATGATTGTAAATATTATCTTTCTCATATGCCACTTCCTTTATTATATACCCTTAGGATAAAGGCGTTTATAAATGCGACGGAAGTTATCATCACCCGACAATTCTTCTACTCTATCGGCATAATCTTTACCCCATATACCTTGAATTAATTCGGGGAGGTAACGATGTTCGCGATCTTTTTCTATCACAGCGGCTATCAATGTTGATATACTATTGGCATATAATTGAGCATCGATTGCATATAAATAACGAGCCGCGCTTGCCACATACTGACCGGTCAAATCCACTTTTATCATATTATCCACCAAATAGTCCATATCATCAGCGCATGAACCGATATTATTGGCGATATATTCATAAGTTGACAATCCGTTAGAATCTTCAGCAAGTTTTTTCTTAATCTTTTCGTCAATCATAATAGTTGATTTTACATTGTTCCACTACAAAGATAGTGCAAGCCGAGCGCAAATGCAAATTTAAGTTTACTTAAAATTGTTTTGCCAAGGCGCAGCCTATCTAAGACGACAGTCAACGATAGTGCAAATTGAGAGCAATAGCAAAAATAAAATTCATTTTAATTTTTGCATTGCCGAAATGCAGCCTATCTAAGGCATAGCCAACGATAGTGCAAGCCGAGCGCAAATGCAAAAATAAGTTCAGTAAAATTGTTTTGCCAAGGCGTAGCCTATGGTCATTAAAGACCTTAAAGTCCCTAAGGACTCTAAAGCCCCCTTAAAAAACATTGAAAAATTATTTTCAATCTCTGTGTGCAACTATTTTGTAATTTTGTGGTCATATATAGTGCATAGGCAATATAAGTACAAACATTATGAAAGTTAATGAAGCGCAAAAGCGCGAACAATTTGAACAGTGCACGGCTCAATATAGCACACTCATCAATAAGATATGCTATATGTATGCCTCCGATATGGATAATTTTAACGACCTACGGCAAGAGGTTCTCATCAATGTGTGGCAAGGTCTTGAAGGTTTTGAAAATCGCTCAAAACTATCTACATGGATATATCGTGTGAGCCTCAACACTTGTATATCCTATACAAACAAGGAGCGCAAGCACTCAGCTCACGACGAGCTATCGGATAATATATATTCGTTTGACGACTCGCAGGAGCATATGCGACAACTCAAAGAGATGTATCAGCTCATCGACCGACTCAATCGACTCGACAAAGCGTTAATCTTGCTGTGGCTTGATGAGGTGCCCTACGAAGAGATTGGCTCTATCATGGGCATCAGCCGCAACAATGTGGCATCACGATTGCGTCGCGCAAAAGAAAAATTAACTCTCATGGCTAACTCTTAACACATAAAATTATGGAACTCGACGAACTAAAAAATAAATGGAAAGCACTCGATGAGCATGTGAAAGCTCAAGATAAGAAAATCAATCAGCTTACCGACCAAATAATCTCGGGCAAGGTGAAATCACCTCTCGACACCCTTCGCCGTCACTGCATCATTGCGGCCATTTTCGTGCCGCTAATGCTCCCATTCTTCTTTTGGGTCTATGACTTTGTGGGACTCACTTGTGGAGAATCTCAAAAGCAACTTCTTTACGCTTTAACATGGCTGTTTGTAGGTTTCACCTTTGTGCGCGAAGTGTATTTTGTCTTCGATCTCAAAGGCATCAACATAAGCAAAGCCTCTGCCGTTGAGTCATTACAACGAACTATCCGCTTTCGCAATCATTACAAATGGGGAGTGACAATCGACCTTATCATAGGCATGGTATTTCTCGCCGTGGTATTCACCTCAATGAACCAAATGTTTATGTTTGGAGGAATAGTGGGCGGCGTTATAGGATCGCTTGTAGGGATAAAAATGTATCGTTTCTACAACCGCACAATCAACAACCTCGAATCGGCCCTCCGCGAATGGAACGAGGATAGCTGCGTTTGATGGTGTTTTAACCACCTCCCGGCTTTGCCGTACTGACTATGTCTTCAATGGGCTGCACTCGGCAATAATCAAGCGAGCTTGGTATATTGCTCTCATTGGCATCATTGTTCCTCCTATTTTTCTGCGAAAAACAAGAGGAGAGTTGCCTCTCCATATACTTAAGCAGAAACATTAATATTACCTTTTATTGGATATTTTCCTCACGCGTCAGCCCTAACTCCCCTATTGCCACGCAGTGGATAGCAGAAACAATAGTGCCAATGAAAGCAGCAACTCTCCTCTTGAAATTTCACCGAAATTTTAGGAGGAGTACGGCGAAGCCGGGAGGTGGTCAGAATTCCGCACTCCGCATTCCGCACTAAATAAGTTCCGCACTAATTATGAATTATTTTATTGACCCTCTGTTTCGCAGAAAATAGGGGGACGAGGCGCATTGCGCCGGAGGGGGCAACCAAAATGCCATTTATTTTTTCTCATTTTATTTTTAGTGTCTACTTTTTGGGGCTGGTACAAGCTGGTACAAAATTTTTCGTTTCTGTGAAAAATACCTTCCCCTATTTCCTTGCTTTTCTATTGAAACGATTTGTAAAAGAATGGGGAGCGACTACAAATCAAGCAAATTTATGCTTACAACTTCATCACTTTTGCTCCTCACCTTTGGGGAGCTTGAATTGGATAGGGAGCTCAAACCTAAAATCTTTATTCCCACCGACCTCTTTATGTGGAATAAATTTAGGCAATGATTTAACTATTCTCACCGCCTCTTTGTCGAGAGATGGATAACGCCCTCTTACTACTTTTACCGCACCTATTGAACCATCAACTTCAACTTTAAACTGAATAACTACTCGTCCTTCCACACCTTCGGCTTTTGCATCGGCAGGATATTGAAGATTTTCTTCAATATATTTCATTAAAGCGGCATCTCCTCCAGGGAACGTGTAGGGTATTGGATCACTATATCTAATATTAGCAGGATTATCGCCCACAGCAAAGAGATTCAAAGCAGTAACTAACATCAATATTAATGGCAAAATTCTTTTCATGATTAATTGTATTTTGAATGTTTATAAATCTATTTTTTTGCGTGGCTCGCGCTTAAAGATGCTCTTCTTCACTTGCACGAGTTTGCGGTATGCTCCATGAAGTTTAAACCACAATGGCGATGGCACAGAGTGGATATCCGACGACATTGGGTCGACGAATGTGTTCATCGGTTCGGCTTGACCAAATTGCTCAGGATATAGCACTATCAAGTTATTACGGCTGAAATGTTTCTGCAAGAAACCGGGCACATCGGCCATATCATCATTGTGCGACACTGATGATTCACGAGCCGATACCACCACAAACAAGTCGTCTTCGAGGATACGATTTGAGAGCAACACAAAATCTTCCCAACGTTCCACATCGCGATATTCATGGCGAATGTCGTAGCGACTGCGATGCAACACCCCACGAATAAGTGGTTGTGTGTCGGGGTGGCAACAGAATATCACACGGCAACCCACCTCACGAGTAAGGTTTCCGATTGCTCTCACCCATCGGCTGAACCCTGTTTCGAATTGAGCCATTGGAGGCACGGCAACCACTATACGAGTCACAGTGTTGACAGGGATAAAACAACGCGACATTATCACCATTTGATTTGTTGCCTTGAGCAGTTGCTCAATCTTCGCTCCAAAGAAACTATCAATCACCGTGGCTTTGCGGTGCATACCTATAATCACATCGGTAATATCCCGTTCCTCAATAGCATTCAACAATCCTGCCACAGTGTTGATGTCGTATCGCTCGATAGGTGTAATCTCCACATCAACGCTCGATGCCGATTTCACTGCAATATCAAGAGCATTGCGACCTATGGCACGCGACGAAGCAGAGTTGTCGTTGCGCACATGAATGGCATATATATCGGTTTTGCGGCGTGGATTTCTCAACATCAACGCCAACTCAGTGAGCGATTCAACAGTGATGGGATTGGCTACCGGTATAAGTATTTTTGTTTCACGTTTTGATGCAGTAGCCTCAGTGGCGCCCTCGTCGGTAAGTATCTCGATACGCATCTTCGATGCCGCACGTGCAGTAACGATAGGTGCTATTGCGCATGTGATAAGAATCATCAACACCGTGCCATTAAGAACAGTTTCGTCCATCATGCGACTTCCGTCGGGCATAATCATATTATATCCTATTGTCACCACGGCAAGTGCCACGGCGGTGTGCGCAGTGGTCAACCCGAACATCATTCTTCGCGCCACTCCGTTCATGCCATATATCTTTTGTGCCAACCATGCCGCCACCCATTTGCCTATAAGAGCCACTATAATCATATTGGCAGCTACATATAGAGTGTTGGCATTAGAGATCACTTTCACATCAATCATCATGCCCACACCTATCAAGAAATATGGGATAAACAAGGCATTGCCCACAAACTCTATGCGATTCATCAATGGTGAGGCATTAGGCACATAGCGATTCAACACCAGCCCGGCGAAGAATGCTCCAAGCACCGCTTCAAGCTCGATTATTTGAGCAAACCACGACGCCAAAAACACCATAGCCATCACAAAGATATATTGCGTTACGTTGTCGCTATAATTTTTGAAAAACCAACGGGTGATACGTGGGTAGGTATAAAGAATTACCACACAATACAACGCCAGTTCGAGGAACAATCGCAATAAATCTCCCCACGAAAATTCGCCTGTGTGATGCACATTTACTGCTCCTGCAAGAACAAGCAATGCTCCTATCACCGAGATTATCGTCCCCACCACGGCAATCAACACTGCCGGGCTCTTGGTCAACCCAAATCGAGCCACTATGGGATAAGATATCAATGTGTGCGACGCATACATCGAAGCAAGCAATATCGATGTAACCCAATTCATATGAAGGATATACACACTTGCCAAAGTGCCCACTATCATTGGGAACAAGAATGACAGCAGCCCAAACACCAGCCCCTTTTTGAGGTTGCGTTTGAGATTAAACATATCAATCTCAATACCGGCAAGGAACATAATATAAAGAATACCCACCTGTCCAAACAGTTCAAAACTCATGTCGCGAGCAAGCACGTTCAACCCGTGAGGGCCTATAACCACACCGGCAACAATCAATCCTATGATATGGGGTATTTTAAACCTATTGAGAACAACCGGCGACAACAAAATAATGACCAGCACGATAAAAAATATCAGCACCGGCGATGTAACAAGAGGTGTTGTTGCGGCTAAAATCATGGTATATTTAGGTTATTTTGTTTTTCTTCTGCAAATTTAATCATTTATTCCCAATTCAGCAAATTGGTTTTCCCAAGCAGAACAATTATTATTACTCAAGAACAATAAACGCGCGAAGCACTGAAAGCATATAAACTTCCCCATGCTTCGCACGTTTATTTTGCTATAAAATCAACCTTTTATCGCTCCAGTTTATGGTCTTCCCTTCAATGGAATATAAACTTTGATAAGTTTTACATCGGGATAATCTTCTTCTTTAAAACTCATGAATGAATAATCATCAATCCAATGTATCAAATTTTCAATAGCCCTTTCGTCAAGCGTATTAGCAACAACTTCTTTCAATATTATCTTTGTAAAGACAACATGCCCTAAACTATTAATTGCCACTTCCACAACGCCATAATCGCTTATATCTTTTAATTGCTTATAGTTATCTTTTATTTTCTCATTTATCTTGAGATTGAATAATTCTACTTCATTCTCTTTAAATAAGCTTTCAGAATAGCTATTATTTCCAATTATTCCTTTTGTTTTATAAACTAATCCATCTCCATTATCTATATAATATTGCTTATACTCTCCTTTTTCTTCTACAATCAATTTAGGTTCTACATAATTCGATTTTATGGATTCTTCTATTCCAGAATCTAACAAATCCTCATTTTTTCTGACTCCCTTACTTGACAATGGTATATATACTTTTACGTATTCAACTTCATTTAATTTATCCTTATTTGATATAGGTGTAAACTTATATTTTTTTACCGTTTTCAGCATAAACCCTTTTGTATTATCTGAAATAGAATCTGTAACCCGATTACTTAACATCAATTTTACATCTACGGCACAACCATTCTCATCTATTATTACATCAAACCCTCCATACTCTCCTAATTCGGAAAATTCTGAGTATTCTTTAGAAACTATATCATTCAATTTATTATTTATCTTATTGGCATGTTTTTTTGCAATAATTTCTTTTGAATATTCTCTATTTATTTCATCTTTTGCGACCAATCTTTGCACTAAATTATTTCCATCATCAAAGTAATACTGACAAATATCACCCTCAATAATTTTTTTTATAAAAACGGGTTCTTTATATAATTGTTCTCTTTGTTCATATTTATGCAAAGCCTTCTCCATTAATGATATTATCGTTGGCAAATCCTCATCACCCTTTTTTAGCCGACAATAGACACCATTTATTCCTATGATGCCATTCCAAGTGTTATCCTCACTATTATATAATAAGTCAACTCTAATACTATTTGCATTTAATAATTTTTTTACATAAGAAACCCGCTCACTATAATCATCTACAAAAGGCTTTTGACAATAATCATATATTTTCCTTAAAGCATCTATTATTACTTTAATCTCTTCATACGAACAGGATGTAACCTCCACGGAATTTTCCCCTAAAACCCCAGCAACAATATATTGATCTTTCTTATTAGTCAATATATTTTCTAATTCATATAGTTCAATGCCGAATTTTTCAAGCCAATTAGAATAATACATTGATGCGGCTGTAGGCACACCATTTATTGAATCCATTAACGCCCATTGCGAAAACTCTTTATCATATTTAGGTTCAACTAAAACCGAGTCGTTGACTACTGGCATGGAGGCATTTGCGGTCAATGTAATAGCGCAAAATAAGTAAAATAATATCTTTTTCATAATTTCGAATTTAAGATGTAATTCATTTGATATACAAATATAGCTATTTTATTTTTATCTCCAATAAAAATCGCCCGGGCAAGGGTGTTGCTCGGGCGATGACATATTTAGAATTGTTTTATTACTTTTTAGCGGCTGCTTTTTTCTTAGCAGGGGCTTTTGCGGCTGGCTTAGCTGCTGCCTTTTTAGTAGCACATTTCTTTGCTGCAGGCTTTTTAGCTGGAGCTGCTTCTTCTTTTTCGATTTGTGCTAACGCTTCGCGCAATTTGTGCTCTTCGTTGAAGTGCTCGATGTTTTTACGCATAGAGGTCAACTCTTTATTGAGTGCTTCAATTTCGTGAGCTTGGTTGCGGATAGTGGTAAGCAATGCGTTCAATTCTTCGTTTTCGATTGAAAGAGGATATTGCTCTTCAACACGCACGATAAAGTCGGCAAGCACATTCATATAGTTTGTGAACGCTTGGAATGGAGTTTCATATGGAGAGAAATGGCTATGCACTGCACCATCGCTACCATGACGAGTCGACATGTAGAAGAAGTGGTCGCTTGCTTGTAGGTAGTTCCAGTCTTGCTTGATGCGGCGGTCGTCGCAAAGGCGCACGCGTTCAGCTACAGAATATAGCTTGTTGAATGCTTCGTTTTGCAATTTGTTACCAAGCCAAGCCGAAGTGTCGCGAGCTTCGTCGGCCCAAGAGATTGGGTGCATCACGCTCAATTCTCCCACAGGCTTGATTTTAGCGATTGCTTCGCTTGGAGTGAGGAAGTCGATACCTGCCTCAGCCGCAAATCGTGGAAGAGCTTCGAGGAATTGGAATATACCTGTTTCGCGACCTTGCATTTCACCAAATGTTTCGAGGTTCATGAATAGGTTCACGATTTGTTCTTCTTGAGGAGTTTCGGCAATCCAATCGATATATTTTTCGGCAGTCAATGGATAAGCGTCCCACTCATAGTTGCTGAAACGGAATGCGATATCATCGCTGAGTTTTGAGTTTTTCAACAACATTTTGAGTTTTGGAGCCGAAGCTGCTGAATAGACATAGTTAGGCGATTTCCAACCAAGAATGTGTTTTGCGCCTTCGGTGATAACACCTTTATAACCCATCGCAGCAATTTGAGGAGCGAGGTCGTCGCAATAAATCAACTCTGTGTTGCGGAACACTTTAGGTTTCACTCCGAAAAGGTCGTTGAGTTTCTTTTCGTGATCCTTAACTTGTGCCATAAATTCTTCGGGCTCGGTGAGTGAAGAAAGTGAGTGAGCATAAGTTTCGGCAAGGAATTCAACTTTACCTGTATCGGCAAGTTTTTTCAACAAGTCGATAAATTCGGGCACATATTGTTCGCATTGTTCGAGTGCCACACCTGTGATAGAGATAGCACATTTAAATTTGCCTTTGCCTTCTTGAATCATATTGAGCAATGTTTCGGCAGCAGGCATATAGCTACGATAAGCTATGCGAGAGATAATATCGTCGTTAGCGAAATCGTCGTAATAGTAATGGTCGTTGCCAATGTCGAAGAAGCGATATCTTTTAAGACGGAATGGCTGATGAATCTGGAAATAAAAACAGATTGCTTTCATAATCTATATTGTTTTTTTGTATTTACTGAATTGATTAATAATTATAATAGCTAAGCACTTTGCGATAAATATCGATAACCTTTGCACCGGCTTTGTCCCAAGTGATTTGGTTCACTTCATAAAGTCCGTCTTCGCGGAGTTGTTCATACATCGCCGGATAGGTCACGATTGAGTTAATCGCATCGGCCATTGCGTCGATATCCCAATAGTCGGTTTTTATCACGTTATTAAGGATTTCGGCACAGCCCGATTGTTTTGAAATGATTGAAGGCACACCCATCTGCATCGCTTCGAGTGGCGAGATACCGAATGGTTCCGACACCGAAGGCATGATATACACATCTGACGCCTTTAGCATTTCATATACTTGCTTACCCTTTTGGAAACCGGGGAAGTGGAAACGGTCGGAGATTCCACGCTCGGCAGCAAGAGCAATCATTTTATCCATCATATCACCACTACCTGCCATCACAAAACGCACATTGTGGTTATTCTTCAACACCTTGGCTGCTGCTTCCACGAAATATTCAGGACCTTTTTGCATTGTGATACGGCCAAGGAATGTAACCACTTTTTCTTTGGGTTTATTGGCTGTTACGGCAAGTAATTCAGGGCTCAATGGCTCAACGGCATTATGCACTGTCGTAACCTTAGCAGGGTCGATACCATATTTCTCAATCACGGTGCGACGAGTGAGGTCGCTCACGGTGATAATATGGTCGGCGTGATGCATACCGTCAAGCTCTATGCCAAACACTGTGGGGTTAACGTTGCCACGTGAGCGGTCAAAGTCGGTAGCGTGCACGTGAATCACCAATGGTTTGCCTGTCACTTGCTTTGCGTGAATGCCGGCAGGATAGGTGAGCCAGTCGTGAGAGTGAATGATATCAAACTCTTCGGTGCGAGCAATCACACCCGCCATTGTAGAGTAGTTATTAATCTCTTCAAGAAGGTTTTCGGGATAACGACCCGAGAACTCAATACAGCCCAAATCGTTGGTGCGCATATAATTGAAATCGGCATAAATATTGTCGCGCAGACGGAAGTAATAATCAGGATCCATCAAGTGACCAATGCGCCCTTCAACATATTCACGATTCACATCGCGCCATGCCACAGGCACTTGCGATGCACCAATAATGCGGGCAAACGAACGTTCTTCATCGCCATGAGGCTTGGGAATTACAAACGTAATATCCATATCGCCACACTCCCACATACCCTTAGTGAGACCATAGCTGGCAGTTCCGAGTCCGCCTAAGATGTGAGGTGGAAATTCCCACCCAAACATTAATGCTTTCATAATCTTTTACCGGTATATGATGAGTGATTAAACAGTTAATTTTTTAAGTGTGCGCAATGTGCGGAGCACCTCTGCCACGTTTGTTGCGTGAGAAATTGCACCACGGCCTGCAAATGGAGGGTTGCCATCATAAAGTTGCGAGAGCGACCCGATACAGCCTTGCGACATTTCATCTTCAAAGCCGATGAGCATGCGGTCGATATATGACACGCCACTCATGCCAAACACACGAAGATATGCATCGGCATAGAAGCCCATCAACCATGGACGAGCCGGACCGTTGTGAAGTGATATCTCGCGGTCTTCGGGCGAACCGAGATAGAATGGACGATAGCCATAGCTGCGTGGCGACAATGAGCGCAATCCCTTAGGTGTGAGCAATTCGCGGGTAACCACGTCGAGCACACGCTTGCGTTGACGGCGGTCGAGCGGTGAATAGTCAAGTCCTATCGCGATTGCCATATTGGGGCGCACCGATGGGTCGGCATATGTTCCGTTCACATAGTCGTAGAGATATCCATAATCGTTGAGGAACATATCGACAAATGGTTGTGCCATCTTTTCAACTTGCGCCATGCACATATCGTGGAATTCTTGACGTTCTTCATCGTTTTCGCTCAACATAGCGGCAAATCTGAGCGCGTTATACCACAATGCGTTAAACTCTACGAGGTAGCCGGTGCGAGGCACAACAGGCTTACCCCACATCATTGAGTTCATCCACGACACAGGAGTTGATGTGCCAATGGTCGATACCATTGCGTTGTCATCGACTTGCAAGTTGGGGTGATTATTTTCGAGAATATAGTTGATGATTTTTTCAACCAATTCCATATACTCATCGTGAGCAGCGGTGACGCTGATACTCTTGGCATATTGTTGAATAGCCCACACTGCCCACAATGGGATATCGGGCAAGTCGATGCCATGAATGCGATTGCTCAACTCGCCTGTTTCCATAAATTTCACCAACTCGGCACTTGCTGTTGCCATGATTGACTCAAAGTCGTCTTTATGGTCAATCGCCAATGTGGTGCCGGGAAGCGACATAAATGTGTTGCGCGCCAACACTGTTCCCCAAGGATAGCCCGATAGGATAAAGTCGCCGTCGTTATCTTTGAGATAGAATTGCTTAGCCGCATTTTTCAAACAGTTGAAGAAACTTGAACGGCATGTGCGCGATGCAATCTCTTTTTCATACATTTTGTTGAGTGAACGAGGTGATACCTCTTTGATACCGGCCGAGAAGATGATTGACTCACCCTTCTTGATGGGCACTTCGAAATAACCGGGCACCCAAAGGTCCTCGGTGTAAGGCACTCCGCGCTCAAGGTCTTTCACATACTCAATGCCGTTATACCAGTGGGGATCGTTCACCCATTTTGGTTTATGGCTGAATTGCATGTATAGTGTGGGATATCCGTTATAAAGGCAACTTGCCACCCCATTTTGCACCTCATCACATGCGGTGTTGAGGCTTGAATTGGCCATACACAACTCGTTTGATTCACGGAAAGCCAAGAACGGACGGAATTGCAATGTTGTGGGCGAGTGAGCCTCAACCAATGTGTAACGAATCAAAATACGATTTTCGTGCGAAATAAAAATTTTCTCTTTGGTAAGAATCACACCACCCACACGATATGTGGTGCGTGGCACACTTTCGCAGTCAAACTCGCGAATATATTTGTGCCCATTGGGGCTATAAACCCCGCCTTGATAACGATGCAAACCCAGATTAAATGGAGCTCCGTGTTGAATCACAGTTTCATCGAGCGACGACAACAACACATGAGGCCTGTTTCCCATCTCTGCAATGGGGATAACCAACAATCCGTGTTGCTTACGGGTATTGCAACCTACAACGCTCGTACAGTGATATGCACCCGATTGATTGGTGCGAAGCATCTCTTTAGGGAGAGATTGCTCCAAGTTAATCATAAGGTTTTTATCAAACTTAAGATAACTCATTATTAGTATTTTATTGTTAGATATTTAGTGTTTTGGTATTAATCTCACGAAATTCGCAATTTTTTTCCATATTCCCAAATTTTTCCTCAACAATTTGTCATTTTCACCAATTTTGACCAAAATTTAAGCCCTTTTCATGCAAAAAACAGCTTTTCCCCACTCGAAAACGCAAAAATCCGTCTCGAATCAGCGCAACTACTACGCAAACGTTTTGCGCAGTTAATTATTTATCCCTCACCCCGAGCCCAGCGAGAAAAAGACAACAAAAGACAATTTGAAAATCAATATACGCTCTATAACTTTGCATCAGAAAAATTAATAGACAAAAGGAGAATGCCGAAAATCCATAAAAGAGTAGGCATATATTTTTTAAATTTAATTTTTATGAAATCAAAATCAACAATGTTCTTGCTTTGGCTATGTTTAGGATTATGGGGTGGCCACAGATTTTATGTAGAAAAAACAGGCTCGGCAATATTATACATATTTACGTCCGGGTTCTGTCTTGTTGGGTGGGCTCTCGATTTTTTCAAGCTCGGTTCGATGGTAGATGAGTATAACGCAAAGTTTGCCGCTAATCAACCTGCAAAAAACGAAAACAACAATAATAACAACAACACCAATAACAACACAAATGCCAATAATATTGTGGTTAATCTTGGAATGCCTCAATATCCTCAATACCCTCAACAACCTCAATACCCTCAATACCCTCATCAGCCTCAACAACCAGGTCAAAATAATCAAACTCAACAACCTTAATAAAACATTGCATTATGTCTAACAATAATCGCATAATCATAAAAAAAAGTCGGACAACACATGACCCTACTTCAGGGACAATAATTAGTGAAACTACAACCAGTAGTTCTTCATGCGAAAGTTCCTCTAACACTTCTAACAATGAAGATTCTAAAAATTTCACATCAAATAGTCAGCTTTCAAGCAATTCTTTAAATGAAGTTTTGCCCAATGGTGCGTTAAGTACAATTGCGATTATAACAAGTATCATTTCCATTGTTTTCTCATGCCTACCATTCCTAAACTCATTCTACATCACAACATGTTGGCTGAGCTATGTTTTTGGAGGGTCAAGCATAATTCTTTCAGTGATTTCATTACTCCGTAAAAATCGCTATGCATTTTTGAGCTTAATAATTGCCATTTGTGCAACTTTATTACCAATAATTTTAGCTCCTGAATATGCATCAATAGCAATCGGAGTTGCAAAGTCGGGATCTCAAGGAATTATTGAAACAATCAATGGTATTATAGATAGTATTAAATAATTATATTCTTAACCTTTAATAGATGCGCTCGACACATATAGGGCTATAAAAATGGACAAATTTAATTTAGACAAAAAAAAGATTATCATCGCAGCAGTTGCATTATTTGTGTTTTTCGGGCTTGTTGCAACATGCGTTAGTAGTGGTAGCAGCAGTTCAAAAGATAGCGAACCTGTAATGATCAAGCCCGACCAAACAAAAGTCAAAGGAGATTTGAAAGACTGCTTTGAAGTAGTAGACAAAGCCTATGAAGTAAAATTTGACAGAGGCGAAAAAATTATTACTATCGAAATTAAGCGTACAGATGCAGAACTTCCATATGATCGAGAAGACTTTGAC
This sequence comes from Muribaculaceae bacterium, assembly GCA_017399915.1. Taxonomy (GTDB): domain Bacteria; phylum Bacteroidota; class Bacteroidia; order Bacteroidales; family Muribaculaceae; genus RGIG4079. The sequence continues at coordinate 170,189 of JAFQAS010000065.1, forward strand.
ATATATGCAAATAAAGGCGACAACCCTAAATCAAAAGTAGCCGGTTTTGGCATCGAGCTTTTAGATTCTACCGGTAATGTTGTAAAACAAATTTCCCCAAGTGAATCAAGTTTATACAAAGATGCTATGATTGCAGCTCTTCGCTTACTTCCTGGCGAAACCGGAACTGTATCATGGGGAACTTTCGACAATTGGGATTGGAAAATTGCCGGTTTCCGCATTTTGTCTTCAGTTGAAGCTAACACAAAAGAAAAAGGCGACATTTTTGATCAAGCATTTGAAAAATTGTCAAACGACGACAACGAAGATGATGCAAAAGAAGAAAGCTCTAAAAAAGATAATAAAGAGGGGAAAAGCGACGTCGACGAAGATGTTGAAGACTTGAAAGAAGCAATTGATGTAACTAAAGACATCCTTGAGACTGAAAAGAAAATTCTTGACCTGCTCTAATAGCTAATTTTTCATTCTATCATAGAATAAGCGATGCAAAATTGCATCGCTTATTTATTTTTATATAAAGCCATCGATTTCCATATTCAAAATATTATGATTGCCTCACTATCGCAGTGGGACGTCGATGCGGAAGGTGGTGCCTTTGCCGGGTTCTGATGATAAGACGTAGATTTTGCCGGAGTGGTATTGCTCGATGATGCGTTTTGCAAGTGTCAAGCCAAGACCCCAACCGCGTTTTTTTGTGGTGTAGCCGGGATTGAAGATTGTCTTGAAGTTTTTGCGCGAAAGACCTTTACCGGTATCGGCTACTTCGATATATCCTTTACCCTTTTCCACGCCTGTTGTCACGGTGATCGCCCCTGAGCCGTCCATCGCGTCAACGGCATTTTTAATGAGGTTTTCCATTACCCACTCAAATAGCGGTGTCGATGCCATCACGGGAATTTCCCCGGCACAGGTATTAATTGACAATGTGATGCGCGATGATATGCGTGAGGCCATATATGATGACGCGCGGGTAACCACATCGTTGAGATTTTCGGCTTCCATCTGAGGTTTGGAACCGATTTTTGAGAAGCGCGATGCGATTGTGCTCAAGCGTTGCACATCTTTGTTCATCTCCTTCACTGTTTCGGCATCAACTCCCATGCTCTCCATCAGTTCCATCCACGCCATAAGCGATGAAATGGGTGTGCCAAGCTGGTGTGCTGTTTCTTTCGACAGCCCCACCCACACTTTGTTTTGCTCGGCTGTCTTTGTCGATGTCACGGCAAAATACACCACTACCACAAAGGCTATCATCACAAGCAATTGTACATAAGGATAATAGTTCAATTGTTTCAACAATGTTGAATCCTCGTAATACAGGTGTTGGTTGCTCCCCTCATCGATTTCGATATGTATCACATTTGATGAATTGCGCAAATCCTCAAGTCGCTCACGAAGATATGCCTCATTGGCTTCGGAGAGATACATAGGGTTGAGCGAATCGATAGGTTCGGGCAATGTGAAGTTACTATGCGACAGTATGTTATCATCATCGTCGGTAAGAAGCACCGGAATAGTGGTGTTTCGGTTGATGATGCTGAAAAGGAAGTCGACATCGGTGCCCGATTGCTGGGTAATCATTTCTTTAGTGGCATCGGCCCAAATCTCCATTCGCTGGCGTTCTTGTTGCGAAAGGTCTTTGACCAGATTGTTAAAGAAATATAGGAATATGGCCACCACAACCACCACTATCACAAGAAAGGTGATTTTTCCATATCGGCGTATGTCGTAAATATTGGCCATTAAATATAAAACGTAAGTTTCTGATTAATATTATAACTGCAAATTTAGATAAAAGTAAGTAATTTACTACCTTTGTTGCTGATTTTTTATTTCATGATGGAATATTTAGAGATAATAGGCACAATTGTAGGGCTGATTTACCTATGGCTCGAATATCACGCAAGCATCTACTTGTGGGTGGCGAGCATTGTGATGCCTTTAATCTACATTTTCATTTATCACGATGCCGGATTGTATGCCGACATGGGGATTAACATATACTACGTTATCGCTTCGATTTACGGCATTATTTGCTGGCGATGGGGAATTAGTCGCAAAAACAAAAAGGACGCAAGCACTGCTCTTAAAATCGCCCACACTCCCACTTCGCGCATCACCCCACTAAGCATTATCTCAATCGCCCTCACTTTTGCCATTGCATATATCCTTATCACTTTCACCGATAGCAATGTGCCGTGGTGGGATAGTGTCACTACCTCATTGAGCATAGTGGCAATGTGGATGATGGCCCGCAAATATATCGAACAATGGTGGGTGTGGATTGTGGTCGATGTGATTAGTGCCGGTCTTTATGTTTATAAAGGATTATTTTTCACCGCAGGATTATATGCCCTCTATGCGATAATAGCATATTTTGGTTACAAGAAATGGAAAGAATTGATGCTCACACAATGATAAGTTACGATTTCGCACCTCAAGCTGTAGTGGTGGGAGGCGGTGATTTCCCTTCGCACGAAATGCCGTTGAAGCTGCTTCATGCCACATCGATGGTGGTGTGTTGCGACGGTGCTGCCGATGAATACCTTGCCCATGAGCTCACCCCATGGCGCATAGTGGGCGACGGCGACTCTTTGAGCGATGACGCAAAATCGAAATATCACGATATTATACGCATCAATCCCGACCAAGAGACCAACGACCAAACCAAAGCCGTGGAATATCTCGCCGTGAAAGGAGTTCGCGACATTGCAATCGTCGCAGCCACAGGTCGACGCGAGGATCACACACTCGGCAACATCAGTCTGCTCATCGAATACCTTCGCAAAGGGCTTAATGTGAGAATCTATACCGACTATGGCATGATGGTGGCATGCAACGGTAATCAATCGTTTCAATGCCCCAAAGGCACTGCCGTGTCAATATTCGGGTTTGGCACCGAGGGAATGCAAAGCGAAGGATTGGCCTACCCCATTCGCGACTTCACATCGTGGTGGCAAGGCACCCTCAACAAAACTCTCACCGACCATTTCTCTATCACTTGCCAAGGTGAATATATAGTATTTATCAATTACTAAGATTTATCGTCGGTCAAAGGCGCCGTTTATCGTCGGTTTTATCAATTTATCGTCGGTCGAGATTGCTTTATCGTCGGTTTTATACCAACTTACTAAATCAGAAAGATTGAGTATTACCTACCCATTAGAGTTGTCTTTTTCTATTGATACGTTCCTTTCTGACACCTATATTTAATTCATCGTCACAAAGTCTTGCTCAATGAAACGGGCTACTGAGTCGGAGGTGTTGGGACCGATGACTTTGTGGGCTATGGCTTTTACTTCGGGGAGGGCATTTTCGACGGCTACAGCCACATCGGCTACTTGCATCATGGGGATATCGTTGAGATTGTCGCCAAACACCACTACTCTATCTGCGCCGACTTCGGTAGCCAATTGCTTTACGGCGGCAGCTTTCGACACTCCGGGAGCAAATAGTTCGAGCAATCCGGTTTCTTTACCGAAAATATCTATATAACACGACACCGAGCAATCAACTGTGGCACGAAGGTCGTCGGCAAGGGCAAAAATCTTATCACATTCGCCCATCGCGAAGAAAAATACCACTCCGGGCAATGTGGGCAACAAACCATGTGGTGTGTCGATATTGAAATTCTTCAGCCCGAGGTTCAAGCGTCCGTCGACAAAAGCCTGCTCACCCTCGCTCATCGCACCGTTATGATACACTTGCATAGTCTCGCCCTCTCGCAAAGTATAGCGAAAAGGGTTTACACCATATTCGGCACACTTTGCCATGAGCCGGCAATAGGTATCGTCGGTAAGATATTTAGTGTTGCAATATGACAGAGTGTCGCGGCACCACATCGCCGCACCGGTCATCACAATCGCCGGCAACGACGTTTCCACGTCGGCAAGTATTATTTCTACTGTAGCCGGTGTGCGAGCCGTGGCTACCGTAATATTTGCACCTCGACGAGTTAAATCGGTAATGATGCGAGCCGATGTGTCGCTCAACTTACTATCGGCACCAAGCAAAGTGCCGTCCATATCACTAATATATAGAGTCTTTCCCATAATCAACTGCAAAGATAGTCAATCAAGAGCAAAGCGGAAAAAGGAAAGAGGAAAGATTTCATTTTAAACTCTTCATTAAAAAATAAAAAATAAGCACGACTCCAAGGAATCGTGCTTATTATTATTTTATGCTATATTATTTCGATATTATTCGAGGTAGCAAGCATAAGGTACTACAGAAAGGTCTAGTGTGATAGTGAATGTACCTGTAGCAGGAGCTTTGAGATTAGCACCATCAGGAACAAGATTGTATTCATCAGCACCACCAAGGTTGATAGCCCAGTCGTTGTTGCAACGGAACTTATATTCATCACCTTCGTTGAGAGTGATAGTACCAGTCCAGAATAGACCATCTTCGCTTGTCAAAGGAAGTGATTCGCTCCAACCGTTGAAACCACCGATTACACCGATTGTTTCAATCTTAGTAGCGCTCCAAGTCAAAGCAGCGATGTCTACTTTACACCAGTATAGACCGCTTTCAGGAACAGTGAGGTTACCAGCACCACCATCGGTAGAAAGTTTGCCTTCTTCGCCGGCGTCACCATAGTTAGTGTGGCTCCAGTCAGCAGCAGAAGTGAATTTGAAACCACTTACTGAAAGGTTAGCGAAGCCCATGTATTCAGTATAGTTGTTAGTGAACAACATTTGTGAACCACCATGGTTCCAACCGTTAGCATCACCAGGAGTCCAAAGGTTTTCAACAGCTGAAGAGAATGAATAAGTCAAAGTTTCCATGTTGACAGTGAGCAACCATGTACCAACAGGCATTACACCCCAACCTTCACCGGCTACCAATGTACCAAATTCAGCAGAAGTTTCATCAGCTACAGGAGCATAAGTGAGTTCAGCACCTTTAACAGCCCATTCTTGAGCTTCAGTTACATCAACCTTAGCAGTGAATACAGGATTGTCATAAACATCACCTGTGTGGTTCATTGCGATAGTTTCACCACCATTGATAACAAGGCTATAAGAATCTTCGATAGTTACAGCAGCAGGGAATGGAGTAACAGATACTTTGTGAGCAGCATAGTAAAGGTTTGGATTACCGATGCGCACTGAAGAAGAACCATTCACGATATAAGCTGCGAAACGCACGTAAGCATCTTGAGTTTTAGGATTTTTACCAAGCACTTTGAGGTGAGCAGCTTGCCAATCGGCAGGGTCAACACACACTTGGTTGTTTACTACAGCTGTAGCAACTTCTTGAACAGCAGCGAAATCTTCGGTTTTTGACAATTGCATCACAAAAGTCAAATCACCTACTGCAGGAAGGTTTTGAGCTTCTACTACGTTGAGCACAGCAGCATCAGCTTCTGCATCAGCGAGAGCTTTAAGATCAAAAGCAGGTACAGAGTCAACCGGAGCTACAACGATACCTTCAGCCGACATGATAGGCTCTTGAGGATTGCTTTGAGGAATTGCAGTTGACTCGTCCTCACAAGCAGTGAAACCAAAGGCAAGAGCCGCCAATAACATTATGCTAATTTTTTTCATATTGTTTATTTCTCTTGATTTTAACTTGCCGGAGCCGGGCGGAAAGCGGAGCCAACCGCCCTTTCTCGACAAATTATTGATTAATCATTATTTTTGAGTAAAAGTCACTTGGAGGTTTTTCATGTCAACCTTAACTTCAACTTTGCCACCGGCCCAGTCAGGGCAGTTCCAGCTACCTTTACCGTCGGTTGCAGCACCGGCATAAACGCCATCAGTCAAAGCGATGTCAATTGGGCTGTCTTCAGCTTGTGAACCAAATGAGTCAGCATCCCAACCAGAAAGAGTTTTGTAGAAACGGAACATGAATTCACCTGCGTTAACTTGGAATGTACCTGTGTAAACGCCGTTGCCTTCGATGTCATAAAGTTTCCAATCTTCATAGTGAGTAGCATTATCAGCTGAAGGAGCAGTCCAACCTGAAGGAGCACCTACGAGGTAGATGAATGGGCTGTTGCTTGTGTCAACACCACCTGCTTCAATGAGCACGCTCTTGTTGTTCATGTTTACAGTAATCTTCATTGTGCCACCAGCCCAATCGTCGATTTGGATTGAACCTTTACCAGGAGCAACGAGAGCACCGCTATACATACCGTCAGTAAGAGTTACTGCGATAGGACTGTCATCAACTTGAGTACCAACAGATGCACCACCGTCCCATCCAGTCAATTCAGTGTAGAAACGGAATACGAGTTGACCTGCAGGCATGTCGAAGATACCAGAATATACCTTGCTACCGATAGCATTGGGGCTTTCGAATAGACGCCAGTCAGCAAGAGCATCAGCATTTGCTGCATCAGGACCAGTCCAACCGCCTACACTACCAATCAAGTAGATATAGCCTGGAGATTGAATAGCGCAATATTCTTTAACTTGGTCGATTTTAACCACGTTAGAAATGATTTCGCTACCTTCGATACCATTAATCTTAGCACTCACACGGAAGTAAACTGCACGGGCAGGTTCGTCGGTATAGCTATCTTCATCAGCGATACCACGAAGTTTACAGATAGCTTCGGCAATTTCTTTTTCAGGGATTTGAGCATAGCAAAGTTTATATTCACTTGTCAACTCCATTGATTCAGAGAAGTCCTCAAGAAGAGAAACAGACACTTTGTATACTGCAGGAGCAGCATAACCATAATCGGGTTGCGACCAAGAGAGGTCTAAAGTCCCATTTTCAGTGAGTTCATAATACTGAGCAGCAAGAGCAGGAGTATTAAGAGTGAACTTTGTTGGGTTGTTATATTGTGGTTCGGTATCTTCCTTACAGCTATTGAATGTAAGAACGGCTACCAAGCACGCAAAAAGAATTGATATTTTTTTCATTTTACTTTACTCTTGTTAAAATTCAACATTGAGTTATGATTAGTAACCGGGGTTTTGTTTGTAACCTTGGAAACTGATAACAGTAGAAGGAATTGGGAAAACGTTCATGTGAACAGGAGTTGGAGCACCACCTTCGGCTACATTACCTTTCCAGTTCCAGTTATAGTTACCACCGGCATATTTATCATGACGTACGAGGTCGGTACGACGGCAGTTTTCGCCATAAAGCTCACGGCTACGTTCGTCAAGGATATTTTCAGGAGTGAGTTGAGCCAAGTTCCATGGTTCAATCCAAGCACGTTCACGAATGTAGTTTACATATTCGAGAGCAGTAGCACGATCACCAACACCACCCATAATATTTGCTTCAGCAGCTGTCAAGTAAATTTCAGCAAGACGGATAACACTCCAGTCAGCATCGGCAAATGCATTTGATGCAGGAGGATTATTTGCATCATCTATGTTACCTAATTCATCATATGCATAGTTAGTGTATTTAACAGGCACATAACCATCGGCAAAGTTAGTGATAGAAGTGTTTTCGATGTTAGCACCATCTTTCTTTGTCATCCAGAGAGAAGCACGAGCGTCGATAGAGTTACCAGCATCGTCCCATTCGAAACGTTCAGAAAGTTGAGTACGAGCATTCATACAAGTCCATGATGCGTTCAAGTTAGTAACAGCATTTGACATGTTAAGACCTGGAGTTGAAGTAGATGAACCGGCAGCGATGTAGAATGTAGTACCACCATAGTTTTGGAGATGGTCACCATCTTGAGGAATACCCCAAATGATTTCGTTTACACGACCACCTTCGGGCATGTATTCATCGTTGTTAGCACCGAAAAGAGCGATATAAGAATCAGCAAGACCAGAACCGTTGAAACCGGCACCTTGGTGATGTTTGATAATTTTGTCGCAGATAGCCCAACATTTGTCATAAGCAGGAACACCTGAGAATACTTCAGCGTTAAGATAGAACTTAGCAAGAAGAGCATCACAAGCTTCTTTACCTACATAACCATATGCAGGAGCTGAATATGTTTCACCCCATGAAGCAGAAACTTCTTCAAGACCTAAAACAACTTTGTTGTAAAGGTCGGCACGGGTCCATTGTTCAGGAGCAGTACCTGCAGGCATTGTTTCATCTTGATAACCGGCGTTACCAAACATGTCGATTGCATAGAAGTAGCAAAGGCCACGAAGCACTTTAACTTGTTTCTTATATTCTTCAGCAATAGGCATAAGGTCTTCAGTGAGGTAGAATTTACCACCTTCAACTGTACGAAGGAACTCATTGCAAAGAGCGATACAAGTGTAGATACGAGAATAAGTAGTATACATCACACCATTATCGGCAGCAAATTGCATTGTAGCAAGCTCATATTGACCTGCGTCGCCAAATTGTTTCCAAGCAAATTCATCGGTAGTCAATTCGTTACAAACGAATACGGCACGAGTGAAAGAGTTGGCACCAGCGTCACCACCTGAGATGATAGAGCTACCGGGACCATTATAACCCGAAGTAGCAAGAGATTGGTAGCACTCAGCGAGCACGCGATCCATATATCCCTTAGGGTCTTCGGCAAAGACTTCAGGAGTCATATCATTGGGGTCAATCACCGGATTATCGAGGTCATCGGTACAAGAATACATACCGAGAGTGGCGATCAATCCCAAAGCAATGAAAAATTTATTTAATGATTTCATAATTTATCTTCTTTACTTTAATTTGAGATTAGAAAGTAGCTACTAAACCGAGAGTGAATGTAACAGGACGTGGATAAACGTTGTTATCTACACCTGAGAATACTTCTGGGTCAAGACCACGATACTTAGTGATCACGAATGGGTTTTGAACTGCACCAAATAGACGCAAACGAAGGTTGTTGTTGAGCAATTCGTTCCAAGTGTAACCAAGAGTGATGTTGTCGCAACGGATGAAACCTGCATTTTCAAGGAAGTAGTCGCTACGTACGAGGTTAGAGTTAGCGCTTGCATCATTGAAATAGTAATCAGCTTTCACGAGGTTGTTAAGACCGTAGCGGTCAACAGTTGTGAGGTTAGATTTAGAAGCGAGAACAGAGTTAAACACGTAGTTACCAATGTTGGCACGGAGTTGGATACCGAGGTCCCAGTTCTTATAGTTAAATGTGTTGTTCCAAGAAAGAGTCACTTTAGGATCGCGTGAATGTTTGATCACGAGGTCAGCGTCGTTGATTTCGCCATCTTGGTTTTGGTCAACATATTGGTTAGGAATTGGGTTACCATCTTGGTCGTAAACTTGTTCGAGAAGATAGAATGAATAAGCAGGGTGACCGGCTTTGTGAACTTGGAGAGCACCAGCGTTTTCAGAAGCAGGGTTACCGGCAGCTTGGAGGTAGTAAGATTGGTCTTCTTCGTTAGAACCTGTCAATTTAGTCAACTCGTTTTTGTTCCATGCAACGTTAACACCTGTTGACCAAGTGAAGTCGCGAGTAACAACAGGTTTAGCACCGATGTTTGCTTCGATACCGATGTTGCGAAGCTCACCAATGTTGCGGTCCATGAAGTTAGTAGTAGTTTGACCGGCAGGAACAGGCACGTAAGCGAGCAAGTCTTTAGTATCGCGGAGATACCAATCCAAGCTTGCAGTGATGCGGTTGTTCAACCAAGCCATATCAAGACCAACGTTCCAAGTAGTAGTTTCTTCCCATTTAAGGTCTTCTTGGTAAGCTTTTGGATAAAGAGGATTAATCCAGTTAACAGTACCATCAGGATTCAAACCATCGGGAGAAGGATAGTCAACTACACCAGATGAAGTAGATTGAGCATAAACAGGAATGTAAGGATAGTAACCACCTACAGCTTGTTGACCAGTGATACCCCAACCAAGACGAAGCTTGAATTCGTTCATCACGTCGCGAGCTGATTCAAAGAAGTCCATTTCGTTGATTTTCCAACCGAGAGCCAACGCAGGGAAGAGACCCCAACGAGTATCGGGAGAGAAACGAGAAGTACCATCATCACGAAGAGTGAAAGTCAAAAGATACTTATTGTCATAAGAATAGTTCAAACGACCATAGAATGAAATAAGGTTTAATTGACCTTTATAGTAATAAGTAGGTTGGTCATTATAAGAGTGACCGATACGATCAACAGTAGCAGGATCTTCTTCAAGAGTGTAAACGCCGTCAGCGTATATTTCACTCCAGTTATTCAAGTAACCTGCAGTATTGAAGGTTGACAAGTTGTGACCTTGGTAGTCACGACGTTCCCAAGAGTAACCGGCAGTAACATCAAGATTTGACTTGATAGCCTCGAAATCTTTCTTATAATTAGCATAGAATTCAAGTACGGTGTTACGTTTAAGATCATATTGATTATAAACAGTACCGGCACCATCATAATAGTTACCACGCCATGCTTGTGGAGAGTTTTGAGCAGTTGTGCTTTTTGTTTTGTTTTCTGACACTTCGTAACCGAGGTTCAAGTTAAGGTGAAGTTCGGGGAGGAAGTGAAGAGAGTAATCAAGTTGAAGATTACCATTTGAGTTCAACATTTCAGCAACGTTGTTGATTGACTCAAGCATTGAAAGTGGGTTGTTTGGTGAGTTGTCAAGAGGTTTACCTGAAGCGTCAACCAATGTAGTATAACCATTATACATATTCAAACCACTATATACAGGAAGAGTTGGGTTGTAAGTAAGAGCTGTACCTACTGCGCCTGTATCAGCTTGACGAGTTTTGATATAAGCACCATTTGCATTTGCTTGTACAGAAAGGTGACCGTCGAAGAATTTAGGAGTCAATTTGAAACCTACAGTAGTACGGTCCATGCTTGAAGTCTTCAAGATACCTTGGTTGTTGGTATAAGAAGCCGACACGCGATAAGGAAGGAATCCTGCAGTACCACCAATACCAATGCTATAGTCTTGAGAAATAGATGTGCGAAGCACTTCTTTTTGCCAGTTGGTATTAGCGTTACCAAGTTGAGCAATTGCCGATTCAGTTCCGATTTGGTTAATAACCATTTCACGGAATTCATCACCGCTCAACACGTCCCAAGTTTTGCGGGCAGTGTTGATGTGCATATTTGCTGAGAAGTTTACTTGAGGACGACCGCTTTGACCTTTTTTAGTAGTGATGATGATCACACCATTAGATGCACGAGAACCATAGATAGCGGTTGCTGAAGCATCTTTCAAGATTGTCATTGATTCGATATTGTCGGGAGCAATCATAGTCAATGGGTTAGCTCCAGCATAGCTGTCACCGCTCATTGGCACTCCATCAATAACGATCAATGGGTCATTGCTTGCACTCAACGAAGCACCACCACGAATGCGGATAGCAGCGCCACCTGTTGGGTTACCACCATCGGTAGTTACAACCACACCAGGAGAAGCTCCCACAAGCATGTCTTGTGCTGAAGTTGAGATACCAGCCTCAATTTCGTCGGGTTTAATCACTGCTACAGAACCGGTAGCGTCAGATTTCTTAACTGCGCCGTAACCAATAACTACGACTTCGCCAAGAACTTCGCTATCTTCTTGTAGAACTACATTAATTGTGGTTTGACCATTAACGGCAACTTCTTGAGATTGGAAACCAACATACGACATAACGAGCGTGCTGTTGGCATCAACCGAGATAGAATAGTTACCATCGAAGTCTGTTGCCACACCTTTGCTTGTTCCTTTAACAAGCACACTTACACCAAGGAGTGGTTCCCCGGTAGGATCGGTTACAGTACCTGATACTGTAATCTTCTGCGCTAAAGCAGGGAAAGAAAGGCACAACACCATCACGAGGGCGAGCCAGGCTTTCCGATTCATTTGAAAACAAATGTTCTTCATGCAAGAATCTTTTAAGTTTAACTTAGTTTTACAATAATTTATTTAATCTCTAATTTACTTTTCCCAATTTTATTTTTCAGATTTAAGGAATAGATAATCACCTAAATTAGCGCACAATAACCCCAAAAACGAGCATAATATGTCCCCATCTCGTCTTTAGTTAATGTGTCTTTTTTTGGCATCATATCATCTATCTTTAAAATCATGCTCTTATGGCTTTATTGAATTAATAAAATCAATAAGGCTTCATAATAATTTACAAATTAAACTATAATTTTTTGAATTTGTTTACTTTTATCCGTTGAATTACTCCAAAAGCCCAAAATTTAACAAATGCAAGTTAAAAAACGCCACATTTTAACACTTTCGACTTTTAATTAATCATAAAAACGCTTCTTTACTCCTTGCGAAATTGCAATAAAATTACCGATAGTTATTAATGTCATCATTAAGAACGCAACCATGACCATCAACACACACGAAGAATCCACGGAGCTCAACATCTCAAAATGCCCGCTCCACATATGTGAAGCAACAAGAACCACCATAATTGATAAAATTAGCACAATCAAATTCACTAACCCTATCAACATAAAATAATTACGCGACACTTGCAGTGGCGAATATCCAAGCAACAACAGATTACGTATTTTCTCTTTATTCTTTTGCATAAGCAAATATATGCTCAGCAACAAAATAAAAAATGCCATAATGCTAATTACAATCCCTATACATGATACTACAATAGTTATTATAGTTAAAAAATGAGACATTTTCCCATTATCAACCTTATCCCCCGAAATTTCATACTCATTATTTTTCATAAATTCCAAAATACTGGGATCTCCCGGAGAATTTGTTTCTATAATTAATCGAGATGGTGATTTTTCTACATTTGGGGCATATCGATCATTAGCCCACGTCATAAACTCTTGAGGCACTGCTATTGTGTTCAATCGAGAAGAAAATCCCACAATATGCGCATCAAAAACATCTACATGTCCGGTTGTATTATCGGCTACATATAGCCTCAAAGGCACTTTGTTTATCACACTTTCGCTCAACTGAGGGAGGCCCCTCGAAGAGGCAAACCCAAAGTTATAGAGCGTGAGGTATTCTTTCGACAAAATTATAGGCACCTCCTTTTGAATTGGGTCAAAATGCCACCCAGAGGGCTTTACATCAATAAATTCATCGGGAATTGCTTCTAGGAACAAATGAGTAGACAATCCTCGACCGGCAAAATCAACCGACACACTCACCTTAAAATTGGCAGATGAAAAACTCCCAACCTTAGAAGTCCATGGTTGAGATTTAATCTCATCAATCTCATCTTCCGAAAACGAAACATTCCCATTAAATGCATCGAGAAATGCTACTCGCTTAGATATAACAATGTAGTCTTTCGAGAAAAAAGCTTCTTCCTCACTAAATACAGCCTTTACATCTTGATAGAATTGAATTGCAGTAAGCACTATCACAAACCCAACAAAGTTTGCCACAGCATAGCCTACAATCTGACCTTTGCTCACATTTTTTCGCAATAGTTGCCACACTATATTATCGTTTTTCATCATCACAAACTTATTTGGATTGAGAATGGCAAACTTATCTTATTCCCCACCGAAGTCGCTATTATGCTCGCACTTTGAGATTTCACCTCATCGGCAATAAGACTCGACACTATTGTATTGTTTCTTTCATCAAGATGACTTACCGGTTCATCTAAAATCAAGAAATCAAATGGCTGGCACAACGCTCTAACAATCGCCACTCGCTGCTGCTGCCCTACCGACAATCGCGAAACCAATTGATTTGTCTTTTCCGAGATCTCCAATCTACGAAGCATCTCTAATATCTCTGACTCGGTCTTAAAATCGGTCAACCGATTCTTTATTAAAATATTTTCTTTTACAGTCAACTCAGGGAAAAGGCGCATTTCTTGTGGTAGCAAAGCAATTGCGCGTGTGCGCAGTTCACACCATTGCGAGATTGAAAAAGTTCTTATATTCTCTCCATCAAAAAGAATCTCCCCACTATAATCATGCCTATTCCCATATATATAGCTACACAACGAAGACTTTCCCGTTCCCGATTCAGCCTCTATGAGATAGCTATTTGGAGCTGTAAAATCTAATTCTCTGAGCCACACTTGAGAGTCTTTAACCGGAAGTTCTCGTTCACTTCCGGCAAAGACTCGTGGCAAAACGTTTTTTAATGATATATTTGAAATCATCTTATGGATTAATAGGCTACTGCTACAGAATCGGCAACCGCATAATCAGGATAATTATCATAACCAGGCTCTAAAGCAGCCGCAGAGTCCACTGCCTCCCATTGCGGTTCGTCATCATATCCATACATTGATTCAAATTTTCTCTCTATCTTTTTTTCAAATTCAGGTGTAATATATTTTGCAACTTTAGACATTATAAACTCTAATATTCCGGCTTCGTCAGTTATGCCCGAGAACATCAGTTTAGCATTCAATTCGTCACCTTTATTTGACATCTCCAATACAGAATTGCCCGGCAATTCCAATAGCTCAGCAATATCGCTATCTTTGTTGATATTTAAAATCATAGCAGTTGTTTTGCCATCAAAGAATGAGTTTGGCATATTTTCATTTCCTTGCTCCTTAAGCTGTCGATTTGAAAGCACTAAATTTCCGTCTTTTTCTTCTAATCTAAATTTTATATTATCAGCATTTATCACCAAGGCAGAGCCATCTTTTTTAACCATCTCACCACCTAACAATGCACCCAATTTAGCCGATTCGTCAATAGCTTCTTTAGCCTTACCATCTTTCATTTCAACTATCGCCATGACATTTAGGCCGGTAAATTTACTTTCAATTAATTTATCCAAACTTTCAAAGCCCACCGCATACATGACTGTGCCTTTCAACGCCGACAACCATTTGACAATTTCGCCACGAATTTCATCAGGCACTTTCTCATTAGTTTTTTCTTCTATTAATGAGATATATTTTTCCCATGAAAAGTTAGGGTCTATCGCAGTTGCCATTACAATCACATCGTCGCTGTTGAGATATTTTGCCAAAGAACCATTAATTTTACCTAATCCGGGAGCCCAAACAATTTCACCTCCATCTTTGTCAAACAATTTCGCGCTTAAAGAGATTGACTCTTTTTCAAGGTCAGCCACTACTCCTACCTTAAATTCATTATAATTTTTATCTCCAAGATATTCACCCCATTCAACGCCTAATATATCACTTAGGTTTTTGGAATCGAACATTAAAGCCGCAGCATTTCCTCCAGCTAAGATTTCACGTTTGTAAGAAACATCGGCAATTGATTCCTTTTGTGCATTATTTTTAATCTTTTCTATGCGCTTAACGACCTCAACATCTGAAATTTCGTCATCGTAATTATCACCAAACACATGACTACTACCTATATAAAGCCAACAATAATCATCTTCGACAACAATAAAATCGCGCCAACCCATGTTGCATACTTGATAACCTTTTTCTTCATCAAAGTCAAATTCATCGTCAAGATCCTCAAAGAACTTCACTACCTCGTCTTTATTTGTTATTGAAATCAATGCAAATTCTTCGCTTACATCAACATCAGGGTCATGATTAGAATATCTTGTATCACTAACCATATTAACAGCAAATACAGCTTGGTCAATATTAAAACATTTAGCTTGTGCTATATATTCTAAAGTTTCTTGCTCTTTCTTACTCATATTTTTCATAAGTTTCTCTATCACTCTGGGAAATTCCACTCCATGTCCAGAGAGTTTACAGCCTGCCGACTTCAATATTTTTGCACCATCGACAGTTACAACCAAATCTGTTTCTGCCGGAATCATTTTTAGCAATCCCGAAGAAGCCGATCCTCCCAATACATAATAGCCTACTACACCTAATGCTGCCAACGCACATACCGCGATTAAAGACCACACTAAAACCATCGATTTATTATTTGAGGTTTTCTTTTGTGGTTGATTATTTAAAGGCGAGCCACCTACACTGGTGTTTGGAGCAGAAGCGCCCCATCCATGCTGTGAAGGAGACGGCACTGCGGGAGGTGTCATTTGAACCTTTGTTTCCTCTCCTTCATCCTGCTTGATTGTTGACCGATTAGAAACAGTATCCCCCGAATTATATTCAGATGTTTCTTGCGTAAATACCCAACCACAAACTGAGCATTTTTCAACATGGTCATAAACTTCATTCGAACATACCGGACATTTTTTCATAATTCAATATTTTAGATGTTATTAGATTTATATATTTTTCGGCATTGAGGATAAGTATCGGCACCAAGCAATCTATTGAACTTTAAGCTTCTCTCATTCTCAATTACAAAGATAAGCATTTTAATCAATTATCTACTTTTTTTTCATTAAATTTCTCAACCTTTTTTATTTATGATAAATCCACATATCGATTTGCGCATAAAATAATCATCGAAACTTTTCAAAATTCGCTCTTTTAAGCTATCTTTGCATCATAAAACAAAAAATTAATCAACTTTAAGAAAATGACTCACATTTCTGATCGTGTTCAATCGCTCTCTCCATCGCAAACATTGGCGATGTCGCAAAAGAGCAATGAGCTAAAAGCTCAAGGTATCGACGTGATAAACCTCTCGGTTGGCGAGCCCGACTTTAACACTCCCGACCATATCAAAGAGGCTGCAAAACGTGCCATCGACGAAAATTTCACTTTCTACACTCCCGTTCCGGGATATATGTCATTGCGCAAAGCTATTGCCGACAAACTCAAAAATGAAAACGGTCTTGATTACACACCCGAGCAAATCGTGGTATCGGGTGGTGCAAAGCAATCTCTTTGCAACGTAATTTTAAGCGTAATCAATCCTGGAGATGAAGTAGTTATCCCCACTCCTGCTTGGGTGAGTTATGTGGAAATGGTGAAATTGGCAGAGGGGACAAATGTGCTTGTTCCTGCATCAATTGAGCAAGATTTCAAAGTAACTCCCGCTCAGCTCGAAGCAGCCATCACTCCTAAAACTCGCATGGTGCTTCTTTGCTCTCCTTCAAACCCTACCGGCAGCGTTTACACCAAAGAAGAGCTCAAAGGATTGGTTGAGGTGCTTGCTAAATACCCCGACGTGCTTGTCCTTGCCGATGAAATCTACGAACACATCAACTTCACCGGAGAATTCACCTCACTTGGTTCATTCCCCGAAATAGCAGACCGCACTATCATCGTAAATGGAGTTTCAAAAGCCTATGCAATGACCGGTTGGCGCATTGGGTTCATCGCAGCTCCACTTTGGGTTGCAAAAGCAACAAACAAACTTCAAAGTCAATATACATCAGGAGCTTCATCTGTGGCACAAAAAGCGGCTGAAGCAGCTTACACCGGTTCGCAACAATGCGTTGAAGACATGCGCGTCGCATTCCAACGCCGTCGCGACTTAGTAGTTTCGCTCGCACGCGAAATCCCCGGAATAAAAGTTAACGAACCACAAGGCGCATTCTACCTTTTCCCCGAAGTTTCAAGCTACTTTGGCAAAAAATATGGCGACAAAGTAATCAACAATGCAGCCGACTTAGCTATGTATCTACTTGAAGAAGGTCACGTGGCAACTGTCGATGGCGAAGCATTCTGTTTACCCGGATATATCCGTTTGTCATACGCAACAAGCGATGACAATATTCGCGAAGCAATGCGTCGCATCAAAGAAGCTCTCGCTCGTCTTGCATAAACATTCCCTTTAATCATATCTTCTCGACACCCCTGCCAACGCAACTTGGCAGGGGTTATTTTTCATCACAAATCTATTCTCTCAACTATATTATGCCTCAAGGTAAATTTCTCGCATCAAATTTATTTATATATTTTCTCAATTTTTATACTTATTGAATTGTTCATTATAATTATAATTAATATCTTTGCGTATTAATTGTTATAATGCAAAAGTAGCGTTTGACTAAATTCACAACCAATGACATCTACAGCATCAAACAGTCGAAACGATAGCGTTGTTATCATTCCCATGTATAATGAGAAGGAAAACGCAGCAAAAATCATCGACGCAGTAATAGCCTTACCCCGTGATTTTGACATTCTCGTTATCGACGACAACTCTCCCGACGGCACTGCCGAAATCGTAAAAGGGAAACAACAAGAGTATCCCGGTCGCGTACACCTCATTCAACGTGAAGGCAAACTTGGCCTTGGCACAGCTTATATTACCGGCTTTAAATGGTCGATTGAGCAAAAATATGACTACATATTTGAGATGGACGCCGACTTCTCTCACAATCCCAATGATTTATTAGCACTCTATGATGCTTGCGCCAAAGATGGGGCCGATATGTCGATTGGTTCTCGCTATATCACCGGTGTAAACGTGGTGAATTGGCCTATGGGACGTGTGTTGATGTCGTACTATGCATCTAAATATGTGCGCATCGTCACCGGCATGAAAATTTGCGACACCACTGCAGGGTTTGTGTGCTACACTCGACGAGTCCTCGAAGCATTACCACTTGACAACATTCGCTTCAAAGGCTACGCATTCCAAATTGAGATGAAGTTCACCGCCCATAAATATGGGTTCAAAATCAAGGAAGTTCCTATCATTTTTGTAAACCGAGTGTTAGGCGAAAGCAAAATGAGTTCCGGAATATTTGGCGAAGCCGTTTTTGGGGTGATAAAGCTCCGTTTAAGCAGCCTATTTAAAAAGTATCCCGACTATAGCAAAAAATAGCTCTTTTAATGAACAATACAACGTTAATTCATAACGCCATAATCGTCAACGAAGGCACTCGCTTTCAAGGTTATATCGTTATTGAGAATGAATATATAAAAGAAATTGGCAGGGGCGGAGCTCCTGCTCATTTGTTGAATGACAGCATCAACATACACGATGCCGAAGGTGCATATCTTTTGCCCGGAGGGATTGATGACCAAGTGCATTTTCGCGATCCCGGGCTAACTCATAAGGCCGATATGGCTACCGAAAGTCGCGCAGCTGTAGCCGGTGGCATCACGTCATTCATGGATATGCCCAACACTATCCCTCAAACGGTTACTCTCGAAGCGTTAGACGATAAGCATCGCCGAGCAGCCGAGGTGTCAGTGGCCAACTATTCGTTCTATATAGGAGCAACTAATGACAACATCGACACCTTATTAGCTTGCGACTACACAAAAGTGCCCGGCGTAAAATTATTCTTAGGGGCATCAACCGGAAACATGCTTGTCGATAATTGCGAATCCCTTAATAGAATTTTTGCCGAAGTGCCCGCATTAATCGCAATCCACTCCGAAGATGAAGATATTATTCGTCGCAACCGCGAGGTAATGATTGAAAAATATGGCGAAGATGTACCTGTAGAAGAGCACCCCAATATTCGCAGCGCCGAAGCATGCTATAAGTCATCGCTAAAAGCAGCGGAAATGGCTCGCAAACATGGTGCACGACTTCATATTCTTCATATTTCCACCGCCGATGAGATGCAATTACTCTCAAACGAGCCTCTGAAAGATAAAAAAATCACAGCCGAAGTGTGTGCACATCATCTATGGTGGACCGCCGATGACCATGCCGCTCTTGGCGCACGCATAAAATGGAATCCGGCAATCAAAACCGACAAAGATCGTCAAGCATTACGCGATGGATTAAACAACGGGTTAATCGATATAGTGGCAACCGACCATGCTCCTCACCTATTAAGTGAAAAGCAAGGAGGCGCAATTAAAGCCACCTCAGGAGCTCCTCTTGTGCAATATTCATTGCCAATGATGCTACAACTCGCCGATGAAGGAGTATTTACTATCGAGCAAGTTGTTGACTTCATGGCTCATCGTGTAGCGCAATTATTCAGTATCGAAAAACGTGGCTATATACGCGAAGGATACTATGCCGACCTCACCATTGTCAAACCAAACGAGCAATATACAGTTAAAGATGAAGATGTATTGAGCCGTTGCGGTTGGACTCCTCTTGCCGGCACAACATTAAACAACAAAGTTATCTCAACATATGTGAATGGGCAACGAGTATTCCATAAAGGCACTATCGATGACTCCGTTCACGGAAAAGCATTAAAATTTACAATCTAAAACGACTATAATGGCAGACAATCAACACATTAAAGGATTGACCGCTCAGCAGGTCATAGAAAGCAGAGAAAAACATGGAGTAAACATTCTCACTCCTCCTCCCAAGCCTTCTTTGTGGATTAAGTTCTTTGAAAACTTCAAAGACCCCATGATTCGCATCTTGCTCGTAGCATTGGCATTATCAGTGGGTATTGCTATTTATGAATTCACCCAACCCGGACACGGACTTGAAGTATTCTTCGAACCTGTTGGCATATTTGTAGCCATTATGCTTGCTACCGGCATAGGGTTTGCACTTGAAGTTAACGCGAATAAAAAGTTTGAAATACTCAATCAAGTAAACGACGATGTTGCTGTTAAGGTTATTCGCGATGGAGTAATCACTCAAGTACCTCGCAAAGATATCGTAGTGGGCGACATTGTAATTCTTGGCACCGGTGACGAAGTTCCTGCCGATGGCGTTCTTATCGACTCTGTCGCGCTTAGCATCAACGAAAGTACACTTACCGGAGAACCACTAATCAAAAAATCTCATCTTCCCGAAAAATTCAAAGATGACGTAACCTACCCCACCAACCATGTTATGCGTGGCACAACCGTTGTCGAAGGTACCGGCACAATGGAAGTGACTGCCGTGGGCGATGTTACAGAATATGGCAAAGTTTATGAAGCTGCTCAAATCGACACTGGTGTAAAAACACCATTGACCCTACAATTAGAAAAACTTGGCAAAGTGATTTCTTGGGGGAGCTATACTGTTGGCGCACTTATCATTATCGGACGATTAGCGATGTGTGATTGGGGTGTAGAATCACTCACTTTGACAAAATATCTTCTCGATACATTAATGCTTGCAATCACCGTGATTGTGGTTTCTGTGCCTGAAGGACTACCTATGAGTGTAACATTAAGCCTTGCATTGAGTATGCGCCGCATGCTTGCAAGCAACAACCTTGTGCGCAAAATGCATGCTTGCGAAACAATGGGTGCCACTACTGTTATATGTACCGACAAAACCGGCACACTCACTCAAAATCAAATGCGAGTGTATCAAACACAATACTATCCTCTTGGTGACTCACAAAAACTTGGCGATGATGAAATAAGCAATGCTATCAAGGAAGGAATTTCGGTAAACTCAACCGCATTCCTTGAATATGACGAAGAAGCCAAGAAAATGAACGCACTCGGAAACCCTACCGAAGGGGCTCTCCTTTTGTGGCTCAACGACAATGGTGTTGACTATCTCAAATTGCGCGAAAATGCCAAAGTGGTAAAACAGTTACCATTCCACACCCAACGCAAATTCATGGCAACCGTTGTTGACTCTCCATTATTAGGAAAACGAGTGCTATATGTTAAAGGTGCGCCTGAAATCGTACTCGGTCTTTGCGCAAAAGTTGCCGGCGACGTAAAACCCGACACTATCAACGAACAACTTCTTGGCTACCAACAAAAAGCTATGCGCACACTCGCTATCGCTTATGCTATACTTGATGATAACCAAGACCCGATACAAGACAACCAACTCAATGTCGACAACCTCATTTTCATCGGCATCACCGCTATTGCCGACCCTGTGCGCACCGAAGTGCCCGACGCTATCCGCAATAGCATCAGCGCCGGTATCAGCGTGAAGATTGTAACCGGCGACACTCCCGGAACAGCCAAAGAAATCGGCCGTCAAGTGGGATTGTGGAATGATGAAGTTGATGGCGACGAAAATCACATTTCAGGCCCTGATTTCGCGGCATTGAGCGAAGAAGATGCAGCTAAACGCGCACTTAAACTCAAAATCATGTCGCGCGCTCGCCCCACCGATAAATCACGTCTTGTGCGCTTGCTCCAAGAAGCCGGCGAAGTGGTGGCTGTTACAGGCGACGGGACTAACGACGCTCCTGCATTAAACGCAGCACAAGTGGGATTATCTATGGGCGATGGCACCTCTGTGGCAAAAGAAGCCAGCGACATCACTATTATGGACAACTCGTTTGCCAGCATCACAAAAGCGGTGATGTGGGGACGCTCTCTATATCAAAACATACAACGTTTCGTTCTCTTCCAACTCGTTGTAAACATCGTGGCTTGCCTCATCGTTGTGATTGGAGCATTCACAGGCACACAATCGCCATTGACCGTGACACAAATGCTGTGGGTAAACCTCATTATGGACACATTCGCGGCGTTGGCATTCGCATCATTGCCTCCAAGCATGGAAGTAATGAAAAACAAGCCCCGCCGCTCAACCGACTTCATTTTAAGTCGCCAAATGATTTATCGAATTCTTTCTACCGGAGTATTATTTATGGTTATCCTCTTTGGATTAATGCAATATTTCCGCCACAGCAATGAATCTGAGCCACTTATGCACTTAATACAATACCCCGGTAACTTCTTCCATTCAATGTTTGAATTTAATGGTGGTGGAGAATTAACTCCTGTTGAATTGTCAATGTTCTTCTCTATCTTTGTATTCTTCCAAATTTGGAACCTCTTTAATGCCAAAGCATTTGAAAGCGGACACACCGCGTTCTTCAACTTAAAGGGTAGCAAAGTGTTCTTCTTAGTAGTCTTAGGCATTATCATCGGACAATATGTGATTGTTACAATCGGTGGTCAAATGTTTAGCGTAACACCTCTTTCATGGGAAAATTGGGGATTAATTATTGCTACAACTTCATTGATAATGATTGTTCCCACAATTTTGAAACTCATCAAAATAAAGATTTTTAAATAATTGAGGATTTTACAATGAAACAACTCGATATCACAACTCCCATCACTATTGCTCGTTACGAAGAGCTCTCGACCATTGAGCAAAAATTGGTAGATGAAGCACGCAATGCGACCTTACGGGCATATGCTCCTTATAGCAAATTTTCGGTAGGAGCTGCGATATTATTAAGCAATGGAGAAATTATAACGGGGGCAAACCAAGAGAATGTAGCATATCCCTCGGGCACATGTGCCGAACGCACAGCATGCTTTTATGCTCACGCCCAATACCCCGATGCCCTATTCCAAACTATTGCTATTGCAGCTCGTGGCACCGACGGCAATGAGCTCCCCCAACCCATCTCTCCTTGCGGCAGTTGTCGTCAATCATTGTTAGAATACGAAATGCTTGCAAAAGGAAATGTAAAAGTGATGCTCATAGGTGCTGATGAGATTTATATACTTCCATCGGTAAAATCACTGCTTCCGCTTGCATTCTCTGAGTTCTAATAATATTCATATTGCATATAACAAAGTCCCCTACATCAGATTTGAACAACGTTGGGGACTTTATTTTTCGCTATTAAAAAATTATCAACGACGGCGATTTGAACCGGGACGATGATTTCCCGTTCCTGCTCCCGAAGGTCGTTTTCCTGCACCGGAATTATTTCCGGGAGTAACACTTGGACGATGACCGGGATTGTCATTTCCGGGGTTTACACTTGGAGTGTTACCGGGATTAACATTAGGTTTATCTCCGGGGTGGTTCCCGGGCTTATCATTTGGCATATCACCGGGCTGGTGATTTGGGTTATCACCGGGACGATTGTTAGGGTGATTGCCATCAGGACGATTATTGGGGTGATCATTAGGATGATGTCCCGGATTGTGGCCGGGATTATGACCGTGAGGTGGTGGGGGCGGTGCAACATGTGCAGGAGGTGGTGGGGGTGGCGGATACATATAATCATCATAATAATCGCCCGAATACGAGGTATTAACCCAAGATGAGCAAGATGACATTAAAAATAATGCCGAACCCACCATTAATATTTTATCCAATCTCAAACTTTTCATATCTCTAACAATTTATAATTACAAATATAGCAATTAATCTTTTATTTTCACAGCTCTATTTTGTTTCTATAAAAAACATCTCTTTTTTTAATATTTTTCTTTATTATTATGACATTGGTCGATTAAAATCGTTTAATACAACAAAATATTTTATTACTAAATTAAACTATTTGCCATTTTTTTAGTCAATAAAAGCAGTTTATCAATAAAATTATGAATAAGTATATCAAAAACGTCATAGCCGCAATAATGTTGTTGTCAATAACAGCATTTGCCAATGCAGCCAATATCACCGGCACAATCATTGATGCGTCAAAAGAGCCATTAGCTCAAGCAAGCGTGAGCTTGCTATCGTCAAAAGACAGCACACGTATTATGGGCACAGCCGCCGACCTCAACGGAAAATTCAAGTTGTCGAATGTAAAATCGGGCAAATACATTGTTCAGGTCTCATATGTGGGATTCAACACCACATGTAAAGACATCACTGTAGGAAAGAACAATATGAATATCGGTGAGATCATGCTCGATGAGTCTACCTTCATGCTTCAAGAAGCTGTGGTAGTGGGAGTAAAAACTCCTATAAAAGTGATGGAAGATACCGTTGAATTCAATGCCGACACCTACAAGACTCAGCCCAACGCCGTAGTCGAAGACCTGTTGAAGCGACTCCCCGGTGTAGAAGTAGACTCTGAGGGTAAAATCACTGCAAATGGCAAAGAAGTAACCAAGATTCTTGTTGATGGTAAAGAGTTTTTTGCTGATGACCCCAAGGTTGCATCAAAAAACCTACCTGTCAACATGGTCGACAAGCTTCAAGTAGTTGATCGCAAGAGCGATTTGGCTCGACTCACCGGAGTTGATGACGGCGAAGATGAAACAGTAATCAACCTCACAGTTAAGAAAGGCATGAAAAATGGTTGGTTTGGCACTGTAGATGCCGGATATGGCACCGATGACCGATATAAAATGGTGTTCAACGTAAACCGCTTTTGGAACGACAACCAAATCACGTTCTTAGGCAATTTCAATAACATCAATGAGTTAGGATTTGCCGATGGAGGAAATCAATTCCGTCGTTTTGGAGGGAGCAATGGTATAAACACATCTCAAGCATTTGGTCTTAACTTCAATGTAGGGAATAAAGAGATATTCCGTGTGGGTGGAGATGTGATGTATTCACATAGCGACCGCGACACTCGCCAACGAAGCGAACGCCAATACCTTTTTACCGATTCAACGTCTTATGCTCAAAGCGGTAAAATCTCTCGTGATAAAGGACATAATATTCGCGCCGGTTTCCGTCTACAATGGAACCCCGACTCAACCAATACCCTTGAGTTCCGTCCTCGTTTCTCTGTTAACATAAACGACTCATGGAGCCTCGACTCAACCCTCACCAGCGCCGGCGACATATGGCGTTCTCCTGTTACTCGCAGTTTAAACACAAACAATTCAGAGGGTACAGCTTATAACTTCTCAGGTAATCTTATATATAGCCATAAATTCAGTTCTCGTCCTGGTCGTGCATTCTCGTTCCAAGCTCGCTATCAATTCAGCGACACCAAAGAAGAAGAGTATACCAACTCTATTAACCGATTCTTCCTTCTCGACTCACTCGACATCTATGACCAATATGCCGACAACCACACTTGGAGCAATATGGTGCAAGGTCGTGTGACCTGGACAGAGCCTCTTGGCAACGTGAAAAACGGCAATTTCTTGACGTTTGCTTATCGCGCACAATATAGATGGAATAATGCCGACAAACTCACCTATGACCGTCCTATCCTATCATACGATGAATTAACCGGAGCTATCGTGGTTGATGCCGAAAATCTCATTTTCAGCAAAGATTTGAGCAACCAATTCCGCAACGAACTTTTCACACAAGACATTCGCTTAGGATACAAAAAGGTAAGTAAGAATTATAACACCGAAATAGGGTTATCACTTGTGCCTACTATGCAAAAGAGCGAGAACCTTATTAATGCTAACAAGAACATTCCCGAACGCTGGGTGTGGAACTTTGCTCCATTCTTGCGCTATCGTTACAAAATGGGCAAGACACGTTCTTTGAACCTCAACTATATGGGTCGTTCATCTCAACCTACAATGGCTCAATTACAACCTGTAGCCGATATGTCGGATCCCTTGAATATCGTAATTGGTAATCCCAACCTCGACCCTACATTTACTCACAACGTGAATGTGCGTTTCCAAGACTTTAATGCCGAATCGCAACGCTCTATAATGTTGATGGCATTCATGCGCTACAGCCAAAACAGCATCATTTCAAAGACAACATTCAACCCCGAAACCGGTGGTCGTACAACAGAATATACCAACGTAAACGGCGTGTGGAACGCCCGATTAATGAACATGATTTCGATGCCGCTGCGCAACAAATCTTTCTCATTCTCCAATCACCTCTTTGGATTCTACAGTTCTACTGTAGGGTACAACAACAATGAAAGAAACCGCAGCGGCTCATTCATGGTCGGCGAATCATTCGCGTTTGCTTGGCGTCCCGACTTCCTCGAATTTGAATTGCGCCCATTCTACAATCTACAATTAGTGCGCAACTCGGTGCAAACAAGTGCCAACCGCAATGTTCACACCTATGGAGGTATGTTTAATGCCACTTACAACGCACCTTTCGGCTTATCTATCAATAGCGAACTTTCATTCTCGGGCACCGATGGTTATTCTCAAGGATTCGACTCTGACCAATGGATGTGGAACGCATCAATAGGCTACTCGTTCCTCAAAGGAAAATCTGCCACTATCGCACTTAAGGTTTATGACCTTTTGCAACAAAAAGAAAACATTCGTCGCAACGTGACAGCCAACTATATCGACGATACCGAATATAACTCACTCACTCGCTACTTTATGGTGAACTTCACGTATAAGTTCAACACATTTGGCAGTGGTGGAGGTCCACAAAACCGCAATGAGCGACGTTATGGTCCTCCTGGAATGCGATAACAATCCAATCTCATTTTTTCATGATAGCGTGAAGGAAAGGCGATGGCATCACCCTCGATGTCGTTGCCTTTCTGATTTCAATACACACAAAAAGCATCAAAATGTGTTCAAAATTGCCTTTATCTCAAAATTATTGCGTAACTTGCAGACTCTTTTATAAACAAATATACTTATTATGAGAAATTTTACAACAGTAAACGACATAGGCAACCTTAAAGATGCCGTAAAAGAGGCTCTCGAAGTGAAAGCCAACCGCTACGCTTATAAGCATTTAGGCGAGAATAAAACCCTCTTGATGATATTCTTCAACTCATCATTGCGCACTCGATTGAGCACTCAGAAAGCGGCTCTTAACCTTGGCATGAATGTGATTGTGCTTGATGTAAATCAAGGCGCTTGGAAACTCGAAACTGAGCGAGGCGTAATCATGGACGGTGACAAACCCGAACACTTGCTTGAAGCTATTCCCGTGATGGGTTGCTATTGCGATGTGATAGGTGTACGCTCATTTGCTCGATTTGAGTCAAAAGTAGATGACTACGAAGAAAAAATTATATCACAATTCATTAAATATTCAGGTCGTCCTGTTTTCTCAATGGAGGCAGCTACTCGCCACCCATTGCAATCGTTTGCCGACCTCATCACTATCGAGGAGCATAAGAAATGTGAACGCCCCAAAGTGGTATTAACATGGGCGCCCCACCCCAAAGCACTTCCTCAAGCTGTGCCCAACTCATTTGCCGAGTGGATGAACGCCACCGACTACGACTTCGTAATCACCCACCCTCATGGATATGAACTCGACCCTGCTTTTGTGGGTAATGCTCGCGTAGAATATGACCAAGACAAAGCTCTTGAAGGTGCCGACTTTGTATATGCTAAAAACTGGAGCGCATATACCGACCCCAACTATGGCAAAGTACTCTCAACCGATCGCAGTTGGACCATTACCACAGAGAAGATGGCACTAACAAATAATGCGTTCTTTATGCACTGTCTGCCTGTGCGACGTAACATGATAGTAAGCGACGATGTGATAGAGTCGCCACAATCGCTTGTGATCCCCGAAGCGGCCAATCGTGAGATATCTGCCCAAGTAGTGCTTAAACGCATCTTAGAGGGCTTGAAATAGCGCAAAAACAACATTTATTCCTATTATACGCAAAGCGGTGTATCAAAATCGATGATACACCGCTTTTTTTCGTGGCATTGCAACCTGCCTCTGTCCTATAGAGGAAAAAACAACCGTTTTCACGTGCGTCGCACTATTTATATCTCAAATGATACAAAGCCCCTATTTCATCTATTAACACACTATAGCCAGCGCAAGCAAAGTGGACAAAAAAAGCGAGCAATCCGCAATGGATTGCTCGCTCATTATAGTGAGTTTATTTCAATTACTTGATGTAAACTTTAGAAGAACGGTTGCCTTGAAGTTTAATGTAGATACCATTAGAAGGATTAGCAACTTCTACACCTTGGAGGTTGAAGTAACGAGCCGGAGCGTCAACATTTTCGTCAACGATTTCAGTTTCGATATTTTCAACACCAGTCATTTCAACAGCGAAAAGGAATTTTTCAGCAACTGTACCTGGAACGAAGTGGTAGATGTGTACTGAGTTTTCAGTATTAGGAACAGCGATGAAGCTACCCATTGCCGCACCAAGACCGGTCTTTTCACCATCACTCCAGCAAGCTACGAGTGCGCCTTCTCCGTCATAGATACCGAAGATAGAGCCACGAGTACCTGTTGTACCATCTGAAGTCATTGGCATGATGAAGTAAGATTTATCATAAAGTTTGAACCAGTCGAAACCTTCTACTGAAGCGTTAGCTACAGTGTGACCTGCAGATGATTTTTCAGAGAATGTCCAAGCTTTAACCATGTCAGAGTTGTCATCATTCCAAGCGAATACGCTACCAGGAACAGAACGTGAACGCAAGATAAATGCATTTGACAAGTCGTTGTTATCGTCCATAAGAGCATCGATTTCAGCTACAGTAGCGAATGCAGGTTGTGGACAGCATGAAGTAGTAAGTCCTACACCTGCGATTGGGTTAGTTACTTGAGTGTAGTCAGTATCAACCGCGCCATTCTTAATCTTAACAACGAGAATTGCAGTACCACCATTAGGAGTGATGAATGCATAACCACCTTCGCTTGAAAGCATGTTACCACGGATACGGCCTAATTGGTCACAACGTCCTGGAGTCCAACCTTCGATAGCGCTCAAGTCAATCTTATAAGTTGATTTGAGGTCGGCAGAAATAAGAGTGAAGTTAGAGCCTGATGTAGCAGCAGAGAAGCCTGAGTTAACTAGGATATTTCCGGCATCATCACAAGCGATACCTGTACCAAGAACTTGGTTATAGTTTGCAGTAAGAGCAGCAGAAGGATCGTAGTAAGCTGCAGATCCTGTAGATGTTACTTCCAAAATCTTATTGTTAGCTTTGTCGTTTACAAGAAGTTTGCCATTAGAAACAGCAGCGAAACGAACGTCACCACCTGCAGCTGAACCTGGAACACTTGAAGTGTTTTGCCATACCTTAGTGAGACCAAGAGCAAGAGCAGAATTTGCTTTACCCTTCAAAGTAACTTTTTGAGTAGTTGCACCTTCAGAAGTCAATGTGAGAGTAGCAGTGTGGCTACCTGCAGCAGAAGGATTATAAGTTACTTTTATTGAACCACCTGTTGTTCCGAGAGAAGTCTTATCGATAGAGAATGCAGCGTCACCGGCAAGAGCAACATTGATATTTCCGGTCAAGTAAGAACCGGTGATAGTGATGTCTTGAGATTTAGATACTTTTTCAGTTGTTTCAATAGAAACTTCAGAAGGAGCAGAGATAGTAGGAACTTTTTCGTAAGTGTAAGTAGGAGCAGTACCGTGTTTGTAGTAAGCGATACCTTGGTTGTGAATCAATACCCACATTTCAACACCTGCATCACCATTCACGTTAACACAGATACTTGAAGAAAGAGTAGTGTTACGAGTTGTTGAACTCATACCTGCTGAAGGATAGTTACCAGAGTTCGTAAGACCTTCAACAGCCCAACCAGCGCTACCGTCGATAAGAACAGCACGACCACCAAGAAGTGTAGTAGTTTTGATTTCATCGGCAGTTGCAGCAGAACCGGCTTTAGTTACAGCTTGATAGTCAACAGCGAATGCATATTTGTTACCTTTGAATGTGAAAGGAACGAAGTCGTTACCACAACCATGGAATGCAGCTTCAACGTTGAATGCAGTGTTAGGAACAGCAGCAACAAGCTCACCACCGGCAGTAATTTGAGATGGGAAGTGTTGTTGACCTGCTACCCAGAAGTTGTTTCCATCAGGAATTGCACGTGGAGACATACCAATGATAAATGCATCGATATCAGATACTACAGGAGTTTTAGATGCAGTGCCGTTAGAAAGAGCGTAAGTAACGAGTGAGTTACAGTTACCATTCTTAGCATTTCCATCAGCATCGGTATAGTCACGAGTTTGTTGAGCGAGGTAAACGAGCTTACCGCTTGTCAAGTTACCTTGTACTTCGATAGCGTCACCAATACGAGTCATTCCACCGAGGTCGGTAGTTTCAAGAAGTACGCGAGGAGCAGCATCGTCATTATCCCAAATGTAAACTTTGAGAGTCTTCATTGCATCGTTAGTTGACAATGCGATGTTAGTACCGATAAGTTTACCATCAACGTAAGCAACGTCAACAAGTTTCAAAGCACCACCTGAAACACCTGTCATGTTAAGGTCTTTGATGTGTTCAGCAGTTTGAGCCTTAATAACTTTCACAACACCATTAGTAGCGTCAACTACATAAAGTTTACCGTCACCAAATGCCATGTTACGATAGTTAGTCCAGTTAGCCATCCAACCGGCTTTCTTACCTGATTTTTCAGAGTAGTTCCAACCTTCGGTGAATGACAATGGTGGGTTCTTAGCAGTACCGGTTACAACCATAGAAGCTTTGTGAGTTCCACTTACGAATGAGATAGTAGTTGAGTGAGAACCTGCTTTAGAAGGTTTGTAAACAACTTCAAATGTACCACCTGTAGTACCGAGAGAAGTTTTGCTGATAGAGAAGTTAGTGTTATCGCTATTTGAGATAGTGATGTTAGAAGTAAGAGAAGTACCTGTTACAGTGATAGTCTTAGCAGAAGTGTTGCCAACAGGAGTTTCACCGAAACCTGTAGAAGTAGGATTCAAAGAGATACCAGAGTTAACACCTTCTACCATGTCGATATTATTTTGAGTAGCTTTGTTAACTGTAGCAGTAACTGTTTTAGTTACGTCTTTGTAACCATCTTTCTTAAATGTAAGAGTATAAGTACCGGCAGGCACGAAGAATGCGTAAACACCATTACATTTTGCACCTGTAGTGACTGATTGATTCAAGCCATTACCGCTCAATGTAACAGTTACATTGTTCAAGGCGAGGTAAGAGTCACGACCACGAGCAGTGTAGTTAGAGTAACCACAACCCTTAGTTACGTCGCGAACGTCACCCACGAGACAAGCAGGAAGAGAACCAGAACCACCAGGAGCAGTCAAGTTACCTACTGCGATTTGCCAAGCAAGGAACTTGTTATAAAGAGAAGATTTGAAACGCAAAGATTCAGGACGGTAGTCATGGAACCAAGTTTCAACCAAGTAACCTGGTTGAGTGTTGGTACGAAGCACACCATAGTGCCATCCCATCAAGTCATAGTCGGCCATTGAACGAGGAGTGCCATAAGTATAGTTTGACAAACATCCGTTCTTATAGTTGTTATAAGAGTTCCAGTAAGCCATACGCTCAGAACCACCGATTGAGTTAGTTGCGTTAGAACCTTTATAAAGAGCTACGTGGTAGTTAGCACTTGCGTTAGCACCGTTAGAGTGCATAGAGATGAAGTAACCACCATAAGAAGATGAATAAGTAGCAATTGAAGTAAGGTTCAAGTCAGAAGATGAAGTGTTAGTTGTACGAGACATTTTAACAGTACCACCATTCTTTTCCAAGAATTTTTGCATGTGGAATGCACGGTCGAGGTTACCTTCTGATTCATAGAAATATTCACCACCGAGCAAAGGCATTGGAGTAGGACGGTCGTCAGATTCGAAACCACCGTGACCTGCGTTCACATACCATTTACCACTCTTGTTATAGTTAGAACTTATAGAAGTATTACCTGTTTTAAAGTTTGCAGGAGTAGAAAGAGCATAAGTTCCGGTATAGTTTGATGCTACATCATATGCATAAGTGACTGCGTCGGCACCAAAAGCAACACCAGCCATTAATAATGCTGAAATTAATATCTTTTTCATGGCTTATTTTTCTTTAATAGTCATTAGGAAAAGTTTACCATCTTCAGTGTGATAAGCAATTTTGCTACCATCGGCACTTACACAAGGGAAAGTTTTGATGTCAGAAGATGCTGTAAGTTGTTGTAGATTTTTACCATCAGCACCAATGATGAAGATTTCACCTTTAGTCAAATAGTAACCGTCATGGTCTTCATTGTGACCGATAACGTGAGTATTACCACGCCATTGTGGACAGTTCATTTCGCCAAGGTTAACAACATTACCACCATTTAGGTCGCAAATGTAAGCATTGTTAGCACAGTGGAAAAGGATTTTAGTTTTGTCTGGAGAAAGGCTTGTCCAGCAATATTGAGGATCCCAAGTGCTGAATTGACCTTTAAGAGGGTCAAGTTCAATGCGACGACCGTTGTTATAAACAACAATCTTAAGATCTTCTTCTGTTACAAACACATTGTTAGGCATTTCAATAGCTGAAATAGGAGCCATAACAGCCTTAGTCATAACTTGACCGCCTGTGATGATATCATTTGTGCGTTGATATACACCATAGCAAAGAGTACCATTTACGAAGCTCACTTGATTAGTGTGATCAAGATTATTCGCTACAATCTTACGTTCAAGAGTGTTTAGGTCAATGCTATAAAGCGAAGTACCTTGTGCTTGGTCGTTTTGACAATGCACAACAACAGTTTTACCATCTTCGCTGATAGCAGGCATCCATCCTGCACCGCGCATGTCGGTAAGTTTTGTGTAACTTTGACTCGCAATGTCAATAACACCGAGTCCATCATAACTGGCTGAAGATACCAACAAAGAGTTTCCATCAGGAGTGAATTGAGGATGGAAAACATCTGTAGCACCTACCGAAAGTTGTTGATTACTAACAACTTCGAATTGCTGAGCTTGAGCTGTCAATGTAGCTACTGCAG
This sequence comes from Muribaculaceae bacterium, assembly GCA_017399915.1. Lineage (GTDB taxonomy): Bacteria > Bacteroidota > Bacteroidia > Bacteroidales > Muribaculaceae > RGIG4079. The sequence continues at coordinate 203,002 of JAFQAS010000065.1, forward strand.
CAAGTGTCAACAAAAGTTTTTTCATGTAGAAACTGGTTAATAAGTTAATTAATATTTAAAAATTTATGTTAGTTTCGGTATTTATAGGTATACTATATTCTGCAAATATATGAATTTTATCATTGATTATATATACACATGTCAAGATAATTAAGGATTATTAAGATTTTTTCATAATCCAAACAGATATTAATTTAACCCTTTTGACTAAGATTTTTATTATTTTTTCCGGAAAGCAACAACAATCCTTCCTGCAATAAAGCTTAATGAAAACAGCACTACAATAACGGCCGCGCAAGGCACATTGATAATCGCTGAAATAAATAACCCCGCCACTCCACACACTATAGAGATTATCATCGAGAATATTACCATTGTTTTAAATCGGGGAGCAAACATTTCGGCTATCATCTGAGGCAAAGTGAGCATCGACATCAAGAGCATTATCCCCACCAATTTAATAGTTAAGACTATACATACTGCCACCATTGCAGTCATTATATATGAAATAACCCTAACCGGCAGTTGTGAAACGCGTGCAAAATCACGATCAAAAGCACAAGCTATGATTTTGTCGTAAAATATCACAAAAAACAACGCTAATATTATTGTATATATGGCAAATGCCCATAAATCGGAGTGTGAGATTGTCAAAATATTACCAAACAAAAATGCGTTGAGCTCGGGGACATATCCGGGAGTCAAGAATATAAACAACACCCCTATAGCCATTCCTAATGCCCACACCACCGCAGTCGCCGAGTCCTCTCGCACACGATAGCGTTCCGAAAGCCACTCCACTCCCGCCGATGCACCTATGGCAAATACCGATGCCATAAGAATAGGGCTCACACCAAGAAAATAGCCCAACCCCAATCCACCAAAACAGGCATGAGTAATCCCTCCCGAAATTGACACCAATCGGCGGGTAACTATATATGTACCTATAAATGCAGCTGCCACACTTATTATAATAACACCAATAAGCGCATTAGTAAAGAAGGAATATTGCAATAAATCAATCATTTTATACACATTATTATATAATAACAAATCTATTGTTGCTTTTGTCGAGCTTCAGCCACAATCATCAGCAATTCCTCTCTCACCTCATATGGCAGATTAATGCCTCGCAACTGAATGCTCCGCCCCCACCCGGCAATATCTTGTGGCAATAGAGTGAGCAACACATCACGAAATTGGTCAATCTCTTCCGATGTATAATCATCGGGCTCGCGACCTTTAAATGCATCGAGTTCCTCGTCATCGTAATACTCTATTTCAGTACTCACTCCTGCCAATAAGGAATCTTTTTCACAAGTGATATGCATTCCACAACACTCGGGCGACTCATTCGACTCAGTTTGAGCCTCTTCGCCATTTGGCGCGTTCTTCTCGGTTAAAATATGATGCAAATAAAGCACCGCACCCACCGCAACAATCGCACCCAATATAATTAAAGCCACTATCATTCTTCAGAGGAGCATTCTTCAACCGGAATACTTGCATCAACAAGTTCAAAACCGGCTTCAATGAGGTGATCCCAATATTGCGGATAAGATTTTGCCACCACTTCAACATCTTTGATTATCAATCCCGGCATATAAAGCGCAGCCGGAGCAAATGCCATTGCCATGCGATGGTCATCATAGGTGCATATTTGCGGCATTTCAAAGATGGGGTGTTGCGCCCCTTCCCATATGAGTTGAGAATCTTGTTCTATCTCAATATCAAAAGAAAGTTTCGACAATTCGTTTTGCAATGCGATAAGACGGTCAGTTTCCTTGATTTTAAGCGTAGCCAATCCGGTCAATCGGAATGGGATTCGCAACATACAACATGTCACAGCTATAGTTTGTGCAATATCAGGCTGTTCGCTTAGGTCAAGCTCCACTCTCGACATTTGCTCGGGAGAAGGCATTAATGATAATCCATTATCATCGAATTCAGAATCAACGCCCAATTTAGCAAAGAATTCAACCAAACGACTATCGCCTTGGATACTTTTTTTATTTAATCCGTTTAATGCCACACACCCGGCCGAAAGAGCCGAAATCTCATACCAATACGATGCCGCACTCCAATCGGCCTCAACATCATAGTCAATAGCCTTATAGCTACTATTTGGCACCGTAATCACATTGCAATCAAAATCGCATTCCACGCCCCAATCTTTCATCATCGAGAGTGTCATCAATATATACGGACGTGAGGTAATCTCACCCTCCAAAGTCAGCGTAAGCCCTTGAGTCATAAGAGGAGCCACCATGAGTAATGCCGACACATATTGAGAACTTATCGATGCAGGAAGCGACACCGTTCCACCTTCAAGAGCGCAACCTTCGATGCGCAAAGGGGGATAGCCTTCTTCGCCAAGATACTCTATTTTTGCGCCACACATCTTCAACGCATCAACCAAAGCCTTTATAGGGCGTTGACGCATGCGAGATGAGCCATCAAGCTCCACTACCGCACCAGGCTTAGAAGCATAAAAAGCAGTCAAAAATCGCATTGCAGTGCCGGCTGCACCAACATTCACTTTCTCAGCCGAGCCACTTAGCGCCTCAACCATAGCATCAGTATCATTGCATTGCGCCACATTTTTCAACGGCACGGCATTTGGCGTCAACGCATTTATAATCAATGCCCTATTACTTATGCTTTTTGAAAGAGGGAGAGCGATTGCAACATCAACCATCTCCTCGGGTGGATATATGCGATAATCCATTATTTATATTACTTTAACGTATTTACTGCATCAGCAAGATGATCTAATGCCTCAAGAATAACCTTTCGAGGTGAGCCGACATTTAATCTCATAAAACCTTCTCCCTCTTTACCAAACATTGTTCCATCATTTAGAGCCAAATGAGCCTTCTTGACAAACAATTCAACAAGTTGAGGTTGAGTTAGGTTCAACTCTCGGCAATCAAGCCAAATCAAGAATGATGCTTGCGGACGCACCACTTTTATTTGAGGGATATGTTGAGCCACATAATCCTCTACCATCGCGATACTTCCCTCGATATAATCTATCATTTGGTTTAGCCACTCTCCGCCATGAGTATAAGCCACTTCGGCTCCTAATGTAGCAAACATTGTGGGCGAGCTAAACTCATTTGTACTCATCCAATTATAGAATGGTTCTCTCAGTTTTTTATCCTTAATAACCATCCATGAGCTGACCAAACCGGGGATATTAAATGTTTTAGATGGCGCGCCGAGTGTAATAGCCACCGCTTCGGCATCTTCACCCACCGACACAAATGGGATATGAGGTTTGCCATACAACATCAAATCGCCATGAATTTCATCAGAAACCACAATCACGCCATTTTCACGGCAAATCTTTGCCACTTGACGCATCACATCGGCAGTCCATTGTATTCCTACGGGATTATGAGGATTGCACAATATCATCATTTTAGGGCGCTCTGTTTCAACAACTTCGCGAAAATGTTCCAAATCCATTTCATAGCCGTCGGCAGTAGGTTTCAACGGGTTATTAACCACCACTCTTTCATTGCCCTCAATAACCATTTTGAAAGGGTGATATACCGGTTGTTGAATCAATACTTTATCACCGCGATTTGTAAAATAATTGATAGCATAAGCCACACCTCGCACCACACCGGGCACAAAAGCCAATTCTTCGCGTGCAATGTCGAAATTGTGTCGATTTTTTTGCCAATCAATTATTGATTGCCAATAGCTATCGGGAGTTGAAGAATATCCATATACCGGATGTTCCACTCTATGCATCAATGCCTCTGTAATGTCGGGACACACAGCAAAGTCCAAATCGGCCACCCACAATGGAGTAAGCCCTGAAGTTCCAAATAATGATTGTAACGCATCGCATTTCAAGGCACAAGTTGCACTGCGATCAATTACTTGATCAAAATCATACTTTTTCATTGGTCAATATGAGGTTATTTCAATGTTAAATTTGAGGGTTGAGAGTTATTCTCAATAAAATTTTCTACAAAAGTAATATTTTTTTGTGATTGTTCCGTGTTTTTTCCGTATGTTTGTATATTGAAATTACGGCAACTCAATCTATAAAGCAATCTTTATTATAAAAAACATCATGGAGCAACAAAAAACAAACAATATGGCAGATGAGGCAATGATTGACGCAGCATTTCAAGATATGCTCAGTTGTTACCTCGCGAGTAACCACCGCAAAAAGGTGGAGATAATCACTCGTGCCTATAATTTTGCAAAAGAAGCTCACAAAGGCGCACGACGCCGTTCGGGAGAGCCCTACATTCTCCACCCCATTGCTGTGGCTAAGATTGCCAACCACGAAATAGGATTAGGCTCAACCTCTATTTGCGCTGCATTGCTCCACGATGTAATTGAGGACACCGAGTATACTGCCGAAGATATTGAGCAGCATTTTGGCAAAAAAATAGCCCAAATAGTTGTGGGACTCACCAAAATCTCCGGGGGGATTTTTGGTGACAAAGCATCAGCTCAAGCCGAAAACTTCAGAAAGCTATTGCTCACGATGTCGGAAGATATCCGTGTTGTGTTGCTAAAAATGGCCGACCGTCTTCACAATATGCGCACCCTTGGGTCGATGGCTCCCAATAAGCAATATAAAATTGCAGGTGAAACACTTTATATCTACGCGCCATTGGCTCATCGACTCGGACTTTTCGCCATTAAAACCGAGCTCGAAGACCTTAGCTTCAAATATGAGCACCCAGCTGCATACCAACGCATTAGCGACCAAATAAGAGAATCGGAGCTACATCGCACTGAGATTTACCAAGAATTCTCTACTCCCATCAAAGCCAAACTAAAAGAATTAGGACTTAAATACGAAGCAAAAGCCCGTATGAAATCGGTATATTCGATTTGGAATAAGATGGAGAAAAAGCATGTGCCATTTGAGGAAATTTACGATATTTATGCGATGCGCATAATATTTGAATGCGACGATCCTTCTCAAGAAAAAGTCACTTGTTGGAATATATATTCGATAATCACCGACTTATACAAGCTCCACCCCGACCGCACCCGCGATTGGATTAGCACCCCTAAAGCCAATGGATATCAAGCCCTACACCTCACCGTAATGGGGCCTGATGGCAACTGGATTGAGGTGCAGATACGCAGTCGGCGCATGGACGAAATTGCCGAGAAAGGATTTGCCGCTCACTGGAAATATAAAATTGGAGAGGGCGAAGAGGAATCGGAACTCAATGTATGGCTACGCACCATCAAAGACATTCTCGACAACCCCGAGCCAAGTGCGATAGACTTCCTCGACACTCTTAAGCTAAACCTATTTGCCTCAGAGATTGTTGTATTTACCCCGAAGGGAGAATTAATCACTTTGCCCAACAACTCAACCGTGCTCGACGTGGCATTTGAACTTCATACTCAATTAGGGCTTCATTGTATAGCCGGAAAAGTAAACCACAAATTGGTTCCACTATCACATAGGTTGAAGAGTGGCGACCAAGTTGAAGTGCTCACATCGCAATCTCAAAAACCTCGCGCCGAATGGATTAATTTCCTTGCAACCGCTAAAGCTAAAAGCCGACTACGCACGGCGTTACGCAAAGAGCAACAACCAATTATCGAACAAGGAAAAGAAATATTTAAACAATTCATTTCCGACAATAACCTAAAAGACAACAACGAACTCGTAACAAAAATATTAGGAGCTCTACATTTAGCCAATCGCGAAGAATTATACTCCGCATTAGGCAGCAATGATATCACTCTCGATAGCAATCTTCTAAAAAGCATTACCAAGCAAGAATCACAATCAATTCTTTCAAAAATCTTCCGTCGAAAACCATCTAAAAAAGAGTCTGTCAAGGAGGAAAAGAAAGAGCAAATCAGCACTTCCGACACTTATATTCTCAAATATGACGAAAAAGGGTCGAACTTTAAGATTGCCGATTGCTGTTGTCCAATCCCCGGCGACAATGTGATGGGATTTATCGATGAAAACAACGAAGTGGTGGTGCATGCCCTCAACTGCCCGCGAGCCTTGGTGTTAAAAGCAAGCTATGGGCCTCGCATTGTATCAACAAAATGGGCTGTTGAAACGGGTAAATTCCTTGCGACAATACACATTGAAGGGCTCGACCGATTTGGAATCCTTCAAGAACTTATACATATGATTTCCACCAACCTATCAATCGATATTCGCAAACTCAACATTGAAGCTAAAGACGAGGTGTTTAGTTGTGATTTATCGGTATTGGTCGAAGACTCAAACGTGGTTACCGACCTCTGCAACAAGGTTAAGAAAATCAATGGAGTAAAACAATCAACACGCATACATTAAAAAACTACGATATGAATTTTGACCCCAAAAAGATAACAACCCACATTATTTGGCTAATTGTATCAATAGCCTTAATAGTGTATTTCCTTCCACAAAAGAAAGACCAAACTCTTAGTTTTGAAGAAAACCGACCATGGGACCACAAAGAGTTGATTGCTCCGTTTGAAATTTACATCTATCCCGATACCGCAAGTGTGACCGACTCGCTCGAAAAAGCATTCATTCCATTTGCCGAACGTAACAACTCCGTCTGCGACAGCATTTTATCGGTAGTAAACAACGCCAACTACATTATAGGACAACGAATCACCCCTATACTACAATCTCAATACGGCACCGGCGTTATCGACATGGAGTCTTATTCGCTAATCGAAAACGGCAAACTCCCATCAATAAGAATCCTCGAAGGGAAATTCCTTAACAAAATGAGCACCGACAACCTTGTGTCGCCTCTAAAATTATACTTGATGATTGACTCAGTGGTGCAAGACTCTACCTCTCGAAAAATTCTAAAAGATTTAAATATCCAAGACCTTCTTGTTCCAAACATCGTCGTAAATAAAGAGAAGTCAAAATTGGCTTATGAAGAAGAACTTGCCCGTGCTACCGCTCCCATTGGCATCATTATGCAAAACGAGCGCATCATCGACCGAGGACAAAAGGTAACACCCGAGTTATATCGCATACTCAACACCTATCAAGAAACTCTAAAGAAACAGGCTCCCGACTCAAATCGCACCAAATGGATGCACATATTGGGGCAAACTCTATTTGTAACGATTCTCATTGTGGTGTTGTATTTATATCTACACACTTTCTGCACCGACATAATCTACACAAAGCGGAATTTGCTATTTATACTCCTTTTAATAAGCTCATTTAGCATTGTTGCATCATTTGCCTCAACCCTGTTTGGCAACGGCATATATTTAGTTCCTTTTGTGATTATCCCTATAGTGATATTGGTATTCTTCGACCCTCGCACGGCCATATTCTGCCACATTATAGAGATATTAATTTGCTCATCATTCGCGCCCTTCCCTATTGAATTTATCGTGGTAGAATTCTGTGCCGGAGCTGTCGCTATCTATTCACTCAAAGAGCTATCAAAACGTTCACAATTATTGCGTACTGCATTATTTGTGTTCTTTGCATATATCGTTTCATTTATTGCCGTTGAGATTTTGCTCAATAACACAATTTCCAACACCGCACAACGTGTGCTTGGCTTTATTGCCATCAATTCTGTTCTCACATCGTTTGCCTACATTCTTATGTTTGTAATCGAAAAGGCGTTTGGGCTCATTTCGGTGGTTACTCTTGTCGAACTTTCCGACATCAACAACCCATTATTACGCAAACTATCAGAGCAATGTCCCGGCACATTCCAGCACTCTATGGCAGTGAGCAACTTGGCTGCCGACGCAGCAAGCCACATTAATGCCAATGTGCAACTTGTGCGAGCAGGAGCTTTATATCACGACATTGGTAAAATAAATAATCCCGCATTCTTTACCGAAAACCAACGAGGCATCAACCCTCACGATGCTCTCGACCCCATCACAAGTGCCGAGATTGTAGTCAACCATGTGAAAGATGGGATAAAACTTGCAACAAAAGCGAAACTCCCGGCTGTTATTCAAGACTTTATCAAGCAACATCATGGTTGCGGGAAAGCAAAATATTTCTACATCTCACAATGCCAAAAACACCCCGACGAGGTTGTTGATGAGACACCTTTTACTTATCCCGGCCCCAATCCTACAACAAAGGAAACATCATTACTGATGATGGCCGACTCAGTAGAAGCCGCATCTCGCTCGCTTAAAGATCATTCTCTCACATCAATAACCACGCTTGTGAATCGCATCATTGATTCACAAATCGACGATGGGTTACACAATGATTCGCCCATTTCATTCCGCGACATAAAGAATATCAAAGAGGCATTTATAAATAGTGTCGCAACAATGTATCATTCTCGAATCATTTATCCCGACTCAAAAACAAGCAGCAACAATAATATTGATAACGATGAGCAACCGAGCATTCCCAATATTTAATTAAGATGTTAAGCAACGAGCAACAATGCCGATATGAGCGACATATTTTAATGCCCGAAATTGGGGAAGAGTTACAATCCAAGCTCTTGCAAAGCAGTGTGCTTATCATTGGAGCCGGAGGGCTTGGCGCACCCATAGCCTACTATCTAACAGCTGCCGGAGTGGGACATATTGGCATCATTGACTCCGATGTTGTAGAACTATCCAATCTACAACGCCAAATCATTCACAACGTAAATGATTTAGGACGGCAAAAAGTGGAATCGGCCAAAGAGAAACTTCAGTTACTCAATCCCGATACAAAAATCACCGCTTTTTGCGACACATTCAACCGCTCAAATGCAGCTAAAATTCTTGCCTCATTCGACTTCATTATTGACGCAACCGATAATTTCGATTCAAAGTTCCTCATCAACGACGAATGCGTCAAAGCCAACAAAGCGTTTTCAATAGGTTCCATATTTCGCTTCCAAGGGCAAGTGCTCATCCATATTCCCGGCTCGGCGTGCTATCGCTGCATATTTGAATCGGTTCCCGACGGGAATATCCCCATTGGACCTTTAAGCCCTATCCCCGGCATTGTCGGTTCCATTCAAGCCACCGAAGCCATTAAATATTTAATAGGGAGTGACAACCTATTAATCAACACCTTACTCACTATTGATGCCGACTCGATGGAGTTCTCTAAAATAAAATTAACGCCTCGCAACAACTGCATATGCACTATCAACACCCCTCAATGCAATAAAACCCATTGATTTGCCGTTAAATTATAGATGAACTATCGCCTATTTCGACATATATTGTTTTTTGTAACTGTGACAACATTTATCACAGCATTATTTTCATGTTCGCCCAAGAAGAATAATGCTGCCACTCGTCGATACCAAGCATTCATCACAAAATACAACATCTACTACAACGGCGACACCCATTTCAAAGAAACGCTGAAGGAGATGGAAAACAAGTATGAAGACGACTATAGTCAACTCCTCTTCATGCACCCTATTGAGGCAAAAAACAACCCCAAATCGCCTCAACCCTCTGGTTCATTTGACCGCTCTATCGAAAAAGCGCAAAAAGCTATTCAACTACGCTCGATAACAAAACGCCCCAAAAAGAAATCGGGCAAGCAAAGCGCCGAATACAAAGAATGGCTCAAACGCGAAGAATATAACCCATTCCTCCACAACGCTTGGATGATGATGGGACGTAGCCAATTCTTCAATGGCGACTTCCTTGGTGCCGCATCTACATTCTTCTACACCTCGAAACATTTAAGATGGCTACCCGAAACCGTCACCGAGGCGCAACTGTGGCAAGCACGAAGCTATTGTGCTCTCGATTGGCTTTTTGAAACAGAGAATATCATCATCAAAATCAAAGATGAGCAACTCACCAACAACACCTTAAAGGAGTTGTATAACAATGTTTACGCCAACTATTACATAAAACTTAACGACTACGACAAAGCCATCCCCTACCTTCAAAAAGCTATCGACTATGCCGATGGCTCTCAGAAAACGCGTTTACGCTTTTTGTTAGGTCAATTATATTCTCGCATTGGCAAAAAACAAGAAGCCTACGAAGCATTTAAGAAAGCGGGAGGAGCCTCAAGCGCGCCATATCGCACAAAATTCAATGCCCGTATCAAGCAAAGCGAAGTTTACACCGGCGACAATATTGAATCAGAAGTAAAAGCGCTCAAGCGAATGACTCGCTACGACCGCAACAAAGACTTCCTCGACCAAGTATATTATGCCATTGGCAACATATATCTATCTCGCAAAGACACTCTCAAAGCCATCGAAAACTATGAGATGGCAAATAAAAAAAGTACCCGCAACGGTATTGACAAGGCAATCAATCAAGTCACCCTCGGCAACCTATACTACATTCGTCACAACTACGACAAAGCCCAGCCTTGCTACTCTGAGGCGGTGCCACAGTTGCCCGAAAACTATCCTAACTACTTGCAGTTGAAACGTCGCTCCGATGTGCTCGATGAATTGGCTGTATATTCTCAAAACGTCACTCTTCAAGACTCACTCTTGCGACTTTCAGAGCTAACTCCCGAGCAGTTGGATAAAGTGATTAATAAAATCATCGAAGACCTCAAAAAGAAAGAAAAAGAGGAAGAGGAAAATGCAAAGCGTGAAGAATATCTCGCACAACAACGCGCTCAAGGCAGCAATTTGCAAAACACCGGTTCTTCGGCGCCTAAAACATTTACTCTCAACACCGATGATTCTTGGTATTTCTATAATACCGCGACAAAAAATGCCGGTAAAACCGAATTCCAAAAGAATTGGGGTAGCCGTAAACTTGAAGACAACTGGCGTCGTCGCAATAAAGCCTCTTTCGACTCTTCAGAATTTGAAGCAAACAACGACGGCGAAGATGGAGAAGAAAATGATAGCGTAGCGACCGACTCAACAGGCAAAGAGCTAACTAAAGAAGACGAAGAAAAGCTCAAACGAGCCGAAGACCCTCACTATCCCGAATACTACATCAAACAAATTCCTAAAACCGACGAGGAAAAGAACACCGCTCATGAAATTATTCAAGAGGGGCTATATAATATGGGGATAATCCTAAAAGACAAGATGGAAGACTTTAGCGCATCACACTCGGAGTTTGACCGATTATTGACTCGCTACCCCGATAATATCTATCGTCTTGACACTTATTACAACCTCTATATAATGGCTGTGCGACAAAACGACTACACCGAAGCCGAGAAATACCGCAGCCTAATCATCGAACAATTCCCCGAAAGCAACTACGGAATTGCGATGCAAGACCCCGACTATCTTGAAAACCTCAAGACGATGAACACTCGTCAAGAGGAGCTATATACTCAAGCCTACAATGCTTATCTAAATAACAACAACGGAGCTGTTCACGAGGCTTATGAGTATATGATTAAGGAATATCCACTTAGCCGAATCATTCCTAAGTTTATGTTCCTTCATGCTCTTGCATATGTAACAGAGAAAGACTCAGAGAAATTTAACTCTACACTCAAAGAGTTGCTCGAAAAATACCCCGAAACCGATATCACACCATTGGCCTCATCATATCTAAAACAGATGGCACAAGGTCGCAAGCTCGAAAGCTCGTCAAGCAACTTGCGTGGTATGATATGGGACACTCGATTAGGTAGCGACTCAATAGCAAATGCCAACGCTTCGAAACCCGCCGAATTCACAATCAACCCCGACGAGCCTCAACTATTGGTATTGTTATTCTCTACCAAGCAAGTGGCATCAAATCAACTACTCTACGATATAGCTCGATTTAACTTCAACACATTTGATGTGAAATCATTTGACCTTGAGCAAATGAGTTTTGGCGAATTAGGATTAATCGTAATAAAAGGATTTAACAACCAAAAAGAGCTCGACAGATATCGTCAGATTTTAAGCACAAATAGCGAATTTGCACTACCCAAGCAAGTGCGTCCGGTGAACATTAGTGCTAAAAACTTTGAACTATTGCTCAGCGAAGGGCGTTCATTTGAAGAATACTTCAATTTCATTGGCGAAGAAGCCTATATTGCTACCGAAGAAGAGGTGCTTCCTCCTTCTGAATTTGGCGAAAGCGAAGGCATTCCTTCCGACGATGAGATTAAAGAGATGGAGCAAATTGAGCAAAACGAAAATGCTCAATCCGAAGAGGTTAAACAGGTTGAAACCAAACAAGAATCTCCAAAGGCAGAGGAGAAGGCTGCTGATATGCCTCAACAACAAGAAACTCCTAAGGTAGAGGAGAAAAAAGAAGAGAAGAAAGCCTCCGACAGCAATAAAAACAACAAGAAAGACGATAAAAAAGATAAAAACAAATCAAAGAAAGAAAATAAGGATAACAAAAAAGACAACAAAAAGAATAATACCCGTAAATCGCAAATCAGCTATCCTACAGGCTCTGAAGGCGATGACCCCCTATTAGACACTCCATAATATTAAATTCAACCATATAAACAAATGAGTTCTCACGTTATCTTATGGGCCGACGATGAAATTGACCTCCTCAAGCCCCACATAATGTTTTTGAAAAACAAAGGTTACGATCTTGTCACCGTAAACAATGGACATGATGCACTCGAATTGGTCGAATCTCAACACTTCGACCTCATCATTCTTGACGAAAACATGCCGGGATTGACAGGATTGGAAACACTCTCGCGTGTGAAACAAATAGCCCCTCACATTCCGGTTATCATGATCACAAAAAGTGAGGAAGAAAATATTATGGACCAAGCCGTGGGAAACAAGATTGCCGACTACCTTATCAAGCCGGTAAACCCTAATCAGATATTGCTCTCGATAAAGAAAAATCTTCATAGTGAGGAATTGGTATCGGTGCAAGCCACATCGGATTATCGCCAAGAGTTTAACAACATCACCTCTCTCATTTCAAATGCGTCTTCAATTGAAGATTGGTATGAGCTATATGGCAAACTCGTGTTTTGGGAACTGGAATTAGCTTCGGCCGACACCAATATGGACGAGCTGCTTAATATGCAAAAGATTGAAGCCAACTCGACCTTCAACAAATTCATAAAAAAGAACTACGAAAAGTGGGTTACAACCGACAATCACCCGGTGATGAGTCCCGACATTTTCAAAACAAAAGTGTTTCCATTGCTCGACAAAGGTGAAAAAGTATTTTTCATTCTCATCGACAATTTCCGTCTCGACCAATGGCGCACAATAAAACCTCTCTTGAGCGATTATTTCACCTTTGACGAGGATCAATATTGCTCAATCCTCCCCACTGCGACACAATATGCCCGCAATGCAATATTTTCGGGGTTGATGCCTATAAAAATAGCGCAAATGTTCCCCGACCTTTGGGTTGATGAAGATGAGGACGAAGGAAAAAACCTCAACGAGTCGCCTCTTATCGACACTCTATTCAAGCGCTATCGCCGTCAATGCCGCTTCTCTTACAACAAAATCAATGACTCGGCTACCGGAGAACGACTCATACGCGAGTTCTCCAACCTTGAACACAACGACCTGAATATCATTGTGCTAAACTTTATTGATATGCTCTCGCATGCGCGCACTGAGTCAAAGATGATTCGTGAATTGGCTGCTACCAATGCCGCATATCGTTCATTAACCGAGTCGTGGTTCCGTCACTCATCGGCACTTGAACTCTTCCGCAAAATAGCCGAAAAAGGGTATAAGATTGTGTTGACTACCGACCACGGCACCATATGCGTAGACAACCCGGTGAAAGTGGTGGGCGACCGCAACACAAACACCAACCTACGCTATAAATTAGGCAAGAATCTAAGCTATAATCCCAAGCAAGTATATGAGATAAAACGTCCTGAGGCATTTGGATTACCTTCACCCAATGTGTCTACAACATATATCTTTGCAGGAAACCGCGACTTCTTCGCCTACCCCAACAATTATAACTATTACGTGCAATACTATACCGATACTTTCCAACACGGTGGCATTTCACTCGAAGAAATGATTATCCCCCTAATCACATTATCAGCTAAATAACATACCTATATATGAAAACTATACAACTCAACTCAATCGAAAACATCGACCAAGCCGCCCACGATTTTATCGCACAAATGGGCGACGAAACAGTATATGCGTTCTACGGCGAAATGGGTGCCGGTAAAACAACGTTTATCAACGCCCTCTGCAAGGCTCTCGGCGTGGAAGATGACACCACCAATTCGCCCTCATTCTCTATCATCAACGAATATCGTTCCGACACCACAGCCGAGTTGATTTATCACTTCGACCTCTACCGCCTTGAATCGCTCGAAGAGGCTTTCGACATAGGTGTTGAAGACTATTTCGACTCAGGCGCATTGTGTTTCCTCGAATGGCCCGAACGCATCGACGACATTCTTCCCGGTGACACTGTGAAAGTAAATATCACCGTTAACGATGATGACACTCGCACTATCACCATTGGCGAGTAACCTCATGTCGACACTAAAGAAAAATATAATCCAACTCCCTTCAATCGGCTCTACCAATAGCTATCTTGCCGGTAGAGCCGGTGAATTTTCTCACGGCACGGTAGTATCAACCTATAACCAAACGGCCGGACGTGGACAACGTGGCAACACGTGGGAATCAGAGCCGGAGAAAAACCTGTCGTTCTCGGTGCTACTGCGTCCGCAAAACATCATTGCACGCCAACAGTTCTACATCTCCGAGGCTGTAAGCATTGCAATCGTCAACACCCTTCGCCGATATATCACATCTCACGAAGTTGCTATCAAATGGCCCAACGATATTTATATCGACGACAATAAAATTTGTGGCATTCTCATCGAAAACACCATCGCCGGCTGCAACATAGCGCAATCAATAGCGGGAATAGGGCTAAATATCAACCAACGTGAGTTCTTATCCGATGCTCCCAACCCCATCTCGCTCATTCACTATATAGAGAAAGAAACTCCCCTCGATGACATTCTCAACGAGGTTACCAATGAAATCTTATCTATCTTTAATCACTATGACACAACCCAACAATTCGACACACTCCACAACATCTATCGCTCAATGCTTTGGCGTCGCGACGGATTTCACCCCTACGCCACTCCCTACGGCACTCAATTCATGGCATGCATCACTAATGTAGCCCCCGACGGAATCCTCACCCTCACCGACACCCAAGGCCTCTCCCACCCCTTCGCCTTCAAAGAAGTGCAAGCAATATTATAACCCCTAAACATCAACCATCATTGCTCATTCCGTCCAAGTGAACAGAATGACAAAATGCGGCAGAATGGCAAAGTTTTTATTCTATTGATTTTCACCACGTTAACCCTCACACTCTTTATCTCATTCTGTCAAAAAAACACACACATTCTCAACTCTCAGTCCTCAATTCTATTGTATTTTTGCTCAAAAACAGCAAAAAAACGTTTAATTCAACTTTTATATCAAATAATTCATTATATTTGTAAAGAATAATAATTATAGGTATGGCTATGCTTTGTCTCATAACAGGATTGTTGCTATTGGCCGGTGCGTTGTTTCTATGCTACAAGCCAATAATTCCTGCCACGCTTATAGGCTATGGAGCGATGTGGGTGTTGAGCTATGGCAACCATGTGACGTTTAGCAAAGACACGTTGATGTTTTGGGGCGCAGCCACTATGATTGTTCTTGTGATATACTCGTCGCAAGCGCAAGACTCAAGCGATGCCAAGGGGAGCGGATATATCGCCACAGGGGCATTGGTGGGAAGTATTATAGGAATGCTCACCACTCATGCCGGCATTATCATCGGAGCCGCCTTGGGTGCTATATTAGGCTTTGTGGCTTATTGCCACACTCCTCAAGGGACATCAATAAAGTTGCCTTCGAAGGAGTTCATAAGTCAATTGGCAGCCAAAGGGTTGCCCACGATTGTCACCATCAGCATCTTATGCACTGTGCTCGACAATTTATTAACAAATGTGACTACAATTAATTAAACAGCAAAAACATATACTCATCATGAAACGACTAATATCTTCTCTCATAATAATGTTCATAACCTTATCGAGCATAACAAGCTATGCGCAAGAGGCTCCGGCTCAAGGCTCCACAAATAGCAAGGCGCCCGATATGGAGAAGATTAAAGAGATTGCCCACACAAAGAGCTATCACAAGCTATTGAGTCGCTATGAAGATAACGACCCTACATTAACACTCGAAGATTATCGACAAATATATTACGGCTATATCTACCAAAGCAATTACCAACCTTTTAACAAAGAAGATTATGGCAAAGATATATCTGAACTATACTATAAAGAAAATCCCACTCGCCATGAATGTGATAAAATCATAGATTGCGCCGAAAAATCATTAAAGGACGATCCTTTTAATTTAGAGCAAATGAATTATTTGATTTATGCTTATAAACTCAAAAAGAAACATTTCCTTGCCAATTATTGGCAAACCCGCCTTATAAACGTGCTAAAAGCGATACTTTCAACCGGTTCGGGAACCAGCAAAGAAGATGCTTGGCATGTGATTGATATCGGCCATGAATATGCGTTAATCAATTTCATAGGCAACAATTTCATCATTGACAAACCTATTTTTTACGAACCACACTTCGACTACATAACACTAAAACAAACAACCCGTAACACTCCCAAGGGTTTTTACTTCAACATTAAATACCCTACAGAAAATTATAATAAAAGATATAAATAATTCTTTATTCACAACAAAAGCCAACTTCACTTGAGGTTGGCTTTTGTTTCTTATATTCTTTATATAGGAAGAACCTATTGTTTTCGGGCTTTGAGAGCAAGCATGCGATGACCTATGCGGCAGTATAGACATTTGCGAGTTTCGCAATATTGACGGCGCAAGTGGATTAATGCTTGCGATGTAAAAGCATCTTTACATTCTATCCCGGCGCGTGAAAAAAGCTCCACAATTGAGTTTCGCTCAGCCTTTAGCGATTGCAGCATTTCAACCGCCCTATTGCAAGCCGACTCATCGTTACACATACGTCCATAGGCATATATTACCGGTATCACCGCGTTGATGATGAGAATCGAGATAGAGCTTTCACTCAATCCACGAGCGCTTCCTCCTCCGGTGGAATTGAATGAGCATCGTTGCGACCAATAACCCGATAATTTCACATCAAACAAGGCTTTTACCTCCTCAACCGACTTTGCCGTCATCATCTTTGAGGCATATTCAAATCCTCCTTCAATCATAGCCGCCAACACAGCTATGCGTCGGTGAGGAAAATTTTGAGGACGCATTCGCGCCATTTTCCAGCCGAGCGATGAGGGTTGTTTTAATCCAAACTTCTGACAAAAGAATTCATACTCACCCTTCAATGTCGACACATATCCATCGTTCTCGGGTGCTGAATCAAGTAACCCCGATTGACCAAACAACATAGCCTCTATTATGGTGATTGAATCGCTATGCTTGGCCATCACTTTTAACGGAGTGGCGAGAGCTAATCGCTCAAAGGCATCACTATTCACTCCAAAGCCCAAGCTACGAGCCAACAACACATAACACACTTCATTCCAATCTCCCGAAAAACGAGTCAAAAGTTCTCCAATGCGTTCTACCTTTGAATACAACCGTTCATATCCGAGAGTGGAAATCATATCGGTAAGATATATTGATGGCATTTTGGCTATATCTTGAGCACATGGCAACTCTGAAGCCGCGCTCCCCACCAACCGATGATATTGTTCACTAAATTGCGCCGAACATGGCATTACCAGTTGAGGAATCACCTCGCCATTGGCACGTCGCACCGGCATATCATCTTTCTCCACCACATGGAGAATCACATTATCGTAAGCCTCGTCTTTGTCGTGGTGATGTCGATACCAATCACTCGCACGCACATGAATCTCGATGTTACCCACCCACATTTCTCCATCAATTTTCACCTTTGCATTAAAGAAATCGGGGCCGGCATCGTTGTTCAATCGTCCTTGGTCGATAACCTGTATTTTGCGGCCATCGACAGTGATCATTGCTTGAGGCAACCATAATCGGTGTTGCCACACATATTGCATCAACTTTTCCACAAATAATGATATATCATTAAACCTTTACGCAAACATACAAAAAAATATAATACATTCAAAATCTCCACCTTTTATAGCCGCAAGAAGTTCCATTGCTTAATGGACTCGATTTTATTATTGACACACTAAACTTTTTATATCTTTTATTGTCATAAAAAGGAAAAAAGACACATAATTTTAGGAATATTGCAACATTATCCCTAAATTTGCGTAAATATCTTATATAATATATTTAATGAGCAAGATAGAATTAGACGATCAAATTTCTTATACTCCACCCAAGAAAAATGATTCTATTTGGAAAATTCTTGGAACTATCACAGGCATTATCAGTTTAGTGGTAGGGGTATTTGCGTGGTTAGTGCTTTACACCAACCAATGGTTAGGCATTAGCCTTGCCCTATTAAGCATCGTTCTTGCATTTGTGGGTTTTAAAGGTCGTTGGCGCAACTTTGCCGTTGGAGGCTTTGTAGTGTCGCTCACGCTACTCATTGTCGTAGGCATTATGTATGCTGTGTTTTATTATATATTCAACTCGCTTTAATAACTAATCAATTATAACATTATGAAAATCAAATCATTTATCATTGCTATAGCAGCCTTAATCATCGGTTCGGCTTCAATGAGCGCACAAACTGCTAAAGAGGTACAAGAAACTGTCGCAAAAATGGAAAGCAGTTCAGCACTATGTAATAAAGGCCCCGAAGCTTTTAAAACATTTATCGCACAATTTTCAACCGATGAAGAATTTATGAAATCGCGTATAAAATTAGAAAAAGAATCACAACTCACAGAGTTTGCCGATCTCTTTGTTCCATCAAACTTCACTGCAAAAGAGCCATTTGCAAAAGACGACGATATGTATTATCAATCATGGGGTGAATTACAATATCAAAAAACTTATCTCTATTGTGGTTGGGTTGACTCATATCTAACTCATACATTCCAATTTGAGCGCATTGACGGCAAATGGTATTTACGCAACATTATTGCCGACGAATAAGAATATCTCTCTTACCTCAAATAAACAAGAGGCTGTGTCAAAAAAACTCGACACAGCCTCTTGTTTTGTTTAATTTATTTCTTAAAATGCCTTTGTGGTTCTGACCCCCTCCCGGCTTCGCCGTACTCCCCCTATTTTCTACGAAAACAGAGGGAGAGCTGGCTGCGACTCTTGAAATCAACTTCTGAGAGGGAGAGCTGGCTGACACACAATTTTTATCGATTCCTAAAATTTGTCTTTATGTCTAAAAATAACGCACCTATTTATGTCTTTGTAGTGGATTGTGTTACTTTTGATTATTCTTCGATGATTATTTCTACGCGGCGGTTGAGGGCGCGCCCCTCTTCGGTATCGTTTGTTGCCACATAGTCGGCCAATGGAATCCCTTTAGTAGTGATGCGTGAGGCTGAGATTCCTTTTTGTTGCAATCTGTTGCCTACGGCTTGCGCACGATTGGTTGAGAGTCGTTGATTTGACTCAAGACCGCCAATATTATCGGTGTAACCGGTTACGCGCACCTGTGCCGAGGGCAGTTTCTTCAATGCCGATGCCACTTCGTCGATATATTCAAGAGCCTCACTGCTGAGGTCGTATTTGCCAAATTCAAACAAAATTTTATCGTCAAACACCAACTTAAACGCGCGACTTCCATCTGTAGTAGAAATCTGTTCGACCTCTACATATTTGCCGAATGATTCTTCGAGCTGATTTTGTTCGAGCGTAATCTCATAATATCTATTATTGCAAGGAGTATATGAAGGATTTTTCACTATTCTATTTTGACGGTCAATACCTAAATTCAATGGTATCCACTCCCCATTTTTATCCTTGTAAAGAAATACTCCGTTGTATAAAATTATATAACCATATTTAGGTGCAATGATTTCTCGTCCACGCAAATCGCACGCACCATAAAGCCCGTTTTTACATACTCGATAGTAATATCTTCCGTCGGAACAAGTCTTCACACACGATGAATAGCCACGGCTCACCGGTATCAAATTATTTCCATAGCAGTTATACACACCCGAACAGCCATCGCTCCACACCACGAAATACCCATCATAATATGGCACATATTCCACCTTGGTATATTGGGCAGGAACTATCGTAGTGCCGTCGGTCGACTGCGCTCCTTTTTTATTAGAGCCACTGCTTGTGGAATACCATTTATAGCTATTGCGTTCTTTATTATATTCTCCAACAGAGTAATTCTTGGTTTGCGTTTCAGGTTTATAATCCTCCCAGCTATATAAATGTCCATTCTCATCAAAATTTATATTCCAATCGGTGGTTGCTGTTCTTGTCTTCCTTACTTTTCGTGTTTCTTTCTGGTATGGATTATGCACTCTTGCCCAATAATATACCCAATATTCTTCCGTTTCTTCCCATGAAAGAATGTATTCTGTTCTGAAACCTTCTTTTTGTGAATATTTTATTTCTTTATCTTTCACATTATACCTCCCAATATCATAGGCATTTCCATAGACATCTCTAATGATAGTATCATTACACATAAAATATGTAATATTTTTCCCTCCAATAGATTCATATCTTACAGAGACATTATTATATTTACAATCCCAATCTATTATTGTGTTCCCTAATGTATCATAAACTGCGTTATATTTAGCGGAATCGTCTGTTAATTTGAATACTCCATTTTGATAAACAATATTACTATATTTCATTGGAATAATAATATTCCTTTTTCGGTCTATCACACATCGCTTCCCGGTCTTTTTAACCTGGGCAATATACCAATTTTCACCTTTGCCGGTATTCCAATAATAGCACTGCTTATCTTCACGTGGCCACTGATTTTTATAAATATATTTTTCTTTACCATAATCCGACCCCATATATATTGATTTGGGAGAACTACAACTTACAAAAAAAGTTGAGATAATGGTTACGATTACTATTTGACTGATATTTATTCTCATATCTATATTATTTTTCTTGTTTTATATTTTTTTGCGTTTGCATCGCATAATTTCAATTCCTCCCTTTGGGCAGCTCCGCATGCCCCTTTCCCGAAATTGTCGTTATGCTCTGAATGTTTTAGCTTAAATTTGATGAATTAACCGGTAAACTAAGGACGGAGGGCGAGGCGGAAGCCGCCGAGGTGGTCGCGGCCGCCCGGGCTATCGTTGCCGCGAAAAGCTACACGGCAAGACGTGCGGCCGATCCAGCTGCCCCCACGAAGCACGCGGCCAGAGCCAGTTGCCGGTCCGGTGGGATTCGTCTGCGATGACGAACTATAATCGCCATACCAATCGCTACACCATTCCCACACATTACCGCTCATATCATATAGTCCTAATTCATTTGGGGTTTTGGTGCCTACAGGGTGAGGTTCTCTCGATGAATTATGCCAATACCACGCAACATCGCCAAATGTATTGCTTCCACTATATTTATAGCCTCGGCTCTTATTTCCTCCACGGGCTGCATATTCCCATTCGGCCTCGGTGGGGAGGCGGAAGTTCTTGCCGGTTAATTTATTTAACTTCTTTATAAAGTCTTGGCAATCATCCCACGACACATTCTCTACCGGATTCTTTGACCCTTTATAACCTGACGGATTGCTTCCCATCACTGCTTCCCATAATTCTTGAGTAACCTCGGTTTCGCCTATATAGTAATCGCTCAAGGTAACACTGTGTACAGGTTTTTCATCGCTAGAAGCTTCGCTGTCATTAGAACCCATTTGAAATGTGCCACCCTCTACATTAATCATTTTGAAAGAAACTCCTTTGACATTTATTTCGATATTGTTTGTTCCTTTATATAGACTTTCTTTTTGATTCTCCACCACTCTGAAACCTACGATTTTATCACGAGAACGAGCATCTCGTAGATTAACTCGCTCAATCTCGCCACATATTGCATCACACATCCAACTACCACCACGCAATTGGCCTTCACCTGCACACCATTCATACACATTGCCACTCATATCGTAAATTCCTAATTCATTAGAAGCTTTAGTGGCAACTGGGTGTGTTGATACGCTATTAATCCAAGCCACATCGTTGGCATTATCACTCCCACTATATTTATAATTTCCGGAGCGTTTTCCACCCTTTGCGGCATATTCCCATTGTTGCCAAACTGGCAAAGTGTATTTTCTGCCGGTAAGACGGCTTAATCGCTCACAAAACTCCTTCGCTTCTTTTTGTGACACATAATAGATGGGATGTTTATCACCCACACCCGCCAAAGGCAATTTAGGGTTAATCTTATCGCGCTGCATCGCTACGGTAGTCCCCATCACTACTTCCCACAATTCTTGAGTAACTTCAGTGGCTGATATATGATAATTTCCAACCTCATAGCCAACACCTTTATTTTCAAATTTACCTCCTTCCACAAATACCATATCAAACTCAACCCCATTAACCACCTCGGTATAGGATTGATTTGTGTTAGCTTTAAGTGCAAAGAAGAATAGCAAAAATAATGTGACAATAGTAAATTTCCGCATGATTGATTTAAGATTTAATATTAGTTTGTTTTCACAAATTTAGCAATTTTTACTAAAACTACAAAAAAGCTCCCTTTCAACCCATCACATACTATCATAAAAAAACAGCGAAGGAAAAGCTGGCTGACGCATACCCTCGCCTCCCATTTCACCTTTTAACAGGAAACAATAGCTAAAGAAAAACTCTCCCTCCTATTACACCATTTTATTGAAATCCACAGCGAAGAAAAGCAAGAGGCGAAGAAAAGCTCTCCCTCTGTTGCGTAGGGAACCGGAGCAATAGGGGGAGTGGCTCGAAGAGACGAGGGGGTCAAAAAACTTACAACAACCTATAAATGTGAATCTTAGAAAACTCCTGCTCTCTGGAATACCCCCTCCCCCCTTCGGGGTAATGACACGGTCTTCAATGGGCTGCACTCGGCAATAATATTTTAGACAGAAAGATAGATTGTGTGGTTAGGACCCCCTCCCGGCTTCGCCGTACTCCCCCTATTGCTACGCAACAGAGGGAGAGCTAGCTACAGCTCTTGGAATAAACATCAGAGAGGGAGAGCTGGCTGCGACTCTTGGAATCAACTGAAATAGGGATAACTAATGCACCTTTCCTTTCTCCTTTCTCCTTTTTCCTCTTTCCTTTTCTTAAGATTTCTGAAATTGCGAGGGCGACATGCCGGTGAGATGCTTGAAATATTTGCCAAACGATGATTGGTTGGTAAAATTCAATTCATATGCCACCTGTTGAATATTCTTTCCCGAATAACGAAGCAAATTTTTAGCCTCGAGGATTACACATTCATCTATCCATTCGGCAGCCGAGCGACCTGTCATTTCCTTTATTATAAGCGACAAATATTTGGGAGATATAAATAGCTTATCGGCATAAAATCCCACCGAGCGTTCTTGACGATAATTTTCATGCATTAATCGCATAAACTCTTGTACATAATTGGCACGGCGACTCAATGGGCGTTCTTCCACTCGCTCATGTGGCATATATTTCTCCCCAAATTGAAATATTTGATATATCACCGATGCGATAATGTTGCGTGAAATATTCTTTATATAAAGTTCGTCGGAATTTTTAATCGTATTATAATGAAGCAACTCCATATATTTTTGCAATAGTTGCGATTCTTCATCCGACAATAACAACACCGGTTGACGAGATGTTTTCAATGACGCCATTCGTCCTATATTGTTCATTACATTCATATCAATATTTATATCGCGCAAGAATTGTGGCGACATAAATAAGAAATATGCCTCAAAATCATTAAAATCGGTTTGTTTTGATGATATAATCTTATCAGGGCCAAGACATAGCAATGAATTTGAGCAAAGCTCTATTTGTTGAAGATTTATCTCAACCTCAAACTTACCCTTTAGGCATAACACGAATAAAATTCCATCAAAACGAACCGGTGAAGAAAAATAATCTAACGCACTTTCACCGGGGATAAAGTGCGAAAACATGTAGTCATCACCAAATTTACTATAATCAAACGAGAACCGTTTTATTCCGCTCAACTGAGCAATACGCAAAGATTGTTCCATCAGTAGTTATATTTTCTATGCAAATATAACCATTTTCTACCAAAAAATATTCCCTTTAAATGCAAAATTCGACATTTATGCCAATTCAGTAGTACAATACACCACACTATTCTCCTTATAAGAAAAGATTTAAGAACTATTGGCTATCCGAGCATTGCCGACACTCTATTTAGCGCGGCAATAAAGGCGTCGACATCTTCACGAGTGTTGTAAGCGGCAAAAGAAGCTCTCACTGTGCCTTCAATCTTCAAAGCTTGCATTAACGGTTGGGCACAATGATGACCTGTGCGCACTTCAATGCCAAGTTTATCGAGCAACATACCCATATCATAATGATGTTCATTCCCTATAAGAAACGATATCACACCGCTTTTTTCGGGAGCTGTACCATATATCTTCATATTTGGGATTTTCTCCATCTCGGTTGTAGCATACTCAAGCAATTCTTTTTCGTGAGCTGCAATACGCTCCACTCCCCATCGTTGCATAAATTCAATGGATTTCTTAAAGGCAGCGATGCCCACAAAATCGGGAGTACCTGCTTCAAACTTGAATGGCAACTCGGCATAAGTGGTTTTCTTGAAACTAACAGTGCCTATCATCTCCCCTCCTCCTTGATAAGGAGGCATCATTTTGAGCAACGAGCGCTTGCCATAAAGCACACCCACTCCTGTGGGGCCATACATTTTATGTGCCGAGAATGCATAGAAATCGGCATCAAGCTCTTGCACGTCGACTTTTATATGAGAGATAGCCTGTGCTCCATCGACCAATACCGGCACTTTATATTGATGAGCCTCGGCGATAATTTCTTTTAACGGATTAACCGTACCAAGCACATTTGACACATGACACACTGCCACTAACTTTGTGCGCTCATTAAATAATGAACGGAATGTGACCATGTCGAGAGTGCCATCTTTTTTCACCGGCACTACACGCAATATCACACGTTTGTGACGTCCCAAAAGTTGCCAAGGCACAATGTTGGCATGATGCTCCATCGCTGTGACAATGATTTCCTCGCCATTCTCAATCATTTCTCCATATGAAGAAGCTACAAGATTGATAGCTTCAGTGGTGCCACGAGTGAAAATAATTTCTTCGGTCGACTTTGCATTGATAAACTCACGCACACATTCGCGAGTTGCCTCTTGAAGGTCGGTTGCTTCTTGCGATAGAGTGTGCACTCCTCGATGCACATTTGCCTTGCATGTATTATACACTCTACATATTTCGTCAACTACACACTGAGGAGTGAACGATGTGGCAGCACTATCGAGATATACCATAGGCTTATCCCACACCTTGCGATTAAGGATAGGAAACTCAGCGCGTAATTGTGTCAAATCAAAATTCTCCATTTTTCTTAGTCTTTTTTAGGGTCACGGCAAGTCACTCCGCAGTCGGCACAAGAGGCTTGCTGTCCATAAAAGCGTTTTTCTACCAAGTGGCGCAAACGATCGCGTAAACCTTCCATCTTCACCATATCAATCACGTCAACCATAAAGGCCTGCATCAACATAGTGCGAGCTTCTTGCTCGGGAATACCACGCGAACGCATATAGAATAATGCATCGGCATCGAGTTGTCCGGTTGTTGCGCCATGACTACACTTCACATCATCGTTATAGATTTCGAGTTGAGGTTTGGTGTGCATGCGCGCACTTTTCGACGCCAACAAGTTGCGATTGCTTTGGTAAGCCTCGGTGAATTGCGCTCCGGGAGCCACATAAATAGCTCCTTCAAACGCTCCGGTCGACTCTTCATCAAGCACACACTTAAAGAGCTGATTACTATTGCAATGAGCCGACAGGTGACGCACATCAGAATTATTATCAATATGCTGATGCCCCGACCCAATTGCCATGCCACCAAGAGTAGATGTGCAATTATCGCCCACCAGCTCAATATGATAATCATTGCGAGTCACTCCACCTGTAAGAGTTACCCCATTTACAATCAACTGCGAATCACGCTCCTGACGAGCATATAATTGCGAATAGCGTGATGTCGTATCAGACGACTCTTCTATGTCATATATATCAAGTGACGCATTTTGCCCCACAAAGGCCTCAATCACTTGCGATGAGAGGTAGCGGTATTCACTATTTTGAGTGTGATCGCAAATCAATAATTGCGCTTTCGCGCCCTCCTCAACCACTATCACCAATCGACGCACACCCATCAATGGTGCAGCCGAATTGAAGATATTCACCAATTGAATTGGGCGTTCCATAACCACCCCTCGTGGCACATATATCATCACTCCATCTTGGGCGAGCATTGTGTTAAGAGCCACAGCCTCGTTATCATTATCGGCCAATTGGTTATAATATCGGCTCACTAATTGCGGATTTTCGGTTGCCACCTTTGCCAACGAATCGATTATCACCCCTTGAGGCATCTTGTTGTGCAATGTTGATGACGGCACAAACGAATCGTTTACCACAAATGCCATGATAGTGCTCATATTAGGCACATCGCATTTAAACGACAGCGACACATCAACGGGGATATTCACTCGATTGATATTCACGCCAAAGTCGGGGGCAAACATATCTTCAATCGAAGTCTTTTCATATCCCTCAGTGCCTTTTTGAGGCAATCTCTTTCCTTCAAGACGGTTGCGGGCGTCTTGGCGACAAAGGTTCATCACCTCGGCCGACTTTGCTTCAATCGTGGCACGATGCGAGTCAAATATTTCTATATATTGAGATAATGCACTCATAGATTTCTCACTATTGGCAATTATTTATTATCAATTTCTTGTTTAATCCAGTCATAGCCACGTTCTTCGAGCGTGAGAGCCAATTCAGGGCCACCGGTGCGCACTATGCGACCTTTATACAACACATGCACAAAGTCGGGTTTGATATAATCGAGCAATCGTTGATAGTGAGTAATCACGATTGTGGCATTGTCAGATGTTTTGAGTTTGTTTACCCCACCTGCCACAATGCGCAATGCATCGATATCGAGTCCGCTATCGGTTTCGTCGAGGATTGAAAGGCGAGGTTCGAGTACCGCCATTTGGAAAATTTCATTACGTTTCTTTTCTCCACCTGAGAATCCCTCATTAACCGAGCGCGAAGCCAACTTATTGTCGAGCTCCACCACCTCTCGTTTTTGACGCATCAGTTTCAAGAATTCGCTTGCCGAGAGTGGTTCTTGATTGAAATATTTGCGTTTTGCGTTCAATGCCGCACGCATAAAGTTCACCATCGACACTCCCGGAATTTCTACCGGATATTGAAACGAAAGGAACAAACCTTCGTGAGAACGATTTTCGGGAGCAAGTTCAAGAAGATTTACTCCATGGAAGTTTACTTCACCTTCAGTTACAATAAACGAGGGATCGCCGGCAAGCACCGATGAAAGGGTACTTTTACCTGCTCCATTAGGTCCCATAATAGCATGCACTTCACCGGGACGCACTGTCAAGTTCACTCCTTTTAATATCTCTTTGCCTTCAATGCCGGCACGAAGATTTTTTACATCTAATAATATATTGTCCATATTCATTGGTTGATGTTTCGTTATAATAGTTTATCCTACCGACCCTTCGAGGGTGATTTGCAATAATTTCTGAGCTTCAACGGCAAATTCCATTGGCAATTTATTCATCACCTCTTTGGCATAACCATTGACAATCAATGCCACAGCATCCTCAGTGGGAATGCCTCGTTGATTACAGTAGAATATTTGGTCCTCACTGATTTTTGATGTTGTGGCTTCGTGTTCCACCACTGCAGTATCGTTCAACACATCGATATAGGGGAATGTGTGAGCGCCGCAATGCGAACCGAGCAACAAGCTATCGCATTGAGTGTAGTTGCGGCAACCATCGGCATTAGGAGCCACTTTCACAAGGCCTCGATAAGAGTTTTGGCTATGTCCGGCCGAGATGCCTTTCGACACAATAGTAGAGCGTGTGTTGCGACCGGTGTGAATCATCTTCGTTCCTGTATCGGCTTGCTGACGATTGTTTGTCACAGCCACCGAGTAGAATTCACCCACTGCCCCATCACCGGCAAGCACACAACTTGGATATTTCCATGTGATAGCCGAGCCTGTTTCTACTTGAGTCCACGACAGTTTTGAGTTGTCACCGCGACAAAGACCTCGTTTTGTCACGAAGTTATACACCCCGCCACGACCATCTTTATCGCCTGCATACCAGTTTTGCACTGTCGAATATTTCACTTCGGCACGATCCTCAACGATAATTTCCACAATAGCGGCATGGAGTTGATTTTCGTCGCGCATAGGAGCCGTGCAACCTTCGAGATAGCTCACATAAGCATCATCGTCGGCCACGATAAGCGTGCGTTCAAACTGTCCGGTTCCCGCTGCGTTGATGCGGAAATAAGTTGACAATTCCATAGGGCAACGCACCCCTTTGGGAATATACACAAACGAGCCGTCGCTAAACACTGCCGAATTAAGTGCCGCATAGAAATTATCACGATATGACACCACCGAACCAAGGTAACGCTTCACCAAATCGGGATAATCACGCACTGCCTCAGAGAATGAGCAGAAGATTATACCTAATTCAGCAAGTTTCTCTTTATGAGTGGTTTTCACCGACACCGAGTCCATCACCGCATCGACAGCCATACCCGATAGCACTTTTTGTTCCTCAAGAGGAATACCGAGTTTGTTAAACGTGTCGAGCAATTCGGGATCGACCTCATCAAGGCTTTTTGGTCCTTCTTTCTTCTTGGGTGCGGCATAATAGCTTATCGCTTGGAAATCGATTTCAGGAATATCGAGATGTGCCCATGTGGGCACTTCGAGAGTGAGCCAATGGCGATATGCTTTAAGTCGGAATTCGAGCAACCATTCGGGTTCACCTTTCTTTTGCGAAATAAGTCGCACCACATCTTCATTCAATCCTTGCGGAATGATGTCGGTGTCAATATCGGTAACAAAGCCATATTTATATTCTCCCGATGTAACATCATTGATGATATCATTATTTTTTTCGGGAGTAACGGGCTTTTTATTTTTATCTTTATCTTCAATATTTTTCATATTGCTGAAAAAATCTCATTTACGCAGAATTGTTTATTTCCCGGCATTAAGAATATCTTTTGCCGTGTCGGTACCAAAAATATCGGGAGCAAGATTTATTATCGTTTCGTTTGCAATACCCGATGACGATTTCACCAACTCAGTTTCAGGAAATATAACAATCCATATATTTAATGCTATGCTAAGAATCACAAGCCATTGCACCGGAGCAAATACCGCGCCGGCCAATTTATTTATTGCTCCAAGTTTTATTTTTTTCAACATAGTTGACATCAACGACGCCACAATGCGCATTCCCAAATATGCAACTACAAATATAACCACATGAGCAATCACATTGTTCAAAAATGATGTTGATGCCTGGGTTGATGTTGAATCGGCAAACGTATTATTCAAAAACGCAGCAAAATCATCACCAAACATTCGGCAACAGATTATACCGGCAATAATACCTGCAAGACCTCCTACTTGAGATAGGATCCCCTTGTAGTATCCATATATCGCCGACACAACTATAACTGCGATTACAACCAAGTCTAATGTATTCATAATATGAACGGTTTTATTTAAGAATGCAAAGTTAGCAAAAAATATCAAGCGAGAGTCTATTATCGGAACGAAAATGTCAAAAAACACCCTAATACAAGCTTTATATATGACACAATAATCAAATACAATATTTTAACTGCTTCTACGTTTATATCTATGAATAAATAGCGCAATGTCGCATATATATACATAACAGATTATGAATAAGAACAATATATCAACTCGCATAGCATTTTTTCTCATAGGTGCAATTATTTCTCTGCTTCCTATTAAATCCAATGCATTTTCCCTATCGACTTATAGCGAGAATTCGGTATTAAGCGAAGGCAAATGGGTTAAAGTGAGCATTCCTAAATCTGGCATTTATATGATTTCAAATGCCGACCTCCAATCATGGGGATTTTCCGACCCGTCAAAAGTAAACATATATGGATATGGAGGCAAACGATTACCCGATGTGTTAAGCATATCTACATTTATCGATGACCTTCCTATCGTACAATCACATAAAACCAATCGTGGGATTGTTTTTTACGCCCAAGGCCCCGAGACATGGAGCTCTCCCGTTGAAAATCAATACGTTCACTCGCTAAATCCATTTTCTACTGTTGGCTATTATTTTGTGAGCGACCGCGAAACTACACTCTCCTCAGAAATCCCCACCAAAGGCAAAGACATTGACCCATCATCGTTAAACGAAGCCGCGACTTCATTCACCGAGGCAATTTTCCACGAGACCGATTTAGTGAATCATGGTGAAACCGGTCACCTATTGTTGGGTGAAGATTTTAGATATTCACAATCTCAAACATATAAGTTCTCGCTCACCGACATTCTCACCGATAACGATGTGTGGTTGGAATGTAGTTTTGCGACCAAAACCACATCGGCAGCATCGATGTTGCATTTCACTGCAAATGGCGAGTCTGTTGAGTCGAGCCCTGCCGACCGCATTGCACAAAGCGCACCAACCGGATATATTCATGGTCAAATTTCAACTACTCGACACCGTTTCAACATTTCAAATAGCGAATTGTCATTAGGCATAAAAATTTCATCAAATGCCACCTTGCAAATGGCTAATCTTAACTATATTACACTTAATTATACACGCAAACTAAAGCTACATAACGGAATTCTCAAATTCCGCTCCACAACCCCACTAATGTCGCTTTCGGGCATAGGCAGTTCCACTCACATTTGGGACATCACATCTCCTCAAAATATATATTCATTAAAAACATCTACATCGGGCGATGTTGCATCGTTTAACAACTCTCACTCAGGCTTGCGCGATTATATTGCATGGGACGAAACCACAACTCTACCATCGCCTTCTTTTGTGTCGAAAATATCGAATCAAAATCTCCACGGCATAGAAACTCCCGACATGGTAATATTCACCATTAGCGATTGGGCATCACAAGCCGAACGTATTGCCGAGCTCCATCGCAATTCGAGCGATTCCCTTAAGGTTCTTGTAGTAGACCAAGAGCTTGTATTTAACGAATTTGCATCGGGAGCTCCCGACGTAAACGCATTTCGCAAATTTCTCAAGATGCTTTGGGACCGAAGCAATAACACCTCTACCCCTATAAGATATGCCCTATTCTTCGGCCGAGGCACTTTTGATAACCGCCACCTCACCAATGAGCTTAAAAACTCAAACGAAAAGACCATTCCAATGTGGCAAACCGACAAAGGGCTTGATGACAACGACAGCTACTGTTCTGATGACATTCATGCATTCTTAAAAGACAACTCTGGAGCCAACATGGGAGCCGACCATTATTGCATCGCCGTTGGGCGCATTCCTGCTCGTAGTTACTCCGATGCAAAAGATATCGTCGACAAGTTATATCATTACACACTAAACTCGACTAAAAGCGAATGGAAAAACCAAGTGATGCTCGTTGCCGACGACATGGATAATGGTATACATATGGATCAATCCGAAACAATGTGGCAAATAATGAGCAACACTCCTTCGGGAAAGGAATTTGTATACAACAAGCTATATATCGACGCTTTCACTCGCGAAGGGAATTCTTATCCACAAGCCAAGTCCAAAATGTTTAAACTTCTCGACGAGGGGACTTTATGGTGGAACTATATTGGCCATGCCAATACTACATCATGGACACACGACGGGCTTCTATCGTATGTTGAGATGAGTAGCTTATACCTAAAGCGATTCCCATTCCTATATGCCGCCACTTGCGACTATCTTCGTTGGGACGCAACATCATCAACAGGGGCTGAAATTATGTACAAACTCTCTGATGGAGGCATTATTGGTGCCATTAGCGCCACTCGCCCGGTATATATCGCAAACAATGGACTACTCTCAAATGCATTAGCCCAATTCTTATTCAAACGCAACGAAGAAGGTCAATTCTTAACTATAGGTGAAATTTACCAAAATGCCAAGAATAATTTGAGCAACAATGGCATTAAAGTGCAAGACCGAAACAAACTTCGTTTTGCTCTGATGGGCGACCCTGCCATGCGATTAGCTATTCCCCAATCGGTTGCTAAAGTTAACTCTATTAACGGCTCATATACCGAATTTGGAGAACAAGCAATTATTCAAGCGCGCCAAAACGCAATAATCCAAGGGCGCATCACCAACGACAAAGGCCTTGACATATCCGACTTTACCGGGATTATACACTCCACTCTTTACGACGCCGACAAAAGCACCACATCTCATGGTTACACTCATGATGACGACGGTAAAGAAGTTGCATTTGATGAACATGGAGAAAAACTATATGCCGGTCGCGACTCTGTTGTCAACGGAGAATTCACCATTAACATTTCAATGCCTACCGAAATCGCCAACAACTTCCGCGAAGCTACACTAAACCTCTATGCGATAGCCGATAACGGCAAAGAAGCTATAGGATGCGACCATTCATTCTATGTTTATGGATTTGACGAATCAACCGAGGCCGACACAATCGCTCCTATAATTGAATATCTATATATAAACCATGAAGATTTTGCCAATGGTGATATTGTAAACGAATCGCCAATGTTGATTGCTCAAATATCCGACAACGTGAGCATTAACTTATCATCGGCCGGCGTGGGACATCAAATGTCGATACGCCTTGATGGCGACAAACACTTCTCTGACGTATCGCAATACTATACCCCTATTATTAGCGACATGTCGCGAGGTGTGATTAATTATCCTATCAAAGACCTCCCAAACGGAGATCACACCCTACGCCTCAAAGTATGGGACACATCAGGCAACTCTACCGAAAAGGATATCAACATAAAAGTAATAAATGGATTTGTCCCCAACATATTTGACGTATATACCGATGCTAACCCGGCTCACACCGAAGTGAACTTCTATATCAAACATGACCGTCCCGATGCAATGGCAACTATAAAAGTTGAAGTTTTCGACCTAATGGGAAAACTTGTGTGGCAATCGACTCGTAGTGGACAAAGCGATATGTCGACATCAACTCCTATCAACTGGGATTTATGTGATATGAGTGGCCGACGTGTCAATAGAGGCATATATGTATATAAAGCTTCGATGTCGACCAACGGGCAAGATTACAGTTCTTCATCACGCAAACTTGCAGTAGCGGCAAAATAATGCGTTTTCGAGAGTATTCAAACCGATAACAGAACCGCTATTTCTGCTTTTTAATAACGCTCATTTGTGTAAATTCATAATTATTAGTAAATTTGTCGCAAATATACTTCAATAAAAATGAGTGATATCCGCAACAATACTCGTGAGATTCTTCCCGAGCCAACCCTCAGAAGGTTGCCTTGGTATTTGGCATATGTAACTATGCTTAACTCTCGCGAAGTGGAATTTGTTTCATCTACACAAATCGCCAAAGACCTCAATGTTGATGCTTCACAAATCGCCAAAGATTTATCTTTTCTAAATATAAAAGGGAAAACCCGCATTGGCTATGAAGTAAAAACCCTCGAGCAAGTTCTTCAACGCTTTTTAGGATTTAAAGAGGTTCACAATGCAATTATAGTTGGGGTAGGTAGCCTTGGTGGGGCTCTAATCCAAGACTCAGGACTTTCGCGATATGGGCTTAACATTGTTGCCGGATTCGACGTAAACCCATCTATTGTAGGGACTAAGCTATGCAATATCCCCATTTATGATATAGCCGAGCTTGAATACAAACGCAAATCGCTAAATGCCGAAATTGCCATCATAGCGGTTCCTGTCGATCAAGCACAAAACGTGGCCGATTTAATGGTTGCCAACGGCATAAAAGCCTTGTGGAATTTCACTCCTTCTCGCATAAAGTTATCGGAAAATATTGTAGTTCAAAACACCTCAATATACTCTCATCTCGCTGTAATGTATAACCGATTGGACATTCAAAAACAACAATCAAAATGAAGATTCTTGCAATAAATAGAATTCTTGGTCAATCTGTCGACATTACGAATAATCACTTGTCGATTATTCCCGACTCCGCAATTATTCGAGAAGGGAAACCATTCTTTGTCCCGGGATTTTCAGGCAAATGGGAATATCAAGCCACTATTGCATATCGTGTAACACGATTAGGAAAAAATATCGCAGCAAAATTTGCTCATCGCTACATCGATGCATTAGCCTTAGCCGTTTACACCAAACCCATTGACTTTATCGATAAAGTTGGGCAATCGGCCATCGCATCAGCTTTTGACGGAGCCTTCATTATTGGCGATTGGATCCCTCTTGAGCAATTTGACAAAGACGCCGCAATCTCAATTGATTTTGATGGCAATAACACTTCGCTCAGTCTTTCTCAACTCGCCATCGAAGATACCATTGCAGATATAAGCAAATATCTCACGCTCAAAATCGGAGATATAATCGCTCCGGCAATAATCCCTATTACAGGAGACATTGCAATAAACACAATTGTCAACGGCTCTATAAACAATACTCCAAACATTAAATTAAAATTTAAATAATATACAGTTATGATTCTTCATAATATATACAAAACTCTTATCACTTGTTTAATTGCGATTGGCTGCATCAGCTCTAGTTATGCACTCACTTCGTCATACTATACCTCTAATTCAAAGTTAAGCACCGGGAATTGGGTAAAAATCAAAGTTTCCAACATCGGTATGCACGAAATATCATTTGACCAATTAAAGGCTTGGGGATTTAGCGACCCCTCAAAAGTGTGCGTATATGGATATGGAGGCACAGCTCTCACCAAAAACACTTTTAGCTCATCTTTCCCCGATGACCTCCCCGCTCAACCTGTATATTATTGCGACAATAAAATAATTTTCTATGGCGAGCCCGATTTAAGAATCAACCTCGGCAATAGTGAATCTAAAATTGAAGTTTTGCGCAACATGTACTCTACATCGGGGTACTATTTCTTGAGTGATGTAGCCCCTAATGCTTCGGCTATGCCATCGAGCGCAAACTACAACCTCAGCAACATTTTATCACGAGAATACCACAATAATATTATATATATCGAAAACGAATTAGACAACCCCGGATTAGCCGGCACATTCTTTTTCGACCGAAGCCTTCTCAACGGCGCTCAACAATTCTCATTTTCACTTCCTAAGCCTTATATTTGTTCCGAACCGGCTATATTTAAATATTCATATGCGGCAAAAGTGCCATCATATACAGCCCTCAATGTAGAGTTTGATCACCCCGACTCTCTTATCTATAAAGAAAATCACCGCCAAGTGATTCCAAGTTCGTTGTCATCTCAATATTACTACACTAGTGATGGCGACATTCAATTCTATATCAACGACTCCACTAAGAAAGACTATACGTTTAACGTCTCATTCCCTACAGGAAATAACGCATCATATGCAGCCATCGACTATACATATTTAACATATCGTCGTCAAAACAATC
Organism: Muribaculaceae bacterium; assembly: GCA_017399915.1. Classification (GTDB taxonomy): domain Bacteria; phylum Bacteroidota; class Bacteroidia; order Bacteroidales; family Muribaculaceae; genus RGIG4079. The sequence continues at coordinate 238,469 of JAFQAS010000065.1, forward strand.
TTGAAGGTGAAGCACAAATGCGAATGTTATTTTTAAACGGAAATCAAAACACCAACTTCATTATCTCTAATAGCAACAAGAATATTCAAGTATGGAATGTCACAAATCCGCTTAAAATATTACCTCACGCCACAAAATATAACGAAACGTCAAATAAGACTATTGGCACCTTCGACAAATCATACTCCTATTCAACAACCGGCAACCCTTGCCTTATCGCTTTCGACCCTACAAAAACAATGCACCAAGTTGAATATATTGGAGCAATAGAGAACCAAAACCTACACGGAGCAAGAACTCCAAACATGCTGATTATAACCAACAATCTATGTCAACCATATGCCGAACAAGTTGCTCAAGCTCACCGCGACTACCAAGGCCTTGATGTGTTGGTAGTCAACCAATCTCAAATCTTCAATGAATACTCTTCAGGAACACCTTCGGCCATGGCATATCGTCGTTTCATTAAAATGTTTTATGACCGAAATAAATCCAAATTCAAATATCTCCTTTTATTTGGAGAAGGGTCTTGGGATAACCGTGGCATAATTTTACCTAAAGAAGACCGACTTCTCACATATCAAACCGAGATTGTTGAAGATGCCCGTAGTGCCGCTAAAGCATATTGTAGCGACTCTTACTTTGGCATGCTCAACGACGACTATGACCCCGAGAATATTCACAACAACGAAGTTCATATCGGCATCGGGCGCATTCCCGCGCAAACCACACTTAATGCTCAAGCTGCAGCCAACAAAATTGTCAAATATCTCCAATACCCCCCCACCAGCGCTACATTCAATCGCGCAATATTCCTCGCTGACGAAGGGGATAGTTACGGACACATCCTTCAACAAGAAGAGAATATCGACTCCACACTCGCTATTTCACCGTCAACAACATGTACTCGCGCATTTAGCACCATTTATTTCTCCAACGGAAAAGACGCTGCCGAGGCTCGTGACAAAATCACTCAAGCGCTCCATAAAGGGCAAGGATTTTTCAGCTATGCCGGACATGGTGGCGAAACAAGTTTCACAGGAAAGAAATTGTGGAGTGTAAATGCTATAAATGAAACAAAATATAGCCACGCGCCTATTGCAATGTTTGCTACATGCGATGCATTCTCTTTCGACCGCAAAGATGGTGGCATGGCCGAAGCCTCGCTATATAACGAAGATGGAGGGTTTATCGCTATCGTCGCAGCATGTCGCACCGTATATATGCAATTCAATCAATACATCAATCGTGCATTTACTTGCGAATTATTCAATGCAAATGAAAAAGACCTTATTGGCGATGTATTCCGCAGAGCTCGAAACAGAGCTGCCACTGAAATTGTCGACCGCACATTAGGTGTTAACACTTTGTGCTACAACCTCGCAGGCGACCCCGCAATTCCTCTATACAAGCCCAATCTCAACGTGACTACAACTTCAATCAACAATATTGAAGTAAAAGATTCATCGACATATCAAATTTCCCCTCTTTCAAAAAACCTATTTGTAGGACAAATAACCGACAAAAACGGCAATGTTCAAGAATCATTTAACGGGGCTATCACTCTATCGTTATATGATGGACCTAATTTGTATTCATCATATACCAAAGATAAAACAACATATGTAGTTCCTTATGACTCTATCATCACCGTTCCTTCCGACAAATTCAATCCTTATCATTCTAACGATAGTATCGAAATATTGTTAGACGAAAATCTACTTGCCGAGATTACCGTTCCCGTCACAAATGGCAAATTTGAAGCTACACTTGTGGCACCGGTACCTCAAAAAAGCAACTCGGTTAATCGCTTGTCATATTTCGCCATTAGCGACGATAAGAAAAATCGCGCCATCGGGCATTTCAATCTCATAAGCATTTCGGAATATAATGCCGAAACTGCCATAAGCGACAATTCCGCTCCTGTTATCGAACAATGTTATATCAACGAGCCTTCGTTTAATAATGGCGACATTGTTGGTAACGACTTTATGTTCTATGCCAATATCGCTTCTGATGAATCAGGGATAAACACTTCAGATGGAACCATCGGACTCACCTCAACCCTTTCATTAGATGGGAAAAAATCTTATCCGTTTGTCAGCTCTGCAATAACAAACAACCCCGATGGAAGTGCTACAATAGCATTTCCCGTAAGCAACATCGAAGATGGGCAGCACACGCTCACATTAAGTGTTGCCGACAATGCGGGAAATCGTGCCAACTACACGATCTCATTTGTTGTTATAAATCGTTCGGCACAAGTATCATTAAACGTTGCTGAAACTCCGGCTCGTACCGAAGCTACATTCTCAATAAAACACAACTTCTTGGAAGAACCATTCGGTCGCATTGTAATTGAAGACAATAACGGTTCTACTATTTTCTCAAAAGCCAACTGCTCATTCCCATTCACCTGGGATTTGAAAGATTCTAACGGCATCCTTGTTGAAGACGGCAACTATAAAGCCTACGTGATACTCAACGGCGGCAACCAATTCAGCAGCTCTGAAAAAACACAAGTTATTGTGGTAAAATAATCACTCGCTTATATCATTAACTCACATATAATGAGGAGAAGACGTTTGATGGCTTCTCCTCATTTTTATTACATAACGTTTAAATCGAGATGGAATTTACATCACCCTACGCGCCATTTCGCACAATAAAATATCATAAACTCAACCCTCTAAGCAATAAATTGTCATTTTTTGAGTTAATATAATTAGCTACATTCTAAAACAATATGAATAAGAGATTAAAAACTATCGTAATAGGCTTAATTGCCATCGCAATGTGCGTTCCTTCTATTATCGCACAAGAAGCAACCGGGAAAAACGAATTCAACCCTGTTCAAACCGGTGTAAACTCATTGAATATCGCCCCCGATGCCCGTGGAGCTTCAATGGGCGACCTTGGTGTTGCTACCGACCCCGATGTTAACTCACAATATTGGAACCCTTCAAAATATGCTTTTGCATATAGTCGTGGGGCTGTTTCATTGAGTTATACTCCCTGGTTGAGAAAACTTGTCAATGACATCTTCCTTGCCAACGTGGCCGGATATTGGAAACTCGGCAGTGGCGATAACCAAGCCGTGAGTGCATCTCTTCGTTACTTCTCTCTTGGCGAGGTAAACACATCGGATCAATCAGGTGTTTCAACTCAAAGCCTTAACCCTTATGAAATGTCGGTCGACTTAGGTTACTCTCGCAAATTGTCTGAAAAATTCTCTATGGGTGTAGCATTCCGCTATATCTACTCCGACCTCGGATTCTCTGACTCATATGCAGGTGACCAAACCTCAGGAGCCTCAGCTTTTGCTGCCGACATCTCAGGTTACTTCACCACATTCCCCATCATCGGTCGCAACGAATGTCAATGGTCATGGGGTTGGAACATCTCAAATATCGGTTCTAAGATTTCATACAACAACGGAGAAGACCCCGCATTCCTCCCCACAAACCTAAGAATTGGTACAACATTTACATTCCCTCTTGCCGATTATCACAACCTCGCAATATCGGTTGATGCAAATAAGCTATTAGTCCCCACCAAACCTCGTGAAAGCGACTTTAGCGATGATACCGAAGGACAACAAGCCTATCTCGATGCTCTCGAAGATTGGGAAAATATGTCGTCAATCTCCGGTATATTCAAGTCTTTTTCCGATGCGCCCGGTGGAGCCAAAGAAGAACTCCGCGAAATCACCTATTCTATAGGTGCTGAATATAACTACAACCAACAATTCTTCCTTCGCGCCGGCTACTTCTACGAAAACGAATTCAAAGGCAATCGTCAATACTTTGGCCTTGGTGCTGGATTTGCTCTCAACGTGTTGAAACTTGATGCTTCATACATGCTTGCAACCGCTCAAACATCACCTCTCGACCAAACACTCCGTTTCACCCTCACATTTGACATGGACGGACTGAAAGAATTGATGGGCAAATAATTCACTCAAATTCCACCCTCTTAAAATCGCACGCAATGTATAGAATAGGTCAAGGTTTTGATGTCCACAAACTTGTAGAGGGACGTGACTTATGGATTGCCGGAGTGAAAATTCCTTATCACTTAGGTCTTTTAGGACACAGCGATGCCGATGTAGCTCTGCACGCTCTATGTGATGCTCTTTTAGGAGCGGCAGCATTGCGCGATATTGGCTACCATTTCCCCGACACCGACCCAAAATACAAGGGTGCCGATTCAAGAGTGTTACTCCGTAACGTAAAAGAATTACTACTTAATAAAGGCTATTCAATAGGCAATGTCGATGTAACAATCGCCGCTCAAGCGCCAAAAATGCTGCCTCACATCCCTCAAATGATACAAAACATTGCCGACGACTTAGGCATTGAAAATGATTGTGTATCAGTAAAAGCCACTACTACCGAACGTCTTGGCTTTACCGGAAGAGGTGAAGGGATCGCTGCTTTTGCCGTCGCTTTAATAAAGAAACTAAATTAAAATAGGTTAATTATATTTAAAATATAGTTAATTTTTCACATAACCAAATCTTGAACGAGTTTGAGGCAACCTATTAAGTTGCAAACGGTAGAAAAAAGTTGTAATTTTGCACTCGTAATAGTCACGGAGGAGGCGATAGCTTCCTCCTTTTTATTAAATCTATTAGAAAATGATTGATAAACAGCTACTCACCAAAACAATTGAGCAAGCTATTGAAGGAACATCAATTTTCATTGTCGATGTAAAGATAAATCCGGGCAATGCAATTGTTGTAGAAATTGATAGCCCCGAAAATATCGACCTCGACACTTGCGCTACAATTACCCGCAAAATTGAGGCTACTTTTGATCGCGATGTTGAAGATTATGAACTTGAAGTGGGATCGGCAGGACTCACTGCCCCTTTCAAAGTAAAAGGACAATATCTCAAAAACATTGGAAACGAAGTAGAAGTGCTCACCCGTGATGGTCGCAAAATGCAAGGTGTGCTCACTGCCGTTGGCGATGACGAATTCACCATTGAAGTAGCAAAAAAAGTAAAAGAACCGGGAGCCAAACGTCCATCAATCGTAATGGAACCCGAGACTTTAAAAATAGACAACACTAAATCAGTAAAATATTTAATTAACTTCAAATAAATAACAACCACAAAATGGCTAAAAAAGAGGAAGCACCAAATATGGTGGAAAGATTTGCCGAGTTTAAAGAGCTAAAAAACATCGACAAAACTACAATGATAAGCGTTTTGGAAGAATCATTCCGCAACGTTCTTAGCAAAATGTTTGGCACTGATGAAAATCTCAACATAATTATGAACCCCGACAAAGGTGACGTTCAGATTTTCCAAAATCTAATAGTTGTTCCCGACGGAGAAGTTTCTGACCCTAACCAAGAAATAAGTCTTAGCGACGCTCGCGCCGATAACGACCCTGATGCTGAAATTGGCGAAGAACACACTAAAGAAATTATTTTTGCCAATTTTGGCCGTCGCGCAATCCTCAACTTGCGCCAAACACTCCAATCACGAATCCTCGACCTTCAAAAAGATGCTATTTACGCCAAATTTAAAGAACTCGAAGGAGAGCTCGTTACCGGTGAAGTATACCAAATTTGGAAATACGAAACATTACTTCTTGACGACGATAAAAATGAAATTTTGCTACCTAAAAGCGAACAAATTCCTAGCGATCATTTCCGCAAAGGCGAAACAGTGAGAGCTGTTGTTGCAAATGTTGACAATAAAAACAAAAACCCCAAAATCACCGTTTCTCGCACAAACGAAAATTTCCTTCGCCGTCTTTTCGAACTTGAAGTTCCCGAAATTCACGACGGGCTCATCAATATTCGTGCAGTGGCTCGTATCCCTGGAGAACGTGCTAAAATCGCTGTTGAAAGCTACGATGAGCGCATCGACCCCGTTGGAGCTTGTGTGGGTGTTAAAGGGTCTCGTATTCATGGCATCGTGCGCGAACTTCGCAACGAAAACATCGATGTAATCCCTTACACTTCAAACCCCGCTCTTTTCATCGAACGCGCGCTTAGCCCTGCTAAACCATCTTCAATGCGTCTTGACAATGAAAACAAAAAAGCCGAAGTGTTCCTTCGCCCCGAAGATGTATCATTAGCCATCGGTAAAGGAGGTTTAAACATCAAGCTTGCATCAATGCTCACAGGATATGAGATTGATGTATATCGTGAAGGTGCATACGAAGATGAGGACATCTATCTCGATGACTTTAAAGATGAAATCGATCCATGGATTATCGACACCCTCAAAAATATTGGTTGCGTAACAGCTAAGGCCGTTCTCAACACTCCTCGCCAAGAGCTTATCGATAAAGCCGACCTCGAAGAAGACACTGTTGACGAAGTGCTTCAAATCCTCAATGCCGAATTTGAAGACGATTAATACACTTCATCTCAGCATCATCAATCTCCTCTAATTCATTTAAAGCAGTAATTCTTAATAAAACATATGGCGAAAACAAAAATCAGTAAAGTAGCAAAAGACCTCAACGTGGCACTTCCCACGATGATTGAATTCTTAAACAAAAAGAATATCTCTATCGACAACAACCCCAACGCTCGTGTTGAAGATGACGTTGTGGAGATTCTTATGAAAGAGTTCAAGAACGACAAAGACCAAAAAAGCAAATCGGAACAATTCTCCTCCGAGCGCCAAAAAGAGAGAAGCAAACAAGCGCCTAAAGAAGCGCCTAAAGCCATTGAGGAAATTGTGCTACCGGTAGAACCAGCTACTCAACCTAAGATTGTTGGTAAAATCGACATCAACAATATAGGCAAACCAGCAGCTAAAAATACCGAACAAAATAATTCGGCTAAAGACAATGTTTCAGAAAAACCTCTTCCCAAAAAAGAAGAAGCTAAGCCTGTTGCTGAATCAAAGCCTCAAAAAGCCGAAGTTGCTCAAAAGCAACCCGAAAAGAAAGTAGAAAAGAAAAAAGAAGCAGTTAAGCCCGCTGAGGAAGTTAAACCTGTTGTTAAAGTTGAACAACCTCAAGAACCGGTTCAAACAGAAGAGAAAGAAGAAGAAGAAATCTTCACCATGAGCCGCCCAACAAATACTCCTACCATCAACGTGGTTGGCAAGATTGACTTATCTGCGATAAATCAACAAACTCGCCCCAAAAAGAAAACTAAAGAGGAAAAACGCAAAGAGCGCATGGCCAAAGACAATGCCAACCAACAAAATAATGGTGGCAATGCCCAAACCGGTGACCGCAAAAAGCGTAAACGCATTGGTGGCAAAGAAAAAATCGACATCGAAAAAGCTGCTCAACAAGTTGGAAACAACAATAACAACAATAAGGGTGGCAAAAACGAGCATTCTAAGAAAGAGAAAAATAAAGAACGCAACAAACGTCCGGTTCACACCGAAGTAAACGAAGAAGACGTACAAAAGCAAATTAAAGAAACCCTTGCTCGCCTCACAAGCAAAGACAAAGGGCTCAAGAAAGGTGCTAAATGGCGTAAAGAAAAACGCGAAGCAAGTGCCAACCGCGCCCTTGAAGCTGCCGAGCTCGAACAAGCCGAAAGCAAAGTGTTGAAGCTCACCGAATTCGTTACCGCCAACGACTTGGCTGTGATGATGAACGTGCCCATCAACAACGTTATTGCTACTTGTATGAACCTCGGTGTGATGGTTTCTATCAACCAACGCCTCGATGCCGAAACAATCAACATCGTTGCCGACGAATTTGGCTACAAAACCGAATATGTATCGGCCGATGTGTCTGAAGCTATCGAACAAGAAGAAGATAGAGAAGAAGACTTGACAACTCGTCCTCCGGTAGTTACCGTGATGGGACACGTTGACCATGGTAAAACTTCTTTGCTCGACTATATACGTAACGCCAACGTTATCGCCGGTGAAGCCGGAGGTATCACTCAACACATTGGTGCTTACAACGTGAAACTTTCTGATGGCCGTCGCATCACATTCCTCGACACCCCCGGTCACGAAGCGTTTACCGCCATGCGTGCTCGTGGTGCGAAGATTACCGACTTGTGTATCATCATCGTCGCTGCCGACGATAGCGTGATGCCTCAAACCGTTGAAGCTATCAACCACGCTTCAGCTGCCGGCGTGCCCATCGTGTTCGCTATTAACAAAATTGACAAACCTGCCGCCAACCCCGACAAAATCAAAGAGGCTCTCGCTTCAATGAACTATCTTGTTGAAGACTGGGGCGGTAAATATCAATCACAAGACATCTCGGCCAAAAAAGGTATCGGTGTTGACGATTTGATGGAAAAAGTGCTTCTCGAAGCCGAAATGCTCGAATTGAAGGCCAACCCCAACCGCAAGGCAGTGGGATCTATCATCGAATCTTCGCTCGATAAAGGTCGTGGATATGTGGCAACAGTGCTCGTTCAAAACGGGACACTCCGTGTAGGCGACACTATCCTTGCCGGCACACACTTCGGTAAAGTGAAAGCGATGTTCAACGAACGTAACCAACGCATCACCGAAGCCGGTCCTGCCACTCCTACATTGATTCTCGGTTTGAATGGCGCTCCTACTGCAGGTGACACATTCAACGTGATGGATACCGACCAAGAAGCTCGCGAAATCGCTACTAAACGCGAACAATTACAACGCGAACAACGTGAACGCACCACTACCAAGCTCACACTCGAAGAAATTGCTCGTCGTCGTGCTCTTGGCAACTTCCACGAACTCAACATCATCGTTAAGGGTGACGTTGACGGTTCAATCGAAGCATTGTCCGACTCACTTCTCAAACTTTCAACCGAAGAGATTCAAATCAACGTTATCCACAAAGCTGTGGGTGCTATCTCTGAAAGTGATGTTGTGCTTGCTGCAGCTTCCGATGCTATCATCATCGGCTTCCAAGTGCGTCCATCTCTCCCTGCCCGTCGTGCCGCCGAACAAGAAGGCGTACAAATTCGTCTTTACTCAGTCATCTATCAAGCCCTCGAAGAGGTTAAAGATGCAATGGTGGGTATGCTTGCACCCGAAATCAAAGAAGAAATCACAGGTACTGCCGAAGTGCTTCAAACCTACAAGATTTCGAAAGTGGGAACAATCGCAGGTTGTATGGTGCGCGAAGGAAAAATCAAACGTGCTTGCAAAATACGCTTGATTCGCGATGGTATCGTAATCTATACCGGCGACCTTGGTTCACTCAAACGTTTCAAGGACGACGTGAAAGAAGTGGCTTCGGGCTACGATTGCGGCCTTAACATTGCCGGATACAACGACATCAAAGAAGGCGATATAATCGAAGGATTTGAAGAAGTTGAAGTAAATCGCACTTTATAATTATAGGCTAATGTCAACAGCCTATATCAATATAGGTTCTAATATGGGTAATCGCAATGCTCTCATCAAGCAAGCGATTGCCCATATTGAGTTTTTATGCAACGCCAAGACTCGCAAATCGCCCTACGTTGAATCAGAACCATGGGGATATGATTCGCCAAACACGTTCCTCAACATAGGCATTGCCATAGAAACTCAGCTCAATCCACAAGAGTTGCTTGATTCACTACTTAAAATAGAGAAAAGCATCTCCCCATCATCACATCGCGATGAAGATGGCAACTATATCGACCGACTCATCGACATAGACCTCATCGCTGTAGATGATATTGTTATCAACTCTGCTACCTTGCAACTCCCTCACCCTCGCATGCACTTGCGCGACTTTGTATTGACACCCATGATGCACCTCAACCCATCGTGGGTTCACCCCATATTAAATAAAACAATCACCCAACTATATCACCAATTATATGAAAAAGATAATTAACCCTTGGATTGGCCTTGAGGATGAAGGCTACAACTGTTTTGCATGCGCCCCTCACAACCCCTGTGGACTAAAAATGGAATTTTGGGAAGATGGCGACGACATCGTTTCGTATTGGAACCCCGGCGACAACTTCCAAGGATGGATAAAAACTCTCCACGGAGGCATTCAAGCTACAATTATGGACGAAGTGGGAGCATGGTTAATTGCTCGCAAACTACAAACTTCGGCCATGACCACCAACCTCAACATAAGATATCGCCGGCCAATCCCCACTGGCGACAACGTAACCTTAGAAGCCCGCGCTCGCCTACGCGAACAAAAGAAAATGTTTGCCATCATCGACGTAACCCTATCGGTAAAAGGTCGTGTGTGTTCCGAAGCCGAACTAACTTATTATTGTTTTTCAAAAGAAAAAGCCACCGAAGAATTCCACTTCCGCGGCTGCGAAGTTGAAAAATAATTTTTTTCACATCTTTATTAAATTCTATTATTTTTTTTATTAAATTTGCAACGATTTAGGATTTTACATTTTTTGAAGGTCCTTTGATACGACATATTTTAACTTAGGTGTTATTGAAATTATCTTCTTAGCTCAAACTTGGCGGTTTGCATATTCGACGAAGATTTTTAGCGATAGCACCTACATTGATTGCCTATATATCATTTTAAAGTTATATATAGAAGCATCGGTGTGGGGGCTTTGCATTATCAGTTGAATGGGTACGCCAAGACCCGAGCTAATGGTAACGCAATACAATCTCCGCACCTATTATTTTTATAACCGTTTCTTTGGAGGTTGAGAAACACATAATAATTTGCCTATATGAAAAAATTATGGTTTCAAAAAAGTAGCATTGCACTAATTTCATCGCTATGCGTCCTATGTTTTTCGTCTTGTTTTACAACAAAGACTTCAAAGTACAACCAAAAAGTATCGGGAGCTATTATCACTCTCAATAGTGAACCCAAAGGGGCAACAGTTCTTCACGATGGACAGACAATCGGAGTTACTCCTTGCCAATTTGAGCTAAAAGAATACTATCAAGTAATCAATCTCAAAGATGACAAATCGGTCAATTCAGTATTAGCTGGTGCCATGGATCAAGTCAACTCTATGTTATATAACAAAAACGAATATAACAAAAACGAAGCCGATCCCGTAGAACTTCTAAAAGAAGCATTAAGTTACAAATTCACATTCATTAAAGATGGCTATGAAATAAAAAATGTAACATATTCTCCCAATATAACAAAATCTGAAAATTTTGCAGCAAGTTTTGCAGGCGTTGACTATCCTGCAACATTTAGCACTGTCTTAAAAAAGAAAGCCGGCAATAATTCTGCTTATGAAAAAGATCCTACTATCGTAAAAGGCGAAGCTAATAACATGGTTTCACGCGACAACCCTGGAGGAACAGCCTTAGAGAGAACTATAATCCGTTGGTATTTTGATTCTGAACCTCGAGGAGCACGAGTATTCTGGAGAGTCGTTTCAAGCATCCCTTCTATCGTAAAGAACACAAATGAGCTCTACCTTGGCACAACTCCATATGAAGACACTCGCTCTTTCAATATACTTGGGCTTACCTACGAAAACTCTCGAGACGTGCAAATTGAAATCAAATTAACCCGCCCCGGATATATGGATCAAATTAAACGCTTTAATGTTAGACAAGCCATTGATCAACAAGAAATCAGCAGCTATTTTGATTTAGTAAAAAAAGGTGAATAATCATCATATACAAAATATAAACGGCATGTAAACACATGTCGTTTATATTTTACACAAACAAGGCTCGTAGCACATCGAGCGATTGCATTTGTGAGAGTGAACTGTAGTGGATAGTGTAGTATTCGAGGATTTTATCGAGCAGGTCGTTGCGTTGGGTGCGGTTAAATTTGAAATAACGCAAATTGTCGTAGGTGATGCGCGATAGCAATGCCACCACGCGAGCATCGTCGCTCATCAGATATTTGTGATGCAATGGTGGAGTCATTCTAAATCGCCCCTCTTGCATATCAAATACCGCTCCATCACGATAGGTCGACACATCGGGTTCTATACCAATAAACCTTCCCAACCTATAAAGGAAGCAGAGGTGGAAATTTGCCACACCCTCAGTCATCACATCAAAACGAGTGATTGCATCAACCAAGAACGCAAAAGTAGCGTTATCGCTTTGGCTCTCACGCAACACTGCATTCAACACATCGGCAACAAATATCGCCATAGCCCCTTTCATAGGGTGCGAATGCAATCCGTGCAAAGGGACCATCACACGCGGGTCGCGCATTGTATGAAGCTCTCGCCCCGGTTTGATCGACGCCACACACTCAAAAATGCTCAGCGGCATAAACATCGCTCTGCGACGGTTGGCCTCACGCCCATTTCCGGCAGGCACAAGAAACGACAATCGTCCCATCTCAAGCGAATAAACACTCAAGATAGAGTTGCGATCATTATATTTTATTGTGCGTAGAGCTACACAATGTAATGGCTGAAACATTTTTGGATATACTTAAATTTATTGATACCACATTTAAACCTTAAAGGTAGCAAAAAACGAGATAACCCACCTCCTTTCTCCTTGTAAAAATCAAAAAAACACAATATTTTTCTGCTTTTTCTCAAAAATATTTGCACATATGAAAATTTGTGCCTAAATTTGCACTCGCAATTTTGGGAAATCCCTAACGGCCCATTCGTCTATCGGTTAGGACGCAAGATTTTCATTCTTGAAAGAGGAGTTCGATTCTCCTATGGGCTACAATTAACAAACAATAACTTAAAGATTTAAAGATTTATTTATAATGGCAAATCATAAATCATCTGAAAAGAGAATTCGTCAAACTAAGACTCGCAACGCTCGCAATCGTTATTATGCTAAAACAGCTCGTAATGCAGTTCGTCGCCTTCGTGCTATGACAAACAAAGCTGAAGCTGAAGAAGCATACAAGAAAGTTAGCGCTATGCTCGATCGTCTTGCTTCTAAAAAGACTATCTCTAAAAACAAAGCAGCTAACCTCAAAAGCAAGCTCGCTAACCATATCAGCAAGATCTCTGCTTAATATAGCAGCCTGATATTTGTTGGCCCATTCGTCTATCGGTTAGGACGCAAGATTTTCATTCTTGAAAGAGGAGTTCGATTCTCCTATGGGCTACGCAAAAAGCATCTATCTCAAAAAGGTAGATGCTTTTGGTGTTTTTATTGCTGATTATTAACTGAGAACTGAAAAATTCTTTGTAAATTTGCCTAATTATTACAATTTACAATTATGAACATATCATATAACTGGCTAAAAGAATATGCCGACTTCAACCTCACCCCCGAGGAACTTGGAGCCGCGCTCACATCTATCGGTCTTGAAACCGGTGGTATTGAAGAAGTTGAATCTATCCGTGGCGGATTGCGTGGTATCGTGATTGGCAAAGTGCTCACTTGCGAAGACCACCCCAATAGCGACCACCTTCATATCACAACTGTCGACCTTGGCAATGGCGAACCCACTCAAATCGTGTGTGGAGCTCCCAACGTTGCTGCCGGTCAAACTGTTGTAGTGGCAACAGTAGGTACAATTCTTTACGATGGAGATAAAGAATTCCAAATAAAGAAATCAAAAATCCGCGGTGTTGAATCATTCGGTATGATTTGTGCTGAAGATGAAATTGGCATCGGTCAATCTCACGACGGCATCATCGTGCTCAACGAAGAGGTTAAGCCCGGCACCCCTGCCGCTGAATATTATAACCTCACAAGCGATTATGTGCTTGAAGTAGACCTTACACCCAATCGCATCGATGCAGCTTCGCACTATGGCGTAGCACGCGACCTTTGCGCTTGGCTTTCTCAAAACAAGGGCGAAGCCAAACCCAAACGCCCATCGGTTGACGCATTCAAAATCGACCGTCAAGATGGCGCAGCTGAAGTGGTGGTAGAAAACACCGAAGCTTGTCCTCGTTATGCAGGTGTAACAATCCGCAATATCAAAGTGACCGAAAGTCCTAAATGGCTTAAAGATCGCTTGACTGCAATAGGACAACGCCCCATCAACAGCATCGTCGACATCACCAACTACTTGCTCCACGCAATGGGACAACCTCTTCACTGCTTCGACCTCGACAAAGTGAAAGGCGAAAAAATCGTGGTGCGTAATTGCGCTGAAGGCACTCCATTCACCACTCTCGACGAAGTGGAACGCAAACTCAACAGTGCCGACTTGATGATTTGCGACGCCGAAGACCCAATGTGTATCGCAGGCGTATTTGGCGGCATCGACTCAGGCGTTACCGAAGAAACTACTTCAATCTTCTTCGAAAGCGCATACTTCAACCCCACCACAATTCGCAAAACAGCTCGCCGTCACGGCCTTAACACCGATGCATCATTCCGTTTCGAACGTGGCATCGACCCCAACAACACCATCTATGTGTTGAAACTTGCCGCATTGATGGCTCAAGAAATTGCAGGTGGTGAAATTTGTGGCGAAATCGTTGATATCTACCCCAACGAAATCAAACCATTCCCCGTTACTCTTTCTTACAAATACCTCAACGACCTCATCGGCAAAGAAATTCCTGCCGAAACCGTTGACAACATACTCCGCTCACTTGAGATTGAAATCAAAGACCGTCGCGACGGCGAAATCGACCTCGAAGTGCCCACTTATCGTGTTGACGTGTTGCGTCCTTGCGACGTGGTTGAAGATGTGTTGCGCATCTATGGTTACAACAACATCGAGTTTGACAACACTCTCCACGCCACACTATCATTCAAAACATTCACCGACAGCGCAAACGACCTTCGCGAACTAATCAGCAACCAATTGACTGCTGTTGGGTTCAACGAAATTCTCAACAACTCGCTATCGGCCGAAAGCTACTACGAAGGTTTGGCTCAATATCCTGCAGCCAACTGTGTGAAGCTTCTCAACCCATTAAGCAATGACTTGAACGTGATGCGTCAAACATTGCTCTTCGGCGGATTGGAATCGCTTGCTCACAACATCAACCGTCGCTCAAGCGACTTGATGATGTATGAATTTGGCAACGTATACCACTTCAACCCCGAAGCCGAATCAACTACCGAAGCTCCACTCGCTCCATATAGCGAAACCGAAAAACTCGCTTTGTGGATTACCGGCAACATTCGTCAAGGCAACTGGGCTCGTAGCGAAGAAGCTGCCACTATTTATGACCTCAAGGCTATCGTAGCCAACATTTTCGCTCGCTTAGGCATATCTACCCGCGAAATCATGCTCACCGATGGCAACGAAGAGATATATAGCGCATCAATCAATATCGCTACTCGTGCCGGCAAGCAACTTGGCGCAATGGGTATCGTGGCAAAAGCAATACTCAAAAAAGCCGACATCAAACAAGAAGTGCTCTTTGCCGAGCTCGATTGGAACGCTATCGTGAAACTCTCGCTCAAGAAGAAAGTTACATTCGCTCCTCTACCCAAAACACAACCTGTGAAACGCGACCTCGCGCTTCTTATCGACAAAGCTGTGACTATGGCTCAAATCGAAGCTGTTGTGAGAGAAAGCGAACGCAAATTGCTCAAAGATGTAACACTCTTCGACGTGTATGAAGGCAAAAACCTTCCCGAAGGCAAGAAATCATACGCGATAGCAATGACTATTCAAGACGACGAAAAAACTCTCCAAGACAAACAAATCGAAGCTGTGATGAACAAGATCATCACCAACCTCGAAAAACGCCTTGGTGCTTCACTTAGATAATCAATAATTAACAACTAAAAATTAAAATATTACAATGGGAAGAGCTTTTGAATATCGCAAAGCAAGAAAACTCAAACGCTGGGGCAACATGTCTCGCACATTTACTCGCATCGGTAAAGAAATCACTATCGCCGCTAAAGCAGGTGGTCCCGACCCCGATGTAAACCCTCGCTTGCGCGCTTTGATGCAAAACGCTAAGGCTGCAAACATGCCTAAAGACACTGTAGAACGCGCAATCAAGAAAGCAACCGAAAAAGATGCAGGCGACTACAAAGAAATCATCTATGAAGGATATGGTCCTTTTGGTATCGCTATCGTTGTAGAAGCCGCTACCGACAACAATACCCGTACAGTTGCCAACGTGCGCTCTTATTTCAACAAGTTTGGCGGAAGCCTTGGCACAACAGGTAGCTTGACATTCCTTTTCGAGCACAAATGTACATTCCACGTTGTCGCAAAAGAAGGTGTTGACCTTGAAGAACTCGAACTCGAACTTATCGACTTCGGTGTAGACGAAATCGACTTCGACGAAGAAGAAAACGAAATCGTATTGTCAGCTCCATTTGAATGCAACTCTGAAATCCAAAAATATCTCGAAGAAAACGGATTTGAGATCAAGAGTTCTGAATTTGTGCGCATTCCTAACGACCTCAAGGAAGTCAACGAAGAGCAACGCACTCAAATCGAAAAACTTCTCGAAAAATTTGAAGATGATGACGACGTGCAAAACGTGTTCCACAACATGAAAGAAGAGGACGCCGAATAATCATCAACTAAAACCCATACAATTTTCAAAGGTGATTTCTGATGCGTCGGATATCACCTTTGTTGCCTTTAATCAATAACTTTAAACCACAAAAAGGTTGTATAATTATGAAATCATTACCATTCAAATTATTCGTTTCTATTTTCATCGCATTTGCAATAGCATGTACCCAGTTCTCTATTAGCGCCCAATTCTCCTCAAAAGAAGAAGCGCAATCGGCACTATATATGATAGCAAATACGACCTCCCAATCGTTAGACAAAGTCAGCAATCCACAAGCCCAAATCGACGAATTTAGCTATGATGGCAAAGACTTGACCATTGTGATTTCAACAATTATGCCTTACCAAGACATAAGATATCTCACAACCGACTTTCTAATATTACAATTTCACAACACAATCAACCTGAACTCACGACAGGCTGAATCATTTTTAACTATTTCCAAGCTCCTTCGCGTCGCCGAAAGCAATCTGACTTTAATATATCGCGACACCGAAGGGCACCAAATCAGTCATCAGTTCACACCTAACGACATCGACAACATACTTTCTAAATCAATAGAAGAGCTTGGCATTGACAAGGAGCAAATGTCGAATTACTGCATATTATATCATAACAACACTATAAAGAAAGAAATCGACGGAAAAACCATACTCGACGCCGAAGCCACAAAAGAAGGCGACTTTGTTAAAATTTCATATAGTTTTATCTATCCCGATAAAACTATGGAACTTATGACAAAAGAGTATCTTAAAAACATATTTTTCTCACTCACCTCTTATGGATATTATAATCTCCTTGATGCCTGCGGCTATAAAGGTGTTATATATGAGGTCAAAAATTATTCTTCATACAAAGATAGTGTCGTAATCACTCTCGAGGAAATAGCACAATACCACTCTACCCCCCAATCATCAAGCGACACATCTTTAGCCAATAATCCCACCGTAAAATCAATTTTAGAAATATTCAATAACATTTCCACTCCCGGTGATTCTGATGGAGTTATAGGCATAAACTCATCGTTACATGGCACAACAATCGACATCAATTATATATTGGCCAATAACAACAGCAATATCTATTCGATTAACGCAATGGATATGGATTTTGTCAAAGATGGTTTTATAAAAAATCTCTCATCTAACCAAGGTATGGCAACATATCTCAATCAACTCCATAACGAAGGAATTACTCACATTTCTATCACATATTCGATAAAAGATTCCAACGACATAAAAAACACTGTCAAAATCCCTATCACCGACTTTTTTGACAATACCGACACCCAACAATCTTCAAACAACAACGACGTTTCAGCATTTGAAGCCGTTCAATCCCTTATCGCAAACATTGATGCTTCTTATAAAGAGAATATTGGCGAAGACGGAGTTGTTGATGCTTATGTTAAACTTTCGGGAGAATACATTGAAATCACCCAAGTGCTTGATGAAGTAGAAGATAATGCTTCGGAATACGAATCAACGGAGATGCAGGAGCTAATGAGAATGCTTCTAAAGAACACTTTACAAGAAAACGCATCTATACTTTCTTCAATAGGAATCAAAGGCTTTATATACACTTTCATAAATCAGTATGACAGAAAAACAGTATCTATTACAATTGACTTTGATCAAGATTTGTCTGACTCATATTCTGAATTATCAAACGACAACGATATTTCCTCATTTGAAGACGTTCAAGCCTATATAGCCGACATTGATGCCGCTTATAAAGATGGAATTGGCAAAGACGGAGTTGTTGACGCTTATGTTAAACTTTCGGGAGAATACATTGAAGCCACCGAGGTTCTTGACGGCATCAATGACGACATTAGCTATTATACTCCTGAAGATGAGTTTAAAGAATTTATGCTTGTCACACAGGCAAAAGACAAGGATAATCTTAATGAATTCAAGCAACTACAACAACAGGGGATAAAAGGTATAATTTTTACATTTATCAATCAAACCGACAAAGAATCGGTCTCAATAACACTCGATTTTGCCGAGCTATTTGAATTTGTCGAATCTCAGAATCAAAGCTCTGATATGCCTCAAAGCTCTGAATCTTCTATTGAAGAGTACATCTCATCACTCACCGACGAAGATAAGGAAGAACTCACCACCACATTTCTTCAATCAATGGAAGATGAGGCAAAAAAAGGGATAGGATATAATGGGATTACTAATGTTCAAGTTTTCACATCGGGTGATTATGCCACCGTTTTATTATCCATCAAAGGAGCTGCCGAACATTCCGACTTAGAGCTTATGTCGATTAAGCAAGATATTATTCGAGAATTCAAAAATGATGAATTGATGACCACGTCTATCCCTATTATACAACAGGCTATCGGCATTAAAGGATTGAAATACATCTACAAAGACGAAGACTCATATCGATCGGCAACAATAACAATCGACTGGAATGAGATTCTTAATGATAATAGTAGCTCTTATTCCGATGACGAATTTGATTTTTCCGATGCCAGCACCGATGAATTTAGAGAAATATTTGTTCAAGAGTTCGACAAATCAATAAAAGAAGAAATTGGTAAAGATGGAGTGTCAGACGCATGGGCGAAACTATCGGGAGAGGCTCTTGTGATTGACGTAACTTTCGACTCAACTGTAGATTTTAACGACATTGGCGACCTCAACGAAATCAAAAATGAACTCATTCAAGATATGACCACTACCGAAAAAGATATTGAAATGTGTTATGTGCTATATTATCTCGACATTAAAAATCTAAAATTTGTGATACACAGCGACTCCTCTCGCATAGAACGCTCTTTCACAATCAGCATCGAAGATATAGTTAACGGCACATTCGTTCCCGAAGAAGTACAATACAACGAAATATAATCACTTCCCACTCTATCGATAAGTCGCATGCTCCAACCGGTATGCGACTTTTATTTTTTCGAAAAATTTGACCTCTTCACCTATACACAAAAAAATCATAAAGCTATTGACAATTAAAACTTTATTCAATATATTTGCATTGTAATCTAACACAGACAATGAAAACGAAAGAAGACTATATCAACATTTTAAATTCCCATGCATCTGAAATTAAATCGAGCTTTGGAGTTAAATCGCTATCTCTTTTTGGTTCTGTTGCACGCAATGAGCAACAATGTGATAGCGACATTGATGTCTTTGTCGATATGCAACCAAATATCGTTTTAATTATTAAACTAAAGAATTTCTTAGAGAAAAAATTAGGCTCTCCAATAGATATAATTCGAAATCACAACAACCTCTCACCTTTTATCAAACAAGAAATTGAACGCGATGGAATTACAATTTTCTAATAGCGCAATAATTATTGAAACATTATCCCAAATCAAAAAAGCAATCAAGCAACTTTTAGATTAGAATAACGGAATAACCTCTTATGAAGAATATTTATCTTCTCAAGAGGGCACTAAAGTATTAGCAGCGAATTGCATGCTATTAGAAACGATTGGGGAAGGTATAAAGAAAATAGACCGAAAAACAAATAAATCACTATTGATTCTTAGGCCAGAAATACCATGGACCGAAAAAAAACATGTTACTTTCGGTAACTGATAAAATAATGATACGAAAAAGAGCTTTGATTGAGTCGGTTAACGATGAACTGAAAAACATTGCTCAAATTGAGAACCTTGATGCAATCCCTCTAAATGAGATTTAATCACCTATACTACACTATTGTTTCCACCTCAAAAACGTCTTTTAATATTCTATATTTGTAGATATAAGAAAAGGGTTGTAACTTTGCATTAAAATAAAACTCTAATAATTCAATTATTAACTATTAAATTAACAATGAAAAAATTTAAATTTTTAGCATTGGCACTTTGTGCCGTACTTGGATTCGCGTCATGTAGCGATGATGATGAACCAGGAACAACTGATGTAAAAGGTAAAAACCTTTGGGGAGAAGTGCTCCGTGGTGACAACATGCAGCTTCAATTCTACCCCGACCATTTTGCATTTTATTGGGAATACACTTTTGACGCAACAGCCAATCCTGAAATCGGGCTTATCATTGAAGGGGAATTCCCCGATGCTCGCTTCTTGAGCTATAATGTATATGACGATGATGAACAAACAAGTTACTGCGAAAAAGGATTTAGCCTTATGGACGTAGAGATAGAACCCGACAATGGCTATATCAACACATTCCGTCAAGAAACAACAGCTAAAAATCAAAAATATACTATTTATGTATTTCCAACCGATGCTCCGGCTTCAATCACCGCCGGCAAATCTAACATCTGTTGGTTTGACGCTGATGTGAAGAAAGTGTGTACAATGCTTCGCTACTACATTCCTGTTGGAGGTGTTAATGCCGGAGTGGATATGCCTACTATTAAAGCAATTGACTTAACTACAGGTAAAGAATTAGAAGCTCCTAAACGCGAGCTAAGCGGTCTCCGTGGCGAAATGGAACTTCCTAATGCTGCATTCACATCATCTCCCAATGCACTATTCTTCCGCGCTCCATTTGCGTATGCTTATCCTAATGGGCCATCTGAATACTGCTATAGCCGCAACGTATTGGAAGTTGACGATGTAATTGTATTCAACTTCAAAGCTCCTTCTTATCCTAAAAACGTTTCTGAATTTGCAACATCTGATATGCGTTATTGGTCTGTTTGTGTAGGCAATGAAGACACATACACTCCTCTTGCTATAAGCGACTACCAAACTAAAATCGACGCCAACGGCTTTGCAAACTATATCCTTGCCGACAAGAATTCAGCAAATTATGCCGAAGTAAAACGCATCGCTGAAGAAAAAGGCTACAACATCCTTGAATGGGACGGCAATGCTTGGAAAAAAGGTGTGATGATTCTATATCGCAACATGGTATTTGACGACGACTATGCACACTCTATGCGTTTACTTGATCCTGTTGGTCCCGGCACAAATGTTATGGCTAATCCAGCAAAATATATTGCCGTATTAGGTCTTGGTCAATGGGGCGCTACCGGAGCAAAAATCACCACTACCCAATTTATTGCAGCAGGTGGAAATATTCCTTTGCGCCAACAAGCACAATAATTAACCCTTCCAGCTTCAACTCATGAAATATTTCTCAATCCTTGCATGCTTGATGCTCTTATGCTTTTCAAGTTGCATCAAGGATGAAAAACCAAATATTGAAGCCGACATTATCGAGGTGCTCTCCCCACAGGAGGGCATCTTGAATGTCGTATATCAATCAACAAGCATTGACATTTATGCCGACCCGGCTAAAATCGATCCCGAGAACATCACTTTTAGTTATCTCATCTCGGAAGGTGCTACAATTTCACCCGATCCACAAGGGGTGAGTGATTATTCCACTCCTATATCATTTATCGTTACAAGTGAAGATGGTGAATGGACTAAAACTTATCAAGTGCGCATCATTTTCAAAGACCTACCCTCTGAGTTTGACTTTGAAAACTGGTATCAACCCGAAGGTGAAAGATATAAAATGCCTTTTGATATAGATTCAGAATCGGGCGACTCGTTGTTTATATGGTCTTGTGGTAATGAGCCTTACGCTTTCATCACTAACAAATATGATGACTACACAACGTTCCCCACTCAACCCACCACAGAGGCTTGTCAGGGTAGTTATGCCGTAAAACTTGAGACAAAACTCACCGGCGACTATTACAAGCCTATCGCTGCCGGCAACTTGTTTATCGGACAATTTGACGCATCTAAGTATGATCCCCTTGAATCAACACAATTTGGATTACCCTTTATGAAGAAGCCTCTTCGCATTACCGGAAAATACAAATATCGTTCAGGAGGGAAAACATATCACACTCAATCCGACGATAGCTGTCGCATTCAAGCGGTATTATATAAAACCGATGCCAATGTAAAACATCTCAACGGCTACACAATTAAAAACAGTCCTAACATCGTGGCTCGTGCCGAAATGACCGACGACGGAACCGACACCCCGGGTGAGGGATATAAATATTTCGATTTCGAATTTATATACACCCAAGAAATCGACTGCGATATATTAAAATCGGGAGGTTATAACCTTGCTGTTATCTTCTCGGCAAGTCGCAAAGGTGACACCTACGATGGAGCTCCGGGTAGCGTTATGCTCGTTGATGATGTGAAGATTATTTGTGACACTAATTTTTAACCAAGCTTCAACATGAAAAAGATTACTATTATAATTGCATTGGTTTTTGGCATTGCATTATCGTCATCAGCCAACGACTCTATTGCCTCAAATCGCAATGGAATGGAATATAAAGTTGCAGCCGGATTTAATATTGGTGGAACATCTCCCATCGGGCTTCCTGCCGAGGTGCGTGGCATTAACAGCTACAAACCCACCCCCAACCTGTCAATCGCCGGATATGCAATAAAAATGTTTAACCCGACATGGGGATTGAAAGCCGGGCTTCGCTTTGAGAACAAAGGAATGGAAACAGGCATTAATGTAAAGAACTACAAAATGACCGTCAACATTCAATCAGGCGATGCAATAGGTGTAAAAACAGGTTATTTTACCGGCGACATTAAAAATAAAACTCGCATGGGATACCTAACCATTCCGGTGAGTGCCGTTTATCGACTCAACAAGCAATGGGATTTCCATGCCGGTATTTATGCCGCATACGCCCTTGATTACAACTTTACAGGCAAAGTGGTACAAGGTCAAATTCGTGAGACTCCTCTCACCCCTATCATTGGTATCACAAAAGCCGACTACAACTACTCCGACGATCTACAAAAGTGGGACGTTGGCGCTGAAATAGGCGCAGCATGCAAAGTGTATCGTAACCTTGCTATTGAAGCCAATTTCACATGGGGTTTTATAAGCGTGCTTGATCCCGATAAGCGCAAGATGGATATGGACAACTATAACCTATATCTCAATTTAGGTGTAAGTTACACATTCTAACTCATATTCAACAGATTTAGCTAAAACGATGTGTCTAATCAAAAGATTGACACATCGTTTTTTTTCACATATACAGCTATTCACTCCAATAATATCACTATATTTGCAATCGATGAACGATGCTGCTCACATAATAGGGATTTGCCGACATCGCTTGACTACCGACGGCGAGGGTGTTACCACTTTGGTGGCATTCCATGGCTGCCCGTTGCGTTGCAAATACTGCCTTAACCCTCAATCGCTTACAAATCCACAGCAGCACCCCACCCACACAGCCTCCTCACTTTATGAAGCGACAAAGATAGATGCCCTCTATTTCATTGCCACCGGTGGTGGTGTAACATTTGGAGGAGGCGAGCCATGTTTGCAAAGCGACATTATCACACAATTTCGCCAGTTATGCGGTAAAGATTGGCTACTTACACTTGAAACATCGCTTAACGTTTCGCCCCAACAGTTTGCCACTTTGCTCCCTATCATCGACCGGTTTATCGTTGATATAAAGGACATGAACCCCACTATTTACAAGCAATATACCGATTGCGACAACAAAAATGTCATAGCCAACTTGCAACAAATTGTTGAAGCGAACCGACAAAGCGATACAATTATTCGCATTCCGCTCATTCCTCAATTCAATACCCCTACCCACCAAGAATATAGCCGCAGCCTATTAATCGAAATGGGGTTTGAAAAATTTGACCTCTTCACCTATACACAAAAAAATCATAAAACTATTGACAATTAAAACTTTATTCAATATATTTGCATTGTAATCTAATTCAAAACAACCATGAGACGAGGAAAAGAGACATGCCGTATCCTAAAAGAGATACGCCGACAAATTGCCGATGCGAATGATATTGAATATATCACATCGGAGTGTCGATTTCAAGGTGACTGCCTCGGCACATGCCCTAAATGCGAAGCCGAAGTTCGATATCTCGAACAACAGCTATCGGCTCGTCACGCCGCAGGCAAAGCCATCGCTCTTGCCGGCATTTCTGCGGGGTTGTTATTCTCATCAGCGACATCGTTTGCATCTGAATCTCAACCAATAAAACAAAGTCAATCAATTCAGAATTCTTCATCTGATAAAGTTTTCCTTGCCGTAGGTGAGGTACAATCAATATATGATCGCGCATATCAACCAATTTATCAAGAATTTTATGACAGATTTTCTGCTCCATCAGAATTTCATGATGCTATAAATGGCAAATTAATAGCTCTCATAACATTTAAGAGAAATGGCCGTATAAAGAATGTCGAAATCACAAATAGCAACCTCCCCAAAGCTGTTGATAAGGAGGTAATTAACACATTAATGAATTTTGAGGGCATAATTATTACCAAGAATGGGGTACCGGTCGAACAAATATCGTTACCGATATCATTAAATATTCCCCCAAGACTAATCATTACCCCACTAGAAACAGAAGAGAATTCCGATTCTGTTATAATTTCGGGCAATGTGAAAACAATTGACAATAATGACGATTTGTTTGCCGCAACAATCATAGAAAATCCAGACCAAAAAACCACAACTAACATGACTGAGACTGACCTAAATGGCAATTTCACATTAAAAGTAAAAAAAGGCAGTAAAGTTTCAATATCATTTATCGGATATAAAACAATTACATTTTCAGTTAATGGCAATTGTAATATTCAAGCATATTTAGATAATGACTTTTACTTAACTGGCGAAGTCATTGGTCCAACTATAATTGAACTATAAATTTTACCATATGAGACGAGGAAAAGAAACATGCCGTATTCTTAAAGAGATACGCCGACAAATTGCCGATGCAAATGATATTGAATATATCACATCGGAGTGCCGGTTTCAAGGTGACTGCCTCGGCACATGCCCTAAATGCGAAGCCGAAGTGCAATATCTCGAGCAACAACTATCGGCTCGTCATGCCGCCGGCAAAGCAATAGCCCTCGCCGGCATCTCAGCCGGGTTGATAATCTCGTCATGCACAAGCTGTTCTATCATTGGAGGGAACAAATACAAGGCAGATGGAGAAGTTGGCTATCATGAAGCCTCTACACAAAATATCATCTCCACCCCTAATGACACCATTACTCATGGCAAACTGACCATTACCCCTTTAATAACTGAGAGCAATGCCGAAACAGTGAACATATCGGGATGTATTAGAGACTTAAGGGATAATGAGCCTTTAATTGGGGTTGACATTAAAGAAAAAGGCACCGGCAATGAGACTATGACCGGCCGTAATGGAGAATTTTCATTTCAAGTAAGAAAAGGGAGCGAAATTAAAATCTCGTATGTAGGAATGAAAGAAATGACGTTTATTGCCAATAACAATTGTGTGATTGAGGCATTTCTCGAAATGGACAGCGAACTAACAGGAGTTGTAATGGAGAAGTCCCAATAGACAATCAACCAAAATAGTATTCCCAATGAAACAACGAGTAGAATTAAGCACTTATTCAATAATCATAACAATCTTATGCCTTGGCATATTAGTATCGACAATATTTATGATTCCCGAAACATGGTGGCAAATCGGTTGGGGTGGTTTTATTGCTATCCTACATATAGTTTGCCTATACTACATGCCATTAAGCATCGCTGCTGATGAACACAGCATATATATCAATCGCAGCCTTAAGGTAAAAAGAATTTCTATTGCCGAGGTTAAATCGGTGCGACTCTGCCCTCCAACAATGGGAGCGATACGCGTTTGTGGCTCAGGTGGATATTTAGGCTATTGGGGGGTGTTTAAAGAACGTGACCTCGGCAAATACTTCGCCTACTATGGAAAAGCGTCGGATTGTTTCCTCATTGAACTCTCCGATGGCTACAAATATATGCTCGGCTGCAAAAATGCCCCCGAAATGGTGGAATTCATCGCAAAACAACTAAAAAAATAACCCACAACCGTCAATCGTGTTTTCCTCAAAGCCGTTAGAGTCCTTAGACTTTAACGACCTTAACCACTCTATCCCTAAACTTTACCCCATAAATTCATAATTTATTTGACATAATGGGAGAAAATGCGTAACTTCGCAACTCATATCTACAATTGCCAATGATTGAAATTCGCGACATAACAAAGAGCTATGACTCTCTACAGGTGCTTAAAGGGATTAATCTCGACATAGTGCCGGGCGAAATTGTGTCGATTGTAGGGCCAAGTGGTGCAGGCAAAACAACTTTACTGCAAATAATCGGCTCGCTCGACCGGCCGAATTCGGGCACGGTGAAATATGACAACACCGACATTTTCACACTCAAAGATGCACAACTCGCCCGCTTTCGCAATCAAAACATTGGTTTTGTATTTCAATTCCACCAACTACTACCCGAGTTCACATTGCTCGAAAATGTGGCAATGCCGGCATTGATAGGTGGAGTAAAACGTTCCGACGCTTATGATCGCGCACGAGAGCTAATCAATTACCTTGGGCTAAAAGACCGCGAGAACCATCGTCCGGCAGAGTTATCGGGCGGTGAACGCCAACGCGCCGCAGTGGCTCGCGCTCTCATCAACAAACCACAAGTGGTACTTGCAGATGAGCCTTCGGGCAGTCTTGACTCAAAAAATCGCCAAGAGTTGCACAAACTATTCTTTGACCTTCGCCGCGACATGGGTCAAACATTTGTAATCGTCACTCACGATGAATCTCTTGCAACCGACTGCGACCGCATCATCAAAATGCGCGACGGACAAATTGTCGACATAACCAAATCATCAACCACTAAATAATTTCACTCAATGAAGAATTTAAAAAACTATTTATTGATAATATGCTTAGGATTGTTTGCCACCGCCTGCATGGACGATGACAACGACTCTCCTATAATCGATGACACCACATTGTGCGACATCGTTTCATTTAAGGGAAATCCCGAAAGCAACAACCATCGCTCGGTATTCCAGTTCCAAAAAGAGGGAGACTCTCGTGTGACCACTCTCCGAGCAACAAACATCGCACTCGACACCACTTCGACTAAAGTAAACACTCGCGTGATGCTCTACTACACTCCCGAATCGGGAATGCACAATGTCGACGACAATGTGACAGTGAAAAGCATTGCACAAGTATTCAACGACTCGGTGCGCACCGGCGATGTGTCAAAATTGCCCGACTGGGACTATAACCCCATATATGTAAATGCCATTTGGCGTTCGGGCACTTACCTCAACATCAACTGTGGCTTGACATATTCATACGAGCCATCGGCCTTTATGTTGATGGTTGATGCAACAACAGTCGACAATCCCTACCCCGATTTGTATCTTTCATATCACAAGGGTGACGACCGCGAAAGTTTCTTCAAGAATTTCTATGCCTCAATCGACATATCTCGCATATGGAACAAGTCGACTTGCAAAGGATTTACATTGCATGTAAACGACTCAAACTTTGGCAACAACGAAATTACATTTAAGAAAACCACATTAACCCCAATGCAATAATAACTAAAAACATCATAAAATCATGGAACAAAAAAAGAATGAAATAAAAATCGAGTTAACTCCCGAAGTTGCTAACGGTCACTATGCTAACCTTGCTGTTATTTCTCACTCGGCAAGCGAGTTTTTCCTCGATTTCATCGCTGTAGCTCCTAATATGCCTCAAGCAAAAGTGCAATCACGCATCATCATGACTCCCGAAAATGCAAAAAATCTTCTTTTTGCCCTTCGCGACAATCTCCAAAAATATGAAAGCACTTTTGGCGAAATAGAACGCAAAATGCCTAAAAACGGCAACCAAGGAAACGGCGGAAACGATATCCCCAACCCATTCATGGCTTAATAACAACCTGCAATTATGATTAATCATAACTTATTTATATACAACACTCTCACTCGTCGCAAAGAATTATTCAAACCCATTCACGAAGGTAAAGTGGGAATGTATGTGTGTGGACCCACCGTCTATGGCGACGGACACTTGGGACACGCTCGCCCAGCT
Source organism: Muribaculaceae bacterium (assembly GCA_017399915.1). Lineage (GTDB taxonomy): Bacteria > Bacteroidota > Bacteroidia > Bacteroidales > Muribaculaceae > RGIG4079. The sequence goes on from JAFQAS010000065.1 coordinate 266,626, forward strand.
ATCACTTTCGACATCTTGTTTCGCTACCTAAAACACCTCGGATATAAAGTGCGCTATGTGCGCAACATCACCGATGTGGGTCACCTCGAGCATGATGCCGACGATGGCGAGGACAAAATTGCAAAGAAAGCTCGTATCGACCAATTAGAGCCTATGGAAGTGGTACAATACTATCTCAACCGCTATCATAAAGCGATGGAGAAACTCAACGTGTTGCCCCCTTCAATCGAGCCTCATGCATCGGGTCACATCATCGAGCAAATCGAATATATCAAAAAAATCCTCGAAAGTGGTTATGCCTATGAGAGTCAAGGCTCAATATACTTTGATGTGCCTAAATTTAACCACGACTTCCCCTATGGCAAGCTATCGGGCCGCAACGTAGAAGAACTTCTCTCTACTACTCGCGCCCTCGACGGACAGCAAGAAAAGCGCAATCCCGCCGACTTTGCTTTGTGGAAGAAAGCGGCTCCCGAACATATCATGCGCTGGCCTTCACCTTGGAGCGACGGATTCCCCGGCTGGCACCTCGAATGTTCTACCATGGGCGAGAAATACCTCGGCGAACAGTTTGATATTCACGGCGGTGGCATGGACTTGATGTTCCCACACCACGAATGTGAGATTGCACAATCAGTGGCTCACAATGGTAAAGAAACCGTGAAATATTGGATGCACAACAACATGATTACCATCAACGGACAAAAAATGGGTAAATCGCTCGGCAACTTCATCACTCTCGATGAATTCTTCACCGGGTCGCATGAGCTTTTGACTCAACCCTATTCGCCCATGACAATCCGTTTCTTCATTCTTCAAGCTCAATATCGTAGCACGGTTGATTTCAGTAACGAAGCATTGCAAGCATCAGAAAAAGCACTTAACCGCATGCTCGAAGGCTGGAAACGTCTACAAGACCTCACTCCGAGCGAAAAATCATCAATCGACGTGAGCGGCTATGAAGCTAAATGTTATGAAGCGATGGACGATGACCTCAACACATCAATCGTGATTTCTCACCTCTTTGATGCGTGTCGCCTCATCAACCAAGTAAACGACGGCAAAGCTACTGCTACCTCCGAAGATATCGACACCTTGAAGAAATTGTTTAACACCTTCTTGGTCGACATCTTAGGCATTCGCACCGAAATGATTGCCGGGGGCGAAGAAAACGGTGACGCTCTACGTCCATTCGAGCAAGCCGTAGACCTATTGCTCGAAATGCGTCGCACAGCCAAAGCCAACAAAGACTGGGCTACAAGCGACCTCATTCGCGACCGCCTCGCCCAAATAGGCTTCGATGTAAAAGACACCAAAGACGGCTTTGAATGGTCGGTTAAGAAATAAGATAATAATTATTACTCCATATGTAGCTGTGAGTCAGAAAATGGCTCACCGCTATTTTTATCATCAAATCTTATGGGCTCATCATTAAATCATGCATATTTATCAGTAACAATTATATGAAGTTTCATATAAAACGGCAAGCGCATAATTTTGTGGTATCAAAATAAGCTACAATAAATTATGAAACTTCGCAACATAACATTATCATTAATCGCATTAATCTCTCTAAGCAACACAGCTATAGCACAAACGCATGTTGCTTATAATGAGGAGGTGCTACAACATGTAGAAAAACAAAGCGAAATAATTAGTAGATATAACATTCTCGACCTCACCAAAAAGGAATTTTTACCTTTAGACGTTGTAGAAAATATTATGTCGGAGCAAAGCATTGCTTCAACTCCTATCCTAACCGACAAGAACTACAACCACTGTATCGAACACCAAGAAAACTTTTGGGAGATAGTAAAGAATGGGGTAAAAGTGGCTCATAAGGCACAAAACAGTCCCAAACTAACCGACTATCAAAAATACGAATATCTGCTGACTACCGCTAAAATGCTATCTCAGATAACCCGATATATCGGCACAGAAAGCGATGTTGACATTTCGGACTACAACAATATGAAAACATTTCTGTTTTTCGAGAGATTAATAGAACATAAAGATAATTATAATTTTATCTTCTCAAATAAGAGAGGATTAATTACTGAACGCAACGAAATATTTGGTCGCAACTATAAAGACTTGAAAGAACTTCAAGCAAAATGCGATGAATTCCCTACAATTAGAGATTTTGCAGAAAAATTGTACTATTCTAAATGCCGCTCGATAATCGAAGCTAAGGACAGCACCGAAGCAAACAAAATAAGTATGCAAATACTCAACGATTGGCTTATTGACAACTATGCGACATCTGATTTATGGCGATACGCTGAATACGGAACCGAAAAATATGTAAACATGGTGACATTCTATTATTGGCGACAAGACGACTTATTTCTCGTTACAACCATTGACCCCGATGGAAAAATAGGCAGCACAAACTATCACCCGGTAGGAAGTACTATTATTCATGAGATGATACATGTGATGCAAAAACCGCCCGCTTCTAAAGAACAACCCAACGACAATAAAAAAGAAAATGTAAATGCTTATGGAAGTAGGTTCACTGACTATACTACCGAGCTCGGTCCTACTTTAGTAAATCTCGTGATCGATGACTATATCTATAAAAAAATACATAACATTCCTCTCGACAAGGCGATGAAATACGGAGCTGTCAATGATGTTCATTTGGGGGAATTAATTGTATGGTTTGCCTCTAAACTCAAAAAGTATCCCAATATGTCGGTCGAAAGAATAATTCTCCAAGAAGATGTTTTCAATGTCTTATACCAATATAGTCTTGACTCCAAAGTTCGCGACAACAAAATCATTAACAAATATACCAACGGAAAGGGGTTATAATACGAGTTTCGAATTTTGATTTTGCTAATTGCGCAAAAAGCCCTACCTTTGCTATAATTATAAATAACATAATAATAATAAAACCATTTATTATCATGAATAAATCAACAATTGTAGCCTCTATTATAGGGCTTTGCGCAGCGACAGCTAACGCTCAAGCAATCTACGACTATTTGTCGGAAAAGGCTCCCGAAGCCTATAAGTACAATGAATATTACTATCAACGTGCATCACACTTTGCCGAATTGCCGGTTGATAGCGACGATATTATCATTCTTGGCAACAGCCTTAGCGACAACGGCCGATGGAATGAAGCATTTGATGATGCCAACATCAAAAACCGCGGAATCATCAGCGATGTGGTGCAAGGCATCTCCGACCGTCTTGAACTCGTTACTAAAGGTAAACCTAAAAAGATTTTCCTTCTCATTGGTGTGAATGATGTATCTCACCACCTCACTCCCGACAGCATCACTACTGCGGTGGAAAAACTTATCGTAAAAATCAAACAACAAACACCAACCACTGAAATATATCTTCAAAGTTGGTTGCCTATCAACAACGACTTCAAACGTTATAAAAACATGATTGGCAAAGAAATGGTTATATTCCATGGCAACGTAATGCTTGAACAAGTGGCACGTCGTCAAGGTGTAACCTGGATTAACCTTTTCCCAGCCTTTGCCGACAAAGAAATGAAACTTCCTAAACACCTCACAAACGACGGCCTTCACCTCAACGATGCCGGTTATCGCATTTGGTGTCAAGAAATTGCAAAATACATCAACCCCGATGTGCAATTCAATCCCAACGACCTATATCCTATCGATGGCGAAGACATTGTGTTGGTTGGCAATCAACTAATTGGTGGTGCCGAGTGGCACGAACTTCTTGGCAATGCCAATGTGAAAGCTCGCAACTCATGGGCCGATGTGGTTGACGGACTCCCCTCTCTTGCTAAATCAGTGGCTCAAAAAGCTCCTAAAAAAATTGTGCTTCTTCCAAGCTACAACGGCAAAAACTTAGAAAAAGGGCACAACCTCAGTGGTGCGTTCAATGCCGACTCTATCGTAGCATATGTTGACCAAGCGATCAAAAACATCAAAGAGGTTTCGCCAAACACTGAAATCGTGCTTCAAAGTCTCATTCCCGTAAACTCAACCTACGAAAAATATGCCGACTTCAAAGGCTCGGCTAAGAAAGTGAAAGCAGCCAACAAAAAACTCCAAAAATTGGCGAAGAAACACAATATCCAATGGGTTGATGTTTATCCTGCAATGATTGATGAAAATGGCGACCTCAAAGCCGAATTCACCAATGACGGCTTCAAACTCATGGGCAAAGGCTATACCGCATGGGGCAATGTACTTAAAACCGTGATAAAATAACAACTAAATCATAGAAACAATAGCGAGCAATGGAACCATTGCTCGCTATCTATTTTATTTGTTTCCTTCTAAAAAGGAAACTTTTTGGCATTTATTTCCTACAGAAAAGGAAATTTCTTTTTTGCATACCGTCTATTAGAAGATTTTCAATGACGGCTCATTTGCTCAATATAATCTTTCAATGGACACATCCCCATAGATGCTCGTCGTATATCTACATTTTCAGGATCTTCTATTTCTGCCGGCACAAATATGCCCAATTCGTTTATATTCCCTTGTGATCCATAAATCTGAGGCTTGCCCGACCAACAAGCCACTCTATCTTGCATTACAGCAACTAATTCTCTTTTTAATTTCCCTTTTTGAGCCGCTTCAATAAATTTAGGAAGATATTTTATTTGAGTTTCAAGATTACTATGTTGAATTACAGCCCAAAGGATTTCATTTTCTTCTCCAAAATCAAGCGAATAGTTATCAAGTATTTCACATACTTGAACAAGGTTTACACTATCATTGGTTAATATTTCACGAGCGATTTGACGATGCAATAATGTATCATTAGGATGCTCCTGCCATGCCAAACAAATCCGATTTCTCGGTTCCTGATCCTTAAGCAAAATCTCTTTAAGTTCAATGCGAATTGTATTTACGTTTCGCCTATAATCCACACTCTGCCCTAACCTATAATTATTTATTATATTTTCCCTGCGAGAATCAACCCAATTTGCCAATATATCAATATATGAATAATCCAAGATGCTACCTTTACACATCCAATGCCAAGGCTTAAATCCGATCTCCGAAACTCGTTTTGTCGCCGCTTGGTAAATACTTAAACATGCCATTGGAATTTTCCCATAGTTTAATTTATCCACTACTATAATTGTTTCGTTTTTCTTATCAACGAATGTATTAGAATAAATATCTTCAGGAGTTCTATTCCCTTCATAGGAATCATCATCCCAGATCCATGAAGTATAAGGATTTTCGTCAGAAAGATTGCTAATAACAGCTCGAGGTTTTATATCAACAAAATCTGTTGGCAATTCCACCCACATTGTATGCTCCAAAGGAGCAAAGAAATATACTTTACTCCCTTCAAGACCACATATCTGTAAAACTCTATTGATATATTTGTCTGAATTGGGATATACTGCCAATGAATCCTTATTACTGATAATTGTCATATTTGGATTTAGCAGATGATTCCCAAATGAGAATTGCAATGTTGAATCTGAATTAATCATATTACCACTATAACGGCTTAATGACCAATCTTCATCTGAAAACAACACTTCTTTTGAAGTAGAACATGAAACAGCCCCAAAAAAACATATCACAATGGAAAAGGCATACAAATATTTCATCTCAAACTCATTTTAACGTGTTGCAACACTTAGTACTTTTCGCTTGATGATATTTCTTCGATGGATTTGCGTTGATGTTGTCGGTGGGTATCGGTGGCATAGCCGAGTGATACAACCATCAACACTCGTTTTGAACGAGGTATCTCAAGTATTTTACGCATCTGCTTTTCATCAAACCAGCCGAGAATACAAGAGCCTAATCCCTCTTGTGTGGCTGCCAATGTGATATGCGACGACACTATGCCGCAATCGATAAGCGGAAAATGTTTGTTTTTAATCCACCCGCCAAGTCGAGCCGTGAAATTGGGCGACTCTTGCACAATAACAATAAACGCCGTAGCTTGCTCAGCCCATTTGTTCATTCCTATTGAAGTGAGAGCCTGTGCCACCTCTTTTCGGCGATTGGCATCGGTCACAGTGATAAGATGCCAAGGTTGTGAGTTGCATGCCGAGGGCGCCAATCGGGCTGCGTCGATGATACGTGCAAGCTTGTCGGCTTCCACCTCGCGAGAGGAATCGTAGGCACGACAACTCTGACGAGTTTCTACAAGTTGATAAAAATCAGTGAATGACATCGGTTTATTTATTTTGAAACTCCATCAATCGGCTCAAATACTTGCCTATGATGTCAAATTCAAGATTCACGCGAGTGCCGGCAACGATGTCTTTGAAATTGGTATGTTCAAAAGTGTAAGGGATAATTGCCACACGGAAACTATTGCATTCCGAATCACACACAGTGAGGCTCACGCCATTTACCGTAACCGACCCTTTTTCGACTGTAACATAACCCTTTGAAGCCATTGCCGGGTCAACTTCATACACAAACTTATAATAGTGACTTCCGTCAACCTCCTCAACACTTTCACACACAGCAGTGCAATCAACATGACCTTGCACAATGTGACCATCAAGTCGGCCATTCATCAACATGCTACGTTCAAGGTTTACCAAATCTCCAACCTTTAAGCCTCCGAGGTTACTACGATCGAGAGTCTCTTGAATTGCAGTTACTGTATAAGAGTTATCATCATTCAACGACACCACAGTGAGGCACACACCATTATGAGCCACCGATTGATCAATTTTCAACTCATTCACAAACGAGCATGTCAACGACAAATGCACATTACCACCATCACGCTCAATAGCCACCACACGAGCAGCCTCTTCAACTATTCCTGAAAACATATTGATATCTTGTTTTGTTATTCTTTTAATTTTACAATGCAAAAATAGTCAATAGAATCGAGAGTAGAAAATATAACCCCATCATAAAAACGAAAGTGCACTACTTCACAGCAGCACACCTCCCTCATAACCAAAATTCAAGTATATATAATATAAATTAATGTTGTTGTCTTATATTTTGCTATATTTTACCATAACAAATTGTCATAAATAATACATCAGGGGATTTTCAATGCTTTCATAAATCAAAATAAGATTACATCTTTTTTTGTGTTTTTAATCTTATATTTGGCACTGTTTTTCCGCTACTATTTACACGTTTTTGTATATGTGATACAAAAGTAGCGATTTAATTCTTAAAATTTCCTTAATTATTAGCAATATTCCTTAAAATACGCCTTTTCCAACTTATTATTGCAAATTCTACAATGTTTTACTAATTTTGTATCATAAAAATTATATCATATTTTACCATGTTAAAATCTAAATTTCTCAAAGTTTGTTCCATCGCAGCATTAATGCTATGTTATGCCACCACAATGTGGGCTAATGATGGAAAAATATCAATCGAAACTCCTTGTGGCCGAGTTGTAACAGCCACTGCAATCAACGACAACATCATCAAAGTTACCAACGTGAAAAAGGGCGAAACCATTCCTCAATCACATTCGGCAATTCTTGCTCCGCAAAAGTTCAACGGACAAGTAACCGATCAAGGCAACGTGAAAATGCTCACCACCCCCACCGGCGTGGTTGTGGTATTGAATGGCAACGACGGCAGCATCTCAATCAATGCCGGAAATGACCGCACTATCACCGATAATGGAGTGCGCACTATCGCCGACGGCAAGCAACAACTATCACTTGCCACTACAGGCGTTGGCTCATACTATGGAGCCGGTGAACGTGGTCACAGCCTTCCTCTCAACGGAGATACGCTTGTGATGTATAACAAGCAAAACTACAGCTACATGAAGGGTGAAAAGCGCATCAATCAGATGAATATCACAATGCCATTGTTTGTTTCTTCAAATGGCTACGCTGTGCTTTTCGACGACTATGCGGCTGCTGAAATGATTATGGGCAATCCGGTGAAATATATCACCGAAGGGAAAGAGCCGGTATCTTACTATTTCATCAATGGTGGCGGCACTCTCGAAGGGGTGATGAAAGAATACACTCAACTCACCGGCCGTCAAGAGTTACCTCCATTCTGGGCTATGGGATATATCACCTCTAAATATGGATACAAAACCGAGGCTGAAACTCGCGGAGTAATCGACACTCTTAAACGCGAAGGCTACCCTGTTGACGGCGTGGTTCTCGACCTCTATTGGTATGGCAAAGAGCAAGACATGGGACGTCTTTCATGGGATCCCGACCAATGGCCCACTCACAAGAAAATGCTTGCCGACCTCAAAAAGAAAGGTGTTAACACAATCATCATATCTCAACCCTACGTGTTGACCAATGGTCGCGCTATCGACAATTACAACGAATTGTCATCAAAAGGAATGTTCTGCCGCGACTCAGTGGGCAATACTCACGAAGTAACTATCTGGGTAGGTTCGGGTGGCATGTTCGACGTATCTAACCCCGACACTCGCAAATGGCTTCGCGACCGATATAAACTTCTCACCGACGAAGGTGTCGGTGGTTGGTGGGGCGACCTTGGGGAACCCGAAGTACACCCATTCTCAATCTACCACCACAACGGCAAAACCGCACGCGAATATCACAACCTTTATGGCAACGAATGGAGCCGTATCATCTACGACCTTTATAAAGAAGAATATCCCGACACTCGCTTGATGACAATGATGCGTGGCGGTACTGCCGGTTTGCAACGCTTCAGTGTTTATCCATGGTCAACCGACGTGTCTCGCTCATGGGGAGGCTTGCAACCTCAAGTAACAATCATGCTCAACTCTGGCTTGAGTGGCATGGGATATATGAGCCACGATGTGGGCGGTTTCGCTATTGACCCGGCCAATCCTGTTGATCCCGAACTATATGTGCGTTGGTTGCAACTCGGCACTTTCTCGCCAATCCTCCGCACTCACTCGCAACAAGTTGCAGAGCCTTATAAATATCCCGAACAACGCGACATCATTCTCGACCTCATCAACGAGCGCTATCGTTGGCTACCTTACAACTATACCCTCGCCTACGAAAATGCGTCACAAGGCCTCCCAATGGTGCGTCCGCTCAACTTCTATAGCAAGCAAAACACTTGTTTCGACAATATCGATGACCAATATTTATGGGGACGCGATGTGATGGTGGCTCCGGTGATGACTCAAGGCGCTACTTCACGTAACATCACATTCCCTTGCGGTCAATGGGTTGACTACAACAACCCCACAAAAACATATCATTGTGGTGAAACAGTTGAATATGCAACTCCTCTCGAAGTGTTACCATTGTTTGTGCGCGCCGGGGCATTCATTCCTCAAGCCGACTACAAAATGGGAAATACCGGCGACTACACAAACGACCGCTACACTGTGAAATATTTCCCGGTTGACGGAGTAAAATCAAGCTACACAATGTTTGAAGACGACCGCAAATCAACTCGCTCACTTGCCGATAATGCTTATCGCCTCATCACATTCACCGGCGATGCATCTGCCTCTGCAACCACAATCACCCTCAAAAGTGAAGGCACCTATGCCGGAGCAAAAGCATCAAAGAAAATGACAATCGAGCTCAACGGCATCACCGCCAAGCCCGCAAGTGCAACCATAAACGGCAAAAAAGCCTCAATAAAATACAACGCCAAAAACTCAACCGCTACAATCACCTTCAACTGGAACGTAGCCAACGAAGCCACAATCGTTGTAAATAAGTAAACAAAATCGCATCATAGCAAAAGAGGCTGAACCATTGCATTTTTGGTTCAGCCTCTTTGCCTCATAATCACATATTTAACGTTTCAATGGGGATATGTGATTAATGTTTATTCATATGAATAATTCAACGTCCAATTAGTTCCAGCAGTCAAATTTGTCCAATATGTTTGATCTACTAATTTTCCGTTATAGTTATAGACATCGGCATACAATGTATTTGTATATAGGCATATTGGACCTCTCCAACCATTTCCGCCCATAAGTTCGCCAATATTCACCCGATACAATTCCTTTCCACTGCTATCTTTTTCATAAATAACAAAAGTATAACTTCCTCCTCCTGCAGTACTATTGTTTTTAATTGTTGCAGTAGCTACATTTTTATCCAATTTATATTTACGAGTTACACCATTATACTTTAATTCCAATGTATTTCCTGTAAACTTCATTAAATACATTGTTCCAAGGTTTCCACTTAAATAAAATTCACCAGAACCATCACCTGCAATAGTAGTCAATGGAGAATGAACCCATTTTACTCCATTTTGAATCATACTCCATCTTCCTCCCTCTATAGCGAGATAGTCAATACTAGATGACGGAGCGTTTTCGTTTATACTGGTAGTTTTCCACACTCCATTAAGGTCACTTGTTTTAGTAACTGGTTCAGATGTTTCCAAAAATTCATCACAAGCGCTTAACGATACGATAGCCAATGCCATCAACAAAAATTTAAAACACTTTTTCATTTTAAAAAGAAATTTTGAGTCTATAATATCCCCTAATTCAACATTGCAATTATAAACACGAAGACGTGGGATATTGCTCAGTTTATCTTACCGGAGGCATCGCCAAACGCCCATACAGAAATAAACAGTCCACCCCACGCCACACCAATATACCGACACCCTCCTATGGGTGGATATAGGCACGCGCAAACGTTCTTGACCGCTCATTCTTCTGTATTGAAATTTTGGCGATTTCCCAGTAAAGAATAAAGCTGAAAACGCTTCGTTATAAATATGTCACTTGGATAAGCAATCTCTATTGCGCACCAAGATTATCACAAAGATACAACATTTCACACATATCTAGCGTAAATTTCTCATATTTTTCTCATATACCTTGATTTAATTTTGCTCATCAACATAATTTAAAACAAAACACAAAAGAGACCGATCTATATTCTTTAGAAAAGTCTCTTTTAAATTATTTTTTTCAAACCACCAAATTACCCCCTAATTTTTCGGTTTGGATAGTTTTTGCAATAAAAAAAGCCTCTAAGTTATCACAACTTTGAGGCTCAAGATTAATAAAATATTGTTTTATCCCATTTTGCCCGTCAGATAGGCTTTGGTTCGTTCATCTGAAGGATCTGAAAACATCTTTTGCGTATCATCATATTCGATTAATTCACCAAGATACATAAACATTGAACGTGAAGATATGCGCTTGGCTTGCCCCATATTGTGAGTAACAATAAGAATCGTTACATCGTTTTTGAGTTGCAATAACAATTCTTCGATATGCTTTGTTGCTATTGGGTCGAGGGCCGATGTGGGTTCGTCCATCAACAATATATCAGGTTTTAATGCCAATGCTCGCGCTATACACAATCGTTGTTGCTGACCTCCCGAAAGGAATGTGCCTTTTTTGTTTAGCACATCTTTCACCTCGTCCCACAACGATACGCTTCTCAAACAACTCTCTACCGTTTCTTCACGCTCGTTTTTAGACAAACGAATGCCATTGAGAGTAAATCCCGCCAATACATTGTCATAAATGCTCATTGTGGGGAATGGAGTGGGACGCTGAAATACCATTCCCACTTTTCTTCGCACATCAATAGGCTCCATTGTCAATATATCCGCTCCATTCAGTAATATCTCTCCATCAACATGAATATTAGGATATAGGTTATGCATCAAGTTTACCGCTCGCAGCAATGTGCTTTTGCCACAACCCGACGGACCCATTATAGCCGTTATTGAGTTTTGTTCAATTTGTGCCGATACGTATTTCACCGCCATTGTCTGCTTGGTATACGACACGCACACTTTTTTAAATTCCAAAATAGGGTTTATGAGTTCCATTTATTTGCAATCTTTTTAGCTGTTAAATTTAAAAACAATACGAATAACAAGAGGAATAACGATGCTCCCCAAATTAGGCTTTGGAGATTGGGGTCATTAAAAAACTCCCATATCAATAATGGCACAGCCGAAATAGGTTTATCGATGCTAAATCTTATCATCGAACAGCCTAATGCCGTAAACATCAAAGGAGCAGTCTCTCCTATAACACGCGATACCGCAAGCAACACTCCGGTAAAAATACCTCCAAAAGCAGCCGGGAGCTGCACTTTTAATATCACCCTTGCATTATTTCCACCTAATGCCAACCCCGCTTCCTTGAGCGATGCCGGGAGTATTTTCATTGTTTCTTCAGTGGAACGAACAATCAATGGCAGCATCATAATAAATAGTGCGACACTGCCTGCTATAGCCGAGTATCCCTTCATAGGCACCACAACCCATATATAAGTGATAATACCTATAATCACCGAAGGAGTACCTTGTAATAAATCGGTAAGATAACTTACCGTCTTGGCAAAACGGCTTTTGCTATGTTCGGCAAGATACACTCCACACAAAATTCCTATAGGCACAGCTATCACAACTGCCATACCAAGCATTATTACCGTTCCCACAATTCCATTGGCAATACCTCCGGGGATAGGTTCACCGGCAGCCGTTGCCATCATCGCTTTGTAGGCGGTGGGAGTAGGCTCTGTAAAAAACGACCAACTCAACTGATCGTAACCTTTCCACAACACTTCGCCAATAATAGCAATCAGTGGCACCGCTGTCAACGCGGCAAGCACACACACCACACCTTTCACAAGGCGGTCAATAAATAATCTTTGAGATAGTTTCTTTTTCTGCATATCAATAACGGTTTATACGATGCGTGCTCGCTTTATGAGATATTTACCTATCAGATTAATTATGGCTGTGATAAGGAATAGCACCAATCCTATTGCAATGAGCGACGATAGCCGCAATCCATCGGCCTCTCCAAACTGGTTTGCAATAATGCTTGCCATCGAATTTCCCGTTTCGGTAATTGAACCCGGCATCTGATTAGTGTTTCCTATAAGCATTGTCACCGTCATGGTTTCACCAAGAGCCCTTCCTATAGCCAGAATATATGAAGAGAATATCCCCGACCCTGCGACAGGGAAAATCACCTTTCGCACCATTTCAGCACGCGTTGCTCCAAGGCTATAAGCCCCCTCCTTGAGGTCATCGGGAACCATCTTCACAAATTCGGCACTAAGCGATGCAGCATAAGGCACTATCATTATCGCCAACACCAACGATGCAGTCAATATTCCTGAACCTTGTGGAGATATATTGAGCGACATGACAATAGGTCGCAAGGTATAAAATCCCCACAATCCATATATTATAGAAGGAATACCTGCGAGCAAACTTGTAATGGTCGACAACACCTCGGCAATGCGAGTTCCCTTAAAATATTCGCCTACAAACAGCGCTACCGGCAATGAAAACGGAATGCAAAACACCAATGCCAATAAAGTAGTGAGCAATGTGCCGGTAATAAATGGCAATGCTCCATAACGCTCTGTTCCATCGGTATAGCTCCATTCCGATGATGTCAAAAAGTTGAGAAATCCAAAATGGTTAAAAGCCTCAAAAGCGTCGGTGACGAGGGCATATACAATGCCCCCGCACACAACCGGCATAAGACATGCCGCAAGGTATAATATTGTTCGAAAAATCTTATCGTTCATCTATTATTTCTTTAACGCTTCGCCGTTGAATGTTATAGCCTTGAGATTTTCACGACTTAACTCAATCGCCTTTGCAGGAAGGGGCGCATAATGAACTTTTGTAGTTATTCCTTGTGTTTTTTCACTCAATATAAATTCAATTAAATCAAGTGTAGCCAAGGCTTGCTCTTTTGTTCGATTTGAATAGTTTTGCTCTTTATAAACTACAATCCATGTGAAACAGCTAATAGGATAGGCTCCTTTGGCCGATGAGTTGGTTATCATTGTGCGAGTATCCGAAGGCATCTCACCATTCGCTGCTGCCGAAATTGATTGGGCTGTAGGTTTCACCAATTCTCCGCATTGGTTTTTCAACGTTGCATATGGTATTTTTTGGGCAAAAGCATATTCCGAACCTACATACCCTATCGAATTTGCCGTTTGGGCTATCACACCTGCCACTCCGGGATTACCCTTTGCAGCTTGTCCGGCAGGGAAATTCACCGACTTGCCTACTCCATATTTTTCCGACCATTCTTTGCTCACCTTTGAGAGATAATCGGTAAACACAAATGTAGTACCACTACCATCGGAACGATATACCGGAATTATTGATTGCGATGGAAGCTGTGCTTGTGGGTTAAGTTCTTTAATGCGTGCATCGTCCCACTTTGTTATCTTTCCGGCAAAAATATCGGCAACAACATCTCCCGATAGATTAAGTTCGTTCACTCCGGGGAGGTTATAAGCCAACACAACCGCCCCCATACATGTGGGGATATGCACCACAGGTTTCATCTCGCTCATCTCTTTATCCGACAAAAACGCATCACTACCGGCGAAATCCACAATACCATCTTTTAAGTTGCGAATACCTCCGCCACTACCTATTCCACCATATGCCACCACATCATTGTTCACGGTGTGAAACTCTTCAAAAACTGCGTTATAAAATGGAAGAGGGAAGGTTGCTCCTGCTCCTGATAGTTCGATTGATTCACGTTTTGATTCGCCCTCTGATGTTTGGGCATTATTACCTCCACAAGAGGCAGCCACCATTGTGGCAATGCTCAATAGAGCACACATAAAATTCTTTTTCATAATTCTGATTATAATAACCTATGTTTTAAATTCCAAAATAACAACTCACGTAGGCTGAGTAGCCGTTGTCGGCGCCATCGGCCGAGGGAATATTCATGCGGAAGTTAGGAGCGATTTTCACGTATTTGCACACTTTGAACTGTGCGCCCAACATTGCCGCCGACTCATCTTTGCCTATATTCCAATCATCTTTTGAGCTGAGATAATCATATCGTGCAAACACATCTACCACCTTGCTCAAGTGGGCTGTGCCGTAGACCGACAAACCATATTGGTCGGCATCGTCAACAAAACCTGTGTTTTGATAAATGTTATATTCGGCTCCGAGCGAGAATCGGTCGTTTTTATAACCGGCAAAGGCGGCCCAGTTATAGGCATCTTTCGCGCCCTTTTGTGTCGACTCGTTGAGCGAGCCATACACACGCAAAGTCAACCCCTTAACCGGTGTGACAGTGGCTCCCAATCCATATTGCAAACCATCTTTCACTTGCACTTTCTTGTAACCTTCACCATTAACGATAATGGCATCGGCACTTACCACATCGTTAAACTTATATGCAGCCGAGATACCGAGGTCGGCACTGCTACCAAATTTATACTCGTCTTGAAACGATTTCATTATATAGCGATAGCCCCAATGCTTCTCTTGTACCTTGAATTGAGTGGTGGAGATGAGACCTCCGTCGAGTGTCCAACGACCGGGTTTCCAGGTTACCTGTGCGTTCTTTATATAAGCGATACGTTGATAATCGCCCACATCACTCGATTTACCAATATCCATAACCGCTTTCATTTGTAATCCTTTACCAAACGAATATTGATAACCGAGATAACTGCGGTCGAGTTCAAATCCGCGGTCATCATTATCGGCACCAAAACCGGTGTGAGCATTGGCAAATACTTGAATAATAGCTTTCTCCTGGGGAGTTTCTTTTGCGGGTTCTTGAGCCATTGCTCCTAACCCAAGACAGGCAATTACACTTGCTGTTAAAATTCTTCTTTTCATTTCATTAATTTTGGTTATAAATTTTACACTGCAAAGGTATCTTTAATAAATTTCAAAAATATTTCAAATGAATTATATGATAATTAAGAATATATAAAAGTATCGTGTCATTCTCCACATATAGAAGAATGACACGATATGTTTTTATCAATATTAGAATCGTACTATTTATTTATAAATCCTTGCTCCAGATTTTGAGAAATGTTTATCATAAAGTCACCCATGCGCTCATATTCATTAAGGATATCCATATAATAAACGCTTATTTGGTAATTCTTTCCACTATTATCAATTTCCCCAATCACAGCATCTCTAAAATTATCACGCAATGTGTTTAATTTATTCTCTGCATTATACGCATTTGTGATGTTTTCCAACTCGCCATTATGAGCAGCCGTCAGATTGTGAATCATCACATCGTAGGCCATTGCGACAGCATCGGCCATAATATTAAGGTTCTTGACAATTGTTGCATCAAAAGTCTTTTTATTAATATTTCTTCTCGACAATATGCGACTGATTGTCTCTCCCGAATCTCCCAATGACTCCAACTCTCCGATAATTTTATACATCAACTTTACCCTTATTGAAGTCTTTTCACTAATTTCTTCGGTAGATACGCCATTAAGGAATGCTGCTATCTCATATTCTATGCGATCGGAAATTTCCTCATATTTCACAAGTTTTCCTCTCAACTCTTCAAACTTGTCGGAATCGGTTTCATTTATTGCATCTTTGGCATATTGTGCTCCAGTCTTTGAAATCTGTGCAAAATGAATAATTTCATCAAACGCCTGCTCAACACAAAGCTCGGGGGTGGCAAGTGGCCCGGCAGATATATACTTAAGTTTAAAGATCTCTTTCTCTTGTGTTTCTGGAGCACGAATAATCCAACTCACGGCCTTTGCAATCCACTTTGTAAACCACACCATCAACAATGTATTTATTACATTAAACAATGTGTGCAACATTGAAAGTCCATATAATGCCGCGGTGCTTGTAGATGATACAGAATCGCTTACGACAAACCCTTCATCAGCCGGATTAGGCAAGCCAAAAACCACTTCAGTGATTTTTCCTACAAGCGCAAGAAATGGAGTGAACAATACCAATGCCCAAACGACACCAAACACATTGAATATTGTGTGTGACAAAGCTGCCCTTTTTGCAGAGGTATTCCCCACCGATGCCGCAATATTGGCTGTAATTGTTGTTCCTATATTTTCGCCTAACACCATTGCACATGCCATATTGAAAGGAATCCAACCCATACTAAGCATAATTAGAGTAATTGCCATTGTTGCCGATGACGATTGTAGAACAAGCGTCAAGATTGTACCAAAAGCTAAAAACAACAATATTGAACCAAATCCATGAGCTGCCCATGAGGTCACAAATTCTAATACCTCGGGGGTTTGGCGAAGATCCGGAACCGACTCCTTCATAAAGGACAATCCTAAGAATAGGAGACTGAATCCTACAATTAGTTCTCCTATATTTTTATGTTTGTCTTTTTTAGAATTTGAGAAAAGGAAGCCTAAAAGCATTAGTGGCACTGCAAGAATAGAAATATCGGCCTTGAAACCCAACCAAGACACCAACCATGCTGTTACTGTTGTGCCAATATTTGCACCCATAATCACACCTATCGACTGTGTTAACGTGAGCAAGCCCGCATTTACAAAGCTAACAACCATAACAGTTGTTGCTGATGATGATTGTATAACTGATGTTATACCCAATCCGGTCAAAACACCTTTAAACGGATTTGATGTCATTGCCGACAAGAATTTTCTCAATCTGTCTCCTGCAACTTTCTGCAAACCCGAACTCATCATGTTCATTCCATATAGGAACATTCCTAATGCTCCCAACAAAGTAAAAAATTGTAATATCGACATAATTTTCTATTAATTTTTTTGTTGGTGCAAAGAAATTGCAAAATTGTTTCATAAATATTTCAAAAGAATTAGGTTTTAATTAAATGACATCTCGAAAAATATTACATTTTTATTAAATCTATCTTTTCGAAATTTTTGAATGAGATTTTTCATTAATTTTGTGGCGAAATAATGTAATATATAACTATGGACTCCTCTCGTATATTAGTAGTCGACGATGAAGAAACATTGTGCGATGTGTTAAAGTTAAACCTTGAAAATGAGGGATATGACGTAGATGTGGCATATAGTGCCGAGCAGGCATTAGAATTAGACCTCACGCAATATTCGTTGATATTACTCGACATTATGATGGGCGAAATAAGTGGGATTAAAATGGCCAAAATATTAAAATCAAATCACAAAACAGCTGATATTCCCATCATATTTTGCACCGCCAAGGACACTGAAGATGATATGATTATGGGGCTGAACATAGGAGCCGATGACTACATTATGAAGCCATACACGATTAGAAACATTCTTGCCCGAGTGAAAAGTGTGCTTCGACGTAGCTCTCGCAACATAGAGCGCACTAATAATAACACCTATAATCTTGACGGCCTAAGTGTTGACTATCAATTAAAACGTTGCATTGTTGATGGCTCTGAAGTGAAACTCACAAAAAAAGAGTTTGAATTGTTAGCCTACCTCATCAAGCAAAAAGATAAAATATGTTCACGAGAAGAGATTCTATCAAAAGTGTGGAACGATGAAGTGATTGTGCTCGACCGCACTATTGATGTTAATGTCACTCGATTACGACAAAAAATATCCCCTTATGGGGCGCACATAATCACTCGCTCAGGATATGGCTATGGGTTTAAGGAATAGAATATTCTCTTACAATAATCGGTTATTTCTGATTGTTCTCTTATTTATATGGGGAATAATCTCAAGCATTCTTGTATTTCAATATTTTAGAGAGAAACAGTATAAATCGGAATATCTCAATGCCCAACTTCAACTTCACAATAGATATTTAATACATGCAATAGAAGATGGTCTGGATTACGAGAAAATCATCAACGAAAATCCGGCTCCATTCGACTCCTTACGAATCACTATAATATCACTAAATGGAACGGTAATATATGATTCCAAGCTCAACATTAATTCTCTCGATAATCACCTCCACCGTCCCGAAATCATAAATACAGCCAACAATGGTGAGGGTTTTCATATCGGAAGGCAATCCGATAGCGACGGACGCAAATATTTTTACTCGGCGACAAAGGGTAATAGAGTGATTGTGAGATCGGCTATTCCATATTCCGACTCTCTACATGAGCTATTAAAGGCCGATTTGCCTTACTTATGGGGGATAATAATTATAAGCATCATTTTCAGCGTTGTGGCGTTTTTCACGAGTAGAAGATTAGGGAAAACTATTATCAGGCTCAATAAATTTGCCCAAACGGCTGAGAATGGCGGTTCTATAACTGAAACTGAAGAATTTCCCAACGATGAATTAGGGAAAATATCCCAAAGTATCATAAAACTATACTCCGACCTCCAAAACACCATCGCCGAACGCGATAAAGAGCATCAAGAAAAACTACACGAAGAACAAGAAAAAATTCGTATCAAACGACAGCTTTCAAATAACATTACTCATGAATTAAAAACACCGGTAGCCTCTATCCAAGTGTGTCTTGAAACTATCTTATCGTCAGGCATTCAACTAAATGACGAAAAACGCCGTGAGCTGCTTGACCGATGTTATTCTAATTGCAGCAGGCTACGTCATCTTTTAAATGATGTGTCACTTATCACTCGCATGGAAGAAGGGAGCTTGCTCATCGCAAAAGAAGAAATCGACACAACCCAAATTATTAACGAGGTAATTGACGATGCCAACACAAACAACGAAAATTTCATCATTCACAATCGCTTATCAACTCCAATAAAAATGCGTGGCAATAGAGCCTTGATTACCTCTATTTTCAGCAATCTAATAAGCAACGCCATTGCTTACTCAGGAGGTGGCAATATATACATCTCCCTCATAACCAATAATGATTCTACTTGCGCATTCTCTGTTGAAGATGATGGGTGTGGCATTGAAGACATTCACTTATCGCGCATTTTCGAACGCTTTTATCGCATCGACAAGGGTCGGTCACGCAAATTAGGCGGAACCGGGTTGGGATTAGCCATAGTGAAACATGCAGTGGCATTTCATGGAGGTGAAATCACAGCCACAAACCGCGATGAAGGTGGTTTAAAATTCACCTTCTCTCTACAAAAACAATGATTTAAGAAATCTCCTATAAATTCCTTAAATCCCGAAATAGCAACTCACGTAGGCTGAGTAGCCGTTATCGGCGCCATCGGCCGAGGGGATATTCATGCGGAAGTTGGGAGCGATTTTCACGTATTTGCACACTTTGAACTGTGCGCCCAACATTGCCGCCGACTCATCTTTGCCTATATTCCAATCATCTTTTGAGGTGAGATAGTCATATCGAGCAAACACATCTACCACTTTGCTCAAGTGGGCTGTGCCGTAGACCGACAAACCATATTGGTCGGCATCGTCAACAAAACCTGTGTTTTGATAAATGTTATATTCGGCTCCGAGCGAGAATCGGTCGTTTTTATAACCGGCAAAGGCTGCCCAGTTATAGGCATCTTTCGCGCCCTTTTGTGTCGACTCGTTGAGCGAGCCATACACACGCAAGGTCAACCCCTTAACCGGTGTGACAGTGGCTCCCAATCCATATTGCAAACCATCTTTCACTTGCACTTTCTTGTAACCTTCACCATTAACAATAATGGCATCGGCACTTACCACATCGTTAAACTTATATGCAGCCGAGATACCGAGGTCGGCACTGCTACCAAATTTATACTCGTCTTGAAGCGATTTCATTATATAGCGATAGCCCCAATGCTTCTCTTGCACCTTGAATTGAGTGGTGGAGATGAGACCGCCGTCGAGTGTCCAACGACCCGGTTTCCAGGTTACCTGTGCGTTCTTTATATAAGCGATATGGTGATAATCATCTACATCACTCGACTGCCCCACATCAAGCACAGCCTTAATCGACAAATCTTTGGTTAATTGATATTGATATCCCACATAACTGCGGTCGAGTTCAAATCCGCGGTCATCATTATCGGCACCAAAACCGGTGTGAGCATTGGCAAATACTTGAATTATGGCTTTCCCTTTAGGTTCGTTTTTTGTTGTATCTTGCGTTTCCTGCGCATTCAACACAACTCCAACGCCCAACAACATCACAACTATCAAAAAGATTTTCTTCATCATTTCTTAATTTTATTTCACGATACAAAGGTATTGAAAATAATACACAAAATAAAAAAAGCGACAAGCAAAGATATGCCGCGCCTCGGCAAAGCAAATTTAAGTAAGCTTAATTTGCAATTGCGCTCTTTCTTTTCTACCGTTGGCTGGCGCCTTAGGTAGGCCGCGCCTCGGCAAAACAAATTTAAGCAAGCTTAATTTGCAATTGCGCTCGGCTTGCACTACCTTTGCAATATTATGGACGCATTGGAATTTGCCGAACGGATTGTGTATTATTAAATATACCCTTTTAGCAATTTTTACTCCAAATTTAATTCTCATTTATGGAACAAAACAATCAACAACATAAAATATCCATTCGCTTCTTTAATGACAAGGAAGTGCGTGCTGCATGGGACTATGATGGCAACCGTTGGTTGTTCTCTGTCGTTGATGTTATTGCGGTCCTTACCGACAGTAAAAATCCTCGAAACTATTGGAAAGTAATGAAACATCGCTTGACCAAAAGTGGCAATGAGTTGGTTACACGCTGTAACCAACTGAAACTCGTTGCGTCTGACGGCAAGCGATATTTAACTGATTGTTTGCCTCAAAATGAAATGCTTAGTCTTGTGGAAGCTGTGCCAAGCCAACATGCTATTACTTTTGCAAAATGGATAATTACCGGTGAAGACCAAATAGACAGCAAGAGCCGAGATAAAGCATACCAACTTTGGGATAGCTCCTTGTTACAAACTATTGAGATTGGTACTACACGAGGATTGCAACAAATACATGCTTATCTTTTTGGTGGGCTATATGACTTTGCCGGACAAATACGCCAAAAGAATATTTCTAAAGGTGGATTTCAATTTGCAGTATCTCAGTTCCTTGGACAAACCCTATCTCAGATTGATAAAATGCCCGAAACGACGGTCGACGAAATTGTAGATAAATATATAGAAATGAATATTGCCCACCCATTTATGGAGGGTAACGGCAGAAGCACAAGAATTTGGTTAGATTTAATGCTTAAACGATCATTAAAAAGTTGTGTAGATTGGAGTAAAATCGACAAAACCGAATATATGGAAGCAATGCGTTTAAGTGTGGTAAATCCGACAAAAATACGGAAGTTAATAGCTAATGCTTTAACCGACAAAATAAATGACCGTGAAATGTTTATGAAAGGTATTGATTATTCATATTATTATGAACAAGATAATTAATTCTCATTTATGGAACAATACAATCAACAACATAAAATATTAATTCGCTTATTTAACGACAAAGAAGTGCGTGGGGCATGGGGCTATGACGACAACCTATATTCAATCGTTTTATCAAACCGATTAACCCTGCATTAAAGTCTTTATAATTATGTTATAATTGCGATTATCAACCTCTTTGAACTTTATGGACGCATTGGAATTTGCCGAACGGATTGTGTTAAACTTGCCCTATGACCCCAATGAGCAACAAATTCAGCTCATTGCGGCGTTGGCTCGTTTTTGTTCGCCTCGGTCTCCACAAGAATCGGTGTTTATGCTCAATGGTTATGCCGGAACGGGGAAAACATCGCTCACCGGTGCATTGGTGCGTTCGCTCAATGAGGTAGGTATCACCTCGGTGTTGCTTGCTCCAACCGGTCGTGCCGCCAAAGTATTCGGACGGTTTGCCAAGCACCCTGCCTATACTATTCACCGCAAAATCTACCGCCAAGCGTCGTCGGGCGATGCCACTTCATATGTGGCTACTGTGGCCGAAAACCGTCATCACAACACTATTTTCATCGTCGACGAGGCATCGATGATAGGTTCGCGTGGCGATAATGGCAGCGACCTGCTCGAAGACCTTATCCAATATGTGTATAGTGGCGACAACTGCCGGTTGATACTGCTTGGCGACACTGCCCAGCTGCCCCCGGTGGGATGTCAATTCTCCCCTGCAATGACGGTGAATGTGTTGAAAACATTTGGGTTGCGCGTTACTCGTGCGGTACTCACCGCCACTGCCCGACAAGCGAATGATAGTGGCATACTATTTAACGCTACATGGCTACGACGTGCCATGCTCACCGACCCGTTGCCCACACCTCAACTCGTGGCATCAAACTTTGCCGACGTTATCCCGGTGCTTAGCGAGGACCTATCGGAGGTGCTTAGCGACGCTTACAACCGCGACGGCATAGAGGAAACAATTCTCATAACACGGTCAAACATGCGTGCCGTGAAATTCAACATCGCCATTCGTGGCACTATTCTCGAAAAAGAGGAGTATCTATGTAAGGACGAGCTTATTCTCGTGGCAAAAAATAATTATTTGTGGAGTGCAAAGGTGAAAGGTGTTGATTTCATCGCTAACGGTGATGTGGCTTTGGTGACAAAAATCTACGGCACCGAAACAAAATATGGATTTCTGTTTGCCGACGCCAAAATACAGCTGCCCGACCGCGAAATCGAATTAGAGGCAAAACTTTTATTATCTACGCTCGATTCTGACGCTCCCGGTCTAACTGCAGAGCGTGCCACCGTTCTTTATCAAAAATGCCTCAACGACCCTAACAATTTCGCGCCCGAGGTGCCTATGTCAACACGCTTGAAAAAACTGAAATCTGACACCTATTTCAATGCCTTGCAAGTGAAATATGCCTATGCGGTCACTTGCCACAAGGCTCAAGGGGGACAATGGAAAAATGTGTTTATCGACATGGGATATATCGCTCCCGAAGCGCAAGGCATGGAATTTTACCGATGGCTCTACACCGCTATCACTCGTGCCACCCATCGCCTCTACCTCATCAACCCCTCGGTTGAAGTGAAGTAATTCTTACCAATTATCGTAGGCTTGTTTAAGAGCCCTAATATTATGAATCTCAACACTCGATAATGAGCTGTCAACAATCTTTCTATATGGATTATACCACTCGTAACGGCTAAAATGAGCGGTTAAATCGGCACTTTTAAAGATATAACCATGTCGGGCATAAATTGCATTACGCCAAATGCGCAATGTAGCACGATCAGGAGCCATTTGATAAAAATCAGATATAGAATATTTACTTTGTGATAGCCATAAATAAGGGTTATCCATTTCCTCTTGCGACAAATCATAGCCGGGATCAACAGTAGGAGTTACTGTCTTAGGAACATTTTTTTTCACCGACCCTCCTTCAAGTTTTTTTAAAGTTGCCACATTTGCTCGCTCAATGCTACTCAACTTTGATGTCACATCACTATAACGTGGTTCATACCATGAGAACGAGCTAAAATACTCAGTCAAGTCGGCGCTTTTGAAAATATATCCGTGTCGGGCATATATTGCGTTACGCAATATGCGATAATCGGCCTTGGCATATCCCCTTGCATCAAGGTCGGTTTTTGATATGCGCGAAGTTGCCAACCACGAAAAATCCTCCTTGGCGGCAGGTGCTTTTTCGGGAGCTTCTTCTTTTACAACTTTCACAATTGTATCTTGCTGTGTTTCACCTTTTCCTAACAGCTCCTTCCATTTAAAATTTTCACACGAAGTGAGTAGAGAAATAGCGGCAACGAATATTATCAGTTTCTGAACCATTTTTATATAATGTTAAGTTTGTTACTCTTATTTTTAACGAATATAACTTTGAGATTTATATAAGTAATTTATCCTTTCATTTAATATATTGATGCAAATATAACAAAACTCATTCACCGCACCAAGCGAATACCGTTTTTTCTACAATCGTCACATAAATCTCTCAAAAATATAAATGTGCCATCGTTATAAGCGATGACACATTTCCTTTATTCTCTTAATATTGTTTTTTACATCGTTTTTCCGGGATATTTGGGACTGGGGCCATATTCATTATCCCCTTTACTATCTTCACACCACCAAATAATCAAGATAATTGAGCCAATACAAGGTATTAACATCAATAATTGAAGCCAACCACTACGACCCGTATCATGAAGGCGACGAGCGCCGGCTGCCAATGATGGAATTATGAATACTATACTTGCAAGCCAACCAATATATGGCACCATGCCCACTAAAACTGTAAATAAATACCACCACCAAAATTCAGAACGACGACCACGCCCTTCAAAATCGGCAAATTTATTAAAACAAATTTTAATGGCATCACCAAAACCAATTTCTTGTGGATGATTATAAGATGGAGCCCCGCCATAAGGAGGTTGAGGTTGTTGATATCCTCCTTGATGTGGAGGTTGTGGTGTCGGTGGTTGCTGTGGATAAAGAATCGATTGAAGATCGGGCACCGTTGATGCATCAGCCCAATTTGGCATTCCTTCACACCACACCTTTGATGTAGGACATAAACCATATGATACAAGTTGTTCTTTTGGCATTGGTCCCACTTGCTGTCCATTGTGAATAATATAGTAATCCATAACTATAAAAATATTAAAGTATTAATTAATTTATCACAAAATTAAGAAATGATATTTATATTTACAAATCCTCCTCAATTTATTTATTCTAAAACAGTTATTTTTCTCACCCTCTATTTTCAACAAAGAGAGCCGAGTCTCTTTGAAACTCAGCTCTCTTCATATCGTGTCGGGGTGAGAAGACTCGAACTTCCGACCTCCACGTCCCGAACGTGGCGCGCTGCCAACTGTGCTACACCCCGCACTCCTATTTGTTAGCGGGGGCAAAGTTAACCTTTTTTTCGCTAATGTGAAACAAATATAATGTTAATTATCCTACTTCTTAATGAATTTGCTCACTTTATTGTTTCCTTGCATTTTCACGAAATATATGCCTGTGGGCAATGAACCTACATTTACCACAGCTTTACTTCCATCGATTACACATGCGTCGGGTTGAATTAATGCTCCCGAAAGGTTATAAATCATAATTGCAGTAATATCTTCACTACTTTCGATTGTAAATTCATCAACAACCGGATTAGGGTATAAACGAAGTGCAGTTCCCTTATCGGTGATTACACTTTCCACTCCCACACTCTTATCATGGAAACGATATACTGCCATACCATTAGCCGGGCAATAAGAATAGATATAGTAGCTATATTCATCAATTTTTTCAGCAAAAAGCCAATTGAAAGTTGATTTGTTGCCACCGGCTACATTACCGAGGTCGCCTATTGGCTCAACCGACGTAATAACTTCTTCGGTTGTTAAATCTCTTATAGAGAAACCTCCTCTGAAATTTGCCCCCGATGGGTACACCAATATCTCATGCCCTGAAAGAGTGAAGAAATCACCACCACCCGAAGTGTTTCGTGTGGGTGCAGTAGTTGTTCCACGACCGATAAGTATGGATGTATTCGCACCTCCTTGATAACGATAGAATCCACCTGTGCGTACATTGTAAATCCATTCTTCAGAGTTGTTATCGATGGGAATCACAAGACTTGCAGATGTACCGGTGAGAGAAGTATAACCTGATGGAAAGACTTCTGTTATCGTGCCGTTAGACATCGATATAATGTTGATTTGGTCTTGTTTATTTGGGAACATATAGATATATCCATTATTGCCAAGGACATCTCCCGAAGCGGTTATGAAGTTTGTTTGACCGGCGAGGGGAACTGTTACTTCCAAATTGATTGCTTCACCGGGGTTGTCAACAGTTGCTCCCGAAGGATAAATGATAAATTTATGTTTGCCATCGGTAGCTTTGTCATCGCGAATAATTATATTACCTACATCGTCGGTAGCTATACCCCAGCCACTTCCACCGGGGATATTGCCAATGCATCCCGAATTGTCAAATAGATACACCTTTTTATCTTCGCAATCATTCACATAGAAAATTTTGTTATAAGCGGCTCCTTGTTGAGCATTTGTTCCGTCGATATGTTCAGGAGCATTTCCTTTGTTGCGAGAGGTTTCCCATATGAGTTCAAGCGCAAAGTCGGCATTTGGCGACGGAGTAACAGTCTTGCCCTTTATCGCATATTTTCCCAAGCCCTCATTTGCAGTGAAATAATATAAGAATATATCCCCTTCGGTATATTCTATACCGGTAAATACATAATCATTTATCTCGGCAACAGCCGAAGCCGGATTGGGCATTGAGGGAGAAATAGCTTTAGGCGATTCAATGCCATTGGTAACGTCATACATTTTTACATCTATCCCGGCTCCATAATTGGCCGTATATGAATACACTTTGTTGGCAAGACGAAGAAATGAATGCCCTTCGGCTTCTTTGTCGAGGTGCCCCTCTTTCCATTGAGAATGTAAAGCCATTGGTTGACCTGTTTTTGCCCAATCGAAGGAGTATTGTTCGGGAGTGATTGATTTACTGTCAATCAATAGGTTGTTGCGAGAAAATGGAGTAACCATAATTGACACATCTTCACCCCATTTTGTAGCATTGTAGTTAGAATTGTCGGCAGCGTATGTTGTTGCTGTAATCACGCCATTAGCAACTTTTGTTCCTAAAAACATGTATTCATTTACACCCTCAACAGTTACCATTGAGTAGAGATATAAATCTTTCATTCTTCCACTCACGGCAAAGCTGCTACCAACTTCCATTGAACTCCCCACCTCAAAAGGCAAATCGTCCTTGGATTGAGACACCAACAGTTGAGGTGCGGCATCATCATTATCCCATTTATACACATTCCATGCTGTTGCATCTGTTGCATCATAAGTCATAATTACCTCATTACAGCCGAGCAACACTCCATCGGCACTGAAAGCAATATCGTTAAGATTGTCAACACCATCGAGTTTCATTCGCTTGATTTCGGCTCCGGTTTCGGGATTGACAATACTCAAAAGTGGGTTTTGACCGGCATCTTGAGCAAGAACATACCATTTCCCATCACGCATCAATGCTCGACGAATGTTCATTCCTGATAAAAATTCGGGCACATTGGCACTTGCCTCATATGTGGGATCGTAATTGCCTCTTATCGCACCCTCTACTTCCGGATAATCAACAAAATTGGGAGGGAACAAAACATCAGGGTTGAGTTCGGGCAACTCTTCAGGTTCAAGATAGTCGGTAGTGATAAAATCGCAACCATAGTTGCCATAGGTTTTATATGCATTATTAGTGTTGCACGACCACGCATTAACTTTCAACCCTGCATCGTGGTAGCGACGCACTCCATCTTTTGTGATTTCAGCACCTACGCCCACACCCATGTGAATGCCACGTTCACTACACCACAACAAACTGCTCTCAAAACTTTCAGAATAAGCCAAAAGCATAAGCTGAATATCGGGATAGTTGTCGTGAATATATTGAAGACATGGCTTCATCGAGGTGAAGATGTAACATGAGTTGCGAAATCCTTTTTCCTCTATAAGTTTAATAAGATTGGGAATGCCGGAAGTGTCGCTTGAATTAATGCCTGTGGCCCATTTCAATTCAATAATAGGTATGACATTATATTCCTTACATATATCAAGATATTCAGCAAGAGTACATATATTTCCTGTATATGTTACATTGCTATGCGTTTGCGACAAAGTTTCGGCCTTGAGTGCTTCGAGAGTGTTATCAGCAATTGTGAGTGTACCACCCCAGCTTTTCAAGTCATCGTTGTGACAACACACATGAACGCCATCTTTAGTCACCTTCACATCGGTTTCAAGACAGTGATAACCTTTTTTGGCTCCATTAATGAAAGCTTCGGCGGTGTTTTCAACCCCCCACCAACTTCCTCGGTGTCCGATTAATTTTGGTTGGGCAACTACCGTTATAGTCGCTACTAAGCTCAATAAAAGTAGAGTAAATTTCTTCATAAATTATAGATTTAAGTTAATATTTCGGTAAATATAGCAATATTTTGCGACAAACTCATCATTTCAGTAAAATTTTGAGTAACTTTGAAGCCTGAATGAAAAAATATCAACAATATACACTCCTATTTTTTGCCGTTGCCATAACTTTGATCATGGCGGCGTGTGCAAGTATCGGTCGCCCCGAGGGAGGACCTCGCGATGAGCTACCTCCGGTATTCGTCAGCAGCAATCCCGTTCAAGGTGCTACCAACGTAAAAAGCAACAAAATAGAGATTTTCTTCGATGAAAACCTCAAAGTGGAAGATGTGGCTAACAAAGTGGTTATCTCTCCTGCTCAAAAGGCTATGCCTTCAATTGTTGCCAACGGGAAAAAAATCTTAGTCGAACTTCGCGACACTCTTAAAGAAAACACCACTTATACCATCGATTTCTCCGATGCTATTCGCGACCTCAACGAAGGAAATCCTCTCGATGGTTTTGCACTTGATTTCTCTACCGGCGAAACTCTCGACTCTCTTCGCATCTCAGGTATAGTGCTTGAAGCTCGAAATCTCGAGCCGGCACAAGGCATGCTCGTCGGGGTATATAGCAACACTGCCGACTCTGCTATAACGACTCTCCCTTTTGATAGAATCGCAAAGACCAATCAATTAGGCCAATTCACCGTGCGCGGTCTTAAACCCGGGAGCTATAAAATCTATGCTCTTACCGACAAAAACCGCGACTATCATTGGGACCGCACCGAAGACGTGGCTTTTTATGATCTCGAAGTATCGCCCACAACCGAACCCATTGAGGTTACCGACACTCTTAGAGCCTCAAACGGAACAGATTCATTAGTAGTGCGACAAGGTGTGAAATTTCTCCCCAATAATATTCTACTCACTTGGTTTAACGAGGGTTATGCGGCTCAATACTTAAAAGACTACAAACGCCCTAATCGACGTCAAATAACTTTTAACTTCGCCACAAAGGCCGACTCGCTTCCAATTATCACTATTATCAATGGGCCGAAAGCGGGGCTTAATATCGAAGAATGGGCCGAAATTAATGCCAATGAAACTCTCGACACTCTTGAATATTGGATTAATGAGCCTGCCATTCTTGCACAAGACTCTATTTTAGTTGAAGCTAAATATTTAAGAACCGACACCAACGAAAACCTATCGTGGACCACCGATACTCTTAAATTAAACTTCAAAGAAAAGAAACAGAAAAAGAAAAAAGATGATGAAAAGGCCGACTCTGTGCCACAACTCAATTTCATCAATTTAACTCTTCAAGCAGCAAATCCGCAAGAAGTAAATCGTCCTCTAAGAATATTATCATCTCAACCTCTCGCATCAATCGACAATGATGGCATCAATCTGTCGATAAAAATCGACACGGTGTGGGAAAAGATTCCTAATATACGACTAATCCCCGACTCTACCGGTAAGGTGCTTAACTTTACCATCAACAATAAATGGGAACCCGGGGGCAAATATAAATTAGAAATCGACTCAGCGGCGATTGTTGGCATTTACGATGAATGGAACAAACCATTTAAACAAGAATTCTCTGTGAGAGCCAACGAGGATTATACCAACTTATTCTTCAGCGTTTCAGGCACAGACCAACCTCTTGTTGTGGAATTGCTCAACAATAGCGACAAAGTTGTCGCTACCGCTCCGGTAATCGACGGCACTGCTTCATTCAGATATATGCTTCCGGGCACATTCTATGCTCGAGCATTTATCGATAGCAACAACAATGGCATCTACGATACCGGCAACATTGCCCAAAAACTTCAGCCCGAAGAGATATACTATTATCCCAAGAAGATCAATGCACGGAAAAATTGGGATATAGAACAATCGTGGAATATCTACGAGCAACCTCTCGATCTTCAAAAACCGCTTGACATAAAGAAAAACAAGCCGGCCCAAAAGAAATCAGACAAAGACAACAATCAAAACGAAGAGGAAGAGGAAGAATATGATGAATTTGACGACGAATATTACACAAACCCTAACCGTCAAAACAATTCATCGGGTTCATCAATCAACCGCAACGGCTTGCGCCGCAACCCATATTAATCACTTAAACATCAACCCCGAGCGATAAATGGAACAAATCAAAGGATTAGATAAAGACCTTATTAAGGACACGCATCTTTGGCGATTGGCATTGCGTATTGATGAGAATAAAATGCACGTCGTGCTCTTTTGCTCCATAGAGGATAATTCTCTAATCTACCGAGAGATACCCCTCGACTCGGCGGCTCAATCTCATCAAAAAGCCATTGAGGAGGCTATTTACGACAATCCCCTGCTCTTGAGCGATTTTCAACGCGTCGACTGCGTAATCGAAACCGACAAATTCACTGTCATTCCTTCCGAGATTGATGATGCCGATGTGAAAGAAAAGATTTTCAACACCACATTCCCCTCTTTCGACGGTGTGATGATTGAAAACAAATTAAGCGAACTAAATGCAACCCTTTTAATGGGACTAAATGCCGAATTGACCAATTTCATTCGACGCACATTCAACAATCCCAACATTCTACATCATCTCACTCCTTTGTGCATTTATTTCAATCGAAAAAATAAAATGGGCAATGCCGGAAAGATGTATGCACACATACACGATAACCAACTCAACCTCCTTTCATTCGGCAAAGATACTCTCCGCTTAGCCAATTCATATGCATTCCGCGACCCAATGGACGCTGTTTACTACATTCTTGCATGCCGAAAAATGCTAAATCTCGACCCGGGTAGCGACGAGATGCTTATCGCAGGCGACAACTCGGTGCGTGAAGCAATCACACCCACCCTTCGCGAATATCTTGCATATGTGATGCCGGTCATCTTCCCTTCTTCTATGTTTAAAGCCGGCAAAGATGCTCTCAATGCTCCATTTGATTTAATTGTGTTACCATTATGCGAATAATCAGAGGAAAATATGGCCGCCGACGTTTCGATGTGCCTACAAATATAACTGCTCGCCCCACTACCGACTTTGCTCGCGAAAACCTATTCAACGTGCTTGAAAACATCGTTGACTTCGAAGGGCTCACCGCCCTCGACCTATTTGCAGGCACAGGCGCTATAAGTTTCGAGCTACTCTCTCGTGGCTGCAAATCGGTTACCTCCGTTGAAAAAGCTTCTACTCAATATGCCTTTATGAAAAAAGTTGAAGCTCAATTAAAATGCGACAACTTCAATCTCATTCGTGGCGACGCATTGAGATATATCGACTCAGCACTTGCAAAATATGATATCATTTTTGCCGACCCCCCTTATGACCTAAAAGGGTTTGGCGAAATTCCCGAAAAGATTCTCAACTCACAAATGCTTAAACCGGGATCGATTTTCATAATTGAACATTCGCGCAACTACAATTTTTCTCATTTGCCACATTTCAATTCTCAACGCACCTATGGCAGTGTCAACTTCTCGATATTCATCATAGAAGAAGAAAATTAAACTCTTTTTCGCTCCGAAGCCGTTGCCTTACATCAAAAAACGAGAAAAAAGTTTTGCGAAATAAAAAAATAGCCTTACCTTTGCATCGCATTTGCAAAAAGCTATGACTCCGTAGCTCAGTTGGTAGAGCAAATGACTCTTAATCATTGGGTCGAGAGTTCGAGCCTCTCCGGGGTCACTCAGAAAAGAAATTCCAAAATCGGAATTTCTTTTTTTATTTTATCCATACTCCTACATATTTTCTCGAAAAGTTTCATTATCTTTGCCCTAAATAGCACAACACTACTTAAATGGAAAAATATTTAGTATCAGCTCGTAAATACCGCCCGTCAACCTTCAACTCGGTTGTGGGGCAAAAAGCGCTCACGGTCACACTGCGCAACTCGATTACAACCGACCGTTTGGCTCACGCCTACCTTTTCTGCGGTTCGCGTGGTGTAGGTAAAACATCATGTGCGCGCATCTTTGCCAAAACAATCAACTGCACCAACCGCACTGCCGAGGGTGATGCCTGCAACGAATGCGAATCATGCAGAGCATTCAACGAAAACCGTTCGCTCAACATTATCGAGCTCGATGCCGCCTCAAACAATAGCGTTGATGATATTCGCGCGCTTGTCGAACAGGTGCAAATACCCCCCACTTCGGGAAAATACCGAGTGTTTATCGTCGATGAGGTTCATATGCTTTCACAAGCCGCGTTCAATGCGTTCCTCAAAACCCTCGAAGAGCCTCCCGGTTATGTGATATTTATCCTCGCCACCACCGAGAAGCACAAAATATTGGCCACCATTCTTTCACGATGCCAAATCTACGACTTCAACCGCATCACAATTCAAGATATGGTCGACCACCTCACCTATGTGGCATCTCAAGAGGGCATATCGGTTGAGCCATCGGCTCTCAACATCATAGCTCGCAAAGCCGACGGCGCAATGCGCGACGCCCTATCAATCTTCGACCAGGTAGCCGCCTCTTCCATGGGGAATATTACATATCAATCAACCATTGACAACCTCAATATCCTCGACTACGAATATTATAACAGGCTTTTCGATGCATTTCTTAATCAAGATGTACCACAAGCTCTATTAATATACAAGGAGATTCGCGAAAAAGGTTTTGACTCGCTATTCTTTATCAACGGATTAGCCTCACACCTTCGCGACCTCATGGTAGCTCGCGACCCTCAAACCATATGCCTGCTCGAAGCAAGCGACGAAGCCCGCAAGGCGACAGCACAGTTAGCATCGCGATGCACTCCCCAATTTTTCTACAAAGCAATGGCTCTTTGCAACGATGCCGACCTAAACTATCGCACCGCTTCAAACAAGCAATTCCTCGTTGAGCTATTGCTCATCAAATTGTGCCAACTGCTTAGCCCCTCGCCTATTAATGCCGGCGACGGAGAGGGGCAACTAAAAAAAATCACGCCGGCCGGTGAAGCGAAACAACCTGTCGCTTCCACGCCTCAACAACCTGCCGCTCACGCTCCGGCGCCTATCCCGGCACCTGCTCCAACTCCGGCTCCGGCTCCGGCTCCTCCGCAAGTGTCGGTGCCGCATAGCGCACCTATTCCGGCGGCTCCATCTCACGCAATGGCCACTCCTGCTCCCGGTGCCAAAACTCGCACCATAGGACTAAATGCGCCCAAATTATCACTTAAAGGTGTAACGAAAGAATCGAAACAATCGGCTACGACAAACTATATCTCTCAGAATCGAAACAATGAGTTCTCTGATGCAGCGATCGACACTGCGTGGGAAACATATATCTCATCTCACCCCACTGCGCATATTCTAATCAATACAATGCGTGCGGCTCGACCACGTCGCGTCGAAGGAACCCGATTTGTTATAATGGTAGAAAACCCGGGGCAGGTCGAATTGATGAACAATGCAATGACCGACATCATCACATATCTTGCCAATCAACTCTCTAACGACCATATAACCATCGAAATCACGCTCAACGAAGGCGAAAGTTCTCCTCATGTGTGGGATTCTCGCGAAGTATTCTCCCACATATTACAGGAAACACCTAATATGAAAGAATTCGTAGAACGTTTCAAGCTCACATTAAGTTAGAGGGGATTTTCATCCTCCTAACACATTCCACCGCAAGCAATTATAAGGATAGCCATTCTTTTCTTTGCGAAGTTCGCTTTTAAACAAAAGTTGACGGTTGCATAGAATATATTCTGCATTTTGAATTAAATCACATGCTATTGAGAGGCTAAAAACACTCAAATCCTCACTCTTTACACTAATTTTTGGTTAAAAATTTGGTCATCAACAAAAAAAGAATTACCTTTACCATGTTTTATTGGCTATTTGTAGCTTTTTAGCTAAAAACTAACCATAACACATTAATAATAAAAGGAAAAAATCACTTTTTTTGTTTAACTAAATTAATATCAAAATGAAAAAATTTTTACGTAATTTGATGCTTGCGGGTGCTGCTGCACTCCTCGCTACAGGTGCGTCAGCTCAAACTCTTGAAAAAGTTTGGGAAAAGAACTCTGGCGTTCCCGGTTCCGCCGCAGGTGGTGACATGCGTTTTATGACATGTGACAAAGACGGCAAGATTCTTGTTAATGACAAATCTACTAACAAGATTAAAACATTCAACGCTATTTTCGGTGCTCAAGATTACTATGATCTTAGCGAAGCTCTCGACACTCACTATGGTGTAGATGCTAAAAAAATCGAAAAAATCGACACAATCGTTAGCGAAACTAACGACTCTACTTACGACACTACTTGGGTTGACGTTAGAACCGTTCCTAACGTAGGTACTCTTATCGCAACTGACGATGCAGGTAACATCCTTGTTAACACCGGTTTCCCCAATGCGGCTTCAGGAACTGATTTCATTATCATCTCAGCTGACCTCAAAAACACCTATAAACTTCAACTTACAATGCCTGAAGGCACCACTGCTGCTCGTTGCGACCAAATGGGTCGTATCTTAGGTGATATGCTTTCAGAAGAAGGCGCTTACATGTGGATATGCCCTAATGGAGCTTCTTCTGTAGCAATCATTAAAGTTGTTGCAGGTGAACAAGACATGGAGTTCTCTCAAACTTCTTCTAAGTGTGCTGTTGCAGTAAACACTTCTTGTGTAGCTCAACCTTCTCTTAGCACAGTTGCTGAAGTTGATGCTCTTATGGAAGACCTTGGTGACTTGACTCCTTCTTTCTGGTTCCGCAACCGTTCATATCCACAAAACGTATATCAATGGAGCGAAGATGGCACAGAACAAACTGCTATCCAACTCACAGAAGCTACTGAAGGTGCTCAATCTAAAAACGCTTCTCAAGAAGGTTTCGAAGTATTCACTCTTCAAGGAGAAACTTATTTCGTTATCCCAATGACTACTGACGGTACTACTAACGGTCGTAGCTCAAACTGGGGTATCTATCGTGCTTCTGACCAAAAACTTGTTGCTACTTGGGAAGAAAATCCTCAAGCAGGAAGAAGCCAAGGTATGGGCGGTTTCTATGTGAAACCTGTTGACGAAACTTCAGTTCACATCAGCCACTTCCTCGCCGCTACAGTTGTAGGTACTTACCTCTTCACAGTTCCCGAACCAGCTCCTGCTGCAGATCCTCTTTATATCTTCGGTTCATTCAATAGCTGGACTCCTGCTGAAGGTCTTGAATTGACTTATGCTGACGGTGTTTACACTATCGAAGACATTGAATTTGCTGAAGGTGGTAACTTCGGTCTTTCTACTGTAAAATCTGACAATTGGGACGAAGTAAATGCTAACCGTTATGGTTTCGCTACTGACAATGCTAAAGCTGTTGTAGGTGAAAACGAAATCGTGAAAGGTGCTGGCGCTATCCAAGTTCCTTATGCTGGTGTTTGGGATATCACTGTTGACATCGCTAACCTCAAATTAACTCTCGCTACTGAAACTCCAGAACCTACTCCAGAACCAGAACCAGTTGTAATTCCTGAAGGTCTTAACAAAGTTTGGGAAGTAACTACTGGCGTTCCAGGATCTGCTTCAGGTGGTGAATTCCGTTTCGCTACTGCTCGCGACGGCAAAATCCTTGTTACTGACAAAGCTAACAAGAAAATCATGGCTATCGACGAAAACGGTATGGCTGCAGAAGCTATCTTCGACCTTGCTGCTGCTATCGACACACACTATGGTGTAGATGCTAAAGCTATCGAAAAAATCGACACTATCGTTAGCGAAACTAACGATTCTACATTTGACACTACTTGGGTTGATGTAAGAAACGTTCCCGGTGCTGCTACAGGTATTACTGTTGACGACGCAGGTAACATCCTCGTTGGTACAAACTTCCCTAACGCAGGTTCTTCTACTGACTTCATCATCATCTCTGCTGACCTCAAGAACTCTTACAAACTTCAAATCACTCTTCCTGAAGGCGTAGCTGCAAATCGTATCGACCAATATGGTAAAGTAGTTGGTGACCTCCTTTCTGAAACAGGTGCTTACTTCTGGTTGGCTATCAATGCTCAAACTAAAGTTGCTGTTATCAAAGTTGCTAATGGCGAACAAGTAGAAGACTATAGCCAAGCTTCTGAAAACGTGAAAGTTGCAATGAACTCTTCAACTCTTGCTCAACCAGCTCTATTCACAGTTGAAGAAATCGACGCCCTTATGGACGAAAACGCTAACCTTTCTGCTTCATTCTGGTCACGTAACCGTGGTACTGCTCAATCAATGTATGGTTGGAACGAAGACGCTACTGAACAAGTTGTTCTTTCATTGACTGAAAACGATGCTAACGGTGTAACTACTAAGGGTGCCGGTGCTGAAGGTTTCGCTACATTCAAAATTGGTGATGTAACTTACTTCGCTGTTCCTATGTCACTCGACGGTTCTGCTCGTAGTGCTGCTATCGGTGTTTACGATGAAACAGGTAAACTCCACGCTACTTATGTTCCTGAAGGTATTGCTACCGGTATGGGTCAAATGGGTTCTATCGTAGTTGAATCTATCAACGAAGAAGCTGTTGCTATCTACCGCTTCATTCCTGGTGTATTTGCTGGTAAATACACATTCGCTCCTGCTAAACCATTCGAAGGTCCTGCAGAACTTTACATGGTAGGCCACGACAACGGTTGGGATCCAGCTAATCCTGCAGTTATCGCTATGACTGAAGAAGCTGGCGTTTACGAAGCTAATCTCACATTCGACAACACTGAATTCAAATTCTCAGAAGCAAAAGGTACTTGGGATGAATTCAATGCTAAAGCTATTTGTATCGATGGTGACAAGACTGTAGAACTCAATACACCTACTGCTCTTTACAAATATGCCGACACTAACTGTAAAGCTAATGTTGAAAAAGGCAAAACTTATACAGTTACTATCAATCTCAACGACAACACTATCACTATCAAGGAATATGTAGGTGTAGAAGGCATCGAAGCTGAAGATAATGCTCCTGCTGTTTACTACAACCTCCAAGGTGTGAAAGTTGCTAACCCTGAAAATGGTGTTTACATCAAAGTTCAAGGTAACAAAGCATCTAAAGTTCTCGTGAAATAATGCATAATGCATAATTCATAACTGCCTTCGGGCAAGTAACGGCGAGCAGTCCAATGGGCTGCTCGCTTTTGTTGTGTAAAAATCTGAATCAATCGAATTTTGAGTCAATGGTCAAGATTATAAAAAATCATGACAATTATACATTTTTTACATCAAAATGTATGTAAAAAAGCACGAAATACATTATCTTTGGCGCATAAAAATCAAAATATCACATAATTGCATATATATGCAATTTTTACTCATTGCCAATCATTGCAATAACTATAAATAATTATATATGAAAAAACAATTACTCGTATCATTAATGACGGTGGCAGTAGCGTCAATGTCAACTATTTCGGCTCAAGACTATTCTGTCACAAAGCTTCAGAGTCAACCAAAAGAAGCTGAAACAAAAGTACCAATGACAACTTATGCTATAAGCGATGCACATTATGCAATGCCGGCAGTATTAGCCAATTTGGGGACTCATTCTTCAGAAAGCATTCCTGTATGCAATATGTTGGCTCGCCACAAGGCGATAAACGAAGGTGCATTTTTGTGGGCTCCGTTAGGAACCGATGTTGTGTATAAAGATCAATCAACAGGCGTTCCTTCTGCTTGGTCATGGTCAGTGCCCGGTGGAGACAATGCAACATTGACAACACAAGACGCAGTAGTAAAATACAACAAAGCAGGTCTTTATGACATGCCAACTCTCACAGTAACCACTGCCAACGGTACAAGTTCATTTACCCCATCTATGTCAATGACCTCGGCCGGAGGTAATGAAAAAGTAAAAACCGGAGGTATCGCTGAAATCACAACAATTGACATGCGTGTACATGGACAAGCTGTTGGAGATTATGTAATCCCCGAAAATGCCACTTATTCATTAGGAGCGATGTCGTATGGCGATGGTCAAGGATTCCTTGGCGGTTCCAACACCAAAGATATTAAAGGTTGGGGGAACTTATTTATGGTGGGACAAGATGACACCTATCTCGATGGCATAAACATTTATTTCTATAAAAAACCGACAAAATATGCCGAAGGCGCAAAACTTACCGTTCAAGTGTGGTTGCCCACTATCACCGAATCAGCAATGATATTGACAAGCCTACCTTTAAATGGTGCCTACCTCAAATACACCGATATCAAAGCTGACGGCGAAAATGGAGCATGGGCATTGACTTATGATGGTGCCGTTGGGAATATTGTGCTTGATGAACCTATCGACCTTTACGGAAAACCTTATTTCTTTATCTCGGTTGAAGGTTTCTCTAATAACCCCGCAGACGATGATTTATGCCTCTTAACCGACTTAATGGGCAAGAAAATGGATGAAGTAGAACAAAGCAACCTCCTTTCACACAACTCATTCGCCCGCATGAATGGCGAAAACGATTATATGCGTCCTGTGGCAAGTTATGGTGGTGGTAATGCCACATTTGCTATATGCCCGGTGATTCGCTCGGCTATTTCTGAGGCCGGTGTTGAAAGCATTGCTATTGATACCGACAATGAATTTGAAGTAATGGTTGCCGGCAGCACAATTAATATCAATTCATCTGTTTCAGGAGAATTAAACATTTTTGACCTCACCGGAAAAGTAATCATTTCTCAACAAATCACCGAAGGACAATCCTCAATTTCACTCGAAAATGTCGCAGCCGGAGTATATGTTGTGAAAGGTCCGCGTGGAAACGCTCAAAAAATCGCAATAAAATAATTTATAACTAAATATAATCAGTCGTATGAAAAAATTAAAAAAATTAGGTCTTGCCCTTTGTGGCTTGGCTATCTCATTAAGTACATCGGCCGAAACTCAAACATGGAAGTTTGTAACTGCGGGCGATGGTAGTACTTATGCTAT
Source organism: Muribaculaceae bacterium (assembly GCA_017399915.1). Classification (GTDB taxonomy): domain Bacteria; phylum Bacteroidota; class Bacteroidia; order Bacteroidales; family Muribaculaceae; genus RGIG4079. The sequence goes on from JAFQAS010000065.1 coordinate 305,939, forward strand.
TAAAGCCGATGGTTCTCTCTGGGCTTGGGGCTGGAATGAAAGTGGCCAACTTGGCATTGGCGCTGATGGTCCAGAAAAAACGGCCGTTCCTCAACAAGTAGGAACTGATACCAATTGGAAAAGTGTAGTATCTGGACAAGCATACGCATTCTTCCTAAAAGAAGACGGCACATTATGGGCTGTTGGCGACAATTCTAAAGGCATTCAAGGTGTTGGTGACGGAATCAGTCATAAAACCCCTACACAAATTGGAACAGATAATAATTGGGTATCGGTTGCTGTTACTCGTTTCTTTGGTCGTAGTGCAATCGGATTAAAAGCAGATGGAACCCTTTGGGCTTGGGGCGAAGGTGAAATGGGTGCCCTTGGGCTTGGCAACTACGCCAACCAATCAACCCCTAAGCAAATTGGCACTGACACCGATTGGAAACAAGCTACAGTTGGAGCATCACACACTCTTGCTCTAAAAACCGACGGTTCATTATGGGGCTGGGGCTTCAATGATTGTGATCAATTGAGTTCTCTTCCTCAAAATGTGAAAGTCCCCACTCAAATAGGCACTGAAACCGATTGGGTTGAAGTATTTGCTGTTGACCGTAGTTCATATGGTATAAAAGCCGATGGCTCTCTTTGGGCTTGGGGTGCTAACGACAATAATATGCTTGGTCTCAATGACACTTCAATTCATTATGTTCAAACACCTGTTAAAGTCAATATCCCCGGCAAGGTTATCACTATGTCGGGTTGCGAAAACGTACGCGTTGTAGGCGTTGGCGAAAATGGTGTTATCTCTAAAGTTTATGCTTGGGGGTCTAATGCAGATGGAGCGCTTGGTGATGGCAAAGGCGTTTCTGCCGATTTGAGCAATATCCCATTTGAAACAACTCCTATAGAAGTTCCCCTTGGTGATGTAACAATAAAACTCATCGCATCGGGACAACGATTCACAACAATCCTCACTGAAGAAGGGAAACTTCTTGGTTGGGGTAACAACCGTGCAGGACAACTTGGCGACCACTCTACAGAGGACCAAATGACATTTGCTACATCTCCTATAGCCGTTGGCGAAAAACGTCAAGAAACCGGTGATGGCATTTATACTTTCGACGCAAAAAGCATTCCTTCGGGACTTGCTTCGGCAAAGAAACTCATTCTCACAGGTATGTGGACTACTGCCGATTTCACTAACCTTTCGGCGTCTATCGGCAACAACACAGGATGGCCTCCTGCAGGAAATAGCACTATCGAAGAAATTGACATGAGCCAAGCTGAAATTGAATATGGCACATCATTATACGTAACAATAGGCGCAGGTTCATACGGCACATTCCGTGGGCTTAAGGCTCTTCACACTGTGGTTATGCCTGTTGAAGACCAAGCCGCAAACTTTACAAGTCTTCGTTCTGCATTCCAAAACTGCTCTTCTTTGGCTAACATAAGCTTGAAAGGTTGCTCAAACGTAACATCTATCGTTGACGCATTCTATGAATGTGCAATCACATCAATAGACCTCTCTGACTGTGAATCAATCACAACAGGTACCGAAAGCGCATTTGACAAATGTATGTCTCTTGAAAGCGTTGTCCTTCCTGCTTATATCTCTATTGGTAAATTTATGTTTGGCGATTGCCAATCTCTTAAATCAATCGATTGGACTTCTTACTCTGGCACAACTGCTCCAGCAATGGGTAGCGATGCATTCCAATACATCAGTGATTTGAAAGCGATTACTGTAACTGTCCCTGTTGCCGCTTACGACGCATTTGTCGCTGATGCCAAATGGAATAAACTCACAATAGCAAAACCCGAAGAAGGAGTATTTAAATTTGGAGCAAACAACATCCCTTCATCACTTGCCAATGCTCGCAAGATTGTTCTCACCGGTGAATGGAATACTGCCGGATTTACCGCTTTAACAAATGCAATAGGCAATAATATGGGATTGCCCAAAGCCGGCAATGACGTTCTTGAAGTTGTTGACATGAGCCAAGCTACCCTCGTAGCATTGACCGACCTTTATGTTCCTGCCGGTTTCTCTAAAACAGGTGTGTTCTTTGGCTGTCGCGCTCTTCACACTGTAATTATGCCTACAGCTACTGAAGCTGCTAAATTTGGCGACTTCAACTCTGCATTCCTTGGTTGTGCCGCATTGAAAGAAATTGACTTGAGTGGATGCGTTAGCCTCACCGACACAGAATATGCATTCTCGGGTTGTACTTCGCTCACAAAAGCAATTTTTGCTCCAGGCATGAAACTCGGCTCAAATATGTTTGATGACTGCACCTCTATGCAAACAATTGATTGGAGTAATTACTTTGGTGTAGAAGCTCCTGCCTACGTGTCTATTTTAGATGAATTTGATGTTAAATTTGCCGACATCACAATCATCGTCCCCGATGCTGCTTTTGATGCATTCAAAGCCAATGCTAAATGGGCAAAATTCAACCTTGTGAAAGCAAGTGAAGCTGGTGTTGAAAATATTGAAATTGACAACAACGCTCCTGCTGTTTACTACAACCTCCAAGGTGTGAAAGTTGCTAACCCTGAAAATGGTGTTTACATCAAAGTTCAAGGAAACAAAGCTTCTAAAGTTCTCGTGAAATAATGCATAATTCATAATTGCCTTCGGGCAAGTAACGGCGAGCAACCCACATGGGTTGCTCGCTTTTTTTTCTTCCCCCTCGGCATCGTAGTCTTTAGAGTCCTTAAGGTCGTTAAAGTCCTTAGTGTCCTCCCCCATTCCAACTTCACAAAACACAAAAGAGCAACGCCAATGGCATTGCTCTTTTTGACTTTACATGGTACCTCGGAGCAGAATCGAACTGCTATCAAAAGTTTAGGAAACTTCTATTCTATCCGTTGAACTACCGAGGCGTCTCTATTTGCGTGGCAAAGATAGTGGTTATTGGCGAGATAAACAAACGAAACGATAGCGAGCGCCTGTGCGTTCATCAACAATCCACTCTCCTTCGTCGGTTACATGCCATTCTTTTGTATCTATTGCAGGGAAAAATGTATCGGCATCATCAACCGATGCATCAATCTCGGTAAGATATAGCCTTGAAGCGTTTTTAATCGCCTCACGATAGATTTCTCCACCTCCGATAACAAACACTTCATCTACGTCATTTGCCGCCGTGAGAGCGTCGGCAAATGAACCGACAACGGTAATTCCCTCGCGAGCATAGTCGCTTTGACGAGTAATAACGATATTTTGACGTCCGGGAAGTGGTCCTTTTGGGAATGATTCGAAGGTTTTACGCCCCATAATGATGGGGTGACCCATTGTTATCTCTTTAAATCGACGCAAATCGGCGCTGATATGAAACAACAAATCTCCCTTACGCCCAATGGCATTACCACTAGCCACTGCAACTATTATTGATATATCCATTTTACCTAAAATCTCATTATAGTTATTATACATCATTCTTAATGATATATTTTATTTACTTTTTGTCCCTTCCTAACTCCAATCATTCTAAATGACAGAATGACAGAATGAACAGAATGACATAATATTTATATATAAATCAATATTTTTTATATCCTATAATTCTATCTTTACTTGTATCTTTATAAACTCTATATTTGCGTTTAACTTCAAGTTTCTCTGAACCAAAATTAATCAACAGACCATTATCTATATTAGTAGCAGTTAAATAATTAACCAATTGCGCTTCATGAGCAGAATTTATATCAGAAACAGCTTTAATTTCAACGATTAAGCAATTCTCAACCAAAATATCAATTCTATACTCTCCCACTACAACGCCCTTATATAAAACTTTTAACGGAACCTGATTTTCTGCATTTATACCACAATTTCTAAGTTCTAACATCAAGGCATTTTCATACACCGACTCCAAATAACCGTTCATTAATTCATGACGCACTTTATATGCGCAATCAATAACAGACGAAACAATCTTCTCTACGTCCATGGGCTTATTCTCCTTATACGTCACTTTTTTGTCATTCTGTCATTCTGTCTAATACTCTTGATTCAAAAGAATATATTTAAGTAGAATAACATATCTTATTATTTTTATTCTTTACTTTTTGTCCCTTCCTAACTCCAATCATTCTAAAAGACAGATGACAACAAAAAAACATTATGAATCCCAAAGGGGTCAACGAGGCTTGACCGAGTTAATTATGCATTAAAATTAGACTGCTACGATGCCTTTGATGTGGGGGTGTGGGTCGTAATCTTCGAGGGAGAAGTCTTCGTATTTGAAATCAAATATATTTTTCACGTCGGGATTAATTACCATGCGAGGCAATTTGCGTGGTTCGCGCGATAATTGTTCTTGAATCTGCTCAAAGTGGTTGTTATAGATATGAGCATCGCCAAGAGTGTGGACAAAATCGCCCACTTCAAGGCCGGTCACTTGTGCCACCATCATGAGCAATAGTGCATAAGATGCGATATTGAACGGCACTCCGAGGAATGTGTCGGCACTTCGTTGGTAGAGCTGAAGGCTCAACTTACCATCGGCCACATAGAATTGGAAGAATGCATGACAAGGAGGCAAATTCATATTGGGCAGATCAGCCACATTCCATGCGCTCACAATGATGCGACGCGAATCGGGGTTATTTTTAATTGTTTCGATCACTTCCGAAATTTGGTCGATATGTCCTCCATTATAATCGGGCCATGAACGCCATTGATAGCCATAGATATGACCAAGGTCGCCATTTTCATCGGCCCACTCATTCCATATTCTCACACCGTTTTCTTGAAGATACTTTGCATTTGTATCCCCTTTGAGGAACCACAACAATTCATGAATGATTGATTTGAGGTGTAGTTTCTTTGTGGTGAGCAATGGGAAACCATCGGCAAGATTAAAACGCATTTGATAACCAAATACGCTACGAGTTCCGGTACCGGTGCGGTCACTCTTTTGAGTGCCATGTTCCATTATATGATTTAGGAGGTCGAGATACTGTTTCATGAGATTGGAGGGTTATAATTTTCTACAAAGATAGTATTTAAAGAGGAAAAAGGAAAGAGAAAAAAGGGAAATTAAGATTTGACATCGTCAAAATACAACTTACGTTTTAAAAACGATTTCAAAATACTTATAATTTGCTCAAAAAAAGCATTGAGAGGTTCTTTCTTGCTTTTTTCTATCAAACTCATTTATATAGCCCCTTCGTGAGTACATGTTGTGGCTGAAATGGCTACTGCCTGACGGTGCGCTTCAACAACAGTTTTACCTTGTAGCAAGGTGGCAACAAATGCGGCAGTAAACGAATCTCCAGCCCCGACGGTGTCAACCACCTCTACTTGTGGCGTTGGTTCAAAATTCACTTCGCCGTCATAATACACCCTACTACCCTTTTCGCCACAAGTGACAATTACGATTTTTATATCATAAAGTTGCTGTAACTTAGCCGCAAATGAGTCATCAGCCAATGAGATAGCCCCAAACATATCTTTAAGAACCACCAATTCCTCGTCATTGAGTTTCAATATATTGCAATGTTCGAGCGACCACTCGATAATCTCACGACTATAATAGTGCTGACGTAGGTTGATATCAAATACCTTTAAGCATGTGGAGGGCAAGGATTCGATAAATTGAATTATAGTGTGGCGAGAAATTGTGCTTCGTTGTGCAAGCGAACCGAAACACACTGCAGTCGCTTGAGATGCCAATTCCTTTAATTCGTTGCTATATGGGATATTATCCCATGCCACATTTTCAACTATCTCATATGAGGGGATCCCTTTATCGTCGACCGACACGTTGACCACACCGGTTGGTGCATCAACAACCGAGATATGTGAAGCTATGCCATGAGCTTCCAACTCTTTTACAATATCTTTCCCCTGAGCATCATCGCCAACGGCACTCACAATTACCCCTCGATAGCCAAATTGGCTCACATGATAGGCAAAATTAGCAGGAGCTCCACCCAATTGACGCCCTTGTGGGAGCATATCCCACAACACCTCACCAAAACCAATTATTAATTCATAATTCATAATGCATAATTCATAATTAACTATTTGCTATTATTAATGCATAATTCATAATTAACTATCTGCTATTATTAATGCATAATTCATAATTAACTATTTACTATTATTAATGCATAATTCACAATTAACTATTTGCTATTATTAATGCATAATTCATAATGCATTATGCTACATATTGCATTGCTTTTCTTTTGAGGTTTTAATTATTGCAGTGAGCAACTTTATCAATTCAACACAATCTGCTAAAAGGCTACCTGCGCTTGAATTATCTATAAAATTTGTTTCTTGAAGCAACTCAATCCAATACTCACTTTCGCTTGCCTCTTTTAATGCAACATTCATCTTAGTGATAAAATCGGGGAGAGTCTGAGCTCTTATTGCCTCTTTTACGTTTGCTCCTATACTCGTTCCACTTCTCAGAAGTTGCTTTGAAATCACATACTCGGCATGCTCTTTACATAAAAATTTATATAAATTTATGCTCCTTATAGCAAACAATTTACTTTTATGCACAATAATATTTCCTTCATTATACCCACTCATTCCATTATGAATTATAAATTATCACTTGATAAATTATGCATTATGAATTATGCATTATGAATTACTTGACGATTGAGTCGAATGAAGAGGGAATGGGGGTGGTGAAATTCATCTCTTTGCGAGTGATGGGGTGAATAAAACGGAGAGTTTGTGCATGGAGTGCAAGACGACGTATGGGGCTTGTTTTTGCACCATATTTGCGGTCGCCAACGATGGGGTGACCGAGGTCTTTCATATGCACACGGATTTGATTTTTGCGACCGGTGTCGAGTTCCACCTCAAGCAAGGTATATCCGTTTTTGCATTTTAGTGTTTTATAGCGAGTTACCGCAAGTTGACCTTCTTCGGGGTTTTCGGTTGAATATACTTCAAACTGAGTATTCTCGGCAAGATAGCTTTTTATAGTGCCCTCTGCCTCTTCTACTTTACCCTCTACAACAGCCAAATATTTGCGATTAAGCACCATATTATTCCAATTGTGCTGCATCGCATCTTTTGCCTCGATGCTTTTAGCAAACATCATCAACCCCGAGGTGTCGCGGTCGAGACGATGCACAATGAAAATCTTGTTTCGCGGATCTTGCCATTTCACATAATCGCGCACAATTGAATAGGCAGTACCTTCTTTCACCTTGTCGGTGCCCATCGAGAGCAAGCCATAGCCTTTGTTTATCACAACAATATCTTCGTCTTCATAGACTAATTGTATGCGACGATGATAAAACACCTGAAATTCGCGCGAAAGATTCACCTTCACCTCATCACCGGGGTGCAACTCGGTGTTAAACTGAGTGAGAGGCACGTTGTTTACCGCCACTTGGTTATGCTTGAGATAATCTTTTACGGTAACACGTTTGCGCTGAGGCATCGATTCAAAAAGGAATGGCAACAACGTTGTTTCGGCCTTTACTTGATATGTTTCAATCACATCGGGGCGAAATCGTTGGCGCTCGGCACCGGGTTTATGTGGTAGTTTTTTTGCCATAGAGATTAAGCTTTTTTACGCACTGTCACACGGCGACGAGTAGTGGTTTTCTTTGGTGCAGAGTCTTGCGCCTCGATAATTTCCTTACACTCTTCAAGGGTGAGGTTGGCAGGATCTTTCACTGTTTTAGGTATCTTATAATTTGATTTTTTATATGCGATATAGATACCATAACGGCCATTGAGGATTTGCAAGTCGGCATCTTCAGCAAATGTTTTCACCACCTTCTTTGTTTCAGCATCGCGTTTAGCCACGATTAACTGCACCGCTTCTTCAAGGGTGATAGCCGCCGGAGCATAATCCTTTGGAATAGACACAAATTTATTGTCGTGCTTAATATATGGTCCAAATCGGCCTATAGCCACTGTCACATCTTTATCTTCATATTCGCCAATGGTGCGAGGGAATTCAAACAACTTCAATGCCTCTTCGAGAGTGATGGTAGAAACCGATTGCCCCTTCAAAAGCGATGCAAATTGAGGCTTTTCTTCGGTGTCGCCCTCGCCAAGTTGCACAAGCGGGCCAAATCGACCGATTTTCACCGATACAGGTTTACCTGTTTTAGGATCAACACCCAACTGGCGTTCGCCCACTTTGTGTTCGAGTCGCATATTCATCGCCTCTTCCACTCCGGGGTGGAACATTTTATAGAATGAGCTTATCTCATCGTTCCATTGCAATTTACCCTCGGCCACATCGTCGAATTTCTCTTCCACATTGGCAGTGAAGTTATAATCGAGAATATTGGGGAAATATTTGGTCAAGAATTCGTTTACCACCACACCTATGTCGGTAGGGATAAGTTTGCCTTTATCGGCACCTACTGTTTCGCTCTTAGTGCGAGCCGAAATTTTACCGGCTTTGAGTGTAAGAGTGATAAACTCACGTTTTTCGCCTTGTTTGTCGCCTTTTTCCACATACTCGCGTTGTTGGATTGTAGAAATTGTAGGCGCATATGTTGACGGACGGCCTATTCCCAATTCTTCCATTTTCTTCACAAGCGAAGCCTCGGTGTAGCGAATGGGTTGTTGTGTGAATCGTTGTGTCGCCACCATTGAATTGTTTTGAAGGCTATCGCCCACCATCATTTTGGGCAACATTCCTTCGGCTTCACTTTCGGCATTATCGTCGTCGTGACCTTCGATATATACATTTAAGAACCCGTCAAACTTAATTACCTCACCGGTTGCAGTGAAATGTTCGCTACGAGTTGATGGCAAAATGTCGATAGTAGTCTTTTCGAGTTCGGCATCGGCCATTTGCGATGCAATGGTACGTTTCCAGATAAGCGCATAAAGGCGTTTTTCTTGCGCTGTGCCTTCGATTGTATGCTTATCGATATAAGTTGGTCTAATTGCTTCGTGAGCCTCTTGCGCACCTTTAGAATTGGTGTGATAGCGACGCACTTTGAGATATTGCTCTCCAAGCTTGTCTTTAATCTCGGCCGATATAGTGTTAATAGCAAGCGACGACAGGTTTACCGAGTCGGTACGCATATATGTGATATGCCCTGCTTCATAAAGGCGTTGAGCCACCATCATAGTTTGCGACACGGTGAAACTGAGTTTACGCGATGCTTCTTGTTGCAATGTTGATGTAGTAAAGGGGGGTGCGGGAGATTTTTTCACCGGTTTCACGGTCACATCGCCCACTTTATATGTAGCACTGATGCAGTCGCTAAGGAATTCGCGCGCTTCTTGCTCGCTTTGCAGTCTTTTCGACAACTCAGCTTTCACTTCTGCACCATCGGCAGTAGAGAACACTGCGCTCACTCTGAAATATGGCTCTGATTTAAATGCCTTAATCTCTTCTTCGCGTTCAACAATAAGGCGCACAGCCACCGATTGCACACGTCCGGCTGAGAGCGCAGGTTTGATTTTCTTCCACAACACCGGAGAAAGTTCAAACCCCACAATACGGTCGAGCACACGACGTGCTTGTTGCGCATCGACAAGGTTCATATCAATCGAACGTGGTGTTTCGATAGCCTTGAGAATAGCATTCTTAGTGATTTCGTGGAACACGATGCGACGAGTATTTTCGGGTTTAAGATCGAGCACTTCATAAAGGTGCCAAGAAATAGCCTCCCCTTCACGGTCCTCATCGGAAGCGAGCCACACCATTTGTGCCTCACTTGCCATTTTTTTCAACGTTGCCACTAATTCTTTTTTGTCGGCGGGAATTTCATAAATAGGTTCGAAATTATTTTCGACATCAATACTGAAATTCTTTTTGCGCAAATCACGGATATGTCCGTAACTCGACATTACTTTATATTCTTTTCCAAGGAATTTCTCAATAGTTTTAGCCTTGGCTGGTGATTCGACTATTACAAGATTTTTCAGCATATATTTTTCCTATTTTAATCCATTTTTATTTTTTCGACCGACAAAATTAGAAAAAAGAAATCATATAGCCACAATTATCAAGTAATTATCGCTCATTTTTTAACATTGTTTTCCCATATTAGGGGATTTTTCGACCAAAATACACATTAATATATAAGAAAACTTCATTTTTCGACAAAAAATAATGCGATGTGTCGCTATTGTGACACATCGCACTAATATGGAAGTTAAAAGAAACTATTTCTTATTTTTTAGCATTCTTTTTTGCGTTACGACGGCTGTCGGTGAGATAAGCAACAGGTGATGCTACGAACATTGTAGCAAGAGTACCGATAATCACACCAAGCAACATTGCAAATACGAAGCTGCGGATTGAATCACCACCAAGAATGAAGATACAAAGCAATACAAGTAATGTTGTACCTGAAGTCATCACTGTACGACCCAATGTAGAGTTGATTGAGTTGTTCATATTAGTGAAGAAGTCTTGTTTTGGATATAGACCGATATTCTCACGCACACGGTCAAATACCACCACAGTATCGTTGATTTGGTAACCAATGATTGTCAAAATCGCAGCGATAAAGTTTTGGTCAACTTCCATTGCGAATGGAAGAACACCCCAACAGAGTGAGTAAATACCAATAATAGCAAATGCAGTAAACGCTACGGCAGCAAGAGCACCGAATGAGAATGCTACATTACGGAAACGAAGCAAGATGTAGAGGAACATTGCGATAAGTGACAGAGCTACTGCAATGATAGCCTCAGAGCGCATTTCATCGGCCACAGTAGGACCTACTTTTTGTGAACTGATGATACCTTGGCTTGCGTCGGTTGTAGAGAACTCTTTCGCAGTCATGCCTTGACGAAGGTATGGGTTCAATACTTTAAACAACTTGTCGGTAATTTCTTGGTCTACGCTTGCGCCTTCTTCATTAATCTTGTAGTTGGTTGAGATACGCACTTGGTTTGAATTCTCAATTGTGATAACAGAAACTGTTGAATTAGGGAATTCTGTTGTAAGTTTACCTTGAATTTCTACAGGATCAACTGATTTTTCAAATTTAGCCACATAGTTGCGACCACCCGAGAAGTCAATACCTTGGTTAAGACCACGGAGAACGAGTGAACCAACCATTACAGCAATAATGATTGCTACAATAGTGAAGGCAACTTTGCGAGCGCCGAGGAAGTTGTATTTAGCGTTTGTAAATACGTTTTTAGAAATAGCAGTAGTGAATGTAAGGTTTTGGATAGCTTTTGTTTTACCCCACCACACAAACACGATGCGGCTCAAATATACTGCAGTGAAGAATGAACATACGATACCGATAATCAATGTTGTTGCGAAACCTTTGATAGGACCTGAACCGAAGTACATCAAAATCACAGCAGTGATGATTGAAGTCAAGTTTGAGTCGAAGATTGCAGAGAATGCGTTGCTATAACCATCGGCGATAGCGGCACGAACACCCTTACCTGCTCGAAGTTCTTCTTTTGTACGTTCGAAGATAAGCACGTTGGCGTCAACTGCCATACCAAGAGCAAGCACGATACCGGCAATACCCGACATTGTCAATACTGCTTGGAATGATGACAAGATACCTACTGTGAAGAACAAGTTAAGAATCAATGCGATATTTGCGACCATACCGGGGATTACTCCATAGTATGCCATCATAAAGATCATCAACAACACGAGAGCTACGATAAATGAAGTGAAACCAGCGTCGATAGCTTGTTGACCAAGAGATGGACCAATCACCATGTCGCTGATGATATTGATTTTCACATTCATTTTACCACTCTTCAACACGTTTGCCAAGTCGTTGGCTTCTTCAATAGAGAAATTACCAGTGATTGAAGAACGACCCCCTTCGATAGCATTTTCTACATTAGGAGCAGAATATACACAGCTATCAAGAACGATTGCGATTTGGTTACCAACGTTAGCACCAGTTACACGAGCCCAACCTTTAGCACCTTCGCTATTCATTGTCATTGACACACCTTGACCTTTGAAGTCATCACGTTCGGTGCGTGCATCTACTACACAATCACCATTCAACGCGGGTTTGCCATTAGTTGATTTCAATACATAAAGAGCATAACCAAGAACAATTTCATTGCCATCTTTGTCATTGAATTTTTCTTTGTTTACACTCCAACGGAGTTCCATATCGGCAGGAAGGATTTGTTTTGCCTTGCCGTAGTTAAGAACCGCTTTAACTTTTTCTTGAGTTTCTTCATTGGGCACATAACCTGCGATTGATGCAGCTTGATTGCCGTTAACAAGAAGGCTATCTAATGATAGTTTACCTGCATTGATTGAATCAGCTTTATAAGCATTGTTGAGTTGAGCCAACGCATTGAAGGCTGCTCCACGTTCTTCTTGTTTGTAAGCTGTGTAGAATTCAAGAGCAGCTGATTTAAGCAAGAGGTCGCGAACACGGTCGTGATCTTTTACACCTGGAAGTTCAAGAAGCACTTGACCGTCTTTATCTTGAAGAACTTGGATATTAGGAGAAACCACACCATATTGGTCAATACGATTACGAAGCACGTTTGATGCTGTTGTCACTTGACCTGCAACCAAATCTTTAAGACCTTTTTTAGCTGCGTCTTTATTTTTTCCGTCTTTTACATTTTCAAAAGTGAAAATTTTTGAATAATCTGCAGCAGGATTCAATTCACTATATTTATCAACAAAATTGTTGATGAAATCATTTGAGTTGTTGATTGAATCTTGTTGAGATGCGTAACGGATAGCTTTTTCAAAGTTTTCATCTTTACCATTGATTTTAGCTGCGCTGCGTACAACTTCGGGCAAGTCCAATTGAATGGTAACGTTCATACCACCTTTAAGGTCAAGACCAAGGTTTACACCCCATTTGCGAGCTTCATTCAAAGTATAACCAAGATAAACTACTGAGTCACCTTTACTTTTAAGGTATTGGTTATAAGCCTTGTTATAAGTCTCAGATTCTTTACCTTCTTTACCTGCCATCTTGAGCGCATACTCTTCAGCTTTAGTTTCATAGCTGCTTGATACGAACGAGAATGACATGTAGAAGAGACACACTATCACCATAAAAATGGCAATAATGCCGGAAACCGTTGTTCCTAATGTTCCTTTACTTTGCATTTTTAGTTATTATGATTTTAAGTTATTAATATATTTTCGTGTTTATTTCAGCTTGCAAATATACAAATTTTCTTTGTATTACACCAAGTTGAGCGGCGTTTTTTACACTTTCGAGCACTTAATATGCCTAAAAACAAGCTTTTCACAACAAATAGCATCGACGAAAGTAGCCTTAACCCTCTCATCGATGCCGTATAATCGTTTAAAAATTTTTATCTGATTTTCTAAAATTTATATGTAGCTCCCACTAAGCCGGTAAATCCTTGAGCCGGGATATCATATAATAGGTCATATTTATTGTTGAGGATATTTTCCAAGCGAGCAAAGAAACTTATTTGGTCGGTATAACGATACAATCCCCCTACCGATAAATTGCTCACACCGCCTAACAATCTTCTTTGATGGATAGTATTATAAAAAGAGCTCCAACCTAAAGTTGTTATTTCCTCAATATTTTCATATGTGCTACGACCACCTCGATATTCATAATCGAGCGTGATATCAAGTGGCGAAATAGGAGTAACCGTTGCCGATGCCTTTACCACATATTTTGCTCGGTCGCGCCACATGTAATATCCGTCATCATAAGCTTGTGGAGCTGCCTCATAGCTTGCGCGCACCTTGGCGATATCTTTATAGTTATATGATGCAGCCACACCTAAGTGCCAACCGTCAAGGTCGATGCTCTCCATTTTGTGCACACCACTTTCAACACATGGCATATACCAATCGTTGGCACGTGCATATCCTCCGAAAATCTCAAGTGTAGCGTTCTTAAACGGACCAATATTCACCCCGGCGTCAATCACATAAGGAAGTTTTGAATTTTGATAAGCCATTGACGGGCTGAAATAATGCGACACGTCAAAGATTGATGACATCGAGTTTTGATGCACTCCACCGGTAAAATGAGCATAAGCCGAAAGTATCGAGGTTGCACTCCAATCTAGATATACATCAGGAGCGATATTAAATTCATTCTCAATATCGATTTGATAATCTAATTGCACTCCCACACGAGCTTTGAAATTTTCATATTTGAAATCATAATGTGGTATCAATGTCAAAATAGCATGATTATATGGCTGTTTCATTTTATATCCTACTTCTTTACTTAGCGTACTATTTATAACGTATGAATCCGACAAATGATTATTGTGAATCATCTTTGCTCCAAAATCTAATGCCACTTGCGTGTTATCATCTAATTCAAGAGAAGCTCCGGCATTAAGGTAGCCCGAATGTTCATTGACTGCCTCAAAGGGATTTTTATTATATTTGTTTAACAAGATATCAAAATAATTATCATAGACAGCGTCCTTTCCATAGCCAAAATAGTCATAACCTATTTCCACATTATATTTCAATCCTTCCACTCTTGAGTCCCATTTAGCATCAAAGTCAAAACGATTCACACTTTGAGTGTAATCTTCGAGCCATGGGCATGAAAAGCTATTAAAGACATATCCTGCATTAGCGCTCAATACTCCTAATTTGTTTATATTTTGAGAGTAAGCAGCATTAAGCGAAATTTCATGGTCATTAAACGACAACTCCGAGCCATCACGAGTAGTGCCATCATATGATTTGCCATTATATTGCAACCAAGCTCCCAATTTCATATCTTTTTTATCTATAAAACGATATCCTGCCGACACTCCCATGTTGTAAATAGGGAAATATCCTAATGCCGCATATCCACGATATTTCGACCACGAAATAGTGTCGATATTCGCCACCGGATCAAGACGCGTCACTTCAGCCGGCACAGGTGCGGTTTTAGCTTTGTCGTTATAATTTAGCACCGTTGTCTTCATTTCCAATGGCGGCACTTGTGGCGACACATTTATCTTGTTTGACTCTTTTACTTCAGGGTCAATCTCTTTCTTTATTACAATAACCTTATTTAAATCTTCAGCGACTACACTTGTGGCAACTGCTGAACACAACACAAATGCTAATGCCTTATATTTTATACGATTCATAGTAATGTGATTCTTATTTTAAGCGTTCATCAATGAGGTTATAAATCTCTTGCTCTTTGCCGGGGTAGTTTGCTCGCAATGTGCGGAGATATTCATTTGCCTCAAATACTTTTCCTTCTTTGCGGCAAATATCCGACAATAATATATATCCGCGGGCATGCCAAAATATATGTGGAGTTGAAGAATCGACAAAAGCCTCAACCAATCGGCGTGCTTCAGCGAGATTGTTATTATCATAATAATGCTGAATCAACGCCACAGCGCTCATTGAGCCATATATATTTTCAACATCATCATCAAGTTGAGCCCATATCTCAACAGCTTCGGTCGATAGTCCCTTTTTGTTTAAGGCTAATGCTTTTTTATACATTATCTCTAATTTCAGGTCGCTATCTATTTGTGAGGATAATAATTCATCAGCTTTTTCAACCACCAAATCATATCGATTTAAATCATAGGCCGATTTAAACGCTCCTATGCGAGCCTCATCACGCACTTCGGCCGAAGATGCACATTCTTCAAGTTTCAAATAATCGGCCAAAGCTTGCTCTTTCTTGTTCTCGGCATATTCTATTTCAGCCTTGATAGCCAATGCCGCTTCAATCGATTCGTTATCGGGGTAACGTTTTATCAAATCTTCGGCATATTTCAATGCCATGCCTTTATTTTCGTTATTATACTCATAGTCAACCAATATTGACAACACCGATGGCTCATATGACGAACCGGGATATTTTTCCAAATATTCAAGGAACAAGTCAACCCCTTGGTTGTTGTAATATGATGCTTCGGCAGCGTTATATGCGGCTTCTTCTAGTTCTGAACGATCAACAGGAAGCGCACCGGGCACTGTTGAAATAAATGCGGTGTATAAATCTAAATTATTATCGGCCGCATATAAATTCATCAAATCCTTACTTGCCACTCGAGCCTCATCACTTGTTGGATAGTTGATAATAATATTTTTATACGCATCAATAGCTTTTTCTTTTTCGCCATTATTGAGATATGCGATTGCTAACTGCAATCCACCATTACGTCCTTGCGATGTTGATGGATAATTTTGCACTAATTGCTTGTATGTGGCTATTGCTTGATTATATTTACCTAATTCCACATAGCATTCAGATTGCTCAAGCAATACCGATGGGATAATAGAAGCCGAAGGATATTGTTCCAACACATTTTCCAATGTTTTTATTTTACCCTCTTTTTCATTGAGATATCCTTGCATCAGTGCCTTTTGATACAATGCATATGCGCCCTCATTTGAGTTTGCATTATAAGCCTTTTCATAACACTCTTTTGCTTTTGCGAAATTCTTCTTCAAATATTGGCAATCGCCTAATCGGCAATATGCATCTGATGCCAGTTCTGTATTTGTAACCTTGCGGCTTGACACAAAATTTTCAAAAGCTTCTTCTGCTTCATTATATTGCTTGTTTTGGAAATAAGCATATCCTAAGTTATAATACCCCAAAGGCAGGTTTGTAGAACCTTCATGAGATTGATTGACAAATGCCTTATATGCCTCAATAGCTTTATCATAATCATCTCTACTATAATAACAGTTACCGATCCACAAATCGGCCTCTTTTGCCAAATTCACATCATATGATGCGAGTTCTTTGGATTGAGTGAACCGAGCTATCGCATGTGTAATATTTTTCAGGTTATACTCTTTTACCCCCAATGAGTAGAGCACACGCTGCTTCGCGCTTAAAATTGTCGCACTTGGTTGTGATATTTTTTCGATACTACTCAATGCACGCTCATAATTATTGTCGGTCATATAACCTGTCACAATATATTCTTGCACTTTAGGCACGAACTTGCTATTTGGATAACGGGTCAGAAACTCCTCAAAGTTTGCGACAGAGCTGCCAAATGGGATTGTCCCGCCTTGCAAACTTGCCACAGCATAATTATAAAACGCCACCTCTTGCATATCTAAATCGTGCGACATTTTCACCGCTTTATCAAGCG
Organism: Muribaculaceae bacterium; assembly: GCA_017399915.1. Lineage (GTDB taxonomy): Bacteria > Bacteroidota > Bacteroidia > Bacteroidales > Muribaculaceae > RGIG4079. Next base: position 322,932 of record JAFQAS010000065.1, read on the forward strand.
CCATCATTGCCGCATGGATATTTCCTTGCTTGAGCATCGATTGCCCAATCATCAAATACGCACCTTGACCTATAGCATTATCTTGACCTGTCACATATTCAAGATTCTCTATTGCTCGAGCATATTCTTGATTTTTATATTGACACACTCCCAATATATATCGAGCAGTTGGGAGTGAAACATTCACACTCTTTACGTATGTTTCTAAATAAGGGATAGCTCCCGACACATCGCCTAAATTATACTTCGATTCACCAACAATGCGATTGGCTTCGGCCAAATACTGTGCATCTACATTTTTATTAAGTAGCTTGCTAGCCATATTTTGTGCTTTTGCATAATCACCTTTCACAAAATAGATTTGGCTTTTATAATAATTCGACATATCTCCAAGTTCTGAATTTGCATTCACTTGGTTGAAATATGTCATCGCATCGTCATATTGCTTTTTCACATAAGCAATGTATCCGCAGTAGAATTTTGATGAATTAGCATATTTCTTCGATGCGCTCATTCGCATAAATCCTCGTTCGGCATCACTATAATTTGCCAACATCAAGTTGCTATATGCTTTTCGATATATATAATCTTCTTTATTATTCTCCGACAATGTCTCTTCATCTACCAAATTATATTGCGACAATGCCTCGGCATATTCTCCTTTACTAAAATAACAATCTCCTATCGACTTCACTACCTCTATGCGATGAAGCGATGTTGGATAATTTTCGAGGAAAGAATTAAGCAACTCTTTTGCATTGGCATCGCCATTTGCCGTTGCCGACATTGCGATATAGTAATCGGCCTCTTCGCGTTGTTGCAGAGAGGGATTCAACTCTAATAGATGCGTCATCTGGTCGATACACCCATTGTAGTTTTTATCTTGATACATATGCAATGCCCGGCTATAATATCCTTCGGTAGAGGGACTATTGACTTGAGCCGATGCGCTAATCATTGCGGTGGCTGCAATTGCCGAAATCACAATTCTTTTCTTCATATAATTTTAAGCCGTTTAACGTGGTGTTTTTATCTAACATATTATTTCGCAAAGATACAACCCTTTTGCTTTAAAAACACTATTTAATTTCAAAAAAAATCACTAAAATTCAGTAAATACGCCTTTGCCTCATTATCTTATCACAAAAAAGGCATTGACTATATGTCAATGCCCTATTACTCGTATTTTGTATACTTATCATTTAAGTTCCGATTTTAAATCGGCATTTGAGATTTCTACATCGATTGAGTCTCCGGTTGAGTCTTTATAACAATACACAAAAGAATATCCGCCTTCTATCAATGTTTTCAACACATCGACCGACCCAAATTGAGCAGACAATGCCGATGCTGTGAGTTGCGATTTAAGAGATGTCTCAATTGTTTCTTTCATCGCGCCAAATTCAACCGGCATCTTTAATGTCATCACGATTTTCTTTCCATCTAACTTTGCTTCTTCAAGCTCCATTCCCCCTTGAGAGTATGCCGCTTTTTGTTTATTAAACTCCTCGACAATATCCTGTGCCAACGAATCGGGCGACTGGGTGCAAGAGTTTAAAGAAACCAAACCTAACACTGCAATAGTGAGGCTTAACAATAAAACTGAAATCTTTTTCATAACACTTAAATTTTTGGGTTAATAAATAGGGTAAATGCAATTATCACCATCTTACTTGTCCGTTGCCTGAGATGATGTATTTGTAGGTTGTTATTTCGGGGAGTGCCATCGGTCCGCGGGCATGGAGTTTTTGTGTTGAGATACCTATTTCGGCTCCGAACCCGAATTGTCCGCCATCGGTAAAAGCTGTAGATACGTTGGCATACACACATGCGGCATCTACATCACGGCAGAAACGGTTGATTGCCACTTCATCTTGTGCCACGATTGATTCACTATGGCGCGAAGTGTGTGTTTCGACAAATTCTATTGCTTCGTCGATATCGGCTACCGTTTTAACCGACATCTTATAGTCGAGCCACTCACGACCAAAATCATCGTCTGTGGCACGCTCTAATTTTTCATATTTTCCTTCAAGAACGGCATATGCTTCATCATCGGCATATATCATAACTGCTTTTTCGGCAAGAGGAGCGCATATCTGCTCCAAATCACTTAATCGTGAGCGGTCGATAATCAATGTATCGAGCGAGTTGCACACACTCACTCGGCGAGTCTTGGCATTCAACACAATCTCGCGTGCATGGTCGATCAATCCCGATTGATGCACATAGGTGTGACACACTCCTGCTCCGGTTTCAATCACAGGAACTCGTGAGTTATCGCGTACAAAATTAATCAATTGCTTGCTTCCACGAGGGATTATCAAGTCTACCTTACCCACTGCAGCGAGCATTTCGGCAGTAGCTTCGCGCGATGCTGGCAACAAGGTTACTGTATTTTCGTCGAAACCTTGCTCGGCAAGCACTCGGCGTATCAATGCGGCGGCACATTCATTTGTGTCGCGAGCATCGCTACCTCCTTTGAGCAAGCAAGCGCTACCGGCTTTCACGCATAATGAGAACACATCGAAAGTTACATTAGGACGAGCTTCATAGATTACCCCTATCACCCCAAATGGCACTGTCACTTTATTAATAACCATTCCATTGGGACGAGTCACACTCGATAGTGTCACATTCAATGGCGAGGGCAACGAGGCCACCGAACGCATATCGGAAGCTATGTCGCGCAAACGCCCATCGGTCAATTTCAAACGATCGTATTTTGGGTCATCTTGGCTCATTCGTTGCAAATCAAGTGCATTTGCTTCAAGAATCTTTTCGATATCAGCCTCTACGGCATCGGCAAGATTCATCAGTAATGCATTGATTTTCTCGGCTGAGATGCGATTAAGCTTGCGTGCGGCTGTGCGAGCCGATTTATATATTTCGTTACTCATTATGCTATATTTAATTAATCAATATAAAGATAATCGCTATGAACAAGCGGGCGTGCACCACTCTCGCCTATCACCAAGCGAGCCGATTCCGAGTCATATCCCACTTTTCCCACGGCAATCATATCGCCATTAGGAGCGATTACCTTCACTATATCATCTTTTTCAAAATCTCCAACTATAGAGGTCACACCAATAGGCAACAAGCTTGCTCCTCGAGCCGACAATAATGCCTCGGCAGCTCCTTGGTTGATATGCAGCTCGCCCTTAGCAAATCCTTCGCTATGGGCAATCCACTTTTTCACGCCCGAAGTTGTTTGTGCCGCAGGGTGAAACATTGTGTAAGGCACATTACGTTCGGGAGCCACCACATCGAGCAAAATATTGTCGCGTTTGCCATTTGCAATAATCACCGCAATACCTTCAGACGCCACTTTGCGAGCTATGCGATATTTTGTGGCCATTCCGCCACGACCGAGCGATGATTTACCCTCTTGGATATACTCCGACACATCGTTTTGCTGTTCGATATCGGTGATAACTTTCGATGAGACATCGTTGGGATTTCCGTCATATACCCCATCGATATTACTCAATATCACAAGAGCTTGCATATCCATCATCGTGGCAATGAGTCCCGACAACTCATCATTATCTGTAAACATCAACTCGGTAACCGATACCGTGTCATTTTCATTCACGATAGGAATGACACCATTGCCAAGCATCACTTCCATGCAATGTTTTTGGTTGAGATAGTGACGACGTGTCGAGAAATTCTCCTTTGTGGTCAACACTTGACCACAAGCTATGCCATGCTCACGAAACAGCTCATAATAACGGTTTATGAGCTTGGCCTGTCCCACAGCACTATATAATTGGCGAGCCGATACGGCATCGAGTTTTTTATTTTCTCGTAATTCGCTACGACCCGAAGCCACAGCCCCCGAGGAGATCATAATCACCCCTATGCCACGATGATGCAACTCGGCGATTTGATCCACGAGCGCACTCATGCGGGTAATATCGAGCGTGCCGTCCTTGCGGGTCAACACGTTGCTACCTATCTTTACGGCTATGCGTGTATAGCGATTATTCATCTTTTTATTTCTTGTTACGAATTTCCACGCGACGAATCTTTCCACTGATAGTTTTGGGCAATTCGTCAACAAATTCCACAATACGAGGGTATTTATAAGGCGCAGTGACACGTTTCACATGATTTTGAATTTCTTTGATCAACGCTTCGCCTGCTTTATCTTTATAATCTTTAGCCAACACAATTGTTGCTTTCACCACTTGACCACGAATTTCATCGGGCACACCTGTGATGGCACATTCCACTACAGCAGGGTGCGTCATCAATGCGCTTTCCACCTCGAATGGACCAATGCGATAACCCGATGATTTGATAACATCGTCGGTGCGACCCACAAACCAGAAGTAGCCATCTTCATCGCGCCAAGCCACGTCGCCTGTGTGATAAATATCATCGTGGTAAGCTTCATGAGTGAGTTCAGGGTCTTTAAGATACTCCTTAAACAAGCCTACGGGTTTCACTCCATTGGTGCGCACTACGATTTCGCCTTGTTCACCATCTTCGGCCCATCGGCCATCGGCTGTGAGTAGGTCGATGTCATAAACAGGGCCTTTGCAACCCATTGAACCGGGCTTTGGTTCAAGCCATGGATATGTGGCAATAGTGAGGGTAGTTTCAGTTTGGCCAAAACCTTCCATCAACTTAATACCTGTCAAGCGTTTCCACTCATCATAAACTTTAGGATTGAGAGCTTCGCCTGCAATAGTACAATATTTCAATGTCGAGATGTCGAATTTAGTAAGATCTTCGCGTATGAGGAAACGGAACACTGTGGGAGGTGCACAGAATGATGTGATGCCATATTTTTGAATCATATGAAGCACATCAACCGGCTCAAATTTTTCAAAGTCATAGACAAACACATTTGCTCCTGCAATCCATTGTCCATATAGCTTGCCCCACACAGCTTTTCCCCAACCGGTATCGGCCAATGTCAAGTGAAGGCTATCTTCTTTCACATTGTGCCAGAACGAGCCTGTGATGATATGACCAAGAGGATATGTGAAGTCGTGTGCCACCATTTTAGGATTTCCGGTTGTTCCCGATGTGAAATACATCAATGACACATCTTCATTTGTATTGGCTAATTCAGGGCGCACAAATGGTGCTGCCGCATCTATTTCTTTATTGAAATCAAACCACCCTTCGGGCACGATAGGACCGGTTGAGATAAGAGTTTTCAACGTTGGGCATTTAGGCAATGAATTTTGAATGTGATTGATTACAATCTCATCACCGGTAGCCACGATGGCCTTGATATCGGCTTTTTCACAACGATATATAATATCTTTTTCGGTCAAAAGGTGTGTAGCAGGAATCACTGTCGCTCCGAGTTTGTGAAGTGCTACGATAGAGAACCAAAATTGATAATGGCGTTTGAGAATCAACATCACCATATCGCCACGTCCTATGCCTTGAGACGCAAAGAATGATGCTGTTTTATCGCTTTCACGCTTGATGTCGGCAAATGTAAATTGAATTTCTTCGCCTTGGTCATTTGTCCAAAGCAAAGCTTTTTTATCCGGCTCTTTTTCGGCCCACGCATCTACTACATCATATCCGAAATTGAAGTTTTCGGGGACTTTTATTTTAAAGTTTTGCATAAAGTCCTCATATGATTCAAATGAGGCTTTTTCTAAAAACTTATCTAACATATCTATGTATTATTTTGAAGGGATATTTTTATGGTTATGAAATCACTGCGAGGAATTTAACGGTTTCACCGCCTGTGGTGCGCATGCCGTGAGGCAATGTGGCATCAAACATGATGCTGTCGCCGGGATTTAAGATAGTAGATTTGCCACCTACCACAATCTCCATTTTACCTTGCAACACATAATTGAATTCTTGACCTTGGTGTGAATTCATTGTCATTGGTTTGTCGGCATCAGTAGGCTCTACTGTAACAATAAATGGAGACACCACACGATGAGCAAAACCGGCAGCGAGGTCTTGATAACTATATGCCTTGGTACGTTCCACTTTCACTCCTTTACCGGCTCGTGTCACAAAATAGGCTTGCATTTTGGGTTCTTCGCCAAACAACAATGCAGTTAGTTCCACACCATATTTAGCAGCAATACGATGCAAAAAACTCACGGGAATATCTTTCTTGCCATCTTCATAATCGGCATATTCTTGTGAAGTTACCGCACAATCGGCAGCAATCTGTTCTATCGTTAAGTCGAGCGCATCGCGCAATCCTCTCAAACGAGTTGCAACTTCTTTTATATGATTCATAAGCTATATGATTTTATTTCTTATATTAATCAACAAAAGTAATACTTTTTTCCGTGTTTCCATTACACTTTGCAAGAAAATCGTCATTCAATGCACAAGAAAAATATATTTGTGCAAACTTTTACAACAAAATGAAAGGAGATGCCCTTGATGAGCATCTCCTTCAAAGAATATTTATCTGAGATAAATTATTTCACATGTTTCAATGTTACCACACCATCTTCTGTGATAACTTTGATGATATAAGCACCCGTAGCAAGGTTATTGATATCGAGTGTTGATTGACCTTCAACATTAGCTTGTTCAACGAGTTGACCGCTTAAGTTATAGATTTCAACAGCTTGAGCTTTATCAAATACCACTACATTGTCGTTGCTCACATACACTTTTGCTTCGTCATTAGTGATTCCTTCAACACCTACACCCGCATTGTAAACAAATGACACTACAGGTGAATATGCCGTATTTTTGTTACCTGAGGCAGTTTTATAAGCGCCGCGAGCACGTACATAATAAGTAGTACCATTTACAAGGCTTGCCGATGAGATTGCGATTTCGCCGGCTGTCTTTGGAGTTTTACACTCGAGGTTGTAGATAGTATATGAAGCTTTCTTACGGCTTGGGATTGACTTATCGGCCGCAATTTCGATAGTAACCGATGTGAGACCATCGTAAGGTTTCACTTCAATTGCTTGGTTGCTATATACTGTTGCACCATCAGAGAGTGGACAAGCAAATTCAGGAGCAGCAAAATTGGTCATTTCAATAGTTTTGAACACAACTGCATCACTTGTTGATGTTTGTCCATCTTTTGCAGCGATCACGCGCACATAGTAGTCATTGTAAGATGAAAGAGTGCGAGCAGGAATAGTTGTAGATGAACCTTTTGTTGTCACAGAGTAAACAATATCATCAAATGCAGCTGTTTTGCAAACTTCCAATGTAAACTCACAACCATCGATTGGAGTCCAAGTGATAGTTGGGGTCAATGACACACCTGTTGATTCGGCTGCAGGTGCAGTAATTGCAAGGCGAGAAGCCACAAATGAGCCCACTGCCGATGTTTTGTCAAGTGCGTTAGGTTTCTTTGAAATCACGCGCCAGTAGTAAGTTTTACCCGATTCGAGATTTTTTTCAAGAGCAGTGATTGACACTTTCTTTTCATCGGTTTCGGCATCACCTATAATCTTTGTAAACGCAGCGTCTTCTGCCATTTCCACGCGATACATTGTTCCGTCGGCGTTCCATGTAAATGTGAACAAGTCGGGAGCTTTTTCGCCATTAATAGGATATGTGAGAGATGGAGTAGCTGCTGTGCCTACTGATTTGCCGGCAAACAATGGTGAATATTCGTTACCATAGCGGTCATATACACACACTGCCCAAGTATATCCCGATGCTTTATCTGTTGGGATAGCATAGCTATTAGTGTAGCACACTTGTTCGAGATATTGTTTTTGACAAGTAAATTCCGATTCACTCAATGTTGTTGGCACTGCATAAACAGTGTAACGGGCTCCGGCTACTGCGTCCCATGTCAATGTTGTTCCCGAAACTTTAACATTTGAAGTCATTTTAGGCTCACGAACATTGTTCCAGTGGCGCAATGGTGTCAACGCTTTGTTTTGATAAGCATATTGATACAAGATGTCGCCAAGATATTGACGATTTGTGCCATCATATTTTTCGGTGTAGTTATTGAATGTTTTGTATTCAAAATATACAAGACCGGTTTCATCTTGACGGTTGAAATCACGAGTCATGTTAATCTCATCAATCATTGCTTGAGCACCTGCACTTGCGTCAGAGGTGTAGTCGGTTGGTGATGTAGAGATATACATATGACGGTCAAATTTGATTGCAGCGTCAATCCACCATTCGCTACGTTTCTTGAATTCGCTCACCCAATAAACTTGAGGAGAAACGAAGTCGAGTTGTTGATGTTTCAACCAATAAAGAGGATCTGAGTAAATAGAGTTGTATTGGAAGTCTCCACCAAGAGCAGGCATGCCATATTCAGTTTCCACATTGGGAGGAGATGATTTACCTGCTGGAGAGATACCAAAACATACATATGGCTTAACACTCTTAATCAATTTGTTGACTTCACCCACCATGTTGTTAACATTGGCGCGACGCCAATCACCAATTGACAATGATGTTCCGCTTGCTTGATAGTCAGCCCAGTCGGGAGCTGTAGAGTTTTCAGCAGTACCCCCTTGAGGATAGAAATAGTCATCGAAAACCACACCATCTACATCATAGTTTGTAACAATTTCACGTGTTACATCAAGAATACGTTGCAATACCTCTTTTTTAGCAGGGTTGAGCACTGTATTGCTTGTTGTACCACTCATCAACCATTCGGGGTGAGTTACTTCATAATCCAATGCGCCACCGCCATGAGTACCGTTTTTGCTTGTGTGGTAGCGATATGGGTTGATCCATGCATAACATTCAATACCATATTCATGGCATGTTTGAATCATGAATTCAAATGGGTCGAAAGCGGGAGCTGAGCCACGTTTACCTGACACTGACTCTGCCCAAGGCTCATATGATGACTTATATGTAGCATCACACTCAGAGCGCACATGGTAATAAATCACATTGATACCTTGCGCTTTGTATGTTGCCATACGCTTGCGTAGCACATTCTTGTGTGATTCGGCATTACCCGAGGTTATTGATGCAGTGGGCCAGTGGCTAAGGAACGGAGTACACCATATAGCGCGGTGCTCACGAGTGGTTTCGGCTTGAGCGTCAACACTCGTTGTCATCAACGCCATTGAAGCGACCGCAGCAAGTCCTATTGTCTTTAATATCTTATTCATAATTTTATTCATGATATTTAAAAATCAAAGGTAACCGCCTTTCGCGGCAGTTACCTTTTGATTTAGATTATTTCAACTAAACCGAGGTTTAGAAGAGTTTAGAAGCTGTTGGATTAATGGTTACACCAAGGATTTCATCGCTTGTTTCACCATAGTTTTGACATTTCTTAGTTTCTGGATCATAGAACACAATACCAGTGTGGCCATTACCTGCAGTAGACCAAACGTCACCTTCTTCAGCGCGGAAACCGAAGTAAACGCGACCGTCGCGTGAGTCAACTACCATTTGTTTTACGAATACTTGTTCGTCAGCAGTTGTATTAACAGGTTTAGCTTCCATATTTACGAAACCAAGAGCTTCACCAACACCAACTGTAGCATCAGCTGCAGGAAGAGCATATTCCACGAAACCAGCACCTTTACCTACACCATGGAGACCCCAAATGTAGAGTTTGCCACGTTCTTCATCAATAGTGAATGAAGTGAATTTGATTGATGACAATACAATTTCGTAAGGTTTAGCAGCAGCAGCGGCGGCAGCAGCAGTTGTGTAAATGTCGCTATCTTTGAAACGATAGATACCGTTACCTGAGTAGTTTTTACCCCACCACCAAATACCGGCTTTATCACGATAAATACCAGTTGAGATAGCACCATAAGCGATACCGCGGTTGTAGTAAGGAATCAAGTCGTTTTTAGCTACATAGCTATCACGAAGGATTGTACCACCTGAGTTAACAATACCTTGAGTCAAACCTCGCTCGTTCATACCTACTTTTGAGAAACCTTGGTTACGGTCGTTATAGTAGATATAACCATCATAAATAGCACCTTGGAATGGGTCGTTGAATGCAGCACCACCAACGTTAGAGATAACAGTATTTACACCTGTACCATCGGCACGCATTGCAGTGATTTTACCATCACCAAGAACACCACCTTCGTCGTTTACATAATAGTATTGTTTACCTGCATCGAGGATATAAATCCAGTGAGAAGCACCGGTTTCACCTGTTTCTTCGTTTGTTTCAGTTGATTGACCATAAAGGATGTTGAATGGGTTTTCACCTGAACTTACACCCATATCGTATGGGAATACTTTAGGATTACCAATAGAAGCTAATTGGTCTTCGCTTAACAATTTCAAAGCCTTGATATTGCCACCTACTTGAGCATAATACAATGTAGGAGCTTCGATTGGAGAAGCTACTTGAACATTTATATATGATTGGTCAAGTTTGCGTTCATCAGCGCTACCAAGGTCGAAGATAGCATCAACAGTAACTTGTTGAGAACCGAGGTTAGAGAATGAAATGTTTTGAGGACATTCAACTGCACCTGTTTCAGGATCTGTTGTAAACTTCATTGGTTCAGTAATCAAATTGCCGTTAGCATCTTTAGCACCTTCTGGGAAAGTCCAAGTATATTCTACCACCTTGTTTTCAGGGTTGGGCAAACGGAGTGCGAAAGATACAGATGCATCATTAAGCAATACCAAGTCTGAAGGAGCTGCACCCACTTCTACTTTAGTAATAGAAGGAATAGGAACGATGTCATAAATAAGAATTGGATATGTACGAGAACCTACACCATCAATAGTCAAAGTAACATCATAGCGACCTGCTTGTTTATATTTTACAAGTGGAGCCATTGGGTTATTGTCTTGGATTTCAATCAAACTTTCATCACAACCAAAGTCCCAAGAAATAGTTCCTGTTTTAGCCGATGTATTTTTGAATTGAATTGGCGAAACTACATAGTAGTCAAGAGTATATTGATCACCTGACACCTCGTAGGTAAAATCTACGTCGGGATCGGGGAAGTTTTGAATTTCGGGATCTTTGTCAACGCATGCCGACATAGCAAACGCAAACAACGCAATGATTCCTAATTTATTTAAAAATTTCATAATACTCAATATTTTAAATATTAGTTAATTTCAATTTGTTTCTTGCTCATTGGAGATACTATACCAACATTACCTTCGGTGTCATATACTCTGAACGAAGCATCTAATTTATATTGACGTTTAAATGCAATAGCATAACCATCAGAAGAGCTATAAATCCATTCTTGGAATGTGATAGGTTCAACCAATGCTTTGAATGCATCAATATATTCAGGACGAACTGTAGTTACCACTGCACCCAAGTCATCGCTATAACGGCTGAACACCCAAGGAGCTGATTCATAAACAGGATATAGGTTTTGACCTTCTTGAGCTACATAATCAAGACCTACTTCGTTATAAACAGGATTACCTGCTTCATCAATTGTTTGATAGTAGTAACCTACAACTGCGGGAGCTTTACCCGATACTTTTGGGTTGTTATAGTCATACCAACGAGTAGATTTGTCGGTACTTCCTGCTTGAGCATCGGCTTCATCGTATTTAATATCTGTTGGGAAATTAGTGCCAAATTGAGCGTTAATTTCTTCAAAACGTTTATTAGTAAACGCATAGTTGATATAAAGATAACGCAATGCATTGTAGTTAGCATCAATTACGATAAGAGAGTCAACATTCTTTTCAAATGTATCGGCAAATCCTTCGGGGAAATATGTTTCAAATTTCTTTTGTTCCCATACTTTAGGAGCATTCCAGTTTACAGGAGTAAGAGTTTCTGAAACAGGCACTTGACCGGTAATAGAATATTGAGTAAGTGGTTTAGGCAATTTCACGATTTGTGATTCGTCAACAATCCATTTACCTGTTACTGAATCGTAATAAGTGTAATATGTATCAACCAACACTGTGTCAAGTTTAGCCAAAGAGTGGTCAAATTTTTGACTGCTTTCGTTAACACGCACTACCAAGTCGGTTTCACCACCAGTCATTTTATATGAGAATGAAGGTCCTGCCAATTTTGCTGTCACTTCAAGCACATCAGTACGCATTACATCCCACCACACTTGAGAATAAGCGGGAGTGTGCCCATCTTCAGTGTAATATGTACCTTTGAACGAGAATGATTCACCTGCTTTGGCTGTAGTAGAACCTACTTCCCAATAAACGGTTGGAACACGTTTACCAGCAATTACATGGTCTCCAATTGGGTCGTTCTTTTCGCAAGAAGTAAATGCGATAAGACCCAAAGCCATAATTCCTAATTTATATTGTAATTTCATAATTTAAAATCTTTTGTTATTGGCACAATAATTATTTTGTCAATGAAGTGCGAGCACCTGCTTCTTGAGCCCAAATCATTGGTTTTTGTAACCATTTGAAGTCTTTGTAAGCACCTACACGAACAACTTCGTCCTTGTTGTAGATATCTTCAGTTTGTGGGTCATAGTTGAGGCGTTGTACCCATAAGTTTTCTTTTTGAGCATCGGTATAACCATCAACCCAATAAGCTGAGTAAAGGTTGTAAGGACGACGCAAAGAAGGATAAACGATTTCGTTAGAAGCACCAATACCATAACCGTTACGGTTGTTAGAGTAGTGGTAGCGACGCATGTCGTTCCATTGTTCTGGCAACATATACATTGCGATGTATTTTTGCATCATCAAGTCAGAAAGAGTATATTCTGATTCATTGAAGAACCAACGTTCGTTACCGAATTCAGTACATGCTTTTGCAGTTGCTTTAGCAGTGTTACCTTTATCGTTAGTGTATTCAACAACTGTTTTTTCGTTGTTAAGGAATGCACCTACGTAAGATTCGAAACGAGCTCTCCACATGTTTGCATCACCTTCAGTTTCAACAACTGTAGCTGCGTTGTAGTCGGTTGGATAGATACCACCGCTCTTCCAGAGATAGAAGTCGAGGTGACGTTGGATATTCCATTGTGTTGCTTCTTTAGCAAGCGCACATGCTTTAGCTTTGTTACCTAACCAATAGTATGCTTCAGCTTGCATGAAGTAAAGTTCTTCCATTGTGAAGATAGGATTATAAGCATCAATATCACCTGCATAAGCACCTGCATAAAGATCGGGATAGTGAGTACGTTTGAATGTTGTACCTGATCCGATGTTATTTTCAAGGTAACGATACATATTAGCAGTATTTGTGATAGAAGCTGAGATAGGACCTACCGCTGGTTTCATAATAAGCACGATACGTGGGTCATTACCGAAGCCGTTTGAACGATCCCAAGTACCTTGTTTACGTTCGTTGCCTGGGAAGCTGACACCAAGACATGATTCCATGAAGAATTTAGAAGGAACTACGTCAGATGCAAGACGGTTGTCGCGTGATTCCCAAGAGTTGATCTTAGGTTGAGCAGAACTCCAAGGAGCATTTGACTCAGTAGCACCACCATCATAGTTATAACGAGGTTCGTTACCAAACCAAGAACCATAAAGAAGGTCGCCTGAACGCCAAGTATCAATAGCCTTTTGTGCAGTAGCAATGATTTCATTACACATTGCAGGAGTTGTGTTCACATTAGGAATGTTACGGAGCAAAAGACGAGCTTTCATTGCATATACGAAGCCTTTCCATTTGTTAAGGTCGCCACCGTAGATACGATCCATTTTTTGATCAACGGGAACATCGTTTCTAGTGTCGCGGTTAACATCTTCAAATGCTTCGATAAGAGCATCTGCTTCACGGAACATCCAGTTATAAACGTCGGCTTGCTCTTCGTAGTGAGGAGTTGTTGCCAAGTGAGCATCACCATATTTACCTGTTGATTCCATATAACATTCTGGAAGCATAGGCATTTCACCGAATGTGTCTGTTGTCAATTGAGTTGACATCAACATAATTGCACGAGCAATCAAGTCGGTGTTAGTAGTACCTGCAAGGTTACAAACCGAGCGAGCATTTTTACCTAAGTCATAGAAGTGACGACGCCATTGTGGGTGACGGTTCACGTTCAAGAATTCCCAACCTTGCTTGTAAGGATAAGAACCTGTTTGGCTCTTTCCTGTTGTAGTCAAACATTGAGAAAGATATACATTATATTCTGCGTGGTCATATACTGTTTGGCTTGCATAAAACACAATTACAGGCATTGCCTCTTCAACTGTGTTGTCATGAGCGCGGTCAACATTCACGTTGTCGTTGAGGACATCCTCGCAACTCGCAAATGAAAGTCCAAGCAATAATGACAATGATATTGTTTTAAACTTATTCATAATTGTATTAGAATGTTATGTTAACATTAAAGTTGAAACTGCGTGTTGCTGGAACACTGAAATCATCAATACCCATTGAACCGGCACCACCTGTTGCTGCAGGCATAACTTGAGGATCTGCACCTGTGTACTTAGTCAATAGGAAGAGGTTACGACCTGTCAAAGAAGCGCGAAGGCCTTTGATAGGATTCTTAGCACCAAGTTTCTTCATCAACTTACCGAAGTCGTAAGCAAGAGTTACGTAGCTCAAACGGATGTAAGAACCATCTTCGATGAAGTTAGAAGGAACTGAATAGTAAGTTGAATAGAATTCAGCGTCGAAGATTACAGGAGTAGTGTTAGGACGATAAGTTCCGTCACCGTTTGCAACAACACCCTTCATGATAATTTCACGGTTACGATATTTAGCAAGATAATCGCTCATACCATTGCTAATCAAGTTTTCGCCGGTGTAGTTGTAAACATCACCACCGCAACGTCCGTCGAACAAGAATGAGAGTGAAAGGTCTTTCCAAGTGAATGTAGAACCAACACCGAGAAGGAAGTCAGGCTCACGATCACCGAGGAAGTTGTTCTTATCAGGAGAGATTAATGGATAACCATTTTCGTCACAGATAACTTGACCATCAGGAGTACGTTCATAGTCGGTACCCACCATAGCTGTAGTAGAACCACCTACGTTAGAAGAACAGTACATACGGTTAGAAACTTGCATACCGAGGTATTCAGTTTGGTTGTTAGGAAGGCTAACAAGTTTACCACGGTTGTATGAGAAGTTAGCATTAGCAGTCCAAGAGAAGTCACCACCTTTAAGAATGTCTTGAGAGAAAGTTGCTTCAATACCACTATTTTCGATAGTACCAGAGTTGAATGTTTGAAGGATCACACCTGCAGCAGGAGATACACGCATTGTGATGATTTGGTTGTCAACTGTAGTTGAGTAGTAAGCAACATCTAAACGAGTGCGTACGTTGAAGAAACGCAAGTCAGCACCAATTTCCCAAGAGTTTGTCATTTCAGGTTCAAGGTAGTTAGCTGAAGATACTGTAGCGTCTACACCATAACCGCCATCGGGGAATGTTGACCATTGTTTGAAGTTGTTTGAGAACAAGTAGTTAGGAGCGTCCTTACCTACTTTTGCCCAGTTACCACGGAGTTTACCATAAGAGAACCATTCGTTGCGGAGGTTGAAGAGTTCAGAGAAGATCACACCGGCAGTTACTGAAGGATAGAAATAAACTGGGTCGATAGCATCGCGGTTCATGTAGTTAACCAAAGTAGAAGAACCGTCCATACGACCTGTTACTGACAATTGAGCCATACCTTTATAGTCGAAACGGATTTCACCGAAGTAACCGAATTTGTTGCGGTCAGTGTGGTAAAGGCTGAAGTCGGTCAAATCAAGACGTTCAGGGTCGATATTGTTGAATGAGTAGAATTCACCACCAAGTACGAAGTTGTCACCATACATTGATGCAGAAGTACTCTTTGTTTCAGAATATTCACCACCTAAGAAGAAGTTCAAGTTGAAGTCATCGTTTATCTTCCAATAGTAATTAACATTACCTTGAACTGTGAGACGTTCGCTGTTAGAAGGAGTATAAGTATAAGTACCCATACGTTCAGCCAATGATTGTTGTTGACCGGCATCGAGTTCGCCAGCGAATTCACGACCATCACCATAGAAACGAGGAACGCTATATGCATCTTGAGATGAGAATCCTTTATCGTAACCAACTTTAGCAGTGAATACCAAGTTTTTGATTGGTTCGTATGCGATAGATCCGTTGATAATCACACGAGAGCTTGCGCTTACTGATTCGTCCATAAAACGACCATAGTAAGGAGATGTTGAAGCACCAATACGACCATCATTTGTCAAGATATCCCAGTTGTCGTAACGACACAACCAGTTAGGCATACCATCAGCTTTCTTATAGTCAGCCATGTTGCGGTTGATTGCCCAACCATATACTGAAGACATTGAGTTACCAAAACCACGAGCTTTTGTGTCAATAAAGTTAGTTGACAAAGCGATGTTGAATTTGTCATTAGGTTTGAATTCACCTTTTACATAAATACCTAAACGGTTTTTGTAGTCTTGGTCTACAACACCTTGGTTGTTCATATAGTTGGCAGAAGCATAAGCTGAGAATTTTTCGTTACCACCAGAAAGTGAAACGTCATACTTTTGCATAAAGCCAGTACCAAGGAATTCACCTACGTTGTCATAGATTTGATCGGTAGGATGTGCGATAGGACCCCAACCACCACCGGCATTGGTAGAATAAATACCGCTACCACCACCGATGTATTTGTTTTGCAATTTAGGAGTGCGAGCAACTTCTGAGATTTCCCAGCCACCTGATGCAGTTACAGTAACAGAACCTTCTTTACCGCTCTTAGTAGTAATCAAGATTACACCATTGGCACCTTCTTGACCATAAAGAGCTGATGCAGCAGCACCTTTCAACACTGACATTGTTTCGATGTCGTTAGGGTTGATGTCGGCAGCAGCAGAAGCACCACCACGAACAGGCATACCGTCGATTACGAACAAAGGTTCGTTGCTTTGGCCAGAGTTGATAGAAGAGATGGCACGTACCACGATTTGTGATGCAGAGTTAGGAGAACCCCCTGCCATTGATACTTGCACACCGGCAACTTTACCTTGAAGACCGTTAACGAAGTTGGCCGATTGACCAGCTGTTACCGCGTCGCTGTTCAAAGATTGAACGGCAAAGTTAAGTTTTTTCTTTTCTTGGGTTTGACCCATCGCTGTTACAACGACTTCGCCCAATACTTCTGAGTCGTCTTCGAGAGCTACGTTAATAACGCTCTGACCACCCACTTTAACACCTTGGGTTTTCATACCCACATAACTGAAGTTCAAAACGGCGTTATCGTTTTTAACGTCGATTGAATAATTCCCATCAAAGTCGGTTTCAGTTCCGATAGTTGTACCTTTAATCACGACAGAAACGCCCATCAAAGGTTCGCCATCAGTAGCACTGGTTACCGTACCAGTCACAGTGCGAGCAAAGCCGGCAACTGCGAAGAGGGAAAATAACAGAAGCAATAACTGTTTTCTCATACTTACTTTAATTTGTTTATATTCAAGGTTATTTATCACTTTCAATTTTTTAACATCTTCACCAATCCTCTTGAATGCTTAAAAGCGCCAAAAACAGTATAGATTCGACAATGCGATAACTTGCTATAATTCAATTTTTTAGCAAAAAATTACAATTACACCTCGTTTCTCATCTTTTAGGGTTAGAATCTGTGTTTCAAACGCTTATGCAATCCAAAGCATAGGCGATACCACAAACCGACACGTCGGTTCACACGGTATTTCATACAAATCTACCACATTTTTTCAGAATAAAAGCAAATTGTTAATTATTATTTAGCTTATTTTGCTTTTATAATATTTTTTTCACATTTGAACGCAACATTATATAATTACAATAGATTTTAACCACTACACATTAATATATATAGGGAGTATCTAATTCATAATTCATAATTCATA
>JAFQAS010000013.1 GCA_017399915.1 Muribaculaceae bacterium
TCTGAAAGTACCCGTCATTATCGACCGCAAACCTGTATTTGTCAGTTGCGAGGTAAGGGATAGACTTGAAGATTATGTACGCAAACTCGGAGGTCGAAAGATGAGTGTTTCGGGCTTGCTTGAGAACATAGCCCGTCAGCATCTCGACACCTACGATGCCGACTTTGAGCAGTGGAGAAAGTTGTAGCAAGTACCGGCTTTCTCGCAATCTCGAAAGCAAGAATCATGGAAGCATTAGGTTGTGGTCACATATGATTGTGAACACCTCTGAAATTCCAATTCAAGTGAATCCAAAAGCAATCGGAACCATCGAAAACCGTCAATGACGGTTGACACAGCAAGACCTCAGTCTTGGGGTGTAGCGAGGTTATCTTTCGGGATGCCGAAAAATGTCGGACGAGCCGCCATCGCACCCGAAAAACCTCGCTCCACTTCCAAGTGGAGGCAATCCGCTCCCGATGGTCGCAGATTGTGAAAAGCCAAATTGAAAATCAATAATCAAGTAAAAATCGCAATGATCAATAACAAGAAAATAACGAAACCCAAGCCCAGAGGCAGACCACAGGTAAGCACCTTGAAACGATTTACAAAGTCGGTAACGGTGAAGTTCTCGAAGCCTGACTATGAGAAGCTACGTCACCGAAGCAAGAACGCCAATCGCACACTTGAAAGAGCAAGCAGCAAAGGAACAGGAATCCAAAGCCAAGTCTATCAAGGACAAACAGCAGCCAAAGGATAAACCTTAAATCGAAGAATTAAGGAGATGGCGCATACTAGAATTACAGTAAAAAGAGAGTTTCAATTGCTGTATATCCCGTAGCCGTTATTTAAAGAGCCTTTCCTTAAGCAATTGAGAGGAAGCTCTTATTATATCATCATAAATCATTTATCACGCTTATGGCAACAATTAAAGTAAAACTACGCCCATCATCGGTAGAGGGCAAAGCAGGTGTTATCTACTATCAAATCTCTCACAATCGCAAAACTCAACAAATCACAACAAGACTTCGCGTGCTCCCTTCGGACTGGGATGCAGACGAAGAAAAGTTGGTGTTGTCCGCACCCAATCGCTCGATGATTCAAAACCGCATAGATAGCGATGTGGCATTGCTGCGAAGGGTTATTTTAGACCTCGATAGTAGTGGTATGGATTATTCGGTTGGAGATATAATCAGTCGCTATAAATCCCCCCAGAGCCATATTCTCGTGCTCGATTATATGCGTTCGCAAGTTGAGCAACTTCGTGCGACAAACCGCCTCGGAACAGCCAAGAACTACGAGAAGACAATGAGTAGTTTTAGCGAGTTTTTGGGTGATGTGCGCCTGCCGCTGTCAGCCCTGACCGAGCAAGTGGTTACAGATTATAACTCATTTCTCATTCAGCGTGTTTTAGTGCGTAATTCTGTGTCGTTTTATATGCGGGTGCTTCGTGCTATCTACAACAAGGCAGTAAGGCAAAAACTCATTGAGCAGCAACACCCATTTACAGAGGTCTATACGGGCATTGACCGCACTCGCAAGCGTGCTGTGTCTGAATCGATTATCGCACAACTGCACCGTTTGGAATTGGAGACAGGAACACCGCTTGCCTTGTGTCGCGATATGTTTATTTTCAGCTACTGCACTCGCGGAATGGCATTCGTTGATATTGCCTACCTCAAGAAGTCAAACTTACAAAATGGAATGATTTGTTATGCTCGCCGCAAGACTGGGCAATTATTGAGCGTGCGAATTGAGCCAAGTATCCAGCGAATAATTGACCGATATGCCGACTCTGACTCGCCTTATGTGTTTCCGATTTTGAACTCACTTGACGCCAACGAAGCATACGAGCAGTATCAGGTTGCACTCAATACTCACAACCGTTTACTCGGCAGATTATCAGAAATGTTGGGTTGTGGCTGTAAACTGACATCATACACCTCACGCCACAGTTGGGCAACCGCTGCGAGGAATCACAATGTGCCAATTTCTGTCATCAGCCAAGGTATGGGACACGCCTCGGAGCAGACCACGCAGATTTATCTAACAATGTTAGAAAATTCGGTAATTGACGATGCAAATAAGGGGATAATCAGCGGTTTGGGGTAAGAGTTCTACAAAAGAACTCCAATTCGACCGCTAATTTAATACAAATATTCCAATTAGTCGTTAATGTCGTCTAAAAAATTTCAACATTCTATTTAAATTATCTCTACAAAAGAACCAAATCAAGCATTTGGACATCAATATATTATCGTTTGACGGTATTTGCAACTCATTGACTTATATATGAAAGAGCCTTATGTTATACCATGATTTAGCTTCGAGTTACAATAATTTCTTCGTCATATAAATTTAAAAATAAAATGGTGTAACTTATTCTAATAAATTAAATAACAATGTGTTGCAAAGCCGCAGCGGTTCTTTTGTAGAACACAAATTTAAAGTGATAGAATTGAGAAGTTATTAGACTCTTAATTGCAAACAGAAAAATTAACACAAACAAAATAATAAATGTTATGAATGAAAAAAGCCTATTTCAAAAGATTTGCGCAGTAGCATTTCTTGTATTTGCGATTATCAGTTGTGTTGCAACAGCCCAATCGCTAAGTCTAACATTAGAGATGGAAATCCCCTTCTGGATTTCATTTGCCATGATGTTTATTTTCGCATTTGGTATCTATTTGCTTACATCTTATTGCTTTAAGTTAGTGATTGATGCTTGCAATATGGATGTTTATGTAGATCATCGTCGCAGAGACTTTGTACTTGGAATTTTTGGTGTTCTATTGTTTTGGTTCGTTTGTAGTATGCCAACAAACACACACTCTTTATTCTATACAAAAGTTATAGACAAAGTAGTTATTGCCGAGTTAGACAATCAAAAAGAGACATTAAATACCGAACTACAACTTCTCGGTATGGACATCAATGCTCAAAAGGATAAAGAGATAGAATTATTAAAATCAGAGGTGGCTACTTTAAGGGATAGATTTATAACTGAAATAAATCACACTGATAGACCAGGTCTAGGTGTTGAAGCTTTCAATATCTTGAAAGATATTGAA
>JAFQAS010000005.1 GCA_017399915.1 Muribaculaceae bacterium
AGAAGTAACAGTTTCATTCAAACCATCTATGGTATGGAACATGAGCGACGCTCACCAATGGAACACTTCAGCTTCTTACGATTCACACAAAGCACGTCTTAACCTCATGGCTGGTGTAACTTACCACATCGGTAACAAAGGATTCAAATGTGTACGTCCTTACGACCAAGCAGAAATTGACGCTCTTAACGCTCAAATCAACGACCTCCGTTCTCAAAACGAAGCTTGCAACGCTAACCTCGATGCTGCTAAAAATCAAGCTGCTCGCTTACAAAGAGAACTTGACGAATGTAATAAAAAACTTAATGAACAACCAAAAGTTGTTGAAGTTGATAAATCAAACTACATTATCAATGTATACTTCAACCAAGGTTCTTCTGTTATTACAGCAAGCCAAAAACCTAATGTAGAACGTATTGCCGTTTATCTTAAAAATAACCCAACTACAGGTGTAGTTATCGATGGTTATGCTTCAGAAGAAGGCGATGCTGAATTCAATTTAGATTTGTCAAAGGCTCGTGCTGCTGCAGTTAAAAAGATGCTCGTAAAAACTTATGGCATTGAAGCTGATCGCATCAGCGACGAAGGTAAAGGTGAAAGCGAAATGTTCTCAGAAAGATCTTGGAACCGCGTAAGCATCTGTACTCTCGAAGTAAAATAATTGATTTAATCAATTGTTGAAATAATTTGGCGGTGTGTCATTGTTGACGCACCGCCTTGTTTTTAGTGAGATTGCAATATTATAGCATAATCCTATGGGCGCAAAAAAAAGAAAGAGTAATCGCTTTTAATGCGATTACTCTTTCTTTTTATATCAACCTCTATGGTTGTAAAACTGTCATTATAGAAGAGTGTCGGGATTTAGGTTGGCACCTTCAATATCTTTGAAGTATTTGTAAGTGCCTACTTTCAATTCAGCGCAAGCATCTTCGTCGGCAATGATGATTGCTTTAGGGTGCATTTGAAGAGCTGAGATAGTCCACATTTGGCTGATGCCGCCTTCTACACCATGGCGCAATGCGCGAGCTTTGTTGTATCCGTTAACGATGAGCATCACACTCTTAGCTGCCATTACGGTGCCTACACCAACAGTCAACGCTGTTTTGGGAACTTGGTTGACATCGTTGTTGAAGAAACGAGAGTTGGCGATGATAGTGTCTTGTGTAAGGGTTTTCATACGAGTTTTAGAAGTCAAAGCAGAGCCTGGCTCGTTGAAAGCGATATGTCCATCAGGACCTACACCACCCATAAACAAGTCGATGCCACCATAAGATTTGATTTTGTCTTCGAAACGTTGGCATTCAGCGATAGGATCTTCGGCGTTACCATTAAGGATATTTACGTTTTCAGGAAGGATGTCGATGTGGTTAAAGAAATTAGTCCACATGAATGTATGGTAGCTTTGTTCGTGGTCTTGAGGAATTCCACAATATTCGTCCATGTTGAAAGTTACAACATTTTTGAATGAAACTTTGCCTTCTTTATTGAGCTTGATGAGGTTTTTGTACATGCCAAGAGGTGATCCACCGGTAGGGCAGCCTAATACAAAAGGTTTGTCGGCAGTAGGGTTAGCCGCATTGATACGAGATGCTACATAGTTAGCAGCCCAACGAGATACTTCTTCGTAATTTGGTTCAATAATTAGTCTCATTGATTAATTTGTTTTATGTGTTGATAAATAAACTTTTATTATACTGCAAAAGTACAAAAAAAATGTGGCTAAAACATATATTTACGTAATTAAAATTATAAATGTGTGATATAGGGGTGAAAATATGTGTTATAAAATGTAAAAAATATATCTATATAATTTGAGATTGAAAAAAAATCACTATGTTTGCACTATAAACCACACATATGTGTGAGTTTGGTAAAATTTATAAGTGAATCATAGGATTGAATAGACTGCTTGAGAAAGTAGGCTATTCTTTTTTTGTATAAAAAATATCCAATTAAAATATATTAGCTTGATTGGGCGTTATTATTGCTCAGTGCAAGGGGTATCTTTGTCATAAAATAAAACAATTTCGATTATGGCAAACGTAAATTATAATGATGAGATTTTTGCTACATTGATTCAGCAAGGGAAGGTGATAGCATCGATAAAGGTGAGTGGAGTAGACTCTATCGAATTACTAATTAAGCAAATTAGAACTCTTGCATCGAAATGTGTGGGGTTGGTATCGGTGAAAATTCGCAACTTTTCACAGGGTTGGTCGTTATGTAGAAATATAATGTTTGATTCAAGAAGAATCAAAGCAGTAAAACCGGTGCAATTGTCATTATTTTAATTGCGTGGTTCTTTAATTGCTGTCAGAGATTTGAATTCATCGAAATCACGCACATAGTCGGCTTCGGAATATTTCTCCGATGTAAGCACCAAGCACACTGACCCCGAAGAGAAATTGTCGATGCTGCGCCACACACCGGCGGGAATGTATAGTGCCCTGTAAGGGCGATTAAGGCTGAATTTTTCGCTGTTGTGGCCATCAGTGAGTGTTACATCAAAACTGCCACTGACGGCGATTATAAGCTCTTCTCCTTCGTGGTGGCTATGACCTCCACGTTCAGAATCGCCGGGCACATCATAGAGATAGAAAACGCGTTTTATCTCAAATGGAAACATATCGGTGTTTTCTACTACCGATAACGACCCATTGGCATGGTGATGTCGAGGCAATTCTATAATGCCACAATCGCTTAGGAGTGATATGCTATGCTTATTTTTCATGCGAGATAAGTTGCTTGAATTCATCAATGTCGCGAATATAATCGGTTTCGTCAAATGTTGTTGATGATAGCACCATCGCAACGGAATTGGTAGAGAAATTATCTATCGCACGCCATGTCATAGGAGGAATATATAGCCCGTAGTAGGAGCGTGATAGGTGTATTCTATGTTCTTCCCTGCCGTCGTTTAAAACCACATCAAAGCTGCCCGATAGAGCTACGATAAATTCGTGTTGTGACCTAAAAGCATGACCATTGCGAAACATTCCTCCCGGCACATCATAAATCCAATAAGTGCGTTTAATGTCGAAAGGAATTTGATCGCCATTTTGAATGAATGAAAGATTGCCTCGTGGGTCGGCAACTTTCGGAAGATTGATAATATGAAATTTATTTGAGGTCACTATCGGCTAATCTTATTAAATATTTACCATAGTCATTAGCTTTCATTGGCTCGGCGAGGGCTCGAAGTTGTGTCGCATCTATGAATCCTCGGCGATATGCTATTTCCTCGAGAGCCGCCACTTTCAATCCTTGGCGTTTTTCGATCGCTTCGATGAAGCTTGAAGCCTCCATAAGCGAGTCGATGGTTCCGGTGTCGAGCCAAGCAAATCCGCGACCAAAGCATTTCACATTTAGTCGCCCTTGTTTCATGTATGTTTCATTTACACTGGTTATTTCAAGCTCGCCACGGGCCGATGGCTTAACGGCTTTAGCTATGTTGATAACATCATTTGGATAGAAATATAACCCCACCACAGCTTTGTCCGATTTAGGATTAGCCGGTTTTTCTTCAATGTCGATAGCTTTGCCATTCTCGTCGAGCGTGACCACTCCGTAGCGTTGAGGGTCGAGCACCGGATAAGCGAATACGGTGGCTTCGTTTTTTGTTGCTATATTAAGGGCATCGAGAAGCATTGCAGTGAATCCTTGTCCGTAGAAAATGTTGTCGCCAAGCACAAGGCACACATCGTCGTTGCCAATAAATTCTTCGCCAATAAGGAATGCTTGAGCCAGTCCTTCGGGACGAGGTTGTTCGGCATATTCAAATTTCACCCCGAGTTCCTTTCCGTCGCCTAATAATCGTTTAAACATAGGGAGGTCGGTGGGTGTGGATATAATAAGAATTTCTCTGATACCTGCAAGCATTAGCACCGAAATGGGATAGTAAACCATCGGTTTGTCATATACAGGTATCAATTGCTTTGATATTCCCTTGGTGATGGGATATAAGCGAGTGCCAGAGCCACCGGCAAGTACAATTCCTTTCATGAATATTTATGTTATTGGCGGTTGTGATACATTTGTTCGTAATATCGTTGATAGTCGCCCGAAGCTACGCTTTCAACCCAATCTTGATTTTCAAGATACCAACGAATAGTCTTTTCAATGCCTATCTCAAACGGAGTTTCGGGATACCACCCAAGCTCAACGGCAATTTTAGTAGGGTCGATAGCATAGCGCATATCGTGACCGGGACGATCGGCAACAAATTCAATCAAGTTATCGTTAATATCTCCCACTTTACATTTCAAGAGGGATTGATATTGAGGCTCGTTGTTCATGATGCGAGCAATGATGGCAATAACCGTTTTTACGATATTGATATTTTGTTCTTCGTTAAAGCCTCCTACATTATACACTTCGCCTATTTTGCCTTGGCGAAGCACCATGTCGATAGCTTTAGCGTGGTCTTCGACATATAGCCAGTCGCGCACGTTTTCGCCTTTGCCATATACGGGTAGTTTTTTCCCTTCAAGAATGTTTTTAATGATAAGCGGAATGAGTTTTTCGGGAAAATGATAAGGCCCGTAGTTGTTGCTGCAACGAGTGATGTTTATGGGCATGCCATAGGTTTCGTGGTAAGCGAGGGTGATGAGGTCGGCTCCTGTTTTGGCTGCCGAATATGGCGAGCGAGGAGCTAATGGAGTCGATTCGGTGAAGAATTTTGTTCCAAAGGTTTTTAAGTCGCCACGTCCTTCAATTACACGTTTTACCTCTTCGCTCACTGTCAATGGCTGAGCTTCGTCAAAGTCTTTTGATAGAGACCCATATACCTCGTCGGTGCTGATTTGAAGAAATTTATACCCTTCTTTATATTTGTTTTTGCCATTTCCGTCTTTCCCATCAAACCAAGCATTGCGGGCGCAGTCAAGCAAATTTTGAGTGCCTAAAATGTTTGTCTCGAGAAAAAGACGAGGGTTTGTGATGCTGCGGTCAACATGTGACTCGGCGGCAAAATTGACAATATATTGAGGATTATGTGTAGCGATAATGTCGGTAACAAGCTCGCGGTTGCCGATGTCACCTTTGATAAAAGTTACATTGTCTTGCTCGATTTCATCTTTTATTGTCATGAGGTTGCCTGCATAGGTCAAGTCGTCGAGAATAACAATCTCAACATCTTTTCCCCATTTTTTGAGGATATATTTCACAAAGTTTGCACCTATAAAACCGGCAGCACCTGTAACAAGATATTTTGTCATATTATAGTCTAATTCTAAATTTGTTGCAATTTACGATATTTTCTTGAGATAGCCAACAATATGAGCCTCTTTGGCTATATTTATAACGCAAAATAGCCGAAATCATTATCGGAAGAAGTTGATTTCGGCTATTAAATATTTGATGCTAAAATTAAGCGTTGTAGAGATAGCGTTTTATAGAACGTTTAGGTGTTTTTTCAAATTCATTGGCAATGAGTTGAATTTTGTCGATTTTTTCGTATGGTGCAACAAGCTTGTTAAGGTCTTTGCGCACATGTTCCATTATGTCGCGTAATTGATATGCGCCTATGCCATTTGCGTCCATCGCCTCATAGTCGGGATATACAAGTGCTACCAATCGGCTATTGCGTTCTACTACAAGACTTTCGCTTACATAAGGCATGTTGTTGAGCTTCGATTCAATTTCCTCGGGATAAATATTCTGACCATTTGAAGAAAGAATCATTGTTTTCGAGCGCCCCTTGATGAAAATTGTTCCGTCGGCCGAGCGTGTGCCCATATCTCCGGTGTGTAGCCAACCTTCATCGTCGAGAACCAAGTTGGTCGCTTCTTGATTTTTATAGTAACCTTGCATGCGGTTTTCACCTCTTACACATATTTCACCGGGTATGTTCTCGGGGTCTTCACTAAGGATTTTTGATTCCATAATTCCGGGGAGTGTGCGACCCGATGAAGTGGGGATAAATTCACGCCATGGGGTGTGGCTGATGAGCGGACCACATTCGGTCATGCCATAACCCACGGTGAATGGGAATTTAATCTTATGCAAGAAATCTTCAACTTCCTTGTTGAGAGGTGCCCCGCCCACGATGACTTCTTCAAAGTTCCCGCCAAATGCCTCAATGAGTTTTTTGCGAATTTGTGAATAGATAGCTGTATCGATAAATGGAATTGCGAGAGCCCAACGGATTGTTTGTTTGGTAATCATAGGCACAATTTGCTTGCGATAAATCTTTTCGAGAATTAATGGCACGCAGATTACCAAGTTGGGGCGAATCTCGCTCATCGCTTTGACTAATATTTTAGGAGAAGGTAATTTGCCTAACAATGTCACATGTGTGCCTATTGCCAATGGGACAAGCATATCGAATGCACAGCCATAAGCATGAGCAAGGGGAAGGAATGAAACGCATCGTGAACCGCGGAAGTGTAGGTTGGCATTTAATCCATAGATAACATTTCCGCAAAGGTTGTTATATGACAACATCACACCTTTGGAGAATCCGGTAGTTCCTGATGTGTAGTTTATTACAGCCAATGCATTTGAGTCAACGTCGGGATATGCGATATCTTCGCGACGGAATCCATTGGGATATTGCGCATTGAATAGGCTTGATAAATTGCGCATCGCGTTAATGACAGAGCCGTCAGATTCCTCACTCTCGGCCAATAGGTCATTGTTGTCGAGTGAAAATGCAGCTTTGATTTTGGGTAGATTGTCAAATTCGATTGACTCCCATATCGATTTGTTGACGAATAATAAAACGGAGTCGGAGTGATTTACGATGTGTTGTGCATCTTGAGGGTTAAACTCATTGAGCACGGGAACAATGACAGCTCCGTAGGTTATCGTCGCGAAAAATATTTGAATCCACGAGGGGGTATTCTTTCCTAATAGAGCAATTTTATCACCTTGCTTGATGCCACATTCTTTAAATAAGATGTGGTAACGAGCAATGGTTTTTGCAAATTCGCCGTAGGTGATTGTGTCTTTAGTTATATAGTTGGTTAATGCAGGCAACTCCCAGTTGTCTTTAAAACTCTGAGCATAAATCTCAAGTAATTTTTCTTGCCTCATGATATAGATTATTAGAAATAATTTGTTTGTATTGCAAAGGAAATAAATTACCCCAAAATATGCAACTTTTTATTCTTTTAGTTGTGTGAACATTCCTTAACAGGGGTAAAAAAGCCACCGGCCAATGCTTTTGGCCGGTGGCTTTAGTATAGTATGAGGAGTTGTTATTTGCGATTATTGTAATGATTAATAATATCTTCAATTGATATTTGCAATCGATCCATCTCGTTAAACACCTCATTGAGTGTTGTTTCGTAAAATTCTTCCCGGCGAGCGGTATTTACTCGCGATAACGCATCAGTCGACAAGAAGAAACCGAGTCCGCGTTTGGCATAAATAATTTCTTCATCTTGAAGATACTCATACGCTTTCAACACGGTGTGGGTGTTGACCGATAGCTCCATGGCAAGCTCTCTTACCGATGGCACTTTGGCATCTTCGTTCCACTCTTGCGCCAAGACTTTGTTGAAACAATAGTCAATGATTTGTTGATATATAGGTTTGTTTGTTTTGAAATCCATAGTACGGGTTGTTATAATTGGCGATGTTTAATTGCGCGAATAGTGTAATAAGTTGCAATTGAAACGATGATGAGAGTAAATATAGTGGAAATGTTTAATGTGACGCTAAATGTAGATTCAAAATCAAGGTCGTGAATTCCGGCAATTACTCCAATAATCCCGGTAATTACTCCACTGAGAAATGAGAATCCAAGCGACATGATAATTGCCATCAATGCTTTACTCTTTTTAAAATGGCACACAGCAAAGAGCGCAATTGATATCATGAGGAAAGTGTTTATTACAAGAGATAGCAAATAGGCTAAACCGATGTTGGCTGATTTGATTATATTAAGCAATTTTTGTGGCAAGTTTAAACTGATTACATTATTTATCAATTCTCGTGAATCGGGAAATATATACATAAGTGCAATTCCCAAGGCAGTGGGTATGAGAACCGACGCCGGAATTATTACATAAGTGTAAATGAAATAGTATGCAACCTTCTCATTGCCCGATACGGGTAGGGTCGTTTCAATTAGTTGGAAATCTCGGCGAGTGAAAATCAATGGGCTCCAATATGTCATATAGGAAATGACGAAGTGAGCTAAGATGCCCCATAATGCATTACTTGAATTGATTGTTACCAAGAAAATTAATAGCACGGTAAAGAAGAATGAGATGCCTGAATATGTTATTATTTGTTTTCGGGTAGTGCGCGCATAAAAATTTGCAAGCATTTTTACGCGTTTCCATGAAAAACCATTATCCAAAATGGGTGAACATATAGTGTTGTTGGTGTGAGTCATAATTCTAAAGTTTAGAGGTTATTTTAATGCGTCTAACACGTTTTGAGCCGCTTCGCTCATTAATGCGCTATATATGAGAGCAAAGTTTATTTCGGTTTCGTTACCATCGATGTTTCTTTCAATAGATTTGAACCCGGTCATATCTTGTTCGATATATAATGCATTGGGACTTGGCGATGTTGAGGCAACAAACGAGAGCTTGCTGCTGATTTCTTCGGTGCCCATTGACAATACGAGTTCTCCGCGACGAAGCATCATCACACTTTCAAACAAGTTTTTCAAATCCCACACAGTGTGAGTGGAAATAATCACTGTTTGTTGCTCGTTAAGGCTGCTAACCATAATCTTTAATAACTCTTTCTTGGCATTGATGTCAAGCCCGTTGGTAGGTTCGTCGAGTAGAAGAACATCAGTGCCGAGAGCCATTACATAAGCAAGGTTGGCTTTCTTGCAATTTCCTAATGATAGAGCCGTGAAAGGTTCGTCGCCCGAAAGATGGAATGTCGCAAGATTATTGCGGAATGTGTCTTCGTTAAACGTTGGATAGAACTGCGAGTGTATTTTTGCAAATTCATTAATGCTTTTGGCCGGATATGTGATGTCTTCGGGCATGAAGAATACTTTGCTCATATCACAAGGGCGACGTTTTGATATATCGTTGCCATCTATTTCACACAAGCCCTCTTTGGCATATAAAAGTCCGGCGATGACATGGAGAAGAGTAGTTTTGCCTGCTCCGTTCTCCCCAAGTAGTAAATGTATTCCCGGCCCTATTTGGGCGTTGATATTGTCAAGGGCATTGTATCCCTTGTAATAACTATAGGTGAGGTCGTTAATATTGATCATAATAATTAAAAAGTTTAGTTGGTTAATGTTGAAAGAAGTTTAGTTGATGTTATATTATTTTACAGGAGTAATTGTGTAGCCAGCTTGACGGAGAAGATTGAGCAATCCTTTTTCACCGGGTAGGTGTCCGGCGCCTACGCAAATGAATACAGATTTATTAGGAAGGATTGTAGAAAGTTGTTTTGCCCAGTTTTCATTGCGGTCGGTGAGCATTTCTTTCTCATCTTCAGGCTCCATTCCCATGTCGGGATCCAACATTAATTCATGTAATTTTTCGATCTCTTGGTTCATATAGGCATGATATAGCTCGACGCTAAATTGTGCCATCTTTCCCTCTTTGCGAATCGCTTCAAGAAGATCTTCGGCTTGTTCGGCAATGGAAGCTCCAAATAACATATTTAATTGAAAGTCTACGGTTTCAAATCCGTTAACTTCTTTGCCATTTTGAACGCCTAATAATTGCACTTGAGTGTCGAGTTGTTGCATAGGGTTGAATCCGGGAATCGCTTGCATACTCATAAGTAATGCAATTTGTTGGCTAACGAATGCGGGTTTCATTGGCTCTAACATGTTTAGCGCAGCCTGTCCGCCTGAATATTTTTTTAATACATTGTCGATAGAATCGAATTGCTCCTTTGTAAATACTTTCGACAATGTGCTATCGGCAGGTGCCATTGCTATTGCCATCATTTTTTGTTGAGTGGCTTGCGATCCCATTTCGCTTTGTTCGATTTCTCCATAAACGGCGTCAACGCTTTTTATTGCGCTCTCAAAACCGCCGATAGAGTCAAGAATAGATAGAGGAGCGAGGTGATGAGTCCCCATCACATATGAGTCTCCTTTGATGTTGTTTCCACTTACCTTGTAAAGGATTTGAGCATTGCTGCTTAGTGCGGCAAATAAAACTACAAATGATAAAATAAATTCTTTCATATTATTTTGGTTTTAGTCATTAAAAAATTTGAGTTCAATTTTGCTGTTATAGAAGATTTATTACCCGTTGGGGTGTGTTAGTCATCTACAACACTGCAAAGGTAAGGGTATTTTTTTATATCTTCCAAATTTTTTTACCAAAAAATGTAATTAAAAATGAATTTTTTTGAGATATAAATCAAACATTGCGACTGTTTGGGGTGTTTTATATATTGAATTATGCATCTTTGATGTATTGGTATATAGGCAGTTAACTATTTAGGAATAAAAATAATGGAAACGATTAAATTTAAAGGAGAAGAATGCCACACAATGGGTGTTTTTCCAAAGGTAGGTGATAAGGCTCGCTATTTTTTGTTGACAACAAGTGGTTTGAATGATGTGGAATTGTGTGACTATAAGGGCCGATGTGTGGTATTGAATATATTTCCGAGCCTTGACACTGATGTGTGTGCCATGTCGGTGCGAAGGTTTAATGAAATGGCATCGTTGCTCGACGATGTAGTAGTGTTGTGCGTGTCGATGGATCTCCCGTTTGCAGCCAAGCGATTTTGTGTTGCACAAGGAATTGATAATGTAGAGGTGGTATCGGCATTTCGTTCGCCGCTGTTTGGCCGCAAATATGGTGTGGAATTGATTGATGGCCCATTGGCGGGGCTGTTGGCGCGTGGTGTGGTGGTGATTGGTGAGAATAATCGTGTGATATATTCGCAACTTGTCGATGAGATAACCAATGAGCCTGATTATGAAGAATGCTATGAGACGTTGAGGTTATATCAATCGGTTAATGAATAGCTGTGGTTAAGGATTGTAGAGGTCGGGGTTGAAAAATGCAATCACATCGCGAGCATTGTCGAGTGCAATGCGGGCAGGGCTGTCGGGGTTAATATCTACGGCATGTTCATAGTCGGTGATGGCTTGCGATTTATTGCCAAGACGCCAATGCAGTTTACCGCGAGTGAAATATAATTTGTCGTTGTTTTGGCTCTGAGTAATCTCATTATTTAACAATAATAGTGCGTCATTAAGCCTATTTTCGTTAATTAACTCTTCAATTTTTTGAAATACGCTCATATTTTAGTACTTTTGGCTTCAAATATAAAACAAATTATTGATATGAGAAGCCTTTTTTGTTTTTCTTTATCGTTATTGATTGCAATAACAGCTTTTGCTGCCGACCCTATGGCAACAAAATTCTCGGCCGATGATTGCCAAGGGAGTCTTAAACCATATACTGCACCGGCTAAGGAGTATGCTTATCCCGATTCTCTCGCTCCGGTATTTATAAATCATGTAGGGCGGCATGGTAGCCGTTTTCCGGCTTCGTCAACACATTGCAAGCAGATGCTTAAAGCATTGGAAGATGCTCAAGAACAGGGTACAATAACTTCGCGAGGGAAAGAACTACTCGAGATCGTAAACGCAGCGATTGAAACTGCCGACGGTCAATGGGGCGCGCTCGATTATTTGGGAATGGAAGAACAACGAGGCATAGCAGCTCGCATGTATACTCGCTATCCTACTTTGTTTAAAGAAAAACGTGTTGAGGCAATATCATCATATTCTCCCCGATGTGTAATGAGTATGTATTCATTCACTCATCAACTCACCCGAATGAATAACACTATCGAACTTTCTACCGGTTCGGGTCGAGGTAAATCATTATTGATGCGTCCGTTTGATGTCGAAATGTCGTACAAGGATTTTATTGAGCTTGGGCAATGGAAAGAACCATATCAGCAACATGTTGACCGAGTGGTCACTACCACCGCATTGGCTCGTGTGCTCGGTGATGACTTTGATTACGGAGATACCGACCCTAAAGAATTGGCTATTGTAGAATATTATGTGATAGCAGGAATGAGTGCAATGGAGATGGAGTGCGATGCTTCTCGATTCTTTACCACAGAGGAATATAATGCCTTGTGGTCGTGCTTTAATCTTCGCCAATATCTTCAACGCACATCAACCACATTGTCGTCGGTGCCTGCCGATATCGCTTCGCCATTATTGTGCGACATGATAGAATCGGTCGATTCGGTTGTGGCTCGTAAGGGGAATACGATTGTCACTGCGAAATTGCGTTTTGGCCATGCCGAAACTCTTATGCCACTACTTTCGTTGATGCGATTGAAGGGGTGTTATTATAAAACGAACTATTTTGATACCGTCGGACCTAATTGGCAAGATTTTAATGTGGTGCCAATGTCGGCCAATCTACAGATGGTTTTATTCAAAACAGCCAAAGGGAACTTCTACCTACGCATTGATCGCAACGAAGTACCCGTTCCATTTATCCCCGGCAGCAATGAAATATATGTGCCATGGGAAACCGCACGCGAATATCTCAGCAATTGTGTGCCGCTATATTACCAAACATGGTAAACAATAATTGTCAATTTTGATACAACAAAGTTAATGTGCCAACCGATCTGTTCACAAATTTCAAACACATAATGTGTCCAATCATGTGGCTTATATGATGAAGTGTGACAGTTTAGATATAAAAAGAGATGCATCGATTGATGCATCTCTTAGTGTATTAAATGAAGTGTGGTATTTTATCGATTTAATTTGTAATTTACAGCTTTGCGAATGTTGTCGAAGATTTCGTCGATGCTGCCGCTGCCTTTTATTGATAGGTATTTGTCTTCATTGATGTAGTAGTCGCGCAAGGGTGATGTTTGCGAGTGGTACACGTTGAGACGTTGTTTTATTGTTTCGAGGTTGTCATCGGCGCGGCCTGATTCTTGTCCGCGTTTGATGAGTCGGTCGATGAGTTCTTCATCATCAACTTCAAGACCGATCACAGCATGTACTTTAGAGTTGCGCTCAGCGAGCATTTTTTTCAACTCCTTGGCTTGGTTGATTGTGCGAGGGAATCCGTCGAAGATTACCCCTTTAGCGGTATCGGGGTTTGAGTCGAGCAAGTCGGCAAGAATTGATACCATTAAATCGTCTGGAATAAGGTGACCCTTAGAGATGAAGCTGTCGGCAATAACTCCAAGTTCGGTTCCGCGAGCAATATGATCGCGCAACACCTCGCCTGTAGAGATGTGGTATAGTCCGTATTCCTCAATCAAACGCTCACTTTGAGTTCCTTTTCCACTGCCGGGAGCGCCAAAAATCACTAAATTAACCATTTGCTTTTTCAAAATAATATTAAGTCGTATATGTGTATAATCGTAATAATCTCTTGCGTGTTTAAAAGATATGTAGATGAAGATAGAGGGGTGAAATAAATTTATTTCGCATCTTCGTTGATAACATAAATATCGGCTAAGTTGCGAGCTTGTTCGTCAATGTCGAGTCCATATCCAATGATGAATTTAGTGGGAATGGAGAAACCTACATAGTCGATATTTAAATCGCATTTCAACGATTCGGGCTTGAATAGTAGCGAAGCGACTTTGATGTCGGCGGGTTGCTTTTCTTGCAAGTCGGCAATGAGTCGTTTCATAGTGAAACCGGTATCGACAATGTCTTCTACCACAATCACAGTGCGATCTTTGATGTCTTCAGAGAGTCCTTGTATTTGTTTCACATTACCGGTGGTGCCTGTCCCTTCGTAGCTTTTAAGACGGATGAATGTGATTTCGGCATCCATATCTATAGCCCTGAAAAGGTCGCTCGCAAAAGCAAATGCACCATTGAGCACGCAAATGAAAAGAGGGTTCTTATCTTTGCAGTCGCGAGTAATCTCATTGGCCAATTCTTTGACTCTCTTAGCAATCGTTTCACGATCGATATAAGGCACAAATTTAAGCCCGTTGTATAAGACTTCTTTCATTGTAATAAAAATAATTGGTGCAAATTTATAAAAATATTAATTCTTAACCAAACTTAGAGAAATTTTATACAACAATTTTGTGATTTATCTACTAATAAAGTGATGAAAGCCGAAATTATTTGTAATTTTGTAAGCTATAATGTAATTTTAGGATTGTAAACGTTTGAAAATATCTCAAATGTATGAAAATATTTGGCAATGATACACTCAGAGCTATCGATAAAATCACGATAGAACGAGATGGGGTTTCTTCAATAGAACTAGTCGAAAGAGCTGCCGAGGCGATAACAAACGAAATAATGTCGCGTTGGCGTGCGAATAAAAAAGTATCGGTATTTGCCGGTCCGGGCAATAATGGTGCCGATGCTTTGGCTGTGTCGCGCATGCTTATCGAACAAGGTTATACTCCCGAAATTTATTTGTTCAATATCGGTGGCAATCATTTGAGTAAGGAATGTGCTGAGTGTCGGGATAAATTGCGTGAAATGGATTATGAAAATCTATTTGAAGTAATTGACAATTTCAGCCTTCCTGCATTGGGAGAAGAGCATTTGGTTATTGATGGGTTGTTTGGCTCGGGATTGAAAAATGCCCTAGAAGGAGGTTTTAAAATTTTAGTGCGTTACATAAATGAATCTAAAGCGACTATCGTATCAATAGATGTGCCTTCGGGTTTGCATGGCGAATGGAATCCATCATCGATAAATCGAGATATCATACATGCAAATCTCACCTTGTCGATTCAATTGCCAAGATTGGCGTTTTTGTTTAAAGAAAATGCTGAATTAGTAGGTGAATGGAAAGTCCTCGATATCGGCTTGAATGCTGAGGCTATCAAGAACGCTCCAACCGATTATTATTTAATAGAAAAAAACGATATTCGCCAAGCGATTCGTCGTCGTCAACCTTATGCAAGTAAGGCCGATTGTGGCTCGGCATTAGTGGTGGCAGGAAGCTACGGAATGATGGGAGCAGCGGTGTTGAGTGCTAAGGGGGCATTGCGTTCGGGCGTTGGCAAAGTGACAATTCATTCGGCACGATGTGGCTATAGTGTGTTGCAAACATCGGTTCCTGAGGCTCTTTTTGACGCGGATCGACATGATATCATTTCTACCAATATAATCCCCGCTCGTGAATATGACGCGATAGCAGTAGGTCCGGGTATGGGAACAAATGAGGCTACCATAAAAGCATTTGAAGACTTTTTGAAGCGAGCCGATAAACCGGTGATACTTGATGCTGATGCATTGAATTGTATAGCAATGCGTCCGGCATTATTAAATTATATCCCCACCGATTCTATATTAACTCCTCACGCAGGTGAATTCGATAGGATTTTTGGAGTACATAATACCGATGAAAGTCGATTGCAAAAGGCAATAGATAAGGCTAAACGATATGGAATTATTATTGTGCTTAAAGGTCGATATACATCGATAGTGCGTAGAGATGGTAAAATATATTTTAATTCATCGGGCAATGCGGCATTGGCAACAGCAGGAAGTGGTGATGTGCTCACAGGATTGATGGCGGGAATTATGGCACAAGGTTATGCGCCTGAGATAGCGTCATTGGTTGCGGTATATATCCATGGTGTTGCCGGTGAATTAGCCAGTGACGAACATGGAATATTTGGAGTGACGGCAGGGGATATAGCTCAAAATGTAGGACGAGCCATTAAAATGACTTTAACGGTTTAATAAATATTAGATATGAAACTTAAATATATATTGGCCATTATTGCGGTAGGTTTGAGTGTATCGTTAAATGCGCAAACAACACAAAAACTTACTGCAACAAAAGCTAGTGAATATGGAATAATATATTCATTGCCTTCAACGGTTGTAGATATTACGATTGAAACAGAAACTATGGTGAAAAAACCGGGCGAGTTTTATCGTTATGCTAAGAAATATCTAAACTCCGATGATGCAATATCGGAAGAAATTAAGACTACTCGATTGAAATCGGTGGTGTTAAATGTGCGAGGGGTAGCAAATGATAGCGAACGCTACCTAATGCAATTTAAACCCGGCACTTCTCCATTTATGATGCTTAATAATGAGAATATGCCTTTGTCGATTAATGCCGAAGAGGTGGAGCAATCAAAAGTGTCTTCTACTGAATTGCCTAAGCCAATTCCTCCTACACCTACGCCATTAGAAACAGATGCCGCTCAACAGGTGATTAGTGGTGAGATGGCAAAAAGTCAGTCTTTATCAAAAAGAGCTGAGATTGCAGCTACGCAATTATTTGATATACGACAAATACGTACTGATTTGCTCTCAGGAGATGCTGAGCAAATGCCACCTGACGGACGATCAATGGAGCTATTGCTTGATAATATGCAGGCTCAAGAATCGGCGTTATTGGCAATGTTTATGGGTACAACCCAAACTTATACCGACGTAAAAACATTTACATACACACCTCAAGATGAGGTGCAAAATGAAGTGTTGGCACGAATCTCAGCGGTAGATGGAATTGTTGATGCCGGAAATCTTGCCGGTGTGCCGGTGTATTTGTCGGTGAAAGTTGAAGAAAAAGGAGAACTTCCTGTCGATGAAAAGGGGGTGCCAAAAACTTTCCCTAAAGGAGGTGTGGCATATAATATCCCCGGAAAGATTTCTATAAAAATTGATTGCGAAGGGAAAAATTATTGCAATCAAGTAATTTCGTCGGCTCAACATGGTGTTGTCTTTGGTATTGACCCAAAATTGTTTGTCGACAAGAAAGATCCTATATATGTGTTGTTTGATCCTGTTACCGGAGCTATTAAAGAGCTTGGCTCGGTGAAGAATTTGTCGAAATGAGCAAAAAGGAGGAATACAAGCAGCTAAACCTCAAATTTCTTGAGGAATACAAGCAAAAAGAAGATGTGTGGACTTTGCCCGAGGGGGTGATGTATCGAGTTATCACCTCAAGCGAGAGTAATGTGCGTCCGTCGGCGACAAGCGTGGTTTCGGTTTATTATAAAGGTTTGCTTATTAACGGACGAGTATTTGACGACAATATGTCGCAACCTTGTGCCGAGCCATTCCGACTTAACGAGGTGATTGCCGGGTGGCAAATTGTGCTACCTCATATGAGTGTGGGCGAGCGTTGGGAGGTTGTTATTCCCGCTACATTGGCCTATGGCTCAAAAGGCACAGATGGAATACCACGTAATTCAACACTTATTTTTGAGATAGAATTAGTAAATGTGTTTTAACCAAAACAATATAACGAGAGATGATAGATAACACCACATTTGGCACTCGCACGGCTGTGTTTCACACTCTTGGGTGTAAACTCAATTTTGCCGAAACATCGACCGTGGCACGAATGTTTGCCGACAAAGGTATCCGTCGGGCGCAAACGGGAGAAGCCCCTGATGTGGTAGTTGTGAACACTTGTAGTGTTACAGAGTTGGCCGATAAAAAGTGTCGCCAAGCTATCCGCTCGTTTGTGAAAAAATATCCTAATGCCACAGTGATTGTAACCGGTTGTTATGCTCAACTCAAAAGTGATGAGGTGGCGGCAATCCCCGGGGTGAAGATTGTGGCAGGAAGTGACCAAAAACTATTGCTCACGCAGTTTCTTGATGAATTTGTGGCCACTCATGAGCCACGCACAGTGGTGACTCCGCTCAAGGAGATGCGCCATTTCTTCCCTTCATGCTCGCGAGGCGATCGCACACGTTATTTCTTGAAGGTGCAAGATGGGTGTGACTATTATTGTTCATATTGCACCATTCCTATGGCGCGAGGTCGTAGCCGCTCGGGAACGATTGCCGACTTGGTGGCACAGGCACGCCAAGTGGCACAAGAGGGAGGCAAAGAAATTGTAATTACAGGTGTGAATATAGGCGACTTTGGTAAAGGTCGTGAAGATACTTTCTTTGATCTTATAAAAGCGCTTGATGAGGTGGAAGGAATTGAGCGTTATCGCATATCTTCAATAGAACCCAATCTGCTCACCGATGAAATAATAGAGTGGGTGGCGCAATCCAAACGCTTTATGCCTCATTTTCATGTGCCGTTGCAAAGTGGTAGCGATGAGGTGTTGAAACTGATGCGTCGTCACTATGATACAGCATTGTTCCGTGCTAAGATTGAAAAGATACGAGCCACTATACCCGATGCGTTTATCGGTGTGGATCTTATTGTGGGCGCGCGTGGTGAGACTCCCGAACTGTTTGAGCAGTCGCGCAGCTTCATTGAGTCGCTCGACATATCTCGATTGCATGTGTTCACCTATTCAGAGCGTCCCGGCACTCGTGCGTTGAATATCGATTATGTTGTCGACCCTCGAGAGAAACATCGTCGCACTCGCATTATGTTAGCTTTGTCGGAACAAAAATTGATGCAATTCTCCGAACGTTTTGTTGGCACCACTCGTCCTGTGTTGCTCGAACATTCAAAGCCGGGC
Organism: Muribaculaceae bacterium; assembly: GCA_017399915.1. Classification (GTDB taxonomy): domain Bacteria; phylum Bacteroidota; class Bacteroidia; order Bacteroidales; family Muribaculaceae; genus RGIG4079. The sequence goes on from JAFQAS010000005.1 coordinate 18,324, forward strand.
AAGCCTATGAGTGGCTTTACCGACAATTATCTCAAAGTGGAAGTAGCTGCTAATTCATCGCTCGACAATACTATGGTTAATGTGCGCCTTGATGAGGTGATAAATAACGGCGAAGAGATAAAAGGGGAGGTAGTGCGATGAAACATTGGCAATATCTACCTGTGCAAGGATTGCTATACATTATTTCATTAATGCCTTTCTGGGTGTTATATGGCATTGCCGATTTCATTTTTGTGCTTGTGTATTATGTGGTGCGTTATCGTCGCAAAATCGTGGCTAAAAATATGCGTGAGTCATTCCCCGAGCTCTCGGATAAGGAGTTGAGTAAAATAGCCCGCAAGTTTTATCGCAATTTTGCCGACTATATAGTGGAAACAATAAAACTTAATCACATCAGCGACGAAGAAATTAAGCGACGCATGGTGTTTAAGAATATGGATATTATCGACCGTTTGTTTGATGAAAAACGATCGATTGCAGCATATTTCTCGCATTGTGGCAATTGGGAATGGGTGCCGTCGATAACGCTTTGGTCTCGTCACACCACGGGCAAAGATGTAGAGTTTTGTCAAGTGTATCGTCCTTTGAAAAATAAATGGTACGATGAATATATGTTGCGATTGCGAAGCCGCTTCAATTCGTTGTCGTTTAAGAAGAAAACCGTGTTGCGCGATTTGCTTTTATTGCGTCGTCGCGAAATGCCGAGTATCACCGGGTTTATGAGCGATCAGAAACCGAGTAAAGGAGATGAGAGCCATATAGTGAAATTCCTCAATCACCCCTCGGCTGTGATTACCGGCACCGAACAGGTGGCGCGTAAACTTGATATGGCGGTGGTGTATTTTGATATGCATAAACTTAGTCGCGGCTATTATGAGCTTGAGGTGAAATTGATAACCGACAACACTTCGACAATAGAGCCAATGGCTATTACCGATGCATATGTGAAGTTCCTTGAAGAAACTATAAAACGAAATCCGTCGATTTGGCTATGGACTCATAACCGATGGAAACATAAAGTGGAAATGCCCAATGAATAAAGTAGCTGTTATAATTCTCAACTGGAATGGAGAAAAACTTTTGCGTGAGTATCTCCCAAGTGTTATCGAAACAACCGATAGCAGTATTGCAGATGTAATTGTAGCTGATAATGGTAGCACCGATTCTTCGGTAGAGCTTTTGCGCAAGGAATTCCCTCAAGTGAAGCTGCTTGAATTTAGCGAAAACTATGGTTTTGCCGAGGGGTATAATCGTGCTATCAAAGCGACGAATTATCCCTACACAGTGTTGCTTAACTCTGATGTGGCTACAACCGAAGGGTGGATAAACGTGCTTTATGACTATATGGAGGCTAATCCCAATGTAGGGGCGTGCCAACCCAAGATAAGAGCTTATACTAATAAAACTCACTTTGAATATGCAGGAGCGGCAGGTGGTTTTATCGACCGCAATGGCTACCCCTATTGCCGTGGTCGCATCTTCGATACCGTAGAGGAAGACAAGGGGCAATATGATGAGGTAATGCCTATTTTTTGGGCAACGGGAGCCGCTTTGATGGTGCGTTCGCAGTTGTATATCGATGCCGGCGGACTTGACAAAGATTTTTTTGCCCATATGGAGGAAATTGACCTATGTTGGCGCATATTGCTCACCGGTAGCGAGATTATGGCGGTGCCACAATCGGTGGTTTATCATCTTGGCGGTGGTAGTTTGCCTGCCTCTAATCCTCGCAAAACGTATCTTAATTTCCGCAATAATCTGTTGATGCTCCACAAGAATCTACCCGATGAAACTCGCGGCAAGACATTGTTCATTCGTCGATTGCTCGACACTGTGGCATGGGCAAAATATATGGCGACATTTGATTTCAAGAACGCCAATGCGATTCTAAAAGCTCACAACGATTTCAAAAAGATGCGCAAGACCTACACTATTCACCCCACAATCGACCTCCTGCGCACTCGCACTGACTGTCGTCGCAATATCCTCCTCGACTACTACCTCCGAGGACGTAAGATATGGAGTAATCTTTAATTAAGGGTAGCATATAAAACATAATGCGGTGTCACTTTTTTATCAAGTGACACCGCATTTATTATTGTGGATTTGAAATCTTATTTCAAAAGACCGCGATTACGGAGGAGTGCGTCGGGGTTAGGAGCTTGACCGCGGAAGTTGATGTAAAGCTTCATTGGGTCTTCGCTACCGCCCATTTCAAGCACGTTGGTGCGGAATGCGTCGGCAGTGGCAGGATCGAAGATGCCTTTTTCTTTGAATAGTTCAAATCCGTCGGCATCGAGCACTTCAGCCCAAAGGTAGGTGTAGTAACCTGCAGCATAACCATCGCTACCGAAGATGTGTTTGAAGTATGTGCTACGATAACGGAATTGCACTTCTTTTGGCATCTTTAATTCTTTAGCAACCTTAGCTTCAAATGCAGCTACATCTACATCACCGTCAAAGTTGGTTGAGTTCCAATAGAGGTCGAGCAAAGCTGCGCCTGCAAGTTCGGTAGTAGCGAACCCTTGGTTGTGAGTTGATGCATCTTGAAGTTTTTTGATTAATTCATCGGGCATAGGCTCGCCTGTTTTATAGTGGAGAGCATATGTTTTGAGCAATTCGGGTTCGAGAGCCCAGTGTTCGTGAATTTGAGAAGGGAGTTCCACGAAGTCGCGGTCAACGTTTGTGCCGGCTTGTGAACGATATTTAGCGCGGGTCAACATGCCGTGAAGACCATGGCCAAATTCATGGAATGTAGTTTCCACTTCATCAAGAGTGAGAAGAGAAGGAGTAGTTGCAGTAGGTTTGGTAAAGTTACCAACGTTGTAGATGATAGGACGAATGTCGTTGCCATATTCATCGATGCAAGCACCTTTAAATTCGCTCATCCAAGCACCTTGGCGTTTTGATGCGCGAGGGAAGTAGTCGGTCATGAATACCGATACGTGATTGCCATTCTTGTCGAGTACTTCATACACTTTCACTTCGGGGTGATATTTAGGAGCGTTGGGAAGCTCACGGAAAGTCACGCCATAAAGACGGTTGGCCATAGTAAATATGCCGTTAACCACATTGTCAACTGCAAAATATTGGCGCACTTCGTCTTCGTCGAGAGCATATTTCTTTTGACGTACTTTTTCAGCATAATAGTAGTAGTCCCAAGGCTCGATTTTGAATTTGCCACCTTCTTCCTTAACGATGGCTTGCATTTCGCTAACCTCTTTCTTTACTTGTTTGATAGCAGGTCCCCAAATCTTCATCAAAAGGTCTTTGGCTGCTTGAGGTGTTTTAGCCATAACTTTGTCGGTCATGTAAGCGGCAAAGTTGTCGAAGCCAAGTAGAGCGGCTTTTTTAGTGCGCGCTTGCATGATTTTGTTGATGACCGGACGGTTGTCGTTTTCACCTTCGGTAGCAAGGTTGATATATCCTTCATACATTTTTTTGCGCAATTCGCGGTTTTGCGCATATTGCAACAATGGCAAACGTGATGGAGCATGGAGAGTAAAAACCCATTTGCCTTCCATGCCACGAGCTTTTGCTTCTTCGGCAGCCACAGCTACGCTTGATGCAGGAAGTCCGGCAAGTTGAGCCTCGTTATCAACCACGAGAGTGAATGAATTAGTGGCATTGAGGAGGCGTTTGTTGAAGTCGAGGTAAAGACCTGCAAGCTCGGCATTGAGCGCTTTAAGCTCTTCTTTCTTTTCGGCAGAGAGAAGCGCACCATTGCGAGTGAATGATTTGTAATTGCTTTCGATAAGACGGAGTTGTGCAGTGTTGTAGTTGTGATTTGCACGATCGTCGTAAACTTTTTTGATGCGAGCAAAAAGTTTGTCATTCATCGAAATTTCGTCGCTATGTTTAGTGAGAAGAGGAGTGAATTCTTCATCTACTTTTTGTAATTCGGGCGAAGAAAGAGCTTCGGTGAATGCAAAGAATACATATGCCACCTTATTGAGAGTTTGACCTGAATTGTCGAGCGCTAAGATGGTGTTTTCAAAGGTTGGGGCCTCGGGGTTGTTGATGATAGCCTCAATTTCTTTGTTTTGTTCGTCGATACCGGCTTTGAGTGCAGGTAGATAGTGCTCGGTTTTGATTTGGTCAAAAGGAGGGATGTTGAATTGGGTAGTGTATTCCGTCATAAACGGATTTCCGTCCTGATTGGCAAATGCTGATGTAGCCATACATGCACAAGTTGCTAATGTTAATAATTTTTTCTTCATAAGTTTATGTATTTATTGATTTGATTTATTTTATGCTTATTTAGTTTTTGTCCCAGTGGAATGTTGCAACTAATGGGTAGTGGTCGCTTCGGTCAATATCTCCACGAGTGATTGAAGTTGCTTCGAAATCACCTTCATAAAAGATATGGTCAATGCGGAAATATAATTTATCACCATGGTATGTTATGGTGGGGCCAAATCCACAATCGGCATACGCGTCATCAAAGTCATCGCATATGGTATTAATCGCATAACAATTAGGCACGTCGTTAAAGTCGCCACACACAATGATATTTTCACTATCAATGTTGTCGATGTATTTGCGTAGTTTTTCTGCTTGTCGGGCTCTGTTTTTTGCTGCCGACGCAACTTTTCGGGCTATATCTTTAATTCTCGAGTTATGGCCACTAAGTCCGGTCAAATCGGAGTATTGATCTTTTTCTTCTTGAGTGAGGCGAAGAGATCGGAGATGCACATCAATAATGTCGATTGTGTTATTATCCATTTCAACTCTAAAATGAGAATAATATCCTTCAGATGAAATTTTTTCGACGGGGAATTTCGACAAGATTGATTCCCCATTTTCCACTCCTATTATTTGATATGGATATTGTTTTTTTAGAGAGTCGACCTGCGGACGATATACATGCCATGCTTTTAATGGAGATAGATATTCACATTCTTGAAGACACACAATGTCGGCATCGGTATGAATGATGTATGAAAGGGTGGCGTTAGTTGAATCGGAAGGGTATATTTTGTCTAATGCTCTGAAATTATAAGCATTGTAGCAGAGTAACGAGAAATCGTTGTTGCCGATTTTTTTATGGTCGTTTTTGTTGAATGCGTTTAATGGGCAGAGATTTAATAACGGACTCAAGCAAATAATTACTGTAGCAATAGGGATAAGTGATGTCCATTTCTTAATAAGAAAGCTAATAGGAATCATTACCAACGTCACAATTGCAGCAAAAGGTAGTAGCATACATGCTATTGGAGCAATTGCCATTTCGTTGGGACTGATATGTCCTGCGTATGCCGCAAAAATAGTGGCACTTGCAATTAGGAGGTTAATTGCAATAAAGATGCCTAATAATATGTTGCGCCACAAATTCATTCTTTAATTATTTTATTCTGCTACTAACATCAAAAAGTCGTTTTTTCTCTTCGGCCGAAAGTGCAGTGTAACCCGATTTCTTGATTTTGTCGAGTATGCGGTCAAGGTCGGCTTGATCTTCGGGTGATGCTGTGGCTTTTTCTTTTGATTGAGTTGACTTGTTGTCGGTGGTTGCTTCTTCTTTTTTCTCACTCCATTTATTCGCTTTTGGAGCTTTGTTGCGCATTTTAGGAGCCTTAAACTTAAAGTCTTTTATGGCTGATACGAAATTGGCGCAAGCATCGAGCATGCGATTAAACGGTTTGGTGATGTCAATACCACTTCGCATCATTATGCCATATATGGCACCGGCGAGAGCTCCTCCTAAATGAGCCATATGCCCTCCGGCGTTTTCTCCCGGCAAGCTTAATACAAATATTCCTAATGTTATAATCGCAATCCATTTGAGTGAAATCTGTCCGATGAAAAGCAGGCCTACCTTGTGGTTGGGATTTAATACAGCCGTGGCAATGACAATAGCTATTACTGATGCTGATGATCCTATTAACCACCCTGTGCTATATTCAAAACGAGGTAGGAGATTGTAGCCAAGCATAAATGTCGCCGCACCTAAAATCCCTCCATAGATATATAGTGCAAGGAGTTGCTTTTGAGAATTGAATTCTAAGAATAATCGTCCAAATCCATATAGCCAAAGCATATTAAACAATATATGAAGCACATCATATTGAGCAAACATATATGTGATGATTCCCCATGGTTGATATGCTAATGTGGATAGAGAAGATGGGCATTCAATTAAATATAACCAAGATTTGTCGAAAGGTATATTCGCAAAGAATGCTACTACTGCGCCCAAACGCAATAGAATGAAAACGGCGATGTTGATATATAATATTTTAATCAACCAGGAGCCGGTTTTCCAACGAAATGATATGTCTTTAAAAATATCCGCCATTTTTACGAATTACACCTGTTTTTCTCCAATAAAGAATTAGTAATAGCCCGAAAATCATACCACCAAGGTGGGCAAAGTGTGCTATGCCTGTATTGGCGTGTCCCATGCCTTGTAAAAGCTCTATTGCTGCATATCCAATCACTACCCATTTTGCTTTTACCGGGTAGGGAATAAACATTATATACATCTCACGATTAGGGAAGAATAATCCATAGGCCAATAATATGCCAAACACAGCTCCTGATGCACCAATCGTCGATGCATTAATAAGGGCGTTTAGATTTCCTAATGTGGGGTCGGAGTAGTTATATCCTTGGGCAATAACTGCCGCGCCTTCGTGTATGACTTTCTGTACAACTTCAGAAGGGAGCTGCTGCGCCAATTGCACATATTCTATTGCGTTTACCCCTAATTGAACTAATCCGGCACCTATTCCACAAATTAAATAATAGGTTATAAAACGTTTTGGCCCCATTATGCTCTCAATCACCATGCCAAACATAAATAGGGCGAACATATTAAAAAATAAGTGCATGAAATCGGCATGAATGAATTGGTATGATAAAAATTGGGTGGGTATGAAATCGGGTGAGAGGTAGTAGTGAAGTCCGCCATGGCGGTTCATCGTAGAGCCAATCTCCTCGGGGAATAAAGTCATAGCCAAAAATATAATCACATTTACTATGATTAAGTTTTTGGTTACCGGAGGCATTTGGTTGAAAATGGAGTTGTTAGACATTTTTTCTACGTAATAATATGTTTTTATTCTTTATAATGACTACAAAATTAACGAAAAAAAGTTGATTTTTGATGTAACTATACGATTTTGGAGCAATTATGAGTGTTTTTTTTGCTATTTTTTTTTTGTTTTTCAGAATTTTACATTACTTTTGCATTTATATTGTACCATACAAATCTAATTAATATCAATTTATTATGAACAAAACAGAGCTTATCAATGCAATTGCTGAAAAAGCAAACATTACTAAAGTAGACGCTAAAAATGCATTAGACGCAGCTATCGAAGCTATCGGTGGCGCTCTTGCAGCTAACGACAAAGTTGCACTTCTTGGTTTCGGTACTTTCTCAGTATCAGAAAGAGGCGCTCGCACTGGTATCAACCCACGCACAAAAGAAAAAATCGAAATCGCAGCAAGCAAAGTTGTGAAATTCAAAGCTGGTGCTGATCTCAATGCAAAAGTAAAATAAGATATCTCTTAATTACTTACTATAAAAGCGGATTGCATTTGCAATCCGCTTTTTTTGCTACGTTAATTAACCATTAAATGAGCCTACTTTTGTGCAATTAGACCAAAAATTTGATTAATCGGTCAGTTTAAATAAAATGAGAGAGCCAGCAACACGAAGTTGTCGGCTCTCTCTATTTTGAAATGTTATGACTACGAGATTAGTCTACGTTGAGGTTTACGCGTTTGAAAGAAACAACGCTCAATTCTGGGTCGATAGCTTTCAAAGTTTCGCGTACTGATTTCTTTTCTTCGCTTGTAACGTCATCTTGGTTGAGCAAGCACACTTCTTTCAAGAACTTGCCAAGACGGCCTTTAGCGATGTTTTGAATCATACCTTCGTTGAGGTTAGCAGCTTTTTCTGCTGAAACGGTAGCGATGATTTCTTTTGCTTTAACAACGTCTTCTTCAGTGATCCAACCTTTAGCTTTGTTGCTTTCCATGTGATCTTCTGAGTCAACGTGTGCAGGGTTGATACCGGCTTTCTTCAAAGCAGCGTCAACAGCTTTTTGCACTTGTTCAGCTTTAGTTTTTTCGATCGCTACAGCGATTTCTTTTTCTTTCACTTCGTCAGAAACGTTGCATTCGTCAACTGCAAGAGGATTCATAGCAGCAACTTGCATAGCTACGTTTTTGTAAACTTGCTCAGCAACACCGGCTTTGTTGAAAGCAACGAGAGTAGCGAGTTTGTTACCGAAGTGGTTGTAAGCGATAGTAGCAGGAGCTTCAACGTATTCAAATGCGCCAAGTTCCATTTTTTCGCCTGTTTTACCTGATTCCTCAACGATGAGGTCAGCGATTTTTTGACCGTTGATTTCGAGAGCTTTTACGTCATCAAGGCTCTTAGCTTTAGCTTCAACAGCTGCAGCAAGAATTGATTTAGTAAGGCCTACGAAACCTGCGTTTTTAGCAACGAAGTCAGTTTCGCAATTAAGGGCAACAACTGCGGCATATTCGCCAACAGATTGAGCAAGAACGCAACCTTCAGCAGCATTGCGGTCTTCGCGTTTAGCTGCTACAGCTTGTCCTTTTTTGCGAAGGATTTCAATAGCTTTGTCCATGTCGTTTTCGGCTTCAGTCAAAGCTTTTTTGCAATCCATCATACCAGCACCTGTCATTTGACGAAGTTTGCTGATTTCTGCCATTGTAACTGCCATATCTGTGATAGTTTTAATGTCGGTTAATAATTGATTAATTAAGCGTTAGCTTCTTCAGCTGCAGGAGCTTCAGCTTCGGCTTTGCGAATGCGACGACGTTCGCGCTTTGGAGCGGGAGCAGCTTCGCCTTCACCAGCAGCAGCTGTGTCAACTTTTTCAGCTTTACGTTCTTCGATACCTTCAGTCATAGCTGAGCAAACAGTATCAAGAATAATTTCGATTGATTTAGAAGCGTCGTCGTTAGCAGGGATAACGAAATCTACGTTTGAAGGGTCAGAGTTAGTGTCGACCATTGCAAACACAGGGATACCAAGACGATTAGCTTCAGCAACTGCGATGCGTTCTTTCAATACGTCAACAACGAAAAGTGCTGCTGGAAGACGGTTGAGGTCGGCGATTGAGCCAAGAGTCTTTTCAAGTTTAGCACGTTGACGAGTTACTTGAAGTTTTTCGCGTTTTGAAAGGTTGTCGAAAGTGCCATCTTTCATCATTTTGTCGATAGATGTCATTTTCTTAACAGCTTTGCGGATAGTAGGGAAGTTGGTGAGCATACCACCTGGCCAACGTTCGATAACGTATGGCATACCTACTGAAGTTGCTTTGTCGGCAATAACTTGCTTAGCTTGCTTTTTAGTAGCAACGAAAAGCACTTTTTTACCTGATTTAGCTATGCTCTTAAGAGCTGCAGCAGCTTCTTCTACTTTAGCTGCAGTCTTGTAGAGGTCGATAATGTGGATACCATTGCGCTCCATGAAAATGTAAGGAGCCATAGCAGGATTCCATTTTCTTTTAAGGTGACCGAAATGGCAACCTGCTTCGAGAAGTTGTTCAAATGTAGGTGTTGACATTTTTTTAATAATGTTGTTTACGTTCTTAATAATTACAATCAATGAGTAGGGAACGTGTCCATCTCAAAGATTTAGATACTAAACACTCTATAATATATTGGTGTGAATATCGCACCAAAAATATTAACGTTTTGAGAATTGGAAGCGTTTGCGAGCTTTTGGTTGACCTGGTTTCTTGCGTTCTACGGCACGTGGGTCGCGAGTCATGAAACCTTCAGCACGTAAAGCTGGCTTGTCTTCTGGGTTGATTTTTACAAGGGCGCGAGCGATACCAAGACGGAGCGCTTCAGCTTGTCCTTTATAACCACCACCATCGAGGTTTACGTTGATGTCGTATTTTTCAGCTACATCAAGAGTCAAAAGTGGTTGTTTTACGATATATTGAAGTATAGATGAAGGGAAATATACTTCGAGTGGACGCTTGTTGATGGTGATTGTGCCATTACCTTCTTTTACGATTACTCGTGCGATGGCGGCCTTACGACGGCCTACTGCGTTAACTGTTTCCATACTTCAATTATTTAATTGTGTTGATGTCAATAACTTTTGGGTTTTGAGCTGTGTGAGGATGCTCTGATCCGTTATACACGTGAAGGTTGCCGATGATGCGACGACCGAGACGGTTTTTAGGAAGCATACCCTTGATTGTTTGGAGATACAAGGGGTGATATCCTGGCTTAATGTGCTTGTTGAAAGACTTCTTAAGGAGGATTTCAGGAGTTGCTTGACGTTGACCGCCGGGATAGCCGGTGTAACGGAGATAGATTTTGTCTGTCATCTTGTTGCCGGTCATGATAACTTTTTCGGCATTGATGATGATAACGTTGTCGCCACATTCTACGTTTGGTGAGTATGTGGGTTTGTGCTTGCCACGAAGAATTTTCGCAACTTTAGCGCAAAGACGACCAAGAACTTGGTCAGTAGCATCGATAACAACCCATTCGCGTTCTACGCTTTGAGCGTTAGGTGATACGGTTTTGTAACTTAAAGTATCCACGGTTAAATGTTTGATTAATAGTTAAATAAATTGACCGCAAAAATGCCGATACTCGGCCAGAAGTATCGTCATATTGACATGTCGGGGTTATTAATTGGACATAATCGGACTGCAAAGGTACAAATTTATTTGCTTATAATCAAAGATTTTGAGAAAAAAGTTTTTTCTTGTCGACGATGGCTGATGGCGTGAAATGCGTCGGGGCGTGGCGAGTGGCAAAGGGAAACGAAATATAAACAACAAAGGCGAGTGTGTGATCCGACTCGCCTTTGTTTGATGTCTATCCGTAGCGGATTTACTATGAGAGATATTAATCTATGTCTAAAGATGTTTCATATGATAGGTGTAAATGGTTGACGGTTGCCCATACTTTTTTGCCCTGATGAAGATATTCAATGTCGCTATTGACTATATCGAATTCAGCATTGGTGTGATTGTTTAAATACTTGATTTTACAATCAACTAAACTTATAACTGACGTGTAATGATTTGTTTCATCGCCCTCGTTGTCGCTATTTTTAATGCTGAGATGTTCGCTTTTTAGATTATGTATCTTAATGTAGTTTATTATCGGCGACGATGTGATTTCGGTGATGTTGTTTGGGGTTGTGATGGTGAGGTCCGAAGATAGCCAAGAAGGGGCCTCGTCGTTTTCGTCGGTTGCGAGATTGATAACTAAAGTGTCATTGACGAGCTTGTAAGAGGAAAGGTCTTTGCCGTAATATTTATTTTGAATTTGTGTGATGTTTTTAGCGTTGCCGTTGGTTTGGGTGTTGCAGTATATTTTGATGTCATAATTTGACGAACTATTAATCACAATGTGTTTAAAAGGAGAATTGATTCCCTTAGTATAGGTTTTTGCTTGAGGTGAAGATTCTGTTGTGTCGCTATCAATTCGCTCAACCTCAATCTCAAAGCATTGAGGTATGAATAAGGCGCATATAAACAAAAGCCAGCTGCCTCCAATTATTCCAAGTAATATTTTAGATGTTTTTTTCATTTTGATTCGGTGTTTAAATTGTTTAGATAAATGTTGTATAACTCAACGAGCTTATTGCAGTCAATTCCGAGGATATGTAGCTGAGCGAAAAAGTCGTTAATCTCGTTGTTGAGAAAGGACTCTTGTTTTATCCGGAGGATAATCTCTTTCGCATCGGGAGCGACAAAGAAACCTATGCCTCGGCGATTGTATATAATGTTTTGATTTTGGAGCAATTCGTAGGTGCGCATTACTGTATTGGCGTTTACTTCAACGATGGCGGCATATTCTCTGACTGAGGGTATGCGCTCGTCGGCGGCATATTTGCCGGTGAGAATATCGTCACAGATGCGCTCGGCGAGTTGCTGAAAAATAGGTTTATTTTCTTTGAAGGTCATATAGAGGAGGTGTTACATTCGTTGGATAATTTCTGATTCTTTAAAGCGGAAATAAGCAATGGTAAAATTGATGGAAATGAAAATGAGTAGAGATATGTGTAGTAGCCACATAAATGTAGTAAACTCAATATCTAATGATAGGTTTTGTGCTATAGCTCCTATTGTTTTTGCCGATTTTTCAACTGCTCCGCTGATGGCGGCAATCATAAGTGTGACAATGCCAATGAACGAGATTATGCATTGAGCGGCGAAGGTTTTGAGTAGCGCGAGGCGGGGCCAGATGCTACTGCCAAGGGCGTAAATCGATGCTTCTGCAATAAAACTAAGAAGATATAAAACAATTGTGTGGAATAGCATATTATCTTTTATAAGCATATCTTTTATGGTGTCGCTATAATCCATGAAGCGAATAATATCTCCCGTCGGATAAAAAATAGAGAATATAATGAATCGGAGTGATTCGGCAATTAAGCAGCCTGCGATATATATGAATATGGGAAGAATGATATATGTGAAAAATCGGGTGAGATATTTCTCGAATTGTGTGGCGGGAGCCATTAATGTTGCGATTTTCTTTTGTTTGGTGCTCATGCTTTCAAACATGCACGATGCGCATATAATGAGTGCTATGGGGAACCCGAAGACAAATATTGACAGACAGTTTGCCGAAGCCTCATCGTTATATGTAAAAGGCTCATGCATATATAATTCGTAAAGGCTATTTTTTGCATCGTCGACAGTGCTATTGGGATGGTTTATTAGAAATTCTTCGTAGCGATTATATGTTGACGATTCACCTAATCCGGTTATAAGCGAAAAAGCACACAATATCGCAATCATAATTAATGAGCGAGATAATAGCTGCTTGCGATTTTCGCGCATTTCTTTTTTGAAATATTTAGAAAATCGAGATGGGTTTATGATGGTTGATAAAGATTTCATGATTCTGTCTGTGTTGATTGGTTGAATGTTTGTTTAATTAATTGAGGCTTTTCAATGGCGAAATTGAACAATGTTTCGAGATTTAGCTCGCTCTCGGCATTCTCATTGTTGGGGAGAATTACCGAATTGCCATACAACGAAAATTGTGCATGTAGAGCCGATGCTATAATTTGAGGGTCATCGGTGTTTTTAAATATGAGTTTCTCGGTGATTTCTGTTGTGCTATGGTTGAGAAGAATCTCGTTGTCGTTTATTAATATAATGTGGTCGAGGAGTTGGTCGATATCGCGCACTTGGTGTGTAGATATTATTATGTTGCGTTCGTCGCTCATGCCGGCAGCGATGAATTTGCGGAACTGGCTTTTGCCGGGAATGTCAAGCCCATTAGTGGGCTCGTCCATTAGTAGCAGCGAAGTGTTTGTGGCAAGTGCAAATGCCATATATGCTTTCTTCTTTTGTCCCATTGATAGCGCGCCAAGATTAAAGTCGTTATCCATCTCAAACATTTTTAGGTATTTTTCGAGGTCTTCGTTGTTGAATCGTGGATAAAGCGGTGCGTTGATTTTAACATATTCTTTAAGGGAAATGGAGGGGAGGTTAAACTCTTCGGGGACAATGAAAATGTCTTGAAGGGTTTCTGGGTCGCGGTCGCGTGTGCTTTTACCGTTGAAGAGCACTTTTCCATTTTGAGGTGTGAGTAGTCCGGCAACAAGATACAGGAGGGTTGATTTGCCGGCGCCGTTCTTGCCAAGTAGTCCGCACACTTTACCGCGTTCAATCGTGACGGAAAGATTGTTGAGTACAGGCGCTTTTTTGCGACTGTAGCTAAAGGTTAAATTTTTTACTTCAATCATAATATTAGTGTATTAGTATAATAGTACACTGTAAAGGTAGTGCAATAAATCCTAATAAAACAATAAATAGGTTTAATTTAACATCATTTTAACGTATGAATGCAGTAAAGGCGATGCGCTATTTAAATATACGCATCGCCTTTATTTGAGGTATGGGGTTGATTGTGAATTGTTAAGTGTTATTTTTGGGATTTTTTTACGAGTTTAAGATAGTCTTCGATTCCTTTTACCGCTTGTTCGGCTATTTGTTGGCGGTAGTCGGGGTTGGCAAGAAGCTCTTCTTCGGGAAGACTGCTCATGAAAAGCGCTTCAAGGAGCAGATTGGGGTATTCGGTAGGGGCGTTGAGTGAGAAGTTGAAATTACCTGTGAGACCGAAGTTTCTTAATCCGAGGTCTAACATGCGATTGAGCACACATTGTGCGAGGTCGCGATTGGAGATGTGTTTGTAATAAGTGCTGGTGCCCATTTTGTTGAGAGGTGAGCCTCCGGCATTGTTGTGAACCGACATCATGAGGTCGACATTTCCTTTTAGGAATATCTCTTTGCGTTGGCTCATTGTGATGTCAACATCGCTGTCGCGCGACAACACTACTTTAGCTCCTTTTTTCTCGAGAATGTTTTTGATGCGAAGCACTATGTCGAGGTTGATTTCGCTTTCTTTAAGTCCGGTGTTGCTGATTGCGCCGGGATATTTGCCTCCATGGCCGGCGTCAAGGCCGATTGTGAGGTCTTTGAGATTGAGAGAGGGGGTGTGCTTTACATTTATTACTAAGTTGTTACCATTGTAGCCGATAGAGTAGCCCCATGAATATTTTTCTTTTAGTTTGATTTTTAGTCGGAATATGTCGCAGTCGACTTGTTGCCAATCTACGTATTCAATCATGCCTAAGTCGTTGCGTTGGGTAATCCAGTTGCTATTGTTGGTTGCTCCAAATATGTCAACGCAAATTGTGGTTGGGTCGAGTTGAGTCCATGATTGATAGGCATGGCGGGTAGGGAGGGAAACCGAGATGCGGTCGCAATTTTTGTCGTTTGCGATAGAGATGCTTCCTGTATTGTCCGTTAGGCTGCGCTCAAGAGTCTCGGCGGCATATTCTTTTGAGATGTATGCAACTCTGTTTTTTGATAATTGCACAAGATATAGATTGCTTGTTTGTCCTATTGCTTTTAATGGAATTTCTGCGTCGAGGTATCCCATTTTAGAGCCGCCAAGGCGATCGCTGCCGTTTCCATATTGAAGGTAAGCGCCGGGGAGTGTTTTGATGTTTAGCGCAGGTGATATCTGAGAGATGTTTATTTGTGAGGCTTCGTTGGGTTGTCGGCTTGTATTGTCTATTTTCTTGTAGTTGATTTTGATTTTTTGAGAATTCTCTTCGGTAGAGTTTTTTGTGGTGACGGTGATTGTGTTGTCGCCCTCGTTGAGGTTGACGGTGCCTCCAAATGAACCGGTGTTGTATACTTGAACTTCATTGCCATTGATGAAGGCTTTGTTGCCAGGCTCGGTGATGCCTACAATGGTGTGTTGTTCTTTAGAGGTTGACTCTTTTTTGCCTTGAGTGATTTTTAGAGAGGGAGTCGCGGCAAGGGCAGCTATTGATGAAGCTATAGCTAATGAGAATGAGATAAAACGTAAATGTTTCATGAGTTATTAGTTGATTAGTTGTGTTTATTAAAACAAAAAGGCAACTTCAAAAGCATGAAGTGGCCTTTTGTGTTGATTTTTTTGTCTGAAATTAAGCGGGTCGCTTATGCTTCAGCGGGAGTCACGTTGATGAAACGACGACCGTTTTTACCTTCGGTAAAGAGTACAGTTCCGTCAACAAGAGCATAAAGAGTGTGATCTTTGCCCATACCAACATTCAAACCTGGGTGGTGAACTGTACCACGTTGACGTTTGATGATGTTGCCAGCTTTAGCATATTGACCACCGAAAATCTTAACGCCGAGTCGTTTGCTTTCCGATTCGCGTCCGTTCTTAGAACTACCTACACCTTTCTTATGTGCCATTTTCTTAAGATTTTAGAGGGTTATGCGACTACGTCTTTAATCACTACTTGGGTGAAGCATTGGCGATGACCGTTTTTGCGGCGATAGCCTTTACGTCTTTTTTTCTTGAAGACGATAACTTTTTCACCTTTTACGAGGGGACGTTTTACCTCGCAAACTACTTTTGCTCCTTCTACGGTGGGAGCTCCAACCTTAACGGCACCGTCGGCATCAGCGAGGAGAACACGATCAAATTCTACTGTGTCACCTTCTTTAACTTGCTCGCCGAGATAGTGAACATACAAGAACTTACCAGCTTCAGCTTTGAATTGTTGTCCTTGAATTTCTACGATTGCGTACATCTGTTAAATAAAAAATTACAGGTTACATCCGTTGGGCGAGGCACCAAAACTGCCGGCACACTTCTTAATTTGAGCCCATTGCGGAAAAATTGCCCACAAAGATACTGCTTTTTTCTGAATTGACAAAATTTTTTGTGTAAGAGAATTGTCGGTTTGGATCTTTATATTATAATAATGTGTATGTTTTTTGATTTATAGAGATGGTGGTCTTTGAGGGTTGCGTGTTTTTTATTAAATTTGCGATATGGAAAATGCGGTTCAGAAAAATAATGTGCTAAGAGAGAATCATGACCCTATGGGGCGAGCCATTGCCGATTATTATAAAAATGGTGTGGCTGGGAGATTGCGCGTGTTCTCGTCGATGTTTGATGAAGATGAGATTCCGGTAGCCCACCTGTTTCGTGAGGAAGATGAAATGGGCGAATTGGAGCTGGCGGCCCTTGATTGCTCGGTGGGCAAGGTGCTCGATGTGGGGGCCGGTGCCGGGTGTCATGCGCTCGCTTTACAAGATCGTGGAGTGGAGGTGACTGCCATTGATGTGTCGCCATTGTCGGTGAAAGTGATGAGCGACAGTGGGGTGGAAGATGCCCGTTTGGTAAATCTATATGATGAATCGTTGCAAGGGAGTTTTGATACAATCTTGATGTTGATGAATGGTTCGGGGATAATCGGTAAGATTGAAAATATGCCTCGTTTTTTTGCTCGCATTGATAAGTTGCTTGCCGATGGAGGGCAGGTGCTTATGGATTCGAGTGATTTGATATTCCTTTTTGAAGATGAAGACGGTGGTGCAGATATTGATTTAGCCGGAGATTACTATGGCGAAGTTGATTTTATGATGCAATATAAAAATATAAAAGGGGAAACGTTTGATTGGTTATATGTCGATTTTGTGACACTTGCTTTCCATGCTGCGGAGAATGGCTTTGAGGCTGAGCTAGTGAAGCAAGGTGAACACTATGACTATCTCGCACGTTTGACTCGAAAAGAATAGTTATTTATTGTCTGTTGCTGTTAGTGTGTCTAAGTTTATGAGAGAAGTAAATCCGGCTGAAACAAATAGGGCATACGCATTTGAAATGTGGATGAAGGCGCCTATGCCTATGGTAACTTTATTCAAGACTCTCAATGTATCGCGATTAGTTAAGATTAGTCGCAAAACGGGTTTAAAGTTTAATATGTTGATGTGTTATTGTATAGGTAAGGCTGCAAGTCAAATAAGCGAGTTTTATCTATTGCCGGTTGGAGATAAATTGATGCAATATGATACTTTGGCAGTAAATACAATTGTGGCAAATGCGAGAGGGGGAGTTAGCTCCTGTGATATTCCATTTGAAGAAGACTTGAACTTGTTTAATTCGCAATATCTGCAACTTACATCGCAAGTGGCTCAAAGTTGTGTGGACTATGATATAGCAGATAGAATGGTTATTGGCACATCGGCATTGGTGCAATGTGAAGTCGATGGGGCAGTGGGAATGTATACAGGCATGTTTAATAATCCATTTATTATTTGGGGGAAATATAAACGCAATTTCTTCAAAACAACGCTTGCAATCTCATTTCAATTTCATCACACTCAAATGGATGGTGCTCACGCTGCTCGGTTTCTTAATGGAGTACAAGAGGAAATTAATAATCTTCAAGCGATAATATAAATTATAATATATATAATTAATGTGTATTGTTGGGTGAATGGATTGCTTGATTCGATAGTATTATAGCGCGTAAAAGTGAAGTGTTGGGGTTATCCTGTAAATGAACCATATTGCAGTTTTTTTGATTTATAATATTTTTGTTTTATTTTTATTTGGTTTATAAAATAAACTTGTTTATCTTTGCGGTGTGATTTATAAACTAAAGATAAAAATTAAAACAATTAAGAACATGGAAAAACAAAAATTAAGCGCCGAAGCAAGTTTGGAACTTATTTCGCAAATGATTAACCAATCAAAGATGAATCTTAATGGTAAGAGTTTTAATTCATGGATAGGTTGGGGTGTTTATACATTATTGTTGGGTATAGCTATTCTTGCAATAGTTGAGTTTACGGGAGTGCAACAATGGTATTGGTTGTGGTTTTTAGAATTTGTTTATGCGATATTTGATTGCAAGCGCAATCAGCGTCAAGAGCCAAAGGTGAAGACTCATATTGATAATGCAATTGTTGGGATATGGAGCGCGCTCGGATGGTTGTATATCCTCACTCCTGTGGCGATGACCTTTTCGGCGATATATCTTCAGCATTTTTGGGCATTAAATATGATAATGCCATTGGTGCTTATTTATACAATAGTGGGTGTGGCTTTTACCGGTGTGATATTGCGCGAAAAGTGGATCACTGCCATTCCGGTTATCTGCTCGATATCTCCCTTGTATATGTTTGCGGTAATTTCATCTCAACAATTTGCTCAATGGCATATGGTGTTGTTTATGGCGACATTCTTTGTGGTGATGGTCGTTCCCGGCATAATATTGAATTATAAGTGCAAGAGATTGAATAAGTGATAAGATGTAAATTGAGTCGAGATGAAATTTAAGGAATTAGATGTATTGTTGCATTCTCAACTGAGATTGGCGGTGATGTCGATATTGGTGAGTGTAGAAAGCGCCGATTTTGTTTATATAAAGCAGCAAACCGAGGCGACTGCCGGAAATCTCAGCGTGCAACTTGAGAAATTGCAATCGGCAGGTTATATCTCGATTGAAAAGGGGTATAAAGGAAAGAAGCCTTGTACTACTTGCCGCATAACGCCACAAGGAGTTGAAGCATTCTCGAATTATGTGGAGGCGTTGAAGTCTTATATAAATAAATAGTATTATATAATTAATGTGTAAGAGTCGCATTATGGTTAGTGAAATGCCATAATGCGACTCCTTTTTTGGGGATATGGTGGTTTTGTTTGTGTTTGCTGCTTAGATTCGTCCGGTCGGAGGAGAGCTGCATTCATGTGATAAATAATGCTAGGATATGTTAAATAAATGTAAAATTGTGATTATTTGGGGTTGAAGTTCTCTTGTGTGCGAGCTGAAAATAGCGTCAAAATGCAGTAAAAATGGCTAAAAAACGGTCAATTTGATGCAAAACCGGGTAAAATGTGAGGAAATATGAGGTGTAAAGGGCGATTTGGAGGGGTGTGAGGTGGTGAAAATTGAGGATAAAAAGATTTGGTTAATAGCGAATTAATTAGTAATTTTGCAACGTTTTTCGGACTGACTTAATGCCGCAATATCGCTAACTCGTTGAGAGAGAAAGTGGTATGTGGTGTTTTGGAGTGTGTAAAAATGGAATTTTTTAATAACAATAATAAATTTTAAGTAACAAAAACAAAGAACTAAGATGCCTACTATTCAGCAATTAGTAAGAAAAGGACGTGTTGCTCTTGAGGATAAGAGTAAATCACCCGCACTTGATTCTTGCCCACAACGTCGTGGTGTTTGCGTGCGTGTGTACACTACTACTCCCAAGAAACCTAACTCGGCTATGCGTAAAGTAGCCCGTGTGAGATTGACTAACGGTAAAGAGGTGAACTCTTACATTCCAGGTGAAGGTCACAACCTACAAGAACACTCAATCGTGTTGGTTCGTGGTGGTCGTGTAAAAGACCTTCCAGGTGTACGTTATCACGTCGTTCGCGGAACACTTGATACAAGCGGTGTTAAGGATCGCACACAACGTCGCTCTAAATATGGAGCAAAACGTCCTAAAGCAGGTGCAGCTAAGAAGTAATCGGACCAATAACCGGTGAAGTAACTAAATCGCACAAAGAGAATTTATAAAGAAAACGAGTTTTTAACGAGTTTTTGATTTATTGGAACGCTGACATTATTGGTTGAGTAAGCCCCGATGAGAGAATCGAATGGCTGAAGAATAAAGATGAAAGCAACCAAGCAAACAAAAACACAAAACGACAAAGAAAATGCGTAAAGCAAAACCTAAAAAAAGGGTAGTATTGCCCGATCCCGTCTTCAACGACGTGAGAGTTTCTAAGTTCGTTAACCATCTTATGTATGATGGTAAAAAGAATATTTCTTATACAATATTCTATAACGCACTTGAGATTGTGAAATCTAAATTGCCTAACGAGGAAAAAACTGCGCTCGAAATCTGGAAAAAAGCGCTCGAAAACGTTACTCCTCAAGTGGAAGTTAAGTCTCGCCGTGTAGGTGGTGCTACTTTCCAAGTTCCAACTGAAATTCGCCCCGATCGTAAGGAATCAATTTCAATGAAAAACCTTATCCTTTATGCTCGCAAACGTGGTGGCAAAACAATGGCTGACAAACTTGCAGCAGAAATCGTAGATGCTTACAACGACCAAGGTGGTGCATTCAAACGTAAAGAAGATATGCACAAGATGGCAGAAGCAAACCGCGCATTCGCTCACTTCCGTTTCTAATTTTTTCATTGAATAATTACAGATTAAAATGGCTAAATCAGACGAATTATTAAAATTTACCCGTAATATCGGTATTATGGCTCACATTGATGCTGGTAAAACTACTACATCAGAGCGTATTCTTTTCTATACCGGTCTTACTCACAAAATCGGTGAAGTTCATGATGGTGCTGCTACTATGGACTGGATGGAGCAAGAGCAAGAACGTGGTATCACTATCACCTCTGCTGCTACTACCGCATTTTGGAATTACGATAATAACAAATATAAAATCAACTTGATTGACACCCCAGGACACGTTGACTTCACTGTAGAAGTAGAACGTTCACTTCGTGTTCTCGACGGTGCTGTTGCTGCTTTCTGTGCTGTTGGTGGTGTAGAACCTCAATCTGAAACAGTGTGGCGTCAAGCTGATAAATATAATGTGCCTCGTATCGGTTACGTTAACAAAATGGACCGTTCAGGTGCTAACTTCTTCGAAGTAGTACGTCAGCTTAAAGAAGTTCTTGGTGCAAATCCTTGTCCTATTCAAATCCCCATCGGTGCTGAAGAAACATTCAAGGGTATTGTTGACCTCGTAACTATGAAGGCTTACTATTGGCCCGATGAACAACAAGGTGCTGACTATGTGATTGAAGAAATCCCTGCTACACTTCAAGATGAAGCTGAAGAATGGCGCGATAAAATGCTTGAAAACATCGCTGAGTTTGACGATGCTTTGATGGAAAAATATTTCGACGATCCTTCAACTATCACTGAAGATGAAATCCGTAGCGCTATCCGCAACGCAACTCTTAAAATGGAAATCGTTCCTATGACTTGCGGTAGCTCATTCAAAAACAAAGGTGTTCAATGCTTGTTGAACAACGTTTGTGCTTATCTCCCAAGCCCTGCCGATGGTGGTGCAATCGAAGGTCACCCAATTGATAATCCTGATGAAGTTATCACTCGCGAGCCTTCAAGCGATGCTCCTATGTGTGCTCTTGCGTTCAAGATTGCAACTGACCCATATGTAGGCCGTCTCTGCTTCTTCCGTGTATATTCAGGTGATATGATTGCAGGTAGCTACGTATACAACTCTCGTTCTGGTAAAAAAGAACGTGTATCACGTTTGTTCCAAATGCACTCAAGCAAGCAAAATCCTAAAGATGTGATTGGTTGTGGTGATATTGGTGCCGGCGTAGGTTTCAAAGATATCCGCACAGGTGACACTCTTTGCGCAGAAGAAGCTCCTATCGTACTCGAAGCAATGGAATTCCCCGAACCAGTTATCGGTATCGCTGTTGAGCCTAAAACTCAAAAGGACCTCGATAAACTCGGTGTTGGTCTCCAAAAACTTGCTGAAGAAGACCCAACATTTACTGTTCAAACAAACGAAGAAACCGGTCAAACAGTTATCTCTGGTATGGGTGAGCTTCACCTCGATATCATTATCGACCGTCTCCGCCGTGAGTTTAAAGTAGAATGTAACCAAGGTCGTCCTCAAGTTACATATAAAGAAGCAATCACTCAATCGGTTGAACTTCGCGAAGTGTTCAAGAAGCAAACCGGTGGTCGCGGTAAATTCGCTGATATCATCGTTCGCGTTGAACCAATCGACGAAGGATTTGAAGGTAACCTTCAATTTGTTGACGAAGTTAAAGGTGGTAACATTCCTAAAGAATTTATCCCATCAATCCAAAAAGGCTTCGTAAGCGCAATGAAGAATGGTGTACTCGCAGGTTATCCCGTTGAACAACTTAAGGTGACTGTAATCGACGGTTCTTATCACCCAGTTGACTCTGACCAACTTTCATTCGAACTTTGTGCTATCCAAGCATTCAAGAAAGCTTCTGAAAAAGCAGGTCCTGTTCTTCTTGAACCTATCATGAAGATTGAAGTTGTTACTCCTGAAGAAAGCATGGGTGACGTTATCTCTGACTTGAACAAACGTCGTGGTCAAGTAGAAGGTATGGAAACAAGCCGTAGCGGCGCTCGCGTAGTTAAAGCTAAAGCTCCATTGGCCGAAATGTTTGGTTACGTTACTGCATTGCGTACTATCACTTCAGGTCGTGCTACCTCTACTATGTCATTCTCTCACTATGACGAAGTGAGCTCTTCAATCGCTAAAAATGTCTTGACTGAATGCCAAGGCCGTGTTGATTTATTGAAATAATACATTATATTATAAATAATATGAGCCAAAAAATCAGAATTAAGCTAAAATCTTACGACCACAACTTGGTTGACAAGTCGGCTGAAAAGATTGTTAAAACTGTTAAGGCTACAGGTGCAGTGATCAGCGGTCCAATTCCCCTTCCCACTCACAAACGTATCTTTACAGTGAATCGTTCGACTTTCGTGAACAAAAAATCACGCGAACAATTCCAACTTTCATCATTCAAACGTCTTATCGACATCTACAACTCAACTGCAAAGACAGTAGATGCTCTTATGAAGCTCGAACTCCCCAGCGGTGTAGAAGTAGAAATCAAGGTGTAATTTTAGCAAAGTAAAAAAAATTTAAATTAAAGAGAAATGCCAGGATTATTAGGAAAAAAAATCGGAATGACATCCGTTTTCAGTGCCGACGGTAAAAACGTACCGTGCACTGTTATCGAAGTAGGTCCTTGTGTAGTTACTCAAGTGAAAACTCTTGAAAAAGATGGCTACGAAGCTTTGCAACTCGGCTACGAGGAGCAAAAAGAGAAGCACACTACCAAGCCAGAGCTTGGTCACTTCAAGAAAGCTGGTGTAACTCCCAAGAGACACTTGGCCGAGTTCAAAGGATTTGAAGGCGAGTACAAACTTGGTGACACTATCACTGTAGATGGCTTGTTTGCTGAAAACGATTTCGTTGACATCGCAGGCACATCTAAAGGTAAAGGTTATCAAGGTGTTGTAAAACGTCACGGTTTCGGTGGTGTGGGTCAGACAACTCACGGTCAACACAACCGTCTTCGCGCACCCGGTTCTGTGGGCGCATGTTCTTATCCCGCTAAAGTATTCAAAGGAATGCGCATGGCAGGACAAACCGGCAACAAGCGTGTAACCGTGCAAAACCTCCAAGTATTGAAGGTGATTGCCGAACACAATCTATTAATGATTAAGGGATCTATCCCCGGAAGTAAAGGTTCAATCGTAATAATTGAGAAATAATGGAACTCGCAGTATATAATATCAAAGGAGAAGACACTGGTCGTAAAGCTCTATTGAACGACGAAGTGTTTGCAATCGAAGCCAACGAGCATGCCGTATATCTCGATGTTAAGCAATACTTGGCTAACCAACGTCAAGGGACTCACAAAGCCAAAGAAAGAAGCGAAGTATCTGGTTCAACACGCAAGCTTCACAAGCAAAAAGGTGGTGGCGGTGCTCGCATCGGTGATATCAACTCACCTGTTTTGGTTGGTGGTGGCCGCGTGTTCGGTCCTCGTCCCCGTGACTATCGTTTCAAACTTAACAAGAAACTCAAACAACTTGCTCGCAAGTCGGCTTTGACATATAAAGCGCAAGATAACGAAATTATTATCGTTGAAGACTTCACTATTGAAGCTCCAAAAACTAAAGATTTCGTAAATATTGCTAAAAATCTTAAAGTAGCTGACAAAAAGACACTTTTGGTTTTAGCAGACCAAAATAAAAGCGTATATTTGTCAGCTCGAAATCTTCCGAATGCAAATGTGATGTCTGCATCGGAAGTAAATACTTATGCGTTACTCAACAACAAAGCTATTATCCTTACGGAAAGTAGCCTTGACGTTATTAATAAATTTTAAGGAGGACAAAGAAAATGGATATAATGATTAAACCAATCGTTACAGAAAAAGCAACTAAGCTTACAGAAAAGCTTAATCGCTACACTTTCCGTGTTTCTCTCAATGCCAATAAGTACCAAATCAAATCATTGGTTGAGCAACTTTATGGCGTGAAAGTAGTTAATGTCAACACTCTTGTTGTTAGAGGTAAAAACAAGTCTCGTTGGACTAAGAGTGGCCTTCTTCGTGGCAAAACTGTTGCCTACAAGAAAGCATTTATCACAGTTGGCGAAGGCGAAACTATTGACTTTTATAGCAACATATAATAAGAAATGGCAGTAAGAAAATTAAAGCCCACAACACCGGGGCAAAGACACAAGATTATTGGTGTATTTAAAGGTACAATCACTGCTAGTACACCAGAGAAATCTCTTACAGTCGGTAAAAAAGCGTCCGGAGGTCGTAATGCCGAAGGTCACCTAACCACCCGTTACCTTGGTGGCGGTCACAAACGCAAATACCGTTTCATTGACTTTAAGAGAAATAAAGACGGTGTTCCCGCAGTAGTAAAATCAATCGAGTATGACCCAAACCGTTCTGCTCGCATTGCTCTTCTTTACTATGTAGACGGAGCTAAGGCTTATATAATTGCACCCAACGGCTTGGAAGTTGGCGCAACAGTTGTAAGCGGTGAAGATGTAGCACCCGAAGTAGGTAACGCTCTTCCTTTGAGCAAAATTCCAGTGGGTACTCTCATCCACAACATCGAGTTGCGTCCCGGACAAGGAGCATTCATGGCTCGTTCAGCCGGTACTTTTGCTCAATTGACTTCTCGCGAAGGAGCATACGCAATTATCAAATTACCTTCAGGTGAAACACGTAAAGTGCTCGCAGCTTGTAAAGCTACTATTGGTGTAGTTGGTAACAGCGAACACTCTCTTGAACGTTCAGGTAAAGCAGGTCGTTCTCGTTGGCTTGGACGTCGCCCCCGCAACCGCGGTGTAGTAATGAACCCAGTAGATCACCCAATGGGTGGTGGTGAAGGCCGTGCATCTGGTGGTCACCCACGTTCACGTAAGGGCTTATATGCTAAGGGTCTTAAGACACGTGCACCGAAGAAACATTCTTCAAAGTACATTATTGAAAGAAGAAAAAAGTAATCTGATTAATTAAGTAACTATGAGTCGTTCATTAAAAAAAGGCCCATTTATCAGCGTTAAGTTGGAAAAGAAAGTCACAGCGATGAATGAAAGTGGCAAGCAATCAGTAATCAAAACTTGGAGCCGCGCTTCAATGATTGCTCCCGAATTCGTTGGACACACTTTTGCAGTTCACAATGGTAATAAATTCATTCCTGTTTACGTCACTGAAAACATGGTAGGTCACAAACTTGGAGAATTTGCTCCTACTCGCACCTTCCGTGGTCATGCCGGTAACAAGAAGAAATAATAGAGGCCTGTTATAAATAATTTTTGATAAAAAAAGAAATTAAATACAATGGGTGTAAGAAAAAGACAATCAGCCGAAGTAATGAAGGAAACCCGCAAATCACAAGCTTTTGCTAAGTTGATTAACGTGCCTTCATCTCCCCGCAAAATGCGCCTTGTTGCTGACATGGTGCGCGGTAAAGAGGTGTTCCGTGCATTGGGTATCCTTAAGTTCTCCAACAAAGAGGCAGCTGCCAAAGTTGAAAAACTTTTGCGTTCAGCTATCGCCAACTGGGAGGCTAAAAATGAGAAAAAAGCTGAAAACGGCGAGCTTTACATCAGCACTATCTTCGTAACATGTGCTCCTATGTTGAAGCGTCTCCGCACAGCTCCTCAAGGTAGAGGATATAGAATTCGTAAACGTTCAAATCACGTTACGTTGTTTGTAGATACAATTGACAATAACGCTAAAAAAGAGGCATAAGAAATGGGACAGAAAGTAAATCCAATCAGTAATCGTTTAGGTGTCATCCGTGGATGGGACTCTAATTGGTATGGTGGTAACAAGTATGGCGATACTTTGCTTGAAGATTCAAAACTTCGCAAGTATCTCAACGTCCGCTTAGCCAAATCAAGCGTTTCTCGTATTGTTATTGAGCGCACTTTGAAGCTTATCACAATCACTGTGTGTACATCACGTCCCGGTTTGATTATCGGTAAAGGTGGTAGTGAAGTTGAAAAGCTAAAAGAAGAGCTCAAGAAAATCACCGACAAAGATGTACAAATCAACATCTTTGAAGTTAAGCGCCCCGAGCTCGATGCACAAATCGTGGCTAGCACTGTAGCTCGTCAAATTGAAGGCAAAATCGCTTATCGTCGTGCCGTAAAAATGGCTATCGCAGGTTCTATGCGTAGCGGTGCTGAAGGTATCAAGGTGCAAGTGAGTGGTCGTCTCAACGGAGCTGAAATGGCTCGTAGCGAGATGTTCAAAGAAGGACGTACTCCTCTTCACACTCTCCGTGCAGATATCGACTATGCACTTGTTGAAGCACACACTAAAGTGGGTGTTATCGGCGTGAAAGTGTGGATTTGTCGTGGTGAAGTTTACGGTAAACGTGATCTCGCTCCTTCTTTTACTTCTAACAATAAAGAAGGTCGTGGTGCCGGCAACGGTTCACGTCGCGGTGGTTTCCGTAACAATAAAAAAAATCGTTAAACATCAATTGATTCAACACAACAATGTTACAACCAAAGAAAACTAAATTTCGTCGTCAACAGAAAGGCCGCATGAAAGGCAACGCTCAACGCGGTAATCAGTTGGCATTCGGTTCTTTTGGTATAAAGACTTTGGAGTCAAAATGGATTACTGGTCGCCAAATCGAGGCTGCTCGTATCGCTGTGACTCGTTATATGCAACGTCAAGGTCAAATCTGGATTCGTATTTTCCCAGATAAACCTATCACCAAAAAGCCTGCTGAAGTGCGTATGGGTAAAGGTAAAGGTGCTCCCGAAGGTTTCGTAGCTCCTGTTACTCCCGGTCGCATGCTCATCGAAGTAGAAGGCGTAAGCTTTGAAATTGCAAAAGAAGCACTCCGCTTAGCAGCTCAAAAGCTTCCTGTGACTACTAAATTTGTAGTACGCCGTGATTATGATCCAACTCAAAATGTGTAAAAGATTAGATTATGAAGAAAGAAGAAATCAAAGAACTTAGCACTCAAGACTTGAAAGCTCGTCTTGAAGAGATGGAAAAAGATTACCTTCAACTCAAGGCTAATCATGCAGTATCTCCAATCGATAACCCTGCTAAGATTACACATGACCGTAAAATTATTGCACGCGTGAAGACTGAGTTGCGTCAGCGCGAACTTAACAATAAATAATCCCAAGAAATGGAAAAAAGAAATTTAAGAAAAGAACGTATTGGGGTTGTATCGAGCAACAAGGGTGACAAAACTATCACTGTTACTATCAAGTGGAAAGAAAAACACCCTATCTATGGTAAATTTGTGAACAAAACAAAAAAATACCATGCTCATGATGAAAAGAATGAGTGCCAAGTTGGCGATACAGTGAAGCTGATGGAAACTCGTCCATTGAGCAAAACCAAAAGATGGAGATTAGTAGAAATAATCGAAAAAGTTAAGTAATAATTATGATACAGACTGAATCCCGTTTAACTGTTGCAGATAACAGTGGTGCTAAAGAAGCACTCTGCATCCGCGTTTTAGGTGGTACAGGACGTCGTTACGCTTCGGTAGGTGACATCATCGTAGTTACTGTGAAGAGTGTTATCCCTTCATCGGACGTAAAGAAAGGTACTGTATCTAAAGCAGTTGTCGTTCGCACTAAAAAAGAAGTTCGTCGTCCCGACGGTTCTTACATTCGCTTTGACGACAATGCATGTGTGTTATTGAACAATGCCGGTGAACTTCGCGGTACCCGCATCTTCGGCCCTGTAGCTCGCGAATTGCGTGCAACAAACATGAAGATTGTTTCACTCGCTCCCGAAGTACTTTAACCATTAAGCAAAATTTAAAGTAATGAGTAAATTACATATCAAAAAGGGCGATACCGTTTACGTTCTCAGCGGCGAAGACAAAGGTAAGCAAGGTCGCGTGCTTTCTGTGCAAGTGACTAAGCAACGTGCTATCGTTGAAGGCGTCAACATTGTGACTAAGAGCACTAAGCCCAGCGCAAAACATCCACAAGGTGGTCTCGTAAAGATGGAAGCACCTGTTCATATCTCCAACCTCAGCCTTCTTGATCCTAAGAGCGGTAAACCCACTCGCGTAGGTTTCAAAAAGGATGAAAAAGGAGTTACAGTTCGTTATTCTAAAAAATCAGGAGAGGAGATTAAATAATGGCTACAACTCTTAAGAAAGATTATATTGAGCGCATTGTCCCCGCTCTCATGAAAGAATTCAACTACACTACTGTAATGCAAGTGCCCAAGTTGAAAAAGATCGTGATCAACCAAGGTCTCGGTCAAGCTACTCAGGACAAAAAGATTATTGAAACTGCTATCAACGAGTTGACCGCTATCACTGGTCAAAAAGCAGTTGCCACTCTTTCTAAGAAAGATATTTCTAACTTCAAGCTTCGTAAAAAAATGCCTGTAGGTGTTATGGTTACTTTGCGTCGCGATTATATGTATGAGTTCCTTGAACGCCTCGTACGCATCGCTCTTCCACGTATCCGTGACTTCAAAGGTATCGAAGGTAAACTTGATGGCCGTGGTAACTACACTCTCGGTGTTACAGAACAAATTATCTTCCCCGAAATCAACATTGATAACATTTCTAAATTGTTGGGTATGAACATCACTTTCGTGACTTCAGCTAACACTGACGAAGAAGGTTATGCTCTTCTTAAACAATTTGGCTTACCTTTCAAAAACGCTAAATAATTTCTGAAGTATGGCTAAAGAATCAATGAAAGCCCGCGAAGTGAAAAGAGCTAAACTCGTAGCTAAATATGCCGCTAAAAAAGCTGCTCTCAAGGCAGCTGGCGACTACGAAGCTCTTCAACTTATCCCAAAGAACGCTTCTTCTGTACGCCTTCACAACCGCTGTAGCATCACCGGTCGTCCAAAAGGTTACATGCGTCAATTTGGTATTTCTCGTATCCAGTTCCGCGAAATGGCGTCGGCTGGTTTGATACCGGGTGTTAAAAAAGCAAGTTGGTAATCTACTCTACAACTCGCTTTATAAATTAGAGAGTATTAAATATTGTTCGGAATAACCGAATCAATTTAAACAATTAATAAAATGACTGATCCAATAGCAGATTATTTAACAAGATTGAGGAATGCGATTAAGGCAAACCACCGCGTTGTCGAAATCCCCGCCTCAAACTTGAAAAAAGAAATCACTAAGATTCTTTTTGAACAAGGCTATATTCTTAATTATAAGTTTATAGAGGGTGAAACCCCCGCTGGTACTATCAAGATCGCCTTAAAGTATGATCACAAAGACAAAGTGAACGCTATCAAAGATCTTAAACGCGTGTCACGTCCAGGTCTTCGTCAATACACAGGCTACAAAGATATGCCACGAGTGTTAAATGGTTTAGGTATTGCCATCCTTTCAACTTCGCAAGGTGTGATGACCAACAAAAAAGCAGCTGAGTTGAAAATTGGTGGTGAAGTACTATGTTATGTTTATTAATCTTATAGGAGGTATTAATTATGTCAAGAATAGGTAAAGCTCCCATTGAGATCCCTGCCGGTGTTACCGTCAAGGTTGATAATAACGTAGTTACTGTAAAAGGTCCTAAGGGCGAATTCTCACAAACAGTAAACCCTGACCTCGATATCAAAATCGAAGGAAACATTCTCACCATCTCTCGTCCATCTGACAATCGCGAACACCGTGCTCAACATGGTCTTTATCGCGCATTGATCAATAATATGGTCGTTGGTGTTTCTACTGGCTATCGCAAGGAAATGGAATTAGTAGGCGTAGGTTACCGTGCGGCCTCTAATGGTCAAGTGCTCGAACTTTCGCTCGGTTTCTCTCACGCAATATATATTCAACTTCCAAAAGAAGTGAAAGTTGAAGCTAAAACCGAAAGAAATAAAAACCCACTTATCATTCTTGAAAGTGGTGATAAACAACTTCTCGGTCAAGTGTGTGCAAAGATTCGCTCATTGCGCAAGCCCGAACCTTATAAAGGTAAAGGTATCAAGTTTGTTGGCGAAGTTATTCGTCGTAAATCAGGTAAATCGGCTGGTGCCAAATAAGTAAAATAGACTCGTTATGATATCTAAGATACAAAGAAGAAATAAAATCAAGACCCGTATCCGTGGTAAAGTGTCTGGTACTGCCGCACGTCCTCGCATGACGGTCTTCCGCAGCAACAAACAAATTTATGTTCAACTTATCGATGACCTCGCTGGCAAAACTCTTGCTGCAGCATCTTCTAAAGGCATTGAAAGTGGTAACAAAACTGAGATCGCTGCTAAAGTGGGTGAAGCAATTGCTCAAAAAGCAATCGCAGCAGGTATTACCGAAGTGGTATTTGACCGTAACGGTTACCTCTTCCACGGTAGAGTAAAATCATTGGCTGACGCCGCACGTAATGGCGGTCTTAAATTTTAATCAATTATGGCAAAAAGAAATAACAGAGTAAAATCAATCGGTGATTCAGAATTGAAAGACCGTCTCGTTGCCATTAACCGTGTTACCAAAGTAACCAAAGGTGGTCGTACTTTCACTTTCGCAGCTATCGTAGTTGTTGGTAATGAAAACGGCATCGTTGGTTGGGGACTTGGTAAGGCTAACGAAGTGACTGCAGCTATCGCTAAAGGTGTTGAAGCTGCTAAGAAAAACCTCATCAAAGTTCCTGTTCACAAAGGTACTATCCCTCACGAACAATACGCTAAATTTGGCGGTTCTCGTGTGATCCTCAAACCAGCATCTCAAGGTACCGGGGTTAAAGCCGGTGGTGCGATGCGTGCTGTGCTTGAAAGTGTAGGTATTACCGACGTGCTCGCTAAATCAAAAGGTTCTTCTAACCCACACAACCTCGTTAAAGCTACTATCGCTGCTCTCGACGAAATGAGAAGCCCGGCTATCGTTGCTCAAAATAGAGGTATTTCAGTTGAACAAGTTTTTAAAGGTTAATACTCGACTACAATGGCACAAATACAAATCAAACAAGTAAAAAGCCGCATCAAGTGTCCTGCAGTGCAAAAACGCACTCTCGATGCTCTTGGCTTGAGAAAATTGAATCACGTGGTTGTTAAAGAAAACACTCCCGACGTGATGGGTATGGTTAACAAAGTACGTCATTTGGTAGAAGTGACTAACGCTTAATATTTTGTAAAATTATGGATTTAAGTAATATACAACCCGCTGTAGGCGCTGTAAAAAGCAAAACCCGTATCGGTCGTGGTGCCGGTTCTGGCAAGGGTGGAACTTCTACCCGTGGTCATAAAGGTGCTAAATCTCGTTCAGGTTACAGCCGCAAGATTGGTTTCGAAGGTGGTCAAATGCCTCTTCAACGTCGATTGCCTAAATTTGGGTTCAAAAACATCAATCGTGTTGAATATAAAGCTATCAACATTTCTGATCTTGAAACTCTCGCAACAGCTAAGAACCTTCAAAAAATTGGCCTTGCAGAACTTCGTGAAGCAGGTCTCGTTAGCAAAAATCAATTAGTGAAGATTCTTGCTAATGGTTCTATCTCTTGCAAAGTGGAAGTTGAAGCTAACGCTTTCTCTGAAGCTGCTCAAAAGGCTATCGAAGCCGCTGGTGGTTCAATCAATAAAGTTTAAAAACAATGAGTTTAGTAAAAACCATAAGAAATATTTGGGCTATCGAAGAACTCCGTAAGCGCCTTATCATGACCTTCTTGTTGGTCTTGGTATATCGCTTCGGATGTTTCGTGGTGCTTCCCGGTATTGATCCTAATGCTTTATTGTCATTTACTCAAAATGCCGATAAAGGTCTCATGGGATTGTTAAACATGTTCTCAGGGGGTGCTTTCTCACAAGCTTCGATACTCGCTCTCGGTATCATGCCATATATCACAGCTTCGATTGTGATACAATTGCTCGGCATGGTGCTCCCTTCATTCCAAAAAATGCAACGTGAAGGGGAGAGCGGTCGCCAAAAATTGAATCAATACACACGTTACCTCACTGTGTTGATTTTGTTGATGCAAGCTCCTGCTTACCTCTACAACCTTCAAGCACAAACAGGTGGCGCAATTGAATTAGGCATAGGCAATGTGATTTATTTGACAATCATTCTTGCTGCCGGTTCAATGTTCATCATGTGGCTCGGTGAGAGAATTACTGACCGTGGTATTGGTAATGGTATCTCTTTCATTATCCTTATCGGTATTATTGCACGTTTCTTGCCATCATTAACTGCTGAGTTTATCTCTCGTATGCCTGGAGCTGACTCTCAAGGTGGTGGTTTGATCATGTTTGTTGTAGAAGTTATTCTTCTATTAGCTGTAACAATTGGTGCGGTATTGTTAGTTCAAGGTACTCGCAAGGTGCCCGTTCAATATGCAAAACGTATCGTTGGCAACAAACAATATGGTGGTGCACGCCAATATATTCCATTGAAAGTGAATGCGGCTGGTGTAATGCCTATCATCTTTGCTCAAGCAATCATGTTCATCCCAATGACATTTGCCGGTTTTAACCAAGATGGCACAGGCTTCTTAGCTACATTCTCTGACATGAATGGATTTTGGTATAATTTTGTGTTCTTCTTGATGATTGTAGCATTTACATATTTCTATACTGCAATCACAGTACGTCCAACTCAAATGGCCGAAGATATGAAGCGTAACAATGGTTTCATTCCTGGTGTTAAACCCGGTAAGAAAACTGCTGAATATCTCGACTCCATTATGTCGCGTATCACTTTGCCCGGTTCAATATTCCTCGGCATTGTAGCTATTTTGCCTGCATTTGCTCGTATGTTGAACATAAGCCAAGATTTCGCACAATTCTTTGGTGGAACATCTCTCTTGATTATGGTTGGGGTAGTTCTTGATACTCTTCAACAAATCGAAAGCCACTTGATGATGCATCACTATGATGGCTTGATGAAAGATGGTAAAATTAAAGGACGCACAACAGGAAGCGCTTATTAATATTAGCTATTTCAATAATAAATGATCTATCTCAAAACATCGGAAGAAATCGAACGTATGAGAGAAGCAAATACTCTCGTGAGTCGCACACTTGGTGAAATCGCCAAGTGGGTGGCTCCCGGAGTTACTACTCTCAAACTCGACACAATTGCCCGTGAGTTTATTCTCGACAATGGTGGCCGTCCTGCATGTCTTGGGTATGGAGGTTTTCCCGGCTCAATCTGTGCCGAGGTAAATGAAGTAGTTGTTCATGGATTCCCATCTAACTACACCCTTCGTGAAGGTGATATTATCGGAACCGATTGTGTAGTGGAGAAAGATGGTTTTATGGGCGATTCTTGTTATACATTCGCTGTGGGTGAAATTGCTCCCGAAGTGATGAAATTGTGTGTGACAACAAAAGAATCGTTATATGAAGGTATAAAAGCTTGCCAAGAAGGTAAACGCATAGGCGATATCGCTAATGCAATTCAAACATATTGTGAGAGTCGCAATTATAGCATTGTTCGCGAAATGTGTGGTCATGGCATTGGTAAAAGCATGCATGAAGATCCCGAAGTGCCCAATTATGGACGCCGTGGAACAGGTCCATTAATTAAAAATGGAATGTGTATCGCAATCGAGCCGATGATCAACCTTGGAAGTCGCAATATAGTAATCGAAGCAGATGGTTGGACATGTCGCACACGCGATCGTAAACCTTCGGCTCATTACGAACACACAGTGGCTATCCTCAACGGCAAAACCGAAGTATTAACTACATTTGATTATATCCAAGAAGCACTTGGAGATAGATTTATTTAATAATTATATGGCAAAACAAGCAGCAATAGAATTAGACGGAGTTATTGTCGAAGCTCTCTCAAATGCAATGTTCCGCGTAGAGCTTGCTAATGGGCATGAAATCACAGCTCATATCTCAGGTAAGATGCGCATGCATTACATCAAGATTCTCCCAGGAGATAAAGTGAGAGTAGAAATGTCTCCATATGACCTGACAAAAGGTCGCATTGCATTTAGATACAAATAATATTAAAACTAAAAGATATGAAAGTTAGAGCCTCAGTTAAAAAACGTACCCCAGATTGCAAAATCGTGCGTCGCAAGGGACGTCTCTATGTGATTAATAAGAAAAACCCAAAGTATAAACAACGTCAAGGATAATTTTTTGTTATTTTTGCAAAAAAAAACAGTCAAATAAGATATGGCAGTAAGAATCGTGGGAGTTGACCTCCCCCAAAATAAAAGAGGTGAAATCGCCTTGACTTATATCTTCGGCATCGGTCGTAGCTCAGCTAAAACCATTTTGGAAACAGCCGGCGTTGATGTAAACATCAAAGTAAAAGATTGGACCGACGATCAAGCAGCAAAAGTGCGTGAAGTCATCGGTGCTAATTATAAAGTCGAAGGTGACCTCCGTAGTGAGATCCAACTTAACATCAAACGTTTGATGGACATCGGTTGCTACCGTGGTATCCGTCACCGTATCGGTCTTCCAGTGCGCGGTCAAAGCACTAAGAATAACGCCCGCACTCGTAAAGGTCGTAAGAAAACCGTTGCTAATAAGAAGAAAGCTACTAAATAATAATAGAATATGGCAAAAAAGACAGTCGCAGCTAAGAAGAGAAACGTTAAAGTTGATGGCGCAGGCCAACTTCACGTACACTCATCTTTCAACAACATTATTGTGTGCTTAGCCAACAGTGAAGGCCAAGTAATTTCATGGTCAAGTGCAGGTAAAATGGGCTTCCGTGGTTCTAAAAAGAACACCCCATATGCAGCTCAAATGGCTGCTCAAGATTGCGCGAAAGTTGCATATGACCTCGGTCTTCGCAAGGTTAAAGCTTATGTTAAAGGTCCAGGTAACGGACGTGAGTCAGCAATCCGCACAATTCATGGTGCAGGTATCGAAGTAACAGAAATCATCGACGTTACTCCATTACCACACAACGGTTGCCGTCCTCCAAAACGTCGCCGTGTATAATCTTTAAATTATAGTTTACTAACTTTGTCTCTTTTAGTGACATTATCTATTAATTAACTTGAGATTGAGATATTGAGTAAATGTGAATAGACCATAATTTTTATCACCTCTCTATGGTCGCGGCTGCACTAATACTCAATAGCGGTCTCTAAAAATCAGAATTCTTTAAAATGGCAAGATATACAGGACCAAAGTCCAAAATCGCTCGCAAATTTGGCGAACCTATCTTCGGTGAAGATAAAGTGCTCGCTAAGAAAAATTTCCCTCCCGGTCAGCACGGCGCCAACAAAAGAAGAAAAACTTCTGAATACGGCGTTCAGCTCCGTGAGAAGCAAAAAGCTAAATACACTTATGGCGTTTTAGAAAAACAATTCCGTAACCTCTTCGAAAAAGCATCTCGCACTAAAGGGGTTAAGGGTGAAGTATTGCTCCAATTGTTGGAAGCTCGCCTCGATAACGTTGTTTATCGTTTAGGTATCGCTCCTACTCGTGCAGCTGCTCGTCAATTGGTTCTTCACCGTCACATTGTTGTTAACGGTTCAGTTGTAAACATCGCTTCTTACTCTGTAAAACCTGGTGATGTTGTAGGTGTACGCGAAAAAGCTAAATCTCTTGAAGTGATTGCTGATGCACTCGCTGGCTTCAACCACAGCAAATATCCTTGGATTGAATGGGACGAAGCTACTAAATCAGGTAAATTCCTTCATGTACCTGCTCGCGAAGATATTCCCGAGAACATCAAAGAACAATTGATCGTCGAGTTGTATTCTAAATAATAATTA
The DNA here is from genome assembly GCA_017399915.1 of Muribaculaceae bacterium. Taxonomy (GTDB): domain Bacteria; phylum Bacteroidota; class Bacteroidia; order Bacteroidales; family Muribaculaceae; genus RGIG4079. The sequence goes on from JAFQAS010000005.1 coordinate 54,331, forward strand.
AAATAATAAGATCCATGGCTATATTAGCATTCCAAAAACCTGACAAAATCCTTATGTTGGAAGCCGATAACTTCTACGGCAAGTTTGAGTTCAAACCCTTGGAACCCGGCTATGGTATCACTGTGGGTAACGCTTTGCGTCGTGTATTGCTATCTTCTTTGGAAGGTTTTGCAATCTCTTCTATTCGCATTGATGGCGTTAAACATGAATTTGATACTATCCCAGGTGTAAAAGAAGATGTGACAAACATCATTCTTAACCTCAAGAAAGTTGACCTCAAGCAAGTTGTTGAAGATGCCGACTTCGAAAAGGCTACTATCTCTGTGTCAGGACAGGAGGTGTTCACAGCCGGTGACATCAGTAAGGTGCTTTCGGGTTTTGAAGTTCTCAACCCCGACTTAGTGATTTGTCATTTGGATCCCAGCGCAAGTTTCAACCTTGAATTGACTATTAATAAAGGACGTGGTTGGGTGCCAGCCGAAGAAAACCAAGTGCCCAATGATGATGTCAATATTTTAGCTATTGACTCAATCTACACTCCTATTAAGAACGTTAAATACGCAGTTGAAAACTTCCGCGTTGACCAGAAGACCGACTACGACAAACTCATTATTGAAATCACTACAAATGGTTCAATTCATCCAAAAGATGCATTGAAAGAAGCTGCTAAGATTCTTATCTATCACTTCATGCTATTCTCTGACGAAAAGATCACTCTTGAATCAAGTGATGGCAATGGTAATGAAGAATTTGATGAAGAAGTACTTCACATGCGTCAATTGCTTAAATCTAAGCTCGTTGATATGGACCTTTCAGTTCGTGCACTCAACTGCTTGAAGAGCGCCGAAGTTGAAACACTTGGTGAACTTGTAGTGTTCAATAAAACTGACCTCTTGAAATTCCGTAACTTTGGTAAAAAATCACTTACAGAGCTTGATGAACTTCTCGCTAATTTGAACCTCTCGTTCGGAATGGATATTTCAAAATATAAATTAGAAAAAGAGTAATAAACGATGAGACATAATAAAAAATTCAACCACCTTAGCCGCACCAAAGCTCACCGTGACGCTTTGCTCGCTAACATGACGATTGCTCTCATCCTTCGCAAACGTATTTTCACTACACTTGCAAAGGCTAAAGCTCTTCGCGTTTACGCTGAGCCACTTATCAATCGTGCTAAAAATGACACTATGGCTAACCGCCGCCTCGTGTTCAGCTATCTTCAAAATAAAGAAGCCGTTACTGAACTTTTCCGTGAAGTAGCTCAAAAAATCGCTGATCGCCCCGGAGGTTACACTCGTATTCTTAAAACAGGTAATCGTCTTGGTGACAACGCTAAGACTTGCTTCATCGAGCTTGTTGACTACAACGAAAACATGCTCAAAGAAAAATCAGCTAAGAAAGCCGGACGCACACGTCGCTCTCGTAAGAGCACTGCTGCTGCCGCTCCTGCTGCTGAAGCACCTGTTGCAGAAACTCCTGCAACTGAAGCAGCTGAATAATTCGGCTATAGCTTAAGATACCTTATTAAAAGGTCGCTTTTGATTTTCCAAAGGCGACCTTTTAATTTTGTTGAAAATCTTTGTTTTATATAATATCATACTCAATATTTTTTTGTATCTTTGCACTTGATTTATTAGGAATATAAATTAATAACAAATATTTTACTAAATTTTTAAGGTAAATAACATTATGAAAATTGAAAAAATCATTGGTCGTGAAGTTCTTGACTCACGCGGTAACCCCACAGTTGAAGTTGATGTAATTCTTGAATCAGGTGCACGTGGCCGCGCTTCTGTTCCTTCTGGTGCGTCAACAGGTGTAAACGAAGCTCTTGAACTCCGTGATGGCGACAAAGCTCGTTACATGGGTAAAGGCGTTCAAAAAGCAGTTGCTAACGTTAATGGCGCTATCGCTGAAGCTCTCGTTGGTATGAGCGCTCTCGATCAAATCGCTATCGACGAAAAAATGCTTGAAATCGACGGTACTGAAACAAAATCTAACCTCGGTGCTAACGCTATCCTTGGTGTTTCTCTTGCTGTAGCTAAAGCTGCTGCTGACTACCTCGACCTCCCTCTTTACAAATATATCGGTGGTTGCAACTCATATTCACTTCCTGTGCCTATGATGAACATCATCAACGGTGGTGCTCACTCTGACGCTCCTATCGCTTTCCAAGAATTCATGATCCGTCCTATCGGTGCATGCTGCTTCAAAGAAGGTATTCGCATGGGTACTGAAGTATTCCACAACCTCAAAAAAGTGCTCCACGATCGCAACCTTTCTACTGCAGTAGGTGACGAAGGTGGTTTCGCTCCTGCTCTTGAAGGTACTGAAGATGCTCTTAACGTAATTATGCAAGCTATCGAAAAAGCTGGTTACGTTCCAGGAAAAGACATCACAATCGGTCTTGACTGTGCTTCTTCTGAATTCTACAAAGAAGGTATCTATGACTACACTTGGAAAGAAGGTGACAAAGGCGCAAAACGCAACTCTCAAGAACAAGCTGAATACCTCAAAACTCTCGTTGAAAACTATCCTATCGACTCAATCGAAGATGGTATGGCTGAAAACGACTGGGAAGGTTGGAAAATCCTTACTGACCTCATCGGTAACCGTTGTCAACTTGTAGGTGACGACTTGTTCGTTACTAACGTTAAATACCTCCAAAAAGGTATCGAACTTGGTTGCGCTAACTCTATCCTCGTAAAAGTTAACCAAATCGGTTCACTCACTGAAACTCTTCGCGCTGTAGAACTCGCTCAACGCAATGGTTACACTGCAGTTATCTCTCACCGTTCAGGTGAAACTGAAGATGCTACTATCGCTGATATCGCAGTTGCTACTAACGCTGGCCAAATCAAAACTGGTTCTGCAAGCCGTTCTGACCGTATGGCTAAATATAACCAACTTCTCCGCATTCAAGAAGAACTTGGTGAAAATGCAGCATATGGTTATGGCAAACTCACTAAAATGGCTTAATCCTCGATTAAACGTCATATAAAATGCGCGAGGCGTTCTCGAAAGGGAGCGCCTCGCATTCTTTTTATGAAGATTGTATATTTGCGAGATTAGTTGTGTATAGGGAAGTTTTTAAAACCCTTTCGGTTGATTCCCTTTCGCTGTAGCATTATGTGCACAAAATGCGCAACATAAAATAAAAGTAAATAATAAGTTTTTTTATAAATTAGAGATGTTTAAAATGATTATTATTGATTTAGTCTGATAACTCTGATTCCGGTTAAAGATTTGCTATTATTAAGATATTTATAGAGGGGTAGAGGGTCGATGATTACCTTCATAGCTTTCATTGATGCGTGCATTAGGTGGGGAACTCCATCTACTATGGCAATAAGTCCCATATGGCTTACGTCAAGGCCATTCATTTTAGTAGTAAGGGCAATAATATCACCATCTTTAAGTGCGTTTGAAGTTGATTTATTCCTTATATTAATCTTTTTGATATAGGGATATTGATGAGAAACAAAACGTTTCTCCACGTCTAAAATTTTAGCATATTCATCGTTATCGGCGAGCGATTTATAACTATCGCGATGAGTCGACATGAAGTTGATAGTTTTGGTGATATTGCTCGCATTGGGAATTTGCTTGGTGACTTCTGAAAAATTATTGCGGCTGCTATTATTTATAATCCAGTCGCTAATATAATGTAGTCGTGAAGCATATCCGTCAAGATTGCCATCGCGATATCTTATTCGCTCGAGATTTTTTGCATAATCGCGCCAAGAAGTGCCGCCTTCGCCTACCGTATAAGCCAAAGCGATTACGGTTTCAACGAAAGTAGTGCAATCAAGTTGGGAGGTGTTTATTGTGAGCATTTCATTATCACCTTCAAGGGTGTGAGCCACATATGGCAGCCCTAAAAATTGACGAGCAATAAACCCTACACGTTCGTTGGGGGTGGCAAAATTTGCTTCATGTGTTTTTGAGAGAATTCCGTTGATTGTTGTTGTGTCGGTTTTCTCATCAAAAAAACGAATCTTGTCAAAACTAAAACTGAATGCGCTTAGGGTAGAGAAAATAAGTATTGTTATAAGGAATATTCTTTTCATTGCAAATGAGCTTAATTAGATTAATATTCACAAAGGTAATTAATTTTTAGATTTTATACAATATAATATATTATGTCGTTTGGTGAGTAGGAAAGGATGTTTAAAGAAAAGGATAAATAAAATTTATGATTAATGAAAAAATATTTTAGCCCTTAAACTGTTGATAATCGGATAGGAAAGAAAAATGGGTAAAAAATATTGAAAAAAAACTTTTAAAAATATTTGGTGGGTATTAAAAAAAGCTATAACTTTGCACTCGCTTTTGGGAAATAAAGCGCACGAACATTGAAATGATTACAATAGACAAGAGTAGTACAAGAGCAAATAAAAAAGTTCTTAGTCAATTCTTAAACGAAATAAGTCAAGCAGGAAGTTCTGAACGGGAATTTTCGTTGGTAACACAAATCTTGTGATAACAGATTAATAAAAAATAGATTAATCTGATTTTTTTTGGAAAAAGAAAAAGATTAGATATTAACAACGAAGAGTTTGATCCTGGCTCAGGATGAAC
>JAFQAS010000066.1 GCA_017399915.1 Muribaculaceae bacterium
CGCTTTTATGATAGGATATCGCAAGGGTGAATGTGTGCCTATCGTTGAAAGTGGTGATAAGTCTGATACCTTTGCAGATATGTCGCACTGGAGACCAAGTGCAATGGTAGATTATATCCTTATGCTAATACTCTCTGAAAGTAAAGAAAAAATGAACTTTACTTGGATGGAGTTAGAGGCAATGAAGGAGGAGGATGGCAAAGACGCAGTTAAGAAGATTATAACCCGTATCGAAGGCTATGCAAATGCTGGATTAGAGCATCTACAAACCTTATATAACTCAAAGAAGGAGATGTTCAGGGATCCATTTGTGTTTGTTAATATTTTGAGGGATATCAAATAGTTTTGCTATGAGGAATACAACTATTGTAGGAGCAATTAAGTTGGTCTTACAGGCTGCAAATACAAGTATGACTCCAAGAGCTATTTTTGAGGAGATTATACAAAACGATTATTATGCATTTGGAGCTCAGAATCCATTCGGAGTAATGCGTAGCGAGTTGCGTACGCATAGCGAGGGCATTGATTTCCCCACTGCCTCCCCACGAAAGTATTTTAAGTACTTGCCAGATGGGACTTTTACATTGTTGCCCCCTGATAATATTGTAAAGACTAAAAAAATCGATAGTACTGAAATTCCCATTAACACCTCTTTATTTGAAACTCTAAAGGATGCAACATTCAAATATAATAACCATATTAAGGCGCAGATACTTGAACAATTGCAACAATTAGAAGCTAGTTCATTTGAGGTATTTTGCAAAAAGTTATTATCAACCTATGGTTTTAAGGATGTTCAAGTAACGAAGGTTTCTCGAGACGGAGGCATTGATGGATATGGTAAATTAAAAGTAGGTTTATCGTATTTTAATGTTGCGTTCCAGTGCAAGAAATGGAATGCAAATGTTGGCAGACCTAAGATTGATGAGTTTAGAGGAGCTATTCAAGGCGATTATGTTCAAGGCATATATTTCACAACTGCTCATTTTACTCGAGATGCATTAAATGCATCTTCAAAGCAGGGCGCAGTGCCTATTGTCTTGTTAGATGGCGATGCGATTGTAAATCTTATGTTTGAACGTCAGTTCGGGGTAGAGAAAGAGGAATTGCCTATATATGTCAGTGCAATAGACAAGATTTTTGACGAAGAATAAAAAGTTTTATTACCGCATTTGAATTCTATCTAGCAGATATAACGGCGAAAGATATAGAAATAATAATCAATTAATTACATATAAATCGTATTTAGTATGAATAAGAAAATCCTATTATTCAACCATAAGGGTGGTGTGAGTAAAACGACAACAACATTAAATATTGGATGGAAATTAGCTGAACTAGGCAAAAAGGTTTTATTGATAGATGCTGATCCTCAGTGTAATTTAACAGCATTTTTTTTAAATGATGACTTTGATAGTTATTATGATAATGAGGCTACAAAGAAATGTAATATAAAAGACGGAGTTGCTCCGGCTTTTGAAGGATCGCCTAATCCAATTATGGCAATTGACTGCGTAAGGCATAGACGAAATGAAAATCTATATTTAATGGCTGGTCATATGAACTTATCAGAACTAGAGGCTCAATTGACTTTTGCATTAACAGCATCTATGGCTTTGACTGGATTACAGAATTTGCCTGGATCCTTCAATGATTTAATAAACAAAACCTCTGAAAAATATTCAATTGATTATGTATTAATTGATGTTAATCCCGGATTAGGTCCTATAAATCAAGTTTTGTTCTTAATTAGCGATGGATTTATTATTCCAACGAATCCAGACTTGTTTTGTATTATAGCTTTGAATAGTCTTTCTAAAATTCTACCAAGTTGGATGCGATGGAAAAGAACCAATATTGAGAATTTCAGAAATGCGGCATACGCATTACCAGATACCACAACGAAATTTATTGGAACAGTAATACAGCGTTTTAATATTCGCAATGGAGTTGCTGCAGGCCCATATAAAAATTTAATTTCCGAAATACGTAGCATAACAAACAATATATTTGTGCCTGCAATTACCCCGGAGAATATGCTGTTCGATCAGTCTAAATATACCTATGAGGATTACTGTCTTAGCGAAATTAAAGAGTTCGCTTCATTGGGTCAGAGGAGCCAGCAATATCATGTCCCTGTATACGCATTGTCTGATGATGAGCTTCAACAGACCGGTGTTATTCAAGATAATCTGAAAGAGAAACGTGACACATTCAATGAGCAATTTGATGAAATCGCAAAATACATAATGCAATTATATGAATAATGCGTATAATATTTTTCAGCAATCTGTTGCAAATATCAAGAAGTTTGGGTGTATTTATGACAAGCTTTGTCGGGATTATCCTATTCTAATAACTGACCTTGACGACATGTTACGCGCTCAGGTAGTGTATGTAGTAAGTGCCATGGATTGTTATTTTCATGATGTTGTTAGGCAAGGTATTATTGAGTCTTATTTGCAACAAAGAGCCCAAACTGCAAAATGGAAATCAACAGCAGTAACTATGGAAAATGCACAAACTCTTGTGGGTATAGAGATGCAGTATCCGCCCAATACGCCTCAAAGAACGGTTGATGTAGTAAATTCTTTGAATAATATAATTAGACCTATTTTAAAGACAATGTCATTCCAACAATCTGACAAGATTAAAGATGCGTTGAGCTATATATGGGATGAGCAACATAAGATGCAAAGTATAGCAACATCTATAGCATATCCGCTACAAGGTGATAACATTAATGATAAAGTGCGGTGTCTTGAGCAGAAACTTAAATTAATTATTGATCGAAGGAATAAAATTGCACATGAGGCTGACTGGGATTATACAAGAGATTGTAAGCAGGCTATTAGTAAGGCAGATGTTGATGATATAGTATTTTTTATTGAAATGTTTGTTAATGCGATTCATATAAAAATCTTATAAGTTTTTAGTAACTTCATTATGAGATATTTGAATATTTGACAAGAGTTATCATATTCTAAAAATAGCGCCATATGATTTATGGCGCTATTTTTTGTTACGCCTATTTATCTTAATCCACTCCACTGAGACTAAAGCTTGTGCCGCTCAGTTTCGCGGAGAGTTTGTCCATTTCGTTGCTGACCGTTTGGTCAACGATACGGGCGTAGATTTGGGTGGTGGCGAGTTTGGTGTGGCCGAGCATCTTGCTAATTGACTCTATCGACACGCCATTTGCATAGGTTACCGTCGTGGCAAATGTGTGGCGGGCAAGGTGCGAGGTTACGCGTTTTTGGATGCCCAATGTGGCGGCTATCTCTTTGAGGTAGAGGTTGTATTTGGCGTTGCTCAACACGGGCAGGAGATAGCCGTTAATGCGGGTCGGCTCGTACTTTTTCAGGATTGAAAGCGGTATATCGAGCAACTTGACCTTTGAGGCGACACCGGTCTTAACTCGGTGCGTTTCAATCCACATCGAGCCGTCATCAGCCAAAACTAGGTTTTGTTCGGTCAATGATGCAGTGGTCGAGTAGTCGAAACCCGTAAAACAGCAAAACACAAATACATCGCGTGCCTTCTCCAATCGCTTCTTTGTTGGTTTGTAGTTGAGTATCAGCTCCAATTCGTGGCGAGTCAGGTAGCCTCTATCCTTCTTGACCTTCTTCAAGCGCACATCGCAAAATGGATCTTTCGCCATCAGCCCGCTCTTAAAACACATCTTTGTAATTCGCTTAAAGATACGCATCAACTTCTCGGCGGAGTTGGCTTGCAGGTGGTAATCGACCTTCAAATAGGCTTCAAAGTCGAGCACAAAATCTCTATCGACGAGCGATACCGGAATATCCGGTCGATTGCGTTTCA
>JAFQAS010000067.1 GCA_017399915.1 Muribaculaceae bacterium
AAAGCGAGTGCAAAGGTAGACACTTTTTACCATTCCACCAAACTTTTTCGCATTTATTTTTTACCCATTTTCGACGCTCATTCACTATTCTCCCTATTAATCAATAGTTTAACCCTCGAAAAATTTTATGTTGTAAAACATGTTTTGTTCATCACCTTATTTTATTCCTCAATAATAGCACTTCAACAAGCCGCGTTTCTATGAAGTTGATACAATTGCACCTCTATTTCGAATCTAAATATCAACAAAAATATGAGTTATCAACATTGTTGATATTATTTAGATTTCAGTATTGAATATTAATATGGATTTTTTGTATCTTTGGAGTGAATTTAATGACAACACATTTCACGTATATATACATATTAATAATATGCAACCTTTTATACACCTTCATGTACATACACAATACTCCGTTCTTGACGGACAAGCGTCAGTTCCTGCATTGGTCGACAAGGCTATAGCCGACGGAATGCCCGGCATTGCCATTACTGACCATGGGAACATGTTTGCGATTAAAGAGTTTCACAATTATGTGAACAAAAAGAACGGGAAAGTAAAAGGTGCGATAAAAGATGCAGAAAAAGAGTTAGCCAAAGCAAAGGAAGAAGGCAATGACGAAATCATTGCCGAAAAAGAAGCTGAAGTAGCAAAACTAAAGAAGCAAATTTTCAAACCTATCTTTGGTTGCGAAATGTATGTAGCTCAAAAATCACGTTTTGAGCATGTCGACAAACGTGATACCGGACGCCACCTTGTGGTTCTTGCCAAAAACCAAAAAGGATATCACAACCTAATCAAAATTGTGTCGCGTGCATGGACCGAAGGATTCTATTCTCACCCTCGTACCGACAAGGAAGAATTAAAAAATCACCGCGAAGGATTGATTATCTGCTCAGCCTGTCTTGGTGGTGAAATTCCGAGATTAATACAAGCCGGAGAGATTGAGGAAGCCGAGCGACAAGTGCAATGGTGGAAAGATACATTTGGCGAAGATTACTACATAGAACTTCAACGCCACAAGACCGACATACCGCGTTCAAATCATAATGTATATGAGGTTCAAGAACAGGTAAATCCCGAACTAATTAGAATTGCAAAAAAATTTGACATAAAATTAGTCGCCACAAATGACGTGCATTTCGTGAATGCAGATGATGCAGAAGCTCATGACCGATTGATATGCGTTTCAACCAATAAATTTATTGCTGATCAAAATCGCATGCTCTACACCAAACAAGAATGGATGAAGACACAAGCTGAGATGAATGAAATCTTCAGCGATGTGCCCGAAGCATTATCCAACACTTTGGAAATTCTTGACAAAGTAGAGCCCTACTCTATCGACAACGCCCCAATCATGCCCACCTTTGATATTCCGAAAGACTTTGGCACTGAAGAGGAATATCGTCAACGGCTCACCGAAAAAGACCTTTTCGACGAGTTTACCCAAGACGAAAATGGCAATGTTGTGATGAGTGAAGATGCCGCCAAGGATAAGATTAAGAAACTTGGAGGATATGACAAGTTGTATCGAATAAAATTTGAGGCCGACTACTTGGCAAAACTTGCATATGATGGAGCAAAGAAACGCTATGGCGATCCACTATCGCCCGAATTAATAGAGCGTATAAAATTTGAGCTTCACATCATGAAGACTATGGGTTTCCCCGGCTACTTCTTGATTGTGCAAGACTTTATAAATGTGGCTCGCGAACAATTAGGTGTGAGCGTAGGACCCGGTCGTGGTTCGGCAGCAGGCTCAGCTGTGGCATATTGCTTAGGCATCACTCAAATCGACCCGATTAAATATGACCTGCTTTTTGAGCGTTTCCTAAACCCTGACCGTATTTCATTGCCCGATATCGATATCGACTTTGACGACGATGGTCGTGCCGACGTGCTACATTATGTGACTGAAAAATATGGAGCCGAAAAAGTGGCTCATATCATCACCTATGGCACCATGGCAGCAAAATCGGCCATTAAAGATGTGGCTCGTGTGCAAGAACTTTCTTTATCGGAAAGTGAGCGACTCACGAAACTAATTCCCGCCCATATGCCCGAAGTCAATGGCAAAGAACTCAAACCTACATTAAAGAACTGCTATGAATATGTTCCTGAGTTTAAAGCCGAGCTCGAAAGCAAGAATCCATTAATTACCGACACCCTAAAATATGCCAAGAAATTAGAAGGTAACGTAAGAAACACCGGAGTGCACGCATGTGGTGTTATTATTTGCCGTGACGACATCACTGATTGGGTTCCTGTGAGCACAGCAGATGATAAAGTCAATGGGAAATTGCTTGTGACTCAATTCGAAGGCCGCGTCATTGAAGAAACTGGTCTTATCAAAATGGACTTTTTGGGGTTGAAAACTCTCTCAATCATAAAAGAGGCTATTAATAACATCAAACTCACTCGAGGAGAAGAGGTCGATATTGACTCCATAGATATCGAAGATAAAAAAACATATGAGCTTTATTGCGAAGGCCGCACAACCGGCACATTCCAATTTGAATCGGCTGGCATGCAAAAATACCTTCGCGAGCTTCAGCCCACAACCTTTGAAGACCTTATTGCGATGAACGCGCTTTACCGCCCGGGGCCAATGGATTATATCCCCGACTTCATTGCGCGCAAACATGGTCGCTCACCCATTGTCTACGACATTCCCATTATGGAACAATACCTCAAAGACACATATGGGGTCACAGTGTACCAAGAACAGGTGATGCTTTTGTCGCGCCTACTTGCCAACTTTACTCGTGGACAAAGCGACACATTGCGCAAAGCAATGGGTAAAAAAATGATTGACAAAATGAATGAGCTTAAAGCTCTATTCATCGAAGGCGGGCAAAGCAATGGTCACGACCCCAAAGTGCTTGAAAAGATTTGGACCGACTGGGAAAAATTTGCATCATATGCATTCAATAAGAGTCATGCTACTTGTTATAGTTGGGTTGCTTTTCAAACAGCTTATCTCAAAGCCAACTATCCAGCTGAATATATGGCCGCCGTATTGAGCCGAAACAGCTCCGATATCACCAAGCTAACAGGCTTTATGGACGAATGCAAGAAAATGCATATTCCCGTAAAAGGGCCAAGTGTAAATGAAAGTTTCAATAAATTCGGGGTAAACAAGAAGGGAGAGATACGCTTTGGTCTATCTGCTATTAAGGGAGTTGGCGAAAATGTGGTAAAAGATATTATCTCGGCTCGTGATGCCGGTGGGCCATTCGAATCAATATATGATTTTGTTGAAAGAGTGCCATTGACAGCCTTAAACCGTCGCACATTCGACTCTTTAGTATTGGCCGGTGCTTTCGATTGCTTCACCGACATAAAACGTGAAGACTTCTTTGAGAAAAATAATAAAGACGAAACATTTTCGGAACAAATAATTCGCTATGGCCAACTATTCCAAAATGCATCGCAACAACAAACCGTGTCGCTCTTTGGAGATGAAGATGTTTCACTCAACACAGCCGGGCGTCCTGAAATAAAACATGCTTCGGAATGGGCTGATGCCGTAAAGTTAGAAAAGGAGCGAGAATTGGTGGGCATGTATCTATCGGCACACCCGCTTGATCCATACTATATGGAACTCAATTATGGTTGCAACTCAAGTATTAAAGCTAAGGAAGAAATAGAACCTGAAGCCGATAAAGAAATTACATTTGGAGGAATGGTAACCGGATATCAATCTCTTCCGTCACGACGAGGAGGCAATTTCGGTGTATTAAAATTAGAAGATTATACCGGCAGTACAGAAATCAGATTATTTGGTCAACAATATATCGATTATGGCAAATACGGACAACCCGGAACACCTATATTAATCACCGGGAAATATGAAAAGTTCTATAATTCGGAAAATCTACGCTTTAATATCAAAAACATCAAATTACTCGAAGAAGTAAAAGGCACATTGCTCTCGGGCATTACAATTAAGCTTAATACCCATGAGATTAATCCTAATTTTATGGATCTTCTATCGGAGCATATAAAATCAACAACAGAAAATCATCGCAGTTTATCTTTTATCGTATATGACCCCGAGATAAATCGATCAGTTAAACTATCATCGCCTCATACTATTCCATTAAACCGCGACCTCGTCACGATGCTTGAAAGTATGAATATTGAATTCACAATTGAGAAATAACAAATTATTATAATAACTTTTAAATCAAAACAAAATGGCATTTACATTTACCGACGAAAACGTAAACGAAATTATTGAATCAGGGAAACCTGTAGTAATCGACTTTTGGGCTACATGGTGTGGTCCATGTATGGCATTAGCACCTGTGATTGATGAGCTTGCAGAGCAATACGAAGGACAAGTTGTAATTGGCAAATACAACGTCGAAGACGAAAGCGATTTCAGTTCTGACCATCGTATCATGTCACTTCCTACAATTTTATTCTTCAAAAATGGCGAAAAAACATCTATTCGTCTCACAGGGTCTCAAAACAAAGAAACTCTTGAAGAAAAAATCAAAGAATTAATTGCGTTATAATCTTTTATGACAAGAAAATTATCTATAATCATATTAGTTCTTTTGTGCGGTTGTTTCACAATATCGGCACAAGGGTTAAAATCTTTGCGCGGAAATAGAACAATCGAGCGTTCTGAAAATGCCGGATATAAAAAACAAAATTATCCGGGTCAAGAACTATATGAAGAAGCGATGAAATTATCAAGCGGAAGTGGTGGTGTGAAACGCGACATCTATCTCGCTTATGAAAAATATCTTGAAGCAGCCGATTTAGGCCATCCTCTTGCACAACACAAAGTAGGAGCTTGTTTCTATTATGGAAGTGGTGTTGAAAAGAATTACAAAAAAGCTTTCAAATATTGGACTTTAGCATCTGATGCCGACATTGCCGAAGCGCATTACGAACTTGGTCGTATGTATTATTATGGTCAAGAATGTAAACGCAACTACGACACAGCAATATCTCTTTTTCACAAAGCAGAAGAGGCAAAAGTGGCAGGAGCGCACTATATGCTCGGCTTATGCTACTTAGATGGAACAGGTGTTAAACGCGACAAGCAAAAAGCAATTGAATATTTCCAAGAAGCCGCAAAAAGAGGTCACCACGAAGCAAGATATCAATTAAAAGAACTTATCAAAGATTAGATTCAAAACACATCGCGAAAATAAAGCGAGCCGGCAAATAACATTGCAGGCTCGCTTTACTTTTATAGGTAAATCAATTTAATCAACCTTATTCAATTCATGTCCCATTTGCTCTTTCTTTGTGTGAAGATAAAAACGGTTATATTCATTTGGAGCCACTTCGATAGGTACATTCTCAACTACAGTCAAGCCATATCCTTCAAGTCCTATTCGTTTAATAGGATTATTAGTCATCAAGCGCATTTTGCTAATGCCTAAAGAACTTAAGATTTGGGCGCCAACACCATAGTCGCGTTCATCAGCCTTGTGGCCGAGATGAATATTTGCCTCAACAGTGTCCATTCCTTTTTCTTGAAGGCGATAGGCCTCTATCTTATCCATCAAACCAATACCTCTACCCTCTTGATTTAGATATACCACAGCGCCACACCCTTCTTCTTCAATCATACGCAATGCTTCATGTAATTGCTCACCACAATCACATCGTTTTGAGCCAAAAATATCACCAGTTGCACACGATGAATGCACTCGCACAAGCACAGGCTCTCCCGATTTCACATTACCTTTTATAATTGCAATATGTTCAAGGCCATTGCTTTTTTGACGGAATGGGATAAGACGGAAATGGCCATACTTAGTGGGCATATCTACTTCACTTCCTTTCTCAACAAGTGATTCGCGTTTATGTCGATAAGCAATCAAGTCTTTTATCGACACGAGCTTCATACCCCACTCATCGGCACGTTGACGCAATTCGGGCAATCGAGCCATCGAACCATCATCACTCATTATCTCCATCAAAGCGGCTGCAGGATATAACCCGGCAAGACGGGCTAAGTCGACAGCAGCCTCTGTGTGCCCCGGACGGCGAAGCACTCCCTGATCTTGGGCATAAAGCGGATTAATATGACCGGGACGTCCAAATGTAGAAGGCACTGATGCAGGATCGGCAAGAGCGCGGATTGTTGCACAACGGTCATTAATTGACACACCGGTCGAGCAGCCTTCAAGTTTGTCGATTGTTACAGTAAAAGGCGTTCCAAGTACCGATGTGTTATCCGACACTTGACGATCCAATCCGAGTTCTTTACAACGAGATATTGTGATAGGCGCACATAAAAGCCCACGAGCATTTTTGAGCATAAAATTGACTTGCTCGGGAGTAATTTTCTCAGCAGCCACAATAATATCGCCTTCGTTTTCACGATCCTCATCATCAACAACTATAATCATTTTGCCCTCAGCAAAATCTTTTATAGCATCTTCGATAGAGTCGAGTTGTATATTTTTATCGTTGTTCATCATACAATATTTAATTTTCGTCATCTTCTAAGAGATTAACATTCTTTCTATCGTCTAAATTATCTTTATGTTTATTCAAAAGTTCAATCACATCTTGATTAACCTTCATAGCCATTTTAACCTTAACAATTAAGTCATCAATATTTTGCTTTGTCAACCAATATGCTAATGCGCCAATCGGAAATATTATCATCATCCATTTGGCAATATGCTTATTTTTAGTTATTTCAAATAATCGCGATGATGAAATGATTGGATATTGAGATATCTTATTTATCATCAATATCTCACGTGAATTTGCTAAGGTTGCTATCAATGCTTCTAATTCATCAACGACTTCATTTATCAATCCTATATTTACACCATTATTCCAAAAACGTTGATATGACATTTGAATTAAATGCTTCAATAATTGATCACATTTATATTGCAATAAATCTGTTTTTTCAATCGACTTAACCACATCTATATCTTCCATCACCACTTCTTTCAATTCATAGTGACGAGAATCCTTAATATTAAATACCTTTCGGAAGAAATTACGATATGCATCCATGTTAAACAATGCAGAATCGTGCATAGCCTTATATGTAAAGAAGATTCCAAGCGGCAATAATACCGCCGAACTTATCCACATACCCATCCACACTTCAAGACGTCCATCGCGCGCCATCTTATAGCCGGTATTATCTATAATATAGTATATGATAAACAATATCACCGAAATCACCAAAGGAGTACCAATACCCCCTTTTTTAATAATTGCGCCAAGGGGAGCTCCAATAAAGAAGAATATGATACACGCAAACGATAGAGTGAATTTTTTCTGCATTTCAATGTCATGTCGGCGAATTGACTTTCGCTGATCTTTCATCGATAAAGATTTAAATTCATAGTCTTGTTTGTGTCGCTTAGCTTTATTTAATGCCTGGGTAATATATGTGCGAGCATAGCTATTCCCCTTTGCCATCATAAGAGTATCAAGATTTAGCGTATCTTTTAGTATTACTTGCTCTTGTGGCACATCGGTCAACTTGTGATTAACGTACTTCTTTTTATAATATGGTATTCCAAAATATGGGGCTTCTTTAATATCCTTGGCATACACGCCACCCATACTATCAACCTTTTGATTTATTGTATCAATAGTTTCAAGAAGTTGCGATATATTCTTTCCCACATATTGTTTCTGCATAGTACTTTCGTCCATACGAGAGAAATTTGCATCGAAAGCAACTCTGATTTCCTTCTCTGAGAAGGATTCTCTTCGATATGGCACTGTCTTATTTTTTCCTGAAGAGGAAATTGCCGACTGACTTTGGAGTTGTTCAAATTGTTCTCCCTTATAAAGCTGAAGAAACAAGTGTGTTTTGTTTTCGGTGAAACTCAATTTTCCTGAATCAGCCAATATAATGCGAGCATTGTCAAATCCTTTCGACACCTCATAAATCATCACATCATACAACATGCCGGTATCAGGATCTTTATGCTCCACATATAGATTTACACCTGGGATTTGGTCATAGAATGTACCCTCAGGAATTTCAACTTCAGGTGATTTTTGTCGCATAGAATAAAGCAACGTCCACATCTTGGTTTGCGCAATAGGCAACACGTTATTTTGAAAGAAAAACGCACCGATAGCCACAAAAGTCATCAACACAATGAGCGGACGCATTGTTTTAAAAAGCGACACTCCCGATGCCTTCATCGCCGTTAATTCAAATCGTTCACCGAGATTACCAAAGGTCATGAGTGATGCAAGAAGAATTGCCAAAGGCAAAGCCATAGGCACCATAGTTAATGCAGCATAGAAAAATAATTCGGCTATTACATCTACAGTCAAACCTTTTCCTACAAGGTCATCGATATATCGCCAAAGGAATTGCATTAACACGATAAAGAGACATATAAAAAACGTCATCATGAACAGAGGCAAAAAGCTCTGCAACATGAAGGTGTAAAGTCTCTTTATTTTAGGCAATTTTTGTCGCATAATAATTCAAGATGCAAATTTACTAATTTTTTCTGAGATTGAGTCTTAAGAATTGATAATTGAGAGTTGAGAATTGAAAATTTATCACTACCCACCCAGTCTCAGCACAAAATCACATCTTCTTATCTATTTTTTCGCAAAAAAATGGGCACTCCGTTAAAGAGCACCCATTCTCTTATGATTTACCTATCTATAGTAATTATTTCACTACTTTTGTAGCCTTGCCACCTTGAACGCGGATAAATACACCATTTTCAGGGTTAGCCACTTTCACACCTTGAAGGTTATAGTATTCAACTTCGCCTTGTGGTGCTGCAATGATATTTTCAACACCTGAAGTAGTTGATGTGAATGTACACAAGATGGGGATATCTCCCATACCTGAGTTTGTCCATACAACATCAATAACCATATCAACAACACCTGCAGCTGTGATTGTACCATTCAATTCTACATTTGCAAGGAGGTCACCTGCCAACGACATATCAGTTACAGATCCTTTATATGTAGTAACGCCATCAGCTCCTGTTGTCATTGTAACATTTTCTACTGTAATATCACCCATAGATTCTGATTCAGCATCAAGACGGAAATCAGGGAGAATGAATGTGCATGTTCCATCTCCATTCTCAATAATAGTAATAGTATTTGCTTGATCTATTACAAGTTTACCACCCAACATATCACTTGACACGTTCAAATATCCGGGATATTCTTTTTTAACAACATTAGCATTCTTTTCATATTGAAGCACATAAGTGTGCGAAGCAACATTGTCAACATCGTTACCTGCATTTGTAACTGTAATAGTAACAGTTGCATTTACTTTATCAATAGCAATAGTGTGAGAAGCACCTACACCCATGTGTGAAACTTCAATATCACTTTCAGCAGGAAGAGTAGTTCCGCTCATGCTATAGTTATAAGTATCTGAGTTGAAACCGGCAACAGAAACACCACCTACTTTAATATCTTTCAAACGTGAATAGTAAAGGAATTTCACATCATCGGCATACAAAGTTGTTCCATCCAACATATTAGCACGAGTCCAATAGTCACCACCTGAAATTACAGCATTCATCATTGTTGGAGCACCTGCACCTGCCACATACTCAATGGGCACAGTGATTTCTTTCCATGCACCATCAGTTGTAGTAAATGTGTAGTCACATTTTGCTACAAGTTTACCATCACCTGTTGATGTTTCAGTACCCCAAATTGCACGGTCTACATTTGTGCGTGATTGACTTGGAGCTGATTTAGAACCAACGTTTGAAGTAAATGTACCATTCCAAAGGTAAACGATGATATGCGATTTTTCACCTGTTGCATCTGTTCTTTTATATTTACCGGTGATAGCATCTGGTTTCGCAGTAAATGCCACTCCTCCATAAGCTCCACCATCACATTCTTCGATAGTTGAAACAGCATATACCCATGGTGTTGCAAGTGTAATAAATCCGGGAGCGACACTACCGATTGTGCCTACTCCAACAAATTTATTTTGCATCTTTACTGAATGGCTTCCTGAAACCTTTTCAGTTGTTTCATCAAAGATTAATGTTTCTTGTTTTTGCATAATCACTTTTTGATTGATGCTTGAACCATTCCAATCAGTAGGTTCAACACCGGGACGTTTACGCATTTCACCTGTCTTAGACGATGTCAAGCCCCCTGTACCAAAAGCCTCTGTAGAGCCACAAGCAGTCTTCCAAGATTCGAAGCCCACATTAGGCAATTGTTGTGCAGATGCGATGCTTGAAGAAGCAACGAATGCAGCACTTAATAAAATTGAGTAAATTTTCTTCATATTAAATTAATTTATTTTAAAATCATATTCTTAAAAAACGGCACAAAGTTAGTAAATTTTGGTCAATTCTCAAGCACAAATGTGTAACTTTTAACACTATGTTCGGCTTTATAACAACAAAAGGGCACAAATTGCTAAATTTGCGCCCTTTGCCTTATTGATTATTTATAATCTCTTAATTTTTAATCAATTCCATAAGTTTTTGACCGGCAGCCACGATGCCGTCTTTATCTTTACCTCCGGCTTGAGCAAATCCGGGTTGACCACCGCCACCACCTTTGATCTCTTTAGCGGCTTCACGCACCATCATAGATGCATTGCGCCCCTCTTTCACGAGGTCATCGGTCAACATCATTGTCAATAATGGCTTACCGCCCATATCAACAGTTGCGGCAATGAATGCTGTTTTTTCGGTCGATGCGGCACGCACACCAAATGCTACTGATTTCACTACATCAGGCACACGCACACCCATTAGTTTGACCACCTTTATATCGCCTACTTGTTCAGCGCTTTCGAGAACCGATTTAGTAAGGTTATTTACACGTTCTTTGAAATATTCTTCAGCCTCTTTACGCAATTCGGCATTTTCTTCAAGCGATTTGCGAAGTGTTTGAAGTAGATTAGGCGCATTATTAAACATAGCACCTATTTCTTTCAATGTGTTAGCTGTTTCATCGATAGCTTTTTCCACATTTTCACCGGTGATAGCTTCGATACGACGAATACCTGCTGCAATACTGCTTTCAGATATAATCTTAATCATACCAATATTCCCAGTATTGTCAACGTGAGTACCACCACAAAGTTCTACCGAGTCGCCATATTTTATCACGCGCACCTCTTCGCCATATTTTTCACCAAAAAGTGCCATAGCCCCCATTGCTTGAGCTTCGGCAATAGGCACATTACGACGTTCATCGCGTGCGATTGCTTGACGCACCTTCTTGTTGGCAAGTTTTTCAACCTTCGAAAGTTCTTCGGGAGTAACTTTTTGGAAGTGAGAAAAGTCGAAGCGGAGCACTTGAGGAGAAACAAATGAACCTTTTTGTTCTACGTGAGTACCGAGTACTTCACGCAATGCCTCATGTAGCAAGTGGGTTGCAGTGTGGTTGCAACAAGTTGCAAGACGAGCATCTTCGTTAATTTGAGCCACAAATGTTGCTTCAACATCTTTAGGTAATTTTGTAGATAGGTGAACGCCCATACCATTTTCACGTTTGGTATCATAGATGTCGATAACATCATCGCCATTGACGAGTTTACCGCTATCACCTACCTGACCACCCATTTCGGCATAGAAAGGAGTTACCGAAAGAACTATTTGATAGAATTCTTTATTTTTTTGTTTCACCTTGCGGTAACGGAGAATTTGACTCTCAACACTTGTATTGTCATAACCCACAAATTCTTGTTCACCCTCACGCACTGTCACCCAATCGGTAGCCTCAACTGCTGCAGCATTGCGAGCGCGAGCCTTTTGAGCCTCCATTTCTTTGGTGAAACCGGCTTGATCGAGTGTCATATTGTTTTCTTTGAGAATCAATTCGGTCAAGTCGAGAGGGAATCCATATGTATCATAAAGCACAAATGCTTCTTTACCCGAAATTTCAGTTTTACCTGCTTTTTTAGCTTCTTCGATAGCACCATCAAGAAGTTTGATACCATTTTCGAGAGTACGCAAGAATGAATCTTCCTCCTCTTTGATAACTTTCATGATAAGTTCGCGTTGAGCAGGAAGTTCGGGATATGCTTCGCCCATGCTCTCGATGAGAGTGTCGATGAGACGATACATAAATGCGCTCTTTTGGTCGAGGAATGTATATGCATAACGCACGGCACGACGCAAGATGCGACGAATTACATAACCGGCCTTTGCATTGCTTGGCAATTGAGAGTCGGCGATAGAGAATGCAATTGTACGCACGTGGTCGGCAATAACACGCATTGCAATATCCACCTTATCATTTTCACCATATTTCTTGCCCGACAATTCAGCTATTTTGCCAATTAGCGGAGTAAATACATCGGTATCATAGTTTGAAGTCTTGCCTTGGAGTGCCATACACAAGCGTTCGAAGCCCATACCTGTATCGATAACCTTTGCAGGGAGCGATTCGAGAGAGCCATCGGCTTTGCGGTTATATTGCATAAACACGAGGTTCCAAATCTCAATCACTTGTGGGTGGTCTTTGTTTACAAGTTCGCGTCCATCAACCTCGGCACGCTCAGCATCGCTACGAAGGTCGATATGAATTTCCGAACATGGACCACAAGGACCTGTATCGCCCATTTCCCAGAAGTTATCTTTTTTATTACCATTGATGATGTGGTCGGCAGGAAGATGTTTTTCCCAGATAGAAGCAGCCTCGTCATCACGAGAGAGGTTTTCTTCTTTTGAACCTTCAAACACTGTAGCATAAAGGCGCTTGGGGTCAAGTTTCAACACATCTACAAGATATTCCCAAGCCCAATCAATTGCTTCTTGTTTGAAGTAATCGCCAAACGACCAGTTCCCGAGCATTTCAAACATTGTGTGGTGATAAGTATCCATACCCACCTCTTCGAGGTCGTTGTGCTTACCGCTCACACGAAGACATTTTTGAGAGTCAGCCACACGTTTATACTTCGCCGCCGCATTACCCAGAATAATATCTTTAAACTGGTTCATACCCGCATTTGTAAACATCAATGTGGGGTCATCTTTGATTACCATAGGTGCAGATGGAACAATTTGGTGTTCCTTGCTGCGGAAGAAGTCTTTGAACGACTCGCGTATTTCCTTCGCTGTAAGCATTTTAATTGTATTTTTATATTTGTTATTTAATTATTTTCTTTACAAACTGCAAATTTACAAAAAAATTGATAATTGAGCAATAGTAGGAGAGGGTTGTCAAAATTGTAGAGTCTATCATAATTGTATCAAAATTAACCCCTCCGTCACTACGTGCCACCTCCCCTAAAATTTTTACAAATTTTCAGAGGAGGAGCTACCAAGATTATTGACTTAAGCATTATTAGCTCTCCCTCTGATTGCAAGACAATTAGGGGGAGTACGGCGTAGCCGGGAGGGGGTTGAAACACAAATTCATTTTAAGAAGATGATTAAACAAAAGAAGAAGGTGTGTCAAATTTTTGAATTTTGACGCACCCTAATATTTAGTCAGGTTTTATTAATTGATTTTTTTGACGTTCCTTTTCTATTATTTGACGTATGGTTGGCATTTTTTATGATTTCGGTCGCCCGCTTAAGGCGGGCGACTTTTTTTTTAAAATTAAAAAATTAAAACGCTTCGCTTATTTTACAGGGCGAACCGTGTGCCCGTCGAAGCGATTGTAGTAGTCGTAGCCGCTGCCGTAGTTGCCATTGCTGAAGTAGAGGTGCCATGCGTAGTAGTAGTAGATGTTGCCCTCGTAGAGCGTGGCACTCCAATAGTAGCCGCGACTGCCATAGTAGATGAGCGAAGGGCCGTAGCGGTAGCCCGCAGCAGGCAAGAAGATACTATTACCATTGGGACCGGTGACTTTCTGTCCCCAAACACCCTTGTACTGATACCACTTCCAAGTACACATTGAGGTGAGTTCGTCTATCTCTGCCTTTGTGGGCATTCGCCAACTTCCACCCCATTTTTGACGAGCAACGTCATATTGTGTGCCACTGATGTTAGAGCCGATGTTGGTATCCAACCTTCCGTCACCATCACTGTCAACCCAATATTTATACGTGTCATAATCGTAATCGCTTTTCGCTTCGGTTTCGCCCCATGCGTAATAGTCGCCGTATTCCTCGGGTGATGATGCGCCGACGTTCCAACCTCCCCAGTTGACTGATAATCCCAAGTCAACCTCCTGACCTGGGGTTATTTCATCTTCGGGTTCTTTATCTTCTACCGATGTGTATTCGGCACGGTCGATGATACTGCCGGTGTAGTCATAGAGGGTGGCATACAACTTGTCGTTTTTGTCGGAGGGCTTCCATGTCACGCTAACGGTGCCGTTGCTTGTGATGCCATAGTTGGAGGATAATGTGCCGTCGCCCTCAAATTTGACGATTTGAGCCATGGGGGTGGCGGTACTCTGCCTGAAGATGTAATCATAATCCTTTACCACGAATGAGATGGTGGCGGCCTCACCCACTTTCACCTTGTCGGGGGCTGAACCCAACTCGATGCTATGGGGCGATTTGTAAAGGTCTTTATCTATCACATTTATGTCGCCCAAGGCGTAACGCTTGGTCTCGTAGTTCATGAACATAAGGCTCAGTCCGGCGTTGATGTCAACACCGCAATAGTTGCGCAAGCTCCATGCGAAATAGTCAGATGAGGAGCCGAGCATGGTTTGCTTGAAACCGCCGCGCGCTTCGGTGCCCACGTAGGGTTTGATGTCGAATGAGGGACCGACAAGCCCGTACAATGTCATGCGCAACCGGGGATAAAGCCATGCTTTGGCATCGACACGGCCTTTGCCGGTGATGGTGGGATAAATGATTTCGGTGTCGCAACCCAACCCACTCACTTTCGACATTCCGCTTTGCTGCTGCCAGTTGAATCCGAATTTGCCGGTGATGTTATTGCGCACGCCGGTGTAAGCTGAAGCCTCACCTTCGCAAGTGAGCTTGACATGACGGTAAAGGTCGGCACTGAGGTTGATCCACACAGGCACGCCATAGACTACGAATTTTATTGATTTGGGAGGGAGAAGGTTGTGTTTTACCAAATCCTCTCCTTTGTCGAAGGTGTAACTGCCCGACACGTCGGCTTGCAGAATGAAGTTGGCGTTCCAATCGCCGTCTAACGTGGCTTCCACCTCAAGCATCTGCGCCCGGTACTTATCCCACACCTCATGGGCGGTCTCTATAATGGTGCGTTGACCGAAGTTGAAATACATATTCAGTCCCACCGACGCGCTCATGTTGGCCTCACGGAAGTAGAGGTGCACAGCTGAGTTTTGGAAAAGGGTTGTGCCGTCGAAATTCTTACCCCATTCCCATATCGGCTTGCTGAATGATGTGCGCGATAGGAGCCGGCCGGTACTGTCGCGACAGATGATTTTCTCGGGGTAGAACACGTTTTTGCTACGTGATTCAGCCTCGGTAGAGGTTGAGAGCGTGAAATCTATGTTGGCGAAAATGTCGGCTATTGTGCCTCGCTCGGCTTTGACGTTAACCTCGTTGGTATTGTCAACAACCTCGGTAACTCGGATAACGATACCGGTGGTGTCCATATCAAGCACCACTACCGACCCTGGGGCAATCTGCGAAGTCTCGGCAGTTTTAGTCATGACATATTTGCCATTGAGAGTGTCGCACATCAACACGTCGGCAGTGTTCCAATCAACCGAAACATACTGCGGACTGATTATCTCCTGCAATTCCTCCGGCGACGGTGTATCGGGGTCGTCACCAGGCTTGTTCTTCTCATCTTCACATGAGACCGCAAACGCCAGAAACATCACAGCCAATAGATTTACTAAGCACAATTGAAGTTTTCTCATAATTGATATTATTTTTTATTCAGGTCAAAATTTACTCTGATTTTGCAAATATATGCATAATTTACCCCCCCCAAAGTCAAAAAAGACTAAAAAGTTTTCACCCATTCAATTGCCTCAGCAGAGCCTTGTTGAACTTAATTCTCAATCATTTCGAGGAATTCATCTTCGTTGATGATTTTGATGCCGAGGGTGTTGGCTTTTTCGAGTTTTGCGGGACCCATATTTTCGCCGGCAAGAACATAGTCTGTTTTCTTTGAGATTGAGCCTACGTTTTTGCCTCCATGCTTTTCAATCAACGCTTTGTATTCATCGCGTGAATGATGGGTGAATGTGCCACTGATTACGATTGATTTGCCTTGAAGTTTGTCGCTACGTCCTTCAGTCACATCTTCGGCTATGGCAAATTGAAGACCGGCTACACGGAGTCGCTCTACTATTTGACGATTTTCCTCTACTGCGAAATATTCGATAATACTTTCGGCTATGCGCGCGCCCACATCTTCAATTTGAGTCAATTCTTCAGCTGTCATTACCATTAATCGGTCAATATCGCCAACGGTGCGAGCGATTTTCTTAGCTGTAGTTTCGCCAACGTATGGAATAGAAAGTGCAAACAATACACGCTCAAACGGCACTGACTTTGAGGCTTCAAGTCCTTCAAGAATGCGATTGGCACTGCGATTGGCAAATCGGTCAAGCACCACAAGTTGCTCATGTTTCAAGTCA
Source organism: Muribaculaceae bacterium (assembly GCA_017399915.1). GTDB lineage: Bacteria > Bacteroidota > Bacteroidia > Bacteroidales > Muribaculaceae > RGIG4079. Next base: position 16,478 of record JAFQAS010000067.1, read on the forward strand.
TAAAGGTCGGCAATATTCTTTATCAAGCCTTGATTAAACATCAATTCGGCTGTTTCCTCCCCTATCCCATCGATATTCATCATGCGACGGCCTACAAAGTGTTCTACACGGCCGATAACTTGAGGTTCGCAAGCATATTTATTAAGGCACACCCATGCAGCCTCTCCTTCAACACGTTGCAACTCAGTGCCACATGCAGGGCAATGGCTTACAAATGCGATAGGAGCCGACTCCGCTTGTCGCGCCGAGGTGTCAACACCTGTGATTTTAGGGATAATCTCGCCACCTTTCTCCACATACACCATATCTCCATCATGAATATCGAGTTGGCGGATAATATCCTCGTTATGTAGAGACGCACGTTTTACGATTGTACCCGAAAGCAATACCGGTTCGAGATTGGCAACCGGGGTAATAACGCCGGTGCGACCTACCTCAAACGACACATATTTCAACTGTGTCAAAGCCCTTTCGGCTTGGAATTTATATGCAATAGCCCATCGAGGCGATTTAGCGGTAAAACCTAAGTTTAGTTGCTGACGTAGTGAATTTACTTTAAACACCAATCCGTCGGTAGCCACCGGCAATTCCTTGCGAGCCTCGTCCCAATGATTGATAAACTCATCAACCTGTTCGATTGACTCCAATAGAGTCATCACATCCGACACCTTAAAGCCCCATTCGCGAGCTTTCACCATATTGTCGTAATGATTATCGCATGGCAAGTTATCGCCAAGCATATAATAGAAATAAGCATCAAGACCTCGGCGAGCCACTTCGGCTGAGTTTTGCATCTTTAGTGTACCCGATGCAGCATTGCGAGGGTTGGCAAAAAGAGGTTCTTCGTTCTTTGCACGTTCTTCGTTTAATCGGTCAAAGGCTGTCCATGGCAACACAATCTCGCCGCGTATCTCAAACATTTCGGGATAGCCCTCGCCCGATAGTTGCAAAGGAATACTGCGAATCGTCTTTACGTTGTCGGTAACAACATCCCCTTTTTCACCATCACCACGAGTCACAGCACGCACCAAGCGACCATTCTCGTAAATCAACGATATACTTGTGCCGTCAAACTTCATTTCCCCTACAATAGAGAACTCCTCACCCATCAACTGCTGACGTGTGCGACGCATAAAATCTTCCACCTCAGTGATAGAATAGGTATTGCCAAGCGACAACATTGGGTGAATATGTGCCACTTGAGTAAATCCTTTGGTCAAATCGCTACCCACTCTATGAGTAGGCGACAAAGGATCGTCGTATTGTGGGAAATTGTGTTCCAACAATTCGAGCTCTTTCATGAGCATATCAAAATCCTTATCACTGATTTGGGGCGAATTTAATACATAATAGTTATGATTGTGGCGATTTAATTCCTCGCGCAAACTATCAATACGTTGCTTTATCGGGTCCATAAAGTTATTGTTTATCTTTCATGCAAAAATAGCGAAACAATCGCAATAACACAACATTAAAATCAGGAAATTACAAAGTCTATCTTAAAAATCATCAGCCGGCTCTCTCGAGCGGGCTGACAACCAATACATACTTACTTATGAAAAAACTTTTCTTCTGTTACTCACCACTAAAACACACAACCACCCCACAAGGTTCTTCAAAGAAGATTAAAATCATAAAAAAATTTGGAATAAATTTTAGCATTCATTAAATTTGCAAATATCTAACCTAAATTAATTATATCACAATGAAAAAATTAATCTTCACTCTATTAATTTCTCTCTTCGCTCTCAATGTAGTGGCTCAAAAAGAGAACACAAATTTCAGATACGAAGTTAGTGTTAGTGATTACATAGGAAGTTACACCTATAGAGTTAAACTCGACACCCAAACTGGTAGAATGTGGTTGCTAATATATGATAAAACCCGCAAACAATATTCAATAAACACACAAGTTCTACCCGCAAATAACGGCCAATCAAAACCTGGTCGATACACATTCTGTCCTAATTCAGCTGGCGCTCCTTATGGTCAAATTATTCTTGATAAAGTTACTGGAAATGTTTACCATCTTCTCACCAGTAACACACTCAATAGTTGGAAACTTGTTCCATTCTAAACTACACCTCCTTGGGTGGGAGGTTGCATACGATCTTGAAATAGTTTTATATAAGTAAATAATTACAAAACAAAATCCTCGCCGATCTTTATCAGCGAGGATTTTATATTGGGCATAATTATGAATTATGCATTATGAACTATGAATTGATTACATCATTCCGCCCATGCCTCCCATTCCAGGTTGCATTGGAGCTGCAGCAGGTGCTTCTTCTTTCTTCTCAGCGATAACACATTCAGTTGTGAGGAACATACCTGCAATTGAAGCTGCATTTTCGAGGGCTACGCGAGTAACCTTAGCTGGGTCGATAACACCTGCAGCGAGGAGGTTTTCGTAAACACCTTTGCGAGCGTTGTAACCATAGTCACCTTCGCCTTCTTTCACTTTTTGAACAACTACCGCACCTTCAACACCTGCGTTAGCCACGATTTGACGAAGAGGTTCTTCGATAGCACGTTTCACGATTTGAATACCGGTTGTTTCGTCTTCGTTTTCACCCTTGAGGTCTTCAAGTTTTGCAACGCAACGGATATATGCCACACCACCTCCGGGAACGATACCTTCAGCGATAGCGGCACGAGTTGCGCTCAACGCATCGTCAACACGGTCTTTCTTTTCTTTCATTTCCACTTCGCTTGGAGCGCCAATGTGAAGAACAGCTACACCGCCAGCGAGTTTAGCAAGGCGTTCTTGAAGTTTTTCGCGGTCGTAGTCGCTTGTTGTTTGCTCGATTTGAGCTTTGATTTGAGCCACGCGTGATGCGATAGCATCGCTTGCGCCGTTACCGTTAACGATAGTAGTGTTTTCTTTGTTTACAGTAACTTTTTCAGCACGGCCAAGATATTCGATAGTAGCGCTTTCGAGCTTCATACCTTTTTCCTCAGAGATAACAACACCACCTGTCAACACTGCGATATCTTCGAGCATTTCTTTGCGACGGTCGCCAAAGCCCGGGGCTTTAACAGCACAAATCTTCAATGAACCGCGGAGACGGTTTACAACGAGTGTAGCCAATGCTTCTTGATCAACATCTTCAGCAACGATCAATAAAGGACGTCCGCTTTGAGCAGTTGCTTCGAGGATTGGGAGCATATCTTTGAGGTTAGAAATCTTTTTGTCGAAGATGAGGATATAAGGTGATTCCATTTCACACTCCATTTTTTCAGTATTTGTAACGAAATATGGAGAAATGTAACCACGGTCAAATTGCATACCTTCAACGATGTCAACAGTTGTTTCAGTACCTTTTGCTTCGTCAACAGTGATAACACCTTCTTTTTTCACTTTCTTCATTGCTTCAGCGATGAGGCTACCGATTGCTTCGTCATTGTTTGCCGAAATGCGAGCCACATCTTCAATTTTCTTGAAGTCATCGCCTACTTCTTGAGCCATAGCCTTGATGTTTTCAACAACAACGCCTACTGCTTTATCGATACCGCGTTTGATATCCATTGGGTTTGCACCGGCAGCAACGTTTTTAAGACCTACGTTGATGATTGATTGAGCAAGAACTGTTGCAGTTGTTGTACCATCACCTGCATCATCACCTGTTTTAGAGGCAACTTCTTTTACGAGTTGCGCACCCATGTTTTGGAATGCATCTTCAAGTTCCACTTCGCGAGCCACCGATACACCATCTTTAGTGATGTGAGGAGCACCGAATTTCTTTTCGATGATTACGTTGCGACCTTTTGGACCAAGAGTTACTTTAACGGCATCGGCAAGAGCGTCAACACCTTTTTTGAGCTCTTCGCGAGCTTTGATATCAAATTTAATTTCTTTTGCCATGATTTCTAAAATTTATTACGATTAAGTTAGGTTGATTATTCAGTAATGATTGCCAAGATGTCATTTTGGCGCATGATGAGGTATTTGTTACCGTCAACATCGATTTCAGTGCCTGCATATTTGCCATAAAGCACAGTATCGCCTTCTTTCACTACCATTTCTTCATCTTTTGTTCCGTTACCGGCAGCAAGAACCACACCTTTAAGAGGTTTTTCTTTTGCTGAATCAGGGATAATGATACCTGCTACGGTTACTTCTTCGGCAGGGCAAGGATTAACAAGCACTCTATCTGCCAATGGTTTAATGTTCATAACTTTAATCTTTTAATGTTTATTATTATTTTTATATTATTTTCGTTTTGCTCATAAATTAGCATAATCCGTGCCAAAATTTATTTCGTGACAAAAGAATTGCCATTTTGTCACCCCTCACACATTAAAATATAACTCCTCTACCCTATATTTTGTTCAAAAAAGAGGGCAACTCCATATTGGAATTACCCTCTATTATTACCGGACCCGTCACGCCGAGTCCCTACAAATTTTCAATTTCAATTACTTGATTAGTTGTTTTGAAACTTTGTTACCTTGTTTTACAATGTAAAGACCATTTTGAGGATTGGCAACTTCTACCCCTTGAAGATTGTAATAAACAGCAGGAGCGTTTTCAACATCGATTGATTCAACACCGGCCGACTCGCTTGACACAGTTACTGTCATTTTTTCGTAATCTACATTGATGAAATATTCACCGATAGCCGATGTTTTGAAAGCAGCTTCACCTTTACCAAATTCAATAGCTTCATTAAGATTAAATGCTACTTCACCGGCAGTTGGAGCAATACGATTTGCATTTACGATAACCCAATCACCTGCTTGTACCGATGACATTGCGAAATAAGCATATCCATCACCACTATCAACCAAAGTCACTTTGCCACTGAATTTGCTACCATCTTTTGTCAATTCAACACTTTGAGCAGGATCCCAATTTGCAACTGATAATGTTCCAAACACGTAAAGTTTGTCGGGAGTATTCACAACTACTTCACCTGCTTTTTTCACTGTTACAGTCATTGCCGCAAGGTTTACATAGATATTATAAACACCTGCACCAGGCACTTGGATAGCTCCTTCACCTTTAACGATAGGCATTGCAACGCCTTCTGTTGCTTTTGCGTTATCTTCGGCAAAGCCATAACGATTTGAATTGACAGTAGTCCAATCAGAAGATTGAACGGTAGAAAGACCAAAATTACCTCCTGCACCAAATTCGATATCTTCGATTGTGTAAACGCCATTGTCGTTCCACATTTCGATTGATTCACCGGGGTTCCATCCATTAAAAGAACCAAAGATGTAAAGAGATTGAGCTGATGCTCCGAGAGTAACAACCGCTGCTACAAGAACAGCCAAAAATTTGCGTAGATTTAATTTCATAAATTTAAATTTTTAAGTTAAAACTATAATAGAATCACATTTTGCCACAAAAATCGGCAATTTCATCAAAATAAACAAAAAATTAGGCAACAACTTTCATTTTTTGGACTAACTTTGTAATAATATTAACATTTACACTCTAAAAATTATGAGAAAATCAATTTCTTTATTTACAGTTTTATTTATTGCATTCTTTGCGCTAAATGCCTCGGCTCAAACATATGATATTATTGGCACTTGGAAAGGTAAGTCGGTAAAAGATGAAAACAATTCTAATAATCCCATGAAAGGGGAATTAAATTTCATTCAAACTTTTAATGCCGATAATTCCGGATCTATAAATTTCAATGGTAATTTAAGTGGAAATATCGATCCAAATTGCCAACTAAAAATTAACCTAAAAGGGGAATGTCCGTATTCATGGACAATCAATGATGCTACAATAGTCATGAAATTAGATCCATCTAAATTTGACATTAAATTAACCGAAAATGACATTGAATTTATCTGCAACGATCCTCAAACTCAAGCATTAATGAATTCATATAAACCCCAAATGATTCAAATGTTTGACCAACAATTAAAATCAGTAATAAGCTCAAGTATAGGATCCGGTTCAGAATGGACTATTGTCAGCCTCGAAGGTGACAATATGACTATTATTGAAAAAGGTAACGAATACAACTTGACTCGAGTTAAATAAAACTACAAACTTATCCTTGCATTTGCGCTCTTGCTTTTCTATCGTTGGCTGACGCCCAAGATAGGCGGCGCCTCGGCAAAGCAAATTTAAGTAAACTTAATTTGCATTTGCGCTCTTGCTTTTATATCGTTGGCTGACGCCCAAGATAGGCGGCGCCTCGGCAAAGCAAATTTAAGTAAACTTAATTTGCATTTGCGCTCGGCTTGCACTATCTTTGCAGTAACGAAATTTAAACAAACTTATAACAGATATTATTATGGCAAACAAACCTTTTAAATACCAGGAGATGTTTCCACATGCTAAGGACACTACTGAGTATTATCACTTGACATCTGACTATGTTAAGGTTGAAAATTGGAATGGTCACGAAATGCTCGTTGTTGACCCCGAAGCACTAACCGTTTTGGCTCGCCAAGCTACTCACGACAATGCGTTTATGCTTCGTCGCGAACACAATGCTATGGTGGCTAAAATCCTTAATGACCCCGAAGCAAGCGAAAACGACAAATTCGTTGCTCTCACAATGCTCCGTAACGCCGAAGTAGCAGCAAAAGGTCAACTTCCTTTCTGCCAAGATACCGGTACTGCAATCATTCACGGTAGCAAAGGCCAAAACGTATTTACAGGCGGTGGCGACGAAGAACGTCTCTCAAAAGGTGTATACCTCACTTACACCGAAGACAACCTTCGCTATTCACAAAACGCTCCTCTCAACATGTATGACGAAGTGAACACTGGTTGCAACCTCCCTGCTCAAATCGATCTTCATGCTTGCGACGGAAACGAATACAACTTCCTTTTCGTAGCTAAAGGTGGTGGTTCGGCCAACAAAACATATCTCTATCAAGAAACTAAAGCTCTCATCAACCCCAAAACTCTCATTCCTTTCTTGGTTGAAAAAATGAAATCATTGGGTACTGCTGCCTGTCCTCCTTATCACATCGCATTCGTTATCGGTGGTACTTCTGCCGAAATGAACCTTGCTACTGTGAAGAAAGCATCAGTTAAATATTATGATGATCTTCCCACTCAAGGCAACGAGCTCGGTCACGCTTTCCGCGATATCGAACTCGAAAAACAATTGCTCGAAGAAACTCACAAAATCGGTCTCGGCGCACAATTTGGCGGTAAATACTTCGCTCACGACATTCGCGTGATTCGTCTTCCTCGCCACGGTGCTTCTTGCCCTGTTGGTCTTGGTGTATCTTGCTCGGCCGACCGTAACGTGAAAGCAAAAATCAATAAAGACGGTCTTTGGATTGAAAAACTCGACAACAATCCAGGCGAACTCATTCCTGAATCTTACCGCAAGGCAGGCGAAGGCGAAGTGGTTAACATCGACCTCAACCGTCCTATGCCCGAAATTCTTGCCGAATTGAGCAAATATCCCGTATCTACTCGCCTTTCTTTGAAAGGTACTATCATCGTAGGTCGCGACATCGCTCACGCTAAGATTAAAGAACGCCTCGATCGTGGCGAAGAAATGCCTCAATACCTCAAAGATCACCCCATCTATTATGCCGGTCCTGCAAAAACTCCCGAAGGAATGCCTTCTGGTTCATTTGGTCCTACAACTGCCGGTCGTATGGACTCATATGTTGACCAATTCCAAGCTGCAGGTGGCTCTATGATTATGATTGCTAAAGGTAACCGTAGCAAACAAGTTACCGACGCTTGTCAAAAACATGGTGGCTTCTACCTCGGTAGCATCGGTGGTCCTGCTGCTGTGCTTGCACAAAACAGCATCAAGAAAATCGAATGTATGGAATATCCCGAACTCGGCATGGAAGCTATCTGGAAAATCGAAGTGGAAGACTTCCCCGCATTTATCCTCGTGGATAACAAAGGCAACGACTTCTTCGTTGAAATCTCAGAGAAATGCAAATCATGCGCATTGAATAAGTAATCAATCCTCCTTCTTATACGCCAACGGCTGCCGCTCCACGCGACAGCCGTTGTTTTTTATTCTTATCAGTCCTTTACTTAGGTAGATGAGGCAAGATGTCGCGCACGAATATGTCGTGGCGTATTATTCGATAATGAGGGTGATAGGCAGCATTGAAACGGCGACTATGATGCATCACATATTTTCCTTGCGCCAACATTTCACTTATCACCTGCGAATCGACTTCAAGATTATACATTTTAGGATATCGCTCTCTCACCACGTTTTCAATCACGCGCCATTGAGCAACCCATTTGTCGGTTACTTGCGGAGCCACTTCGGGAGCACTTGCCATAAACGCATCAGTGAGAATTTCGGCAGTAATATACCCCTCCTTTATGGCATTGAGATACACTCGACAATAATTTCCTTGCCAACCACATGGTTCGTAATATCTGCTACCTACGACATAATCGTCTGACTCAAGTTCGCTACATATATAATTATATACCTGCTCACGACTGCCCAACAGATGCGCCACGCCAAAATAATCCTGAAAACAACTCTTATACACATCTTGCAAAGTAGCATCGGGATAATCTCTCATCATAGCATCAACCGCCACCCTAACGCGCTCCACATCAACACTATCACCACTCGTCACATTAACCATGCCCGACTGTGCATAGCTCATCACCGCCACACACACCATCAAAATATTCAGAAAAACCACCTTCATCATATCAATCCACAATTTATTCTTCGCAAATATAACAAATATCCACAAATCCACCCCACCATGCAAGCCAAATTTGAGGAAGCCCACGTGATAAAATCTCAACTCGGCACTAGTGATGATGAATAATTAACGGCCTATAAAACAAATGCTCGGACATGGATATTTAAAACCCTTTCCGAGCATACTTATATTAATATATTCTATTTTAGAACATATAAGTTGCAGAAATTGTCCAAGAATTTTTCTTGCTATCAATATCGGTCCACTGACCTTTAAACCCAAATGTTTCATAGGCATTAGTCAATGCTAGACCATAGTTAACACCCACTTGAAACTTTTCAAATAACTCAACGCCTAAACCAAAATTCCAATCGAATACAGCCGTTTTGCATCTTATGTGGTTAACAGCAATCTGTCTTTCTCCCGCGATGACTGACAAGGCCGGTCCGGTAGTGAGATATGGTGTTACCACTTTGCGGGCGACAGGCAAACCAATTTTCCATTTAAAGTTTACAGGCAATTCCATGAAATGAGTTTTATACTCTACTGGCGTTGGAAGGATACTATTTGCATTGTCATTAAATGCAGTCTTCACATAAAAATACATCAAAGACACATCAATGCCAACATTTGTTTTAGGAAACATATACTCGAGCATCAATCCTCCGGTAATACCAGTGTTAGTAGCATCTTCATATCGTTCGTTATTGAAGTTTATATCATTTATTTTTGCGCCAATTTTTGCGCCAAAAGAAATTTGAGCAGAAACTGTTCCTGCGAATGCTACTAATGCAATAGCAACTGCAATAAATCGTTTAATAGTTTTCATTTCGTTTTATTTTTATGTTATTAATATCATTTATTTTAGCAACTATCTTCTATTAATTGCTTCCCAAAAAAATTCTTACTTTCGCAAATTTAAGAAACATTTTCCTATATTGCAAACTTCAAATAGAGCCACCGTACATAGTGAAATACAAGTCCTTAACTATCTGTCAATTATACATTTTTACAACTCAATACTCTAACGATATAGATATTTAGTAAATATATACTATAGTTATATAAACCCACTACTTCCTAGTTTTATTCCATAATGGCTGTTCCTACACTTTCTATTGCTTCAATCTCATTCCCTCTTTTAATCTTTTTACCATAACCGAATGTATATGTAGCAGAAAACATCATATATGCATGAGCATTTGATGAATAACTAATTATTTTCTTTGAATATAATGGAGTATTAAGTGTTCCCCAACCATCGTCATATTTATATCTAAGGAAGTTATTAACCGACAATCCAATATTCCACGAACCATTTGCCCAGCCCACTTGCATCTGATAGTTACTTCTATTAGTATTATAGCCACCGGTCATTTGATTCATAGCATGATTTCTTGTTGCATAATATGCTGAAATCCTAAAATCATTCCAATAGTACTGCCCATATAAACTACATGAAAACTTAGTACACTCCTCATCGATATCCCCTGTTGATGAATAGTTATTCAATGCCGGACGAATTTGAAATATCAATTTATTATCTAACAATTTTAATGTCGCATTAACTCCAACTTGCGTCCTTGTAAAATCACCACTATTACGAAATGTTCGTATTATGTAGCGCCCCTCATCATATATGTCATATAAGGCAACGGCTCTATTATAAATACCATAATAACTCGCAAAACCTTGCATCATAAATTTATTTTGTGGCATAAATGTATAAGTGCTATTAATCGTTACATGTCGAGAATTTTGCAACAACGGATTCCCTGTTTGAAATAACAACTCATTACTTTGTATTATATTAGGTGACCGTTGCGATTGATTAGGTGAACTTGTTGCATATTGAAACCACAAATTTAATCTATTTCTTTTATTTGGAGACCATGATGCCGACAAATGAGCAAATGGATATAAATCATCATACCGCACTGCGTTAACATTAAATAATTCTCCGGCAACCCCGGCATCAGCATCTACACTAAATTTTGGCATATTAAGAGCATATGCAACAGATGCTCCATAATATGAATTTGTGAAATCGGTATCATATGGCGATGTCCCTAAATATGAGACATTGTATATATTTGAGCCTCCCAATAATACTAATTTTGCCGTATTTATTTGATTTATTCGCTTTATTACTTGGGCACTCGCTCTAAGATTATAAACATCTTCCTTAGCATCATTAACAATTGGAATGACACTGGGTATATCTGTTGAATATTTACTAAAAGAATTATTATGCGCATAAGTTAAACGCGGATAAAACACAATACTCCACGATTTTGGCAACGAGATAAAATAGTTGCCGTTCCACGATATAACCCTGTTTATTTGAGGAGATTCATTTTCATATTTATATGCCACATTATTAGATGGTTCAAATGAAAGTTGGCCTTGTTGAGAATCTTCAAATTGATTGTTTATTGAAAAACCTACAGTATTTACTATCTGCACATTTTTGGAAACATATGACGCCCTAATTGATAATGGGACCTTAGTATATTTAAATTCTGAAGAAAGCCATTCTTGATTACGATTTATTTCTCCTAAGGGCAATTTAAATGTTGAATATTCCGAGATTCCACTTTTCTTAGTATTTGCAAAATCCCATCCTACATATAAATCATATACCATCTTGCGATATGCAAATTTTGAGTATACCAATCCTTTATTTACAAAACCTGATATAGCAAATTGATTGCCAGAAATTTTCGTATAACCACCATATTCATATTCATGAACTATTATATTTACAGCATGTGGTACTCCTTGAAAACGAGGATCAATAGGAAAGTCATAATATTCAACTTTTAACACATCGGTTGTTTTCAAACCTTGCATCTCATTAGACGACACTCTCAAATAATTTATAAAAATCGCAACATTTTGACCTGCAGGAGTAGTCACTGCCTTTGATATTGGATTGACTGCCAACTGAGGAATTGCCATTTGCAACAATAAATCAGATACATCTTGAGCAGATTTTTTAATTTTTGCAGTAGGTATATATGTCGTTACATTTGCAGTAGTGCGTTGAAGTTCTGCTTCAACAACAACTTCGTTTAATGTATCAGACTTTACTGTATCAGCCTTCTCCATTTGTGCCAACATTACAATCGGACACAAATATAATTGTATTAACAGCAAACGTCTCATAATCAGAATGTGTATTTATAAGCCTTTCTATCATTGCGTCCCAATCGGGAAAGCTACCATCGCAAGCCTTATATCCGGTCTTTTTTATCATAATTGACCAATTATCTTTGCGACTTAGGAAAGCTCCTATTTCTAATGTATTTTCACCCGAGCCATCTGAGAATTTTATTATAACACAATTAGTCAGCACCTTATATGACACAGAGTTCTCGCGTTCAGCAGAAATGGCTTCAAGTAATTTTTCTCTTAAATTTTTATTATAAAACGTAACATGTTTACTTATTTTATACACCTTTTTATTTTGGGGATCACGCTTTTCTGAATAAATCACTTTTGTAGTTTTTTCTTTCTCAATTCCTTTTACTACATGGCTAATTTTTTTCTGAGCTACACCATTTAATGACGCTACTGATACCATTAATGCAAAAATCATCAACTTCACAACCTTCATATTATTATATTTTCATTAATTTGACATCATATTTATTATACTCTCCCTTTCCATTGGATCCTCTACTCCTTCAAGAGTTTGTTGTAACGACTCTTCAAAAGCCTTATCGACAAGTGATTCTACTCTTTGCACTTCGGATAATATCTCAGATAAATCAGTGTTTTTTATTCCATTTTCCATTACATAGCTACCATCATATATCTCATACAATTCTATCAATTCTCTGCTTCTTTTTTCTACTTTAATAATATTTAATCCTACGGTGAATAATATCACAATCGAGGCAACTAATGAGATATATCGATAAACAGGTTTTAATATCCATGATTTTTTTTGTGATATTTCATCTTCATTATATTCTCTTTGCAATCCATTATCATACCACTCCATCATTTCTCTATATTGTTCCACTGATGAGGGTATGTTAGTTTGCCTGAAGTAAGCAAACAATGCCTTTTCTTCGTCGCAAGAGGTATCTCCATTAAAAAATCGAGTCAACCACTCATTTATATTTTTGTCATCAATCATATTCATCTTTTCTTATTCAAAAATAATTCTTTTACTTTATTCCTTGCTCGCATAAGTGTTATTCTAATAGCACCTTCACTCATTCCTAATATTGTTGCAATCTCTTTAGTTTCAAGCATGTCTATGTGCTTCATTCTCAATATTGCCGATTGTTTATCGGGAAGTTGTGCTAATATCGCGTCTACTTGCGTGCCACTTTCAATGCGTTCAAGTTCTTCATGTGGAGAATATTCCATTTCTTGAGGTTCCTCTCCTTTATAAGTATCATTTCGTCGGCGCTTTAATACATCAAGGCACAATCGTTGCATAATAACCATAGCCAATGCTTCTATCGATTGATATTCATCTAATCTATTGCGAATTGTCCAAAGTTTTAATAATGCATCTTGTACAATATCTTCGGCTTCGGCTTCATCATGCAAAATTAAAAATGCCTTATTCTTCAATTTTGGACGGATTATTTTTGCTATATGTTCAAACTCCAATCGTTCCATTTCATGTATATGACGAATAGCCATCTTTTTCTGTTACACAAAAATGCCACTTTTTTTCTAAAAATTCATATATTTGCAAAATAACTTTTACAAATATGCTACGCGATTTTTTATTGGTAGGGATTGGAGGTGCATTGGGGAGCATGGCTCGTTATGGGTTGACATTGCTCGCCTCTTATGCCTCAATTGCTTCGGAGGTTGGAACCTTTGCGGCAAATGCGATTGGTTCGTTATTGATTGGGATAATCATAGCATTATCCAAAGGCGATTGGTATCTGCTCGGAGCTGTGGGATTTTGTGGTGGTTTCACCACTTTTTCCACATTCTCGGCTCAGGCGCTGCATTTGCTTCAATCGGGCCAACGCACTATGGGTGTTCTCTATATCTTTGCATCGCTCCTTGTGTGCATATTAATGACATGGGCAGGTATGGCTCTTGCCGATAAATTTTTAAAATAAAACTCACGCATCATGAAAATATTGATTCTTTGCACAGGGAATAGCTGCCGCAGCCAAATGGCTCACGGCTTTATACAAGCGTTTTACCCTGATTTTGACGTACATTCGGCAGGAACAAAACCTGCTTCACAAGTTAATCCCAAAGCCATCGAAGTGATGGCTGAAGCCGGGATTGATATATCCACACACTATCCTAAGAACGTTGACATATACCTCAACGAAGAATGGGACTATGTTATAACAGTGTGTGGCGGAGCAAATGAGAGTTGCCCCAATTTCACAGGAAAGGTCGCCAATCGCCTACATATAGGCTTTGACGACCCCTCAGATGCTATAGGTAACGACGACTATGTTATGAGCGAATTCAGGCGAGTGTGCGATGAAATCAAACTCAAATTCGCATCATTTAATTTTTAACCTTTAGGTGTTATCGCTTTATAAACTTCGCTAAAAATCTTGGGACGAATATTTAATTTCGAAAACGCCGGATTATTGCGAGATGGATTTACGCGATTACTAAGGAATATATATATCAAGTTAGTATCGGGATCAACCCAAAAACATGTACCGGTAAATCCTAAGTGACCATATGTAGCAGCCGATGCCTCACGACAAGTGGGCGAACTGCGTTCGTTGCGTTTATCGGGCTTGTCAAATCCCAATCCACGACGACTTATAGAACTTTTAGATTTGGTAAACACCTCAACAGTTTCCTCAGAGAGTATTTGTTCGCCACCATACTCCCCACCATTCAACCACATTTGACACAATTTGGCCAAATCGTTGGCATTAGAGAACAATCCGGCATTGCCTTGAACCCCGCCTGAGAAATTCGCGGTTTCGTCATGCACATAGCCTTGAAGGGTTTGCCCTCGCAAGAAATTATCCTTTTCAGTGGGTGCAATATCATTCTTATCCCATCTCTCTAACGGACGATAACATGTGTGATAAGAGCCCAACGGACCAAATATCGTTTCATCAACCCACTCATTATGTGGTCGGCCTGTAACACACTCTTCCATTTCCATCAACAGGCAGAAATTTAGACAGCTATAGTTATACTTTTTAGCTCCGAGCTTTATATTGTGTATACGTTCACGAATTGTATCCATCGTAGCTTGTCCCACATAAATACCCTCGGCCGCCTCAATATTCATATCTTCGGTAGGAGTTGACGATGTTATATCACTACGCAACTGAGCGTCTTTATGCCCATATGCTCCATTTTCAATCTTTTTTGAGTATGTTGATGACTCAGTGCCTGCAATCAAGCTACCGCTATACGACTCATTATCCATCATCATGTTAAACATATTCACAGCAGCCGGCATTCCCGATTCGTGATAAAGCAACTGACGCACTGTGATATTCTCCTTGTTTGTTTCTTGAAGCGGTTCGATATATTCCGACACTTTTGCATCGAGTTGGAACAATTCCTGGTCATATGCCTTCATCACACCGGGCAATGTGCCGGTAGCTTTCGACACTGATGCGAGATCATAAATTGTTTCGCTTGTAACCTTGTCCTTTTTAGAAAAATCGAGATATCCGTAACCTTTGTCAAGAATAACATAACCATCTTTAGCGACAAGGACTTGACAACCGGGAAATGCACGAGTATCCAATCCTTTTTGAACAAGTTTGTCGACATTTGCTTCTAATTTGGGATCAACACCTATTGCTTCGGGAGTAGTATATCCTAAACGTGATTTTTTCAAATTCACACCATCGCCCATTTTTGCCAATCCTTTTAGATTTACAGGCATACGTCCGGTAACATCAATTCCGGCAAATATCGCTTGTGCAGCATATTCACGAGTATATTTTGTGTCGTCATATGCAATTACAAGTGTTTTCTGCTCCTTAACCGAAGCTCCGAAATCGGCCATTTCATATGGATTTACAAAAAAGACCGGGACGAGATTGGGTATTGATTTCAGTTGCGCAAACGCTTGTTTTTGCGCACTCTTATCGTTATATATCCCCACAATCACCACATCATGTTGTTTTATAGCAGCAAGAGTCGACGATGAAAAAGCGCCGGTAGATGAATATACATCAACCTTGGCATACTTTCTACAACAACGAGTAAATTCATTATCGCTTGATGCGCCAATATTTACTACTGCCACTTTTCGTTCAGCCAATCCTCTCACCGGCAATAAATTTGTTTCATTGCGGAGAATTGTCATCGACGCTGCGGCAAGTTTGCGATTTATGGCATCGGCCGATGAAGAATTCAGTTTTGCCTCAATCCCATTCAACACTGCAGGTTTTTCAGAGAGCAAACCAAGGGCATACTTATATGACAACACCTTTTTGCATCGTTCCTCAATCATCTTATCGGTTATCTTACCGGCCTTAATCGCCGCCATCACAGCATCAAGGTCTTTTGCAGGGCTTGCCGAGCCAAGAAGCATATCAGCTCCTGCCATTAATGCAGCCACACAATTATTTTCCGAGGTCTTTGCACCTTTCATTGCAAGAGCATCGGTAAAAATCAATCCTTCAAACCCCATTTCTCCACGAAGCAAATCGGTTGTTATTTTCTTCGACATCGATGCTGGTGTTCCGCTTTTATCCAACGCCGGAACTGACAAATGACCTACCATCACACTCGACAAGCCTGCATCAATATATTGTTGAAACGGAAGTAAATCAATCGTATTTAGAGTTGTTCGATCATGGTCGACTGTTGGCAATGCTTTATGTGAATCAACCGAAGTGTCACCATGTCCGGGGAAATGTTTTGATACCGACAACACATTTCCATCTTCAAGTCCACGTGAATATGCCACACCTAAACGTGACACTCTTGCCGGATCTTCACCAAACGAGCGATATCCAATTACCGGATTCGAAGGATTGGAATTCACATCAAGCACCGGTGCAAAGTTCACATGAATACCCATCAAACGGCACTCTCGCGCCATCTCCTTTCCATATTCATATAATAATTGTTCGTCATCGATAGCACCGAGTCCCATATTATAGGGGAAACGAGGAGTATTTTTCACTCGCATCTGGAACCCCCATTCGCCATCAAAAGTCATCAATACCGGCACATCGGCAATCGACTGCGCATAATTAGTCATTGTCACATACTCCGAGATGCTACCTTTACTAAATAGCAATCCACCCATTTTATGTGTTTCAACCCACTTGCTTATTGTTGCTTTCGAAGACGCACCTCCACAAGGGTCAACCATAGGAATGAATAATTGTGCAGCTCGTTCACGAGGAGACATTGAATTATATACCGAATCCACCCACATTTGTTGGGCTTCTGTATTTCCTTTATAAAGAATTGATGGTTTCTTAGCCGACATGGTCAACGACAATGCCATTACTAACGCTGTAAATACTATCTTTTTCATTAAATTATTTTTTTCTCATTCGTTGTTTTGATGAAGGATTTATTTGAGCATCTTTTTGCGATTGAAGGTACTCTATCATTTCATCATATAACACTTTATTTCCGGTTGCTACGATTTCACCTCTTGTTAGCGACGTCATATAATCGCCTCCTCCCGCTAAATAGTCAATTGTTGCAAGAGTATATATCTTTTGAGGATTCACTTGTTCCCCATTGATTTTCACAATCGTACATTTCTTTGTTTCTGCATCAAACACAGCATCGACATTCTCGCTCACACAATCACCTCCGCGCGATGCCATCACATCAAAAGCCTCTAATAGGTCTTTACCTGTTATCGTCATCACCACAATGCGATTATTAAACGGCAACAAACCCATTATTTGACCTATCGACACTTTTCCTTTAGCAATATCGTTTCTAATACCACCACTGTTCATTATCGATAAATCAATATCCTTGCCATATATTTTCTTTGCTTGCGACAACACCATATCACTCACATAATTTTGCAATGGTGCCTCATCTTTTTTCAAATCAGCAACAGCAGTAGCAACTCCCTGATTCATAAGACCATCAACACCTTGACGATAAACCGCTATAAGATTTACCATTGTTGAATCGGGCTCAACGCGATCCAATCGCGAATCAACCGCTATTACCTTTGAGTGCTTATCTCCGTTGTCTAAATCGAGAGTAACTTCACCCACATATCTTCCCGATTTATCGGCTTGTGCAATAAGAACCGAATCACCATTTTGATTCACCACCTTATGAGCCAACTTACAATTTTTATCGGCCGAATTTATTAAATCGTGAGTATGACCACCGATAATCAAATCTATATACCGGCTTCCTTTTGCCAATTTCACATCATCATCATAACCTATATGGGTCAGCGCCACCACATAATCGGCGCCAAAATCCTCTTTTAGTTGTTTTGCTATAGAATCAGCCATTAATTGACCATCAATATACCCCACTCCAATATAATTTTCGGCCGAAACGAGCCCTTTGGGATTGATATTAATAGCGATAAAAGCAATTTTCTTATCTCCTATACATTTTATTATATAAGGAGCTATTTTATTTCTTAACAATGAGTCCTCAAAAAGATAATTTGTCGATAAAGTTTGAGCTGCCGACATATCAACCATCGATTTAAGTCCCTCAATACCATTATCAAATTCATGATTACCTATTATGCACAAATCATAACCCATTATATTCATCATCTGCTGCTCGACCTCACCTTTAAACAAGTTGAAATAAACGGTGCCTTGCACAGCATCGCCGGCGTCAACAAGCAACACATTCTTATTAACACCTCTCACACTATCAATCAACGCTTTTCGGCGCAAAACGCCACCTTTATCCTTGTCAGTAGGGTCAATTTGGCTATGAGTATCATTCGTGTGCAATATCACAAGATTATCAGCATTTGCCACTAATGAAACCGACATCACAATCAATAAAGCTACAATTATTTTCTTACACATCTTCATTGGGTTAGCTTTTAGTTATCATATTTCCACAAATTTACAAAATAAACAATATACAACCAAACAATAAAACCTTCAATAATCATTTTTTACATTTCGTCACGTCCAACTTTTTATCTCCTTCAACGCCCAATAATCAATTAATTATATAAATTAGACTTTTATTATCTCAAAATTTAGCTTCAAATTCTTTGTCAATAAAAAAAAATGTTGTAACTTTGCAGTCGCAAACGCAAACGGAATGGCTCCGTAGCTCAACTGAATAGAGCATCTGACTACGGATCAGAAGGTTACAGGTTTGAATCCTGTCGGAGTCACCAAAATTAAATAAGCCAATCATTGGCTCCGTAGCTCAACTGAATAGAGCATCTGACTACGGATCAGAAGGTTACAGGTTTGAATCCTGTCGGAGTCACCTTAGAGAGAGCATCATTTGATGCTCTCTTCTTTTTTTTGTTTGACAACCTCTACTCTCATCACAAAATAGATGTCAACAAAAAGCGGCGAGATGTTGTCACACCTCACCGCTATATATAAAACCCGAAGGTTGTTGTCGGTTTTATTTTGCTTCCCAACCGAGAGCTGAAGCACCGAGAACGGCAGCATCGGCTTCTTTGAGTTCAGAAAGAAGGATTTTCACTTTGCCTTTGAATATACCCATCATATTTTTTTCCATAGCGTTGCGCAATGGTTTGAGGAGCATTTCGCCCGATTTAGCAAGGCCACCAAAGAGGATAATTGCTTGAGGCGAAGAGAACACTGTGAAATCGGCAAATGCTTCACCAAGAATCTTTCCTGTGTATTCAAACACATCTTTAGCCAATTGATCGCCGGCATTAGCAGCATCGAACACATCTTTAGAGGTGATATCTTCGATAGGAAGATTGCGAAGCGATGATTCATCAGAGCGGATTTCGAGGAATTCACGAGCAGTGCGTGCCACACCTGTAGCCGAGCAATAAGCTTCAAGACAGCCTGTGCGACCACAACCACAAAGACGGCCATTGTTACGTTTCACGATAATATGACCAAGTTCGCCGGCAAAGCCATCGTGACCATACACGAGCTGACCGTTGATAACGATACCACTACCCACGCCTGTGCCAAGAGTGATCATGATGAAATCTTTGATACCGCGAGCTGCGCCATAAGTCATTTCACCGATAGCGGCAGCATTGGCATCGTTAGTGATAGCTACAGGGATACCGAATTTTTCGCTCACGAGCTTAGCCAAAGGTATTGGAGTGGGCCAAGGAAGATTTACGCCATCTTCAATCACCCCGGTAAAATAGTTTGCGTTTGGCGCACCGATACCGATACCATGAATTTTGTCGGTAACATCATTAGCCTCGATTAAACGAGTCGCTTCGGTATAAAGTTCGTCGATATAATCGTCAATATTGCTGTGTTTTTGTGTTTTAATTGACGAAGATGCCACAACCATGCCACGAGCATCTACAATTCCGAAAACTGAGTTGGTACCGCCTATATCGATACCTAAAACATATGGTTTACACATAATCAAAAAATATTTTAAATGGTATAAGAATGTATAATCTCCTACAAAGATATAACTAAATCTTTAATTATAACCTCACTGAGAAATAAAATGTTTAAAAAAACGTATAATTTCACCGATTATTAGAAATTAGTGAGATCTTTCCCTATTCATTTCTTCAATCTCCCCTATCCAAAGATGCACTGTGGCCCGCTGAGGGAAGCAGAAGTAATATTTATTGCCGCTTTTTGTGGTAAAAACAAAATTAGAGCATGCAAGAACTTTTTTTGTAGGGCCAAAATCTATTTCATAAACGGCATCTTTTATTGTCTCGTCATCTTTTATCGGCGCAAATAAATGGCCGTTATATATCATAAACGGATTATCCCCCTTTACCTTTACCGCATCAAGATTCTCGGCATCGCGCAGGCATGTAGGTATCACTCGCATATCTTTAACCCCACTATTATGATATTCTTCATACCAATTCATTATCAAATCATAGGTAAACATCTCAAAATATGGTTTCTTCCATGCCAATGGCGATACTTGATAATCATAGGTAACATCAGCAAACACCTGGCCGTCGGGTGACTTATCATATTCTACCATCACCTTATCATATTCGGCGCGGATATTGATTGTATAATACACCACTACGATATAATGCGTCAACAAAAACAGCGCGACGGCAATGGTAACTATTCGTTTTTGTATCGATTTTCCACGCCCATATCGTGCCACTTTCATATTGCGCCACAAATATATAATTGAGATTATTCCAAACACATAACCCATCCAGCCGGTGCGCACGCCTATATTAGTAATAAAATTCAAAGCACTACCGGTAACACACATCGCAACAAAAGCAACGAAAACAGGATCTGCCACCAATTTACGTGTGTCTTTTTTAATCAATGCAATAAGAATTGACAGCGACAATATAAGCAATGGACTATGATATAGCACCAATTTATATACGATTGCATAAATATCTAACGACGAGATTGTATAACCCATCTTGGATTGTGTGCCGGGAGCAATTGCCAACCATATCAGTCCGGACACAAGTCCAATAGTCATCGCCACGCGTTGACGATTGACAGCTCGACGATTTATCAATAGATATGCCACAAAACCCACAAACAACGGGCCGGCAATTCCCTCGTGCCACGCTCCCATCACCAACCCTATTAATGCTGAGATTATATAATGAGGTGGATTTTCCTTAAAGAAAAAGAGATGTGCCAACCACAATGCCAACGCTGTTGACCATATATAATTCAACGCATAACATTGAGTAAACATTTCTTCATACCATGGCAACATAAATGTGAGCATAAACGTCAGTAACATCAAGAGCAATGGATTGCGCCATGACAATCCACTCAGTTTTGACGACAACCATAATATCACCCCTACTAACAACCCGGATATTATAGATGGTATAATTTTAGGGATCAACAATGTAAACGTAAACACAACATTTGCAAGGCGAATATTGTCATATTGATAGTGCGCCGTCCAGCATTTCCACAACTCCTCGGCAGGAAATGAAGTATCAATACCCATACAATAATCACGCAGAGGGGTCATATACCAATAATCATCGCACGAATATGGCATCAGCGCATAAATTAGCACATGAGCTATAGTAAACAATGCTATTGTTCCCCAAAAGAACCATTGCGATGTTTTCACCTCTTTTATTTTACTTATAAGCAAATTCATAACTATTGCAAAGATAAAAGAATTTCAGCAAAATAGATGATTATTGATAATAAAAAAAGGTTGTCGTGATGACAACCTTGAATTAGTGGCGGGAGCAGGACTCGAACCTGCGACCTTTGGGTTATGAGCCCAACGAGCTACCACTGCTCCATCCCGCGATGTTTTCTGAGTGCAAAGGTAAGCACTTTTATTGATATAGCAAAATATATCACACACTATTTTCTTAAAAAATGCAAAATACATGTTTTTCAACATAAATCACAGCAAAAAAATGAGAGGCACTCGTTATAGAGCGCCTCTCACTAATATCACTTAGCAAAGATAAATTCTTTGACTTTCGTTTCGATTACTTTTTACTGAACTTTTTGGTAATACCATTTACTTTAATCACGTAAATACCTTTTGACAGATTTTCAACATTGATTTGAACAGAAGTGTCATCAACATCAATCGTTCTCATCTCACGACCGTCGGCAGCATGGATTGATAGTTTTCCAATCACGCTTGGTGATTTAACTATAATATATGATTCGACAGGATTAGGATAAACCGAGATGTCGGAGCTACACAATGGAGATTCAACACCTGTCAATGTGCCATCTTTGTAATATAGAGTTTCACCACCATTTGTTGAATAGCTAATCTTGGCGTTAGTGTTGGCATAATGAGCGTTAACTGTGATTTTCCATTTCGCTTCATCTCCTTCAATTGGAGAATTATCTCCATCAGTATCATCAGATCCAACAATATCGCCCACTTGCCATTTAATAATTTGTTGGTGAGTTGTATTTTCTGCGTTATTCTTTTCTGCGATAGCCTTCCTCGCCGCATCAAAATCATATGTACCGGGAATTGCTGCCGGAGTTATAAGATTTCCGTTTTCATCATATTCAGCAGTAATCTCCACATAACCATCTTTATTGGGAGTTAATCCTGTTGTTCCTTCCGGATCGTATAGGTAGAATTTATCTAATGTTTCAACCTCACCATTGCCTTTATCAACTGTAATGGTATAATTTGTTACAGGGTCTTCACTTTCAGGCTCAACCATATCCATATAGAAATAGTAAAATTGGAAATCGGTATCTGGCTTATTATCGCCATCGGTGTCTTTAGGGACTATATATGTTTCTTTATATATAGTAGTTGTTGCCTGAGGCAATTCGGGCACATATGCATTTGCATCAATATACTCGGTTTGTGCGCTATTAAACGATAATCCCTCAGTAGACTGGCCGGGCAATCCTTTATAATTAACAGTAACATATGCGATAAAATCACGTTTTTCGCAGTTATCATCTACCGCATCAACATCTTCCTTAACATATGTATATTCATAATATGTTTTTTCCTCTCCATTTTCCACTTTTGTATAAGGAGTATAAGTTAAGCCTTCGATAATTTTACCATCAACATCTGTAATTGTTCCATCGGGATTTAAACCTGTCATATTGAACGTAACATTAATGATCTTTCCCCCTTCACTACCATTATCACGTTTTTCCACATCGTAGAGTGAGAATGTATAACCTTCAATTTCATAGAAGTTACCACCCGATATTGCATAATTTTCCACATCTTTCCATGATGCTGTCGCATCATATCTAAGAATGTCGGTTCCATTATCGGTTTCTTTATCTGTCTCATATAGAGGATCAATCGACAATATCACCTGTGATGGTGGGAACTGGGTTGTTGGAGTCAAAATGTATTTACCAAACATCACCCCGGGGCGATATGTATAGATATAAGCATAGTCGGTCATACCATCTTTGTTTTTATCTATAATATTATCATTCTCATCTTTTGCTTGCTCTCCATAAATCCAAAGACCATTTGTTTCGGTTGCATCAGCATTTGCTTTACCTGTGTACCATTGAGCGGTAGGAATAATTTCGGTCATATCTGCTTTTGCCGCACCTTTATTAGTCCATGAACCGTCATCATTTTTTGTAAAACGGTTAGCCATACCCACAAGGAACGAACCGGTATTACCGGGATATTGCCCTTGAGGAACTGCCAATAACAACTCGTTATTAAACTCAAATGTTGTACCACCGATTGTATTTACAAATGTGCTTGACTCATAAATTGCACGGTCATCTGCCGATTGTTTTTGAGTTGTTCCATCACCCGAAAGCAATGAATACACGTTTGTCAACTGTTCGTATACATATTCCTCGCCTTCACGACCTTCGCAATTGATAGGGAACGCATAGTTTTCTGTTGCATATGTGAAATTAGGATTTGTTCCGTTTTCGGTGAATTTAACCCAATTTTCAACTACAACATAGGGTTTGGGATTGGAATCTACCTTTTTAAGTTTTACACGGAACACTGTTTTTGACACCATTGGAGCCATATAGAGATAACACCAAGCATCATTATACAAATCACCTTGAGCCGAGAAGTAATCTACACGACCCGGTCTTGTATCATCACCTACTCGCAACGACGCTTCTACAGCCGACGCTTCTAATTCTTTTACAAGATTGTCTGGCAAGTCAAATGAGCCATGCCAATTTTCGTCAAAGTTATGGTATTCAACTGATGAACAAACGAGTGCATAGTTGTGATTATCTTCCCATAAATTTTCATTCGCACTCCAACCGGTTCTCAATCCACGGGTTAAGAATGTACCACTCTTATCTACAGCAATACATTGATTTTCGCGATGATAACTTACAAGCGGTCGACGTGCTTCATAATTAGAAACTATATTATCATTTTCATCTCTTGGATAAGTTGAAGGATAATTTGGATCACCTCTTTCAATAGGTAATCTAGGGTTTTCTCCTATGAAGCGCAAAATGCCACCTTTCAAAGTTGTAGATGTTAATTGCGGATTATGTTGAAATTTATCAGCAGTATTATCATTAGTATATTGAGCAATATACCAGCAACCATTATAGAAAACCCCTTGACGATAACAGTCTGGCTCTGTATAGAAGTTAGGGTACTCTGTAGCATCAGGTCTTACTACCCCATCATATCCGGGATATTCTTCAGATTCATATTCTCTATCCACGATTTTATATTCATAAATCTTAGATATTGAGTATCTTGGTTTTGACCAATCGCGAATAGCGATTTCCACCTCTCTATCCTCATTTGTCAAATGATTGGAATATTCATCAGGAATATCTACACCGGGATAAGCTGCCTCAATGTGATAGTTATAAATAGCACCTGATATACATGTGGTATCTACATAGTTTGACCCACCAATCTCAAGGGTTTCATTTTCGCGAAGATTTATAGCTTTGCCATCTCTTATCACATTATAGTGGTGAGGCTGACAACCATAACCATGCCATTCCTTCCACAATAATTGCACAATGCAATAACCCTCATAATCTTTCACCGGATTAACTTCAACCCACACTGGTGATGATGGGATAAATTCAGGTGTGATTGACGATGACACTGTTTCGGTTCCTAATGCACCCGATGCATATACCGGAACTACTTTATATTTATATGAACGTTCATAATATTTTCGGTCATCATTTTCAAGCACTGTAGCCCAACATACATTTTCATGAGCGATAGAAGTGGTAGATGTCTCACCTACTTCAACCCAATCACTTGTAATTGTTTCGCCTTGACCATTAGTATAAGTTGATTGATAATATACCTTATAGGCGGTAGCCGATTGCGCTGCTGTCCATGAAACTATGGCATCTTGTCGTTCATTACATACATCGCTAATTTCACATTCTACCGAAACTTCCATTGGTGTAGCAACTACAGGATAGCGATAAACACCTACTCCCGGAATAAATCCATAGATATATGCATGTGTATCATCTACTACTTCGGTATTTATACTCTGACGAATGTAACTATTTCTTGACGATATATATATAGTTTGCTCAGTATCAATTACCGATTTAGTGGTCATATCATAAATAGTAATCTCTCTATACGGATTTTCATTCGCATATAGTTCATTGTAACTGCTATAAACCAATATATCATGACCGCACAAAGTAAACACACCAAATTGGGGACTATAGTTATCAGTAACAACAGGTGTTGATTCCCATGTAATTGATAATCCATCAGCGCTCAATTCTCCACGATAAATCTTTTGAGCAGTCATAGTTGTTCCATCATAAGCGGGTGTTGTATAATACACTTTATTACCATGTTGTTTCACGTAGCAATAATAACTTGCCGGGCTATCACCTCCTGACAATGGGGTTGGAAATAAATCTTTTGCAACAAAACCACCTTTTGTAATTGTATAACGAGCAATTTTAGTTGAAGCAGCAGCAAGCCATATATAACCGGTACCATTAGCTCCATCACCATTTGCACTCATCAAGTAGGTGATGCCCGACATGTGCTTAGTATAATTAGCCAAATTGATTATATTTCTATCACCCTCAACACCCAAAGCCGGTCGATTAGGAGCATAATATAAGAACGTATTAATTCCTACTCGCCAATCCGCATTCGTCCCGGGGGCATCACCGCGCATTGTATGAGTCCATAGCGTTCCTGCATCATCTGCAGCAATCGCAGGCCCCATATAATAATAATATCCATTAGTGCTCGCATTTCGTTGTATAGGATAATATACTGAACCGCTTCCACCCGAGAATGTTTCGGTAACAACACCTGAACCTGATTTATAAACTTTATACCCTTTTGTACATTGTTGATTCTCAAGCGAGTTAGGGTGCATATCAGATGTTGCGGTTGGAGCTGGCAATGCAAATATTGCATCATCTGTCACTGCTGATTGTAAATATATTGACCCAACCTCATATGTTTCTGAATACTTTAGCCAATCAACAGCATTAACCGAAAACGTTTGTGCCGAGGCATTTGTCGCAAATGCGAATGAGCACAAAAGCAAAAGTAAATGTTTAAAATTCAATTTTGTAATTTTCATAATCATGTATTATAACTAAAATTTTGTCGACTAATCGTGGGGGGGGTGCTCCCTTGTTAGATTTTGTTAACTATATGTATAAAACTTTAGCGGAGCATCTTAAGATACCCCGCTAAATATATTGAAGTCTATTAGCATATGAGATTTTTACCCGTCATCTCGGCAGGCTGATTAATACCCATGATGTGAAGAATCGTAGGCGCCACATCGGCAAGAATACCATCGGCAACCTTAGCATCTTTATTTGCAGTCACATACACACAAGGCACGGGGTTGAGTGAGTGAGCTGTGTTTGGAGTACCGTCGGCATTGACCGCGTTATCGGCATTACCGTGATCGGCAATGATGATAACTTCGTAGTCGGCAGCCTTAGCAGCCTCAACAGTTTCTTTGACACATTCGTCAACAGCTTTCACTGCTTTTTCGATTGCTTCGTAGATACCGGTGTGACCCACCATGTCGCCATTAGCATAGTTCACAACGATGAAATCAAATTTTTCTGACTTGATAGCCTCAACCAATTTATCTTTCACTTCGTAAGCGCTCATTTCGGGCTTAAGGTCATAGGTTGCCACCTTAGGAGAAGCCACGAGGATACGTTCTTCACCTTCGTAAGGAGTTTCGCGACCGCCATTGAAGAAGAATGTAACGTGAGCATATTTTTCAGTTTCAGCGATGTGAAGTTGTGATTTGTTGAGCGAAGAGAGATATTCTCCAAGAGTGTTTGACACATTTTCTTTGTCGAAAAGAATGTGAACACCTTTGAACGACGCATCATAAGGAGTCATACAATAGTATTGCAATCCGGGGATTGTCATCATACCTTCTTCGGGCATATCTTGTTGAGTCAACACGATAGTCAATTCTTTAGCACGGTCGTTGCGGTAGTTATAGAAAATCACCACATCGCCCTCTTTGATGCGACCGTCAACGTTGGCGTTAACGATAGGTTTCACGAATTCGTCGGTAACATCAGCGTCGTAAGATGCTTGCATAGCAGCAACCATGTCGGTAGCTTTTTCACCTACACCGTTAACCAACAAGTCGTAAGCTTCTTTTACACGTTCCCAACGTTTGTCGCGGTCCATTGCGTAGTAACGACCGATGATTGAAGCAACCACACCTGCCGATTTCGAGCAGTGGCTTTGAAGTTGTTCGATAAAGCCTTTACCGCTACGAGGGTCGGTGTCGCGACCGTCCATAAAGCAGTGGATAAATACTTTGTCGAGTTCATAATGCTTAGCGATGTCGCAAAGCGCATATACGTGTTCGAGAGAAGAGTGCACACCACCATCAGAGGTCAAACCCATAAAGTGGATTGATTTGCCATTTTCTTTAGCATAAGAAAACGCACTCTTAATTTCAGGATTTTCAAGAATAGAACCATCTTTGCATGCTTTGTTGATTTTCACAAGGTCTTGATAAAGCACGCGACCGGCACCAATGTTAAGGTGACCTACTTCAGAGTTACCCATTTGTCCGTCGGGCAAACCTACATTTTCACCACTTGCTTGAAGTTGTGAATTGGGATAAGTTTCTGTCAAATAATCCCAATAAGGAGTGGGAGTAGAATAAATCACATCTCCTTTTGACTTGTTACCGATTCCCCATCCGTCGAGAATCATCAATAACGCTTTTTTTGCCATAGTTTTTATATAAGTTTTCGTTGTTTTTTATTTCATAAAAATTTCAGATTGCAAAGGTACAAAAAAATGGCCACATTTTAAACCAATTTTACAAACAAAAAATCTCATTTATAGACGAAAATACACTTTATTGAAGTTTTTTAAGAATTTTATCTTTTTTATCGGTTAAAATGCATATATTTGCACCATTCAACTACTAAATTCTATTTAATCTATAAATCTTAAATCATGAAAAAGGTTATATCTTTTTTGCTTGTTTCAATTATGTGCACAGCCAACCTATCGGCTGCTACATATTTGATTAATCCCAATGCTACAACTCCCGGAACGACTCTCACTCATAAAGGGATTTCATTCTCAGTCGGTTCAACTGCATTTGCCGATTTTCAATCATTCTTAGCCGGAGACATCGAGGCTAATTCAACAGTTTATGTAGCCAATGGCAATTATTCCGGCGACATCGCAATAGCCACCGAGGGGCTCTCTTTCTTAGGCAACAATGCTTATAGCGACTGGAGCGTGAGTCGAGCTGACGAATCGGTTATCACCGGCACAATATACATCAATGCCTCAAACGTGACTATCAATGGATTTAAATTCACCGAGGGGGGGCGCATCGAGTCGACTGCCGGCACAAATGCAGCTCCACTTAGTGGCATTAAAGTGCTATATAACTATTTCACCGGCATGACCATAAAACGCTCTACATCAAATCCTCTCGTTGAAATCGGGAACATTGTGGCTAATGGTAATGCCAACGATATATCATCGCAATGCCGATATAAAGATTGCGAAGCATCACACAACCACTTTGTGGGCGATGCCACTCACTATGCCAACTGCATTAGTTTCGGTGGAGCATTTGGCACTACAACTGCCGACGACAACTATTTCTATGATGGTGGCACCGGCATATATTTTGCCAACGCACAAGGCACTCTCAACATAAAGCACAATGTGTTTAAAAGTGTAGGCAAAACCACATTCACCGCTCCCGACGGCGGCAACAAAGGTGATTTTTGCGTTGCTTTATATCGTAGCGGATATGCCAATAGCACTACCGCCAACATCATAGCCAACGAATTTGACGGCTGTTACGGACAAGCTTCGCTATATCCTTTAATCCGCATATTCCAAGGCTCATCGGGTGAGGCCGACCAAGTAAAGCCGGTCAACTATCGCATAAATGTAAATGACAATACGTTTAAGAATAAAACTTCAATCACTCCGGTGGCAAATCACAACCAATCGGGACAAAATGTGATACTATATAATGACTATGGCACCGGCCAAGATATCAGATTCAATGTGTCAAACAACCATTTCGATAATCGTTTCTATAAGATTGCATGGGTAACGCTTGATGACTGGCAAGGGTGTCGCGAAATTTATGCCGACCAATTCACTCGCTTTTATTTAGGCGATACCATGTCAGATTTCACAAGTTCATTGACCGGTGAAGATGTTTCATACCACGCATCGGCCGTTGAGCTCGACGATGTAACCGTGCTTCAAAGTTTCGACATCGACCCTGTTACCGGCGACTTATATTTCACCCAAATGATGCCTACCTCTCGCAACAACGCCTATAATTCAAAATATGGTTTTGACTCAACTCACGACGGTATTGTAATCACTCGCATTCCTTGTACTAAAATCGATGGTTACAAATACACCTATAGCACCAAAACCGAGTCAATGGACCTTGGCTATGGCGGACACGGAATGAAGATATGCACCGTGCGCGACAAAAACGGTGAACTTTGGTTATGGACCGGAGGCAAAGCATCAATTCGTGATGGAAACGACCTCACAAGTTCGACAGCCCGCATAAAATTCAAAGCCGGAGCCGATGTAAACCTCAACACTTCGAGCGATTCTGAAGATATCAAATATTTCAACGTGTTTGATGCGGCAAACGACTACCCCGCTGTTGATGAGACCTCACGTTATTTATGCGTGCGCACTGTTACATCTACAACCAACTCTTATCACATCTACGATCTTGATGATGCGTTGGAAGGAAAGAAAACTTTAATAAAAAGCGTGACACTCAATATTGGCGACTATGTTCGTCCCACTATTAATAACGACAACGGATACAACACCTGGGCGTTCCAAAGTTTCGACATTAAAGGCGACTATATATACTGTTTCGAAGGTCTTCCCAAAGATGAAGCCGGCAACATTGAAGCCGGCAAACCTACAATCGTCCTAACATTATACAACTGGCGCACAAACACATATGTGTATCGAGCAAAAATAGATTATGGACGAATAAACAATCTTGTATATGGCGAGCCCGAAGGTATGGTAATTCGCCCCGATGAATATGGCCATGCATGCTTGTATCTTGGGTTTGTTAATGGCAATGCAGGTTCTCGAAAGGTGAATATATTTAAATTCATCATCGACTATCACACCGATTACGACGCAACCACAGGCACAGCTAAAATAATCGGCAAGGACACAAGCACCGACGCTCACTTCAAAGGCGACTATCCGGCAATTTCATTTAATTGCGACACCGAAAATCTCAGTTTCAGCAGTGCATCGGTAAATGAGTCTGACAGCAAAACAGTAACAATCACTAATGGTGAATATATTTTAGGCGAATGGCATGGGGTTATCACTGGCGAAGATGGCGACTGCTTCAATGTGACGATGTCGCCCAACAACGCTTTCTCAAGCACCGCCACTGCTAAAGTAACGTTTAATCCT
This sequence comes from Muribaculaceae bacterium, assembly GCA_017399915.1. Classification (GTDB taxonomy): domain Bacteria; phylum Bacteroidota; class Bacteroidia; order Bacteroidales; family Muribaculaceae; genus RGIG4079. Next base: position 47,585 of record JAFQAS010000067.1, read on the forward strand.
CAACTAAAACGCACCTCTTACAAGGCATATCTCAGATTGTTCTCCCCTCTCGCCACATCTAATGTTGAATCAAACGATATTGTGATACCATTAACTGCTGAATACACCGGCCCGACAAGTAGCGTTGACAACAATAGCATCATTGAAGAACCTATTGTCAAGGTTGAAAACAAAACCTTGATTATCGACAATGCCGATGTTAAAGCAATCAATGTATATTCCACCACCGGTGCGCTAATGGCTAACAGCAGCAATAGCAATACTCTTAATCTATCTCACCTAAATGGTGTATACATCGTAAATATAAAATCAACCGACAACATTTCATATACCTCTAAGGTGATTATCAAATAGGATTCTATCAATCTCATCACAAACCCACTCTATCACTTTTTTCAAGAGTGGGTTTCTATTTCACTAATAATTATATTAAAAATGTAAAAAAATAATTATATTTGTATTTATCAATAATACAACACGTTACAAACAATAAATCTTTATGTCATGAAAAAGCTTTTATCACTTATGCTTATTTTAATTATGTGCATAGCCAACACTTCGGCTGCTACATATTTGATTAGTAGCAAAGCTACCAACTCGGGTGCCACCATTACTCATAATGGGATAACATTTACTGTTGGCTCAACAGCTTTTGCTGATTTTACATCATTTCTTGGCGCTAATATCATTGCAAATTCAACAGTTTACGTTGCAAGTGGCACATATTCGGGCGACATAACAGTTGCAACCGAAGGGCTTACATTTATAGGAAACAATGCGTTCTCGGATTGGACCGTGACACGCGCCGCCGAATCAGTAATAACCGGGACTATAAAAATCAATGCGTCAAACGTGACTATTAATGGCTTTAAATTCACCGAGGGGGGACGCATCGAATCAACCTCGGGCACAAATGCCGCCCCATTAAGTGGCATCAAGGTGCTATATAACTATTTCACCGGTTCTATGGTAAAACGCTCCACCTCAACACCACTCGTTGAGATAGGTAATATTATTGCCGATGCTAATGCAAACACCGCCTCATCACAATGCCGTTATAAGAACTGCGAAGCGTCACACAACCACTTTGAAGGCGATGCCACACACTATGCCAACTGCATCAGTTTTGGCGGTGCATTCGGCACAACTAACGTAATTGACAACTATTTCTACGATGGAGGCACTAGCGTGTATTTCGCTAACGCACAAGGCACTCTCAACATCAAAAACAATGTATTCAAAAATGTAGGAAAAACAACCTACTCGGCACCCGACGGAGGCAACAAAGGCGATTTTTGCATCGGTCTTTACCGCAGCGGGTATGCCAATTCCACAACAGCAAATATCGTAGCTAATGAGTTTGACAATTGTTATGGTCAAACATCTTTATTCCCATTAATCCGCGTTTACCAAGGTAATTCGGGGGGAACCGACCAAGTGAAAGCTGTGGGGTATAAAATCAACATCAATGAGAATACATTTAAAAACAAAACTACCGTTCTGCCCTCCTCAAGTCACAATCAAGCAGGTGAGAAATTGTTGTTATACAACGACAAAGGCACCGGTGGTGGCATCATCTTCAACCTTGCAAACAACCATTACGACAATCGTTTCTACAAATTTGCATGGGTTACTCTCAATGACGGCCAAGGTATTCGCGAAATATATGCCAATCAATTTACCCGCTTTGACATAGGTGGAAAAATGTCGACTTTCGGCACAAGCACATTAACGGGAACAGATGTAACAAACCACGCTACAGCCGTGTCGTTGGGAGCGGTTACCGTTATCCAGAGTTTCGACATCGACCCCGTTACCGGCGACATGTATTTTATTCAGAAGATGAACTCTTCGCGCAATACATCATACAACTCTCTATATGGTCTTGACTCTAATCATGACGGATTGACCGTTACACGCGTGCCATGTACTAATATCAACGGATATGCTTATACCTATAGCACTGCCATTCAATCAATGGAGATTGGTTATGGCGGCCACGGCACAAACATTTGCTTTGTTCGCGACAAGAATGGCCAAGGATGGCTATGGAGTGGCGGTAAAGCAACAATAAAAAGTGGCGATGACACATCGGGGGCTACAGCTCGTTGGAAATTTGCCAGTGGCAAAGACATAAACCTCGATGGCACCGGCGACACCGATAGCGGAGTGGAATACTTCAACGTATCAGGCTCGAATGACTACCCTGCTTGCGACGAAAACTCTCGCTACCTATGTGTACGTACAAGCGGTTCGGGCATCAACACTTATCGCATATACGACTTAGACGATGCTCTTGAAGGGACAAAGACTCTACACAAAACAGTTCAACTAACAAAGGGAGAATTTGCACAATCAGATATTTCAGGCGATGGCGGATATAACACTTGGGACTTCCAAAGCTTCGACATCAATGGTGACTATATATATGTGCTTGAAGGTTGTAGCGAAGAAAACAGCAACACAATCACATCGGGAGACCCTACTCTTGTTATAACTTGCTACAATTGGCGCACAAACGAATATTGCTATCGCAAGCGTCTCAACTATGGCCGCATCAACAATCTGTTTGGCGAACCTGAGGGAATGGTTCTCCGCTTCGACCAATATGGCCATGCCAACCTATTTGTAGCAGTAGTAAATGGTCCATCGGGCTCACGCAAAGCAAATATATACAAATATATCATTGACTATCACACTGGATATGACGATGCAAATGCCAAAGCGACTAACCAAGGGGACGACACCAACACAACCGGCCATTTCTGTAGCGACTATCCCGCAATAACATTCTCTTGCGACACACAAGAGTTGGATTTTTATGCGGCATCATTGAGCGAGACTCCCTCTCAAACAATAACTATTACAAATGGCGAATATAATTACGGCCAATGGCATGGAGTCATTACCGGCGAAGACGGCGATGCGTTTACAGTGAACACAGCGTCTAATAATGCATTCTCAACTTCTGCAACCGCAACTGTCACATTCACCCCCAAAGCAAATAAATCGACTTATCGAGCTTACCTTCGACTTTTCTCGCCTCTTGCATCCTCTAGTGTAGAATCAAATGACATTGTAATACCTATCTCAGCGACTTACTCAGGAGGAAACACACCTGCCACTCCTGTTATCAAAACAAGCGCTACAAATGTATCGTTATCAGCCGAGGTAGGGACTGAGAAGTCAAAAGACATCACACTTCAAGGATCGGCCCTTACAAACGACATAATCCTATCGCTAAGTGGCCTTGATGCCGACCAATTCAATCTTAGCACAAGTTCTCTTTCAAGTGCGGGTGGGAATGTTACTATTACATATAATCCATCTAATAGCGGAATCCATAGCGCAACCCTCACTGCTTCATCAAACGGCGCCGAAGATATTGAAATCACCATCACAGGAACAGCGACTGATGTTCCTGCCATTGTAACCGGTTACTCTCTCACACAAGATTGGGTGCAAACTTCAGGCCACCTCACTGCCGGAACAAATACTCGTTGGGCTACCGGTTTCAATGGTAAAATATACATCAATGACCATGCGAATTCAATGCTATATTATTGGACTGCCAACGGATTGACCAACACCAATATCGCTTCAGCGGCCGGCACTGCCATAACAAGCGACGATGCAGGAAATATCATCGTTTCTACTTCAATGTATGCCGGAGGTAACACAGCTATGAAAGTGCTACCTGCAAACGGAACAGCATTCCAAGACTTGACTCTCACAATGCCCGATGGCGTAACTGCAAATCAAATGCAATACCTCGGCAAGGCTATCGGCAACATTATGAGTGCTGAAGGTGGTGCCATCTTCATCTTCCCCAAAGATGCTACAGCCGTTGCAAAAATAATAATCAAGAATGGAGTACAAACATCGGCTACTAAAATAGATGTAACCGCAATCACAGCCGATGCGCAATCAATTGCCATTCCGTTGACCAACGATATAAATAGTAATGACATTGTGGCACGCGTGCGTGGAGCTAACCATTTCTATTACAACAATGGTTCAGGATTTGTTGCATATCCCGATAACGGAATCAACACCACTCAAGGCGGAACCATTTTCACTCTCAACGGCACGCTGTATAATGTGCAACCAATTGGTAGCACAGCTTATCTTGACGGCTTCCAAATCGTTGATGTGACAAACAATACAATCGTAGCTACTCACGATGCTCAATTTACAACCGCAGCTGCAGCTCCTAATCCCAACTGCATCACTGCCGAAATAGTTGACACTTATGAAGCGAAGCTATATCAATATGTGCCCGGGCAAATTGCCGCTCAATACACATTCAGCCTTAGAACATCGGGGATTGAAGATGTAACGATTGACAATGAAGCCAATATGAGTGTCACTTTTAATGGCGACATTCTTAATATTGTAGGAATTGATGCCGCTTCTACCGCACTCTACTCTATCAATGGTGCAATGGTGGCATATGACACCGACAACACATTAAATGTATCAGGATTAAATGGTGTATACATTGTTGTTGCTAAAACTGCCGATGGCACACCTCACACTGCCAAAGTGATTATTAAATAAGATTTTATCAATAAAATTAGCTCAATAAGCGATGTGTCAATATGATATTGACACATCGCTTTATTTTGCGACCAATCTTGCTTCAGGCTCCTTTATTGTTTTATAAACATCCCCCTTTTTAACATAGATATTACTTAAATTCATTTATATTTTGACTATTTCTATTTACAATTTCATTTTTTTTACAAAAACAACATCATATATCCCCCAAAAACACAAAATATATTATATCTTTGCAAATTATATTTTTTTCTGTTAATATCATTATTACAACTACATAACAATATGAAACGCTTAATTTTTGCTATTATCTTAGCGTTATGCGCATCTACAATTTCAGCAAAATCGTTTTTGGTTGACAGCAATCTCGCCCCAACTGTGAGCGATGAAATGTTAGCTCAACACAATAATGACGGAGGAACTTATGCCCTATATAAAGGAAAATTCTATCGCATAGGAGTTACCGGTTTCCGTTCTTTGAAAGAATTTGCCGATAATCAAACTACTTGTGGCATCGCTTCGGGTGATACTCTTTATGTAGCGCCGGGTGTTTATACCGATGAGATAACTCTAACAGTTGATGGAATAACTATTCTCGGAAATAATGCCAATCGCGATTGGACCTCAACACGCGATGCATTGGAAACCGAACTCCAAGCAACACTTTACATAAAGGCTAACAATATTACTATTAATGGGTTTAAGGTTACCGGCAAGGGCCGCATAGAATCTTCGTCGGCAACAAACGCCTCCCCTCTTAGTGGCATCAAAGTGCTATATAATTATTTCACCGGCATGGATATCGGTCTATCGGCACATGCGCCTCTCGTTGAATTAGGCGATATGAAAACCAATGCAACCGCAAATACCCTTTCTGCCCAATGCCGTTATAAAGATTGCGAAGTTTCTCATAATCATTTTGAAGGCGATACCGAACATTTAGCCAACTGCATTTCAATTGGCGGAGCATTTGGCACAAGCACAGTTACCGACAACTATTTTTATGATGGGGGCACAAGTGTGTATTTTGCAAATGCACAAGGCTCACTTAATATTAAAAACAATGTATTTAAGAATGTTGGCAAAACATCTTATAATACACTTACCGACAAATACAAAGGTGAATTTTGTATAGCGATATACCGTAGCGGATACGCCAATTCCACAACAGCAAACATTATTGCCAACGAGTTTGATGGTTGTTATGGCCAAGGAAGCGCCTTCCCATTAATACGAATCTTTCAAGGAAGCAGTGGCAGTGAAAGTGAGGTACAACCCGTGAATTTCCGTATAAATGTAAATGAAAATACATTCAAAAATAAAACTTCTGTAACGCCACCTGCAGCCAACGACCAATTAGGTGAAAAGCTATTGCTTTTTTGCGACAATAGCGCTGCCGGGAATAAGATTAAATTCAATATCTCAAACAACCACTTTGACAATCGTTTCTATAAATTTACATACGTAACACTCGATGACGGCCTTGGTGCTCGCGAAATCTATGCCAACCAATTTACTCGTTTCTACATAGAAAACAATCACGCAGCCAATCGATCTACGTTCGGAGTGAGTTCCCTTGTTGGAAATGACGTGTCAACCCATGCCTCTGAAATAAGTTTAAAAGAGATTACGGTACTTCAAAGTTTCGACATTGACCCTCTTACCGGTGACATGTATTTTATTCAACGAATGCCAACTGCCCGCAACAACGCATATAATTCTCTTTATGGCTGCCCTACAAACCATGATGGACTTGTTATAACACGCGTTCCTTGTACTAAAATCGACAATTACAACTACACATATAGCTCTTCAATAGAATCAATGGATATTGGCTATGGTGGTCATGGAACAAATATCTGTTTAGTACGCGATAAAGATGGTGAATTGTGGATATGGGGAGGAGGCAATGCTACTCCTAACGACCAAAATGACAGATCGGCAACTACGGCGCGCTTTAAATTTGAAAAAGACATAGACCTAAACCTAAACGTTTCAAAAGACACTGAAAAAATAAAGATTTTCAACGAACCTAATGCGGGAAATGAATATCCTGCCGTTGACGAAGCTTCTCGTTATCTTTGTGTTCGCACTACTACATCTACAACCGATTACTTCCACATCTATGACCTTGACGACGCATTGGAGGGCAAGAAAACATTAATAAAACGAGTAACTATAAACATTGGCGATTATGCTCGATCCTCCATTAACAATGATAATGGTTATTGCAAGAATTGGCCTCTACAAAGTTTTGACATCAAGGGTGATTACCTCTATATTATTGAAGGAACCCCAGAAGGAACTACCGGGAACATCGACGAAGAAAAACCTACCATCGTTCTAACCGTATATAATTGGCGTTCAAATACCGATTTATATCGTGCGGTAATAGACATTCCTCGAATTAATAGCCTTGTATATGGAGAACCTCAAGGTATAGTTATTCGCCCCGACAAATTTGGTCATGCAAATCTTTATCTTGCCGTTGTTAATGGCGCTGAAGGAAACCGTAAAGTAAATGTATATAAATACTTCATCGACTACCATCCCACATATGACGAAAACTTAGGAGCGACCCACATAGGGAATGACCCTGATACAGATGCCCACTTCAAGGGCGACTACCCATCAGGCTCTATGAATTATAGCTGCGATACTCAATCACTAACCTTCTCAACCGAAGCGATCGACGGAAGCGATTCAAAAACCATTACTATAAATAATGGCGAATACATTTATGGCGAATGGTGTGGCGTGATAACCGGCGAAGATGGTGAAGCATTTAGTGTCGCAGTTGATGACAACAATGCATTTTCTCCTACTGCATCTGCCACGGTAACATTCAAGCCTAACATTTATAAGGGCACAAAAAGAACTTATAACGCAACTCTGCGATTGTTCTCACCTCTTGCCTCTACAAATAGCGAGTCAAACGACATTGTGATACCATTAACCGCTACATATAACGGTCCCTTGGCTTATGGCATGGCACCTCGCATGGCGACCGAGCAAGTGACTCAAACAATCGACGACGAAACTTATTACTCTTTTAACCTTGCTTACAATGCAATGTTGCCCGAACCTTATGACAATGCTTATCTTGCATATACTAATGGCGAGGCGGCCGATGTGCTTCCATTCCGTGAACTTATCGATAAGTATGTGGTTGTGATGGAAGACGCGACAGGCAATTTTAAATCTACCGAGCTAATCGCCGACAAAGCCACTCACATCACCGTTGGGAATGAAAACGCGCATGAGGGTGATGTTTGGGCGTCCGCTCTTTCGTCTAAAAATGTTTACAACACATACTCTAAAAACGGTTATGGCTCGGTGAAACGCGATAACTTTGCCGACCAAATTTCTATAACTAATGGATTTGAGGTTGTGCAAGCCAATGCATCGGAAAGCAAAGCCGAAGGTGCCTCTCACTATAGCAGTTATGCCGATGTATATAGCAAACCGTTGGTATTCCATAACGTTGACCCTAATAAGGCTTATAATTTCAGATTATACCTTTCTAAATCATCGGCCGATAAGATGGACGCTTGGAAAGCATTATATCTTGACTATGCCGATGGCACTTCAAATGCAATGTATATCCCCACAACGGCTGTCGCCTATAACAACACTACAGTTAAAGCGGTTGACGAGGAGTACACTGCCAATACCGAAGCCTCTGACATGCCTATGGGCAGCCACAACTCAATTACCAATGAAGGTGTCTCATTGACCGACCCCGTTCATTATCGCGGCGTGAATGAGATTTCTGCCGACGGTAATTTTGGCACTCTTCATGTTACAAGCGAAGTGGTCAACTTCTGGGATATCGACTATGACATCGATTTAGGTGGTGACATCACTGCGTCTTACGCCGATAATAAGATGAACGATTATAAAAATAGCGACGGTTTGCTTAAAGGCATTTCCACCTCGTTGACTAATCTACCCGTGAAATTTGCAACCACCGAGAAACCCGCCGAAGATAGCAGAACCCGCAATGAGCCTATCGAAGCCACTCAAACTTATAACACAAAATTAAGCGTTGATTATGCTCGTTCTACCAATAATTCATTGCCTGAAATATCTGCCAAAGGGGTTGCTGATAAAAGTGTGATTGAATTTAGCAATGCTCCTACTTTTACAGGATTGACATTGTCCTCTGAAAATATTGTTGCGAAATTGTGGAAACAAAATGAGCCTCACCTCATATACGGCTCTTGGAATGATGGACAAGACGATTTCCACAATTATAATTATGACGCGTTAATGCAACTAAATTGGTCTGATGACATTGACTTAAATCATGGCATTGGTGTTTACGCTTCGGGATTGCAATGTGCAGGTCACAACAATGTAAATGTTGCGCCAACTGCCATATTAAGCGACTCTTGGATTAACGATTACGGCAAAGGGGCATCAAGTGTTATCAATGGCATCGGATATAATAGCTACAATGGCACTTATGCCGAAGATAACAACTGGTCGGAAATTGCAGCTCAAATATGCTCTATGCCTATTAAAGTGCATTATGTATATGGTAGCGACAATCCTATCAGCAGCAGCGAATTCGCAACTGTAAATGTGACAATGACTGCCGACTATCCTATTTTGGTAAAATCAACTCCTACTCTATCTATTGAAGGAGAAGCTACAGCTACACCGGCATTGTTCTCTACCGACGCATCAACCGAATGGATTGATATGGTTACGATTCCTTCAAAAACTACCATTGAGATTGCCGGAAATGAGATTATCACCGGAGTTGAAGATGTGTTTATGAACAACAAAAACTTATGCATCTTCCCCAACCCCGCTTATGATTTTGTAAATGTTTCATCAACTTCAAATCTTCAATATATTGAGATATATTCTATCGACGGACAATTGATGAAATGCGAATATGCCGATACTGAGAATGCTAAAATTAATGTGAGCGACCTCGCCCCCGGCACATATATCCTAAACGCTGCAAATCAATCGACATTATTAATCAAAAGATAGACTATTCAAATAATAACAAAAAACAATGAGCATTGGTGTTATGCCAATGCTCATTGTTTTAATTCATATATAAATATTATATCTTATTTCACTACACCATGATAAAGCCATGCGTCGGGAATATCTTTTTTTACGATAGAATCCATATATAACTTTGCATCAGCTTTTTTAATACTTCTAAAAACAGCTACGCTATACTTGCTCCCATTATTAACAACATACGCCCCTTTATATGATGATGATTTAGCTATCTCAGAAGCCTTTTCACTATCTGATACTGTAGTAATTATTACATGATAAGCCGAATCTAAATCAGTCCCCGACGGTTTTGGCATTTCTATTTTTGCAGAGGGGGTTGGCATAGCACTATCTTTTTCTATTTTATTTGCGTCGTTATCCTTTATTTGCGTTTCCACTTTGATTGAATCAACAACATCTTTTTTTATTGTATCATTTTGCTCAATAATCAGTGTTGCTCCTTCGTTTTTAATATTCTCATTCGTGCTTGTTAATTTCACAAAAACAACCACACTAATACCTATTATTATCAATGCAGAATAAAAAGCCCACTCCGGAATACCCAAAATTCTTACTTTTTTCTGCTCTGAAATATCTTGATCGGTCTCACCACATTCATTTTTATCTTCAAATTCATCTTGATTTTGTTCTATCGAAATTGGTTCTGACTGAGTTTCGTCAATAACAATTTCCGAGGATACTTCTTGTTCGGTTTCCGCTACTTTGGGCTGAGCTACATCTTCTGATTCTTCAAATGCCTCGACGGCATCATTAGTGGATTCACCATTACGATCTATAACTGATGCGCTATGTTCATCTTTATTGATTGGTTGCGACACATCTGCATCTTGAATCAAATCATCAGTTTCATCTATTGAGAGTGGATGTATCTCCTTCTCTGTAAATGATTCATTTTCAATTTCAAATTGTTCAACTACCGCCTCCTCAACTTCTATTGATGTTGACAATTCTATCGGCTGTGTGGCTTCATTTTGTTCCTTATACTTTGATAAAGGCTCGCCGCAATTTGAACAAAAATTTGACTCAGGATATAATTTAAACCCGCAAATGGGACAAAATTTCAACTCCATATTAATTTGTAAAATTTATTGATTTTAAATTCTTTTACAAATATAGCATATTTTAATCAATCCACAATTATTTGAAAAATATTTATTATTATGTGCGTTGAACTAGTTAAAATAGTGTGATTAACATCAGTAATGAATATAGTTAAAAAGAAAAAAGGCTGACTGCTTTAGCAATCAACCTTTATAAATGAAACGTGTCCGAGATGAGATTCGAACTCACACAGCCGAACGGCCACTACCCCCTCAAAGTAGCGTGTCTACCAATTCCACCACCCGGACGAGTATCAATCTTTGATTAAAGATCTATAAAAAAAATTAGAGCGAAAAACGGGACTCGAACCCGCGACCCCAACCTTGGCAAGGTTGTGCTCTACCAACTGAGCTATTTTCGCAATTCTAATCTTTTTTCAAAGACTGATGTATTTCATTGTTCTCTTTGAGCGAAAAACGGGACTCGAACCCGCGACCCCAACCTTGGCAAGGTTGTGCTCTACCAACTGAGCTATTTTCGCAATTGCGATGCAAAGGTAGGCATTATTTTTGAATTGGCAAATGTTTTGACAACTTTTTTTCAAAATATTTTTGGCGCCACAACACCAAAATCCAACAACAGCATAAAAATCAACAACTTAAAAATTACAACATTTTTCTCAAAACAACACTCTCCTTTTATCAGCTTCGCTCAAAAATGACGCAAATCATTTTATAATTCCAATTCATTGCTGTAACTTTGCACAAAATTTACATTAATAGTGCGCAATCCCATATTCGATATAATGAAATTTATTGCTATCATAGCGATGATAGTGGGGCATTGTGCACACGATTGGCGACAAGGTTTAGTTTACACATGGCATATGCCATTATTCTTTATGATTGGAGGATATTTTTTCAAACCTCAACCTATGCTACAATCCATAAAATACAATTTTCGACGTTTATTAGTACCATATATAGTCACAGCTCTTATTTTAATCGTTGTCTTATTCTTCAAACAAAGCCCTCAAATATTTAAATATCATTTAACATCTTTAATAACCGGCAGCACTATGACCGAGCCTTGGGATATCATATTTCCCATTTGGTTTTTATTCTCTTTATTTATGTGCAGTATTACATTCAATGCCATTTCCCATTTTTTCAAGTCAAATATTTGGAAATCGATCATTGTTGTATCCATTACCACAATATGTTATATTTTAGCAAAAATGGGACATAATAACATCCCATTCACACTAATCCAATCGGGGTGTGCATTAATATTTTTCCACATAGGATATCTATTCAATAAATATGATAGCATCACACCGAAGTCTCACACTGCCATTTGGTGGATTGGTGCAATTACATTTATTATTATTTCTTATTTTGAGGGAGGATTAAATATTGCCGGCAATCGCTATTCCAATATAATAATCAACATATTAGGCGCTATGGGTGGTACGTTTATTGTGATGCAAGCAAGCTACTATTTTCACATTTTATTCCCCAATCTCTCTAAAAAAATTGCTTTTTTAGGCTCACTCTCTCTCCTAATTTTAATTATTCATACATTGGATGCGAATTTTGGTTTTGCACCAGGTCTTACCGCCAAATTATTCTTTTTTATTGAAAACATTGGACCCAATATTGCCGAACAAATAATTTTTTCACTTATTGTTTCGTTATTACTATATCAAATTCCGATAGTGCGTCGCGTGCTTCGCCTATCAAAACCTCAATATATCGACATTAAAACATCAAAATCATGAATATAGCTATAGTTGGAACCGGATACGTAGGATTAGTTTCAGGCACTTGTTTCTCCGACATGGGCATTAACGTAATATGCGTTGACGTGGATCAAACCAAGATTGAAAATCTCAAGAATGGAATTATACCCATCTACGAGCCCGGACTTGAAGAAATGGTGAAGAAAAACATCAAGGCTCGTCGTTTGAAATTTGAGACTGACCTCACTAAAGTTCTCGATGATGTCGACGTGGTGTTTAGCGCCGTAGGCACTCCTCCCGACGAAGATGGTAGCGCCGACCTCAAATATGTGCTTGCAGTAGCTCGCACTATTGGTCAACACATCAACAAATACACCGTTGTTGTAACAAAAAGCACAGTGCCGGTAGGTACAGCGGCAAAAGTAAAAGCGACAATACAAGCAGAGATTGACAAACGTGGAGTAAACGTGGAATTTGACGTTGCTTCTAATCCCGAATTTCTCAAAGAAGGCGCAGCGATTAAAGACTTCATGAGCCCCGACCGTGTAGTAGTGGGAGTGGAAACCGAACGTGCTCGCAAAATCATGTCGCGACTCTACAAGCCATTCATGCTCGTCAACGACCGCATGATATTCACCGACATACCCTCGGCCGAAATGATTAAATATGCAGCAAATGCAATGCTTGCCACTCGCATTTCATTTATGAACGACATTGCCAACCTTTGTGAATTGGTAGGTGCCGACGTAAACATGGTGCGAAAAGGAATCGGCTCTGACAACCGCATAGGCAAAAAATTCCTTTATCCCGGTTGTGGATATGGAGGTAGCTGTTTCCCTAAAGATGTAAAAGCTCTCATTAAAACAGCCGAAAAAGCCGGATATTCAATGCGTGTGCTAAAAGCTGTGGAAGAAGTTAATGAGCGACAAAAAGAGGTGTTATTCGATAAACTCATGAAGCATTTCAATGGCGACATTGCAGGCAAAAGCATCGCCGTGTGGGGACTTGCATTCAAACCCGAAACCGACGATATGCGCGAGGCCCCATCATTAATCCTCATCGACAAAATTATCGCCGCAGGTGGAAATGTCAAAGTTTATGACCCCATCGCAATTGAAGAGTGTCAACGCCGCATAGGCGATAAAGTTGCCTACGGAACCGACATGTATGATGCCGCTCTCGATGCCGATGCATTATTATTAGTGACCGAATGGCGCGAATTCCGTTTCCCCAACTTCGCCGTACTTGGCAAAGTGATGAAACAAAAAGTGATTATCGATGGCCGAAACATCTATGACCGAAACGAACTCGACCAACACGAATTCACATACTACAAAATAGGATAAGAAAAAAGGCACTTTTCAGTGCCTTTTTTCGCCCTTGTTGATTACTTTTTCACTGTTAATCAACTGCCTATGTGGAGCTGGAGGGGTTTGAACCCTCGTCCAAACGCGGAACTAATGAGCTTTCTACACGCTTAGTCTTTTCTTGGTTTTCGAGCAGTGGCAGGCAAAAGACAACCAACCACAACCTTATCCTCTAAAATTTCGGCAATCGCGCGAGGCTCTTGATCACCTATTCCCGATTTACCTGCACCACCTGTTCAATCCGTCTCGGGAAAAGGACAATTGGGTGATGTCTTGTCTCCGCAACTGTTGCAGAGATTAAGCTAATCTACTATACTTCAATTAAGCAGCAAGAGCGTAGTTATTTTCGCCATTTAAAATTGTTGATGTCCCTGTTTAAAGAGAGTAGCCATCATTTCTCTGCGTGCTTACACACCACCTCTACACGCTGTCAAAGCCAGTCAGCCCCGTTTGCGTTTATTTGCAGAACTAATGTTATTGCAGTGCAAAGATAGTGAATATTTTTTGTTTTGACTGCGTAATTCACTAATTTTGCATTTCATTTTTAATAGCAACAACAATTTAACGCACTATATAGTTGAAAAATAATCGCCAACCATCATTTTTATTATCTATAATTCCAATCGTTGCTCTACTATCAACGTTGGTAGGAATAATCGTGTTCAAAAATGCCGATGCCGCTCAAAGTGTGAGCTATCTCATTTTGCTTGGAGCAGCAGCCCTAACCCTTTCGCTATCGGCAATATTTTGCCCTCAGCCATTTAAAGAGATTCTAAAAGGGTTAAAGAAGAGTGCCTCACAAATCCTCCCCGCAATCCCCATATTGGTATTTATCGCCACGGTGTCGGCCACATGGATGTTAAGCGGAGTCGTCCCCACTTTAATTTACTATGGATTGGAAATTATAAGCCCTCAAATGTTTCTACTCATTGCGTGTGGTGTTTGCGCTGTAATTTCAGTATTATCCGGTAGCTCATGGACAACTATCGCTACAATAGGCATAGCATTTCAGGGCATAGGCAATGTGATGGGATATAGCGATGGTTGGATTGCCGGAGCTATCATTTCGGGTGCTTATTTTGGTGACAAAGTATCTCCCCTATCCGACACCACTGTCCTCGCCTCTTCTTCATGCAAAGTCGACCTATTCACCCACATAAAATATCTCATGCTCACCTCAATGCCCGCAATTCTATTGGCATTGACCGTATATGGCATTGTGGGACTTTGCTATAACCCGGTTGGCACATCTCATTCCTCTGAGATTTTACCGGCGTTAGAATCGTCATTCAATATCTCTTCCTTGACGTTAGCCATACCTATAATAACCGGCGTATTAATCGCTCTACGCGTAAAAACATATATCACGCTTGCCGTAAGTTCCGCATTGGGACTAATTGGCATTTTCATCTTCCAACCACAAATCATAGACGCTTTAGGATTTAGCTCCACGGCTACCGACATCGCTATAATGTGTTGCGACATACTTTTCACAGAAACAGCAATCACTACACCTAATGAATTGCTCAATTCATTGGTTGGCACCGGTGGCGTTGCGGGCATGATGCCTACGATATATTTAGTGCTGAGTGCAATGATTTTTGGCGGAGCATTGATAGGGACCGGAATGCTCGGTGCGATAACCGCCACATTCACCAATAAGATACACTCTCTGCGCCAAACAGTTGGCGCCACTGTAGGGAGCGGGCTTTTCCTCAACGGCTGCACAGGCGACCAATATCTCTCGCTCATTCTTGGTGGCAATCTTTTCCGCAACCTATATATCAAAAACGGATTAGAGCCTCGCCTATTAAGTCGAGCGCTCGAGGACTCAATCTCCGTAACATCGGTATTAATACCCTGGAACTCATGCGGTGTGACACAATCAACCGTACTTGGAGTTGCAACTCTCACCTATCTCCCCTATTGCATTTTTAACATCTCCAGCCCCCTACTCTCTCTCCTTTTTGCATGGACCGGTTGGAAAATTAGGAGATTAAAAAATTAATCTTTTATTTTTAAAATTATATTCATATATTTGCATTAGCAAAATTAATAAAATACACTTGCCAATGAATAAATAAATATTAATCAACTCTTTACTATAAATAGGAAAAAGCGTTTTTGCGATATTCTTCCCTCTAAAAGTTTGGCGACTAAAAGACAACGAAGAATGAATGCAAGAATGCTCACGTGTATAGCGTGAGCTTCTTTGTCATCTCGGTTGTCACGGTAATGCCAAACACCATAGAGGCGAGAAGTCAAAGGAGTTCCCGCTTTTTTTGTAAAGAAATTAAAAATCAAACGAAACTCCTATAGGAGATTATCGAAAAGCCTTAAAGTGAGTAGATATAACTTTATTACACATCTAAATTTAACTAACATGAAAAAATCATTATTACTACTCGTTGTCGCAATCTTCACATTAACAACAACATTCGAAGCAAGCGCAAAATGGACCGACCGCAACACCTTCAATCTTAAAGGCCCGGTGAAAGCGGTGTATGATAACAATAGCAAATATGCAACTTGGGAATTTGAAGAAGATGGAGATATAATTTATGAGGAGGGAGAGCTTTATTGGCAATGTATCCTCCGTGATGATTATGATCGGATAACTCAAATTAACGGAGAAATATACTCTTATAACAACAAAGGTCAAGTAGAAGGAAAACAGATTCGATGGGATAACGAAACATACACATATAACGCAAAAGGGCAAGTAATTAAAGCCATATTCCAAGGAAGTGGTCCGAATGGCGACTATTCATACACTGCCACCTACACCTACCAAAAATTTGACAAATACGGCAATTGGATTAAGCGCACTGCCAAAACCGGCAAAAAGCGCACTGTAGAAACTCGCACTATTACTTATTATTGATAAATTTAGACATTACATTAACTCTTAATGGCATTTAATCGAAAAAGCGTAACAATGTTACGCTTTTTCGATTTTAACTTTATCTTGTTTTATATATACTATTACTCATATCAACTAGTCAACGATAATTTCAACCCCACTGCCTCTGAGATCATTATAAACGTAGATAGTTGCATATCGGTTTCACCTTTTTCAAGCATCGCAACATATTCACGTTTTTTTCCTATTTTATCGGCAAGTTGCTGTTGCGTGATTCCGGCTGTTTTTCGGGCATTTTTCAGCACCTCGGCATAATACCAAGCACGCGACTTTGCGTCAAATTCATCACGCGTAGGAGTTCCCTTTGCACCATATTCTTTTTCAAACATATCCTCTACTGTAGGAAGATGCTTCAACTTATTTATATCAATCTTTGGTCTCATTATAAATATCTATTTAAAATTTGCTGTGCTTTTTCAATCTCTCTCTTATAATCTTTTGTCGATTTTTTCATAAAACCATTTAATAGCAATATATGTTTTGCTTCAATCAAATTTTCATGATCTATCGCAAACAATACAACCCGATATTCATTTCCAACTGAAATTCGTAATTCATAGAAATATGTATCTACGAGTTTTTTCACCAACTTCGAGTTGAGTACCCTCACATCGGCCATCAAGTTAATTGCATACTTCACCTTATTTTGCACTTTATCTGGCAAAGCATCATAAAACTCATCAAATTCTTCACTCCTTATCAGCTCTCTCATATTGCAAATGTAATATATTTATTACACCAATACAACCCCACGTACTATGCCTACACCCATTTTTATCATCTATTATTATACGTTTCAATATTTTAACTAAAACGGGGGGGTGAGTATTGCCTCTTAGGCAATTTTGAGTTATTTTTGCATCATTATTAACCCTAAAAGATAAATCAACATGAAAAAATCATTATTACTACTCGTTGTCGCAATCTTCACCTTGACAACAGCATTCGACGCAAGCGCAAAATGGACCGACCGCAACACATTCGGTCTAAAAGGTCCGGTAAAAGCAGTAATCGGCAACAATAATTATGACGAATATTTAGAATTTGAAGAAGATGGGGATATAATATTTGAAGAAGACCCTAATATCTATTGGGCGAATATCGATCGCGACAATAAAGGCCGAATTAAATCCATGACTATGGATAAATACTATTACAATAGCAAGGGACTCGTAACACAAAAAGAAACTTCTGGAAGTGGCGCTTATGTCATTACAAAATTCTATTATAATGCAAAAGGACAAGTTATAAAAGAAGTGAGTAGTGGAGATGGTCCAATGGGTCGCATTACAACTACCATTACCTATACTTATCAAAAATTTGACAAATATGGCAATTGGACTAAGCGCACTGCAAAAACCGGCAAAGAACGCACTGTCCAAACCCGCACTATAACTTATTATTAATAACGATACAAACGAAAAGTGGCACCCTTGAAATAAGAGTGCCACTTTTTGTTTATTAATATTCTTATCCTATCTTACCAACATCTTATTTTCGCTTATTGGATATAGTCAAGGAATTTCCATGCTTGAATATGCTTTATGCCCTCCATCGACGGAAGTTGTATATCATCAAGGGAAACCACAATCTTTTCATAATTATCTTTGATTGACTGCAGTGGAGAGTACTCCCTCTTTATAGTATCTTCATCAACAAGAATATATGCGCTCTGAACGTAAATAGTTCGATCGTTTTTTATGGCAACAAAATCCACCTCTTTGTCGTAAAACTTACCGGTATAAATATCATATCCTGAGCGAAGAAGATCAAGATAAATTAGATTTTCAAGCAAATAACCTATACCATAACCAAAACCATTATATAGGTAATTTTTAAAAGCAACATCATTTGTATAATATTTATGAGTCCCTGCCAGAATCTCTTTGCCCTTGATATTAAATCGCTCGACCTTATGAGCCAGAAAGACGTTTTCAATATATCCGATATAATTTGCAACCGTTTCATAACTGGTTTTGCGACCTTTGCTCTTTAGGTAATTTACAATATTGGGAATAGAAAGCAAATTTGATGCATTATTTACCAAATACACAAATACATCCTCGAGCAAACGCACATCTTTGATTGAATAACGTTGTATAATATCCTTTAATAATATGGTGTTCTTTAATCCTGATATATAATTGCGTTTTGCCTCTTCAGAAGAGAAATGCAACAATTCGGGAAACCCACCATCATTCATATACTTGAGATACCCTTGCTTATCACAAGACAAATTCTTTATCTTCACATATTCATTAAAAGATAACGAGTGTATTTGAAACTCTACATACCTTCCCGACAATAGTGTAGATAGTTCGCTTGAAAGCATGTGAGAATTTGAACCGGTAATAAAAACCTCACAATCGATAGTATAGTCTTGCGACAATGAATTGACAGCCTTTTCCCAATTTTCTATCTCTTGTATTTCATCGATAAACAAATAAATTTTCCCTTGAGGATTAAGCTCTTGAATATATGATTTTACAAAATTTTCTAAATCAATATTATTTTCAATAAAATCAAAAGCCGACAGTTCCTTATTTACAAATAGGATATTATTGCAACACACACCCTCCGACACAAGATTATTTGCAATCTGCCTCATTATATAGCTTTTACCGGTTCTTCGTTGTCCTATCAAAACCTTGATTATTCTATTGCCTATATATTGAGAAATTTTATCGGTATATGACTTACGGGCATATCCACTCTCTATGATATTCCTATTCCATAGATTATACTTCGAAATCAATCCAATTCTTTCGTCCATAACTTACTTTTTGCGCAAAAATAATAAAAAATTCGTTCTCAGACGAATATTTTACAACAAAAAACAACCTTAATTCAAAATTATCCATAATATTATTTATTTCATTTTATTAATATCTTTTAACTAAAACGGGGGGGTGAGTATTGCCTCTTAGGAAATTAAGAGTTATTTTTGCATCATTATTAACCCTAAAATAAATATAAACATGAAAAAATCATTATTACTACTCGTTGTTGCAATCTTCACATTAACAACAGCATTCGAAGCAAGCGCAAAATGGACCGACCGCAACACCTTCAATCTTAAAGGCCCGGTGAAAGCGATATACGACAATTACGGTGATGAACTCTGGGGATTCGAAAAAGATGGAACACTATACTCAAGGGGTGGGGTCCAAATTATTAGTAATTCTCGCGACAAGCTTGGGAGAATCACATATATTGATGCATCAGCGATAACTGAATTTTTCAGTTACACATATAATCAAAAAGGATTATTAATAAAAGAGAGTTATACTGGAGGCAATCGTGGGTGGCAATCAACAACTAAATACACTTACAACGCAAAAGGACAAGTAATAAAAGAAGTACATATTGATGAGGACGGATATCGTACAACCACCACCTACACTTATCAAAAATTTGACTCTTATGGCAACTGGATTAAACGCACAGCCAAAACCGGAAGAAAGAGTACTGTAGAAACCCGCACTATTACTTATTATTGATAAAATCAATCTCACTTATACTCTCGCAACCACCTCAACATACTTGGGGTGGTTTTTATTTATGTTAAACCTGTGTTTTTTCGCAAAAAATATGTAGCTTTGCATTAATAAATTTAAACTACTTTAACACCATGAATCGACGTGATATGTTAAAAGTTGCCGGCACTGCTATTGCAGGGGCAACACTATTAGGCGCCGAGGCTTTTGCCAACGAGCCTACAACCAACCCCAAAAAAACAAGAAAAGCGCTAATAATTGGCGCTCACCCCGATGACCCTGAAACCGGTTGTGGAGGCACAATACTTATGTTACGCAAAGCAGGTTGGGACGTGGTGTCGGTATATATGACCAAAGGAGAAGGAGGCATCGTGGGAAAATCACACGATGAAGCTGCCGCAATTCGCTCTCAAGAAGCTCGCGAAGCCTGTAAAGTTCTTGATTGTCGCCCTATTCTCATGACTCAAATAGATGGTAATTCCGAAGTCAACAAAGAACGTTATGCCGAAATGATGGATCTTATCGCGGCAGAAAAGCCCGACATTGTGTTTACACACTGGCCTCTTGACTCCCATCCCGACCATCGCGTGTGTTCAATCCTTGTCTATAATGCATGGCGACGTCTTGATTATAGCTTTGAGCTATATTACTTCGAGGTGATGAGCGGCACTCAAACAACATATTTCCACCCCACCGACTATGTCAATATCTCAACAGTTGCCGAACAAAAGCGACAAGCATGCCTATGCCACAAAAGTCAAGACATGGTCCCCCTTTATGATAATTGGCATATTCCAATGGAGAAATTCCGTGGCTTAGAGTTCCGTTGCGACCGCGCCGAAGCATTTATCCACCTTCGCCGCGACAGCAGTGACATTTCTTTATAACGAAATCTTTATAAAATAACAGATATGAATCGACGTGATATGTTAAAAGTTGCCGGAACAGCCATTGCCGGTGTAACATTATTCGGTACCGAATCATTTGCCAATGAATCCACATCAGAGCCAAGAAACAAGAAAAAAGCATTAATTATAGGCGCACACCCCGACGATCCGGAGCTTTGTTGTGGCGGCACAATGATTCGACTCAAACAAGCCGGGTGGGATGTAGTGTCGGTATATATGACCAAAGGCGAAGCCGGCATTAAAGGCAAAACACATGAAGAAGCTGTAGAAATCCGCACCAAAGAAGCAACAAACGCTTGTAACATTCTTGGTGCTCGTCCGATCTTTATGACTCAAATTGACGGCAATTCCGAGGTCAACAAAGAACGTTATGCCGAAATGACGGATCTTATCGCGGCAGAAAAGCCCGATATCGTGTTTACACACTGGCCTCTCGACTCTCATGCCGACCATCGCGTATGCGCTATACTTGTTTATAACGCATGGCGTAGACTTGACTATAGTTTTGAATTATATTATGCCGAAGGCATGAACGGGACACAAACCACCTATTTTCACCCAACTGACTATGTCGACATCTCCACTATCGCCAATCAAAAACGCAAAGCATGCAATTGCCACACAAGCCAAGAGATGGAACCACTATATCAAAAATGGCACGACCCCATTGAGAAATTCCGCGGCTTAGAGTTCCGTTGCGACCGCGCCGAAGCGTTTATCCACCTCCGCCGCGACAGCAGCGATTTACTATAAGGCAAATTCTATCGATTAAAGCGACAAGAAATTCAATAAACAGAAAAACACCTTGAGAATTATCTCAAGGTGTTTTCATCTCTAAAACTTAAACAACTATGAAACTTTATCTATTCTAACGGAATGAATAGTCTATAAACTTAAAATGTGAGTACAATATTGTGTTCCTCGGCAATGCGACGCATATTCATAATCGCATATCGCATACGGCCAAGTGCCGTGTTGATGCTCACATTTGTAGAATCGGCAATTTCCTTGAAACTCATATTACGATAATAACGCATCACAAGAACTTCACGTTGACTTTCGGGCAAAGCATCGATAATTCTTTTAACATCGTTATGTATTTGCTCTACCACCATCTCGTCTTCAATATTACTCTCGCAAAGATCTTTACGATTTAATAGATTTGTTTCGTCCTCATCGGTCGACACTGTATTTTCCGATTTTTCTTGACGATAATAATCTATTACCAAATTATGAGCAATTCGTGTAATCCATGCCACGAATTTACCATTTTCGCTATAACGACCTTGTTTAATCGTCATAATAGCTTTTACAAATGTTTCTTGGAAGATATCTTCAGCGAGATCGCGATTTTTAACGATGTGAAGTATATATGAGAATACTCGCGATTGATGACGAGTCAAAAGTTCATCAAAAGCACTATTATTACCTTTAGCATAATGAGCCACCAATTGATCATCGGTGAGCGTTTTTAATACTTGCATTACTATTCTATTTACTTGATTTAGAGTAATGTTGTGCTATAGGCAAAAATATTTAAAGGGTTATTGATAATGATTTTTTATTGGTTTACGAATGCAAAACTAACAAACTGATATGAAACTCACAAACTTTTCGACTAATTTTTTAGAATTATTCACATTTTAAACACAATAAAACATTAATCAATATCGTAACACACTTACTGAGATTGATAATTTCTCATAACACCGACACACATAAATATAGTTATCCCTCTCTTCTATTCCAGGAAACAACCGGTTATTTATCCAAACTTGCAGACAACTAACGTTAATATATTTTAACAAAACTACCACTCATTAAATGCAATAATAAAATTTCACTTGCGTTAAATATAATGTATTAACTAAATAAGCATTTTGCCTATGAAGAAAACCTCTACTCAATCAATGGCAATTTTAAACAACAAACAAGAGGGACATAAAAGCTTCACACCACGTAAATCAACGATTGATTTCATTAAACAATTTGCACGAAGCTACAGCTACAACCCAAAGCTACACCCCTCGTTTAATGGATTTATTGCCAACTAACAACGTTAAAATAGCGACATCAAAAGATTGTCGCTATTATTTTTGCAATGCAAAACCTCCAAAAGTTGCATAAATGAAAAATTATCACTACCTTTGCACACGTTTTTAACAAATTAATTTTAATAATAACTTTTATGAATCATTACGAAACCGTTTTCATTTTAACTCCCGTTTTGTCTGATGCACAGATGAAGGAAGCGGTAGAAAAGTTCACTAAAGTGTTGACCGACAATGGCGCAACTATCGTGAACGAAGAAAATTGGGGCTTGCGCAAGCTCGCTTATCCAATTCAAAAGAAATCTACCGGATTTTACACATTAGTTGAGTTTGATGCTGAGCCAAAAGCCCTCAAAAAGCTCGAAACAGCATATCGTCGCGATGAGCGCGTGCTTCGTTTCTTGACATTCCGTCTTGACAAGTATGCAGCTGAATATGCAGCAAAACGTCGCAGCTTGAAAGCTAACAAAGCAAATGCACCTAAAGAAGAAGTAAAGGAGGACTAAATTATGGCACAACAATCAGAAATTCGCTATCTCACTCCACTATCAGTGGACGTTAAGAAGAAAAAATATTGCCGTTTTAAAAGAAGCGGTATCAAGTATGTAGACTACAAAGATCCCGAATTCCTCAAGAAGTTCCTCAACGAGCAAGGCAAAATCCTTCCTCGTCGCATCACCGGCACTTCTCTCAAGTTCCAACGTCGCGTAGCTCAAGCTGTTAAGCGTGCTCGCCACTTGGCTCTTCTCCCCTATGTAACTGACTTGATGAAATAACTTTAAAAGCTACGGAATTATGAAGATCATTCTTAAAGAAGACATTACCAATCTTGGTTATAAAGATGATGTTGTAGAAGTAAAAAACGGCTATGGTCGTAACTACCTCATCCCCCAAGGCAAGGCTGTAATTGCTACTCCTTCAGCTCTTAAAGTTCTTGCAGAAAACCAACGTCAACGTGCACACAAGCTTGCTAAAATCAAAGCTGACGCTGAAGCTCTTGCTGCTTCATTGGAAGGTGTAACATTTACTATCGCAACTAAAGTTAGCGCTACCGGCACTATCTTCGGTTCAGTAAACACTATCCAAGTAGCTGAAGCTCTTGAAAAACTCGGTCACAACATCGACCGCAAGCTCATCGTTATCAAAGACACTATCAAAGAAGTGGGCAACTACACTGCTACTATCAAACTTCACAAAGAAGTATCAGTAGAACTCCCATTCGAAGTTGTAGCTGAATAATTCAGAAACAATATACACTCTATAAGACACCTCGACTCGTTGTCGAGGTGTCTTGTTTTATTTTAACACCACTTTTTCGTAATATTTAAATAATATTCGTAACTTAGCGAAAAATATAAGCCCAAAAAATTAAATCAAATGCCATAATGGAATATTCTCTTTCCGACTACATAAATTTATCTTGGCTATATTGGATTGTTGTCACAATATATTCTCTCACCATTCTAAGTATTATCACCATAATACTTTCGGAGAATCGCAACCCGGTAAAATCATTGGCATGGGTTACCGTACTTCTCCTACTCCCTGCGGTAGGACTCGTTATTTATATCTTTTTCGGTAGAAGTATCAAAAATACACACATGATTTCTCGCCGAAACCGCCGTCGCCTTAAACGCCACAACAATCTCAAAAATATCAATTTCAACTTCAACTTTACATCGACCCACCTTTCGCCCGACAGTGTGCAACAAATAAAACTCACACGCAGCCTTAATGGGTCAAAATACCATAACCTCAATAATATTAAGATATACACCAATGGCATTGATAAATTCAACGACTTCAAAGCCGACCTTGTCAACGCCAAAGAATTTATCAATATCCAATATTATATATTTGAAGACGATAAAATAGGGACAGAAATAAAAGACATACTCATTTCAAAAGCCTCTGAAGGGGTTAAAGTAAGAATTATATATGATCACGTAGGCTCCTTCGGCACAAAAACTCGATTTTTCAAAGAGATGCAGAATGCGGGCATAATGGTACACCCATTCTTCAAGGTATCATTCCCACCATTTGGAACACGCATCAATTGGCGCAATCACCGCAAACTATGCATTATTGATGGCGAGATTGGATATATCGGGGGCATGAACATTGCCGACAGATATATCGATGGCGGTAAATTTTCGACCTGGCGCGACACACACCTTCGCGTCACCGGCACGATTATCTCCGCCCTACAATATTCTTTTTCGGTTGACTGGAACTTCATGGGGCAAGCCCTTCTCGAAGAAGAGTCATCTTCAATTAAAATCAACGAAAACGATCTTAGACATATCGGCATGCAATATCTCACCAGTGGTCCCACCGACCAATGGAGCAATATTGCATTAGTATTCCTAAAAGCCATTTCCAATGCCAAACGCAGCATCTTAATACAAACTCCCTACTTCCTTCCCACCGAGAGTCTACTAAAAGCGCTACAAAGTGCCGCTCTATCAAACGTAAAAGTGCGCATTATGATACCTCGACATAGCGATTCGAAAATCCTAAGATATGCTTCATATTCATATATAAATGAGTGTCTTAAATCAGGTATTCGATTTTATCTATATGATGCAGGCATGCTACATTGCAAAACAATCATAATTGATAATGAATTCTCTACTGTAGGCTCAACAAACTTTGATTTCAGAAGTTTTGAGCACAACTTTGAGTGCAACTTATTCATTTATTCAAAAGAAGTAAACGAACATATGCGCGAAATCTACGCTGAAGACCTCAAGCATAGCACACAGATTAACCATAAGCAATGGAGCAAGCGCCCAATCCTACAAAAAGTTTTAGAATCGATTACTCGACTACTTAGTCCTATTCTATAACCAAATCAAGCATTACGGAACCTCACGCCACAAGCATTCAACCACTTAGCTACAATCAACCTCCTCAACAAAAGTGAAATTAATATTTTTATATTAAATTTTAAGCAATAAAGCACCTTTGATTAAAAAAAAAGCACTATATTTGTAGAAATTTGGAATTGAATGGTCAACAATCTCAAGCAAACCCTTGAACGACTACGCGGCAAAGCCGACATATTAGCCGAGCGTTACCGAATATTGCTTCAAGATAAGCAACAGGCTGATTTGCGTATAGAAGAATTATCTTCAACTATCAAAAAACAGCAAAATGAGATTAATCGACTACAACAAGAGGTTGAACACCTCAAGGTTGTAACCACTCTCACCCCCGATCGTAAAGACGTGGAAAAGAGCCGTGCATTCCTTTCTAAATTAGTGCGGAATATTGATAAATGCATCGCTGAACTCAAAGAATGATGCAAATGGATGAAGATAAAAAACAAATAGACGTTCGAATTGCCGATTTAGCTCCAATTCCCATTCGAGTGAGTGCCGAAGACGTGCCTATGGTACATTTTGCAGAGGAAAACGTCACTCAACTATGGAAAAAATGGAGTAAACTTTACGGTAAAGAAAAGTCTCCGCTTGAAATCATGGCGATGGTTGCATTTCAGTTTGCAAGGAGATATTATAACGACCAAGCACTGAAAGACGAGACAATCGAACTACTACAACGATTTGAGGGCGACCTCGATTCAATTATATTAAAAACCGAATAAAAGGGCATTCTACACTCACCTGGAGAAAGTTCCCTTTAATAGGTAAAATTTTCATATAGATTAATAACCCGCACTCTTAGTTGTGATTATTCACAATTAATGAGTGTTTTTTATATTAACAATTTAATAAACAACCTAAAAGAATGGATAATATTATAATTTCTTTAATCGTTGGCATAGTGGCACTTATCGTAGGGATAGGAGTTACCATTATGGTGCAAAAGAAACTTGCCACAAGCAAAGCCAAAACTATTATTGACGAAGCTACGTCAGAAGCTGAAAATATCAAGAAAACTAAAATTCTTGAAGCTCGCGAAGAAGAGTTAAAAATCAAAAGCGAAGCTGAAAAACAAGCAAATAGCCGTATGGCTAAAATTCAGCAACAAGAAGCAAAAATGAAACAACGCGAGTTGCAGCTAAACCAACAACAAAGCGAAAACCAACGTCAACGCAATGATATTGAAGCGACTAAAGCGAATCTTGAAAATCAATTCAGCATCGTTGAAAGCAAAAAAGCAGAGCTTGACAAGCTAAAACGTGCTGCCCAAGAAGAACTTGAACACATTTCAGGATTATCTTCTGAAGAAGCTAAGGAAAAACTCGTTGAATCACTCAAAGATGAAGCTAAAACAGCTGCTGCTTCATATATCAACGATATTATGGACGAAGCCAAAATGACAGCAAACAAAGAGGCAAAACGCATTGTAGTACAATCAATTCAACGTGTTGCGACTGAAACTGCCATCGAAAATTCTGTAACTGTGTTCCATATCGATTCTGACGAAATTAAAGGTCGAATCATTGGTCGCGAAGGTCGTAATATCCGTGCACTCGAGGCAGCTACCGGCATTGAAATCATCGTTGACGACACCCCCGAAGCAATCGTTCTTTCAGGCTTTGACCCTGTGCGCAGAGAAACTGCACGCCTTGCACTTCACCAATTAGTTGCCGATGGACGTATCCACCCTGCACGCATTGAAGAAGTGGTTGCAAAAGTGCGCAAACAACTCGAAGAGGAAATCATCGAAACAGGTAAACGTACTGCTATCGACCTCGGCATCCATGGTCTACACCCCGATTTGATTCGCCTTGTAGGTAAAATGAAATACCGTTCAAGCTATGGTCAAAACCTATTACAACACGCTCGCGAAACTGCCAATCTATGTGCTATTATGGCATCAGAGCTTGGGCTCAATCCTAAAAAAGCTCGTCGTGCCGGATTGCTTCACGATATAGGTAAAGTGCCCGATGAAGACCCCGAATTACCACACGCAATTTTGGGTATGAAACTTGCTGAAAAATATAAAGAAAAACCCGAAATATGCAATGCTATTGGTGCTCATCACGACGAAATCGAACAAACCACCTTGTTGGCTCCTATCGTTCAAGTGTGTGACGCTATCTCAGGTGCTCGTCCCGGCGCTCGCCGTGAAATCGTTGAAGCATATATCAAACGTCTTAACGATCTCGAGCAACTCGCTCTTTCATATCCCGGCGTTATTAAGACATATGCTATTCAAGCCGGACGCGAATTGCGCGTAATCGTAGGCGCAGATAAGATTGATGACCTCGAAACAGAACAATTATCTGCCGAAATTGCTAAGCGCATACAAGATGAGATGACATATCCGGGACAAGTTAAAATCACAGTTATCCGTGAAACTCGTTCGGTAAGTTTTGCAAAATAAAAGGCTATAACACATGTCAAACGACATTATTAACGATAATAACAACCCTGTGTCGCCTGAGGAAAACAATACTACTCCTCAACGACAATATCCAAGGGGGAAATTGCATTGCTACAACTGGCTCAGCGATATTCCCGGAGGATTTGTCGACAGCGAACTCGTGGAGGTGCAATTCAAAAATACTCGCAAAGGGTATTACAAAAATAGCACTAATATTCCACTTGAAATAGGCGACATGGTAGCAGTTGAAGCATCGCCGGGGCATGATATTGGACAGGTCTCACTCATTGGAGCTTTGGTAAAACTCCAAATGAAAAAGGCAAATATCAAACCAGATGCTGAGATAAAGAGAGTTTTCCGAAAAGCAAAACCGGCCGACCTCGAAAAATATGAGGAAGCAAAAGCGAAGGAAAACGACACAATGATACGTTCGCGCAAAATTGCCGCAAGCCTCAATCTCGACATGAAAATTGGCGACGTTGAATACCAAGGTGATGGCAATAAAGCAATATTCTATTACATTGCCGATGAACGTGTTGACTTCCGTCAACTCATCAAAGTTCTTGCCGAAGTATTTAGAGTGAGAATTGAGATGAAACAAATTGGTGCTCGCCAAGAAGCCGGACGCATTGGTGGGATTGGTCCTTGTGGACGTCCATTATGCTGTGCAAGTTGGATGACTAATTTTGTATCGGTGGCCACAAGTGCAGCTCGATATCAAGATATTTCAATGAACCCACAGAAACTTGCCGGTCAATGTGCGAAGCTAAAATGTTGCCTGAACTTTGAAGTCGACACTTATGCCGAAGCAGTGAAGCGTATGCCTTCTAAAGACATTAAACTTGAAACTGCCGATGCCACATATTATCACTTCAAAACCGATATTTTCAAGCGCGAAATAACTTACTCTACCGACAAGTCAATCCCTGCGAACCTTGTTACTATTGACGTGCAACGTGCATTTGAAATCATATCAATGAACAAAGCCGGAGAGAAGCCTCTTAAACTACAAAGAGATGGCGAAGACGTTGCAAAAGAACAAGTCAAAGAATTTGGTGATATTGTGGGACAAGACAGCCTTACACGTTTTGATAAAAAGAAGAAAAAACGCAAAGGCGGCAAAGGGAACAACAACGACCGAAATCAAAACAATGCCCCCGAAAACAAACGCAGACAGGGCAACAACGAAAGACGGTCAAAAAAAGAAGGCAATAATAATCGCAACCAAAATGGAGACCGCCCGCAGAGGCAAAGGGAACATAGCAGTAACGACAAACATGAAAATTAAACTAAATTTAATATTAGTCATATTATTGTGCTTAGGTGCTTGCGCACCTGGGCACAATGATTATAGTCATTTTGTCGACATCTCTGATGAAGGGTGGAAATATGGCGATACATTAAAATTCGATATAGAAACTCAAGATTCTATTTCTACAGGAGAACTCACAATAGCTCTCAGGCACACCAATGCTTATCCATATAGTAATCTTTGGTTAGAAATACGCCATTTCAATGGAGATTCAACCCGCATTGACACTGTTAACATCGAAATGGCTGATATGTATGGACGATGGCATGGTGATGGCATTGGCTCAAGTTTTCAATATGCACTTCCCGTATCAAAAAAGATCACAATATACAAGGGAAAGCCCATATCAATAAGTCATATTATGAGAGCTGAGCACCTTCCCGCTATCGAACAGGTCGGTCTTATTTTCGATGGAATTGAAATTGATAGTACTGAAATAAAATGACAACAAAATACGATAGTATCATTTTCGACATGGACGGCACCCTATGGGACGCTGTTGATTCTTATTGTAAGATATGGGATAAAACCTTTGAGCAGATGGGATACTCTCAAACCGTATCAAGAGAGGAGCTATTAAAATGTATGGGAATGCCCATAAATGAAATCTTTCAACAGGTTGTAAAAGTAGATGTCGATAGCGCTGCGTATTTAGAATTGCTCGACAAAAACGAGCAAGAAATGATGCCGGTGCTTGGAGGAAAATTATACCCCGGTGTAGCTGAAGGCATTAAGTTCCTATCGCCACATTACAAATTATTTATGGTGAGTAATTGTGGAGCTGATGGGTTAAAGAATTTCCTATCTTTCACAAAATTAGAACCATATTTTTGCGACACTCTCACATATGGAGAGACTCTTCTTTCAAAATCAGACAATATCAAAGAAATTATTAAACGCCACAATCTAAAAAATGCAATATATGTTGGCGACACTCAAGGCGACTGCAATGCGGCTCATAATGCCGGAGTTGACATGATTTTCGCCAAATATGGCTTTGGAGAGTGCGAAGATGCCGAATATACTATTGAATCATTCCCTCGTTTATTAGATTTGTTATATAAGCAACTATACGTTTAAGATTACAATCATAATGGAAAATCTTTTACAAATTCCTTCTGAAGAAGCTCAGATTAGAATTCAAAAAATACAAGAGCTACTTATTGCTCAAGGCATTGATGCTTTGCTAATTAGTGATAATGCCAATAAATTCTACATTTCGGGAAGGGTATATAATGGATACACCTATATTTCAGCAAATGGAAATGTAATTCACTTTATTCGTCGACCGGTGGATTTAATAGGTGATAACCTCGTTTATATACACAAGCCCGAAAATATCAACGAGATATTAGTAGAGCGAGGGTATTCATTACCCAACACAATAGCACTTGAACTTGATATCACCCCCTACTCTACAATACAACGTCTGTCAAAAGTTTTCCCAAATGCTCAAATCGCAAATGCCTCCGGAATTCTTCGACAAGTACGTTCAATAAAAACCGACTATGAATTAGGTCTCCTAAAATTATCGGGCGAAAAGCAAGCTAAAGCATATAGCCAAATTCCTCAAACATATAAACTTGGAATGACCGACTTGGAATTTCAAGTTGAGATTGAACGATTGTCACGTCTTGAGGGTTGCCTTGGCGAATTTAGAATCAGTGGAGATTCGATGGAAATATATATGGGCAATGTGATATGCGGAGAGAATGCCGACAACCCTTCTCCTTATGATTTCGCAATGGGAGGAGCCGGCATAAACCATTCGCTTCCTGTTGGTTGTAATGGCACTACAACCGCTGAAGGTATGGCAATCATGGTAGATGTAAATGGCAATTACACCGGATATATGACCGATATGACTCGTGTATTTTCTGTTGGAGAATTAGATGATCTATCAAAAAAAGCCCACGAATGCTCTCGTCGCATATGCAAAGAGCTATCTGCAATAGGCAAGCCCGGTATTGAAGCTAAAGCGCTATATAACAAAGCGATTGAAATCGTTGAAGAGGAAGATCTCGGCCATTTATTCATGGGACATCGACAAAAAGCCGGATTCATAGGTCATGGCGTGGGAATAGAAATAAACGAGCTACCTGTAATTGCACCTCGCAGTCGCGACATTCTTGCAATTGGAAATGTTATTGCACTTGAACCTAAATTCGTGATCCCCGGTATAGGTGCTGTGGGTGTTGAGAACACTTACATTGTAACCGAAAACGGCATGGAGTGCATCACTCATGCTCCCGAAGAAATTATTAATCTTATATAATAATTAAATAATGCACCCTATCGCATCAAAAATTGACAAACCAATATTTCATCTCGTTGGAGAGATTGCCGACAGTTTAAATCGTGAATGCTACACTGTGGGAGGTTATGTGCGTGATTTATTCCTTAATCGTGCATCTAAAGATATTGACTTTGTCACAGTTGGTAGCGGTATTGAAGTGGCTCAAGGGGTAGCCAATGCATTGGGCAAAAAAACTCGCCTAAATGTTTTTCAGAATTTTGGCACAGCACAAGTAAAAAACCGTAATGTTGAATTAGAATTCGTAGGAGCTCGACGCGAATCATATCGACGAGGTTCTCGCAAACCTATTGTTGAAGATGGTTCACTCGAAGATGATATTTCACGACGAGATTTCACAATTAATGCAATGGCACTTTGCGTTAACGCTGACAGATTTGGCGAATTGATTGATTTCTATGATGGAGTTGGCGATCTCGATCGCAAAATTATTCGCACTCCACTCGATCCTGACATCACTTTTAGCGATGACCCCTTGCGAATGATGCGTGCAGTGAGATTTGCCACTCAATTAAATTTCACCATATTTCCCGACACATTTGATGCAATAGCACGAAATGCCGAACGCAT
Organism: Muribaculaceae bacterium; assembly: GCA_017399915.1. Taxonomy (GTDB): domain Bacteria; phylum Bacteroidota; class Bacteroidia; order Bacteroidales; family Muribaculaceae; genus RGIG4079. The sequence goes on from JAFQAS010000067.1 coordinate 80,210, forward strand.
AAACATTATATCAAAAGAACGTGTTGCCGACGAATTAATGAAGATAATGGCTTCTCCTCAACCCTCTATCGGTTGGATTTTATTAAAGAAATCGGGGCTATTAAAATTAATATTCCCTCAATTAGCGGCAATGTCGGGTGTAGATGTTGTTAACGGTCGAGGGCATAAAGACAACTTCTATCACACGATGGAGGTCCTTGACAATGTTGCTCAAAAGAGCGACAATGTGTGGTTACGTTGGGCGGCATTGATGCACGATATTGGAAAGCCTCGCACTAAACTTTGGGTTGATAAAATTGGTTGGACATTCCACAATCATAATTTCATTGGAGCCAAAATGATTCCTCGAATATTTCGAGATTTAAAGCTTCCTCTTAATGAGAAAATGAAATATGTACAAAAGTTGGTGGAGCTACATATGCGCCCAATAGCTTTAGTTGAAGATATTGTCACCGATTCGGCAGTTCGTCGCTTAATATTCGATGCAGGTGACGATATAGAAGATTTAATGACTCTTTGCGAAGCCGACATTACATCTAAAAACGAAGAAAAGGTGAAACGCTTCCTCGATAATTTCATTCTTGTGCGACAAAAGATGAAAGAACTCGAAGAACGAGATCGCATTCGCAATTTTCAACCACCAGTCGATGGAGAGGAAATTATGAAACTATTCAACTTACCTCCATGTCGCGAAGTTGGCGAATTAAAAGCAAAAATCAAAGATGCCATTCTCGATGGAATTATCCCCAACGAACGAGAAGCGGCCTATAATTATATGCTTAAATGTGCCGAAGAAATGGGGCTAACTCCTCAATAAACAAGATATTTGTGTAGCATATGCTCAAATTATTTAATACTCGAAACATATCATTACTAATATTTATCTTCATCAATATAGCATTTTGTATAAGGTATGCTATTAGAGTATCATATAGTTTAGCCATTGTTGCGACATTAATTTACATTCTTATATCTTGTGGTATAATAATATATAGCACAAAAAAATCATTGTCGCTCAAATGGATTTTCTCATTAGGCTCACTTTGGATTAGTGGTTGTATCGTTTTGTTACATCTAATTCCTTTAGAAACCATTAGAGTTGATAGAGTTGAAATGATTGAATTATTCTGGAATGCGGCAAGTGAAGGCGAATATCCATATAATCCAAGAGGCTCATTCAACGGCAATCACCCCGGTCCTATGCCTATATATTTTATATTGTGCTATCCTTTTTATTTAATAAAACAATATGCCCTTATTCCTATCTTATCTCTTGTGGGATGGATATATTACACTTATCGCACAAATAAAGATAATACATCACTTTTATTTTTATTAATTATCACCTCTCCTGCGTGTTATTGGGAAATCGTCTGTAGAAGCACAATTATCTTCAATGCCCTTATTTTTATTTTGTGGTATAGGTATCTAATGAATTTCAATTCATTCTCAACTAAATCGTCAATCATATCAGCGATTATAGGAGGCATAGTTTTATCTACACGAAGCATATTTGCTATCCCTATCATTGCATTTGGCATATATGCGATTAAGAATAATATTTCTAAAGTTTTAATATGGGGAGTAACATTATTTTTATCATTTGCTGCAACTCATCTTCCGCTTTTGTTCTATGGGATTGATAATGTAATGAACCTCAACCCCATTTGGCTCCAATCAAACTTCTTCATTCCCACAGAATATATGATTATTTGTGTCCTCTTGTTAATGGTAGCGGCCTTTTTCTGCAATAGTTTCAAACAGATATCATTCGTGAGTGGGATTTTTCTATTTGGTATTTCATTAGCCTATATCATACGTTACATCTGCTACACAAGCATTAGCCATTCAATTACTCATGGGTGCGACATATCATACTTGTTGTTTTCGGTGCCATTTTTGTTTTTATTTTTAAATAACCATAACACCCCATGCTCCACAATAAAGTTATAACAGTAGTAATGCCTGCTTATAATGCCGAGCAAACGCTAAAAAGCACTTACTCGGAGATTCCTCTTAACATTGTTGACAATGTTGTGATTGTTGACGATTATAGCAATGATAAAACTGTTGAGATTGCTAAAGAGTTAGGTATTAAGCATATTATTACACATGAAAGTAACAAAGGATACGGAGCTAATCAAAAAACTTGCTATGACTATGCTCTTAAGCTAAATTCTGATATTATTATAATGCTCCACCCCGACTACCAATACACGCCTCGATTAATTCCATCAATGGCTCTATTAATTGCCAATGGGTCATATCCGGTAGTTTTTGGTTCGCGAATTTTGGGAAACGGAGCATTAAAAGGAGGTATGCCTTTATATAAGTATGTGAGTAATCGCATATTGACTTTCATTCAAAACCTTCTTATGAATCAAAAATTATCGGAATATCACACCGGATATAGAGCATATTCGGCCTCTGTGCTTAAAGCTATCGATTTCAATAAATGTTCTGATGATTTTATTTTCGACAATGAAATTATTGCTCAAATATTCAATAAAGAATATAGCATTGCCGAGATAACTTGTCCCACTAAATACTTCAAAGAAGCATCATCGATAAAACTATGGCCAAGTATCAAATATGGATTAGGGGTATTAAATGTTTCGTTTAGATACTTTCTTCACCGATGCAAAATCATTAATTATAAGATACTGCAATAATTGCTTTCGGCTATCGGTTTATCTCTACAACATTATCAAAAACAGGTTGCAATGCCTGATAATTTGCCGCTACTAAATAATATTCTTCACCCGATTGTGTTTTAAAATCGATATACATCATCTTTGCCCTTGTAAATAGGTTTAAATCCACACCTTTCAATGGTTGAATTTTCACGGTATACATTGGCTCACATTCTTCTTTCTCTTTTGGCATCAATATATAATGCCCATACCAATAAAACGGATTGTCACCGTCGATCTTTTCTAATTGGCTTTTATCTACTGATTCCAAGTCAGCAGGCACTGCCAAGACTTTTCTATCTACCTTGTAGAAATGAGCCGTATGCGACATAATATTATTCCCCCAACATTGATGCCTAAATCCATAAGCCTTTCCTAATGTTATTAATGGAATGTCCTTTTCAAGTGTAATGGGCGAATAGTAGTTGGCGTCAACCCCTTTTTCATATTTCGCTGCAATAGCCTCCCACTCTGAATATATGATTTTCGAATAGTAACAACTTGCACCTAAATGGCAAAAAATAATAGAATACATTGCTATAGTCAATGTATTTTTATATTTAACCCTTACCGCAAATACATCTTTTAGCAACACCACAAAGCCTATTATTGAAAAAAGTGTGGGGAACCAAGAAGCTCTTATTACCGGACTTATCATAAATATTCCACACCCCACTATTGCAGCCACAAAATAAATTGGGATATTATGTTCAAGCATTTTTCGGTAATAACCTCGTATTAAAGCATAAATCACTAGTAATATAAAGATTAATGACGGTAAATTATACCCACACATATACAATAGATATGACTTTATCGACCGCCAATGCAATGAGCTATCTATTCGAGATGAAAAGCCGGGAGTAAACAACAATATAATTATTCCTATTGCAACTATCACTAATGATAAAATTTGCATTTTTGTCAATGTTTTTTTTGACAATAAATATTGTGCAATTAAGCCAAAAAATAATGGAGTGATAGCTCCTTCATGAAACATAGATGCTATTATTGATATCCCCCAAAACAAAACCTTCTTATATAATCTCCAATCTTTACAATATGAGATAAATAGATATAAATATAATATTACTATTGCTGATGACCACACATAATTGATCCTAAAATTTATACATAGAATTTGATCATACCATGGCAGAACTAATACCAAAAGTGACAATAATAAAGCCATCGACAAAGACAATACTTTTCTTATTTTCAGCATCTTCATCAGCCCAACTACCATTGCCCCCATTATAATTACCGACAAAACATCACACACCCAATGAGGTAATAATAGCAACAATATCGAAATCTGATTTGACAATCGTAGATTTAGATTTACTTGTTCTCCAAGCCATGATAACACTTCACTAAAATTAAGGCTCGCTCCATTTATTTTATAATCATAAAATGGGAATAAATAGTAATAATCATCATTTACATAGTGTGCGTAGGCATATAGTCCATAAAAAGCCACACATAGAAGTGTACAAATGATTGCACCTAAACACTTATTACTATATATATTTTTTATGCCTTTTTTATTCATAATGCAAATATAGACCTTTATATTTAAATTTATGTCGATTCATTTTACGTTTTTACATTTTTCTTTGGTTGTAAAATAAAATATTTGTAATTTTGAAAGATATAATCATGCAATTTGCTTTATGAAAAAAATATATATTATAACTATATTATTCTTGTTGGCAATTTACACCAATGCCACTCCATTAGACTCTGCTAAAACGCTCTTTAATGAAGGCAAATATCAAGAAGCACTCCCTATTTTCAATGAGCAATTAGCACAAAGCCCTAAAGATGCCTCTCTTAATAAATATGCCGGCATGTGTTTATTTCATTTAAACAAATATTCCGAAGCTCAACCTTTTTTGCAATCGGCTAATTCTAATGGCATTGCTGAAAGCGCTAAATATTTAGCAATAATTGCGATGAAAGAATATCGATTTAACGATGCCGACAAATATCTATCTAATTATAAATCTTCATTAAGCAAATCGGGCGCTGAAATTCCGGCTGAGGTGGAAAAATTATCATCTCAAATCATGAATGCTCGCAACATGCTTGAAAGAGTTGAACAAATACAAATCATAGATAGTATAAATGTCGATAGCAAAACTTTTTTTAATTTCTATAAACTCTCTAACGATGTAGGCTCTCTTAATGCCACATCTATTCTGCCATCAAATTTTGCGGCAGCCCAACCCACTGTAGTTTTTTCTCCTGAGAGCAAGACTAAAATGTATTGGGCGATGAGCGACTCTACTAATAATTCTTTTATCGTATCATCATCAATATTATCTGATGGCATTTGGGAAGCACCACTCAAATTAGGCGATGTTCTTAATGATGGCGGAAACGCAAACTACCCTTACATAATGCCCGATGGTGTCACTATTTATTTTGCAAATGATGGAGCAAACTCAATAGGTGGATACGATATATTCATTTCAAGATATGATGAAGATGGTTATTTGCAGCCATTGAATTTGGGTATGCCATATAATTCTCCAAGCAATGATTATATGCTTGTTATCGACGAAAACACAGGAATTGGCTGGTGGGCTACCGATCGCAACAATATAGAGGGGAAAATCACAATTTATATGTTTATTCCGTCTGACACTCGTGTAAACTACCCATCTGATTCTCCAAACATCGTTAATCTTGCTAAAATCAATGCAATAAAAGATACATGGCTCGAAAATGCCAACTATAATGAGCTACTTGACAAGTTGAATAATATAGCTTCGCCAAATAACAGTTTATCAACAACTCAATTCACATTAAATCTCTCAAATGGTAAGATTTACCATAATATTTCAGATTTTAAAAACTCTGAAGCGGCAGTAGCAATGCAAGAATATCTTGATGCTCTCGACAAATTAAACAACAATAAACACACTCTTAACTCTTTGAGATTAAAATATTCTCAAGGAGACAAAAGTGTCGCAAACCAAATCTTATCGCTCGAAAAACAAATTTTAAAAGAACAAGAAGAATTAATTCGTTTACAAAACATAGCTATTAGTCTTGAAGTAAAATAATTATTAACTAAATTTTCATAATATGGGACCTGAAGTTTTAACCTTTGGAGTTATTGGCATTGTAGGTTTTATCCTCCTTTGCATTTTCTTTCATTATGTGCCTTTCTTCTTATGGATTTCGGCACGTGTAAGTGGTGTTCGCATCTCTTTAATTCAATTGTTCTTGATGAGAATTCGTCAAGTGCCTGCCAACGTAATTGTCCGCGCTATGATCGAGGCTCACAAAGCAGGTTTGGAAGATGTGACACGCGATGACCTTGAAGCTCACTTCCTTGCCGGAGGTAATGTGGAAATGGTGGTTCATGCGCTCGTATCGGCGTCTAAAGCTAATATCGAATTAGGATTTAAGATGGCTACTGCTATCGACCTTGCCGGTCGCGATGTGTTCCAAGCCGTACAAATGTCGGTTAACCCCAAAGTTATCGACACTCCTCCCGTTACTGCTGTTGCAAAAGATGGTATCCAGCTCATCACTAAAGCTCGTGTTACTGTTCGCGCCAACATTCGTCAACTCGTGGGTGGTGCCGGCGAAGACACTGTCCTTGCTCGCGTAGGTGAAGGTATCGTATCGTCAATCGGTTCTTCTGAAAGCCACAAAGAAGTGCTCGAAAACCCCGACTCAATCTCTAAAGTGGTATTGAGCAAAGGTCTCGACTCAGGAACTGCGTTTGAAATCTTGTCAATCGATATCGCCGACATCGATATAGGTAAAAACATCGGTGCAACTCTTCAAATCGACCAAGCTCAAGCCGATAAGAATATCGCTCAAGCTAAGGCCGAAGAACGTCGTGCAATGGCTATCGCTCTCGAACAAGAAATGATTGCTAAAGCTCAAGAAGCTCGTGCTCGCGTTATCGAAGCCGAAGCCGAATTGCCCCGCGCTATGGCCGAAGCGTTCATCAATGGCAACCTTGGCATTATGGACTACTACCGTATGAAGAATATGGAAGCCGACACCAATATGCGTGAGTCAATCGGTCGTCCTGTTGCCGGTGCTTCAATAACCCCTAAAGAAAGTAAATAATCTGACCTAAATTTTCTCTGAAATGACTTCTTTTTTAATCGCTCTTGCAGTATTGATTGGTGGGTATTTTATTTATGGTCTCTTTGTCGAAAAAATATTCGGCATTGACCCAAAGCGCAAAACTCCTGCCTACTCCATGCGCGACAATGTTGACTACATGCCACTGCCCACATGGAAAGTGTTTCTAATTCAGTTTCTCAACATTGCCGGATTGGGACCTATCTTTGGTGCTATTATGGGTGTTATGTTTGGCCCGGCTGCATTCATTTGGATCGTTGTCGGGACAATCTTTGCCGGAGCGGTTCATGATTTCATTTCAGGTGCAATATCTATCCGTGCCCGTGGAATGTCGTTGCCCGAAATTGTGGGCAACGAATTGGGCACCGGAATTAAACAAGTGATGCGAGTGTTCTCGCTCGTGTTAATGATATTAGTGGGAGCTGTTTTCGTGAGTCAACCTGCCGACCTCATTGCAGGCATGACACCAGAATCGCTCGATCGTGTATTTTGGGTTGTTGTAATATTTGTATATTACATGCTCGCGACAGTTTTACCTATTGACAAACTAATTGGCAATCTATACCCTCTATTCGGATTTGCCCTATTGTTTATGGCAGTAGGCATTCTTGGTGTTCTCATCATTGAAGATGCGACTTTAAATCTTGATTTCACACAAGGGCTACAAAGTCAACACCCCAAGGAATTACCAATCTTCCCAATGATGTTTGTTTCGATTGCATGTGGTGCTATATCGGGTTTCCATGCCACTCAATCACCATTGATGGCTCGTTGCCTTAAAAACGAGAAACTTGCACGTCCCGTCTTCTATGGAGCTATGGTTGCCGAAGGTATTGTTGCCTTAATTTGGGCTGCAGCTGCAATTGCATTTACAGGTGGTTATGACCAATTAGCTACATATATGGCTGAGCATAACAATAGTGCCGGAGCTCTCGTAAATGACATTTCAATATCTTGGCTCGGAACATTTGGTGGCATCTTGGCTCTCCTCGGAGTTGTTGCTGCGCCTATCACTTCGGGCGATACCGCATTGCGTAGTGCTCGACTAATCGCTGCCGACTTCCTTCATTACGACCAATCAAGCGTTGCTAAACGCCTTATAATTTCAGTGCCCATCTTTGCCGCTGCTTTTGGCATTATGATGATTGATTTCTCTGTTTTATGGCGTTATTTTGCATGGTGTAACCAAACTCTTGCTGTCTTCACTCTTTGGGCTATTACTGTTTACCTTGCCCGGCACAAGAAATTATATCTCATCACCCTCATTCCTGCCATGTTTATGACAGCCGTGAGTATGTCGTATATTCTTTTTGCGCCAACTCCCGAAGGTTTCGGTTTGAGTTATCCCATTGCAGTGGGTGTAGGTGTAGCAATGGCAATAATATTCCTTGGTCTATTTTGCTTCTACATGAAGCGCATTAATAGTGGCAAACTCTCTCGTGAATTTGAATATTAATGGACTTCCTTGCCACAATAGCCGATAGCGAGCTTTATAATTTCCACTCGCACACTCAATTTTGCGACGGACGAGCATCAATGGAGATGTTTGCACGCGAGGTTGTGGCGCAAGGATTCTCCCATTACGGATTCTCTCCCCACTCGCCCATTCCCATTGAGTCGTCGTGCAATATGCTCAAAGTTGATGTGCCGGTTTATCTTGAAGAGGTCAACCGCATCAAAAATGAATATGGCGACAAAACGAATTTCTATGCCTCAATGGAAATTGACTATCTTGGCAAAGATTGGGGTCCCTCGCACGAATATTTTCAATCCCTACCACTCGACTACCGCATAGGTTCGGTACATTTCATTCCCTCGCAAAATGGCGAGATGGTTGACATTGATGGTAGCCACGAAAATTTCGACCGCAAAATGAGTCGATACTTTGCCGGCGATATTCGTTATGTTGTTGAAACATTCTATGCTCAATCAATCGAGATGGTCAATGCCGGAGGATTCGACCTCATTGGCCACTTCGACAAGATAGGCAACAACGCATCGCACTATTGCCCCAGCATCGAAGATGAACCGTGGTATCAAACACTCGTCACCGAACTAATCAACGCTATAATCGCAAAAAAACTCACAATAGAAATCAACACCAAAGCATGGGATAAGCACAACCGTTTCTTCCCTCACTCCCGCTACTGGAAACGCCTCATCAACGCCCAAGTGCCTATCATCATCAACTCCGACGCCCACTACCCCCACCTCATAAACGCAAATAGAAGTGAAGCAATATCCCTTCTAAAAGAAATTCAACAAAAAGCGAGTTAAGAGCCTGACAAGCGAGTTATCAGCTCTCCATCTGATTGCAAGGTAATTAAAAGGAGTACAAAAAGGGATAATCACTCAAGATTCTATTATAATATAACAGAGGGTGAGCCAAAATTTCGACTCACCCTCTGTTATTATAATTCAAATCGTTTATTATTAGAAATCCAATCCGAGTTTTAGATTGAGCGATGTAACAGTCTTGGTCTCAAACCCTTTGCCATAATCACTATCATAGCTATCACCATTACATGTGGCTACACCCAACGCAACACGATATTTGTCATTGAATTTAACACCCACTTGTGGCTCAAAAATTAAGTTATTAAATGAGCAGTTTACATCACCCGACAAACGAATTAATCCGCCTAAATCACATGCTATATATGGACGGACTTTTTCACCGTCTTCTTTAAAGGTATATTGTCCTCTTAGATATAATGGAATTGAGTTTGCCCAATCAACATAATCTGTTCCGTCATAAGGATTTGAGGGATCTTCCTCATCACTATATTTACAAACATATGTATTTAAACCAATTCCAATACCTGCCGACCAATTAGGATTGAATTTATACATCCATGATATTTGAGCTGAAATATTGTTACCTATTGTCATTTTTTCTTCATTAAAGCCTTGACCCGGGTCATACTCATCTTTCCTTATGCTTGTCAAACCAATACCACCTCCTATTTCTGCAGTGAAATAGGTTTTTGATAAAAAGTTTTTGACAGCAGAGTTATCAATACCATTGTTAAATTGATAGCCTAGACGGAAGTTTACACTATTAGCAATTCCGCTACCCTTGGTGGGGATAGCTCCATGATAACCAATTCCGGCATATACACTACCAAATTTGACGCCAACCATTGGATTAATCATTATTGTACTTGCATCAAAATTTCCTGTATTTGCTCCAAATCCGGCATCAAACGAAATGAATGGCGTCACCCCTTCCAAGGCGGTCTCGGCTTGCGCTCTCACAAAAATGGGGATAGTAGGGGCCACATTAAATTTGTATGGTTCTAATAATCCAATCCCTCCACCAAACGATAAATTTTTATTTGCTTTATACATAACACCAAAGTTAACATTTAAAGCATCGCAGTCGCCTACTATTGGTTGTATTTCAACAAAAGTTGAAGTATTTTTCTCTTTGGCTTGCGCCACCATTGGCAACATCATCGTTGCTGCCAATGACATCAATATAATTTTCTTTTTCATAATAATATAGTTTATTTCACTATCAATCGTAATGTTTTCACTTGTGTGCCGTCGTTAATGGTCAATAGATACATTCCTGCCGAGCAGTTAAGATCGATTGCATTCCATTCGCCATCAAGCAGTACGGTACCGTTTGCTACCATTGCTCCGCTCATTGAAGTAAGTGTATATTGCACCTCTTCGCCGGCCGCACCTGCTATCTTCACCCATGCTGTGCCTGTAGCCGGATTTTCACGCAAAGTGACTACAAACTCATCACTGTCAATCTCTATATAGCCAATTCCGGAAGGGTCTTCACCTGTTGAGAATTCCATTTCATCACCATAAACAGTACCTTTGGCAGTGGTGACATATGCGCGATATTTATATGTGGAGTTATATTCAAGATTTGCGAGTGTGGCACTCATTGAAATACCCGATGCCGATACTGTCATGCGGTCATCGGTTGATGCCGGTTTAATTGTACTGCCGGTTTTCCAATATTCAAAGCCTTGAGATGTGATAACATCAGTACCCTCAAGGGCATAGCCTTTCACTGTGGCAGAGTTATTAATCACCTGAATATCTTCGTAGGTACGCACTTCGGGCTCAAAATAAACATTTGCGTCACCTGTAAAGAATGCTATCCAATCGCCATAATAAGTTTTACCACTTGATGATGTATAAAAAGGACGGTACTTATAATAGACATCATCTTTCACACCACGCAATGAACCTACAAGAACACCATCAACCACAGGGCAACTCACCTTGCTTGATGGCAACTCATCGGGAGCATCATAGCGTCGCCACTCAAAGCCTGTCCCCTCTGTTGCATCGCAGTTAGTCGCCGCAAGCAATCGCACACTTGTCGTCGATGTAGGCCTCGCCTCTTGTGTAGTCAAGTCCAAATCGCCTGTTTTGAATGATTTGCTCACAGAATAAGGACTGGTGTTTTCTTTGACTTTCAGACCATAATATACATTATACGATGTGTTTGGGTCTAAGTTGTAAAATATTTTTTCGTTTCTATTGTCAAACGAACCAGAGGCGTTTAAATCCAACCCCTCACTAACAAAAGTGGCATCACCAATACTATGTGTTCCATTAGCAATAATTGAAGTCGCGTTTGCAGTGCCGTTCAAATACATATAAATTGGAGATGTTTTAAAGGTTAGGCTGTTTGTATTGATTTGGCAGTAGTTACCGTTTATCTCTAATCCGTAATAACAAGAATACGACAAATTGGGCGTTAACCCTGTTATTTTATCGCCATTTTTATAATATTTATTATTGCAAAAGAGATACGGAGGGTAATTCGTGGGTGTAGATAATGAAGATATAGTAGCTGTTGTTTCGGTAATATTCGACAATGTAGGTTCGCTTACTAATTTTGTGCAACCATAAAACGCATATTCGTCAATTGTAGTTACAGAATTAGGGATTGAGATTGTTGTCAAACCGGTGCAATCACCGAACGCAGCGTAGTCAATCTCTGTTACGGAATTAGGGATAGTGATTGAGATTAGACCAGTGCAACCACCAAATATGTGACCAGGGATTCTTTTTACATTGTTGCCAATGTTAATTGTTTTTAAAGTTTCACATCCGTAAAAAGCAGCGCCATTCCACGTTGTAGTGCAGTTCTCTGCATTAAAATTAACTATGGTCAAGCTAGTACAATTATAGAACGCGCCTTGCCCAACCTCAGTCACGGAATCAGGGATTGTGATTGATTTCAAGCCGGTACAATCTCTGAACGCATCATAGCCAATTGTGGTTACAGAATTGGGGATGGTAATCTCTGTCAAGCCGGAACAGCTACTGAACGCCCCTGTTCCAATCGATGTTACCGAATTAGGGATAGTTATAGTGGTCAAACCAGTACAGCTACTGAATGCACTAGAGCCAATCACAGTTACTGAATTGGGGATGGTGATTAAAGTCAAACTAGTACAGCCACAGAAAGCGTAATTAGGGATTCTTTTTACATTGTTACCTATGTTAATTGTATTTAAAGCTTTACATCCGTTAAAAACAGAGGAATAATATGTGCCCATAGAAGAGCAGTTTTCTGCGTTTAAATTAACCGTTGTCAAACCGGTGCAACCAGAGAATGCCTCTGATCCAATCAATGTTACAGAATTTGGGATGGTGATTGAAGTCAAACCTGTGCAACCCTGGAACGCATAGGAGGGAATTGTTTCTACATTATTACCTATGTTGATTGTGTTCAACGCATCACATCCGTAAAAAACGGGATCAGAATCTCCACCCATCGACGTGCAGTTTTGTGCATTAAAATTAATCGTGGTCAACCCAGTGCAACCCTTGAACGCTTCTGAACTAATTTCAGCCACGGAATCAGGGATTGTGATTGAGGTTAAACTAACGCAATCACTGAACGCCCTATAGCCAATCTTAGTCACGGAATTAGCGATGGTTATATCAGTCAAGTTGGTGCAACCTTGGAATACATGTTGACCAATATATGCGATGGAATCAGGGATTGAGATAGAGGTCAAACCTGTGCACCCCTGGAACGTACTTGCGCCAATCGATGTTACGGAATTTGGAATAGAGATAGAGGTCAAACCTGTGCACCCCTGGAACGTACTTGCGCCAATCGATGTTACGGAATTTGGAATAGAGATAGAGGTCAAACCTGTGCATCCCTGGAACGTACTTGCGCCAATCGATGTTACGGAATTTGGAATAGAGACAGAGGTCAAGTTGGTGCAATCTTGGAATGCGGCACCACTAATCAAGCGAGTACCTTCTTTAATAGATTGCTTTCCAGTGGGTGCATTTCCTTTGTATCCCAAACAACAATTATTTAAATATAAAATACCATTATCTTGGTTTTTGTACCAACCTGTGCCAGCGAATGCATCATCGCCAATTGAGGTAACTGAATTTGGTATGGTGATTGACATTAGCCCGGAACAACCTTTGAAAGCAGATGCGCCAATCCTAGTGACAGAATTTGGGATGGAGAAAGATAACAGCCCGGAGCAACCACTGAAAGCAGATGCGTCAATCGAAGTTACGGATTTAGGAATAGAGATTACTTTCAGGCTGCTGCAACCGTAGAACGCATTGCTGCCAATAGAGGTTACGGAATAAGTTTCTCCTTTATATGTTACCTGCGATAAGATTGTAATACTATTATATACATTATTGTCATAGGGATTCAGATTCAAAAAAGGACCCTTATAAGTAACCTCCACCGTTTTGGCTGTTTTGCTTAGGTAATTATAGTAAATACCATCAACTTCGAAGTCGTAGGCTGAGATGGGGATTGATGTAAGGAATAGTGCTACGAGAAGTAGCGGGATTTGTAGAAATTTTTTCATACTTTTGAAATTTTGTGTGCCTCCTGTGTCCCCTAATTTGGCGATTAATAATCTGAGCATTAGTTATAAAAATGCGAAAACGTGGGACATTGCTCAGTTTATTTTGTTCAAGGCATCGCCAAACGCCCATCTCTATAATAAACAGCCCACCCCACGCTATACCTATATATAGCACCCCGCCTATGGGGTGAGAATAGGCACGCATAGGCGTCTTTGACCGCTTAATCCTATAGAGATAAAATTTTGGCGAATTTTGAACAAAGGATAAAGCTGAAAACGCTTTCACTAATATGTCTCCCATGGGGAGGGCAACGCTCTGCCACCCACAAGATTGATGCAAAGATAGTGCAAGCTGAGTACATATGCAAGAAAAAAACGAAGTTTTTATTTCTTGCTTTGCCGAAGCGCAGCCTATCTAAGGCAAAGCCAACGATACAAAATAATTCATAATGCATAATTCATAATGCATAATTATTTTGCTTTATTTCTTGCTTTGCCGAAGCGCAGCCTATCTAAGGCAAAGCCAACGATACAAAATAATTAACTCGGGCAAGCCTCGTTGAGCCCTTCGGGGTTCATAATGCATAAAGCGTAAGCCTAACTCTCCTCCTGCCACGCAGGGGATAGGAGGAGTGTTTTGGCTGACGCTCTCACGCAGGTTCGCGTCTTTACAGACGCACGATTGGCGGTGGAGGTAGCTCGCCCCTACCCCGGGGGTATCGCTGCGCTAAACCCTCGGTTATTATTGTCGCTGCGCTTTCCCGTGCTTCGCACTATTGGCGGTGGAGATGGTTCCAAAATGCCGTAAGGCATAACAAACAATTAAACAAAAGAATATTTGTGTTCACATTGAATCTTGTATTACCGATATTCCGCCATTCTAAGAAACAATTCATCATGTATAATTATTTTGATAGTTGCGGAGTTTTCTCCATAAGAGAATCGTGCAAAGCACGGCCTATTGCATTCTTCATTTGCTTTGCTGAGATAATAAAAGGGTTCAACATTTAAATGACATATTTCGCACAAAATAAAGAGTGGTTCATCACTTATTAGAATTTGGAGAGGAGACTGGTGTGATTTTATTATTATTTTTGCAATGTAATTAATTGACGAAACATATTATTAATAACTAAACTATAGAATTATGAAAAAATTAAGATTTCTTTTAATCGCATTATTTTCGTTGACAACTTGTTGTTACATGTCGGCTCAAGAAGACTATGATATGGAGGAAGTAGTAGAGGAAGAGGTTTGCACTGAATTATTAGGTGCAGGAGATGAGTTAGACTTTCAGTCGTGCGTTGCAGTATATGCCACAAACTCAGAATGTAATCAAGGTGCCGAACCATTTTATGAATTTATATCTAAATTCAAATCAAAAAAATCGTTTCGCAAATCAAGAGTATACATTAATAAAGAAGACCCATTGTCAGAATATGCTTACGATATGCAATCGGTAGTTGTCAAATATCTTAATGAACCTATTTCAGAAAATATGCTCAAGTGGGTAAAGGATGACACTGATCCAAGAGGAGGTTACTTTGTTTATACCACTGCATATTGGTATGGAGCAAGTGAAAACGCCATTTATTTTCGTTACGATGTTGACAACGACCACGAGGAATATGGCAGTGGTTGGAATATGTGGTGCGAATTTAAACGAATCGATGGCAAATGGTATCTCACAAGGGTAGTCGACGCCGGATAATTACTCTAATTTCACTCCGAATTCTGACGCCCACAACTTTTCCCTCAATAAAAAAGTCGCTAAAGTCTTTATTGACCTTAGCGACTTTAGTCTTCTTTATAAATCGATTAATACACTGCTACTTGTGATGTGGCAAGGGAGTGCATTGATTTAGGCACTGAGGCTTGCACTTCCTCTACGATGGCTTGCATGATTGAGTGGCGAATGAAGTTCTTGTTGGTGATTGCCACGAGGTGACGTGTAGGAATGGGTATTGCAAATGATCTAACAAGGTCTTTTTGACATTCGCTTAATTGTTGTGCTGCCATCCATGGAATAAACGTAACGCCACAGCCGCTTTCAACCATGCGCATAAAGGTTTCGATACTGCCAAGGCTGTAGGTCATCTGACTTTGTTGTGCCGACTTTATTTGGCAATATTTCACCATTTGATCGCGGAAACAATGCCCTTCATCGAGCAACCATAATTGATGATTTTGAAGGTCGCTACTTTTCACCAACTGTTTTTCATATAAAGGACATGAATTTGACACATAAGCCATATATTGCTCATAAAAGAGATGCGAAATGTTATATTCTTCCAAATCCTCAATATCAGCAAGAATACCGGCATCAATATCCCCCGATAGCAACGCGCGTTTAATCTCATGCGTTTTCAATTCGGCTATGCGAAGTTCCAATTTAGGATATTTCTGCGTAAAATTAGATATGAATCGCGGCAACAAATAAGGAGCAATCGTGGGCAACACCCCAAGTGTAAATTTTCCGCAAACCTCTTGTTTTTGCTCTTGAACGATATTTTTTATCTGTTCGGCTTGAACAAGAACCTCTTTTGCTTGTTTTATCACTAACTGACCGGCTGCGGTGGGAGCAATGGGTTGTTGAGAACGGTCGAAGATTTTCACCTCGAGTTCATCTTCAAGTTTCTGAATCATCGCACTCAATGTGGGTTGAGTCACATTGCAATACTCGGCGGCCTTGGTGAAATGGCGAAATTTTTCAAGCGCCACGATATATTCAAATTGTTGTAAAGTCATGACAAACAGTTTTTTATCCTACATTATTAATTCTATCAATAATTCGATAGATTTCATCGGTTGCAAAGAGCAACTCCAATTTATACCTTTGTAATGCAAAGGAAAGAAAAAATATTAACAACACAAAAAATTATAGATATGAAAACTTTAAATTACATCAACATCAACGAAAATAGTGCTAACGCAGTAGTTAACTCTCTCAACCAACTCTTAGCCGATTTCCAAGTACATTACACCAACCTTCGTGGCATTCACTGGCACATTCAAGGTCGCGGATTCTTTATCCTTCACGAGAAATTTGAAAGCCTCTACGACGGAATGGCGGCAAAAATCGACGAAGTAGCTGAACGTATCTTGATGCTCGGCGGAGTTCCCGAAAATCGTTTCAGCGAATATCTCAAAGTGGCTAAATTGCCCGAAGCAACCGGTATCACTTGCGGTGACGGAGCTGTGAAACATGTGCTCGACTCTTACAAATACCTCATCGCCCTTGAAAAAGAGGCATTGAAAGTAGCAGAAGAGGCTCACGATGTGGTAACTGCCGATATGCTCACCGGATATATCGCCGAACAAGAAAAAATGGTGTGGATGCTCGTTGCTTTCAGCACTCACAACTGCAATAAATAGCCTTTTCCAACCACAATAGAAGCAATAAAAATAGTATTATTATTTAGTTAGAGAAAGGGATTGCCCGCGAGGACAATCCCTTTTATAATTATATTGCAATTAAAAAATAGAAATTTAGATTTTTATTAATTCAAATTTAAATTAAATGAAAATCTTTTTCCATCGTTTCGATAAAATGTGCCCTTGTAAATTCCGCCTTTTTTGTTTTTTCCGACAAATTTCCCATTTTTACGACCATTGGCTAATTCATATAAAACCACATCTCCCCAATCATAATATCCTTCTAAATAAATCCATGATTTATTACTACGATTTTTATTTGTCTTTAAATAATAATATCTACCTGATATATAGTTGCCTTCTATTAACAATTCCATGTATATTTTTCCGGCGCCACTTATAGTTCCATATCCCGACACTTCCGTATCATTAAATGCCAAATCACCATTAGAAACACTTACTATTTCTTTAAACTCCTGAGCTTCTACATGACTTGTTATTGACAATGCAAATAAGCCCATTACCATAACAAAAACTTTTCGTACATTTTTCATCATAAATCAATTTTATTATACATAAGGGAATTTCTATAAATTCCACAAATGAGTTAAACATTAGTTGTCAAAAATCTTTCTTTTACGTTCCACACAAATGGACTCGCCTGATTGTGGTATTCTGAGGAGAAACAGTGTTACTATATTCTCAAAATCTGCTCAAATAAAATCCACAAAGCAATTTACAGAAGTTCTCTTAATTCTTATTGGCACGTTTACGCTCGATTTCATCGAGGATTATTTTGCGTAGACGAATGTGGTGAGGTGTTACCTCTACATATTCATCTTCCTTGATATATTCGAGTGCTTCTTCAAGACTAAACACTACCGGAGGAATGATACGCGCCTTGTCGTCGGCTCCCGATGCACGCATATTGGTCAATTTCTTCGACTTGGTCACGTTCACCACTATATCATTATCCTTGGCGTTCTCCCCTACCACTTGTCCGGCATAAACCTCCTCTTGTGGGAAGATGAAGAAACGGCCGCGATCTTGCAACTTATCGATAGCATAGGCATATGCTGTGCCGGCTTCCATAGCGATGAGCGAACCATTTGTGCGACGCTCAATATCACCTTTCCATGGTTGATATTCATGGAAACGGTGTGCCATAATAGCCTCACCGGCCGAGGCGGTCAACACATTGTTACGCAAGCCGATGATACCACGCGATGGAATGTGGAATTCCATGTGTACACGGTCGTTTTGTGCTGTCATCGACACCATTTCGCCCTTGCGACGAGTCACCATATCGATGATTTTGCTTGAGTACTCCTCAGTGACATTGATTGTGAGCAATTCAACAGGCTCACACTTCATGCCGTCAATCTCTTTGATGATTACTTGTGGTTGTCCCACTTGCAATTCATATCCTTCGCGACGCATTGTCTCAATCAACACCGAGAGGTGAAGCACACCACGACCAAACACGGTCCACACATCTTCGTGGTCGGCTTTTGACACTCGCAAAGCCAAGTTGCGGTCGAGTTCCTTTTCAAGACGGTCGGCAATGTGACGCGATGTTACAAACTTACCATCTTTGCCAAAGAACGGACTATCGTTGATTGTGAAAGTCATTGACATCGTAGGCTCATCGATTGCAATGCGTGGAAGTGGTTCGGGATTGTTAAAGTCAGCCACCGTGTCGCCAATTTCAAACCCTTCAATACCCACAAGCGCACAAATATCGCCACTCTTCACACTCTCCACCTTCTTGCGTGCCATGCCCTCGAATGTGTGAAGTTCTTTGATGCGTTGACGCACCACCGTGCCATCTTTCTTGCAAAGAGCGATATCCATATTCTCACGCAATTCGCCACGATGCACACGACCTATGGCAATACGACCTACATAGTTAGAGAAATCGAGCGAAGTGATAAGCATTTGCGCATCACCCTCAATCACCTCCGGTTCGGGGATATATTCAATGATAGCATCAAGCAATGGAAGAATGTTTTCGGTAGGCTTGTTCCAATCGGTGCTCATCCAACCTTGCTTTGCCGAACCGTAGATTGTTGGAAAATCGAGTTGTTCCTCAGTCGCATCAAGATTAAACATGAGGTCAAACACCATCTCTTGCACCTCATCGGGGCGGCAGTTAGGCTTGTCAACCTTATTGATAACCACCACAGGTTTCAACCCCATTTGGATAGCCTTTTGAAGCACGAAACGTGTTTGAGGCATTGGACCCTCAAAAGCGTCAACCAATAGCAAACAGCCATCGGCCATGTTCAACACACGTTCCACCTCGCCACCAAAGTCGGCGTGTCCCGGAGTATCGATAATATTTATCTTATAACCCTTGTAGTCGATCGACACGTTTTTAGACAGGATAGTAATCCCACGTTCACGCTCAAGGTCATTATTATCAAGAATCAATTCACCTGCATTTTGATTTTCGCGGAACAGGTTACCCGCAAGCAACATCTTATCAACCACAGTAGTTTTCCCGTGGTCAACGTGCGCAATAATAGCAATATTTCTAATCTTCTGCATAAACCGGCAGTTAAAATTCATTTCAATCTGCAAAGTTACACAAATCTCCCCACAACTCCCCTATTTCACTCAAAGAAAGTTACAAATAATATTTCAATAACTCAGACGCTAACCGCAAAATCCACACAATCAAAACACATCAATTTAGAATTTAGAAATTTCACCACCTCTATCTATCATTGCTAACATTTATTCCCTCTATGCACTAACCACCTAAAATCTCACAATAGCAATTTGAATTAATTATGCATTTTAAATTACTACATCACTCCCCTATTTCACTTCTGAAACTTATATCTCTTTCAGAAAAAAATTAAAATCACATTCTCATTATAACACCACCATAAAATAAAACACTATTTTTTTTTGCATTACATTATTCTTCGTTGCTGTGTGCAGGGTTCTTAAAAAATATTTATTAGGTGGGGGGATGTGGGGATTTTAGTTAAATTATTTGTAATCGTTCCAAATAAGTTAAACTTTATTGGAGTTATTTGGTCATAATGATGTAATATTGCATTATTAACCACTAAATGATTATTGAAATGAAGAAATTTTTAGGTATTTTTTTAGCGATAGGATTGATTTCGACTATCGGTTTTGTGGCGTTTGCCGACAGAAATATTTCGTCAAATGAGCTTCCCGGTGAGGCTAAAGCGTTTATCAACAAGCATTATGCGGGTGCTACAATCTATGAATGTGAGATTGATGACATGGAGTATAATGTGGAGTTGAGCAATGGCGTTGACCTTGAGTTTAATCGCAATGGCAAGTTGGTAAAAATCGAGGCCGACCATGGTGTGATTGCTCAATCGGTATTGAAGGCTATCCTTCCTGCCAAGGCATTGCAACATCTCACAGCACAAGGTCTTGCCGACAGAGTTGATGACGTAGAGTTCCGCCGCAACAGCATCGTTGTCGACATCAACAACTCAAACGACCACGAAATCCGTTTCAATCTCGACGGATCTCTAAAAGGGCGCCGTTAATTCGACAAAATCACAGTTAAGATAAGTCATAATAAAAGTCAATGGGCTGTATCACAATTCAGTTTGGATACAGCCCATTTTTTTGACAGAATGACAGAATGAACATAATGGCTGGCGCGTGGAAGGGCTCAACGAGACTTCAGCGAGTTAATTATGCATTAGAACCCCGGAGGGCTCAACGAGGCTCGACCGAGTTAATTATGCATTATGCATTATTATTCCCCTCCATATTCTTCGAGGTAGGCTTCGCAGGCCATCACGAGTTCGTCATACCATTCCTTACCAAAGCGGCGTGTCAATGGTTCTTTGAGGAATTGATATAGGCGCACTCCATTTTTGCGGCCGAGCAGTTCGGCACACTTGCATATTTTCCAACGATGATAGTTCACTGCCGTAAACGATGAATACTCTTTCAAACGCACCGGATAGAGGTGGCACGATGACGGCTTGTAGAAGTCAATCTTACCGGCACGATAGGCTTTTTCAATCGCACATTGGCACATACCTCCGGGAGCGTAGCAAGTGAACACGCAATTCTTGCCGTCGACGATTGAAGTCACCAAATCGCCCTCTTCGTCGACATACCCCACTCCATTGGCTTCAATCTCGGCTTGCGCTTGGGGCAAAAGGTCGTCCCAAATCACAGGGAGTATTTCTTTTATCTTCTCTTGCTCCTCTTCGGTGATGGGAGCGCCGGCATCGCCTTCGATACAACATTCGCCAAGACAAGTGTCGAGGTCGCAACAAAAGAATTGCTCGGCAAGGTCGAGCGAAACAAGGGTATCTTTTATCTGTAACATTATTTCTTCGTTAGTTTCCAATTTTAATATTTTATTTGCCCGAATACACCACTGCCACACCCACAAGGCGATCGTAGCGTTCACCGGGACGATGATAATATACTTTTACGAGATATTCGTTTACCGTTTCATAGAAATCCCCTTCGATTGGAGCCGTTGCTCCTGACATTGAGCCGATAGGCACTGCGAGATATTGATAGTTATAGGCTCCTTGTTTTAGAAGAAGTGACTTTTCGTATAATCCGGTGGCTCGATTATAAACCATTCGCGACTCGGGGTCGAAGCGTCGGTGAGAGAAATCTCCGTCAAGGAAAAATCCATACTGACTCTGCTCGGGCACTCGTAGCGAGAAATGGGTCATCACATAATCGGCCTCAATGTCGCTTTGCGATGAGTTATACTCGCGAATGGTGAAACGCCCATATTGAGTTTGGTCATATAGATACTGCTCGGTAGAGCGCAACTCATCGGTTCTCAATGCCATATTATAATATGGATTGATATATTCTATTCGGTCCACACCCATTCCTGGATATGTGACCGACACGATTTCCATGCGACGATATTCATTCCCTGCCTTGAAAATCAACGGTGACAAATGCTCATAATAAGCCTTATTCATCGACACTCGAAAAGGTTTGTCGATAAACACCTCATTGTCGACACGCGAGTTTTGCGACACCACAATTTTCAAGTCGTTATACATATCCTGCACATTCAACTTCGAGGCATCGACCTCAAACGACAACTGCTGATGTGCGTCATTGTAATCCACATCGGTGCGAGATGTCACATTTGCCACAATCCCCGCCTTTGCCTCGCTCACCATGAAGCGGGCTTGCAAAAGGGTATTTTCGGGGTCGTCTTCGGGAAATACACGCAATAGATAGTTGCCCGATATGGTAAAACGCACTTCATCATTGGGCAACGCTATGGAATAATGCACATAATGCACCTTAGTGAGTTGCGAATACTCATAATTCTCCACATATCCGAGATTAAATCCATCAATAAACTCAGAATCAACCAATCCCGAAGGTTGCCAATGAGCATTACAATGCACAAGCGAATAGCGCAGATAGCTATGCTCTTCGGTCAACTCGTCAAATGATATTATAACTCGGTCATCTGAATCAAGCATAATCACCGGAGGCGCATAATCATTCCCCTCAACCTTCACCTGCAAGGTCTTGAAACGAGAATCGAAAATACCGTTCATCGTATCGTCTACATCGGCTGCAAAAAGCACCGACGGCAACAACACCGCTAATAATATTGTGAAAATCCGAATCAATCCTATCCTATGCGACCTCGCTTCAACACAAGACTCTCCCTCTGTCGCGCAGCGATAGGAGGAGTACGGCAAAGCCGGGAAGGGGTTGAATCCAAATATACGCATTATCTCTAAATCTATATCTATTTAACGCAAACGTGCGTCAATAATTGTGATAGCATCTTCGATGAGTTCGATACATGGCTTGCGACCGGGCTTCAACAAGTCGCCACACACCACCGAGCCGTTCAACGCCTTATATTCCTCGGCCGCTGCTTTCACCTCGGCATAAAGCATCGGTTTGTCAGACGGATGCGAGTATTTCACAAGACCTTCGAGCATCACCATGCCCGACACGGCTCCACACACTTGTCGCATGCCCCCTATTCCACCGCCAAAACCGGCCGAAGCGCGAGCCGCAACATCTTCGCTCAATCCGTGAACATCGTCAAATACCATCACCACACATTGCGAGCAGTTATATCCTTGTTTGTGCAACGCACGAGCGCGTTCCTTTCTTTGTTCGAGAGTATATTTCATAAATAAGTTATTTTATTTGCTCTCCCCACCTCAACCAACTCTCCCACAGTCGCGCAGCGATAGGAGTAGTACGGCGAAGCCGGGAGGGGGTTAATTTTTTATATTATTAATAATTAAATTCACCAATCTATCACACTCTTGCCATGAGCCGCAAGATATTCATTTGCCTTCGAGAAATGCTTATTGCCCAAGAATCCTCGATAGGCCGACAATGGCGATGGGTGTGGCGAGGTCAACACCAAGTGGCGGTTACGGTCGATAAACGCTCCTTTTTTGATAGCATACGAGCCCCACAACATAAACACAATTCCTTCGCGATCTTGTGCCAATCGCATTATCACCTCATCGGTGAACTGTTCCCAACCACGATTTTGATGCGAACCGGCTTTATGTGCCTCCACCGTCAATGTGGCATTGAGCAACAACACCCCTTGACGAGCCCAACGGCTCAAATCGCCATTTTCGGGAATAGGTTTACCCAAGTCATCGCGTATCTCCTTAAAAATATTCACCAACGAAGGGGGCATAGGAATGCCGGGATTAACCGAAAAGCACAAGCCATTAGCCTGACCCACATCGTGATATGGATCTTGCCCCAATATCACCACCTTCACATCATCGAAAGGACACGCATCAAATGCGGCGAAAATCTTGCCTCCGGGAGGAAAAATCGTCTTTGTGCGATATTCACCTCGCACAAAATTTGTGAGATTCACAAAATACTCCTTCTCCCATTCTCCCTTGAGTCGTTCGTGCCACGATGGCTCTATTTTTACAGTCATTGCTCTGCCTTTTTCGTTAGTTGATATTCTTATTTGCAAAACTACAAAAAAACCACTACTTTTGCACATAATTTTCAAGAATAATTCCTTGTCCCCGTAGTTCAATGGATAGAATATTGGATTCCGGTTCCAACGATTGGGGTTCGACTCCCCACGGGGATACAAAATAACAAGCGAGGCATTGGCCTCGCTTGTTGTGTTTATGTGTTGTGATTATTTTATGCGGAAGTGGTAGCCGAGGGTTACCATTATTGAGGAGTGGCGAGAGGCGTCGAATACGTCTTTTTTGCTTGATGCGAAGATGTTGCCCAGTCCGAAATAATAGCGACCTTCGAGTGTGATAGAGTGTTTGCGGTTGAGTTTGTATTCCATACCTAAACCGGCAGTAATACCATAATCGAATTTATTTTTTATATCCATCGACATCTGTTCGGTCATGCGATATTGAGAAGGGAAATCGGGCACGTTTGCAATATTTGCGTAATCAAAGTTTGAGCTGATAGAATTGCCAATCATATAGCTCACTTCGGGACCAAGATTTATAAACCCTTTAAATCGTTGGCTTCCGAAAAATATATGCGTCATCAACGGAATTTGAAGATAAGTGAGAGTGCGGGTATATTCAAATGGTTCACCATCTTCAAACGACTCTTTCCAACCACGTTGAGCGATGTTAAACTCAGCCAAAAGTCCCACATGGCGTTCCTCGGCATAACGAAACGACACCCCCATAGTAAAACCGGGCGTCATCGCCTGTTCCACGCTTGGAGAAAACGACATAGACGAAAGCGTAGCTCCCGCCTTACCCCCTACATGGATATGTGACTTATATAATGTTTGAGCATTGACCGCCAAGGCCAATGCTCCAAATATCATTATAAATAATGCTTTTCTCATAAATTCTTTTAGAAATGATTAGTACATTACACGTTGGATTGTGCCATCGGGTTTGAATGAGATAAAGAACAATGCTTTGTTTTCAATGCCATTGCCATCTTCATAATCTCCAAAATAGAATCCATATTGCAATCCGTCGTAACGATATTGAGAATCCACAACATTTCCATTTCCTTTACGCAATGCATTGATGAGGAAATAGCCTGTATCAAAACCAATAGCGGCTTGAATTGGTGTTGTTTTGATTATACCATGTCGAAACGCATCCTTAAATTTGTGCTCAAAAGCAATACAACGTTCACTTTTGCCATCATAATAGAATCGAGAATATATCACTGTGTTGAGATTATGCGCATTTTTTAATCGATCGCCTTTAAGCAACACCCACTCGGGATAACCAAATAACACAGTCATATCTTCGGCTAAATCTTTTTTATATGATTCTATCGCCGGGCAATAATTCTTCATTGCTGTTTCTTTTTGCGATAACGGCACAAATATGTATTTTTTAGATTTGTCTAATTGAGCCAAATCATTATCTGAGAGCCCTTTTTCATAAATAATCTCAATAGCTTGCTTGCCTATTGAGGCATATTTATCCTTTATCACCCCAACAACATCGGCACGACCTTGATCATCAGCACTACCAATGATTACCGGAGTATAATCGGCATATTGTGTGGTAAGAGCTTCGGCTACTTTGTTATACATATTATCACGCACAATATTTGCCTGAATCACATGCTTGTGACTGAGATGTGTGTTATCATTTGCTGCAAACACATTAAACGCATAAGACTCAAGCGTATCGGTCATTGCCGCAACCATAGTAAGTGTATTTTTATCAGAAGGAGGTGTAATAATCATATCCATTTCCGACAATTCAGGACGAGCCAATATCATATTTACCGAATCTTCGTTGTTATATGTATCATATGCATATAATTTAACCTTCACGCCATTGTTATTGAGCGAGTCGGCCGCAACAATAAATCCACGATAAAAATCAAGATTCGAGCGAGTTTTCTTATCGATGGTCTCCTGATTCAGCATAAACGGCATGAGAATAGCAATTTTAATGTCGGATTCAACTGTATCGGCCAAACCGACATTAGTATTACGTTTTTGATCTATACATCGCACTCGTGGAGTGAATGTAAATGTCTGACTATTTACCGAAGACTGTCCATCAAAAAAAGCTATTAAAGGAGCCGAGTCTTTCACTCTTATCACCGTGCCGACATTATATTTCTCAGCCGATAAGCCCGGGTTCATTGCCAATAATTCTCCAACGGTGGTCTTATATTCCACTGCAATTGAATAAAGTGTTTCACCGCTTGAAATAGTGTGCAACGTTCCATGACCTTTTGATTGAGCCGACGAAGATTTTGCATTTGTTTTAATCTTCAATTCCTGTCCCTCTTTCAAACCTCCTTGTGCCGATGGATTTAACTGCACCAATTGATCTATTGAAATATGATACTGTTTACTTATGCTATATAGTGTTTCTCCTTTTACCACCTTATGAGTTTTGGTTTCACCAGCCTTACCTAACTCGGCAATAGGAAAATATAATTTAGTGCCAGCCTTTACTCCATTTGCAAGTGAAGGGTTATATTTTATCATCTCTTCTTGTGATAATTCCAACTTATGAGAGAGAGAATATAATGTTTCTTTGGGTTTTACTTCATAACAATAATATTCTTTCCCATCAATAGTAGTCATAGGAAGTTGATAAACATTTGCGTTTACAGCCATTACCGACAACGTCAATGCAGCTATTAAGGCTTTTATTTTCATATGATTCAGATTAAACGTTTTTATCTTTGCAAAGATAAGATGTTTGCACCAATTTTGCAACAAATGCTCCATCTTTTACCATTTAATGAGACATCTAAGCCTTATTGATATATTTATGTTTTTTTCTCATTTTGGCTAAATGGATATAAAAAATAAGCGAAGGCAAAATGCCTTCGCTTACTATTGTATTATTTTGACAAGTATTATTTCAATGTGCCATCATTTGCTTTTTTAACCATATCTTCATTAGCCGTGATATAGATTTCTACGCGACGGTTTTGTGCACGACCTTCGGCAGTGCTGTTATCGGCGATATAATAATCCATTGGCAAACCTTTTGATGTGAGACGGCTTGATGCCACACCACTATTTTGCAAGTAAGTGCGAACTGATTCGGCACGACCATTTGAAACTTTTTCATTTGCCTTCATTGAACCGGTGTTATCGGTAAAACCATAAATTTGAACATCGGTATCAGGATTTTCCATCAACGAAGTTGCAAAGTTTGACAAGTTTGTCTTTGCCGAGCTGCTCAATGTTGTACCATTTGTCGGGAACAAGATACCACCTTCAAAAGTAACTTTAATACCTTGATAACCATTAACATCGGTTACTTCTTCAACTGTAGCGTTAGCCAATTGTTCTTCAAGTTCTTTTTGTTGTTTATCCATTTTGTTACCAATAAGAGCACCTGCACCTGCACCTACTGCAGCACCAATACCGGCACCGATAGCAGCACCTTTACCCTTACCAATCAATGCTCCGATACCTGCGCCTAAAGCAGCACCGCCGCCACCACCGATAAGAGCCCCCTTACCGGTATTTGTCATTGATGCACAACCTGTTGAAAGTAATAATGATGCACTTAATAGCACCACACATGTAGCTTTTAAAAATTTCATAATCTTTATTTTATTGAGTTAATAATTAATTTATTTACAAATATACAACTTTTCAGTAAAAAACAGCATTACTTCTCAAATTTTATTTAATCATAATAATATATTATATGACAATTTTTATTTACAAAAGTTTAACCTTATGGTGAAATTTCATATACTTTCTATGCGTGACGCATATATTTCGAATATTTTGTGCATAAAAATAATTTCATACATAAAACTTGATGTTATTTGAGATTTTTAGATTAATTTTGTGATGAAGAAATAAAAGTTATGGGAACAAATAAATCTACAAGTAAAAATATGCTTTTTGCTCATATAGGAGCCCTCATCACTGTTACTGCATGGGGAGTGTCGTTTGTTTCCACAAAAGTTCTTCTTGGCAATGGTCTTGGTCCGGCCGAAATATATATATACCGTTTCATATTGGCCTACCTAATGCTCTTGATTGCATGCCATAAGCGAATTTTATCAAATTCTATCAGAGATGAATTTTTGTTTATGGTGTGTGGACTATGCGCCGGATCGATATATTTCATTGCCGAGAACATGGCGCTAGAGTATACATTCGTAACCAACGTGTCATTACTTGTAACAACATCTCCTCTTATCACCACCCTACTAATGTGGATGATATATAAAAACGAAAAGCCCGGTAAAGGCACCATTATAGGTTCTATCATAGCCTTTGTTGGTGTGGCTTGCGTGATTTTCAATAGTAGCTTTGTAGTAAAACTCAACCCCATAGGAGATATTTTATCGATTCTAGCGGCTGTAAGTTGGTCGATATATAGCTTAGTGCTCAAGAAACTAAATGCAATGTATAGCGTGATGTTTATTTCTCGCAAAACATTCTTTTACGGAGTATTAACAGCATTACCTTTTATGTTATTCCAACCCGAATTATCGTCTCCCACCGTATTACTTCGTACCGAAGTGTGGAGCAACCTTCTTTTCTTAGGGGCATTTGCCTCAATGCTTGCTTACATACTTTGGGCTCAATCAGTAAAACACTTGGGCACAATCAAGGCCTCTAATTATATGTATATCTCACCGGTTATCACACTTATCGCATCAGTTGCGCTACTTGGTGAAAAGTTATCTATTATTGGGGGAATCGGTTGCGCATTAATTCTTGGTGGGATGTGGCTAGGTGAATACCTTGAGCGCAAACAATCCAACAATTAAGAATTATCATTCTTTCAGAAAATCCACTTCATCAATTAATTGTCGGCATAGCATTGATGTCAATTGTTCATTCTTCTCCAATTCGATTGTAGCGAGATCTTTTACCTCATCAAGATGAGATGGCAACAAGTTAAACATCAACCGCAACGCCACATAGCGTTCCATTGCTTTTGACGACACAACCATCGCAACCGCCAATTGCCATGCAAAGTCTTTGTATCGCAACAATCTATGACACAACACATCGCCCACCTCGGCCGTAGACACTTCCGACACCCAACGACAGGCCGTTTCAAACCCAAACTCATCGCGTGGATAAATCATAGGTGCCATCAACATGCTCTCGCGTGTAGATTGATTTTTCCACAACGCCTCGGCAAGTGTGGCATTCGAAGGTGTTTCGTTTGCAATTTCCACTATTTGAGGTAAATTTAGTCCGAATATAATGCGATAGTTAGCTCCATGGCGGCGCATATTATCGGCCACTGCCCCATTGCGCATCGCAAAAAAACGACGCTTCACCGTTTGCATCTCATTAAATTGTGTCATTGTGTTTCTTTTTATTTTATGCAAAGATAATAAAAATTAGCACTTAAATATGTATAAACCCAATCTAAATACAACCACAACAAAGTCCTACATCTTAACATCATTGCAATTAAAATTATAATCATCAATTAATTATAGTGTTAAGCATAACTATAACTATTGCCAAAACTTCTCAAAAAGTATTACATTATTTCCATTATATAGCAATTGGCATTATCTTTGTAACTTAAAGAGAAAAACATTAACCTCATTTTAAGATTATGGGAATATATATTATTTTTGGCTTAATTGCCCTTGCGAGTTATATCGTACAAGCTCGCCTTAATAGTAAGTTTGAAAAATATTCACGTGAGCCACTACCCAATGGATTGCGCGGTTGTGATGTGGCGAAACGCATGTTGGCTCAAAACGGGCTTCATAATGTTTCGGTAACCCAAGTCAATGGTCGATTGACCGACCACTACAACCCTACTGACAAAACAGTAAATCTTAGCCCCGAAGTATATAATGGCAATAGTGTAGCTGCCGCAGCAGTTGCAGCTCACGAATGCGGACATGCCGTGCAACATGCCACAGCATATTCATTTTTGACTATGCGTTCAAAAATGGTGCCTGCCGTGAGTTTTGCATCAAAATTTACTCCTTGGATACTGCTAATCGGCATCATTACAATTGAAGCCCGTCCCGAAATTATGCTTGCCGGCATCATTCTTTTTGCAATAACCACTATATTCAGTTTTGTGACTTTGCCTGTTGAAATTGATGCTTCGCGTCGCGCCTTGGCCTGGCTCAACTCGGCTCACATCACCGATTATGCCACACACGACCATGCCAAAGATGCGCTCAAAAGTGCGGCATATACCTATGTGGTAGCTGCTCTTGGCTCATTGGCCACATTAATTTATTATATATTAATTTTCATGGGGCGTAGAGATTAACCCATATTTTTTGTAACTTTGCATCGTTAATTATAAAACGATAAAACTTAAGACTCTAAAAATGGCACAAAAACCATCTATTCCCAAAGGGACTCGTGATTTTTCGCCCATTGAAATGGCGCGTCGCAACTATATATTCGACACTATCCGTGAAGTTTTTAAACTCTACGGATTCAAACAAATTGAAACCCCTGCAATGGAAAACCTATCCACATTGATGGGGAAATATGGCGAAGAAGGCGACAAACTTTTATTTAAGATTCTCAATTCAGGCGATTTTTTACGAGGAGCCGACAAATCTCTTGTGGAAAAAGATGACTATGTGCATCTAACCTCACAAATATGCGAAAAAGGGTTACGCTATGACTTGACCGTACCATTTGCCCGCTATGTGGTGCAACATCGCAATGAGTTGCAATTCCCTTTCAAACGCTTCCAAATTCAACCCGTGTGGCGTGCCGATCGTCCTCAAAAAGGTCGTTATCGCGAGTTTTATCAATGTGATGCCGACATTGTTGGCAGCGATTCATTGGTTAATGAAATCGAACTACTCCAATTGGTTGATGAAGTATTCAGCCGATTGAAAATTAATATCACTATTAAGCTAAACAACCGCAAAGTGCTTGCCGGTATTGCCGAACTTATTGGTGCTCCTGAAAAGATTATAGACATCACTGTTGCAATTGACAAGATTGATAAAATTGGCATTGACAACGTCAATGCTGAGTTACGCGAACGAGGCTTAAGCGAAGAAGCGATAACCACACTCCAACCTATCCTTGAAATAGATGGAACCATCAGCGAACGACTTGCTCAACTCGAATCATTACTTGCGTCTTCCGAAATAGGCTCACTTGGAGTTAAAGAATTACGCGAAGTGGTTGGTGGCGTTGAAGCATTAGGATTACGTGCCACACTCGATCTTGATGTGTCGCTTGCTCGCGGATTGAACTATTATACCGGCACTATCATTGAAGTTAAAGCTCAAGATGTAGTGATAGGAAGCATCACCGGTGG
This sequence comes from Muribaculaceae bacterium, assembly GCA_017399915.1. Taxonomy (GTDB): domain Bacteria; phylum Bacteroidota; class Bacteroidia; order Bacteroidales; family Muribaculaceae; genus RGIG4079. The sequence goes on from JAFQAS010000067.1 coordinate 111,449, forward strand.
TGGTCGTTACGACAACCTCACAGGAGTATTTGGGTTGAATGGTGTGTCGGGAGTGGGCATCTCTTTTGGCGCCGACCGCATATATGATGTGCTCAACACTCTTGACCTATATCCACAAGACGCTCGCGAGGCTACTCAAGTGATGTTTACCAACTTCGGCGCTGCAGAAGCTGCATTCTCAATGAAAATGCTAAAAGAGCTACGCAATGCAGGCATTGCAGCTGAAATTTATCCAGATTCGGCAAAAATGAAAAAACAGATGGGATATGCCGATGCTTTAGCCATTCCATTTGTTGCTATCGTGGGAGAAACCGAAATGGCTCAAAATAAAATGATGCTTAAAAACATGACAAGCGGTGAACAATCACTCGTGAGTGTTGAAGAAGCCATCGAAATCATCAAGAAATAATCATCTATAAATCAAATAGTCTTTAAGATGAAAAAAATAATCACATTAATCATTCTATTGAGTGCAACCATCGCTTCGTCAACTACCAATGCGCAGTTGCGCTATGGTGTGACTGCCGGAGCAAACTTCAACGATTTAAAATTCTCCCAAGACTTGATTGGGGTTGATAGCGAAATAGGATACTCAGCAGGGATGTTCTCTGAATTAATGTTCCCAGGCATCGGTTTCGGACTTGATATGGGACTTATGTATACTCAACGAGGTGCGACACTACACCTTGGAGACAAACCTGTGTGGGCGACCGATGGATACGGCAAAGAACGCGCCTATTTACACTATATCGAAATTCCTATTAATCTTCGTTTTAAATTCCATCGTCTAAACGGATTTGAAGATTATTGTGCACCATTCTTATTTGCCGGGCCTTCTTTCACTATTCTTGCCGGACATAGCGATATTGAAGCATTAGATTATGCCGGAGGCGAAGTGGGCATTCAAGCAGGTTTTGGTGTAGAGTTGTTTAAGAAATGGCAAATCTCGGCAAGTCATAATTGGGGAACAACTTATGCCCTAAAAACTAAAAAGCTCGATGACTTCAGCGCAAAAAATCGCTCTTGGAACATTAAAGTCACTTATTTATTCTAAGCGATAAAATCATACCATAAAAAAGTGAAGCCGAGGCTTCACTTTTTTTTATATTACATTTTTACTATTTCATCATAAGCAGGAATATCGGAAAGAAATTTATATGAATGTTTTTCAATATCAACATGGCAACAATAATGATTCAATCCATTTGAAACAATAAGATATGGCGCCTTAAACACCATATTATAACGCACTATCTGATCAAATGTTTTCTGCGTTATATTCACCGAAGGCGCTTTATATTCAATTATCACAAGTGGATGAGCTGATGAATCATAAACAACGGTATCGCTTCGTCGCGATGTGCCATTAAGCGATAATGCCACCTCATTTGCCATCAATCCTATCGGATATCCCTTATAATCGATTAAAAAAGCTACAAAATGCTGACGCACCCACTCCTCAGGTGTTAATGCAACAAATTTACCTCTCAACCTATCAAAAATCTGTAGAGAGCCATCGGGCAATTCATTCACATTAATATTATACTTTGGCAAATTGAGTGGTGTCATTATAAATTTTGTAGTAAAAAGAAATTTGTGTAAATTTACGCAATTAATTGAAATCATCAAAATTTTAGGTCAATGGCAGCTCCGGCAGTTACTTTTGAAGGTCTTAAATCACAATTAGCAAAACGCAAATATGCTCCTATATATCTTCTTCATGGCGAAGAGGGATATTATATCGATGCGTTAGTCAAAATTTTTGAGGAGATTCTGCCTCCCGAAGAACGTGATTTCAATATGTATACGATGTATGGGCCCGAGGTGTCGCCCGACACCGTTATGGACGCTTGTCGACGCTACCCTATGATGTCGGAATATCAAGTAGTGATATTAAAAGAAGCTCAAGCAATGAAACCCGAGCAACTCAATCGACTTCATCTTTATGCATCACAACCCTCCCCTTCAACGATACTTGTAATTTGTTGCCGTGGAGCGGTTGCTAAAGCCAAAGACTTGATTGCCCAAATAAACAAAAATAATGGTATAATTTTCCTTTCCGAAAAAATCAAGGAACGTAATGCCGTTAATTATATTAGCTCATATATAAAACTAAAAGGTCTTAATGCCGAGCAAAAAGCACTTGAAATGCTTCGCGATTACATAGGCACCGACCTGTCACGACTTTATAATGAGATTGACAAACTTCATCTCATTCTTGGCGAAAACGCTACAATTACTCCAGAGTGCATTGAACGAAACATTGGCATAAGCAAAGATTTCAACAATTTCGAATTAATCGATGCATTATCGCAACGAGATGCAGCAAAAGCATTCAGCATTATAGAATATTTCAAAAACAATCCAAAAAACAACCCAACAGCAAAAACAAATATTTCCATTTTCGGATATTTCTCCGACCTTCTCACGCTTTACTTCAGCAAAGACAAATCTGAGCCTACATTGATGGCAATGGTGGGAGCAAAATGGCCTTCACATTTTGTTAGGTTCAAATATGGAATGAAAAATTACAATGCATTCCAAGTAATTGAGATTATATCAGCTATTAGAGAGTTTGATGCAAAAAGCAAAGGGATTAACAGCCGACAAAACGACTATCTTCTTCTTAAAGATTTAATCTTCCACATTCTATCGGCTCCGGGAGTTATATCTTTTTAGCATTCTTCTTTGTCATATATTGGCTATATCTATCACATACTACAAAAAGAACAACAAGCAATATCTTAAATGCTTGTTGTTCTTTTTTTCTGCTTATTCTTCTATTTCCAGCATTGCCGAATCAATGACCTCGATCATTTCGTCGCCATCTTCATCTGACTCTGCTTCCGAATCCGATCTATTCGAATCTGACTTTTTCTTCGATACAATAAATTTATCTTTTCGGCTATAATAGAGTCGATCATTGGCATATACTCTCGACATAAACTTCTTACAAATTGGCAACGCAGTTTTAGCCCCTTGCAAATCGGTGTGAATATAACGATTCTCACCGCCTACCCAAGCGCCGAATACCAACTTAGGAGTAAATCCTATATACCAACCATCGGCACTATAGTCGGTTGTACCTGTTTTACCCCCCATTTGAGCGTCAAGTGATGTCATAGATCTACCGGTACCATTCTTTGCCACGCTTCGCATCATCTCAAGCATATATTCATATCCTCGAGGTGTTAGAGAATGGTTTTGTCGAGGAGTAAATACTGCGATTGTATTCCCATCTCGGTCGGCTATGCGAGTAACCATCATCGCATATGATGTATATCCTTGATTTGCAAATGCAGAATAACCCACGCACATTTCTTTTAATGGCACTTCACACGAGCCCAATGCTATCGTCTTATTAGGTTTTATCCCTTGTGTTGTTATACCCTGTAGCGCCATTTGCTCCATCATTCGTTTTACTCCTATGTCATAAATCAAACGAGCCGATGCGCCGTTATTTGATTTTGTCAATGCTTCTTTAAGAGTCATCATATCCGAACGACTCCCTTTTGGGTGCCAATCGGGCGCATCACATTCTATTTTTGTGCTTGGAGAATATTCTTCGCTAGGCTTTTCTATCGCGGCTGCATATAAAAATGGCTTAGCGGTCGAACCTATCTGACGTCGACCAATCGACACCATATCATATTTAAAATACTTAAAGTCAACACCACCTACATAAGCCTTTATATGACCATCAATGGCGTCCATTGCCATAAAACCCGCCCGTAAATACTGGGCATAATAAAGTATCGAATCGTATGGAGTCATGGTCACATGGCGAGGTCCGCTATAACTAAACACAGTCATTTCAACAGGAGTTTTAAACTCCTTCATTATTTCATCATGCTCTTTGCCCGCGTTTTTGGCTCTTCTATAACGATCGCTATGACGTATTGAGGTATTTATCAACTTATCAATACCACTTTTAGTGATTTCTCCGTCATTATCGTTATATAATTTATATTTATTCTTATATCTATTTGTACCAAAATATTTTTGCAAATGCTTCATTTGCGATTCTACCGCATCTTCAGCATAACGCTGCATTCGAGAGTCGATTGTAGTATATATTTTCAACCCATCGCGATATAAATCATATCCATTCTTTTCACACCACCCATATAATGGGTCGTTTTTCCATGCAATTGAATCGGAATAATATTTTTGTTTTTCCCAACTTTTATAATTGTCTTCATCGGGTTTTGTCGCAGTTAAATATCTACGTAACTCTTCACGGAAATATGGAGCGATTCCATCAGTATGATTTTGGGGTCTTTTAAAATTAACCTCTAATGGTTTTGCTTTTAGCTCCTCAAAATCATCGTGGGTAATGCGACCGGCTTTATACATTTGATGCAACACTACATTTCTACGGTCACGAGTTCGTTCGGGGTGGCGTACAGGATTGAAATAAGATGGATTTTTCACCATTCCCACAAGTGTTGCCGCTTCCTCTATAGTAAGATCAGATGGTTCCTTGTCAAAATACACCTTTGCCGCCATCTTTACCCCTACTGCATTATACAAAAAATCAAATTGATTAAGATACATCTTAATAATTTCATCTTTCGAATAATAACGTTCGAGTTTCAAAGCGATCATCCACTCAACCGGTTTCTGCAACATTCGTTTAAAGCCGTTTTCAGCAGGCTTTTCGGTATAAATCTGCTTAGCCAATTGTTGAGTCAAAGTCGATGCTCCTCCGGCATTTTTTTGTTGCAAAATACCTCTTTTCACCAACGCTCTCACCAATGCTCGAGTGTCAATTCCCGAATGGTCATAAAATCTCACATCTTCTGTTGACACCAAAGCGTCAATCATGTGCTGAGGAATTTCGTCCATACTTGTATATACACGATTCCCAGAACCCGAATAATAGCGTCCCATCTCCACTCCATCAGCGGTATAAATAAACGACGCATACTTACTATTTGGATTGGTTATATCCTCTATCGAAGGCATATAACCAATTATTCCATTATACAACAGAATGAAAAACACCAACATTATTGCCATTCCATATCCGAAAACTTTCCACATTGTCTTAACAATGCGACGTCGCTTTTCTACCGGATTCAAGATTTGACCTTGTTGTTTATTTTTTATTGTTCTTTTTATATCCTTTGTCATAAACATTCCTTATTCAAGTGAGTTTCTCTATATTTGATTTTCAAGGCTTATATATTTTTGATATTAAAGTTTACATAACCTTAATCAAACACATCTTCTACCTCAGTTGCTATCGGTGCCGACGATTCTGACTCTGACGATGAATTACTATGCGAAGAAGAACGACGTCTTGGAGAATCATATACCGGTTCTTTATACGCGATTACATCTTCAAATCCTTCAAATTTATCATCTCGTTTATATGGCAATGACTTATCAGCAAAAACTTTCGATAAGAATCGCTTACACAATGGCAAAGCTGCATCTCCACCAATCAAGTTCAGGTGAATATATTTACTTTCACCACCTACCCATGCTCCAAACACCAACTTAGGCGTAAATCCCATGAACCAACCGTCGGCTTTAAAGTCGGTTGTACCTGTTTTACCACCAATTTCCGCGCCTAAAGAGCTCATTGATCTACCTGTACCATTTCTTACTACACTACGCAAACATTCATTCATGCGAGTATAACCATTCTTCGACAATGCTTGTTTTTGTTGTGGCACAAAGTTGGCGATTACATTTCCTTTATCATCGGTGATCTTTGTCACCATCATAGATGCTGAGGTAAACCCTTGATTTGCGAAAGCTGAATATCCTACACACATTTCGCGCAATGGAATTTCGCATGAGCCAAGGGCTATTGTTACATCGGGGCGAATATTTTCCTTTACCAATCCATGCATTCCCATTTGCTCAATCATTCGTTCCGGGCCATTACCGCCTTCAGTACCCAACAAATACATCAAACCGGCCGAAGCTCCATTTAATGATTTTGTCAACGCCCATTTAAAAGTTGTTGAGCCATACCAAGATCCTCGAGGCTTCCATACGGGAGAATATGTTTTAATTTGATCATTGGGGTCTAAATCAAACTGTTCGCATGCTGCTGCATATAGATAGGGTTTTGCTGTTGAACCGATTTGTTTGCGACCTATTGACACCATGTCATATTTAAAGAAATCAAAATCAATTCCGCCCACATATGCTTTTATATGACCATTGGTTGCGTCCATTGCCATAAAACCGGTACGCAAAATTTGTTGGCGATACAAAATTGAATCAAGCGGAGTCAAAGTCATTTCTTTTGGACCGTCATAACTAAATACCATCATCTTACGAGGCTCATCAAATTCTTTAAGAATCTCTTCATGAGATTTACCGGCCTCTATCCCAACTTTATATCGCACACTATGGCGAATCGATGTGTTAATAATTTTATCAACCGTTTCTTTGCTAACTCGGCTATATGTGCTGTACAAAGTATATCTATTCTTATATCGGTTATAGCCAAAAGCCGATTGGTGAATCCTCATTTGCTCTGTCACTGCATCTTCGGCATATTTTTGCATTTTTGAATCGAGTGTAGTATAAATCTTTAACCCATCGGTATAAACATTATATCCGTTTTTCTCGCCCCAGCCAAACAATGGATCATCGGCCCATGCCACTGAATCGGCAATATATTGGCGTTCTTCCCATTTCATATAATTTTTCCGTTCCGGCTTCTTTGCGGCTAGATAACGGCGTAACTCTTCTCGGAAATAACGTGCAAAACCCACTGTGTGATCGTCGGGTTTATGGAATGACACCCCTAATGGTTTTTGCTTTAATTCCTCAACCTCTGTTGCGGTTAAATACCCTGCTTTTTCCATCTGATTAAATACCACATTACGACGTTCTAACGCCCGTTCAGGGTTCTTAATAGGATTATAATATGCCGGATTTTTCACCATTCCCACCAATAAAGCGCATTCTTCCATCGTCAAATCTCTCGGCTCTTTTCCGAAATACACATTTGCCGCCGATTTAATACCTACTGCATTATACAAAAAGTCAAATCGATTTAGATATAATGCAATCATTTCCGATTTCGAATAATTACGTTCAAGTTTCAATGCAATCATCCATTCCACAGGTTTTTGCATTGCACGTTCAAATTTATCTCGGGCTGGTTTCTCGGTATATATCAATTTTGCTAATTGTTGTGTCAATGTTGACCCACCGCCTGCAGCATCCTCTCCCATGATACCTGTTTTGATAATTGCGCGAAACATTGATTTGACATCAATCCCTGAATGTTCATAAAAACGAACATCTTCAGTCGCCACTAATGCTTTCACCAATATCTCTGGAATCTCATCGGTTTCAGCATAAATACGGTTGCCCGACCCGGCATAATAACGTCCCAATTCCACACTGTCGGCTGTATACACAAACGATGCATAGCTGCTTTTGGGGTTAGCGATTTCCATTAATGATGGCATATAGCCAATTACGCCATTATATATCAACAAGAAAAATAGATAAAAACCTATAACAAGCACTCCAAATGTAATCCAAATCCATTTTACGATTCGACTGCCAAGTGATTTTTTCACTTTTTTATTTCCTTGTTTTTTATCTTTTGAGCTAATTTTTTCCATAGAGGGAACTTGTGACTCCATATCCTTCTTTTTTACCATATTTTAATCCACAAAGATACTCCCTTTGCTCCAATTATGCAATAGCACACATTATTTATTAACAATTCGACACATTTTCGCCACAATTGACACCCGTGTTTTGTTGCAATTTATTGGATTTTACAAAAAGTTATCGTTTATTTGTCATTTACATGGCGCTTTAAAGGTTGGCTCAAAGACTTGCCTGTTTTTTGGGGTTGATAACTTGTTAATAAAATGCCAAGCTGCCAAATTGTCTTTCCGGAAAATCTTCTTAACTTTGCATTTCTGTTTTATCAAACTTGCTAATTTGGCATTATTCCAGCATGAAACGTAAAGGGAAACTATACTTTCGATATGGCACAATGGGGTCGGCAAAAACGGCGCTACTACTCACCACTGCTTACAACTTTGAAGAGCGTGGTATGAAATATTTGTGTATGAAACCAGTAATTGACACTCGCGACAAAGCCAACGTCATTAAATCGCGCATTGGTATCCAACGTGAATGTAGCTGGATTTATCACGACACAGATTTATATCAACATGCCAAAGATCTATTTATCAACGAAAACCTCGTTTATGACTGGTTCTTGATTGATGAAGCTCAATTTTTATCGGCCGAGCAAGTCGACCAACTTTCTCGCATTGTCGATGACTTTGGTTGCAACGTAGTGTGTTATGGACTTCGCACCGATTTCAAAACCAATCTATTTGAAGGTTCTCGCCGATTGTTTGAAATAGCCGACACTATCGATGAGATTAAATCGACTTGCAATTGTGGCAATAAAACCATCGTAAATGCACGCATCGATTCTGATGGTGATTTTGTGGTTGAAGGTGCTCAAGTTGAGATTGGTGGCGATGATAGATATATTGCCGTTTGTCGAAAATGTTGGCGAAATAAGCGTATTGAGCAAGCCGAACGCAATAGTTTGCCTTTTTTTGAGTTAGAACAAAATAACAACGATGAAATATGATTATTGGAGAAATTGATCATTTAGCACAAATCTCAATTGGCAACGAGTTACTTAGCGAAGCTCTTAAATGGGTAGCTGAGCACTATAAAGACAACTTCGAAAAGGGCACGACTTTTATTCGTGATGATAAACGGATAAAAGTAAATGCCGAAATCGTGGCCATGTTACCTCAAGGCAAACAAATGCTCGAAGCTCATCGCCAATTCATCGATATTCATGTACCCATTTCATCTGAAGAAACAATTGGTTGGTCGTCCCTTAAACATCTTCGCAACATCACACAAGAATATGATTCTGAGAAAGATATCGAATTTTATGGCGATGAACCTCAAAGTTTCCTAACGGTATACCCCGGCCAATGTGTCATATTCTTCCCCGAAGATGCTCATGCCCCAAACATTGGCGTGGGTAGACACAAAAAACTATGCATAAAAATCGCCATTGATTAAACCTATTACAAATTACATTGTCAATATTGTATTATGAAACTATTTGCATTATCAATATCAATGATCGTAGCGATGCTCACACAAAGCATCTGCGCACAAACCTTCAACGACGAAACAATCACTTATAAAGTGATGTATAAATGGGGGTTAATTAATAAGCAAGCAGGCGACGCTGCTTTATCTATTAAAACAGTAGGTAATAACTATGAAACGCAACTCGTAGCAAAATCTGCTCCATGGGCCGACCAGTTTTACGTAGTTCGCGACACTCTTAACGGGCGCATTCAAAAAGATGGGTTTCTCCCTCTTTTCTACGAAAAAATTGCTCATGAGGGAAAAGATTTCAAACACGATGTGGTAAATTACTCTCGCAACGAAGATACTGTTATCGGATATTGCACTCGCATCAGTCAAAAGGAAGGGAAAAAGAATGCAACTAAAAAAGAACACGTGATTTCTGCCACAGGGAAAACTGTCGATATGCTCAGCGTGTATTACTATATGCGTTCACTCGATTACCCCAACATGGAAAAAGATCAAATCACTACTCTAAATATCTTCTCAGGCAAACGCAAAGAGATTTTAACCATTAAATATCTCGGGGAAGAAACAATAACCTATGATAAAAAATCGCACCAATGCTATCATATCAGCTTCACTTTCACTTCTGATGGCAACAAAAAAACATCTGATGACATGGACGCATGGATATCTACTGATGCACAACGTATACCGCTTAAACTAGAAGGGACGCTACCTGTAGGAAAAGTTCAATGTTTCTACACCGGAGGCTAATCCGTATCTGTCAATATCAAATTCCAAATATAAAAAAACGATAATATTACCGATGGCAATATTATCGTTTTTTGTCAACTTTTGTTAAGCTTTCATCAGTTATGGCTCTATCCTCTTGAATATTTGCCATATTATAAGTACCTTTGCACCCGATTTTCAAAAACGGCAAAACCTAACCTATGCTTAGGTATAATTATTAAAATCTTAATAATGGTATTTTCCGATCTTTTCTTTCTATTTGTTTTCATTCCGGCATTTGCGTTATGTTACTTAATTGCGAATCTTGTTGATAGTAAACTTTTATCTACCTTAACTCATAGAAGTTGTCTTTCAAAGAATATTATTATAGTTCTATTTTCTCTCATTTTTTATGGGTGGGGGGAGCCTATTTATGTATTCTTGATGATATTATGTGTACTTCTCAACTACATAAGTGGATTAAGTATCAGCAGGCAGCATGGGAAATCTCGTAAAATAGCACTAATATTAGGGCTTATATGCAATATATTAATACTTGGAATATTTAAATATGCCGATTTCTTTGCAAATATATTGTGCAACATTGGCTTAAATGTTCCGGCTCCAAACATCGCTCTACCCATCGGCATCAGTTTCTATACCTTCCAATCCATTTCATATCTGATTGACGTATATCGCAACGAATCGCCGGTACAAAAACATTTCGGCAACTTGTTACTCTATATATCAATGTTCCCTCAACTTGTTGCCGGTCCTATTGTAAGATACGACACTATCGCTCGCGAGATTAATGACCGTAAAGTTTCATTAAATGACATTTCAGAGGGTGTTTATCGTTTCCTTATTGGTTTAGGCAAAAAAGTGATAATAGCCAACCAATTCTCTGAGGTTGCCGACCAATTACTTCTCAACGGAATAAACGACCTCTCAACGACCGGAGCTTGGATTGGCATTTTAGCATTTGCCTTCCAAATCTATTTTGACTTCTCAGGCTATTCCGACATGGCAATAGGCATGGGACGCTGTATGGGATTCCACTTTAATGAAAACTTCAATCACCCCTATTGCAGTTCTTCTATAACAGAATTTTGGCGTCGTTGGCACATTTCACTTGGCAGCTTTTTCCGCGATTACGTATACATTCCTTTAGGTGGCAATCGCCATCATCAATTTCTAAATATTTTTGTTGTATGGTTTCTCACCGGCATGTGGCATGGTGCCAGTTGGAATTTCATCTTTTGGGGATTATATTTCGGATTTTTCGTAATGATTGAGAAATATACCATTCTTCGTGTCATCAATAAAATCCCAAAAGTTGTATTACACACTTATTGCTTGTTAATTGTCTTATTTAGTTGGGGTTTATTCTACTTCGACAATTTTGACAATCTTATCATATTCGTAAATTCGTTCTTTGGGAACACTGTTCATTTATCCGACATTACTGAAGAAAGTATTTTCTTCAACAACTTCTGGTTATGGATTATTGCAATAATTTTCAGTATGCCCACACGCACATATGCATCTAAACTTCTATCCAAATCATTCGCAAATAATCATAGTGCGTTGTGTTGGACAAAGACCTCTTTTCGAGTTGTTATTTCTATCTCTATCCTCATATTAAGTGTAGCACTGCTTGTTGGAGCTACAAACAACGCTTTTATTTACACTAGATTCTAAAAAACAATATAATATGACTTTTATAAAACAGTTTTCGATAATCTTAATTGCATCAATTATATGCATTAATTCTTTCGCTCAAGAAAAAATCGCTTGTCATGTCGAAGAGTATGTCAATACGGTAAACCCTCATGCATCGGCTCGCAAAACTCGCACAGGAGTAATTCTTGTTGGGAGTGTCGACACCGTAAGAGCCTTCAACGGATTTGGCACAACCAAGGCCAATGCTATCGCATATGCAGAGTGCGCCAACCTTTACAAGCGCACTTTTGGCGACACTGTCAACATTTATCTCACAGCAATTCCCACGGCTGTGGCATTCTATTGTCCCGACGAAGCTAAAAAATGGACTAATAGTCAAGCCGATGCCTTAAACATTATGTTTGAAGCACTTGACCCAGGAGTAATCCCGGTTGACGTATATACAATATTAGGTCAGCACGCTCATGAACCGATATATTCTCGCACCGACCACCATTGGGCACCTCTTGGCGCTTACTATGCTGCGATGGCCTTTGCCGAAGCTGCATATGTTCCTTTTAAAGACCTCTCACATTATGAAGAGGTTGTTATCCCAAATTACGTAGGGACAATGCATATGTATTCTAAAGATAATTCGGTAAAAAACTCGCCCGAGGACTTCGTGTATTACAAGCCCATGGATATCGATTACACCACTACATATATCACATATTCACTTGGCAACAATCGCAAGTCGATTACCCGAGAAAGTGCTCCTCGACAAGGTGATTTCTTCCTTAGCTTCAAAGGGGTTAGCTCTTATTGCACTTTTATGGGTGGTGACAGCAAAATCACTCAAGTAAGAACAGCTACCGACAATGGTCGCCGTCTTATTATTATAAAAGATAGTTTCGGCAATGCTATTCCAGGATACTTGTTCTACTCTTTCGAAGAAATACACGTTATTGATTACCGATATTTCAACAAGAATTTAAAGGAATATGTGAGCCAACATGGAATTACCGATATTTTGCTTGCCAATAATATCAGTTTTGCTTGCAATGTGAAAGCGCCTAACGCTTACAAACGTTTTCTTGAGCAATAATTTTAGTCATTCGGTTTACGTGAAATAATGAAAAGGAATCAAAACATCATATATATAATTATATTAGTTGCAATTATTGCATCTTTTACAATTGTATTCAATTTCTTCCCTCGAAGCACCATCTCAGAACTTGAAAATCGTGAACTGGCAAAATTTCCCGATTTTTCATGGGAGAAATTAAAATCGGGCAAATATATGTCGGAGATTTCCTCCTGGTATAGCGATAGCGAACCTTATCGCGACAAATTTATGTCAATTAGCATGGAGGTCGACAAAGCTAAACAACTAAAACTATTCACCTCTCCCGAAGATGATATCACATTTATTGCCGGAGATGATGACACTCCAACCTCTGACGACAACAACAATAACAAAGGCAATGACTCTATTGTTGCCCCCAAAATGAACGTCGACGACAAAGCTAAAATTGCTAATGCCGGAATCGTCCTTGTCGGGTCGGAGCCTAATGTAAGAGCGCTCATGGCCTATGGTGGAGCTCCTAGTGCATGTGATGCATTTGCGAAATTGGCCAACGACTATAAATCGGCATTTGGTGACAATGTAAATATCTATTGCATGATTATCCCCACTGCAATCGAATTTTATTGCCCGCCCAAAGCCAAAAGCAAAGCTAAGTCACAACGCGCCACAATCACACATGCCCATGAGAAATTAAATCCAAATGTAAAAGCAGTTGACGCTTATACTCCTTTAGCAAATCACGCCAACGAGGATATTTATCTCCGCACCGACCACCATTGGGCTCCATTAGGTGCATATTATGCAGCACAAGAGCTCGCCCGTGTAGCAGGAGTGCCGTTTAATGATTTATCTCATTATGATCGACATGTAGTAAAAGGATATGTAGGTTCGATGCATCGATATTCTAAAGACATATCGGTAAAAAACTCTCCCGAAGATTTCGTATATTATATTCCTCGCGACATAGAATATAACACTACATACATTAATTATCGCATTGACAAAAACTTCAATGTGATTGGCGAGTCAGGTGCTGTTAGAGGCAAATACTTTTACAAGTTTGAAGATGGTTCAGGTGGAGCTTATTGCACATTTATGGGTGGGGATAGCAAAATTACTCAAATAAGAACAGCTACCCAAAACGGACGTCGTGTGGCTATATTAAAAGACAGTTTTGGCAATGCCGTTCCCGGATATCTTTTCTTCTCTTTTGAAGAAATCCACGTTATCGACTCAAGGTATTTCACGAGAAATTTAAAAACCTACGTTGAGCAAAACAAAATTACCGACATCGTTCTTTGTAACAATATCGCTTTTGCCGCTTCATATAAAACAATCAATGCTTATCGCGAATTCCTATCTCAACAACCCGACTTAAAAAAAGATGCAAAGGGTGTTGACGATTCAACTAAAGGAAAGAACAACAAAAAATCTTAACGAAAGGCATTCTGACCAAAATAAATCCTAAATAAATTTGAGCAAAATAAAAGCCGTGATTTATTCACGGCTTTTTATCTAATCACAACTCATTACAAGCATTGAGCCATAATGTTGGAGACGCATCGGAAGGCATATGCCAACCGCCTCGTGGAGAAAGACTATAGCCACACACACAAGGTCCATCGGGCATACATGAGCGTTTAAACTGCTGCGTAAAGAATCTACGGAAGAATGTCGTGAGCCAATGTTTTATGGTTACGCCATCATATGATTCGCCAAATGCCTTTATCGCAAGGTTATAAATATGACGGGGAGAAAATCCATATCTTAGCACATAATACATAAAGAAATCATGCAACTCATATGGCCCCACTAAATCTTCAGTTTTTTGTTTTATATTTCCTTCATTATCGGCAGGTGTCAACTCCGGACTGATTGGGGTATCTATAACATCGAGTAAAGCCTCTCGACATTGTTCGTCTGCCTCTGAATTAGCGATCCACTGCACCAATTGACGAACAAGTGTTTTAGGCACTCCTGCGTTTATTCCATACATCGACATATGGTCTCCATTATATGTAGCCCAACCAAGAGCCAATTCCGACATGTCGCCTGTTCCAAGCACCATTCCACCCACTTGATTGGCAATATCCATCAATATTTGTGTGCGTTCACGGGCTTGTGAGTTTTCATATGTCACATCATGCACTGTTTCATCGTGACCGATATCTCCAAAATGCTGTTTTACGGCAGGCACTATTGATATTTCGCGCATTGTTATTCCCAACGAACGCATCATTACAAGCGCATTATTATAGGTGCGATCTGTTGTTCCAAATCCCGGCATTGTTACCCCTATAATCCCTTTTCGATCAAGCCCCATGCGGTCAAACGTTTTAACTGCAACGAGCAGCGCCAATGTAGAATCCAATCCACCTGAGATACCGATAACTACACTCTTGCTTCGGGTTACCTCCATTCGGCGCATCAACCCCATTACTTGTATATTTACGGCATCGCTATAACATTCATCACTCATTTCTCCATAAGGGATAAATGGGTTTACTTCTGTTGCAATTCTTTTAGGGATAATATTTTTTCGGCCCACCAAATTATGATACTTTGCGCGCACCTCGGCAACTACCATTTGAGCACCTCGTTGCCACAATTCATTACATGCCAATAGTTGTCCATCTTCCGAAACTACTGCATTTCCATCATACACATAATCAGTTGTAGACTCTCCATATCCTGCCGACGAATAAATATATGCCACACCAAATTTTGCCGAGTTATGCACGGCCGAATCGATATACCATCGGCTTTCGCCCATTACTGCGCTATGAGCGCCCAAATGTATAATTATATTTGCATCATTCGGCACGTTGGTCACATCTCCATCGCCAACCACAATCCATGCAGCGAAGTCGCCATATCGCACTACCTTGTCGCACATAAATGGAACTCTGTGACCATTGATTTTTATTGATGTTTCTTCGGCATCTGCAAGAGCAAAGTCTCCTTTTACCATTGATTGCCGCGAAGGTACTACTGCTACAATATGTCCATGCGAAATCATCACTCCGCAGTTATACAATTGATGATTATATTCTATAATAGTACCTACAACCAATGTCAAGTTCCATGCTTTGGACTTCTCAACCAACACAGCTATAGCTTCTTGCGAATGTTCGACAAGCACTTCGCTACAAAACAAATCTCCACACGTACAGCCTGTTATTGATAATTCTGGGAAGACCACTAACTCCACCCCTTGCATATCGAGTGTTTCACTCACAT
Source organism: Muribaculaceae bacterium (assembly GCA_017399915.1). Lineage (GTDB taxonomy): Bacteria > Bacteroidota > Bacteroidia > Bacteroidales > Muribaculaceae > RGIG4079. Next base: position 127,242 of record JAFQAS010000067.1, read on the forward strand.
CAACTATGCTATTGGTATTAAATTCACAGTCTGCCACATTAACTTGCGGCACTGCAGCGGCCACTTTAAACATCAATTCTTCCATATCATGATATTTTAAACCACAAATATAAACAAAAATCATCTACTTTTACAATTTTTTTCTACCTTTGTGCCTATCACTAACATTTAATACTACCATTTTTATGAAAAGAACTATTTTTCTATCATTTTTGATGCTTATTATTGCATCGCCTCTCGTTAATGCCTACACGTTTGAGAAATACGAAGGCGAACGTGCATACTATCTACCTATTTTCTCTCAAGATCTCGGTCAAGACACCTACGAACGAAATGGTTACTCTGTCGAATTTCCCACCAACGCCCCTGTCTCACTAAAAAAAGCGATTATTAAACACCTTTTTGATTATAATGGAACTTCATTAGAATATGCAACCAAAGAATTCCTCCAATGTTCTGCTTTTGACGAAACACCTCGATTAGTGTCATCTATTCCTGAAGGCAATAGGTATGTAAGCTATAATTGGGTATCCGGCTCTTTAATAGCTCAATCTTCAAACCTTATTGTTTACAAATCGTTTCTTGAAAATTATTCGGCGGGAGCCGCACACCCGATGTATGTAGAAGCCTATCTCAACTACTATATCCCCACTAAAAAAGAATTGAAATTAGCCGATCTTTTTATCATGTCTAAAAAATCGGCGATAAATCGAGCCATTCGCAAAAATGCCCGCAAAGTATCGGATGCATTATATAACCCCAACGATTTGAGTGGCATTACTTGTCACGACGACTTCTATTTATCACCTAAAGGCATCACATTTATTTATCAACCATATGAAATAGGACCATTTGCTGCTGGTGTGATTGAAATAACGGTGTCAAAAGCACAACTCACCGGTTGCCTCACTGCCCTTGGCAAAAAACTGATTAAATAGGATTAGAGGTTCTATAATAAACGCTATATAAGGCGATGTATCAAATTAGCGTGATACATCGCCTTATTTTTTCGTTTCTTTTGTGTAACTTTGCATTATAAAAATATCAACGGCAAAAAATAGAATTTTATGAGCACTATTATATTAGGTATTGAATCTTCGTGCGACGATACAAGCGCAGCAATTATCAAAGACGGAATACTCCTTTCAAACGTCATCGCAAGTCAGAGCGTACATGAAGAATATGGTGGTGTGGTGCCCGAATTGGCTTCACGAGCACACCAGCAAAACATCGTACCTGTTGTCGATACTGCAATTAAACGTGCCGGCATCGAAAAAAGCGATCTTAGTGCCATCGCTTTCACTCGCGGGCCCGGGCTTCTTGGCTCTTTGCTCGTGGGGACATCTTTTGCCAAAGGTCTCTCTCTTGGTTTGCGCATTCCCATTGTCGACGTGAACCACCTTCACGGCCATGTCCTTTCTCACTTCATTCGCCGTGAGCCCAATGATATTGTACCTGAATATCCGTTTATTTGCCTGCTCATATCGGGCGGAAACTCTCAAATAATTCTCGTAAAAAACTATAACGACATGGAGGTGCTTGGTCAAACCATCGACGATGCTGCCGGTGAAGCATTCGACAAATGCGCCAAAGTGATGGGACTACCCTATCCCGGTGGCCCACACATCGACCGACTCGCGGCCGAAGGTGATGCTACTCGTTTCAAATTCTCAAAGCCTCACATTCCCGAACTCAATTACAGTTTTAGCGGACTCAAAACATCATTCCTTTACACCTTGCGCGATGCCAAAAAGCTCGACCCCGACTTTATCGAAAAAAACAAAGCCGACCTCGCCGCATCGCTACAACGCACTATCATCGAAATTCTTCTCGACAAACTCAAAAAAGCCGTTGACCTCACCGGAGTAAAAACCGTAGCCATAGGTGGAGGTGTCTCGGCCAACTCAGGCGTACGACAAGCCATTGCCGACTACTGCGCAAGTCGAGGGCTGAAAGCCTTCATTCCCGAACGTGCTTTCACCACCGACAACGCCGCCATGGTAGCCATAGCCGGCTACTACAAATACCTCGCCGGCGACTTCTGCCACTACGACGCCGTCCCCTACGCCCGCATCACAATATAAAAAGAGGAACGAGGGAAAAGCAACGCATCTTGTGGGGATACGATGTAATCGCAAGAACAGCGAAGCTGTTACACTCCAGGAAACCCCACAATAGAGCAACGCAATCTGCTGGGATACGATGCAGACGCAGAAACAGCAAAGCTGTTACACTTCAGGAAACCCCACAATAGAGCGTAGCGATTTGTGGGGATAAGAAAAACAATAAACTATACGTCGAAGACGTTACATTAATAAACAAAAAAAACTATGAGCTACGTAATACAACTCTCCCACATAGTTATCAACACCAAGAATCGTGAAAAGACATTATCTCAAGATAACAAAACCGATTTATTCAAATACATTTGGGGGATTGTTACAAATAAAAATTGCCGTTTATATCGCATTAACGGCATTGAGAACCATATACACATGCTCATCGGCATTCATCAATCCATTAGTTTGATGGAATTAGTTAGAGAAATTAAACGTAGTTCAAGTATATGGATTAAACAATTGGGCAATTCACCAAAATTTGATGGTTGGTCAAAAGAATATGCCGCATTTAGCGTTTCATGGGAAGCAAAAGATAGTGTTATTAATTATATCAAAAATCAAGAGGAACATCATCGTGTAATTTCTTTTGATGATGAATATAAATCAATACTTCAGCAACATGAGATTAATGAATATATCTCTCCACAATAAAACCTCTTCGAGGTATATATACTCGCATCTTATATACCCCATAATTCCGCTTCGCTCCATTATGGGGTTTCCTGTTGTACAACTGCTTCGCAGTTGCATTTTTGGCCACAATTATCCTTTTGAATACTATCGCCGTTCAAATTTGGGATTTCCGATAATACAACTGCTTCGCAGTTGCATTTTTGGCCACAATTATCCTTTTGAATACAATCGCCGTTCAAATTTGGGATTTCCTATTATACAACTGCTTCGCAGTTGCATTTTTGGCCACAATTATCCTTTTGAATACAATCGCCGTTCAAATTTGGGATTTCCGATAATACAACTGCTTTGCAGTTGCATTTTTGGCCACAATTATCCTTTTGCGAGCTATCTCTTTCACTATTCGGGATTCCTATTAAACGACTCCTCTGCAATCCCTTTCTTATTAACACCTTCTCCCTATAAACTCTGCAAATAAATTCTCAACTCAAAATGAACGTTTCAATTATTGTTATTGGTGATGAGATTCTCATCGGACAGGTTATAGATACTAATTCAGGTGATATCGCTCGTATGGTAGAGCCATATGGGTGGCATGTCAATGATGTGCAAGTGGTAGGCGATGAGGCCTCTCAGATTTTGCGTGCCATTGACCGTGCGTTTGAATCGAGCGATGTGGTTCTTACCACCGGCGGACTTGGTCCCACAAAAGACGACCTCACCAAAGCAACCCTTTGCCAATATTTCGGCGGAGAGCTATATAAAAATGCCGAAGTTCTTGAAAACGTTAAAGATGTAGTGGCTCGGCGCGGGCTTAAGCTCAATGACCTCACTGCCGCACAAGCAATCGTGCCATCATCGTGCAAGGTAATCCAAAATCGCGTTGGCACAGCTCCACTTATGTGGTTTGAGAAAGATGCAAAAGTTCTTGTCGCCATGCCGGGCGTCCCTTTTGAGACACAACAAATGTTTCGCGAGGCAGTGCTACCTTTGTTATTAGAAAAATATAATAGTAATATCACTATCGAGCATCGCACACTACTTATCACCGGGTGGAGCGAATCACGCCTCGCCATGGAAATAAGCGACTGGGAAGATGCCCTACCCTCATATATTCACCTTGCATATCTGCCAAAGCCGGGATTAATTCGTTTACGTCTCGACGGCACTCATACCGATGGTGATTTTATCAATCAAGAACTCGACAAATATCGAAATGAATTAACTGCTCGATTTGGCGATGATGTATTGCACCCCGACGATCTCACCCCTCAGGAAATCTTATTGCAACACCTCAACCGATTAGGCTTCACTGTTGCCACGGCCGAGAGCTGTACAGGAGGAAATATTGCCCATCAAATCACCTCTATCGCAGGAAGTTCGTCAGCTTTTATGGGTAGCATAATAGCTTATAGCAACGAAGTAAAACATCGCGTGTTGGGCGTACTCAACGAAACACTCGATACTTATGGAGCCGTAAGCCTACAAACAGTTGAAGAGATGGCACAAGGAGCATGCAATGTCATCGACACCGATTGCGCCATTGTTACATCGGGCATTGCCGGCCCCGGAGGTGGCACTCCCGACAAACCGGTAGGCACAGTGTGCATCGCTGTAAAATCGCCACGAGGCATAGTCTCTGCCGTTCACCACTTCCCCGGCAACCGCAGCCGAGTAATCGACCGCGCCACCACTACGGCTATCATTTCTCTTATACACGAATTGAAAAAGTTATGATTTTCAGTCTAAATTTCATATTTAGAGTTGAAAAATTTGCATAAATCAAGAAAAATTCGTTACTTTGCACTCTGTTTTGTGGCCCATCTTGAAAGCCGTTAAGAATGATGCACTTAGCTGCGATATGAGACCTGATGTAAGTCATTAAACGAAAACGTGTTAATTAATAATAAACAAGATAAATAACAACAGCCATGTCAAAGATTTGTCAAATTACAGGCAAGAAAGCGATGGTTGGTAACAACGTATCGCACTCTAAGAGACGTACCAAACGCAAATTCAATGTGAACCTCTTCAGCAAGAAGTTCTATTGGGTTGAACAAGAAACTTGGATCAGCCTTACTATTTCTGCTGCTGGTCTTCGCACTATCAACAAACTCGGTCTTAACCTTGCGATGAAGCAAGCTGCCGAAAAGGGTTATTTAACAGAAATCAAATATTTAGAATTCTAATAAGATGGCAAAGAAAGCTAAAGGTAATCGCGTGCAAGTTATCCTCGAATGCACTGAACATAAGGCAAGTGGTATGCCCGGTACTTCTCGTTACATCACTACCAAAAACCGCAAAAATACTACTGAGCGTTTGGAGTTGAAAAAATACAACCCTATCCTCAAAAAAGTAACAGTTCACAAAGAAATTAAATAATAATTAGATATGGCAAAGAAAACCGTAGCATCACTCCAAAAAGGTGAAGGTCGTACATATAGCAAAGTCATCAAAATGGTAAAATCTCCAAAGACAGGTGCTTATATGTTTAAAGAAGAAATGGTGCCCAATGACGCCGTTAAAGACGCTTTGAAATAATATACTACACTATATCTCAATCGCAACTCCGTTGACCTCTCAACGGAGTTGTTTGTTTTATGTCATATTCATACCAGCAATAACATACAAGAAGGGTTGCCTCGAGTGAAGCAACCCTTCTTTTCATTATAAATAATTTTTCATTATCCGTTTTGGTAGAGATAACGCTTGATTGAGCGTTTTGGTGTTTTTTCAAATTCTTCGTGATACACTTTCACTCTGTTGATGCGTGAATAAGCCGGCAATTCGGGATTGAGTTGTTTCACATTCTCTTCCATCAAGCGGTCGAGGTCTTGAAGTGACATACCTTGTTTTGTACCATTTTCAATATCGGGATAGATAAGTGCCACCAATTGATTTTCCACATCAATCACGATTGATTCACACACATAAGGCATATTATTGAGTTTTTGCTCAATCTCTTCGGGATAGATATTTTGCCCCGACGGTCCAAGAATCATATTCTTATCACGGCCACGAATATATACATAGTTATCTTCGTCGATTGTACAGATATCACCGGTATTCATCCAACCATCTTCATCAAATGTCGATTCGGTCGCTTCGGGATTTTTGTAATATCCCTGCATCACATTATCGCCACGCACCCACAACACTCCGGGGATATTTTCGGGGTCGGGAGAATCAATACGCGCTTCCATGCGGTCAACCACTCGCCCACACGAAGCCTTTCGCGCTTCTTGCCATGGAGCGTAAGCGATGAGCGGAGCACATTCTGTCATACCATATCCCACAGTGTAAGGGAACTTGATTCGACGCAAAAACGCCTCAACATCTTTATTCAGAGCAGCACCACCAATAATGAGTTCATGAAGATTTCCACCAAATGTTTCAGTAATTTTGGCTTTTACCTTCGCCAACAATTGGTCGTCAACAAATGGCACATACAACAAAATCTTCATCAAAGGCTTTTCGAGCAATGGGAACACTCTCGTTTTTATAATCTTTTCGATAATAAGAGGCACTGTCACAATCAACTTCGGCTTCACTGTGGCAAATGCGTCCATAATCACCTTTGGTGAAGGCACTCGAGTGAGGAAATAAATATGACACCCTTTTACCAAAGGATGAATCAATTCAACAAGCATACCATACATATGCGCCAATGGCAACATACACACCAATGGATCGCCAGGTTTCAAAAACTCGAGGTTGTCAATAGTAAATTTAGCATTCGACCACAAGTTTTTATATGAAAGCATAACACCCTTAGAGAATCCTGTTGAGCCCGAAGTGTAGTTTATCAATGCCAATTCCTCGGGTTGATCCTCATAATAATGAATATCTTGAGGAAGGAAACGTTCGGGATAACGTGCTCCAAATAACTCGTTAAGGCGTTTACGCGCATCTGTAAGCTTTTCATTGCGCGACAATAAAAGCGAATAATCACTAATCAATATCGCGCCGTCAAGAGCCGACATTAATGAAGGATCGAGATTTTCCCAAATTGAAGTATCAACAAACAACAAACGGGCTTCACTATGATTTACCAAATGGTGGATATTATCAGCCTTAAACTCATGAAGGATAGGCACTGCCACCGCGCCATAGGTTATCGCCGAAAGAAATGCAATTGACCATTGTGCCGAGTTTCGTCCACAAAGAGCGATTTTATCTCCGGGTTTTAGTCCTATATGCTCATACATCAAATGTAATTTTGCTATTTTACGACCAAGGTCTCGATATTGGAATGACGAGCCATTAAAATCGGTCAACGCCAAATTTTCCCAATTCTGTTTTATCGATTTTTCGATAAGGATATTCAAACTTTTGCTATTTTCTGACATAATAATATTATTAGATTTAAAGTTATAGCGTTTACAAATATAATAATTAAATCTATTTAAATAAAGTTTTAATTGTCAAATTATCATAATTGAGAATATATTGATTATTTTTGCAGTAGAATTTACAAACATTTTTAGTTATGAGAATTAAATCACTCCTTACAATTGCCGCAATTATGGCAAGTTCGGTTGCCTCTTATGCAGGCGCCTACAAAGTTACAGCTCAACTCACCGAAGATGAAGATGGATTGACTGCTTATATTGTAAACTACGATACCAAACAAAAAGTTGACAGTGTAGTTGTAGAAAATGGCCAAGCTATATTTAATGGCAACATCGAAGCTCCATTCTTCGCTCAATTAATCGTCGACGGCGACCGCTATGGTTCATTTATTGTTGAAGATGGCAATGTTATAGTTGAAAACAAACAAGGCTCAGGCACTCCATTAAACGAAAAACTCGTTAACTTTGGCAAAAGTGTCGCAAACCTCCAAGCAAAATTTCAAGAAGCGGCTACCGATAGCGCAAAACAAGAAATTTACAATGGTTATCTCAACGACATGAACAAGCTCATGGTAGAGAATGCCAATAACCCACTTGGGCTTTACCTTTTCTTGCAACAAATGTATGAGATGAATATGACTCAACTCAATGCCGCACTTGAGCAATATCCTCAATTCAAATCATCAGCTCGCGTAAACAACTATATCGCGGCAATGCAAAAAAAGGAACAAACATCTCCCGGTCATAAATATGCTGATTTTGAAATCACCTACGACGGCAAAACTTCAAAATTGAGCGATTACGTTAAACCAGGCAAATACACTATCGTTGACTTTTGGGCAAGTTGGTGTGGTCCTTGCATGCGTCAAGCTGCTGTGTTGAAAGAAATATATGCCGAATATCACGATAAAGGGCTTGAAATCGTTGGCGTGGCTGTGTGGGACGAACCTCAAAACACCCTTGAAGCAATCAAAACTAAAGAATTGCCTTGGCCAAATATGCTCAACGGTCAAACAATCCCAACCGACCTTTACGGCATTTCGGGAATTCCTTGCATCATCATCATTGGCCCTGACGGAACAATCCTTTCTCGCGACAAACAAGGTGATGAGTTGAAAGCCGATGTTCGCAAAGCATTAAACGGCGAATTGAAATAATCACCAATCTATTTAAGCAACTTACGCAAAAGTGGCGGAGCAACAAAAAAAGCCATAATGCACCCCACTGCATTGGCAACACCGTCCAACACATCACAACCACGATGTATCAACTCGGTTCCTTGTGCCAATTCAATAAACGCCCCTAATGCTATAGTTGCGATTGTGATATAAATTTTTGTTGAGAGTGACAATTCACATTGTCGCTCTCTTCTTTTAAAGTCGAGCATAATCGCCGTACTTACCAAAAACATCATCACCACATGAACCACTTTGTCAAAATTCAGCATCGGTGGCTCAAACGGAGGTAATGGTTGTGGCACAAGTGTGAAATAAAACAAAGTCAATAATGCCACTACCGAAAATGTAAATGGAGGAAGTTTATACCAAAATTCTTTCTTTTTCATTAAATTTTCATTTAATTCTTTGCAAAATTACAAATTTACGCCGCATTTTGTTTATTATTGAAGGCATTTTCTGTAATTTTGCAACAAATTCTCAAATTCACAATCTTACTATGTCGAATAAAGCTCAATTTGGAACAAAAATAGGATTAATAGCCGCCACTGTAGGATCTGCAGTAGGGCTTGGCAACGTGTGGAGATTCCCTATTATGGCGCAAGAAAATGGAGGTGCTGCATTTCTTTTGATATATATTGCATGCGTATTTATTTTAGGCATACCTGTGATGATGGCAGAATTTTCGCTCGGACGTGGAGGCGGTTCCGATGCTGTTGGTTCATTCCAAAACATCACTCCCGGTAAAAAATGGTGGATAGCAGGAGCTATTGGCATTCTTGCTTCATATATCATTTTGTGCTACTATATGGTGGTGGCAGGGTGGACTCTCGAATACACTTGGCAATCTATCACCGGCGACCTCTATACCCCTATCACCGAAGGAGGCAATCTCGACAACGCCCTATTCTCGGCCAAGATGAATGAATATATCGTCAACGATTATAATCCTCTGCTATTTACATTTGTGATGATTATCGCAAACTTTGCCATTCTTCTTGGAGGAGTGAAGAAGGGGATTGAACGATTGTCAAATATTCTTATGCCTATGCTCTTTGTGCTACTGATAATCTTTGCCGGAGTATCATTATCACTACCTAAAGCCGAAGAAGGACTAAGCTTCTTCCTCAATCCCGACTTCAGCAAAATTGATGCAACGGTTGTAGTCAATGCTATGGGGCAAGCATTCTTCTCGCTCAGTTTAGGTATGGGTATACTCATAACCTACTCATCTTATTATCCCCAAAATACCATTTTATCGCGTACTGCGGTTACTGTATCAATGCTTGATATGACCGTTGCCATTATGATGGGAATTATTATTTTCCCTGCCGTGACATCGTTTGGACTCACAGGTGAATCGCTCGAAGGCGCATCATTGGTATTCATCACACTTCCCGAAGTGTTTGCCCAAATGGCAGGAGGACAGATATGGTCAATACTATTCTTCTTATTCTTAATGGTTGCAGCTTTGACTTCCACCATCTCCATCGCCGAAGTGTCGATAGCATTTATGCAAGATCACTTTAAGATGTCGAGAGTAAAAGCATGCGTCACTGTGCTTGCACCTCTTTTCATTTTGAGTTCACTATGCTCTTTGTCACAAGGCAGCCTTGGGTCTATGAAAATATTTGGGTTCACTCTTTTTGACCTCTTCGACCAAGTAGCGACAAACATCATGTTACCTATCGCATCGATTCTTGTGTGTATTTACATGGGTTGGGTTGCGCCAAAAACATTCTTTAAAAATCAATTATCAAACAACGGCACTGTGCGCTCGCGCGTGTTCCACATCGTATTGTTTATAGTTAGATTTATTGCTCCCCTACTCATCGCATCTATCCTCATTGCTTATTTTGTGAAGTGAAGCAACATTTCAACACCGGTGAACGTAGAGGCTTGATTGTGATAATCGCAATTTTGTCGATTATTATTGCCGCGACATTCTTCACTCGACAATGCAACGAAAACAAAACCGATGCAAATAGAGTTAATGATGACAGCATAGCCACCATACTGCGTTCTAAGGTTGAATCGCAAAAATCCACTCAACCCAAAGAAAGTAAGACAAAGAAGAAGAAGAAAAACAAAAAGACAAAAAAAGATAAAAAAGAGTCGAAAAAAAACTCCAAGAAAAAGAAAAGTCCAAATAAAAAATCAAACAACAATTTTGTGGAGCGCGACCCTCTAAACGAGACACTCCCCACAAACTAATAAATAGATAAGTATCATATGGCACAACAAAGCAACAATAGAGCACAATTTGCAACCCGATTAGGCGTTATAGCCACTACAGTAGGATCGGCAGTAGGTCTCGGCAACATATGGCGTTTTCCTTATGAAGCCGGAAATAATGGAGGCGGTGCATTTCTCATTTGCTATCTTCTTTGCATTGTGATTTTAGGCATTCCGGTGTTATGTGCCGAATTTGCAATCGGTCGCTCCACTCATAGTAATATTTTTGGTGCTTTTCGTCAAATCAAAACGTCAGGTAAATGGCATTGGATAGGCTATATCGGCATTTTAGCGTCCCTTATGATTTTGAGTTTCTACTCAGTTGTGGCAGGGTGGACCATGGAGTATCTATACCAATCTTTAACAGGTGGATTAAATCTCTCCGGTGCCGAAGCATTCCATAATCAATTCACCTCATTTAGCACCGCTAATTGGCGCCCGATTATGTGGACTGTAGCATTTCTTCTTTGCAACTACATCATTGTAGTGCGAGGCGTAAAGAAAGGCATTGAAAAGATGTCTAATCTCATGATGCCTGCTCTATTTGTTTTGCTCATAATATTCTGCGTCAATTCGCTTATGATGCCAAAAGCCAACGAGGGCTTGGAATTCTTATTCTCTCCCGATTTTTCTAAGATTACCCCCGAAGTGGTAGTTAGCGCGTTAGGACAAGCATTCTTCTCCCTCAGCCTCGGGCTCGGCACGATGATGACCTACGGCTCTTATTTTTCAAAAGACACTCGCATAGTGCGCAGTGCTACAATAACCGCATCGCTCGACACCCTTGTTGCCATACTTGCCGGAGTCATCATCTTCCCGGCCGTGTTCTCCTTTGGAATGTCGCCCGTGCAAGGACCGGCACTGGTTTTTGAGGTACTCCCTTCTATTTTCGCTCAAATGCCAGGAGCTCAAATATGGTCAATATTATTCTTCTTCCTGCTATTCTTGGCATCACTCACTTCCACTATCTCAATGAGCGAAGTATCGATAGCGTTCCTCACCGAAGAGAAAAAGATGTCGCGCACAAAAGCCTCAACCGTCAACCTCATCATCGCCCTTTGTGGTGGCGTGTTGAGCGCATTATCATTTGGCTACCTAAGCGATTTGAATTTCTTCGGGTTATTTGACATCAACTTCTTCTCATTCTTTGATTTCACCTCGTCAAATATACTTTTACCGCTCGGAGGTATGCTAATCTCAATCTTTGCCGGTTGGCGATTAGAACGTTCTGCCCTCAAAAACGCGCTCACCAACGAAGGCAAAATAGGAGTAAAAACATTCCCTCTATTGGTGTTCTGCCTCAAATTTGTAGCCCCAATAGCAATCCTCCTAATCTTCCTTTTCGGATTGAAATTATTCTAATCCGATAGGGAAATTTAGGCGTAAAATCGCTATAACAAAAAAATGTTTAGGTCGCCACGCAGTCTTTTCAATAAATATGGCCTCTATAATGATATAGGCACCATATCTATCATGGAGACAGAGCAACTGATTAATCGAGCATTAGCAGGCGACCAACAGGCTATCACCACTTTATATAATGCATACTCACAAAAAATGGTTGAAGTATGCAATAGCGTTGTCGGCGACCGGTTCATTGCTGAAGAATTGGCTCACGACGCATTCTTGTTGGCTATTGCAAAACTTAATCAGTTATCCGACCCCAATAGATTTGGGCAATGGCTATCGAGCATCACTCATCACATTGCCACTCGATATGTGCGACGCGACCGCACTCCATTGACTGCCTCTATTTCCGACTTATCCGATAAAGAGATACACCAAACGCCCTCGCTCCATTGTGAAGACAAATCTCACGAATTGCCCTCTATCGAAGAGATTATGGCTACAGTCGACCGGTTGCCCGAAGGGTATGGCAAAGTATTCCGTATGTCGGTAATACAAGGCATGTCCCACACCGAAATAGCCGAGATACTTGGCATCGCGGCTCACTCATCGTCGTCACAATTAGCCCGTGCAAAAAAACTCTTGCGAAAAGCCTTATCAAGTTATTGGGTTTTGCTATTGGCATTACTTCTCGTTCCTCTCGCTGTCATTATTCTTCGTCAATTTCAAAGGAAAGACTCTCAACAACCTATTATCACGAAACAGGAGGAACCAAATACCCCAATAAAAGGACAATCTCCCGACAAGAATGTGCCAAATGACACCACCAATCGTTCTGACAGCACTCACCTTGCCCCTACACCTATCGACAGCACTAATAACACCCCTATCCCACCAAGATATATCATCAACCGCGAATACATCTCGCCCACTCCTTATCTTGCAAAGAAGGCAGATACCGGACTTGATTCTGTTACATCTCCTACTTCTATCGACACTATCCACAATATTGCCGAACAAAAACAATTACCCGACACAATTATAACCGATTCTTCGGTCAATAAAAAACAGAACATTCTTCCCCCATTTCAGCCTAAACGCGATGAGCATATTACCGACAAAGGCAATGACTCTCACGATGATTTCATTCTTCCAATAAGCAAAAAATACAATGGTTCTAAATGGGCATTAAACCTTGCTTATACAGGCGATTTTGGTCATAACGCCAACAACATTTCGCCTTATGCAATTCCGACTACTCCTCCTGCTCATGCCGGCTGGCCACCTCCCGATTCTGACATAACTAACGATATTTTTCTTTGCGACACATGGGGCGAATTATGGTCAAATCTGGATTATTGGAAAACTTCATATGAATATGGCGATGTAAGTTATTATGAGCGAGAAGGCCCCGACTTAACCAAAGAGGAGCTCGATGCCCTATGTTTGATTGCCGAAGCGAATGTAATGGCCAACAATGGTGACGGAAAAATAAAACGCGAATCTCACCACGAATTGCCATTCTCATTCTCGCTATCACTTCAACATCGTCTCACTCCTAATTGGAGCATAGAGACCGGACTTTCATACTCTCGTTTGTCTTCACAATTCACTATTGGCGAACCTCAAGCAGGAATAATAGACTATCAAAAGATTCATTATGTGGGTCTCCCATTGAAAGTATCATACAATTGGTTCAACAGCAACCAATGGAGCCTATACTCTTCTCTTGGCGTAACATTGGAATATCCTGTCTATACCTCATTCTCTACCGACTTTATGCTAAACGGCAAATCAATTCTTCACCAATCTAATTCTATTGATATGCCGCTACAATGGTCAACCGGATTAGGCATTGGACTCCAATACAACGTAACACCTCACTTTGGTATCTTTGCCGAACCAAACTTCTATTACTATATCCCCGACGGAAGTGGTATCGAGTCATTCCGCACCCAACACCCATTCTCAATCTCACTCCCCATAGGCTTCCGTTTCACTTGGTAAAAAAAGCATACATTTTTAATTAATCACTATGCATTATTAACCGACTTGACCGAGACTACTAAGAGTTGAAAAGTAGCAACTCTCCTCTTGAAATTTGAAAAATTTTAGGAGGGACAATGGTGCCAATGAGAGCCAGAACTCTCCTCTTGAAAATTACAAAGTAATTTTCAAGAGGAGTACGGCGAAGCCGGGAGGTGGTCAGTAACAGAAGATTTGAGAGAGGAATACATAATTCCGCATTAAATAATGCATTATGAATTATAATTATCCGTGCAGTGATTTTTGTTTTTGTGGACTCTTTTTAATTAGAGTACTAATAAACAACTATCACGATGCAACAACGACACTCCGACCGACGGACATATTTCAATGAGTTGGCTCGCACTGCTCATGACTATTATATCGATTATTTACAACAATACACCTCAATCACTCCCAACACTCGAATTTTAGAGATTGGGTGCGGTGAAGGTGGAAATCTGTTGCCATTTGCCCAAATGGGTTGCACCGTGAAAGGTATCGACATAAGCAAGACTCGCATCAGTCAAGCCCGGCAATTTTTCAAGGAAGAAAAGATGCAAGCACAATTCATCTGCATGGATTTCATCACTGCCGACAAGCCGCAATGCGACAATGAGCGATATGACATTATACTCGTTCACGACGTGATCGAACATATCGAGCCCAATAATAAGGCTGATTTCATCAACAATATAAAACCCTTTCTAAAACATGACGGAATTGTGTTTTTCGGCTTTCCTGCATGGCAAAATCCTTTTGGCGGGCACCAACAAATCACTCATGGATTTGCCTCAAAACTGCCTTTTATTCATCTCTTGCCAAATCCCATTTATCAAGGATTACTCCGATTGAGCGGAGCCTCACAAGCCACAATCAACGAGTTAATGAGCATAAAACGCTCACGCATGCCAATAGAACGATTTGAACGATTGGCAGCACATTGTGGTTTTGCCATCATAAACCGCTCTTTATGGTTTATCAACCCTCATTATAAGCAAAAATTCGGGTTAAAGCCTCGTCGAGTATGGAAATGGGCATCTCATATTCCCCTCTTACGCAATTTTTACACAACTTCAGCATTTTATCTGCTTAAAACTAATAACAAACAAAATTAATCACTATCTTTGCATTAACCTTAAAACAAAACTATTATGAACAAAAAACTACTCCTCAGCCTTTCATTAACGTTACTGTCAACCTATCCTATTGTGGCACAATCATCAGATTCCGATTACATTCCTCTTGTGCAAGAAGGCGTGAGATGGGAAGGAGAGGTCTTTGTTGAAGGTTGGCTATACGAACATATGGAATTTCACCCCTATTCTATTATCATAGAAGGTGATACAATCATCAATGATATTGAATACAAAAAAAGTCACTATCTATTTCCTGAATTTACCCCTACTCCCAACAAAAACACTATCGTAGCATATTTGCGCGAAGATGTTGATGAACAAAAAGTATATGCGCTTTATGAAGAATCATACATGTCGCCTATCAACACAATGTGGGACGGCGATTTATATCTCAAATGCCGTGACAAGGGGTTTAAAGAGGTTTTATTATACGACTTTAAAAGCCCCGAGAACCCCGACCTTTACACCGATATGAGTGATTGGGTTACTATCGACAAAACATCTATCATAACAACTAATGACGGCATTTCGCGCAGATGCCATCACATCGATGATGACGAATGTTTTATCGAAGGGATTGGCTATGT
Source organism: Muribaculaceae bacterium (assembly GCA_017399915.1). Classification (GTDB taxonomy): domain Bacteria; phylum Bacteroidota; class Bacteroidia; order Bacteroidales; family Muribaculaceae; genus RGIG4079. The sequence goes on from JAFQAS010000067.1 coordinate 142,855, forward strand.
TCCCGATCTTTACGGCGATTTATTATTTAGATTCCAACCAATGGTAGCTTGTCATTGCAACACCACCATAAATTTCAAGCGGTTCTATGACCAAAACAACACTTTGGTATATAGCAGCCCGCTTGACCGCGAACACTCTTTCCATGAATCAATTACTCGCGAAAATGTTAGATGGGAATACGTTTTTAAGGACACCGGTTTTATTGACAATATTACCACCGAGACTACATTCTGGATTGAGATGAAAGAAAATGTAGTCATCGACGACATCTATTACAAAAGATGTGTTGCTTGGAGCAACGATAACGACACTATTACATTGGGATATGTGCGCGACGACGGAGCTAACCGACGCGTATATTGTCGTTACGAGTATGACCCCGACATCGAGATTGTGCTTTATGACTACAACGATATTACCCAAGCGACACCATTACAACAACTAAACACCACTTTCGATAACATCACAAAAGAAAATTTCCGTTATTCCTATCGCAATCACGATAAATTCACCATCAAAGATGATGCTGGCAACACTATGTTTCAAATCATCGAAGGTATTGGATTTATTAGTGATGACACCTCGGAATGGAATGGGCATCTATTGAGCTTCCCTATTGCACAACCCGATAGCCGTGAATATCAAATCACATTCAGCCGGCTTATCGACACTAAAAATGGCAGCACAATATATGAGATTCCTGCCGGAGTAGATAAAATCACGATTGATAACAACTCAATAATAACCTATCGCAACGGCATGATTTCAACCAACGAAAACGCTATTATTGAAATATTCGACATCAACGGCCGCAATGTGGCATCGGCTAATGGAATGTCATTATCTATTTCAAATCTTCACAATGGAATGTATATCGTGCGTACCACAACACCATCACAATCTTCAACGACTAAAATTTTAATCAAATAAGATATCCTCAAGAATATCAACCTAAGCCAGTCTCTTTTATTTGGGATTGGCTTTTTTATTCTTACTATCTCTATTTAATTACAAAATTCTTTTTTATCATCAAGAATTATCTAATTTATTATTGATAAACAAATAATTTGTTTAATTTTGTAATATAAAACGTTTTGACTCAAGCGAAGTGAGAAAATTTCAACCATTTTCATTAAACCTGAAGGGTGAATTAGTGGAGATTACACGTCCTCAAGTGATGGGGATTCTCAACGTCACACCCGATTCGTTTTATAGCGATTCTCGCTCTTTTGATGCCAAAGCCATTGGCTTGCGCATTGACGAAATGATTGCCGAAGGGGTTGATATTATCGATCTTGGCGCTTATTCATCTCGTCCGGGCGCCGACGAGGTGTCACCTCAAGAAGAGATGAATCGATTGGAAATGGGCATGGAGCTATTACGCAAAAAATCGGTTACGGCACCCATTTCTATCGACACCTTCCGTGCCGATGTAGCAAAATTTGCGATTGAATCATTAGGCGCAGATATTATCAACGACATATCGGCCGGCCTGCTCGATGATGCAATGATTGATACCATTGCCCGGCTCAAAGTGCCATATATTGCGATGCACATGCGTGGCACTCCATCTACCATGAGTTCTCTCACCAACTACAACGACATCACCGCCGATGTGATTTATGAGCTATCGGAGCGCATCAACCGACTCACTCTCGCCGGTGTCAACGACATTATCATAGACCCGGGATTCGGGTTTGCCAAAACGTTGGAACAAAACTATGAATTATTGCGTAATCTTGAGTTGTTGCATGAATTAGGTTATCCCCTCCTCGTGGGCATCTCACGAAAATCAATGATTTATAAAGCACTCGACACAACTCCGCAAGATGCATTAAATGGCACAACGGTGCTCAACACTATGGCTCTTCAAGCCGGTGCGGCAATTTTGCGTGTTCACGATGTGAAAGCTGCTCACGAAGCTATAAAACTGACTCAATTAACCAATAACCAAATATAACGATATGGATTTTTTTAGCATAAAAGATGCTCTCGACATACTGTTAGTGGCAACACTACTATTTTATTTATATCGCCTCATGAAGGAATCGGGCGCCATAAACATTTTCTATGGTGTGATGGCATTTATTGTAGTGTGGGCAGTGGCTTCGCAAATGCTCGAGATGCGGCTCACCGGCACTATCCTCGATAAGTTTATGAATATAGGTTTGCTGGTGCTTGTGATTTTGTTTCAAGACCAAATCAAACGCTTTCTTGTGGTGTTAGGATCTCAAAAACGTTGGAAATTTATCAGCAACCTATTTCATCACCGCGATGACTCTCAAATTGAAGAGGAGGCACACCGTCGCATAATGTCGATTGTGCGTGCGTGTATGAATATGTCACGAAGCAAAACCGGTGCTCTTATCGTAATTCAGCAAGATATACCTCTCGAAAACTATGAAATGACCGGAGATAAGATTGATGCCGCAATCAACTCACGATTGATTGAAAACATCTTTTTCAAAAACTCGCCACTTCACGACGGCGCAATGATTATAGCCGACAACCGCATCAAAGCTGCCGGCTGCATCTTGCCGGTGAGCCACGACACATCGATTCCTCGTTCACTCGGACTTCGACACCGCTCGGCTCTTGGCATTTCGCAAGCCACCGATGCTATTGCCATTGTCGTTTCGGAAGAAACAGGCAACATATCTATCGCTCACAGCAACGATTTGAAAACAAAGCTATCTACTACCGACCTTGAGCAAGCGCTCAATCAACTAATCGGATAGCATTTAACACAATTATATTAATGATAAAAAATATTTTTGACCGCAAAGCCGTCACACTCATCGCATTGTGTGTGGTTACTTTATTCTTGTTCTTAGGCATAAAACAATTTCACACCAAAGGCGAACCCCGCGAGGCTCTCGTGGCTCAAGCCATGATTAATGACGGCAACTGGACTCTCCCTATCACCAACGGCGTTGACATTGCCTACAAACCGCCCTTGTTTCATTGGTCGATAGCAAGTTTGTCATCAATCACCGGCGAGGTCAACGAATACACCTCACGCATGCCATCGGCTATCGCCGTGACGGTGATGGTGATGTGTGGTTATTACTTTTATCGCAAACGCCGTGGCGCGCAAGTGTCGTTCTTGGCTGCATTAATCACTCTTACCAATTTCGAAGTACACCGAGCTGCCACCAACTGCCGCGTCGATATGTTGCTCGGCGCTTTGATGGTGTTGGCGTTATATTTCCTTTACCGATGGTATGAGAAACGTCTGCAAGGTGTTCCGTGGTTGGCAATCTTGTGCCTCAGTGGGGCATTCCTCACCAAAGGCCCTGTGGGGGTGTTGCTTCCATGTGCCGTAGTGGGAGCATTGGCATGGATTAGAGGATTAGGATTTGTGAGAGCCCTATTCTCAATGATTGCGGTGGTGTTAGCCTCATGTATTATCCCCATGCTATGGTATTATGCCGCATGGCAACAAGGAGGAGAAAAATTCTTTGCTTTGGTCTACGAAGAAAACGTGTTGCGTCTATTAGGCAAAATGACTTACGCCTCGCACGAAAATCCATGGACCTACAACGTGATGACCGTTGTAACCGGATTTGTCCCATACACTCTACTCGCTCTTTTGTCACTATTCACACTCAAATACACTCGCATAAGCAGCAAACCGCGCCAATGGTGGAGCCGATTTGTGAACTATATTAAAACGATGGACGATGCCCGACTTTTCTCGTTGTTAAGCATCGTGATAATGTTTGTGTTCTACTGTATTCCCAAGAGCAAACGCAGTGTATACCTGCTCCCCATCTACCCCTTCATAGCATATTTCTTAGCTGAATATATCATTTACTTGGTCAACAACAAACCCAAATCGGTGAAATGGTTCAACGCCACACTCGCCTCGCTAAGCATTTTATTGACTATCGTAATTATCACCATAGCCTTAGGCGCAATTCCCGATTCGGTTTTCAGCGGCAAACGCGCTGCCGAAAACATCGCAATGATTAACGCTATCGAAAACCTCCCTGCGTGGAGCTATATACTTATCTCGTTGCCGGCCATTGTGGGAGTGATATATTTCACTCGAAACAGCAAATTTTGCACATTCAGAACGGCTTGTTGCAGTGGCTTTTTGACCGCCGTGATATATGTCGCACTCAATAGCTCGGTATTGCCCGCCGTATTAAACACCAAATCCGACCTTCCCACAGCCCAACGCATCATGCAGTTGGCTCCACAGGGCAAAGTATACTCTTATTTTGCAGAGAACGTCGAAGGTAATCCGCTTCACCCATTCACCATCAACTTCTATATAGGCAACCGCATGGTTCCCTTTGAAAGCGAAAAAGAAGCACAAGGATATGTAGTGATTGGCGAAAACGACATCGAAACATTCAAAAACAAATACAGCGACAAATATCAAATAATCCAACTCCCTAACAGCCGCTACCGCAGTTGCGACTCCCGCCAATACACCAACATTTATTCAGTGATTCTGAAATAACCTCTCTGTAGCAAAAAGGTGTGGAAATCCGTGCGAAGCACGTGAAAGCGTAGCGACATGCAATAACCGGCTTCTACGCCACCCAACTTGCCTCTCCTGAGGGGCAGGCTCTCATCGCCGAAACTTTCGGGGTGTTGCGTAATGCCATATCTTCAGCAATCACTCAGGAAGTTCCCGAAATACTCACCTATGCTTTGGAGAACAACGCGTTTGTGTTCTCAGGGTTCAAAACATTCCATGCTTTGCGTGAAGTGGGGTTATCCCTCACCAATCCCGACGGCTCTATAAAGCCGTTTGAACGCTTTTTAAACGACGTTCAAAAAATAAACAAAACCTACAACCAAAACTATCTCCGGGCCGAATACAACTTCGCTTCCGCTTCAGCCGAAATGGCAGCGCGTTGGGAACAGTTCATGGACGACGGCGACCGATATTACCTACAATATCGCACCGCTGCCGACGGCAAGGTGCGTCCCGAACACGCGGCACTCCATGGCGTGACGTTACCCATCGACGATCCTTTCTGGGAACAGTTCTACCCACCTAACGGCTGGAACTGCCGTTGCTCAGTTACACAAGTGCGAAAATCAAAATACCCCGCAACACCTCACAACGAAGCAATGGCTCTCGGAGAGGTGGCCACTCAACGCGACACCCGACAAATGTTCCGCTTCAATCCCGGCAAAGAGCAAAAAACATTCCCCAACCACAACCCTTACACTATCTCCCGTTGCAAAAACTGCGACATAGCCAAGGGTAAACTTTCATTAGCTCGCGTCTTTGTCCCGGACAATGAAGTGTGTGCGGCTTGTGAAATTCTACAACAGTGTGCCGGGAACAATGAAAAATCACAACGTGCCATCGAGAGAACTCACTATTTACATGAAATGAAACCACTATTAAATCGTAAAGTGGAAAAAACAGTGAATGGTAATAAATTGAATATTGGTTTTACCAAAGAGGGGAACAAGCATTTGTTTGCTGATACTTTTGGGCGAACCCATATAGTGACCAAAGAGGATTTGAAAGATTTGGCTACTTATCTTGAAAATGCCGAGTTTATAGATGACTCAGCACTCACTCATTCAAGGAACGACAATATTGAGCATTTCTATTATTTCAAAACTCAAATAAATGGCAGATGGGTGAGGCTGAATGTGGCTAAAGAGATACGAATAAGAAGAACCGGACAAATTCAAGTTCAATACTTCCTATATTCCGTAAACGATTTTGTGGAATAACAAAAAAAGCACCAAAGGCGGCGGTTTGGACTCAAATGCCTGGTTGCCATTCCCTCAATGCTTCTGAGTACAAATATATAACTTATTTTTCAAATAACAATAATAAGGAGTCAAAAAAATGAAAAATGCTAAAATTTTCATCAACAAATCGATAATCGATAGCGAAGAGGCCTTTGGTGTTTTCTTCACCGACGCATCGATAACTGCGCTTATGACACCATCGCCACTCAAAGGATATGTTACCAACAAATGCAAAAAATCCCTTTAATCATTTACTGACCAAAGGGATTAAATATATGAATTTCTCAAATCTTCTTAGCAGTTATAGAATTGCGTGAAGGCTTTGATTGTGTAAACGTGGTCGATTGCCGAGGCAGTCTCACGGGCTGAGTGCATACCCCATAGGGCTGCGCCCATATCCACTCCTCGAAGGTCGATTTGCGAGGTGAGGATATTCCCAAGTGTTGAACCGCCTGCCACATCGCTATGATTTACGAAATATTGGCATGGCACACCGGCTTGCTCACATATTGTCTTAAACACTGCTGCCGAGTCGGCATCGGTCATATATTTACAGTTTGCATTGATTTTTATTACCGGACCGCCGCCAAGCACAGGGTGATTTGTGGGGTCTTGCTTCTCTACATAGTTGGGGTGAACAGCATGAGCATTATCGGCCGACACCATAAATGAACGAGCCACTGCACGCAAATAATCCTCTTCCGAGCCACCTTTGCATGCATTGATACGACGCAATATATGATCGAGCACAGGCGATGCCGCACCTTGTTTTGTGCCGCTGCCGGTTTCCTCATTGTCGAAGATTGCCATCACTTTGGTCATTTCACCATCATCGCCCGACTCAAGCAACGCTGTCATTGCAGCATGAGCCATACTCAAATCATCAAGACGACCCGAAGTGATAAATTCATTATTCACACCCACCAAGCAAGCCTTGGTTGTATCATAAAGCGACAAATCAAAATCAATGATATCAGAAGTATTTACTCCCAATTCACCTGCCACAAGTCGCAATATATATCCATCTTTTTCGGCCATATCATTGATAGTGCCAATGATAGGCAACATATCTTTTTGGCGCGACAATGGGTTGCCATCGTTCACCGCACGATTGAAATGAATAGCAAGGTGAGGAATTGTCATCAATGGGCGGTCAAACTTCACCAATCGAGTTTCGGGGTGCAATGGGTCATCGGAGCGAAGCATCACACGTCCGGCTATCGACAATGGGCGGTCAAACCAAGTGTATAGGATTGGCCCGCCATACACTTCGGTATTTAGTTTCATCATTCCCCCGTCGCTCACCATTTCGGGATTAGGCTTGATGCGGAAGCATGGCGAATCGCTATGAGCCGAAATAATCTTATAACCGGCTGCTGCATCACCTTTGCCTACGACAAAAGCAAAAATCGCCGAATTATTCTTCACCACATAATATTTGCCTCCGGGAGTGAGCTCCCATTTATCTGTTGCCTCAATGCATGAATAGCCTTCGGTGTCTAATCGTTCACGGATAGTCTTTACAGCATAGAAATTAATCACGCTGCTATCCATAAACGACATTAAATCATTGATATATTTCTTTGAATTTTTCATTGTGCGGGGTATTAAAAGGTTGTAAATTCATTATCGATAAATGTAACACGATCCTTAAGCCATTTACGCATTCCTTCTACTTTTTCATCATGAATTACAGTATTAGGCCATATTTTAGCATCATTTGCTGCCGATGGAGCAATAAGTTCGGCATAACGATCTACATAATCCAACAATTGTGGGTGGCAATATGTTTTGAAATATTCCCAACGGTCACGATAAATCTCAACAAAACGTGGGTCCTTCAAGAATCGGTCAAAGAATATGCCTCCCACTTGTGTCATTGTTTCATTGGGGTGGAAAACTACCGGAACGAAGTGGAAATATGAATATTGGGGATAATAACCAAATGCCCAGTCAAAATCCCACACCGGACCCATTGTGTATTTCGAGCCTTTTGTCTTATACAAATATATACTTTTAGGGTGACAGATTTCTTGGTTACCTGTCATATTTTGTACGATGAAGAAGTTTGCCAATGAAGTGAGATCGATATAATCGGCATAGTTGCTATTTGCGATAGGATCAACCGCAAACTCTTTTTCAAAGGCTTCGAAATCGGCTTTCCAATAATCAAACAATTCTTGTGTCATATCGGGGTCTTTCACCATTACCGGCAAATTGAACTTAGAAGATGTGAATTGCCACTCTTCATCGTAGTTTGTATCGATTTCGAAAAGTATACTATTTTCCTCATCAAGATTCACACTCGTTTTGCGCATACCTATATCTTCGGTGAGCATATATGCACCACGATATTTGCCATTGAGAGTCACCTCAACAGGGACTGCACTGTTCACATAAGGCATACCCAATAATTTCGCCATTTTAAATGCGATAGGATTACTCATCAATGTAGGGTCGAGATAGTGAGCGATAAGCACATAATTTTTTTGTGCTTCCATGCCGCAAATCGACACCTTTTCGCTAAACTTCAATCTGTATGGTTTTTTATCATATCGCCATGTGGTATTTCCACGGCCACGCAATGAAATTTCACCCACCACCTCGTGGCTTGATTCTTTAGTTTTAACACGGAAGGTTGAAGTCATATAATTTTCCTTGTCAGGAATTTCTTCGACATATTCATCGGTCATAATATAGATATGAGGCACTTCTGATGGCACGGTATTCAAGTCGGCCATCACAATCGGACGCGCCGCTTCGGTTTTGCTACCATCAGAATTTATCAACATCACATTAAGGATAGCCTTGTCGCCAGCCTTTATATTTCCGGGAGGAGTGATTGTAACCGCAGCATCATTGTTGCATGTGCCATCGCTTGCAAAAGTGGGCTTTGTCACTTTCACTGTCCACTCGGTTGAAGAGTAAGCACGAGTGACGATATCGCCATTCACACCTGTTATCACATTGGCAGCTATTGCTGTGTAGTCGCTTTCTTTAAAGCCGTCGGGCAATTGTAATGCAATAGTTTTCGCGCCTAATTCTGATATCACAATTGCATCATTAGCTCCATCTTGACCGATTTTGAAAATCTTATATCGAGGGAATGTGAGCACTGTGCCATTGGTGAGCGTAACAGTGATATATTGAGAATTAGAAGTGTCAACACCGGCAAACCAACTATCACCTTTTTCGCCTTGTTCTCCCTTATCTCCTTGTTCACCTTTTTCACCTTGAGCGCCCTGCTCTCCTTGTTCACCCTTTTCGCCCTGAGCACCTTGTTCGCCTTGCTCACCTTGAGCTCCGGTGGCTTTCACCCCTGTCGAAGTCCATGTCACACCATTATCGGTCGACACCTCCCATTCGTTTGTCACAGGATTTATGCGTAATTGAGGAGTGTTTCCGTCGCGTCCATCTTTGCCGTCTTTACCATCGGCTCCATCTGCACCATCGGCTCCGTCTTGACCATCTTTGCCGTCGGTGCCGTCAGCTCCATCTTTTCCATCAGTGCCGTCGATTCCATCTTTCCCATCTTCACCGGGAGCACCTTGCGCACCATCTTGGCCATCTTCTCCATCTTTTCCATCAATAGCACTTGCACGCACTTTATTGCCATTGGCATCATATAGCCATTCGCCATTGATAGTCCAATAATACAATCCGTCATCGGCAAGTTTCACACCTATTTCGGGGGTTTGTCCGTTCACACCATTGGCGCCATCGGCACCATCTTGACCGTTTTGACCATCTACCCCATTTTTGATAATAACAGCTCCATTATTGAGGAAACTGATAATATAACCTGTTCCGTCGGCCAATGGAGTTACACCAGTTACATAATCGCGTTGTTCGAGCGATTCAATCATTTTCTTGATTGATGCGATATTATCATTCACCTGTGATTGCCATGCTTCAAGAGCCAACACTCGTTGAGCAAGCGCATCTTGCTCGGCTCTTAACGCATCAATTTCATCATCGCTACACGATGTGATTGGTAATAATACCAAACTAAGTAATGCAAAGATTATTTTTTTCATTGATTTATATAAATTTTATTATTAATAGCAATTGTATATGTAATAATTAGCAAAGATAACTAATTTATTTTAATCTATAAGATTGAATGTATAGATATATGTTTTAGCGCTCAACTTTCTTGTAAAAAAGTTGCAATAAAGTTGAATATTTTTTTTGTAGAAGAATGAAAATATTGTAATTTTGTGCTCGTAAAATATATAACCATTTCAATACTTTTTTATATGAAACAGGATATGATTGTGATCCTTGATTTGGGTAGTCACGAAAATACAGTAGTAGCTCGCGCAATTCGTGCGCTTGGAGTTTACAGCGAAATTTATCCCCATGACATCACGGCCGAAGAGTTAAAAGCGTTGCCTAATGTTAAGGGGATTGTTATTAATGGAGGTCCCAACAATGTTATTGATGGGGTTGAAATCGACGTTAATCCCGAAATTTACAATATAGGCATTCCCGTAATTGCTGCCGGACACGACAAAGCGTTGTGTGAAGTGAAACTCGCACAATTCAACGACGATGTTGAAGCGGTAAAGGACGCCGTTAAATCATTCGTATTTGATGTTTGCAAAGCCGAAGCTAACTGGAATATGACCAACTTCGTAAACGACCAAGTAGAGCTTGTTCGTCGTCAAGTGGGCGACCGCAAAGTATTGCTCGCGCTCTCAGGGGGTGTTGACAGCTCGGTTGTTGCTGCTTTGTTGTTGAAAGCTATTGGTGACAACTTAGTATGTGTTCACGTTAACCATGGCTTGATGCGTAAAGGTGAATCTGAAAACGTGATTGAAGTGTTCCGCAACCAACTTTGTGCAAATCTTGTATATGTTGATGCTACCGACCGTTTCCTCGGCAAACTCGAAGGCGTGGAAGATCCCGAAGAAAAACGCAAAATCATCGGTGGAGAATTCATTCGTGTATTTGAAGAAGAAGCTCGCAAACTCGAAGGTATCGACTTCCTCGGTCAAGGTACAATTTACCCCGACATCGTTGAAAGTGGCACAAAAACCGCTAAGATGGTAAAATCGCACCACAATGTGGGTGGACTTCCCGAAGATATGCAATTTGAACTCGTTGAACCATTGAAACAACTTTTCAAAGACGAAGTGCGTGCTTGTGGAGTTGAGCTCGGTTTGCCTCACGAAATGGTATATCGTCAACCATTCCCCGGCCCCGGTCTTGGTGTTCGTTGCCTTGGTGCAATCACTCGCGACCGTCTTGAAGCAGTGCGTGAATCCGACGCTATCCTTCGCGAAGAATTTGCTATCGCAGGCCTCGACAAAACAGTTTGGCAATACTTTACAATAGTGCCCGACTTCAAATCGGTAGGTGTGCGCAACAACGCTCGTTCTTACGATTGGCCTGTTATCATTCGTGCCGTAAACACGGTTGACGCCATGACTGCCACTATCGAAGAAATCGATTGGGCTATCTTGAAAAAGATTACCGACCGCATTCTCAAAGAAGTGCCATGTGTAAACCGCGTGTGCTACGACATGTCACCAAAACCCTCGGCAACTATCGAGTGGGAATAATATTGAATTAATCTTCATCAAAATAGAAACGCCTCGGAAATCCGAGGCGTTTGTTTTATCTTTCTATTAAAATCTTATTTATCTAACACTGTATAAGTAACTGTTTTTGTTTTGCCTTTTGCTTTATCGGCATGTGTGAAATTGAATTTTTGTGATTCTACAACAACTTGGTCTTTTGCAGTTGTGCCATCTTCATATTCCCATTCAACATCTACTGTAATAGTGTTTTTTGTAAAATTCCATATTTTACCTTTATATGGTGTGCCGGTAAATAGAACGGCACAATTATAGGTATTTAAGCCTTGAGCCGGAGTGAGTTTGTGTAGCACATTTTTTGCGTATTCAGGGTTTGTGAGGGTAATTGCACCAGGGAACTCGATTTGTCCGTGCATTTTGCCTCGTTCGGTTTCAATTGTGATTGGTTTGCCGTTAGCTCCTTCTACAATCTCTTTAATCATAGGGGCGGATTTCGGAGCTCCGTCCACAGTTGAATTTAGATTGGGAGCAGTATTGGCTGGTGTTGAACCTGATTTCTTATCGGCACATGAACTGAATCCTAAAACAATAGCACCGATAACGAGTGAATATAATACTTTTTTCATCTTCAATAATATTTTATGTGATTTATGTCAACAAAGATAATTAATTGTTGTCAATTATCAATCTTTTTCAGTATTTTTGTGAATATGAAAAGGTTTTATTCGATATTATTCATCATTTCAATTCTCCATTTGACAGCTTCGGCTCAAGAGGAGTATCAATATCAATTTGCCGGCAAATGTGGATTGGAATTAAAAGAATATCTACACAAAGAATTTTGTCCTTCGCAATATGTTGAGGCTGATAAGGTGTGGAATGTGTTCAGGCAAAGTGATGTTAATGCCGATGGCAGTGTGCTCGACCGCTTTTCGACCAATTACGTCGAATTTCCTTCTGATCAATTTTCCTCACCGGCAAATATGACAATAAATCACATCGTAGACCTATCGTGGTGGACTGAGCCTAACTATATTTATGATTTATACAACATATTGCCATGTAATATCGATGTGCCTACATATAAAAGAGATTATATGCCGGGAGAAGTTGTCGACACAATTTATTCAAATGGAGTGTGGGCAACCGGGTGGATTTACATCAACTCAATCCCTCTCAATGTGTACTCTCCTCCTCGTGGATATGAAGGCGATTTTGCCCGCATCATTATGTATATGGCCACAATATACTCCACTGCTCAATGGGCAGGGCAAGGTGTGAATTTCTTTTTAGATGGAGCATATCCCACTTTAAACGGATACTCAAAGAAACTATTGTTGCAATGGCATGCGCTCGACCCGGTGAGCGAGGTGGAACGACTTCGAAATGATGTGATATTCCATGTGCAATATAATCGTAACCCATATGTGGATTTTCCTCATCTCGTTGATTATATTTGGGGTGAGAAATCAACCACACCCTATTATCCCGAATATGACGAAGATGCAGTGAAAACGCCTTTGCGTGCCATTTATTCCATTTCGACCGACAAGAAAATCGACTTATATTCACCATATATCCCCACCGATGCCACTTGGACTATTGATGGTGTTGCTGTTGAAAGTGAGTCAATCGAAACTAAAACGCTTGGGCTCGGAGAACACGAATTGCGATTTGAATCAACAACAATTAAAGGGAAACTGAAAATAAAGATTGTGGAATGATGCAAAATCTGAAATATATATCAAACCTATTCGTCAGCCTATTGATGCTTGTCGTGTGCGTGGGTTGCAGTGACGATGATGAACCGGTAGAGCGATTGCGACCATCGTTGAGCGTGTCATCGCTCAGTCTCGAAGTGGGCGATTCGGCTACATTGCATGTAGATAATATCGACTCCGTTATTTCTGCAGTAACGAATGCCCCGCAGGTTGTCGCATTGCGAGTAGAGGGTGCGAATGTCGTAGTAAAAGCTCTTGCACAAGGCGACGCAGTGGTTACAATCAATGTAGAAGGTGCGCGATTGAAATGCGATGTTACAGTAACCAAAGATGACACTCCTCAATATGATTTCAGCCAAGAATTGCTCGATGATCGATGCCGATTTGTTTCACCTACTCTATCGATGTATTACGACACGCCCGGCACTATCTTCTCTATTGCAACCGACGGCACAATAGAAGTGCGAAGCCTCATCTCAGGCGACCACATATCATTCAATCCCGGCACAAAAAACATATCCGAAGGCTCACTCCCCAATGCCTTACTAAAAATTAACGACTCACCTATTGAGTTAAAACAAACAACCCTCCACCGCCTCACCCCCACAGGCTCTATGTGGCTCAGCCTCCTCGACACCCATGGCAATCGAATGGTATTGGTGGTAACGGAATTATAATATGAGCGACATTTGGTATCTAATATTATTATTGATAATTAATCTACTATTATTGGGCTTTTCTCTAAAATTTAATAGGAAGGTGGGGGGTATAAATGCAATAATTTTGTTGTTCTATTCCATTCCATTATATTATAACCTAATATATAATAGTAGTGGAGGAATTGGATTATTATGGTGGTGTTGCCTATTGATATTGCACACTTCCCATTGTTTTGTCTTATTGGTTTATGTTATATTTAAGTGGATTAAAAGAAAATAGTATGTTGTCAGATTTATTATTTAATAGAATCGGGTGCTTATTGAGATTACTAATATATAAATTACTATTACATAAAAATGTAAAGTATAAGATTTTATTAAAAGGAATCTCTAAACCAAGAAACAAAAGGGATGAAGAATTTAATGTAAAAAATGAAATTACAAATAGATTGTATGGCATAGGATTCTGGATCGTATTACTATTATTGGGACTATTGTTTGGTGTATTATGAGTTATGATATAAATAACGAGGTGCATTGATTAATGCACCTCGTTGCTTATAATAAGATGAGTTATATCTAATTATTTGTTTACTTGGAAGCGGTTGATGCCGTCGCGGAGGAATGCTACAGTTTGTTGAGCGGCAGCGATACCTGCGTTGATGTTTGCTTCAGCAGTTTGAGCACCCATTTTCTTAGGAGTGAAGAATACGCGATCGCCAAATTTTGCTTTCAATTCTTCAGCACTATCGGGTTTGATGTCGGCAACATATTTAATGTCGGGACGTTCTTCGAGCGCTTTAGCAAGACCTTCTTCGTCGATAACTTCTTTGCGTGCAGTGTTGATGAGTACACCATTTTTAGGCATCAATTTCACTAGGTCATAGCCAACTGATTTTTTAGTTTCGGCAGTGGCAGGAATGTGAAGTGACACGAATTGGTTAGTGCTATAAAGTTCTTCAACCGAGTGGATAGGTTTAACACCTGCTTCGGTGATAACTTCATCGGGGCAATAAGGGTCGAGAGCCGACACTTCCATGCCAAAACCTTTAGCGATGCGAGCCACGTTGCGACCCACTTGACCAAATGCGTGAATACCGATTGATTTCTCTTTGAGTTCAGTACCTGATGTGCCATTATACATATTGCGAACAGCCATCACTGTCATACCAAATACCAATTCGGCAACAGCATTAGAGTTTTGTCCGGGAGTGTTTTGAGCAACAACGCCTTTAGCTTTTGATGCTTCGAGGTCGATATTGTCGTAGCCAGCACCTGCACGAACCACGATTTTTAATTGTTTAGCAGCATCGAGCACTTCTTGGTCGACAATGTCGGAACGGATAATCAAACCGTCAGCATCGGCAACAGCATCGAGCAACTCTTGTTTTGAGCTATATTTTTCGAGAAGGGCAAGTTCGTAGCCTGCTTCGTCGAGTACTTTGCGAATACCATCAACAGCAACTGCTGCAAAAGGTTTTTCGGTAGCAACTAATACTTTCATAATTTATAGATGTGTTATTAGTGTTTTGCTTCAAATTCTTTCATTGCAGCGATAAGAGCATCTACGCTTTCCATTGGGAGGGCGTTGTAGATTGATGCACGGAAACCACCCACTGAACGGTGTCCTTTGATACCAACCATGCCTTTAGAAGTAGCGAATTCAACGAATTCTTTTTCCAATTCAGCATATTCAGGTTTCATAACGAAACATACGTTCATTATTGAGCGGTCTTCAACAGCAGCTGTACCGGTCCACAATTTGCTTGAGTCGATAGCATCGTAAAGTTTAGTAGCTTTAGCCACGTCCATCTTTTCGATTTCTTTCAAGCCACCGAGGCTCTTATAATATTTAAGTGTTTGCAATGCTGAGTAGATAGGCAACACAGGAGGAGTGTTGAACATTGAACCTTTTTTGATGTGAGTGCGATAGTCGAGCATTGTTGGGATAGCGCGTTCTACTTTACCAAGAGCGTCTTCCTTAACAATCACGATAGTAACACCCGAAGGAGCGAGGTTCTTTTGCGCACCTGCATAGATTACATCATATTTTGATACGTCAACAGGACGAGAGAAAATATCACTTGACATATCGGCTACCAAAGGAACAGGAGAATCGATGTCTTTGCGTACTTCAGTACCGAAGATTGTGTTGTTGGTAGTGAAGTGGAAATAATCGGCATCGGCAGGAATTACGAAATCTTTGGGAATGTAAGAGAAGTTAGCGTCTTTAGAAGATGCTACTACATCAACTTCGCCAAATAATTTTGCTTCTTTGATAGCATTAACAGCCCAAGTACCTGTTTCGAGGTATGCAGCTTTCTTTTTCAAGATGTTGAAAGGCACCATGCAGAATTGCATACTTGCACCACCACCGAGGAAAAGAACGTGGTAACCTTCGGGCACTTCGAGTAATTCTTTTACTAATTGAGCTGCTTCTTCGATCACAGCAGTGAATTCTTTGCTACGGTGTGACACCTCAAGGATTGACAAACCGGTATCGGCAAAGTTCATAATTGCCTCAGCGGTATTCTTAATTGTGTATTCACTAAGAATAGAGGGGCCTGCATAAAAATTGTGCTTCTTCATTTCAATTTTTTATTTGTTGTTAGTTTATGGTGGCAAATTTAATAATTTTCTATTGTATAAACTAACTTTCTGATAGAAAAAGCACCTAATTGTTGAAAAATTTCTCTAATTAGGTGCCGGTCGCATAATATTACTTTTTAGAATTGACTAATTCCCCTACTTTGTCGAGCGGAATTTCTCCACTCATTGAAATGATTGTTATTTCATCATCGTCATCTACACACATTAATACATATGTGATTTTTTCGCCTGAAGATAATCCATATATCGAAACTTTTTCGCCTTCATCATTTATTCTCGCAAGGGTTTCGAGGCCATATCCCTCTGCGATTTTCTTGACATAATTCCTTATTGTGTACACAAACTTTTTATTATCGCACTTAATAATTTCAATAGAGTTAAGATTGCCGGCGATAGAGCTTATGCGAGGGTCACCAATCATGCTTGAACCAAAATTCTTGAGCATCGCACTTGAGATATACACACTTGTCACTCCTTTATAATTTGAAATAGGTTCAAATGTTGGAGGAAATTTCGAGGCGATATAATATTCTTGAAGTCTTGAAGCTAATTCATTATACTGCTCAAGAGATGCCATTTTAATAGTGTCAAACTGAAGTTTGTATGATGAATTTAGTCCTAAACCTTCTAATCCTTCTAAACTTTCCAATTCGCTCCAATCGACATAAATGGTGTCCTGCCCTTTGGCTTGAATTGTTGTGGAGATAATAGCAATTGCTATAAGTAAATATTTTATCGTTTTCATTATATTATTTCTGTTATAGTGTTATTAACTTCGTTGATTGTCGACTCGGTTTTATTTAGCCCTTCGTGGGCTTTATTTAGATTTTTAGAGAGCAAAAGCAATGCCTTTTCGGTGTTTTCGTAAGCCAACTTCTCGTCACTTATCGATTTGTGATTATGAGGAGCAAACACCTTATTGCGTTTTACTCGTTTCTTCTTGGTTTTAACTTTCGAATCGGCTGTTATTGTTTTTTGAGCCAACTTCTTGTCATTTTCTTTGGGAGTAACAACCGGTGGTTCAATTGTAGCTTCCTCAACTGACTCCTCATTGTCATCATTTTGCTCAACATCCACCACTTCATTTTGTCCATCAGCCTCCTCTGGCTCTTCTATCATAGCAGTAACACCACTTTGCTCATCGGGGAATTGCTCGCCGGGAATAAATCTCAAAGCAATTGCAAGGAGAATTATAATACTCGCAGCGGCCGAAATTACGGCAAATGGTTTTATCCATTTTTTGCGACTATGTATTCCTTTTGCTTCAAGCTTGTCGATGTGAGAGATTAGCCTTTGCTCCAAGTCACTTGGAATCTCAATGTCCGTTTCTGTTGCGGCTTGTAGAGTGACAAATAATTCTCGGTCGGGTTCGAGCTCGGCAGGTATATCGGTTGCCGTTGCAAAAAAGTCGCACAACAACTTTTCTTGCTCAATAGAGGTGTTGCCCTCATAATAGGCGTCGAGCAATCTCTTTATTTCATCTATGTCGTATTTACATTTCATTGTTGTAATGACTTTTAACTGTTACTATTAAATAATTCTCTCATTCGGCGACGAGCCCGACTCAATAAAGTCCTCACGTTCACTCCCGTCAGCCCGGTTATCGACTCTATTTCTTCAAGAGAACAATCATCGAACGCTCGTAGTTGCAACACATATCGTTGTTGCTCCGGGAGGCTATTCATCAGATGTGCTACCAACTGTAACGACTCTCGATTGTCGGCCAGCACATCACTATCATCTGAAATCAGGAGGGTATCCTCTGTTACTTCGTTGATAGGCAGGGTGCTTCGCCTTATTCGGTCGATGCAAATGCGTTTAATAGTTGTAACGCAATAGGCTTCGGGGTTGTCAATGTTCGGTAGGTCGTCGCGCTTTTCCCACAGTCGGGTAAATGCCTCTTGCACTGCATCGCTTGCATCATCACTATTGCGAAGAATTGTCATTGCCGTTGCATACATTCGTCGATAGTGAGGTAACAAGAGGCGCTTAAATGCGCTTGAATCCATCTATTCTTGTTGTTCTTGTTCCTTCTCTTTTAGGCCATCTTTAATAATGTCTTTGCCACCAATATTGACTAAATTATTTTGTTGTAATATTTCGGCACTTCCAACTAAATAAACAATCACACTATCTTGATCATCAAATACCGTAACTAACATTTCCACATTCTCACCTCGGGGTTGAATAAACACTTGCACAGCAGTGTCGTCTTCGTTGTGTTTTATAGCAAGCATATCTTCCGTTTTTGTAATTGTCTTAACATTATCTATTATAGCCTGTTTGGTATCATTATTTATGCCGTCGACTTTAAATAAAACAACCTCTTCCACTTTTTTCTCTTTTAACTCAGGCACCATATCACTCGTGAGCTTAATTGGTGTCACATTGCAAATCGTATCACATTTTGCAATAAATTCCTTAAGAGTGATTGCTTGAGCTGAAATGCCGCTCGCGAATGCCACAAGTGCTATAATTACAATTTTCTTTATTTTCATCATTATTTATTCTTTAATTAAACATCAATTTTAACCGGTTTTGTAAGTTAGACGAACAAAATTGCAATTTGTGACACTAAGAATAGAATTTCTCAATATTTTTTTTTGAGAATAAAGCTACGAGAAATAAATAATGTAGGAGATAACTATTTTTTCCAACGTTGGTCGTTGAGGGCTTTCATTTTTGCCTCAGAGGGATTGTCACAGGCGTTCCATAGCGTGGGGCGACCGAGTTCTTCGGGCATAAATTGTTGTTGTACAAAGTTGCCGGGATAGTCGTGGGAATATTTATAGTCACGACCATAGCCCATTTCTTTCATTAGCTTTGTTGGAGCATTTCGAAGATGTAGTGGCACTGGCAGATTGCCTGTTTGCTCAACAAGTTGCAACGCCTGATTTATAGCCATATATGCCGAGTTGCTTTTTGCCGATGTGGCAAGATATATGGTACATTCTGCAAGAGGAATGCGTCCTTCGGGCCAGCCGATTTTGTGTATTGTATCAAAAGTGGCATTGGCAAGTAGCAATGCATTGGGATTGGCGAGTCCTATATCTTCAGATGCAAGAATAACCAATCTGCGTGCAATAAATTTAGGGTCCTCACCTCCTGCAATTAGGCGTGCGAGCCAATATATCGCCGCGTCGGGGTCGCTTCCGCGCACACTTTTTATAAATGCCGAAATGATATCGTAGTGCATCTCACCATTTTTGTCGTATGCGGCGGGATTTTCTTGCAATCGCTCGGTCACAAGCTGGTCATTTATCACCATTTCCTCATCTTGGGCAGTAGACTTTTCGAGCAGGTCAAGGATATTGAGCAATTTGCGTGCATCACCACCCGAAAATCGGAAAAGCGCATCGGTACTTTCTACTGTTACGTTACGCTTTTTAAGAATTTCATCAGTGGTCAAAGCCCTATCGAGAAGTTGTTGTAGTTCAGGAGCGTCAAGAGGCTTAAGCACATATACTTGAGCACGAGAAAGGAGCGGCCGTATAACCTCAAAAGAGGGATTCTCGGTGGTTGCTCCTACAAGAGTCACTATACCGCTTTCCACCGCGCCCAAAAGACTGTCTTGTTGCGACTTATTGAACCGATGAATTTCATCGATAAACAAAATGGGGCATCCTTGTGAAAACATGCTTCGAGCATCGGCCTTACATTGGTCGAGCACATCGCGCACCTCCTTCACACCCGAGTGCACAGCACTTAACGTGTAGAATGCTGATTTGGTTGTATTGGCGATAATGCGTGCGAGAGTGGTTTTCCCTACGCCCGGGGGGCCCCAAAGGATAAACGACGACACATTGCCCGAGTCGATCATGCGACGCAGTATGCAATCTTTACCCACCAGGTGAGTTTGCCCTATGTAATCATCGAGCGTTCGTGGACGCAGACGCTCGGCAAGTGGTGCGGTCATTATTGTGAGAAATTATAGAAGTTTCCTTATTGAAATTAAAATGCAAATTTAATTACTCCGCCTCAAAATCGCAAAAAATAGAGCGCAAAACTGATTCTAATCTATGGGCATTGTTAATTGTTTATAATATGTTGTGTAGAAATAATTGTTTTATCGTTTTTTTGATTAACTTTACACTCGCAAGTTATGGCTTGTTTGATTTAGAACAATTAATTTGGCATAAACCACAAGCTCATATTTTGTGTTGTTAAACTAAAATGAATCATTAGAGTCTAAATAATAAGTCTTGAAACGGTTCTTTTATGTTTAACATTCAATAGTTTTTAGATATGGAAGAAAATAAGATTAACGAAGAGAATATCAAACAACAAGATGTGGTAATTGAACGCCACCGCACCCCAAGTGCCCGCGAAACAATGCCCGAGCCAGGCCGAATCTTTAAACTTATCTTTGGAATGGTTATGGCGGCAATATATATTGCGATGGGAGTTTGGCTTTCGGGCTGGATTGACTTTGGCGAATTCAGTTTTCCCTACGGATTTGATGGCACAAACTTGGAATGGATAAAACATGTGGTAGGCGCCGTTCTTGTCATATATGGTATCTTCAGAGCCATCAGATTCATAAAAGGTAACGATTACTATACACGTTAAACTGCGTTGATAATGAAGAAAATCAATATTTACATATTAGCAATAATCCTCTCACTCTCATTGGCAGCATGTGGCGGTGGCGGAAAAAAGAAGGCCGGGACCACAAGCACCAGTGGCACTATGACTTTGATGTGTGATAATAGTTTTGAGAACATCATGCAACAAGAAATTGACGTTTTTGAATACATCTATCCCAAAGCTCATATCTTGGCTCGCTTTATCCCTCAAAAAGACGCTATGGATTCATTGCTACAAGGTAAAACTAAAGCAATTGTAATCGCGCGTGATATCACCGAGAAAGAAAGAACATTCTTGACTCAAAAGCGCCACATCGTGAAATCATGCAAAATTGCGGTTGATGCTCTTGCATTGATTGTGAATCCCGAAAACACTATCGAAGTGCTATCAAAACAAGAAATTAGCGACATATTGTCGGGAAAAGTTAAAAATTGGAACGAAATCGAGCCCAATAAAACAGGTGAAATTAAGGTTGTTTTTGATGACGAAAGTTCAAGCACCGTACAATATATGCGCGACTCGCTATTGAATGGCCAACCGTTTGGCGATAATGTATTTGCCCAAGACTCTATTCAAGGAGTATTCGACGCTGTTAAGAATCACAAAAACGCAATAGGGATCATCGGTGTCAGCTGGATTACATCGGATATGCAACGCAACATTTCTACCGAAGATTTAGCAAAAGAGGTTAATGACGAAAATCCCAACACAATAGCAGAATTTGTCAATTCGGTAAAAGTGCTTAGAGTATTGAATAGTTCGGCTGTGGCGTGCAAGCCATATCAACAAAACATCTATGATGGCAGCTACCCCCTATTCCGTCAAATTTATATGATTATCACCAGCCCCAATGGCACACTATCTCATGGATTTTATTCATTTGTCACCAGTCGAAATGGACAAAAGATTATATTAAAAACAGGTGTTATGCCAGCTGTGATTCAACCTCAAATCGTAGAATTGGTTGAACCGGAACAATAATCAACATAAAACAATATTTAGGAAATAAACTAATAAACTAAACAATATTAAATTTTAAGATGATGAAAATTAAATTTTTGTTAGCTCTATTTATGAGTTGCGCATTGGGCCTTTCAGCTCAAGGCTATCTAGATGGCATTGAATATTATCGTGCCGACCAATATGCAAATGCTCGTTCAATCTTTGAACGCACATTAAATGATGCAGATACCGACAAGTCAGTATCATACTACTACCTTGGTCAACTTGCGATTAAGTATCAAGAATTTGACAAAGCACTCGAATACTTCAACAAAGGTATCGAAGCTAATCCTAACAATGGTTATAACTATGTAGGTCTTGCCGCATTGGAATTAAAAAATGGCAACAAAAAAGAAGCTGAAAACCATATCAAAACAGCTAAAAAATTAAGCAAGAAAGATGCTCAATTGCTTATCGATGTTGCTCGTGCGTACTACAATGCCGACAGCGAAAACTATCGCAAAAACATCGAAAAGACATTGAAAGATGCATATAAAATCAACCCCGAAGAACCTGATTACTATCTTTTCCTCGGTGACACAGTAATTGTAAAGGCTACAAACAACCGTGAATTAGGCGATGCTGCCGCTCATTATGATATGGCAATTAATTTTGCACGCAACAATAGCAACAAAAGCGCATATACTGTTGTTAAATATTCAAGCCTTTATGAAAAATTGAATCCCGAATATGCTATTTCAAGCATGAGAGAGTATTTGGCAACCAATCCAAACTCTGCACTTGCTCAACGTGAATTGGCAGAAAGACTTTACAACCAAAGAATGTATGATGAAGCTGCTGAAGAATATGGCAAATACATCAAAATGCCAGGACACTTTGCTGATGATGAAGAACGTTATGCAATCTTGTTGTTCACAAGTAACAAATTCAACGAATCATTTGAAGCCGCTAAAAAAGCCGCTACAATCACAAAAGATCCATTTGTAATGGAACGTATTATGTTCTATTCAAAAGCAGGTCTTAAAGATTATGCTGAAGCTTATAAATATGGTAAAGCGTTCTTTGAAAAGTACCCCGATCCTAAAACTCACTCTAAGATCGACTTCTATTACTACGCTACAACTACCGAAAATTTGGCAAGAACAGATACCGCCAACGCAACAGCACATATCAATACAGCCATTGATTCATATAAAAATATGATTGCTATTGACTCAACTGATATTTCGGCTTACAAATCACTTGCAAGTGTTTATCATGCAAACAAGGACTTTGCAAATGCAATTAGCTATACTGAAAAATATATCGCAATAGCAGGTGAAGCAAAAGATAGCGACTATAGATTGTTGGCAACAATTTTAGCTGACAATGCCGATGCTGAAACAGACGAAGTAAAGAAAGCCGAACTCAAAGCTCGCGCTCTCGAAACTATCGACAAAGCGGTTGAAGTTACAAAATCTCCATATGTAGCACGTGCTGCCGGTCTTCTTTATTACCAAGTACAAGGCCAATACACTGCCGATTTTGAAAAGAATTTCTTGAAATCGTTGTCACTCCTTGATGCATCAAAAGATTTCTATACTAAAAATGCTTCAGATGTTTATAAAAACGTATTGCGTTCTTTGGGTGTTTATTACTACAACAGCGACAATCTTGAAAAAGCAAAAGAAATGTTCACTCGCTACATTGAATTTGCTCCAGAAGATGCTCAAATCAGCAACATCCTCAGCAAAATGCAATAATACATTTTATTCATACCAACAAAAAAGAGTCCCAATTTGGGGCTCTTTTTTGTTGTCGCATATAACTCAGATAAATGGAGTGAATATATATACGTCAAATAAAATATACAAAATACATGTATCTATTTAGCGACTTTGCCGACGCGGTGTGAGGGCTGCGCTATCCGGAGGTTTCAGGCGAATACCCTCAATCATATGGTTACTCATACGCTTCGCATTCACGTGCTTCGCACGATATATGCGTTATAAGCGACTAACTCTCTAAACGACATATTAGCGTCGCTTCACACAATCTATAGCACAATCCTCAGTTAGTTCGCAGGCTAATGGATATGCGTTTTCTTGTGCATCTAACTATTTTTCATATTTATTTCGACAAAAGCACACAAGCATTGATCTTTATCGGATAAATTATCCCCTTATGTTTCTAATGAACCCTAATAAATCTTTTAAATTATACTATAAGGGAGAATCAGTGCCTGTTGCAAGTTTCTTACAACAATCGGCTATCGCGAGAGTGTGCGACGAGTAGGTGTTGATGGTGCAGAGTTAAGAAGCTCTTCCATTTCGGGTGACACATTGAATACGTCCATAGGATATTTTGGTCGTATTGCCTCATACCATTTAAATTTAGGAAGGAAGAACAATGATTTCTTTGCCAAATACAATGGCGTAACCGTGCCACTTGATTGAGCCCAAATCTTACATTTCTCTAAGTTTTGCTCATTAAAAAATGCTTCAAGGAAACTGCTTTCCACATTAACAATTTTATTATATGTAGAATCATTCTCCATTGGCAGATATATGGCCTGTACATTGCCATTAATATTTAGAGTTTTTATGCTCTGATTTTCAAATGTGGCAATCATTTCTGTGCCACTCATTTGATTGTAGAAATTGCCTTCAACTAATTCAGTCGCAAATCCAAAATCGGGCAAACGCGCCCAATCGGCGGTCGAATCATTGAAATGTATTTCAATCACATTGCCAAAAATTTGACGCGGTGGATTTTGTCGGTCACCAGGCTTTCCACTCCATATTATAGGGTGTTTATGCATAAATAATAGAGAGTCTTGCTGACGGAAGGTCATTGAATCACATACACCTTGGATATCATTACGGAATATTCTCACATTACGGTTCACTACCACTATATGCGAGGTGTCGATTCTTGCTTCTTGGGTAGAATCTTTAGGTTCTATTTTATTGAACACTCTAAACCCGATAATCGTATCGCCATGCATATATATGGTATCTTCTTTAGAATATTCTCTTGCTAAAGCTTTTCCGGTAACAAATGCACTATCGATAACCTCATTATAATATCCATAATCGCCTTCAAGCATCATTTGTCGCTCATGGTCGATAAGTATCATGTTTCCATATGCTTCGCCATAGCCATTATTGCGATCATAGAATAATGTATCACCCTCGAGTGTCTTATTGTCATTAGTCCTCACATAAGAATGATCATATAAATTTGCAATGCGGGTTTCAGTGTTGTATTCACCATTAGTCGTTTCAATTACTCCATCTTTATTCGTAATTGTAGATGGACTTTTCAACCGTGCAAGGTGTGTCTTAGTATTATAATCGGCAAAAGTGGTGTGGATTGTACCATCGGGGCTAACTATTTCCGATGGGCTTAACAACTGTGCTAATCCTGTCTCAGTGTTATAATCGGCCAAATCGGTATATATAACAGTGCCATCTTCACTTGTTATCGTCGAACCGGGACTCAGCAACTGTGCAATATTTGTCGAAGTATTATAGTCGGCAAAGTCAGTAACTATCACCGCTCCATCTTTTTTACTTGTAATCGTCGAACCCGCACTTTTTAATTGTGCTATATGAGTATTTGTATTATAGTCGGCACTTGAGGTGTGGATTATCGCATCTTCATTTTCAATAATAGCGTCTGTATCAATATTTGCGATACCGCTGATTTTGTTGTATATGAGTTCCTCGGTGCGAATAAACGTGGTTTTACCTTTAGCTTTACTTTCGAGCACAACATTACCAAAAGCTTCAGCTTGTTCGGTAATAAACGAGTATTGCCCTTCATTAGAGGTCAACTTGTTATCTTGATGAATCAACACTCCCGGAGTAGTATAAAACAATCGTTCCTCTTTAAAATTATAATGAAGAATGTCGGATTCTAACGTACTCCCCTTATGAACACCTTTCGCTTTATTTCCCGGAAAAGCATAAAGCATTGCATACTCTAAATTGCCATCATAGTTAAGCGAATCGCCATATACATGCAAAGTATCGCCTTCCCACACATGCACTTTACCATAGGCCTTAAAAGAGTTTTGTGTATCGTAGAAATGAGCGCTGTCACAAGTCATATACATCTCGCCATGACGAAACTTCACCTGTTTTGATTTGCCTATAAGCACAAAGAATTCGGTTCCTTCGCGACGCAAAAGCGAATCGGCTTCTTCAAGAAACACTCTACCCTTATCGGCATGGTCGGCATCTTGGATAGTTGGCTTTACAACAGTTGACTTCTTCTTTGCAACTGTTTTTGTTGTCGCATTTTTGGCATTTTTCTTTGAGTTATCATTAGGGTTGGCTGCAAATGCTATAAATGGCACAAACAAAGCGATGATACACATCATTATCCAATGTGCACCACCACGTTTTTTCATATTTGAAGTTTTAAGCAACCCCATCGACACCATTTATCGTTATTTCTTCAACCAATTGTGTTGGAATTCACAATCGCGCCAACCATCTTCAATGCGGATATAAGTGTCTTTTATCTTATTATCCACCCATTTTTCAATCATCTTAGCCTTTGCTTCAGTTTCATACAGTGATTTTATTAATTGGTAGTCGTCAGATAAGTTGGCTTTATGGCTATCAATTCTATTTGTCAATTTCACTATCGCCACAATCTCTTTATTGCTTTTTGCATCTTTCATTCTGAAAGGTTTAGAAATCTCGCCCGGTTGTAATTGGCTTACAGCAATAGCAACTTCTTGAGGGAGGTCTGACATTTCAAATCTTATAGTACCTGATTTTTCATTAATCATTATCCCTTTATTATTCTTAGTATCTTTATCTTGAGATATTACCGAAGTAGCTTCTTCGAATGTAAATTTATTCTCTACGATATCAGTGCGAATAGAATCAAGACGTGCCAATGCCTTATTTATATCAGTTTCCGACACCTTAGGGCGCAATAGAATGTGACGTGTATTTATTCTATCACCACGTTTTTCAATCAACTGAATGATATGGAACCCAAATTGAGATTCGACAATCTTCGACACTTTCTTTGTGTCATTTAAGTTAAATGCCACAGCTGCATATTCAGGGTCAAGGTTTCCACGCCCCATAAAGCCTATTTCTCCTCCACGCACACTGCTACCGGTATCTTCTGAATATAGAATTGCCAATGTAGAGAAATCGCTCTCACCATTATTCACTCTATTGGTATAATCACGCAAACGAGCTTTAACATCTTCAATCTCTTGACGAGGGATAACAGGGTTCAATGTCATGATTTGCACCTCTACCTGCATAGGCACGATTGTATCAATCTTATTTGCCGAGAAAAATTTTCTCACATCAGAAGGTGTGGTTTTCAAATCTTTTGTCAACGATTGTTGCACTTGTGATATGCGCGATTGATTAGTCCATTGCTCCATCATTTCCTCTCTGATTTGAGGTATTGAGCGACGGAAGCATTCCTCAACCTTCTCTTTTGAACCAAGACTTGCTATATAATAATTAATACGGCTATCAACTTGTTGTTGAATCATCGAGTTTTGTGCTTCAATTGTGTCGAGGTCGGCTTGATGAAGATATAATTTCTCCAATGCGAGTCGTTCGGGTATCACACAATATGGATTTCCTTTGATAGGAATTTTCTCATATTGCATTTGCTGATACATTTCTTCTACGTCAGACTTGTAAATAAGTTGGTCACCAACTACCCAAGCAACCTCTTCGGCGATATTGTTTTGAGCCACAGCTGCAACATATGTCACAACAATTAAAAGCGCGCTGATTGTATATTTAATTAGTTTCACAAGAATATATTTTTTCAATTACCTATAATTCTACAAAATTACGTCATCTTTTTGAATTAATACATTAATAATCGCCTCTTCTTTCATTTTTTTTGTTTTTTTTGTTTTTCTATATGCGTTTTCACCGTTTTTGAATAGAAAAAGCAACTTTTGAGAAGATTGTTCGACACATGTTATAAAAAAAATCATCACAATTGCGATACCACAATTGTGATGATTAATATTTTAAGCAATAATAATTCTATTATTTATTTTTCAATTGATTTAGAACCTTTTGGTTGATTTTTACCGGGTATTTTGCTTTGAGCCCTTCAACCCATTCTTTTTCAAGCTTACCTTGGTAGTCAGAAGTAACAGCACCTCTCACATCGGCAGCTTCTTCGGGTGATGTCAAAAGCTTACCTTGATAGCCAAAGTAACAATGCCATTTACTCTTATCCGAAGTTGGTTTTTCGCCACCAAATGCTACATAATCAACGATTGCGTTTTCACCTTTAGCAGCAATCACACGTTCCACTCTCACATCTTTGCGGCCAAATTGTTGGCGAAGAGCATTTGCCACTGAGTCAACATCAAGGTCTTTTCCTTCCAAGAATTTTTGAGCTTCACCCATGATTGAATCGCTTGAAGTGAAAATAACGAAACCTTTATACTTAGGAGCAGTCCAGTTATCATATTTAGCCTTGTTAGCTTGGAAATATTGTTCAAGTCCTTCTTTGTCTTTAGCTGCCTTCTCCCACACGTTACGATTGCTTATTTCATAAAGCAAAATACCATCGTGATACTCATTAACCAAGTTACGGAATTCAGGATACATATCTTCAAGATGAGCACGCTCATATCCCATTGCAAAAATACTCATCTCTATTTCAACCGCTTTTTCTATTTGCGACTTACCAAATTCTACATCTTTAGAAATTGCGATTGAAGATTTGACTTGTTGTATAACTTTCTTAACAGGTGTGCTTTCTTTACCTATTTTTATTATAGCCATATCACTATCGGCATATTTTGCGATAAATGTAGAGTCAAATGCGCCAATCTTCTCAAGGTCTTTGATTAGTTTTTTGTAGTTTTTAGAAACAACTTGAGGATTGTGTTTTGCGCGCATTTTTGCCGCCATTTCTTTTTCAGGCAGCATGCCACGATCATCGTTATTGATTGCCATCGTAATTGATGGTTTGCATTCTTCTAATGGAGCAAGACCTTTGCTTGCTACGCGATAGATTATGTGCCAACCAAATTGTGTTCTGATTGGTTGTGACAACTGTCCGTCATTAAGAGCAAATGTAGCTGATTCGAATTCAGGCACCATTTGTCCCACTCCAAACCAACCAAGATCGCCACCTTGTTGACGAGAGCCACATTCCGATTCGATGCGAGCCATTTCGCTAAACGCAGCATCTAATTCGGCAGGTGTTTTTGCTACAAGCACATTGTAAATCGAGTCGATTTGCACCTTAGCTTTTTCGGCATCTTCAGGAGTTTTTCCATGAGTAAGTTTCAAGATATGTTTTGCATTAACTTGACCAAGAGTCTTACGGCGATCATTTACCATAATGATATGATAACCGGCAAATGTTTCAATCACGTCAGACACCTCACCTACTTTTGTAGCCCATGCCGCTTCTTCGAAACTGTAAGGCCAACGATTTGCGACAATCCAACCCATCAAACCACCGCGATTGCTGGTAGAACGGTCGGTTGAGTATTTTTTAGCCAATTCTTCAAATGTGCCATTTCCAGCCTTGAATTCTTTGCGAATGCTGTCAAGACGTGCTTTGTTTGCTTTATTCTTGACGGGGTCTTCAGAAATATGAATCATAATATGACTCACATTCACATCTTCTTGCATACGAGCATACACCTCGTTAACCAAGCGATCCATTGTAGAATTATCAGTGAAATATGGAGCAGCCAATTCATTACGATGTCCTTGGAATTCACCACGGAAAGAAGCTGTTGTGTCAATTCCGGCAGCTACGGCATCGGCAACTTTTAATTTATATGTAACAAACATATCGACATATTCATCGATTGATTGTTTTTGAGTTTGTTGCGAATTGTTTTTGTTATAAAGATACTCAAACTCGCTAAGTTTCACATCTTTCCCATTAATTGTCATTAATACGGGATCGTCATTCTTTGCCGAAGCACAGAAAATTGTAGCCGCAACAAGGGCTAATGATGCAAGACGTTTTTTCATCGTTATTTTAGTTTATTATTTTTCTATGATATATTATTTACAAAAAAGATATAGAGATATAACGTTAAACACACCCGTTTTATTATATCTCTATATCATTTTATTTTATTCGCTATAATCCGATTTAATACTGTGAATTATGCGATAATTATCATTATTGATGCGATGCGCTATAGTTAGGCGCTTCACTGGTGATTGCCACATCGTGTGGGTGGCTTTCGGCCACACCGGCATTGGTGATGCGGGTAAATTTAGCAGTGTGGAGTTTGTCGATATTTTCAGCACCGCAATAACCCATACCTGCGCGCAATCCACCTAAAATTTGATAAACCACTTCATAGAGTGTTCCTTTGTAAGGCACACGAGCGGCGATACCTTCGGGAACGAGTTTCTTTGTGTCGCTTTCGTTGGCTTGGAAATAGCGGTCTTTTGAGCCTTTTTCCATTGCTTCAAGCGAACCCATTCCGCGATAAGCTTTAAACTTACGTCCGTTGTAGATGATTGTGCTACCCGGAGACTCTTCAACACCGGCAAGCATACCACCAAGCATTACCGAATAAGCACCTGCGGCAAGAGCTTTAACAATATCGCCTGAGTAACGAATACCACCATCGGCAATCAAGGGCACTCCTGTTCCTTCCAATGCTTTTGCAACATCATAAACGGCACTTAATTGAGGCACACCTACACCTGCGATAACACGAGTAGTACAGATTGAGCCGGGACCGATACCCACTTTCACACCATCAGCGCCATTTTCAACGAGATATTTAGCTGCTTCGCCTGTAGCGATATTACCTACTACTACATCAATATATGGATATTTTGCTTTCACAGACTTCAACACTTCAACCACACCTTTAGTGTGACCATGTGCGGTGTCGATAACGATAGCATCAACGCCGGCTTCAACAAGTGCGTCAACACGATCCATGCTATCACCGGTAACACCTACACCGGCAGCAACACGAAGGCGACCAAGGGCATCTTTACATGCATTGGGTTTATCTTTAGCTTTAGTAATGTCTTTATAAGTAACCAAGCCAATCAAGTGGTTTTCACTATCCACAACAGGAAGTTTTTCAATCTTGTGTTGTTGAAGAATTTCGGCTGCTTCTTCAAGATTAGTAGATTGGTTGGTTGTCACGAGATTTTCCGATGTCATCACATCATCGATAACACGATTGAGGTCGTGTTCAAAACGCAAATCGCGGTTTGTAACAATACCCACAAGTTTATTGTCATTATCAACCACAGGAATACCACCGATATGATACTCTTTCATCATAGCAAGTGCATCACTTACTGTGCTTCCACATTTGATTGTTACAGGATCGTAAATCATACCGTTTTCGGCACGTTTTACTGCATGTACTTGACGAGCTTGCTCTGCTATCGACATATTTTTGTGAATAACACCGATACCACCTTCGCGAGCAATAGCAATAGCTAATTGCGCTTCGGTAACAGTATCCATTGCTGCCGATACAATTGGTGCATTGAGCGAAATGTTACGAGAGAACTTTGTCTTTAGACTGACACAACGGGGAAGAACTTCCGAATAAGCCGGAATCAAGAGGACATCATCAAATGTGAGTCCATCCATTTTTACTCGATCTGCAATAAATGACATAGAAAAATATGTTTAATTTTTATTGCACGCAAAGTTAATCATAATTAAGCAAACTGCAAACAAAATTGCGATAAATTCAATACTTCTGCATAAAAAATCGCATCTAAATCATATGATTTTGTACTGAAATTTTGCAAGCGCAATAAAGCACCTTCTAAAAGAATATCTAATATTTAATATGCACCCATCGATTGATGGCGCGTTTTTCTTGTTTACGTTGGGCTTTCAAGCAAGCTTTACTATTGCTATATCGCAATCCCAAATTTTGTTGTGCATATGAATATCCTTTGGCTTGGCTCCACAATGCAAATGCTTGTTCTTTGTTTTGCACCACACCTTTCCCAAGGTAGTAACAACCAGCCAAGTTATTAATTGCCATTACATTTCCTTGCGCGGCCGATTTTGAATATAGCGTAGCTGCTTTAGCGTCATCTCTTGCCACTCCGGTGCCATTTTCGTAGCATTGCGCGAGATTAAATTGAGCCACATCTAAGCCTTGAGCCGCAGCTCGTTCATACCAATACACTGCTTGTTGGTAATCTTTCTCCACACCTCGACCCAAGAAATAGCAATTTCCCATATTTAATTGAGCCAGAGCACAACTTTTGCTCGACGCCTTTAAATAATACTTTGCCGCCTCGACATCGTTTTTGGGCAAAATCGAACCTGTGGCAAACATATCTCCTACATAGCATAAAGCCAAACCATAGTCTTGTTCGGCCGATTTGTGCAACCACTCCAATCCTTTTTCAACATTTTTCGCCCCATCAGTTCGCCACAAATAATATTCGGCCAATCGACATTGGGCATCAGCATCGTTTTGGTTAGCCGCTTGAGTGAGCCAGTAGATAGCCTGAGCATTATCAACAGCCACACCTATCCCCTCTTGATAACACACTCCAATAACGCATTGCGACAGAGCATGCCCCATTTGAGCGGCTTGCAACCAATATCCGGCCGCTTCGGCATATTTTTCGGCATCACAACAATCATCGCCTTTTTGGAACAGTTCCTCAGCCGATTGTTGCGCACTTGCCAACAAGGCGGACAATAATACCGCAACAAGCAATATGTATCTTCTAACGATATGCACTAATTTCCTTAATTCTATTATTTGAGCATTGCTTCGGCAAGAGCCTCCATTGCGGGGAGGTCGGTTTGTTTCATTGTTGAACGTATCGTCACCATTGGTTCCACGATTTCCACCTCTTTCATTTTGCCAAGCATCTCTTTCATCACACGACCAGCCGATGGAGCCCACGAGCCGTTTTCGATGATACCCACGCGACGTTTTTGATATGCTTTGAGTTTGAGGTGATGCAAGAAGTCATACATTGGAGGGAACACATCGCCATCATATGAAGAAGCGGCCACTACGAGTTGACCATAACGGAATGCGTCCTCAACCGCCTCGGCCATATCTTCGCGACTCAAATCGGCCACCGCCACTTTCTTTGCCCCTTTTTCTTTAAGCATTTCAGCCAATTTAAGAGCAGCCACCTTTGTTCCGCCATAAATAGATGCATAGGCCACAAACACACCTTCGCTTTCCACATCATATTTGCTCCATATATCATAAAGGCCGATATAATGTTCCAAATTTTCGCTCAACACCGGCCCATGCAACGGACAGATGCTCTTGATTTCCAATTCAGAGGCTTTCTTGAGCAATGATTGCACCGAAATGCCATATTTACCACAAATGTTTATGTAATAACGACGAGCTTCACAGTCCCATTCTTCATCGTGGCACAATGCTCCAAACTTACCGAAAGCGTCGGCCGAGAATAAAATCTTATCGGCATGGTCATATGTCACCATCACTTCAGGCCAATGCACCATAGGTGCCATGATAAATTGAAGAGAATGAGCGCCAAGACTCAATTTTTCATATTCATTCACGGCTATCGTGCGACCGGTGAAATCAAACCCCTCAAAGAATTGAGGCAACATTGCGATAGCCTTTTTCGAGGCCACAACCTTTAATTCGGGATATTTTTCGAGTGCCGCCACGATATTACCGGCATGGTCGGGTTCCATGTGTTGCACAATAAGATAGTTGGGGGTGCGACCTTCGAGAGCCTCCTCAAGGTTAGCCCACCAATCTTCACTCTTGCGACGATCGACAGTATCCATCACCGCCACCTTTTCGTCGAGAATAAGATAAGAGTTATATGAAATCCCATTGGGAATAATATACTGACTTTCAAACAAATCGAGTGTAGTATCATCTACACCGATATATTTAATTGTAGGAGTTATATTTTTAATCATATGCTGTAATTTTATATTTGCTTGTCTATTTCTTTGATGCAAAATTACTCACTTTTTATTTAGTAACAAAAAAAATCACTGATTGTATCACAGCCAATCTATTTAATCCATCGGCTTCTGCCAAAATGGTGGCATGGTGGGCATACACTATTTCCCGTTGCAAAAACTGCGACATTGAATCTAAACTTGCATCAAAGGTTTCTGATAATGATTTGTGTGCAGCTTGTCAATGCTTGCGTCAGGCACAATCACAACGAGCAAAAAAACGTCCATCTCCACAAGAATACGCCCAACTAAAGCAAAAGGTAGTGGATTGGGCTAATAATAATCTGGACATTACTCAAGTTCAAGACTCAAATAAAACATCAAATCCAATAAGATGGTCTTATGTCACCTCAAATGATGGAAATACAATAGGAATTGGCAAAGTGTTTTTTAATGAAATGATACATAAAAACAAACGAAATCCCTTGCTACCAGACATCGTAGAAGCATCTATTTATTTTAAACAATGGATACCCAAAGCAACAAGGGTTCGGATTGAATCTGGTATACATCACACATTTGACTTCTCTGTTTATCATGTATCTTGGAATGGTTATAATATAGAATTCAAATGTAAATTAACCGATGGCGAATTGCTTTACAACATGACATTTGTATAATAAAAAAAGAACGATGTCATACCCGAAGCCTGCGCTCTTTCGAGCCGACATGAGAGTAACCCTTCGTTCTTGTCGCAAATTTACAACCATTCCCCAAATAAAAAAAGTTTTCACCACAAAATTTTATATTTTTTTTATGACTCAACTTTATACTATATATTATGGTAATCTTGCATCTCAAAACGGTAATATTTATCGCATTGAGATTCTTTTCTCCGATTCGTCAAATATACCCACCGAGGTGCGTTTCCCTGCCGATACACCCATTGAAATCAAATGGCAAGAAACTTCTAAATTAGACCCAGTACAAGGATCATCGCTTACTCTCTAGCCCCCTCTATCAAATTATTGAAATCCTCTACATTTACATTTAGAGTCTTAAACACCTTTTCACCATTACTCTCTACTTCAACCCTAAATTTTATTGTTTCACCCATTGTTATTCCAATTTTTTTTCTTATATTTATCTTACAAATTAATTATCGCATTTTTATGACTAAATTTTTAGGCATATTATCAATCATCATTGGCATCGGTTGGGGGCTTGCAATGGGCTATGTCGCTAGAAACGCCTCCGAAATCGAGCGCCAAGAAAGAATCCGCAAATGGCAAAAAATCAAAGAAGCCAAAGATGCCAATCAAAATAAAGCCAACTAACTCCCCCTTATATCCCCTCTGTCCCCGGCAAGCCCCCCTTGTCGGGGACTTCTATATCTATTTCAACCCATAACGATTACGTACTCTGGCGCTGTAGCAAAAAGGTGTGGGAATCCGTGCGAAGCACGTGAAAGCGTAGCGATATGCAATAACCGGGGGTAGAGCAAAGCGATACCCCCGGTTTGCAAACTACCACCACCATGCGTCTGAAAAGACGCGAAAAATTAGCACATAATCATTACTTTATCTCTCATATTCATTATATGTTTATCATAAAACATGGCTTAATGGTCAAAATAATTGTAAAATCTCTATAAATCGCTGACAATGATTAACTTTGGGTGTTTGAAAATTTATGGATAAAAAATCTGCTTTTTTATAACTCAAAACCCATAATAAAATTTCCCGATTAGCCGGGGGAATACATATCGCTGCGCTTTCCCGTGCTTTGCACGTTTCTGAGAGAGGAGGCAGCTCTCCGTCCGGAGGTTTCGGGCTAACACCCTCAACCACGCGGTTATTACATATCGCTGCGCTCCCCGTGCTTCGCACGTTTCCCCTCGTTTTTTGCCAGTGAACCATTTTCCGCTTGCCCACACTAAAAAGATACTGAGCCCATATACATCCCTATTTTCTTTATTCAGTAAATGATATTATTGAATAAAAAAACATCAAGGGCGACACTTTGGACTCAAATGCCTGTTCGTCATTCCCTCAATGCTTTTGGGCACAAATATAGCAACTATTTTTCAAACAACAATAAAAAGGAGTCAAAATAATAAATGCTAAAATTCTCATCAACAATTCGATATTTTACAGCGAAGAAGCCTTTGGCGTTTTCTTCACCGATGCATCAAAGTAAATTATATAAGCTATTATTGGTGCCTGATAAAACTTTTTCAAGAGCAAATGCAACCCCAAAGGGGTTGATTAGTATGTAGCCGGGTTTAACCACGCAGTGGATAAGCCCGGTATCTTATTAAATAGAGATAGATTCTGTAGGAATCTTTAATCAGAGTAAATAATGTATCTTTCAGATACAATTTCAACACTTCTCCCGCCCGGGCATTGCCTCTACGAGCCAATACCCGGCTACGTACTAAGCATTACCTTCGGCAATGCCCCTCGGAAATCTCACATAGTGGGGCTCATAATTTGAAAAAAAAATCTCAATCGCTTAACTCAGCGATTGAGACCAATTTTAATATCCTTTTTATTTTTTATCGGACAACAATAATAAGCTATATCAAATTCTTGGGCTTGGTGGCTTGGAACTATTAATCGGGATTTGGCAATATTACTTCTGCCCATTCGTGATGAAGAAATCGTTTTGTAATAGAAGTTTTACCCGAGCCATTAGGTCCGGCAATTATTATCAATTCGGGTCTAAGATTCTCCTTAACCATTGATAATATTATTTATGCGTTCAGCCCACATTGCTCTATTTTTGGCAATGTTGTGACGCATTTGTTCAAAATGTGCATCAGATGCTTTTTTGTTGCTTTCGCGGGCTTCTTCGGCCACTTCTTTCATTATTTGTTCAAGCATCTCGTCGGTTGGTTCTTGTCCTGTTCCAAACCGGTATGAATTCATTTCTTGTTCTGACATAAAGATTTACCAACTATTATTTTTGCAAATATAACAATTTAATAAATAAATCAGTCTATTTATTTTTAATTATTATTCTCAAATCAAATTCTTGGGCTTGGTGGCTTGGAATTCTTTGAGGTAGGCAGGGGTTGAGTAGGCGAGGTCGAGGAATTGTTGTTGCGCGAATGCTCGGTCGGCAAGTGCCATCATATCAACTGCAAGTGGGTGAATATTAGCGATGAAACGTGCACCGGGGTGAGCCTCGAGCAACTCTTTTGCCTTGTCGCTACCATTTCCAAAGAATAATAGTTTTTCACCCTTATCGAGCCATTCGTGATAAGATGTCTCATCGAGAATCAAAGGTGTGGGAGCAAGTTGAGCGTCAAGCGCCATGTCATATACGGCAGTATATACCTCCATGCGACGGGCGTCAATCATTGGCACAAACAATGCATCGGGGTCGACTTCATGATTAAACATCACCGACACGGCCATAATTTGCAATGTGTCAATACCAATAAGAGGGATATTGAGAGCATAGGCAAGCCCTTTGGCCTCACTCAATCCTATACGCAATCCGGTGTAACTCCCGGGGCCTATACTCACTGCCACTGCATCGAGAGTCATTTCTTTATCACGCAAGTAGTCGAGGCACGTTTTGATATATCCACTCAATAGTGCCGCATGGTTTTGTCCGCGGTCATCTTCAAAGTGGGTCAATACCATTCCCTCGGCGGTTACAGCCACCGAACACACATTGGTTGAAGTCTCAATATTTAATATAACTGCCATTTTTGTAATATTTTTGTTGCAAATTTACGCATTTTCACGATTAAAACTTAACTTTGCAAAAAAAATAAACGATAAAACCTATCATTCAAATAGGAAATTCTAAAACTAAAAAAATAATAATATGAAAACTAAGGTCTTTCTTTTTGCTATTTGTGCATTTATTTTTGCCGGATGTTCTTCTACTATCAAATATTCTGAATCGGTCGGATTTGTGGATTATAGCGAATATCTCAACGAAGGTATTTTTATCACCGAATCCAATTCGGTTAATTTCGCACACACACCTCTCGGTTCTATCTCGGTCGAGATCATTGATGGATTTAAAAAAGGTGTTAGAAATTCAAAATTCAAATACGCCGATATGAATGGGCAACAACACAATACCGAAGAATTTGAATATTGGGCAACCGGTTCTTACTCCCATGCCCTACGATTGGCGATTGAAGAAGTTAAGAAAAAAGGTGGGAACGGATTGATTAATTTGAATATTTCAGTATCAACCCAACTTATAGATAAGGAGTATCGAACAGTATATTCCCTCACCGGAATGGCAATCAATAAAAAGTGATTTATTTCCGAATTATTGTCGAAAGGTTTTCAATACTTCAATAACCCACTATACACCAACAAGTTACATTAAAGTGTAATATTTTTGTTGCAAATTTACGCATTTTCACGATTAAAACTTAACTTTGCAAAAAAATAAACGATAAAATAGTCTTATAATGTTATTATCAATGACCGGATTTGGCAAATCAGTTGTCGAAATCCCCAACAAAAAAATCACCGTTGAGATAAAAT
Organism: Muribaculaceae bacterium; assembly: GCA_017399915.1. Lineage (GTDB taxonomy): Bacteria > Bacteroidota > Bacteroidia > Bacteroidales > Muribaculaceae > RGIG4079. Next base: position 181,075 of record JAFQAS010000067.1, read on the forward strand.
CGCTCAATAGTAAACAACTCGACATCTCGGCACGAGTGCCTGCCGCCTATCGCGAAAAGGAACTCGAAATGCGCAACCACATAGCGAAAAAATTGGAGCGAGGCAAAGTTGACTTGAGTGTTCACGTAGAAACTGCAGTGAGCGACACTCCCGCAACTCTCAACGTGGCTCTTTTGGCTCAATATAAAAAACAAATAGAGGCAATGTCGCAAGAATTGTCGATACCCCTACCCGCTGATTGGTATAGCGTGTTGCTTCGCATGCCCGAAACGATGAAAACCGATGCAACCAACACTCTTAGCGAGGAAGAAACCGAAGCATTGCTCCGAGCTGTCGACGAGGCAGTAGAGGGGTTGATGCAATTCCGTCGCGAAGAGGGTAAAAAGCTCGAAGAGTTTTTCATTCAACGCATCGACAATATTCGTGCTCGATTGAGCGAGGTGCCTCAATATGAAGGTGAACGTGTGGCAAAAATACGCACACGCATCGAAGAAGGGTTGGCCAAAATCAAAGATATTGACTATGACAAATCACGCCTCGAGCAAGAAATGATTTATTATATCGAAAAACTTGATGTAAACGAGGAGAAACAACGCCTCACCCAACATCTCGACTATTTTATCGAAACAATGAACGGCACTCATGGCCAAGGCAAAAAATTAGGGTTCATTTCACAAGAGATGGGTCGCGAAATCAACACCCTCGGTTCGAAAAGCAATCATGCCGAAATGCAAAAGCTCGTGGTGAGAATGAAAGACGAGCTTGAACAAATAAAAGAACAAGTGCTTAACGTGATGTAACCCCCACTCTATGGCAGGAAAAATCATTATCATATCAGCGCCTTCGGGCTGTGGCAAGTCGACAATTATAAATGCTATACTTGCCGAAGGGAAAATCGACATGCAATTCTCGGTATCGGCCACAAACCGCTCTCCTCGTGAGGGTGAGCAACATGGGGTGAACTATTTCTTCCTCAGCGATGAAGAATTTCGCAAAGCTATTGCCGAAGATACTTTTGTAGAATATGAAGAGGTATATCCCGGCCGATTCTACGGCACACTCAAAAGCGAGGTGGCTCGAATATGCGAAGCCGGTCACAATGTGGTACTCGACATTGACGTGAAAGGTGGAGTGAACGTAAAAAAACTCTATGGAGATCAAGCCCGTAGCATCTTTATTATGCCTCCAAGCGTGGAAGAGTTGCGCCGTCGACTCGAAGGACGAGGGACCGATAGTCCCGAAGTCATTGATGAACGAGTGGGCAAAGCCGAATATGAGATAAGTTTTGCCAACGGCTATGACTTCCAAGTGGTCAACGATGACCTTGCCACTGCTGTGGAACAAACAAAAACGCTTATCGAAGAATTTGTAAAATAATATCACTCAATGGGTAAAGTGATAGGCATATTTGGCGGGTCGTTTAACCCGGTACATAATGGGCATATTATGTTGGCTCAATATTTGGCTCAACACACCCGGCTCGACGAAGTGTGGCTCACCCTATCGCCCCAAAATCCGCTAAAGGCATCAAAATCTTTACTCGACGACAATCACCGATTGGAAATGCTTAGATTGGCAACCGAAGGAGTGGAATCGGTTTCGGTGTGCGACATCGAATTGACTATGCCTCGCCCTTCCTACACAATCAACACGCTCGATGAGCTATCGCGCCGCTACCCCGATTATCGGTTTATGCTCGTGATTGGTGGCGACAATTGGAATCTCATCGACCGATGGAAAGATTACCAACGTATAATCGACGAATATGGTGTGGTGGTTTATCCTCGCCCAGGATACGAGCTATCGGCTACCGATAACCCAAATGTGACTATCATCTCGGCTCCTCTTGCCGATGTGTCGAGCACTCAGATACGCCAAGCTATCGCCTCAGGTGCCGGCACAAGCCATTTAATACACCCTCAAGTGGCTGAATATATCAATAAACACAATCTATATAAATAACAAGATATGGAATCAACCTCACTCAACAATAACTCATTAGCATTCATCGCCCTTTGCAACGAATATTGCATGGCTATCGAAAATGCACGCGAAAGCAGTCATGACGAATTTATAGCCGAAATGTTGCGACTATTGCCTCGCATTTACATTTCAGCCACCGACTTGCGTGTAACACCTCTCACCGACGAAGAAGATGCATATCTCGAAAACGCACTCGAAGAAGATTATTACGAATCGGTGCGCAGAAACATTGAAACGCTAATGGGGGCTGATGATTTATATCTCGAAGTGTTTGAGGATGATATGAAATATTCCGACACTCCTATCGCAGCAAGCATATCAGAAAGCCTTGCCGATTTGTTCCAAGTGTTATACAACTTTGTGGAAACAATCAAAAACTCGCCTCAAACGATGATTAATGTGGCACTTGTAGCAATAAAAGATGACTTTGCAAGCTATTGGAGTCAAATACTTTGCAACGTGCTCCGCCCTCTCAATCAACTAAGCCATTCGATAGGCGACGAAAACGAATATTAGAGAATTTTAGCATCAATTACTTCCTATAACCAAGAGGATTAACCCCACAAGCAAAATCGACAAGTCGATGATTTTAAGCTTCACATTCTTTTCATGAAGCATAATCACGCCAAAGAGGAACGACACAATCACACTGCCCCGGCGTATCATTGACACAACAGCAATAAGCGAATCGTCGAGCGATAAAGAATAGAAATATGCTATATCGGCTATGGTGAGAAACAATGCTATGCAAGGGATAGTCCATCGCCATTGAAACGGAGTTGTGTCGCGTTTTACTCGTTTGATAATCGCAATAGTAATACCCATAATCACAAACTGATAAAACGAGTACCACGCTTGCACCTCAAGTGGGTCGTATTGACGCAGAAGATATTTATCATACAATCCACTCACAGCACCCATCACCATTGCACCAAAACTAAGCCATAGCCATCGGTTATGTTTTATCGAAATCCCCTCTTTGCGTCCTATGCGACTTATCAGGTATAACGAGGAGATGCCAAGTATCACCCCTCCCCATTGCAACAAATTTAATCGCTCGCCAAAAATCAACATCGCACCAATCAACACCATCACCGGTCGGGTGGCATTGATAGGTCCGGCAATCGTCAATGGCAAATGTTTCAACCCGAAATAGCCACAAAGCCACGATGAAAGCACGATAAACGATTTGATGAGAATATGAAAATGTCCCATTGAGGCTTCGCCCAATCCCACACTTCCATTAATCAATCCTTCTATAATCACCGGCGACATCAACAATGCGCCAAACGCGGTGTTGAAAAACAACACCGTGAGCACATTATTGCCATTTAACGACAACTTTTTGAATATATCATACACCCCAAGGCACAATGCCGAGGCTACTGCAAGTAATATCCACATATCAAGTTTGCGAGATTATAGAAATTCCCTTTATTTTTTGCGACTGCAAAATTAATCATTTTTCAGCTACATTCAGAATTTGCTTTATACCGATTTTATTTATTCTATATAATATATTGGCCATTTTCGCTATTGTCTCAAATTTTATCACTAATTTTGTAACATTATAAATGTAATTAATAATTTATGGCTCCGCTTTTTAGCATAATAACCGTTACATACAACGCTGCCTCAACTTTGCCTGCCACCCTTGCAAGCGTAAAAGAGCAATCGTGCAAGCAATATGAATATATAGTGATGGACGGGCTGTCGAAAGACAACACCGTGGAGATGGCGAAGGCTGCCGACATACCCAATGCTCGTATCTTCTCAAGTAGCGACAAGGGATTGTATGATGCAATGAACAAGGCCATCGACGAAGCTACAGGTGATTACCTAATTTTCCTCAATGCCGGCGATGCATTCCATGCTCCCGACACATTGCAAACCATTGCCGATGCGATTGTGGCGAATGGACGTCCCGACATCGTTTACGGTCAAACACAACTTGTCAACGCTAATCGTCAGCGCATTGGCGATCGACACCTCATAGCTCCCGAAGAACTCACTTTTAAGAGTTTTGCACAAGGAATGCTTGTGTGTCATCAAGCATTTATCGCATCACGAAAAATCGCCCAACATTATGATCTTCAATATCGATTCTCGGCCGATTATGAATGGTGTTTACGATGCTTGAAGCAATCAAGCAAAAACGTGTATGTTCCCCACACTATCATCGACTACCTAAGCGAGGGGCTAACTACTGCCAATCGAAAAGCTTCGCTCAAAGAGCGTTTCAATATCATGTGTCACTACTACGGGACAATTCCCACCATAGTGCGACACCTCAAATTTATTCCCCGATTTCTTAAACAACGACGCATCGACCGTAAAGCGTCACAAATTTAATAAGATATGAATTATTATATTCTTGAAAACGGGCAACAATATGGACCATTCACGCTTGAGCAACTGAAAAAGCGAGGAATTACCCATGAAACTATTATATGGTATGATGGTTTGGAGCAATGGACTGCGGCTAAAAATATACCCGAATTAATTGAGATTGCACAACCTCCATTACCTAATACTCCTCCTATTCACTACAACATTCCATATTCCCCTTATGGATATAACCTGCCATCACCCGACCGGCCATATCCTAATGACCACAAAACATTAGCTATAATAGCGACTATTGTTACATTTTTTGGCTGTTACTTTATTCCGTTGGGAATAGTTTCTCTTATTTATTCTATAAATGTAGAATCGAAATGGAAACGAGGAGACTATGCCGGCGCTGAGAATCATGCAAAGCATGCTAAAATTTGGGGAATCTGCACATTGGTATTACCATTTCTCCTTTGGGGAACTTTATTTTTAACGATTATAATTGGGAATCTTTTAAATTCGAAAATATGAATTATTTTATCATCGAAAACGGACAACAAGCAGGGCCATTTTCAATCGATCAACTCCGCTTTCGCAATATAACCGGCGAAACAATGGTGTGGCATGAAGGAATGGCACAATGGGGTAAAGCAAAAGATGTACCCTCGTTAGCATCTCTATTGCAATTGGGCACACCGCCCCCACCTCCTAACTCTCCAAGCTATGGGCGACCACCTCAGCAACCACCTCACTATGGTTATAATCCGCCACAACCACAACCCACACAATCATGTCCCGACAATAATTTGGGACTCTCAATTGTGGCTACGATAATGACCATTTTTTGTTGCTTTCCAATCCCCATCGGCATTGTTGCGTTGGTATATTCACTAAATGTAGAAAGCAAATGGAAACGTGGAGAATACGCAAAAGCTGAAAGCTATGCTAAAAACGCTAAAAATTGGGGTATTGCCAGCATCATTGCAGCAGTAGCGTTATTCGTGATTATGCTTGTAATATATGCGTCATTAGGTGCCGCTTGTTTTGAATTTTTAGATGAGATATACGAACTTGACGATTTTTACTATTATTAATGACTCTACTAAACACTACATTTCACGTTCATAAATCAATCGATGCCCTTTTTATCAAATGGGTAAAAGAGATATATCTACCTGTTGCGATGGATAGCGGACTATTTAAGAACCCTCTATTCACCCGCATCATGACTGAAGTGGATCCCGAAGCCACAAGCTATGCCGTGCAACTTCAAGCAGTGTCTCATAGCGAGGCCGATGAATGGCACAACACTGCTGCCGCCAAGCTCAAAGAAGCCCTCTCACGCGAGGTTGGCGAACGATTTCTCCACTTCACTACCTATATGGAAATAATTAAAGTTGAGAATTGAGAACCCCGAAGGGATCTCTAAGGCTTGACCGAAGCAATTGAGAGTTGTAAGTTGATTTTTTTAGACAGAATGACAGAATGGACATAAAGTCTGTCGCATGAAAATTGAGAGTTGAAAGTTGAGAGATGTAACTCTCCTCTTGAAATTTGAAAAATTTTAGGAGGAACAATGGAGCAAATGAGAGCAATATATCAAGCTCGCTTGATTATTGCCGAGTGCAGCCCATTGAATACATAGTCAGTACCCCGAAGGGGGGAGGTGGTTATAATTCCGCATTAAAGAACCTCCACATTTATAAAGTTCCACATTATTTTAGATTATGAATTCAAGCAAAACTCTTCGCGAATGGGACCGAATAATAATAGGTATCGACCCCGGCACAAATGTGATGGGGTATGGCATTCTTGGCGTTAAAGGGAAGACCCCTTCGATGATTGCCATGGGCGTGATTGAGTTGAGCAAGTTTGAGAGTCATTATTTGCGACTATCACGCATCTTTGAGCGGGTGACTATGCTTGTGGAGCAATATCTCCCCGACGAAATGGCTATCGAGGCTCCGTTCTTTGGCAAAAACGTGCAATCAATGCTCAAACTCGGACGAGCCCAAGGTGTGGCAATGGCAGCTGCGTTGGCGCGCGATGTGCCGATAGCCGAATATGAGCCACGCAAAATCAAAATGGCCATCACCGGTAATGGTGCGGCAAGTAAAGAACAAGTGCAAGAGATGTTGCGACGCATTCTCAACATTCCTCGCGAGAACCTTCTACCTCAACTCGATGCCACCGACGCCCTCGGTGCAGCCCTATGCCATTTCTATGAATCTTCACGACCACAAATCGACAAAGGTTGCCGCTCCTGGAAAGAGTTTATCGCCAAGAACCCCGACAAGGTAAAAAAATAAGCATCGAATGGAAACAAGTCCCAACCTCATCGTAATGTTGACCCACAATGATTTCACAGTAGAGAATGCTGCCGAAATCTTTGAAGAATGTAAAAAATCAGAGGTCAAATATTGGGGAATGAAGGAACAAGGATTACCCATTGATGAGATGAAACGCCTATGCCAACACATGAATGAGTGTGGCAAGACCACTATTCTCGAAGTTGTGGCATACACCCAAGAAGAGGGGTTGGCTGGCGCAAAAACTGCTGTTGAATGTGGTTTTGACATTCTTATGGGCACAATATTCTCTGATGCCATAAACGAGTATTGCGCTACAAACGGGCTGAAATATATGCCCTTTGTAGGCACCGTAACCGAGCGTCCCTCAATCCTCAGCGGCAATATTGATGATATTGTCAACGAAGCCAAGCGATATGTAGAGAAAGGTGTTTTCGGCATTGATTTGCTCGGATATAGATATGTGGGCGATGTTGAGGCTCTCAACGAAGCACTTGTTAAGAATATCAACGCTCCGGTGTGCATTGCCGGCAGCATCGACACATACACCAAACTCGACAGCATGAAAATGCTCAAGCCATGGGCGTTCACCATAGGCAGTGCATTTTTCGATAATTGTTTTGGTGACTCAATCGATCAACAAATCGACAACGTGTGTCGACATCTCAAAAGCACTCCTGCGAAACGCAAAAAACTATTCTGCGAAATATCGCCATTCACATATGCCATTTCGCTAAAGAAAGAGATACTGAAACGCCACATAAAAAACATTATCAGCAGCGAAACATTCGCATCTATAATCAGCACTGATAAGCTACCTACAATCGTCTACCAATCGCACAATGATATGATTAAACGCGGGCCGGGCATCGATCCTCAACATCAGCTCAACAAGGCCGAAAACATACGATTGGCGTGTAGTAATATAAATGGATTGATTATAAAACCGGGTGAAACGTTCTCTTTTTGGAAACGCGTGGGTAAGACATCAAAACGAAATGGATTTACCGAAGGGCGCGTTATCGTAAACGGACTACTGAAAGCCGGATTAGGAGGCGGACTATGCAACCTTGCCAACACAATCAATCTGCTTGTTCTCAACAGTCCGATGACTATAACCGAGATACATCACCATTCCGACGCTCTTGCTCCCGACCCCAACGGCGTGAGAGTGCCTTATAGTGCCGGCACATCGGTAAACTACAACTTCATCGACTACCGTTTTCGCAACGACACCGACCAACCGGTACAACTATGCACTTGGTGCGAGGGTGATTTTCTTTGCACCGAGCTACGCACCACTCAGCAATTCCCATGTACCTATCGCATCGTTGAAGAGGGACACCACTTCCACAAAGAACACGACGGCAACTACTACCGCATCTCAAAAATCTACCGCGAGACAATCAACCGCGACACCTCTGAGATCACAGAGCGAAAACTCATCTGGAACAACCACTCCCGTGTAATGTTCGACCCCAATCTAATCCCCAAAGAATTGATTAGATAAAGAGAGGGACTTGACCGAATTTATTGTGCATTATTAACCCCGAAGGGCTCAACGAGGCTTGACCGAGTTAATTATGCATTATGAATTATGAATTATGCATTAATAGAGTGGCGTCGCCGTAGCTGAGGAAGCGGAAGTTATGGGCGAGGGCGAAGTCGTACATTGCTCGCCAGTCGCCGCCAACAAAGGCTGAAACGAGTAGTAGAAGTGTTGATTGTGGTTGGTGGAAATTAGTGATAATTCCTTTTACAATCATATATTTATATCCGGGGGCGATGATTACTCGCGTAGAGGCGATAAGTGTGTCGCTACCCGATGCGTTGAGATATTCCACAATAGCATTTAGCGAGTCGGCCACTGATAGATGTGGGTGTGTTTCACTATAAGGATACCATTGTGGCAATTCACCGTTCCACTCGTTTTGAGCAATGAGGCAACCTATATGATAAAGGCTTTCGAGTGTGCGCACCGAGGTTGTTCCAACTGCAAACACACGTCGAGAGGTTGATGCAAGCTCCTCGATTAACGATTTAGGCACGGCGATGAACTCACTATGCATCTCATGTTCGCCAATACTATCGCTCTTCACCGGTTGAAACGTACCGGCTCCCACATGTAGAGTGAGCTCACGGCGAGGTATTCCGCGCTTTGACACTTCCTCAAGCACTTCGGGAGTGAAATGCAACCCGGCAGTAGGAGCAGCCACCGAACCGTCGATATGGGAGTACACCGTTTGGTAATCTTCACTATCGCTTGCTTCGGTTGAGCGGTTGAGATAAGGGGGAATGGGAATCTCCCCGGCTGCAGCAATGATTTGAGCGAAAGTGAAGTCGTGATTGTCCCATGAGAAACGCACCACCGAAGCATTTCCCTCTTTATTGATGCGAGTGGCACTCAACGTCACATCTACCCCATCGATATTGATTATGGCCGAGAGGTCGCCTTGTTTCCAACGCTTTGAATTTCCCACAAAACATAGCCACGAACATTCATCGGTCATGGCAAAATTCACCGCATAATCGGCAGGAGATACCGGCTCAAGGCAGAAGATTTCGATTAATGCCCCACCCTCACTCTTGCGAAAGCGCAATCGAGCGTTAATCACACGGGTGTTGTTATAAATGAGCATGGCATCATGGGGCAACAACGATGGCAATTGCTTGAAAACGTGTTCCGAAATCGCGCCATCGGCATTGCGCACAAGCAGTTTACACTCATCGCGTTGCTCAAGGGGGTGCTTCGCAATTCGTTCATCGGGCAAAGGGTAATTATACTCCTCAATGCGTATATCTTTAATCTCGCTCATTTATTCTTTGTTTTTATTGTGCAAAGATACAGAAAAAAGCAGTAATTTTGCGTTAAATATATAAAGATAAGATAAATTATGGCACAAGTAGGAGATATAGTGCGTTACCTCAATGCCGTGGGAGGTGGTCGCATAGTGAGAATTGACGGCAATATGGCATATGTAGATGATGATGGTTTTGAAACACCTATGCCCTTGCGTGAGTGCGTGGTTGTGGCATCGGCTTCAGCTCCCAAACCTCAAGCCGAAAAGAAAGCGGTGGCTCCAACATTCGTTCCCGAACAGCCCAAGACACCCAAACCCGAGGAAATCGAGGAAACCGAAACGGGCGACACACTCAACATTGTGCTGGCTTACGAGCCTGCCGAAATTAAGCACCTCAACACAACTACATATGATGCTTACTTGGTAAACGACTCAAACTATTACTTATATTTTACATATCTCACTCGCGCCGACGGCGAAGGTTGGGTTACTCGCTATGCCGGAATAGTTGAGCCAAACACTCAATTGCTCCTCTGTGAGATTACCCATCAAGACCTTCCTTCGATGGATCGAGTGGCTATTCAATACGTGGCATTCAAGCGCGACAAAGAATTTGCTCTCAAAGCTCCTGTAGCAGTGGAGTACCGACTTGACACTACCAAATTCTACAAGCTCCATTGTTTTCACGAAAACGTGTATTTCGACACTCCGGTGATTTCTATCGACATCGTGAAAAACGACATACCTTTGCGCTCAATGGTAATCGATAGCCGCGGCCTTGAAGATGCAATGAAAGCAAAGAGAAACCTCAAAGCCGACAAGCCTAAAGCGAAAAGCACTCCCTCCTTACGTCCTGAAACGATTGTGGTCGACCTTCATATTCATGAATTACTCGACACCACTGCCGGATTATCAAACACCGACATGCTCAACGTGCAGTTGCGCGAGTTTAACCGTGTGATGACTGATAATCTTAAATTCAAAGGTCAAAAGGTTGTGTTTATCCATGGCAAAGGTGAAGGGGTGTTGCGACAAGCTGTGTTGCAAGAATTGAAAAAGAAATATCCTCGTTGCCAAGCGCAAGATGCCTCTTTCCGTGAATATGGGTTTGGTGCCACACAAGTAACTATTCACTAACAAGATGATACTTTGTTTCTCAGGCACCGGCAACAGCCGCTATGTAGCTCACGAGCTTGCTAAAATACTCAACGAACGGGCCGTTGAGCTTCAAGGCGAGTCGCTCATTTCGCCCTCATCATTTAATTGCGACATGAGCAAGGACAAACGTTTTATTTGGGTATTCCCCATCTACTCATGGGGTGTGCCTCCTGTTGTTGTTGATTTCATAAAATCGGCTCCACTTAATATCCCCACCAATAATTCCCACTTTATGGTTTGCACTTGTGGTGATGATATAGGGAATGCTCACAAACATTGGCGCAAACTCATAAGCAGTCGTGGCTGGTATGCACAAAGTGCCTATTCGGTGACAATGCCCAACACTTACACGTTGATGAAAGGGTTTGATGTGGACAGCAAAGAATTGGAACAACAAAAGCTCACTGATGCCCCTACCCGAATAGCCGAGATTGCATCAAAAATCACTTCGAGCAACAATAGTGATGATGTGGTATGTGGCAGTTGGGCTTGGGTAAAAACAACTCTCATCTACCCCTACTTCAAGCGATATTGCATGTCGCCCCGACCATTCCATGCTACTGACAAATGCATCGGTTGTGGCAAATGTGCCAAAGCATGCCCCCTCAACAACATCACTATGGAACAAAAACGCCCTCAATGGAGCAACCACTGCGCCTTATGCCTTCGTTGCTACCACCTATGCCCCACCCAAGCCATAGCCTACGGCAAAGCCACCAAAGGTAAGGGGCAATACAATACACTTATTCATAATGCATAATTCATAATACATAATTCATAATGCATAATGCGGAATTAATTTAGGTCAAGCCTCGTTGAGCCTTTTAATCAATTTTGAATTATGCTTTATGTATTTATAAATTAACAAAAATAGGCGGTGTTTCGGCAACACAAATTTAAGCAAGCTTAATTTGCATTTGCGCTCGGCTTGCACTATCTTTGTAGGTGATAATAAATGTGCAATATGAGTAAAAAACTCACATATATCCCTCCATTTACGATAACTAATGAAATAACATCATTAGTTGCTGAGATATGCGAAATTATAGGTAGATTATCTACAACGACAAATGACTTGCCTTCACCCAAACTTCGCAAACAAAATCGCATAAAAACCATACAAGCATCATTAGCGATAGAGAATAATACACTTAGCATTGATCAGGTTACAGATATCATTGATGGCAAACGCGTTCTCGGTGCTCCAAATGAAATCCAAGAGGTAAAAAATGCCATTGACGCATATAATTTATTACTTGAATTAAACCCATTTTCCGAAAAAGACCTTTTAAAAGCACACAAATTGATGTTAAGTGAACTTGTTTCGGAAAATGGTCGTTATCGCAAAGGAGATGTAGGAGTTTTTGATAGCACAAAATGTATTCATTTAGCTCCACCTGCCGAACGAGTGCCTTTTTTAATAACCGATTTAATTAAATGGGCAAAGTTCACTTCAGTCCACCCCCTCATAAGCAGTTGTGTGTTTCATTATGAATTTGAATTCATTCATCCGTTTGCAGATGGAAACGGACGTATGGGGCGAATGTGGCAAACATTATTACTAATGCAATGGAAACCAATCTTCGCATGGATTCCGGTTGAAACTATCGTAAAAGAAAATCAACAACAATATTACAATGCAATAGCTGTTTGTGACAAATTAGGAGATAGTGCTACATTCATTGATTTTATGCTAAAATGCATATTATCGGCACTGAAAGATCTAGAAAAAAGTAACCAGAAAAGTAACCAGAAAAGTAACCAGAAAATACTCAAACAAATACAACTCAATCCATCAATTTCGATTCGAGAGCTACAAGAGCTTGTGGGCTTATCGGAAAGTGGAGTAAAGAAAGTTTTACGTCAATTGCGTAATGATGGTATTATTAAACGCATTGGAGGGGCAAAAGGTGGGCATTGGGAAGTAATTCATAATGCGTAATTCATAATTCACGATGATTAGGAATGTAAAGGCAAGTGATGCGAGTGCGATTGTTGAGATATATAATGAGTATATTCTCAATACTACTATTTCGTTTGAAATGGAGCCGTTAAGTGTGGAGCAGATGCGTAGGCGCATTGAGGATATTTCGGCACATTGTCCCTATCTTGTGTGGGAAGAAGATAACGAAATTGCAGGATATTGCTATGCACATCCGTGGAAGGAACGCGCGGCTTATCACAACACCCTCGAAACGACAATATATCTCGCACCAAAATACTTCCACAAAGGGATAGGCACAAAATTAATGAATCGCCTCATCGAAGATTGTCGCAAGATGGGATTCAGAGTGTTAATTGCGTGCATCACAGCCAACAATGAGGTGAGCATCGAATTGCATCGTCGCTTAGGATTCAAAAAGGTGTCGCATTTTGAGCAAGTGGGAGAAAAATTAGGTCAAGTGCTCGATGTGATTGATATGCAACTCACATTATAATGCATAATTGATATAGTATTTCTGCCTCCCTTCTATTTATTATTTTTCAAATCGGGTTTTGAATTCTTCTATAATGTCGATTGCCGATTGGTCGGGACGAGATGGAACAATCGATGCATAACCACGATCAAGCCAATAATAATCAGTATCGGAGGCATCGGGTTCGGTGTTCTGGAATCGTCCGGTAAGCCAATAAAATGGTTTGCCCATAGGGTCGGTATATTCAGCATATTCCTCGGTCCAAAATCCCTTAGCAGCTCTCACCACTTTCGCACCTTTTATCTCCCCCTTGGGGAAGTTGACATTTAAGCAAACATCTGCTGGTAGGCCTTGCTCCATAACTTGTAGAGTTATAGATCTCAAGAATGGCAATGTATTAGTGAAATCAGCCTCTGGAGAATGACTCAAATATGAATAGCCTATTGATGGAATGCCGAGCATACACGTTTCAAGAGCAGCACCCATCGTTCCCGAATAGATGATATTATTACCTGCATTGCTACCATGATTAATACCCGAAAGCAAAATATCGGGACGACGCGGCACAATAGTGTGTAATGCCAATTTCACACAATCAACAGGAGTGCCATTAACCGAAAAAACTTTCATACCATTATAATCGGGGTATGACGTGATGCGCAATGGTTTGTTTATCGACATAGCAGAAGATTGCCCCGATTGATGTTCGTCGGGCGCAACAATATACACATCACCCATCTCCTTAACAGCATCAGCAAGATAGAATATCCCGCGTGCTTTTATTCCGTCGTCGTTTGTTATTAATATTATCGGCTTATTTTCAGTCATTACTTATTGTTTTTTACTCATTTTTCCATTACAATACGGAAACCTCCGCGATTGTATCCTTTATAAAATTTAGGGTCGCTAAAACGCCATGTGGTGCTGCATTTACTTTCGTCGTGCAATATACATCCACCTCGCAAAACTGCTTCTTCGCGACACCATTCCCACACGTTTCCACTCATGTCATATATCCCTAATGAATTAGGTGATAATTGCCCTACCGGGTGTACTGATGCATATGCATAATTCTCACCACACCAAGCAACTTCGCTAATATAGTTACTTCCGCTATATTTAGTATTATCACGTCCGGCGCCTTTAGCCGCATATTCCCATTGTTCCTCAGTAGGCAATTTAAAAGTGAGTCCAGTTTTTCTTGACAACTGATCACAAAAATCTTTTGCCTCAGATTGATTTACATAATACATTGGAAGATTATCTCCTACACCCAACAATTTATCGCCTGAGTGTATCGCTTTTTGCTGACTGACTGTTGTATTCATCACAGCTTCCCATTGACGTTGAGTTATCTCATACTTTCCAATATGATAATCTTCTACAGAACGTGCACTTCCTTTTGTTCCCATTGCAAATGCGCCACCTGGAACCTCAACCATATCATCAAGAAGACCTTTAATCACCTCTTTTTGCGACTCAGTGACATCGGTAGCCCAAATGGGATTTGTGAGTGAAGGTTGTCCATCTAAGCCAGTAACTACTTCCGTTCCATCTACATCTATAGTTTCTTCTCTATCACTTCCTCCAAAGAATCTTGGTATATTAAAAATTATAATCAATGAAATGGCAATAATGCCAACAACAACCGCAAAGACAATAACCAACACCTTCTCTGACTTTGTTATCCTTGGTTTACTTTCTTCATACTCGTATTCATATTTATTATATTGATCTTCTACAGTTTTCCCCAATTGAGAAGCTTCTTGTGACATTGCAGGTGGTGTAGGTGGTGTAGGTGGAACCACAGGAGGTGTAGGTGGAACCACAGGAGGTGTAGGTGGAATCGCCGGAGGTGTAGGTGGAATCGCCGGAGGTTGTTGCAATCCATTTTCTCCGCCTAATGCATTATTTAATTCCGGAACGTCTGATACCTTAGCCCAATCAGCCATACCTTTACACCACACCAAGGTATCATGTTGAATATTCATCATTTTTAATTGCTCTACGGCATACGGACCTCTACGCTCATTGCCAACTACAATATAGTATTCCATAACAATTTGATTTTATAATTAAACAGCAGTTATCGGGGATTTATTTCCAGCCGATTAACTTAGCACAAAGTTATATAAATTCTTTTATATATAAAAATGAGCCAACCCAAGAGTTGACTCATTTCTATTTATTTGAAAAATGTAATTACCTAAAATTTGAATTTATATCCTACACCAAGAATATGGGTACTTTCTCCTTCATCACTTCCTGAGAAATCTTGATAGCGGTAATATAATCCGATAGAGTGTTTTTTTGCTATTTTATAATCACCACCAATGGTGTAGCGAGTTTTCTTCAATCCGCCATCATCGTGATACATTTCGCATGATGCATATGGTTCAAAAGGCACTGCCTTGATGTCGTAGGACACTTGCAAGCGAGATCGAAGCACATTTGAGCCTTTACCTTTTACTATTTTCTTTGTAGGTTCGCTCACCTCGGGTTGCAATGGCAATGAAGGGTCATAAAATACATAATCTGTTTCAATCTTATCGGTTTCGGGGCGATATGTGTATTGCCAACGTTCACGGAGCGAGAATTTCACTCGTCCCCATTTCACACTACCGGTCAACGATGCATTCACACGATGACGCGACGTCCAATATGCATCGGTCAACTCTCCTTGTTGAATCACCCACCCTTCATCTTCTTCCGAAATGGGCTCATCTTTGAATTGTGCAAGATTATGGTCTCTCAAAAACACATAACCCGCATCGACTTTCAACCATGAAGTCAATTTATAGTCGGTAGAAATGCCTATTGAATAACGAGATATTTCATTCAATGCATCTTGAGTGCGGAATTCGCCTTCAAACTCCACTCCCCATTTTTTATTTATCTTTTTCTCAACACCCACCGAGGTCCAAACACCGAAATCGCTTATCTCATCGTCGATTTGTGCCATCGATGGCATTACTATAGCAGCACTCAATAATGAGGCTATTATGAATCTTTTTGCGCCCATTGTTCTCTATTAAGTTTAATAATATTATCTACTGTATTTATTTCTTCGGTTTGAGGCTTATAATACACCTTCAACACCGCCATGTCGCGAAGAAAATCAACCGCTCCCACTTCAACTTTAACAATATTCAATCCTAGACGTTTTTTAAGGTCTTCCATTAACTCTTCGCGCTTATCGGGAGTAATGAGATTGATTTTGTCATATTGCACGGTTTTGCACGATGTGTGCTTGAGCCAAGTGTTGCCTTCGCAAATCCATATTGTGAGAATGAAAATAATATTTGAAGTAGCAAGCACCAAATAGCTCGAACCTGCCAATGCATTTATTACTGAGATGGCAATAATCACAAACAAATAGGTCATTTCACGCACTTGCATCGACTCCGTTCGATACCTTATAATGCCAAATATCGCAAAAAGCCCTAATGCAAACCCCACCTTTATCTTCTCTCCTCCAAGAAGGAATATCAAGAAGAATATACTCAAACTTATGAGCATAAAGGTGAAATAATAATCTCGACGTTGACTTTTACGATAATACAAAAAGTGGATAATAAACCACACTATTGCCATATTAAAAAAGCATCGACACAATAGGGTTATAAAATCTTGATCAATCCCCCCTATTGATGCTCCGGCACTTGCAACAATACTTTCAAGTTCTTCCATATGTTATTAATTTATTTCATGTTATTATATTATTCTCATCTTTTCCAAGAGCATTAATCGCTCCTTAAACCGGTTGCGTTTCAACGATTCATTTGTCAACGCCATACCCATGCAATATTTACTAAAACCCTGAGGATGAATGTGGAGGTCGCGCATTATATCTCGAATAGGTGAATACACATTGCCATCGCGTTTCAATTCTATTATCACCAAACGTTCAAGACCTAATTCATTCTTTGTTACTAAATTTTTGAATTTCAGCCCGGTATCAATCGTTAGTCGCTCGGTTTTTTGTTTGTTAACAAGAGTGATGCGATTAAACTGATTTTCAATTTGACCAAGTAGAATCTCCGGATCATAACTAAGATGTTGACACAAGAATTCATTATACACATCTTGCTCCACATCTTTATGCTCTATTGCAATGCGTTTTTTCTTCGTGCGCCCATGGTTATTTTTGTTTTTCACCTCGATAAATGCTAATTCAGAGCTCAAATAACTTCGCACACGCACTTTCTGACGCGTTTTTTTGCCATTTTGGTGCGACACATACATCGCACATTCCGGGGTGTCGAAATAACGGGTAAAATAAGGCATATTCCTATCGCCATCAATGTCTTGCGCCCAATATTGCGATTGAGCTTTGAGCAATAATTCTTCAAGCCGATCAATCGTAGTGATAAATTTTGTATCCGTACGATTCATCAACTTAATCCCTTTCATTTGCTCTAATGTAATAGGGTCAAAACCCTTCAACAATTCTTTCATGATAGCAATAAGGTCAGTATATTAGCAATTACAAATTTACAAAATTATAGCATTTTTCACAAATTATACCCTCCGTTTTATACAAATTCCTCGTTTTAGTCTACCAATCAAGCAAAGCGTCCCCTATTACACTAATATGTCAAAAAAACATTACTCATCTTTAATTCCAATCGTCTTATCGATAGTTATCAACAATTATCATCACTTATCAACAATTAATCTATTTTGGCGATGCTAAATGAAGCTCTTGTAAAAAAAAAGTAATTACTTTGCATTGCAAAACTATATAATGTATATATATGGGAAAAATTATAGCAATAGCAAATCAAAAAGGTGGTGTCGGAAAAACCACTACAACCATAAACTTAGCGGCATCACTCGCCAATGAAGGCAAACGAGTATTAATCATCGATGCCGACCCTCAAGCAAACGCAACATCGGGATATGGAATTGATCCCAAATCAATGTCATCTTCAATATATGAATGTTTAGTCGATGAATACCCTATCAATGGCTCACAAGTTGAAACATGCGTAAAAGGGCTCGACTTAGTTGGTTCTCGCATCGACCTTGCCGGAGCGGAATTAGAACTTGTCAACAAAGAAAGTCGCGAAAAGGTACTTGCTCGTTTACTTGAGCCTATAAAAAACGAATACGACTATATTATCATCGACTGTTCTCCTTCGTTAGGACTTATTACCGTAAACGCTCTTACAGCAGCCGACTCTGTTATCATCCCCGTGCAAGCCGAATATTTTGCCCTCGAAGGCATCAGTAAGCTCCTTAACACCATTCGCATCATAAAATCAAAACTAAATCCATCACTCGAAATTGAAGGATTCCTTTTGACAATGTATGATGCACGTCTACGCCTTGCCAACCAAATTTTCGAAGAATTAAAAGGACACTTTGGCGATATGGTATTCAACACTGTGATTCCTCGCAATATTCGTCTAAGTGAAGCCCCCAGTCACGGCTTACCGGCTCTCCTTTATGACCCCTCAAGCCGCGGGGCGACAAGCCACATTATGCTCGCTAAAGAAATCATTGCAAAGCACAAACGGAATTCGTAACACAATAACATCATCATAAATAACCATTAACGCATCTAATAGTATATGGCAGTAAAACGCAACGCCCTCGGCAGAGGTCTCGACTCGTTAATTTCAATGGACGATGTTCCAGCTCGTGGTTCATCGGCTATCAATGATATCAAATTATCACAAATTAGCCCTAACCCCGACCAGCCTCGTACGACTTTCGACGAAGATGCCCTTGATGAGCTTGCAACATCAATCAAAGAGCTTGGTATAATCCAACCCCTTTCGCTTCGTAAAATGGGACCCGACTCATACCAAATCATTGCCGGGGAACGTCGTTATCGTGCAGCTCTTCGTGCCGGATTGACATCTGTGCCTGCATATATCCGCACAGTAAATGACACCGAGCTCACCGAAATGGCTTTGATTGAGAATATTCAACGCGAAGACCTCAACGCCATAGAAATTGCATTAACATTTAAAAAGCTCATCGACCAATACAACCTCACTCAAGAACGTTTAAGCGAGCGTATCGGTAAAAAGCGTGCCACCATTGCCAACTTCCTTCGCCTACTAAAACTTCCTGCCGAAGTGCAATTAGGGCTACGCGACAAGCGGGTTGATATGGGACATGCCCGTGCGCTTCTTTCAATCGAAAAGCCGTCGTTACAACTCAAGTTGTATAACGAAATCATTAAGAACGGACTATCAGTGCGCAAAGTTGAAGAGCTTGCCAAAAGTTATAACAAAGGAGAATTCCCAAGTTCGACATCAAAAACAAAATCGGCAAAAAAATTCAGCAACAACGAATTTGACATTCTAAAAAAGCATCTTTCTGCGGCATTCAAAACTCCCGTACAATTTTCGTGCGACAATAATGGAAAAGGCAAAATCACCTTCACATTTAAAAATGAAGATGAGCTTGAAAGATTGATTACCATCTTCGACAACTTAAAAGAAAATCAATAGTCCAAGACACTTAAAAATCGACAACTATATCTCACCTCCTACGCTTGAAATTTTTGATAACGTGGGAGTTCTTTTTTTTGCTTTTTTTGCTCAACAAAATGAGCCTCAATAACAATGGTAAAGGAAAAATAACATTTACTACCACAAATTTAAGCGAAAGTTGAGAGATTAATTACTATCTTTGCCCCCGTAAAAACTTTCAGATTATAAAAAAGTCTCACAAAATTGGCCACAAATCTAGGACAACAACTTGTGAGTCAGAATATTAGTTAATGATACCAAGTCGACAACGACAAAAATATAAAAATAACGGATTACGCAGAAAAGTGGTCATTTGTTCACTGTTTTTTGCGTTGTTATCAACTTTTAGCATTTTTTCACAATCAAGTCGACTACCAATAAAACGAGGCGAACCACAACGCTATATTAATGGCGAGCCAAACGACTCGTTATCATCACAAATATTCCTCTTAGACGATAATGATAGCAGCTTTTTATTTGAAGAAGACTCATTAATAATCGACTCATTATCTTCTATAATTACCACATATCCCGACTCTATTATTGAGGAATGGGAAAAACGAGACATCGAATTTAACCCTAACCCCACCAAAGCCGTGTGGTTATCGGCATTATTTCCGGGATTAGGGCAAGTATATAACCGCAGATATTGGAAACTCCCGATTATTGTGGGCGGTTTTATGGGGTTAGGATACGCCACTTCATGGAATAATGGAATGCTTAAAGATTATTCCCAAGCCTATGGCGATATTATGGACAGTGATCCATCGACAAATAGTTATATGGATTTCTTTCCAAACAACACCGAAGAGTCGAGTCTTGATAAGACCTGGCTCACAAATGTGTTAAAATCGAGAAAAGATTTTTATCGTCGCAATCGCGACTTATGTATAATATGTATGGTAGGAGTTTATTTTATTGCCATGGTCGATGCCTATGTTGACGCATCGTTATCGCATTTCGACATCACACCCGACCTTTCAATAGATGTGGCTCCGGCTATATTTCAAGATTCCCATAACAAATACCCCTCAGTGGGCATTAATTGGGCAATAAACTTTTAAAAACCTCTCTTTTTATATGATTATGATTAAGAAATTTGTATTAAGTCTAATTATTTCATGTGGAGCGTTGGTAGCAACGGCGCTTCCAAATGTAAACAATCTCCGAGACACAATCAACGACAACGATATAGTTGCTCCTTATAGTCTTGAGACTCATGAAAGAATGGCCGATTCTCTTGCAAAGGAATGGTACTATCAACAATATGTCACAATTTCAACCCCAATAGAAAAAAACGCTAAATCCAGATCTAAATCAGAGACTCCTAGCGACGAGCTATACATCAAGCGTTTACAATATCTTCAAAATGAAGGTGGTTTCACAATTGAAATGCCATACAACAATGTAGTAAAGAAATATATCGAAATGTATACAAGTAGCCGCCGTCGTGGCCTTGTAGAAAAGATGTTAGGCCTATGGTTATACTACGAACCAATTTTTGAAGAAGCGCTTCTTAAAGAAGGTATTCCGGTAGAGCTAAAATATCTCCCTATCATTGAATCTGCTCTTAACCCCAACGCGGTATCTCCTGCTGCAGCCGCCGGATTGTGGCAATTTATCCCTTCTACCGGTAAGGGCATGGGATTGGAAATAAACTCCACTGTCGATGAACGTCGCGACACTTATAAGGCGTCTCAAAAGGCCGCTGAATTTCTCCATCAATTATACAACACTTATGGTGATTGGTCGCTTGTAATTGCGGCTTATAACTGCGGCCCTGGTAATGTTAACAAAGCAATACGCCGTGCCGGTGGTGGAAAAAAAGACTACTGGGAAATCTACAACTACCTTCCAAAAGAAACTCGTGGATATGTGCCGGCATTCATTGCTGCTGCATATGTAATGAACTATCATAACGAACATGGCATTAGCACAGCTATCGCAAAGAAGCCTATCGTTACCGATACCGTTGATGTTAGACGCAGAATCAATTTCCGACAAATTGCCGATGTTATCAATATTGATATCGACGCAATTGAAGCGCTAAACCCTCAATATCTAAAAAATACAATTCCTGCAGGGCCTACAAAACCATACAAACTAATACTTCCTTCAAAGTATTGCTATATGTATGTAAGTTGTGAAGATATTATCGGGTCGAAAGATTCATACAAATATAAAGGACGCGAAAGAGCCGAACCCGGACAAAGACGCGAAGATCCTAAACCCGATGATTATAAAAACACCGAACAAAATAAACCACAATACAACGTTGCAAGCAATAATTCTGAGAGCTCGAGCTCATCTAACAACGTTTCATACACATCTAAAGAAGATGTTGTGATGCATGAAGTAAAAAGCGGTGAAACATTAAAATCTATCGCTAACAAATATGGCACAAACACCTCTCGTATCAAGAAAGACAACAATCTTTCAAGCAATACAGTCAGCCGTGGCCAAGTGCTTAAAATCACAACCTACAAAAAGGTTCTTAGCGATGACTCTAACATTGCCAGCAACACAACTAATACAAGAAAATCATCGAAAACTACTAATACGGTAGCTTCAAACAATAGTTATAATTCTAAAAGCTATTCTTATAATAACGATTATAGCAACAATGACAACTATACTTATAAGAAGAAAAAAAGTAGCCGAAAGAAAAAAAGCACTTACAATCCCACTGAGAATAACAAAAAAGTTCAACAAGCTACACCTTCTTATAAATCAAACAAGAAGAAAACTTCAACCAAGTCGGTAACAAAAGTTTCAACAAATAAGAGCTCTAAAAAACAAGTAGATAAAAAGTCGACTAAGAGCAATAAGAAAAATGTTGCTTCAAGCTCTAAGTCAAAAAACAAATCTACGGCAAAAAGTTCTAAATCGTCAAGCAGTAAGTCTAAGAAATCAACTTCTATAGGTAAGACTTCAAAAAGCAAGAGCAAGACAGCTTCTAAAACTTCGTCTAAAAAAGACAAGAAATCATATACAAGTAAATCTTCTTCGTCAAAAGATAAGAAAAAATCAACAACAAGCAAGTCTTCTTCAAGTAAGAAAACAACAAAAGCTACTGATAAGAAGAAATCAAGCTCTACAAAAGCAAAAGCTACTGACAAAAAGAAATCTACTACTTCCAACAAGAAAGCGACAACTAAGTCAAGTAGTGGTTCAAGCAAGAAGTCGACTGCAAGCAAATCAAAATCGTCTGCAAGCAAGAAGTCAACTGCAAGCAAGAAGTCAACTGCAAGCAAATCTTCTTCAAGCAAGAAAAGTTCAAAGAAGAAAAAATAACATCAATTCATCTCAATACCAAAAACGCTTCGTTATAGCAACGAGGCGTTTTTGTTACCACAACACTCTATTTATTATAGCTTTCAATTAGTTTTTGACATATTGCTTGCTATTTTTAGACAAAAAATCACTAACTTCGCATTTAATTATTGCATTTAATAACTAATCAAATATAACATTATGCAAAACGAAAAAGACGTCATTAACAAGCACGATGTTGACCCAACTGAGCTTCCCGAAAACGCGTTTCGAGAGCTTAAAGATGGAGAAGAATATCGTCCGATAATGCACCCTGAGCGCAATTATGCCGAAGCAACCCCCTATTCTGTAACAATGGGATTGATTCTTGCAGTAATATTCAGTGCGGCGGCTGCATATCTTGGGTTGAAAGTAGGTCAAGTGTTTGAAGCTGCAATACCCATTGCAATCATCGCTGTAGGGTTATCAGGAGCCTTAAAGAAAAAAGATGCACTTGGACAAAATGTAATTATCCAATCAATTGGAGCATGTTCGGGTGTAATCGTAGCCGGAGCAATCTTCACATTGCCAGCCCTTTACATTCTACAAGCAAAATATCCCGACCTAACTGTCAACTTCATGCAAATATTCCTTAGCTCTCTGCTTGGAGGTGTGTTGGGGATTTTATTCTTTATCCCTTTCCGCAAATATTTCGTGAAAGACATGCATGGCAAATATCCTTTCCCCGAAGCGACTGCTACCACACAAGTGCTCATCAGTGCCGAAGGTGGCAATAAAAAAGAATCGGGAGGACAAGCCAAAACTCTTATCATCGCATCGCTCATTGGTGGTATCTACGACTATATTGTAGCCACATTTGGTTGGTGGGCCGAAACAATTACAACTACTGCATGTTCTTGGGGAGCAACTATTGCCGAAAAGACTAAAGTGGTATTTAGCTGCAACACCGGTGCTGCGTTGCTCGGCTTAGGATATATCGTAGGCCTTAAATATGCATTTGTAATCTTCGCAGGCTCGCTATTTGTGTGGTGGATTATAATTCCACTATTTGGCACATATGGTTCTGCCTACATTTCAACAATGGATGCTCAAACAATATTTAGCGACTACGCCCGACTAATTGGTATCGGAGGTATTGCAATGGCCGGCATCATCGGCATTGTTAAATCATGGCCAATCATTATGCAAGCAGTAGGTCTTGCCGGACGAGAATTTAAAGGTTCGGCCGATAAGGCTAAAACCATACGTTGGCAAACAGATATTTCAATGAAGCATATCGTATTCTTTATTGGTATCGCCTTAGTCACAGTGCTTATCTTCTTTTGGGTAGGTGTAATCAACACTTTCTGGCAAGCGCTTGTTGCTTGGTTGGTTGTAACTGTTATTGCATTCCTATTCACCACTGTAGCGGCAAATGCAATTGCTATCGTAGGTTCAAACCCTGTATCGGGCATGACTCTTATGACCCTTATCATCGCATCGGCTATATTTGTGGGGATAGGTCTTAATGGCACATCGGGTATCGTTGCATCAATGGTAATTGGCGGTGTTGTTTGTACAGCATTATCTATGGCCGGTGGTTTTGTCACCGACCTCAAAATCGGATATTGGCTCGGTTCAACTCCTCGCAAACAAGAAACATGGAAATTCCTCGGCACATTAGTATCTGCAGCCACTGTGGGAGGTGTAATCCTCGTATTAAACAAAGTATATGGATTCACCGGTGAAGATGCTCTTGTTGCACCTCAAGCCAATGCTATGGCAAAAGTAATCGAACCCCTTATGATGGGCGGAGAAACTCCTTGGATGCTCTACTTTGTGGGTGCAGTACTTGCCTTATTGCTCAACTGGCTCGGTGTTCCCGCATTGGCATTCTGTCTTGGCATGTTTATTCCGCTACCACTCAACACTCCAATGCTTGTGGGTGGTGCTATCGCATACTTCGTTGCTAAAAGCACCAAAGATGAATCACTCAGCAAAGCACGTCACGAACGAGGCACTCTCATTTCATCGGGACTTATTGCCGGTGGCGCATTATTTGGAGTATTTGCGGCTATCACTAAATTTGCCGGATTCGAATACACTTCACCACTAAATGAAGGTGTATCTCAAGCACTTGGTCTTGTTGCCTATGCATTACTAATTTGCTACCTCATATGGGATAGCCGTCGTGCTAAAGCATAATAAAACTTGAAACTCAGCTCTATTCATAGAGAAATACTTGCACTGTCCATACCCTCTATAATAGCCAACATTACTACACCGCTCCTTGGCATCGTTGATGTGGCAATAGTGGGAAATATGGGCAGTGCGGTGTATATTGCTGCCATAGCGATTGGCAGCACGATATTCAACATGCTCTATTGGCCATTTGCTTTCCTGAGAATGGGTTCGAGCGGAATGACCGCTCAAGCCTATGGGGCAAAAGATAATCGTCAATGTTCATTGGTGTTATATCGCTCGTTGATTGTTGCGATGATGGTGGGAATATTGCTTATCGCTCTGCAATATTTCATCTCCCAATGTGCAATATTTTTCATGGACATACATGACGACACGTTGCGACATTCAATGAAATATTTCTCGATATGCATATGGGGAGCACCGGCTATGCTTGGTTCATATGCCCTATCGGGGTGGTTTATTGGCATGCAAAATTCCCGAGCCACAATGTGGATTTCAATATTCATTAATTTGCTAAATATCACCACAAGCCTCTCGCTCGTTTACATTTTCAACTGGGATATTGCCGGAGTTGCCACCGGAACTCTTGTAGCGCAATGGGGAGGATTTCTTCTTGGGCTTATTATTATCAAATCGAAATATCAATTAATCAAATCGTCATTCAACGATATTCTTAAACGCAAAGAGTTAAAGTGTTTTTTCTCTATCAATGCCCATATCTTTCTGCGCACACTTTGCTTAGTCGCTGTAACAATGTGGTTCACTCGTGCCGGTGCACAGCAAGGTAATGTGATATTGGCAGTCAACACCCTCTTGATGCAACTATTCATGCTATTCTCTTATTTCATGGACGGATTTGCGTTTGCCGGAGAAGCCTTAGCAGGCAAATATATCGGTGCGAAAGACGGGGTCAAACTCAAACTAAGCATCAAAGCATTATTCAAATGGGGATTGGCTATGGCAATATTATTCACTACGATTTACCTATTGGGAGGCCCATCGTTTCTATCATTCCTAAGTTCCGACACAATGGTAATCAATGCCTCAACCGACTACTTTTATTGGGCTGTAGCAATTCCTTTATGCGGAGTGATGGCATTTACCTGGGACGGAATATTTATCGGAGCCACATGCACACGCGATATGCTATGGTCAATGGCAATAGCAATGCTCTCATTCTTTACCATCTATTTTGCAATAACCCCAATATGGGGAAACCATGCATTATGGCTGGCATTTATTTGCTATCTTATTATTCGTGGCGTGGTATTGAATATAATTTATCAACGTCGTCCTCTACTATCCAACCGTTAATCCCTAAAAGTGATTTCGCAATTATCGATAGAATCTATTATCACTAAAGATTCGACATTGTGTCCCTCATATCGTAATTGGTCGCCTCCACCTTGAAATCCTTTCTCAATCACAAAACCCATTGTATCAATCTCTGCTCCTGCTTGATAGCATAAATCAATCACACCACGGGCAGCATTTCCATAAGCAAGGTAATCATCAATAAACACCACTTTATCGTCGGCATTTAAAAAGTCGCGCGAAATACACACCGTATAAGTGCGATCCTTTGTAAACGAACTCACTTGCGACACAAGCATATCTTGCATCGTTTTAGGGGTTTTCTTTTTAATAAACACTACAGGCAACTGCATCACATAGCCGAGCATTATCGCAGGAGCAATCCCACTCGCTTCAATGGTTACAATTTTATTAATACCTCTCCCCTCTAATCGTCGGGCAAATTCTTTTGCAATCTCTAACATAAAATTAGGATCCATTTGATGGTTAAGGAAATTATCTACTTTCAGTATTCCTCCCGGCAATGCCTTACCATCTTCTAAGATGCGATTTCGTAGTGTTTCCATGGTGTCTTTTTTATTTATTATTCTCTATAATATACTCTTTTCACTCGTTGAGATACCGATGTAAGTATTTCATATGGGATAGTGTCCAATCGTTCGGCAAGTTCCATTACGGTAATGTTCTCACCAAATATCTCTACTTGGTCACCCACATTACATGGAGCATCGGTAACATCAATCATACAAATATCCATACAAATATTTCCAACCGTAGGACAACGATAACCATTAATCATCACATCGGCATTGCCGTTTCCTAAATGGCGGTCGATACCATCGGCATATCCAATAGGAATTGTCGCGATACGTGAATCTCGTTTAAGCACTCCTTTACGAGAATACCCTACCGTTGTTCCTGCTTTCCACTCTTTTATTGAAATCACCACACTATGCAATGATGATACCGGGCGCAAATCTTCTTGCGAGCCATCATCAACCGTGGGAATACCATATAAGCAGATACCTAATCTCACCATATCACACTGATGCTGTGGGAAACGTGTTATTCCGGTTGAATTTAGTATATGTCGCATTATATGGAACTCAAATCCTTGTTGCAACACATCGCAACATTCATAAAAATAGTCAAATTGGCTATTTGTATAATCGTCCATATCCAAACAATCGGCAGTAGCCAAATGCGAGAATACCGAGCGAGGTTTAATCACATTTTGCCCTTTTAATTTTTCAACCAATCGCGGCATATCTTCTTTGAGGAATCCTAATCGGTGCATACCGGTGTCGAGTTTTATATGCACAGGATAGTCGGTTATTCCAAATTTTGTCGCCTCCTTTATAATCTCATCGAGAATATCAAAACTATATATTTCAGGCTCCAATCGATAAGTAAATAGAGTTTTGTAATTACCCACCTTAGGATTTAGTACCATAATAGGCATTGTGATTCCCGCTTTACGCAAATCAACCCCTTCATCAAGCACTGCAACTGCCAAATATGCGGCACCTTGACTTTGCAATGTTTTTGCCAATTCAAATGAACCTGCGCCATATCCCGAAGCTTTAACCATACACACAATTCCGGTTTCAGGTTTTACTCTCGAACGATAGAAATTATAATTATGAACAACCGCATCAAGGTTCACTTCAAGCACCGTTTCATGTTGTTTTGCCTCAAGCACATCGCTCAACGACTCGAAATGGAAATGCGAAGCTCCTTTGATTAAAATCAACTCATTTTTGAAATCGGCAGTTGTTGTCGACAACAAAAACGCACTTGTTGATGGATAGAACGAAGCATTTTCACCAAATAGAGTTTTATGTTTCGAGATCTCCTCACCCACTCCTATAACTCTATCGATGCCTTTTTGTTGAAGTAATCGGGCAATTGATTTATAGAGTCGCTCACCGCTCATAGTTTCGTGCATCACATCACTTAATATCACAGTGGTAGTGTGCGACTTTGTGGCTCGTTGATTCATAAAATCGAGCGCAGGAGATAATGAATGGAAATCTGAGGTATAGGCATCATAGATTAACAAACAATTATTCACCCCTTCAATCACATTCAAACGAGTGCCCACCGGGGCCAATGACGACATACGGGCAGCTATCATATCAAACGGGCGACACAAATACAACATCACCGCCAAACAATGAATAGCATTTTCCACATCAGCATCAGTTGTAAATGGAATAACAATCTCGCCATCGTATTGAAGATATGAATATTTTATTATCGTTGAATCTTTTTGTTTCGTCACTTTCGAAATATACAATGGGCTGTCAGGATCTTTTCTCGACCATGCTATTTCTTTCACCGTCAACCCTGCATTTTCAACCACCTCGCGAATAAGGCTATCATCACCATTATAAACAATGCAATCGCAATCGCGACACAACATCACTTTTTCTTCGCATTTAGCCTTATCGCTGTTAAATCCTTCGCTATGTTCATCGCCAATGTTTGTGATTATCGCCAATTGTGGACGAATCATAGCCTGCAATGAAGCCATTTCATTGGGCAAAGATATACCTGCTTCAAATATAGCTAATTGGGTATCATCATTCATTTCCCAAATCGACAAAGGCACTCCTATTTGAGAGTTATAGCTGCGAGGACTGCGCACAATGCTATAATCGGCACATAGCAACTGATAAAGCCATTCTTTTACGATAGTTTTACCACGGCTGCCGGTAACACCTATCACCGGAGCTGTGAAACGATGACGATGACAACGAGCCAACGTTTGGAGTGACTTCATCACATTTTCCACTACCAGAAAGTTTGCATCATCTACATTAAGCATTGTTGCCGGCACATGGTCTACAACAAAGTTTCTCACACCACTTTGATATAAATCGTGCAAATATCTATGACCATCGTTATTGCGAGTGCGCAATGCAAAAAACAACGACTCTTCGGGATAAGTCAAAGAGCGGCTATCGGTCAATAATATACTTATATTTGATGCCGGAATTTTAGGTTCGGGCAAATGCAAAATTTGTGCTATGGTTGAAATTGAATAAGTCATCCTTATTTTATTTTTGATATTGCTGCTTCCAAAAATGGATATTGCTGCAATAATTGCGTTTTTAATTGATTGGTTGAATGAACAAATCGTGCTACTGCATCTTGATCATCACTCATGGGAATATGCATTAATCGTTTTGATAATTTCACACATTTTTCGGCAAGCGAGATTGTGTCATCATCAAAAAATGATTGTGAAAATATATCATAAATATAATCCACTGCCACTTCCGATGGATGAGTCATATCCGATGCATAAAAACGGTAGTCACGAAGATCATCATTCATGATTTCGTAGGCAGGAAAGTATATTACATCTTCATATTCTCGCACTAATTGGTTTATAGCGAGTAATAAAGTAGATTTGCTCAACTGATTTTCGTGTGCGCCATCACGCAAATGTCGTATCGGGCTCACGGTAAATATCACTTGAATTGATTGATTAATCGCTTTTACATCGGCTATAACATCTTTCCACATTGCCACAATTTCATCAATCGACATCATGCTACGCTCAAACATCGAAACGGGCAATTTATGGCAATTTGCTACTACTTTGCCTGTCGGTGCATATTTATATACCCATGCCGTACCAAATGTAACTATCAATGTAGATGCACGTTGTAACATCTTATTAGCTTCACACACTCTTTGATTTATTTTTTCGAGCATTAATTGAGAATCCACACTCGAATACTCCGAATGATGACTGAAGCTATGCCATCGATTATCACCCTTCTCTTGAAACAAATCGTCGATTGAATATTGTCGGCACTTTAATATAGCACCAATCCCACAAGCTATACTTGCAGGATTATATAGTGTTCCAAACGGATTAATATCTACGTCAAAACAAGCTTGTCGCAATCTTAGTCCGATATTATCGCTAAAGCACGAGCCTAACATCATCACCCCTTGCCGATGACTTATGGTTCCTCTAAAACGTAGAGGTTTCACTATGGTGCGAAACTCCTGCTTCATATGCGATTAATACATATTGTAATCTGTCGATAATACCGAAAATTCTGTACGACGGTTTATTTGGTCGGCAATTTCTTGATCAGTTTCACTAAGGGTTAAGATAAATTCTTCGGTCAATTCTGTGCCTTCTTGGAATTGAGGATAATCATTTGCAATCTTTTTTGTCACAATTTTGGGACGAGTTTCGCCATATCCTTGATATTGCAAACGATCGGCACTTATGCCCACTTGTGTAAGATAATCTATCACCGATTTTGCGCGGCGATGCGACAAATCGATATTATAATCTTCTTCGCCCCAACGGTCGGTATGTGATGCCATTTCAATTGTGATATGTGGGTTGTCGCGAAGAATTTCGGCCAACTCATCAAGAGCCTCTTGCGATTCGGGTCGCAATGTAGCTTGGTCGAAATCGTAGAAGATATTTTCCACCACATTGGGCTTATTTATCGATGCCAAGAAGAAATCAATACCATATTCGGCATCTTCTTCGGCATTATCACTTTCAAACGCTTGTTTTGAATTAAGATAGCCCTTAGCTCCTGCCATCATCACATATTTCACGCCACGACGCAATGGAAATTTAAATGAGCCGTCATCGCGTGCAACCTCTTTTTGATTTGAACCATCGTTACCTACTATGCGTATCACCGCATTAGGGATTGGTTCTTCATCTTTATCAAGCACCCAACCCGATATTGAGATATTTAATTCGGGCAATTCAAATGAATAAATGTGGTCATAACCTCTGCCATCGGTGCGATTAGTGCTGAAATACCCACTTTCACCATTTCCAAATGTGATACCGAAATCATCGGCCGAAGAGTTCATCGGAGTGCCCATATTTGTCACATTCCAACGACCATCGGGTTGCAACTGAGCTTTGAATATATCCAATCCACCATATCCGGGGTGACCTGTTGAAGCAAAATATAGCAAACTATCGGTGCGCACATATGGGAACATTTCATCACCGGGAGTGTTGATTAAATTACCCATATTTTCAAGCGAGCCTGCTTTTTCTTTCAAATTTATACGCCACAAATCTTTGCCACCTTCTCCACCGGGCATATCAGATGTAAAATACAAATATATGCCATCGGGCGACACTGCAGGGTGTCCGTAGCTTGAAATAGTGTCGGAAGTTACCTCAAATTTCACCGGAGCGCTCCATTTAGCATCGGAGCGTTGTGAGGTGTATATCTCCACTCCTGTGCTTGAATTGAGTTCTCGGCGAGCCTTTGTGAGATACATTGTGTTGCCGTCGGGCGAAAATGCAACAATGCCTTCATCGAGATTGGTATTTAGTTCACCTTCCACCGCTTCGGGGCGTTGCCATTGACCTTTTTCGTTCTTTTTCGACATCCACACATCGCCGTTTTTCATACCGGTTATCTCACTTTTCTTATCACCGGTAACTTTCTCGTTTGTTGATGTAAAATATATCACATCACACGTTTTGTCGAAAAACATCGGAGCGTAATCAGCTCTACGCGAATTGAATAGTTTTTCATTCTTAACTATATATCGAGTCGTCTTCGACTTTTGGTTTTCCAATGCCATGCGACTACCTTCAAGACCGTTTTGAGCTACAAACGATTTGGGATCGCGCATAAGATATTGCTCATATGCTGTAATTGCTTGAGCATATTTACCTTCGGCATGTAACATTTCAGCCAAATGCAGTTGAGCCGTTGAGTCGGGGAAGCCATAACGTATTGCATTTTGATAAGCAGCCGATGCTCTTGCGCTCTGATTGAGCTTGCGATGACATTCAGCCATTTTATAAGCCACCTCACCACGCAATCCTCGTTGCTCTTTCTTAGTGAGTTTATTATATACTTTGCGGTATGTTTTAGAGGCATCGTGATACTCTCCACGCGCCATTTGCTCATCAGCCACCGACAATTTTGCTCCACGGCAACCGGTAAGCAACAATGCAAATATTATAGCTGTAAGATATACAATTCTATTCATATAAAAACACATTTATAATCAGGCTATTTTCTATGCCTTAAATTATATAACGTAACTTCTACCCTCTATATTTTTCACAAAGCACAAATTTACTAAAAGTTTTTCACTTTCTTCACCTTTCGACGACTCCCGTGCATGCAACATCATTAAAATTTACATCAATTTGCGATTTATGAAACTATTATTGTATCTTTGCATAAGCACTATATTGCCAAATTAACAACATAAAATATATCTACAATGAAGAAAAGATTATTGGCTATATCATTAGCCACAATTGCTATTGGTGCATCGGCTGCTACTCCCATGTGGCTTCGCGATGTGAAGATTTCGCCCGATGGCACACAAATTTTATTTACCTACAAAGGTGATATCTACAAAGTGGCAACTGAAGGGGGTGACGCAACTCGACTCACCGCCCTCGACTCTTATGAGTCAATGCCCATATGGTCGCCCGACGGAAAAACTATCGCATTTCTCAGCGACCGAAACGGAGGACAAGACATTTTCACGATGAGTGCCGGTGGAGGCAAAGCCACTCGCATCACATTCTCATCTGAGTCAGAAACACCCGAGTCATTCTCTCCCGATGGCAAACATATCATCTTCTCTGCAGCGCTTCAAGACCCTGCCGAAAGCGCCATGTTCCCTTCTCGTCGCCTCACCGAGCTTTATAGCATTCCCGTTGAAGGAGGTCGTACAAAAATGATACTCGCATCGCCTGCCCAAATGATAAACTATACTGCCGATAAAAAATCTTTCCTATATCAAGACCAAAAAGGCATGGAAGATGAATGGCGTAAGCATCACACCTCATCAATCGCTCGCGATGTGTGGTTTTATGATGCAACATCAGGACAACACAAGAATCTCACCGACCACGCCGGCGAGGATCGCAACCCTGTGATGGGCATTGATGGCAACACTGTTTATTTCCTTAGTGAACGTAACGGAGGTTCGATGAATGTATATTCATTCCCACTCAACAATCCTAAGAATGTAACTGCTGTAACCACATTTAAAACTCACCCTGTGCGATTCCTTTCTCAAGGAGCGAACGGCACTTTAGCATTCACCTATAATGGTGAGATATACACTAAACAAGGTAACAATAAGCCATCAAAAGTGGCTATTAACATTGTTTCTGACGACGAAACACCCGAAAAGAAACTCAGCGTGACATCGGGAGCATCGGCTGCTACAGTTTCGCCCGATGGCAAACAAGTTGCGTTTATTAAACGTGGTGAATTATTTGTCACTTCAAGCGAATATGCCACCACCAAACAAATCACTCACACCGCTGCCGCCGAGCGTCAACCTTCATGGGCTGCCGACAATCGCACTATCGCATATACCAGTGAACGCGACGGTCATTGGAACATCTACACCGCAACTATCGCCCGTAAAGATGACCCCAACTTCCCCAATGCCACTATTATCGAAGAAAAAGCATTGTTTGATGACAATATCGAGCGTACATATCCTCAATACTCACCCGATGGGAAACAACTTGCGTTCATTCAAGACCGCAATAAATTGATGATTATGGACGTAAAGAGCAAAAAAGTGCGCCAAGTCACCGATGGTTCTACTCATGCTCGTCGCAATGGTGGGTTCAACTACTCATGGTCGCCCGATGGCAAATGGTTCGTTCTCGAAGTGGTCGACAATATGCACGACCCATATAGCGATATCGCAATCGTAAGTGCCGAAGGTGGTAAAATCACCAACATCACTCGCAGTGGTTACTTCGACGAAATGCCTCGTTGGGTAATGGACGGAAATGCAATATTATTCTTGTCGGAACGCTATGGTATGCGCAACCATGCATCATGGGGCTCTATGAGCGATGTGATGCTTGTGTTCCTCAACCAAGATGCATATGACAAATATCGTCTAAGCGAAGAAGATTACGCATTATATAAAGAGGTTGAAAAAGCCCAAAAGAAAGAAGCCGACTCAAAGAAGAAAGATGACAAGAAAAATAAAGATGATAAAAAATCAGATAAAGCCGATGCCGAAAAAGCATCAAAAGATATCGTTGTTGAACTTGAAGGCATTGAAGACCGCATTGTAAGACTCACGCCTAATTCTTCAAATATTGGCAATGCTATCATCACTAAAGATGGCGATAACCTTTATTACCTTTCAGCGGTTGAGAATGGTTATGACTTGTGGAAAATCAAACTTCGCAAACCCGATGCTAAAATCGTGAGCAAGCTCAATGCCGGTGGCATGTCAATGGAAATGGATAAATCGGGCAATATCTACCTTCTCGGTAGCCGCTCCATGAAAAAGCTTGCCCCTGCAAGTGACAAACTCACCTCTATCACATACTCAACCACAATGAAACTCGATGCTCCGGCCGAACGCGAATATATGTTTGACTACGTGGCTCGTCAAGAGCGTGAAATGTTCTATGTAACAGATATGCATGGTGTGGATTGGGAAATGATGACCAAAAACTATCGTCAATTCCTTCCACATATTAACAACAACTACGACTTTGCCGAAATGCTTAGCGAATGGCTCGGCGAACTAAATGTGTCGCACACCGGTGGTAGATATGGAGGCCAAGCCCCTACCGATGCTACCGCTTCGCTCGGCTTGCTTTATGATTGGAGCTACGACAAAGACGGATTGAAAGTAGCAGAAGTGCTCGAAAAAGGTCCATTCGATCGCTCTTCTTCAAAAGTAAAAGCCGGTTGCATCATCGAAAAAATCAATGGTAATGAAATCAAGTCGGACAAAGATTATACCACTCTATTAAACGGCATCGCTAAAACCAAAACCTTAGTGTCAATCTACGATCCTACGTCGGGTGAACGTTGGGACGAAGTGATTCTTCCTATCACATCGGGTGCTCAATCATCGTTGCTCTACAATCGTTGGATCAAACAACGTGCTGCCGATGTGGAACGTTGGTCAAACGGCCGCTTGGGATATGTTCACATTCAATCAATGAGCGATGGCAGTTTCCGTGAAGTTTATGCCGATGTGCTCGGTAAATACAACCACTGCGAAGGGATTGTTATCGACACTCGTTGGAATGGCGGTGGTCGACTCCATGAAGATATCGAAGTATTGTTTAGCGGTGAAAAATATTTCACACAAGTGGTGCGTGGTGTTGAAGCGTGCGACATGCCAAGCCGCCGTTGGAACAAGCCAAGCATCATGGTGCAATGCGAAGCCAACTACAGCAATGCTCACGGCACGCCATGGGTATATAAACATCGTGGATTGGGCAAGCTCGTGGGTATGCCTGTTCCCGGCACAATGACAAGTGTGAATTGGGTTACATTGCAAGACCCCTCATTGGTGTTTGGTATCCCTGTAGTGGGTTATCGACTACCCGACGGCTCATATTTGGAAAACAGCCAACTTGAACCCGACATCAAAGTAGCCAACGACCCCGCGACCGTAGTAACCGGCGAAGACACCCAACTCCGCGTCGCAGTTGAAACACTACTCAACGATTTGGATAAAAAGTAATTTGTAGAAATAGAGATTTTCCTCACAAATACTCAAATAATAAGAGCGTCAATTTTAAAAATTGACGCTCTTATTATTTATTGAAATTGCTCACAAAATTTCATTTCCATTTTACTGTTACATCTTTTTTGCGGACATATAATGCATCGTGGGCTATCAATAATACATAGAAGCCGTCATTTTCATAAAATTCATCAGCGATAATGGTGCCACGAGGTACTGATGTGAAGTATTCATAAGGATTTTCGCCATAACTTTCAACATAAATAGGAGTATTGTTTTTCTTAGCTACAATCACTTTCTCTCCATAGCCGGTATACCAATCTTGTGTGCCAATGTATTTACCATTACACCAACCGGTTACTTTTCCCACACTCACTTTAACCCAATTCTCTTGTTGTGCGCGCCAAACACCTTGTCCCAGACCGTGAGATTGCATCCAAAGTTGCGTGAGTATTTTTGACTTTGCTGATGGACGCTGGCGAACATTAACAAAACCGTCATCAGACACTGCATATACCACAGTAAACACCTCTTGAGACCACAACAAACCGCACATCATTAGAGCGGCAAATAACATCATAATTTTTTTCATAGTTTTTATATTTTTATGTCAGTATTTCTACAAAGATACAAATGATTTCACATATTCTATACAAACAACGGCGTGTCAATTGAAAATAGACACACCGTTGAAGTTATATAACAAATATTTATTCTAAATTAGAATGCCGATGGTTTGAGGCGGAGGCCTACACGTTCATGTAGACCGAAGAGAAGGTTCATGTTGTGGACTGCTTGTCCCGATGCCCCTTTCACAAGATTGTCGATTACCGAGGTGATAAGCAATTTACCTTCTACTTTTTCAAGGTGAAGAATACATTTGTTGGTGTTTACCACATCTTTCAAGTCGGGAGCTTTGTCGGTCACGAATGTAAAGTTGTGGTCATCGTAATATTCTTCATATAGTTTCTTGATTTCGTCGAGTTCGATAGGACAATCCATATACACGATAGCCATGATGCCACGAGAGAAGCAGCCACGCACCGGAATGAAATTAATGTCGGCGTTAAAGCTATTTTGCAATGATTTGAGCGATTGTTTTATCTCGGCAAGGTGTTGATGCTTAAATGGCTTGTAAATCGACACGTTGTCATTGCGCCATGAGAAGTGAGATGTGGCCGAAGGCTTTACACCGGCACCGGTAGAACCGGTAATGGCAGTAACATGAATATCACTATTGAGCATCAAATTTTTAGCCAATGGAAGGAGCGCCAATTGAATTGCAGTAGCAAAACAACCGGGATTAGCCACACGAGTAGCACCACGCACGATACGTTTGCGATTTAATTCGGGCAACCCGTACACAAATTCATGCGTACCATCTTCGATGCGGTAGTCGGTCGAAAGGTCAATGATGCGAAGTTCTTGAGGCACTTCGTGGCTTTCCATAAACTTGCGAGTTTCACCATGAGGAGTGCAGCAGAAAAGCACATCAATTTCTTCCCAAGGAGTTTGGTCGGTAAACACCAAATCGGTTTCGCCAATCAAACCTTGATGCACGTTTGCCACTTTATTTCCGGCATTACTGCTACTATTTACCCATTTTATTTCCACGTCGGGGTGATTTAATAACAGTCGAAGCAATTCGCCTGCAGTATATCCGGCCCCGCCTATTATTCCGGCTTTTATCATAATTAACTATTAATTTTCTTCAGGTAATGCAATCATTAAAATTAAATAAACTAATGCTCCACCAAATATCACAAATAAGAGTCGAACAACAAAAGTGTCAACTCCAAAGAATTCAGCAATTCCTCCGCAGACTCCTGCAAAAACCCTATCTGTTGTTGAACGCCTTAGTTTTTTATACATTATTAGATTTGTTCGTCGTTATGGTTAGCATAATAAGCACGAAGAGCAGTAGCCGACACTTTGATGAACCCTTTGGCGTCGTCGGCAGTCCAACCCTTTTGAGTTTCGCCATATTCACCAAATTTATTTTTCACCAAGTCGTCTTTACTTTCCACTCCCACTGTAGAGAATCCAAGAGGACGAAGTTCAAGAATAGCAGTACCATTCACATTGCGTTGAGAGTTTTCGAGCATGGCTTCGATGTCGCGCATCACCGGTTCGAGATATTGGCTTTCGTGGAGGAACATTCCATACCATGTTGCCACTTGATCTTTCCAGTATTGTTGCCATTTACTCAATGTATATTTTTCGAGGAAACGGTGAGCTCCGATGATAAGCATTGGAGCAGCAGCCTCAAAACCTACACGTCCCTTGATGCCGATGATAGTGTCGCCCACGTGCATGTCGCGACCTACGCCATAAGCAGCACCAATTTCTTCAACCTTTTGGATTGCTTCGATTGGGTCATCGTAGCGCACATCATTTACGGCTTTCAACTCACCTTTTTCAAATGTAAGGCGGAGTTGCTCGGTTCCTTCTTTTTCGCAATGTTTGAGGTATGCGCTTTCGGGAAGTCCTTGAGCTGAGTCGAGAATTTCGCCACCACAGATAGAGGTACCCCAAAGACCTACGTTGTAGCTATATTTGAGTTTTGTGAAGTCGGCAGCAAAACCGTTTTTATTGAGATAGTCGATTTCTTCTTGACGAGAAAGATTATTGTCGCGAGTGAGAGTGATAATTTCCACACCCGGAGCCATCACGAGGAATGTCATATCGAAACGGATTTGGTCGTTACCTGCACCGGTTGAACCATGAGCGATAGCATCGGCACCAATTTCGTTTGCATAACGAGCAATAGCGATAGCTTGGAAAATGCGTTCAGAACTTACCGAGATGGGATAAGTGCCATTGCGCAACACATTTCCATAAACCATATATTTAAGACTCTTTTCGTAATACTCACGAGTGACGTCAAGAGTTACATATTTTGTAGCACCAAGTTTATAAGCATTTGCCTCGTTTGTGGCAAGTTGTTCGGGGCTGAAACCACCGGTATTTGCACATGCGGCATATACTTCATAACCCATTTCTTTTGCAAGATACATCACAGTGTAAGAGGTATCAAGACCTCCACTAAATGCAACTACTACTTTTTTCTTTCCCATTTTTATTTTGTTTTCTATATTATTCTATTAATCTTCGCTATCGATATCAGTGTTAAGACTATATCGATGATATTGTGTTTCTTTGGGGTCATACAACAACCCTACACATAGACATTTGTGACCTCCATTGCGTTGAAGGATATCAAAATTCACACAACTTTCACAACCTTTCCAAAATGCAGGGTCGGTAGTGAGTTGATCGAATGTCACAGGACGATATCCCAATTCAAAATTCATCTTCATCACTGCCGCACCGGTAGTCAATGAAAAGATTTTAGCATCGGGATACATTTCGCGTGAAAGTTTGAAGATGCGGCGTTTGATGCGAGTCGCGAGCCCTAATCCACGGAATTTATCGGCAACGATAAGCCCTGAATTGGCAACAAATTCTTTATTACTCCAACTTTCGATATAACTAAATCCGGCAAACTCGCCATTGCAAAGAGCAACAACGGCTTTGCGTTCAAGCATTTTTTGTTTCACATATTCAGGAGAACGTTTTGCAATACCGGTGCCACGCACTTTAGCGGCACGGTTGATGGTGTCGAGAATTTCATCGACATATTTCACATGTTCTTCTGAGGCGACTACTACTTCTATTTTATTAGTGTCATCCATTTTTTCAAAAATATACCTTATACAATAATTATAAAATTACTAATCTATATCTTCGCCTAAAAATTGGCCTTTGGCAGCTTCAAGCACTGATTGTGGCAAAAATGAACTGAAAAGCTCATACAAATCTCTGCGATTTGAGGTTTCATTCACTACTGCAAACACCGTGTCGGCGCCGGGGATAGTTCCCAATATATGATGCGACTCAAGCATATCAAGGTCATATGCCAACCCGCTGGCATAGCCATTGCGAGTTTTTATCACAACCAAATTGCCCGACACACTCAACGACAATGCCGCAGGGTGTAACGATGATTGAACAGTATTTTGCGACTTTGCAAATGGTTCATTGCTCATGCGATGCGAATCGGCTATGATGTAGCGATAGCCTCCCATATCGGTGGCAATCTTTGTGGTTCGCAACATTTTCAAATCGCGTGAAAGTGTAGCTTGAGTAACAATATACCCACGTATCGCAAGTTGTTTTGACAATTCTTCCTGACTACCTATCGAGTTGTGTGTAAGAATATCAACTATTACCGGCAATCGAGATTTTCTCTTTTTCATAATAGACGAAATTTATTTCTATGCAAAGATACTACTAAATATTGAATAAAAATAGAAATCGCATAAATATTTAAGGAATTATGCGATTTCTATTATTTTATTTCAATAATATTATAATCAGAATAAATCGTTGTATATCGTTTGAGTGGCGCCGAGGTTGTCTTTTATGTAGTTGCCGGCGATTTTTGAGGCTGTTTCGAGTGCTGTGGCATCGGTGGTCAGTAATGACAAAGTTTTTTCACAATCCTCTTTGCCATTCACCACAAATCCTCCGCCAAGGGCTATCAAATCAACAGCTTCTTTAAACTTGTGATACTTAGGACCAAACACCACCGGCATATCATACACTGCCGCTTCGTTGATATTGTGAATTCCCGCGCCAAAGCCTCCGCCTATATAGGCGATATCACCATAGCGATATATGCTCGATAACAACCCGAAACAATCTATTATCAAGCATTTCACCGGCTTGATTTCGGCTGCATCATCGGCATATTTCTCATATTCCGATAGCAACATCGAGTTATCAAATCGTTGCAACATGCTTTGCAATCGTGATTGGTCAAATTGATGTGGAGCGATTATCACTTTCACATCATGGGCATTCACCCATTGTGCATACATATCTTCATCGGCAGCCCAACTGCTTCCCACAATAATTGTGTGGCGAGCATCACTTTTAAATCGCTCGATTAATGGCAAATTGGTTGTGGTGCGCATTATATCGGTCACACGGTCAAAGCGTGTATCTCCGGCTATAGTCACATTTTCCACGCCTATGCCGGCAAGTAGCTGTTGCGATGCCTCATCTTGCACATAAATATGCTTAAAGCATTTAAGCATGCCACGGAACATTCCGCCCCACCACTTGAAAAATGGTTGTTTTGCTCGGAATATTGACGAAATGAGATATGTGGGAATATTCTTTCGGCTCAACTCTTGCAGATAGTTGCCCCAAAATTCATATTTGACAAATATCGCCATTTCCACCTTCACTGCATCGAGAAAGCTTCGCGCATTGCCTGGCGTGTCAAATGGTAGATAGCACACGGCATCAACCCCTTCGTAATTTTTTCTCACCTCATAACCCGATGGAGAGAAGAATGTGAGTAATATTTTGCGTGAAGGGTTTTCGCGTTTTATCATCTCTATCAACGGACGTCCCTGCTCAAACTCGCCAAGCGACGACACATGAATCCATATATAGGTTGAGGAGGAGTCGATCACATCATGAAGATAACCCAACGTGGCTTTTTGGCCCGTAATCATTTTACGCACCTTATCACTACGAGTTGCCGCTATTCGAGCAACGGCACCATAGAGAGCAATCCCCATGTTATAGAGAATATTCATCTTGCGACTTTGTCGTTTGTGGTTATATTAAAGAGTTAAGGGGATTTTTTGACAAATCCCCTTTTTTATTCTTATTTTTATTTTTTGATATTTTCGATACCGGCAAGGACACGTTTCACAGTTTCCTCTTTGCCAATCAATTCGGTGATATCAAACATGTGTGGACCTTTACATTCGCCCACAACAGTGAGACGGAACGCATTCATCACATTACCCATGTGATAACCCTTGTCGGTTATCCAACCAAGCACTGCAGGTTCAGCAGCCGCACATGAGAAATCTTCAAGACCGCGAAGCACCTCAACAAGTTCGGTCATCACTGCAGGAGAATCCTCTTTCCAACGTTTCTTCACTGCCTTTTCTTCATATTCGGCAGGAGCAATGAAGAAGAAACGAGTCACGTCCCAAAGGTCGCGCACAAAGTTCACACGGTCTTTCACCATAGCCACTGCACGAGTGATATATTCATCGCTGAAGTCCTCAACATTCACGCCATTTTCTTTCAAAATAGGCTTGAACATTTCGGCAAGAGTCGCATCGGGCACTTCTTGTATATATTTGTGGTTAAACCACTTCCCTTTTTCAAAATCAAATTTCGCACCCGATTTTGAGCAGTGATCAAGTGAGAATTTTGCGATAAGTTCGTCCATCGACATGATTTCAGTGTCATCACCGGGGTTCCAACCAAGCAACGCAAGGAAGTTAACCACTGCTTCGGGCAGATAACCCGATTCGCGATAACCCGATGAGATTTCGCCGCTCTTTGGGTCATGCCACTCAAGTGGGAACACAGGGAAGCCAAGGCGGTCGCCATCACGCTTGCTCAATTTACCTTTTCCGTCGGGTTTGAGCAACAATGGCAAGTGTACGAAATCGGGCATAGTATCAGCCCAACCAAATGCCTCATAAAGCAATACATGGAGAGGAGCCGAGGGCAACCACTCTTCACCACGAATCACGTGCGACACGAGCATCAAATGGTCATCGACGATATTTGCCAAGTGATATGTGGGAAGGTCATCGGCGCTCTTATAAAGCACTTTATCATCGAGCACGCTTGAATTGATTGTCACTTTGCCACGGATAAGGTCATTTACAACCACATCACGGCCGGGTTCAATCATAAAACGTACCACATATTTTTCGCCATCGGCAATCAACTTGTCAACCTCTTCTTTAGGTAGAGAAAGAGAGTTGCGCATTGAAAGACGAGTTGATGCATCGTATTGGAAATTTGCCACTTCTTGGCGTTTTGCATCAAGTTCTTCGGGAGTATCAAACGCGATATAAGCTTTGCCGTTATCGAGCAACATTTTCACATGTTCGCGATAAATGTCGCGGCGTTCGCTTTGCTTATATGGGCCATAAGCGCCACCTTCGCTCACACCCTCATCAATCTTTATTCCGAGCCAGGCAAGAGACTCATTGATATATTGCTCTGCACCAGGCACAAAACGCTGTGAATCGGTATCTTCGATACGAAGAATCATATCACCGCCATGCTGACGAGCAAACAAATAATTATATAACGCAGTGCGCACACCACCGATGTGCAAAGGCCCCGTTGGCGACGGAGCAAATCTTACTCTTACCTTTCGTTCCATTTCCATTTATTTTTAATAATTATGCAAAGTTACGCAAAAACCACGGAATTACCACACAAATACCCCAAGAATAGTAAAATATCCACCTTTCTCGCCAACAGATTTCAACAAATACTCTCCATTCGACCTCGCTCAAAGTTTTTATAAATGGATAATTGACGCCCGGCAAATGCCGAGCGTCAATTATCCATTTTCAAAACCTATATTTTCTCTATTAAAAGAGTTGAATTATTGCTTTGTCAAGATTACCACTGCATTACTATATGCAGCTGAGGCGTCAATCAATTCAAGGAACATAGGCCAACGATCAATCGGTTCGAAATATCTGATATAACGCTCTTGAACTCGAAGTGTCAATACATTATCAGCTACTTTTGCTTGTGAGACAAACATTCCGCAATCGTTTGATACTGACTTATTGAGTAATTGCATACTTTCTTCGGACACAGTGTAGCCTTCGGGAATTGTGAATGTTATCGTGTGACGATATTGATTGGGCGATGAACGGAAAATATGCGATTGTCGATTACGTTCCTCTCCTTCCACCTTATACTGGTCACCTATCAATCGTCCCAATGATATCACTATATCATCTCCTGCTCGTTTAACAAGCCCCTCAACCTCGCAAGTCATATTATAATCCACTGTAGGTTGGTCGG
Source organism: Muribaculaceae bacterium (assembly GCA_017399915.1). GTDB lineage: Bacteria > Bacteroidota > Bacteroidia > Bacteroidales > Muribaculaceae > RGIG4079. Next base: position 224,718 of record JAFQAS010000067.1, read on the forward strand.
GCGTGCCTCCTATTGAAGTAATATTATAGCTATGAATTGTAGATGGTTTTACTCCTAAAATCACCTCAGCTTCTTGTTCAAACACTTCGTCGAGACGTTTTTTCACTTCTACAGAGTCAACTTTTAATTTAGCTCGTTTCTTTTCAGGTATTTCAAGATAATTTTCAACAGCCCGCATCCATGCGTTATAATCCACCATGGCCGATACTATTGTTTTCGTTGCTCCTTTCATTTTCATACTTCTCGATAAGTTGAGAATATTGTTATCATCTTCATTTAATGATACCTCAACCGTAGAAGTCACCGAATTGTCAGATGAACGAGTCGCCGGGATTGTAATCAACGTTGCTTGTTGTTTATTATAGTCTTCATCATTGCATTTAAAAATAGCCGCTTGCTCACCATTATACACACCCGGCAATTCCCCCGGCAACAATGTTAGATTTCCGGTAACGATATAGCATGTATCTCCTACCGCTCCAATGTAATCCGGTTCTTTCCAGCTAATAATTGAGGTAACAGGCACATCATTTCGAGAATTTGTCACACCGATACCTACATTATCTTCTATCCCAATTTTTTTCAACACGTTGGCGAAATACATTGGGATAGTCATTGATGAGTGTGATTTATCATCACGTAATCCCGAATATATAGTTGCCAACCATGAGGCATCAACCAATTGACTTCTTGTGGCCTCGGGGTGCAATTTCATATAATCTTTCATTATCTTTGTTGCATCGCTCACAATATCTTTGGTGAGAGTAGGTGTCACATCGGTCAACACATTTGAGATATCAGTAAAATATGTATCGGCAGGCAATCCGCAATACACGCCAATACGCGCGCTTTTGGGCTTATATGCCAATGAACCTCGCTGATTATTCATTACATACATTTTTATAAATGGGAATTGGCGTTTGGGAGCCATCCAATTACCCGGCTCTCGCTTGGGGACATTTATCGTCTCAACTCCAAGCACTCGCGTTTGATCTTTTGTTATAAAACCGGTCAACAATGGCGCACCATTATAATTACGATATTCAACCGTTAACTCAGGATCGATGCTACAATGTATTCTATAATACATCATTGGATATTTACGCGAAAAAGAAAACACAAATGGGTCTAAGTCAAATTCATCGAGCCACACCTCATCATAATAGAAGTATTCAAGCACATCACCGGGTTCCAATCCGGGTATCGCCACGATTCGTTCTACTGTTTTTTCTTTCTTACCCTCTTTCACATCAAATGCCTTGCTACAATCCACATCTATAATTGTGCCATCGGGTTTTATCACTCTTGCGCCAAAAGCCGATGAGGTATATTGATATGAATACCCGGCAAAACCTTCCTCGCCTTTTGTATCCAAGTCAAACTCGGAATAATCTTCAACCGCTTTTTTATCATTGAGTTTTATCATTATCCGTGAAAATGATTTCATATCAATGGCATTGGTAAAAGCCTTGCCATAGTGCGAATATTTATTGGCATTTAACTGCTCAACACGCTTCACTTCCACATTACTATATGCTGCAATTATCACAGCCGACTCATCTTTATATAAACTATCCGGGATTTCTTTTTTAGCATCAAAATCCGACAATTTCATTCCCCATACTTTTTCAGCCGCCTTTTTAAAAAACTTAGCATCATACTTTGCCCACATTGGCATTATTGCTACAAATACTACGGCTAATGTTGTTAATAATCGTTTCATGGCTCTAATTATTTATGAATTAATACAATCTGTTCGCTATTCGCTTGCTTAAGTTCTCGCGCTAATTTATTCCACAGTTTAGCGTCGTCCAATTCAATCAAGCGTTCTTTTGTCACCACATGTGATTTACATTTAATCTCATCTCCGATTACCTCATAAGCGATTGACGCACTAAACCACTTATTTTCGACATCATACGTTGCAGGCAATGAACCTACTTGATAATCTGATGGAATTTTGATACTTATTTCACTAATCACGCTATTACAATATGACAACAATATATCGTTTTTACGCTTCTTAATATCATAAGTTGCGATATCAATTTGTCGCAAAGGCTGTATATCGATATACAACTTACCCGACAACGACTGACAAGCATCATTTTCCATCACTTTTGCGGTCAAAATCGTTTTGTAGGCCTGCGCCTCTACGCCCGATATTTTCACATCGTCAACTACAACATTCTTTTTGGGGTAACAAATATATTTCGACAATAAATCAATTTTGTTTGTCGCATTAACCGAATAATATGCACCACACAACATCATTTTATCAACCCCTTCAAGTTCACGTTTCACTACTCCTATAAGGGCATTTTTCTCAATCTCGTATGTCGCAGTCAATTTAACCTTATTAACTTCAGGAGGCATAATAGGCACATTTTTCAACATATAATTTTCGCCATCTTCTATAAGTGCTTCGCGTCCTTGAATACTCGGCGAATAAACTCCCACCGGCAAATATGTTGCGGTTCCATCTATATAGAGTATAGAATCGCCCTCTACCACTGCACATATCATGTGGTTTCCCGAAGATAATGATGGCACCTCACTCCATATTGACCCAACATCGTCAGTGCCTATCCACACTAATCGGGCATCAAATCCCACTGCAATCAACATTGATTTAAGCAATGCCGACATTCCTTTGCAGTCACCATAACGTTTACGCAACACCTCGCTTGCCAAGTCGGGACGAGTGCCATATTCTCCATGCTCCACAGCGATATAACGTATGCGATTTTGCACCCATTCCACTAATTTATTTATTTTTTCTTTATCATCAGTGCAACCGTCCACTATCTCCATCGCCTGCGCTTTTACCGTTTCTAATGCCGGATCGGGGTCGAGGGTTAATCCATGAAGATATTTATACAAATCGCCTACGGTCTGGTATTGACCTATTATATATATACGTGGCATTGTGACCGACGCATCGGGCGAATCTTCCTCATTTTCAGGAGCAGGCATATCGGTTATTTCATACACATAAATTCGTTCACCTTTCTTTCCCTCCTCCACTTTTTTCACGATATTAGGCGTAAAAGATTTTTCCACAATCCTCACTCTATTTATAAGAGGCTGAGGGACCTCTATTCTCACCACCTTTGATTTCATATCATAAATCTCTGGGAATAGCACTTCGGTAAAATGATCGGCTCGGATATAAGTTTTATCAAATACCGCCTTGACCGTCTTACCTTTCTCTTTAAGTGGAATATCGAGATAACACACTTTTGAATCGGTATAAAAAATATCTTCGGGGATCCAATGTCGATACTGCGCCTTCGCACCCGACGCCGAAGCCTTGTCGATTTTCACATAGTCGTCATAAAATTCAAGTGCCAATGCATTGCCGGCCGTACGAGTGGCTTCATATACAATTTCTTTGTGTGCTTTTACCTTTGATAATGAGGCACCATCTTTTGAAGCCTCAATTTTATATGTTTCATTGCTCGATGCAATAACTATATTATCATTCGACGCAAGCATCACTTGCGCAATTAATATCAATAATGGTATCAGATAATATCTCATAATCAGCTTTTGTATAATGTACATTTATTGGTCTAATTGACCACAAATCTACAAAAAATAAGGCAAAACTCAAAAGAAATGTCCTATATTATCTACATTTCATCTATTAAATTTCTCATTTAAAGACTATTTCTTTCAATTTTTATCAATCATTATATGACAAAATGCTCGATTTCATACTCTAATCAAGCATTTTTGCAAATATAGATAATATTTACCCCCCCCCAAGTTAAAATATCTTAAATTGACTTTTAACAAGAGATTCCTCTCATTCTTAATTTTATGCAATTCTAAAGTCAGATTTTAGAATTAAATAGATTTTCATAAAGTTTATATCATATTCTTCATATATACCCAAAGAGAGAGATTTTAGAGGCAATGAGATGCCGCAATTAGTAATATTTTCCTTATCTTTGTATCTAGATATTAGTTATTCAAGGCTAATGAAATTTATATCTCCTTTTTCAACGAAATAATTATGAAAAGATTTTCTATTTTAAGCATCGTTATTTATGTAGCGTTATTTTTCACATATAGTTGTAAATGTGCCCAAAACACCAATTATATAGAAAAGGAAGAACAAACCATTGCGAAAAAACAAGCGATTATATTAGATGATGTAACCGATGAATATAGTGCGACTCTCAACGATGAGCTATACTATACTCACGAAGTTCATGCATCGGTAGGTAGCTCATATTACGCCGAGTTTGACTCTTCGGCATTTTTGATGCGTAGTGCTATGAAATTCAACAATCCCGCATCAGAAAGAGCCATCACATGTGGAGGAGATAGAGGTGAAAAAACATCTATATTTATTCCTCAAAAAGCCGGTAACTATGAAATTAAAATATACCACAATTTCCGTGGCGAAATAACCGATTCTTTAACTTTTAAAGTCAACGTTAAATAAATACATTGTAGTTATTCTACAATTTAACCAAAAAGAAATTTACTGTTTGCAATAATTGCAATTTTTGAAAAATTGAAATGAATGAGGGATAGCGATTCGCAATATTTTCGTTATCTTTGCGTGTAATAATAAATAATTAAATCTATAAGCCAAAAGAATAATATTATCATGACTTACAATCTCAAAAAAACGTTTGCCATAATGGCAATATCTCTTGCAACAACATCGGTTGCAATGGCCGATGTGAAGGTTGCCTCTCCCGACGGGAATATCGTGGTTTCTTTCGATGTTGATGGTGGTCGCCCCATGTATTCGGTTGACTACAAAGGTGCTCAAGTTGTTAAACCGAGTTACCTCGGTCTTGAGCTCGACAGCGAAAACGGTCGCAACGACTTCAGCAGTTTCTCAATGGATAAAGCCGGTGCCGACAAACTTTCACTTTGCACCGGGTTTGAATTAACCGATACGCAAACTTCTACTTTAGACGAAATATGGACTCCTGTTTGGGGAGAAGAATTGGCAATTCGCAACAACTATAACGAAATGGCCGCCACATTGACTCAAAAAGCGTTTGACCGCCACATTGTGGTGCGTTTCCGCGTGTATAATGATGGAATGGGATTACGTTATGAGTTCCCTCAACAAAAAAATCTCAACTATTTAGTACTAAAAGAAGAGAAAACTCAATTTGCCATGACCGGCGACCACTATGCATACTGGATTCCCGGTGATTATGACACCCAAGAATATGACTACGAAAAGTGCCGTTTGAGCGAAATTCGTGGCAAAATGGCCGGTGCGATGCGCGACAATGCCTCTACAACCACATTCTCTGAAACAGGTGTGCAAACATCGCTCCTCATCAAAACCGACAATAACATTTGGTTAAACATTCACGAAGCAGCCTGCGTTGATTACGCAACTATGCACCTCAACCTCGACGACAAAAACCTCGTGTTTGAATCATGGCTCACACCCGACAATCAAGGGAAAAAAGGGTATCTCCAAACACCTTGCACCTCTCCTTGGCGTACAATCCAAATCACCGATGATGCTCGCAACATTCTTGCATCACGCCTTATCCTCAACCTCAACGAGCCTTGCAAAATCGAAGATACTTCGTGGATTAAGCCGGTGAAATATATCGGTGTGTGGTGGGAAATGATTACAGGCAAAGGTTCATGGAACTACACCGACGATGTGTATTCGGTTCAACTCGGCAAAACCGACTATACCAAAACAAAGCCTAACGGCAAACACTCGGCAAACAACGAGAAAGTGCGTCGCTACATCGATTTTGCAGCAGAGCATGGTTTTGATCAAGTGCTTGTAGAAGGTTGGAACGAAGGTTGGGAAGACTGGTTTGGTCAATCAAAAGACTATGTATTTGACTTCGTTACACCCTACCCCGACTTTGACCTCAAAGCCCTTAACGCATACGCAAAAGAAAAAGGTGTGAAACTCATGATGCACCACGAAACATCTTCATCGGTGCGCAACTATGAACGTCACCTCGACAAAGCATATCAATTTATGGTTGACAATGGTTATAACTCTGTTAAGAGTGGATATGTGGGCAACATCATTCCTCGTGGCGAATATCACTACAGCCAATGGGTAAACAACCACTATCTACACTGTGTGACCAAGGCGGCTGAATATAAAATTATGGTGAATGCCCACGAAGCAACTCGCCCAACAGGTCTTTGCCGCACCTACCCCAACTTGCTCGCCAACGAGTCGGCTCGCGGCACTGAATATCAAGCGATGGGTGGTAGCCGCATGAGCCACACTTCAATCCTCCCCTTCACTCGCTTGCAAGGAGGACCAATGGACTATACTCCCGGTATCTTCGAAATGGATATAACAAAACTCAACCCAAACAACAAGTCAAACATCAAATCAACCATCTGCGGTCAGTTGGCTCTATATGTAACAATGTATAGCCCATTGCAAATGGCGTGCGACCTCCCCGAAAACTATGAACGATTCATGGACGCATTCCAATTCATCAAAGATGTGCCCGTTGAATGGAGTGAAGCGGTATATCTCGAAGCCGAACCAATGGAATATGTCACCATTGCCCGCAAAGACAAAAACTCTGAAAATTGGTTTGTAGGCAGCACAGCCGGTGAAGCCGACCACAACTCGGTAATCAAACTCGACTTCCTCGAAAAAGGTGCAAAATATGAGGCAACAATCTATGCCGACGCAAAAGATGCCAACAGCACCAACAACCAACAAGCCTACACCATCACAAAGAAAAAAGTTGATGCAAAATCAACCCTCAAACTCCGTTCAGTAGCTGGCGGCGGTTATGCCATCTCAATCAAGAAACTATAGAAGAAATAAAGACTTCTAACGAAACGAATAACAACCATCAACCAATATCACAAAGCGATGCATTAACCTCCCGATACGTCGCTTTTGATTTTATGACTTTGCCATTCGACAAATTAATTGTATCTTTACAACTAATTAGATTTAGACGATTTTGCATTATGGGAAATAAATCTTCGATAATTTTAGATAAGGAATATAATAATTGGTTGAAAGATATCAAAACCTATATCCGTAACCAACAGATTAAGGCTGCAATAAAAGTCAATGTTGAACTTTTAAAAGTCTATTGGAGATTGGGTAGTGATATTTCAAGGCTAAAATCTGAGGCTAAATGGGGAAGTGGATTTTATGAATCACTCAGCAGAGATTTGAAAACAGAATTCCCTAATATGAAAGGGTTTTCTGTTACAAATCTAAAGTATTGCAAACGTTTTTATGAGCTTTATAGTCAATTAGATACAAAACATCACCAAGTTGGTAACGAAATTAATTCCACTATATTCTCTATCCCATGGAGACACCACACCGAGATTTTAAGCAAATGTAAATCAATAGATGAAGCGTTGTTTTATGTAAACAAGACCATTGAAAATGGATGGAGCCGAGCTGTTTTACTTAACTTCCTTGATGCCAAACTACACTTATCAGAGGGCAATGCTATTACAAACTTTTGTAATTCTCTCCCATCGCCAATTAGTGATTTAGCACAACAAACCCTTAAAGACCCTTATAATTTTGATTTTCTTACCATTCGTCAAGACTATGACGAAAAAGAGTTACAAGATGCTTTAACTACGAATATCACACAATTTTTATTGGAATTAGGAAATGGTTTTGCATATGTAGGGAAACAATATCGTTTGAAAGTAGGTAAACAGGAGTTTTTTGCCGATTTGCTGTTCTACCATTTGAAACTGCGTTGCTATATTGTAATAGAACTAAAAGTTGAACGATTTAAGCCTGAACATCTCGGCCAATTAGGATTCTATATTACTGCAATTGATAGAAATGTAAAACACAAATCAGATAATCCTACAATTGGATTGCTAATATGCAAAACAAAAGATAGTCTTGTTGCCGAATATTCATTAGGAGCTACAACATTACCTATTGGAATATCTGAATATGAACTAAAACGAGTAATTCCCAATGACTTTAAAGGGTCTTTGCCCTCTATCGAAGAAATCGAAGCAAAGCTTAACGAATAAATTATGCAAAAAATAGTTTCTTTTCTGACCTTAGTTTCCCTCAAACTTCATTCTTTTGCTCAAGCCTGGGTTTGGGATGAAATTACACAAGAAGCAGAAGAGTCCGAGCCAATTACCTTCTTTCATTTAATTATCACCGCAATTTTATGTGTAATTATATGGTTAGAATATTTATCTTACAAATATATTAGAACTCTAAATAATAATAATTATCTTAAAATTCGAAAAATTACAATTGTTACATACACAATCATTTCTATTATTATTCCAATTTCTATACTTACTTTTTTTGATTTAAAAAGAGACTCTTTGGAATCTAACGCCTATTGTAATTTAAACAACATTATAAATAATGCTGGTTCTTACATTGAACTAAACAACAATAGCTATGTGTCGTTTATTGAAATTAACCCAAGAGACAATCAAGTTCCTAATAATCTCATAAAAAATAATTCGATTTATCGTATGTTTATTGAGTATGGTGTTACCCCACATAATGGCATATATCGATGTTTTAATATTAAAACTTTAGGTTCTCAAGTGATCTTTGCTAAAGATGCAAAACTCAAGGGTTTCTCTTCTGAAGAAAAGCCAGCTTTATTCCATGGGTATATTAGACCATTCCGTATTCGCTACTATTCTCCAAACAATATCAATCCTAATCTTGATTTAGGAAATGTTTATCACAATTTTATCCAAGATTTTATATATAACCACAACTCACAATTGAATTACGATATCACAACTAAATTTTTCCAACATCCACTTAATGAATATTATGAGATAAACCACATACCTAGTGGAGATGAGATGTGGGCAGAAAATAAGTTGTACTATGAAAATGACATTGTACAAGAACGATCTTATGAATATAAAACAATAAATTATGGCAATTTTGATGTAACATATTGCATTTCTCGACCTTGCAAATTAGGCGTTTGCGAGAAATATGCACATGGCAATATATTCGGGAAAAAGATTTTTGATAAAATACACCTTGTAAAGCGTTACGAATGCCTTTCAAGATTCGGATGTATTTGGGTCTTTTTTTCGTTAGGAATCTTCGCAATATTTTACTTTAGCAGACCTTCTCGCAAATAATCTTTTGCGAAACATTCATGCTACTATACTTATCAAAAGATTATTTAGCTTCGAGCATTTATTTTGTTTTCTTTCTACTAAAGGAATTAAAATTCTCAAGAATTTATGAATAAACCTATTATAAAATATTCATTGGTTATTATCTTTACCACTTTATCAGTGAAAGTTTATGCCGGAATAGATTATAGTAAATATGATGATCCTGCATTCTTTTTAGGATGGGAAAAATCTCTATATTTTGCTATAACTACTGTAATTTTATTTCTAATTTCATCTAATTTATCTGAACATTATAAGGACGAACATGGTAATTTTAACGGTGGGTGCATACTCATTACAATTAATTTTGCCATGATAATTTGTGCTATTTGTTCTGCATACCTACTTATTCCTTTATTTATGATTTATATTCTTATTAAAGGGCATAAAAGAAGTCGGTAAATTATATAACAACATAGAATGGAATTATTAGACAAAGCATTTATCATAGTCAATCAAGGATTTATAGTTTGTGCAGAATGTATTAATAAAATTTATTACGATACTGATACAAAAGGTCGTAAAAGATATTATTGTGAAAAAGTTGATGGAATAATCAGAGAGGGTTTGGTCCTTGATACCACAAACACTTCCGTTTGTGTTAAGTGGGGAATATATAAGGGCAAAAATAAGTAATCCTTCAAATTGGAGCGGAGCATCTTTTCCTACACCTTAACACCAGCAAATGTAGGGACACGGCGTGCCGTGTCCTTTTTTTGCGTATAGATGCCATCTATAATGTGATAGATTTTAGCAGTTGGAAGCGTTATTGCATCTTCATATCTTTGCATCAGAAACGATAAATGATAATAATAAAAACTAACATAAATATGAAAGCAAGAAATATTAATTTTGACGAATTTGCAACTCGTGTGGCAAATCCTCACAATCTCAGTAATTGGCAATTTCTTGGCGAGCGACCGGCTATCGTAGATTTCTACGCATCGTGGTGCGGACCGTGCAAAATGCTTGCTCCGGTACTTGACGACGTGGCTCGTGAATACGACAGCTAGGTTGATGTTTACAAAATCGATGTCGACAAAGAACCGGCACTTGCCAATGCGTTCAAAGTGCGTAGCATCCCCACTTTGCTTTTTATTCCTCGCGATACCCCCGGTTATTGCCTCGGTCAATCCTCAGCGAGCTAAAGGTTCATGTCGCTTGCTTTCTCGTGCTTCGCACGGCTTTGCTCTTGGAATTTTATTGTGTGATGGTCGCTAAAAACAGCAATTCCCCTTTTCGGGCGGTTCCACTCGCCCTATTAGGGAATTGCGTTTTAGCTCTTTATTTTTTCTTGCTGTTTTTGCTTAAGAATAGAGCGGATAACCCGAACCTATAGACTTGAACAAACTAAACGAAAGCCGTAGTAGCAGTCTCGGTAGTCGGGAGTGCTGCGGTCGCGATACGATACTCGACAGCTCCGCGCATTGTTGCCCCAGCTACCGCCACGATCCACGCGATAAGAGCCCGATGTTGGACCTGCAGGATTGATTGAAGGGCTTGATGAGTAATAGTTTTCGTCATACCAATCACTACAACATTCCCACACATTGCCACTCATATCATAAAGGCCTAATTCGTTAGGGGCTTTGGTGCCAACTGGGTGTGTCATTGCCGATGAATTACTATTATACCATGCCACATCGCCAATGGTATTACTTCCCGAGTATTTATACCCTTTGCTCTTATTCCCTCCTCGAGCGGCATATTCCCATTCGGCCTCGGTGGGAAGACGGAAGGTTTTGCCGGTTATCTTATTCAAGCGTGGAATAAAGATATTTACTATATCCGCCCAACTCACATAATAGGCAGGATAATCGAGCCCCAATCCATAAGTTGATGACGGCATTTTACCTAACCATACCTCTGAGGCGTATGCACTCATCGTTGAGCCATCGGCTGCTGTGCCACTATAATTCATCACATATTCCCACAATTGTTGTGTTACTTCATACTTCCCTATATAAAAATCGCTCACGGTTACTTGATGTGAGGGATATTCATCATCGTATGGGTCAGATGTCCCTTGATCCTCTGTAGCCCCCATAGTAAAGGTACCGCCTTGCACAAACACCATTTCGTCATTGGGCAATCCATTGAAAATGCCATCTTTCGTAATATCATTTTTTAATGTTGGCTCATCTTTTTCACACGATGTAAAGCCCATGCCCAATACTACAATTAGCAATGAAATAAATTTAATCTTTTTCATATAGTTATTTATGTTAATGTTAGACGATGTGGATACCTCGGTGTTTCTGCCACTGCCACGATGGCAACAAGCATTAAAACGGAAGCAATTAATTTTCTTATATCATTAAATATAAAGTCATTGATTATCATATAATTTACAAATTTAATTATAAATAATTACGCCCCCTATAAAATTCATTCTCTTTAACATTTTTTTACAATTCATCTTGTTTATTTTTTCTTAAAAAATGGGAACTATAACTTTGTTGGCACAAAATTTATCTTACCCCCTCCCGGCTACGCCGTACTCCCCCTAAATTTTACTACGCAAAATTCAGAGGGAGAGCTACTTATGCTTTTGGTAATGTAGCTGTCCCCTTGTTTTTCGCAGAAAAAGAGGGGGAACCTCGCAGAGCTCACGAGTGAGCGAGCAGTGTATGTCGGCTTGCCGGTACACGATTGCGAGACTTACCGTACGAGAATTGCGAATGCAATTTCGGAGGGGGTTAGATTGTAATAATAAGATGGTTACATAGAGAATTGTGCCAACATGTATATAATTACCTAAAAAATTATTAGCATCAGGCAAAAACAAAATACACTGCAATCTTATGACATACTTGATAATTGCGTAGTGAGGGGTATTTCTCATATTTTACGCAGTTGCCACTTCCTCATTCCTACTCTAATAGACATTGTCTATAATCACATAGATTTTATGAGTTGGAGGGAAATGGGAGGCTTTATATCTTTGCATCAGAAACGATAAACTATAATAATCAAAACTGACATAGATATGAAAGCAAGACATCTTAATTTTGACGAATTTGCAACCAGTGTGGCAAATCCTCACAATCTCAGTAATTGGGAATTTCTTGGTGACCGACCGGCTATTGTTGACTTTTACGCATCGTGGTGCGGACCGTGCAAAATGCTTGCTCCGGTACTCGACGATGTGGCTTCCGAATATGACGGCAAGGTTGATGTGTATAAAATCGATGTCGACAAAGAACCCGAACTTGCCAATGCGTTCAAGGTGCGTAGCATTCCCACCCTACTATTTATTCCACGCGACAAATTGCCCGTAATCTCTCGCGGCGCCATGAGCAAAAACGAACTTGTCGACGCCATCAACACTCACCTATTATAACAACCAACTTACTTTTTATAACTCTCCCCAATAGCGATGACCACTCAATCGTCATCGCTATTATTTTTCTGATATAATTTTTCAAAAAAACATCTAAATAGATTGGTCGAATTACAACTTTTTTCTGTAACTTCGCATAAGTAAAATATAACGTATAATTATCTAAACTGAATAATAACATGAAAAAGAAATTTATTTGCGTAGTATGTGGTTACGTACACGAAGGTGACGAAGCTCCCGAACAATGTCCATTGTGTAAAGTAGGAAAAGACAAATTCAAAGAACTCGTTGAAGACGAAGAGTTGAAATTCGTTACCGAACACGAAATAGGTATCGCTAAAGGTTGCGACGAAGAAATGATTAAAGACCTCACCACTCATTTCAATGGTGAATGTTCTGAAGTGGGTATGTATCTCGCTATGTCACGTCAAGCCGATCGCGAAGGTTATCCCGAAATCGCCGAAGCATTCAAACGCTACGCTTGGGAAGAAGCCGAACACGCTGCTAAATTTGCCGAACTTCTTGGCGAATGTGTGTGGGACACTAAGACAAACCTCGAAAAGCGTATGGCTGCCGAAGCCGGTGCCAATGCCGATAAAATGCGTATCGCTGCTCGTGCTAAACAACTCAACCTCGATGCTATCCACGACACCGTTCACGAAATGGCTAAAGACGAAGCGCGTCATGGCCAAGGTTTCCAAGGTCTTTACAATCGCTTCTTCAAAAAATAATATCTAACCAAAATTTATTTTATATCATGGCTGAATTAAAAGGTTCTAAAACCGAAAAAAATCTTCAAGAAGCATTTGCAGGTGAGTCAATGGCTCGTAACAAATACACCTATTATGCTTCTCAAGCACGCAAAGATGGCTACGAACAAATTGCCAAAATCTTTGAAGAAACTGCCAACAACGAAAAAGAGCACGCTAAAATTTGGTTCAAACTTCTTCATGGCGATGCAATCCCATCTACTGCTGAAAATCTTCTCGACGCAGCTCAAGGTGAAAACTACGAGTGGACCGATATGTATGCTCGTTTTGCACAAGAAGCTCGCGAAGAAGGCTTCACTAAAATCGCTGCCCTCTTTGACATGGTAGGCAAAATCGAAAAAGAACACGAAGAACGCTATCGCAAATTGCTCGCCAACGTGGAAGGCCAATTGGTATTCTCTCGCGAAGGTGATTGTATTTGGGAATGTGCTAACTGCGGACACATCGTTATAGGCAAAAAAGCCCCAGAATTGTGCCCCGTGTGCAAACACCCTAAAGCATTCTTCCAAATCAAGGCCGAAAATTACTAATCAATCATTTTCGACACATAAATAATGGACTCGTCATTTGGCGAGTCCATTGTTATTTTATAACTACTTTTTTTATTTCTCACACACAAGGCGAAGACCAACTTCGTTATCATGGTTATTGAAACCCCAGCTCTCACGAAACGACACGCGACACGTTGTATTTGAGTTCCAATCTCCGCCACGAAGCACCTTACTATAACCAACTATCGGACCGGTAGGATTTATTGAAGGACTCACTGAATAGTAGTTTTCATCATACCAATCGCCTGTCCATTCATATACATTGCCACTCATATCATATAAACATAACTCGTTGGGGAGTTTTTTACCCACTTGATGAGTCCCATATGCATCGTCTTCTACAAAAAAAGCATTTCCGTCATACCATGCAACTTCGTCTAGATTATTACTCCCTGAATATTTATATCCTTTGCTCTTTTGGCCTCCGCGGGCGGCATATTCCCATTCGGCTTCTGTGGGTAGGCGAAATTTCTTTCCGGTCAAATCATTCAAGCGTGAGATAAAATCCATGCAATCAAGCCATGAAACATTTTCTACAGGTAGGTATTTTGAACCGGAAAATCCCGACGGATTTGAGCCCATCACATACTCCCACAACTCTTGCGTAACCTCATATTTTCCTATCCAGAAATCGCTCAAGGTCACTTCATGAACCGGAAATTCATCATATCTTCTAGAATTCCCTTGCTCTTCGGTTCCGCCCATCATAAATGTTCCGCCCTCCACAAACACCATCTCATCGCAGGTGAGGTCTTGGAATATATCAAAGTTTTTAACTACAACTGGTTGTTCCGGTTCGTCTTTAGGTTCATCTTTAGGTTCATCATTAGGTTCATCTTTTTCACATGATGTAAAACTCATGCCTAATGCTACAATTAGTAATGATATAAATTTAATCTTTTTCATATCGTTTATTTTTTTACTTTCGACATACTAAGCGAAAACCGTAATTCCCATAACGAGCATTTGCATTAGCAAAATCTCGAGAAGAGACTCTACAAGCCCGTTTCGTACAGATATGATTTCCTCCCCTGCAAACAACCTCTAACCCTGTTTTAGGTCCAGTGGGATTAAGTGATGGACTTGATGCATAATAATTTTCATCATACCAATCACTACACCATTCAGACACATTGCCACTCATATCATATATACCCAACTCATTGGGCGCTTTAGTGCCACATTGATGATTTATTTGCGATGAATTATCGGTGTACCACGCTACATCGTCAATAATATTACTCCCTGAATATATATATCCTTTACTCATATTCCCTCCGCGGGCTGCATATTCCCATTCGGCCTCGGTGGGAATGTCAAAATGCTTCCCGGTGAGACTATTTAGATTTGCAACAAAATCAACACAATCCATCAATGAAATATTTTCTACCGGATACTTAGCCAGTTGTGGGAACGACGGATTATACCCCATCACATATTCCCACAATTCTTGTGTCACCTCATATTTGCCAATATAAAAATCTCCCACCGTAACTTCATGTGCAGGATATTCGTCATCATCAGGAGATTCAGGGATTTGTTCCTCTGTAGCACCCATAGTAAAAGTGCCACCTTTTACAAAGACCATCTCATCATATGATATTTCCTCAAAAATATCAAAATCAGTCTCCTCTGTAGGCGCGTTAGGATCATCCTTTGGTTCATCTTTTTCACATGATGTAAAACTCATGCCTAATGCCATAATTAGTAATGATATAAATTTAATCTTTTTCATAACTTTTATTTTTTTACTTTCGACAGACTAAACGAAAACCGTAATTCCCATAACGAGCATTTGCATTAACAAAATATCGAGAAGAGACTCTACAAGACTGTTTCCTATTGACATGATTACCTCCCCTGCAAACAACCCCTAACCCTGTTTTAGGTCCAGTGGGATTAACTTTTGGACTTGATGCATAATAATTTTCATCATACCAATCACTACACCATTCAGACACATTGCCACTCATATCATATATACCTAACTCATTGGGCGCTTTAGTGCCACATTGATGATTTATTTGCGATGAATTATCGGTGTACCACGCTACATCGTCAATAATATTACTCCCTGAATATATATATCCTTTACTCTTATTCCCTCCGCGGGCTGCATATTCCCATTCGGCCTCGGTGGGAATGTCAAAATGCTTCCCTGTGAGACTATTTAGATTTGCAACAAAATCAACACAATCCATCAATGAAATACTTTCTACCGGATACTTAGCCATTTGTGGGAACGACGGATTATACCCCATCACATATTCCCACAATTCTTGTGTCACCTCATATTTGCCAATATAAAAATCTCCCACCGTAACTTCATGTGCAGGAAACTCGTCATCTTTAGGAGCTTCAGGGATTTGTTCCTCTGTAGCACCCATAGTAAATGTGCCACCTTTCACAAACACCATCTCATCGCAGGTGAGGTCTTGGAATATATCAAAATTTTCACCTACTACCGGTTGATTGGGATCTTCCTTTGGTTCATCTTTTTCATCACTACACGACACAAAAACCACCGACAGCATCATCGCTACCATTAGCCACAATCTTCTCTTTGCTTTCATAATTCTCATTATTTTATATTAGGTTAGTAAATTCAGATTATATAAACACAAATTTAGATAAATATCTCATCAACAATCATGCATAATGATGCATTGTGACACATACTATATATTCAGTTGAAAATCACCAACACTTTTATTGTGAAACTTCTCCTTTAACACATAAGTTTCATAAAAAACATGAACAACAATATAAAGTAACCTCAATCATTGAATTAATGTAGTTGGAATTTTTCACCACCTCCCGGCCTTGCCATACTACTCCTAAACAAGGTTCAGGAGGAGAGTTTTCCTATCCTCTTGCAACCGCCTATGCGTTAACTAACGCCTGCCCTTCCTTTAGGAAAGAGCAGGTGTCACGTATAGACGGAGGGGTGAGGTTCGCACTATGAACTGAATGAATTAGATTTTAAAATGCAGTTTTTGCACCACCTCCCGGCTTTGCCCCACCCACCCTCTCAAGCAAAAAAAAGGTTGCATCGCGTAGTGTGATGCAACCTCTTGGAGTATATAATTAAATTGTTTTATTATGGTATCAAGCCATAAGCACGGAACACTTTTTGGATTTTTTCGAGCGCATAGGTTACTTGTTCTTTAGTGTGAGTAGCCATCATGCTGAAACGAATCAAAGTGTCTTGTGGAGCAACCGCAGGTGAAACAACAGGGTTCACGAAGATACCTTCATTGAGAAGATCACGAGTGATTGCAAATGTTTTCATATTATCGCGGATATACAATGGAATGATAGGAGTAGAAGTGTGACCTATCTCACAACCCATGTTGCGGAATCCTTCAAGAGCATAATTAGTGATATCCCAAAGGTGTTCTTGCAATTCGGGTTCTTTCTCCATGATATCGATCGCAGCAAGAGCTGCTGCTGTTGACGCAGGAGTGATACTTGCTGTGAAGATATATGAACGAGAGTGGTGACGGAGGAAGTTGGTGATTTCTTTATCTGTTGCAATAAATCCACCAAGCGATGCAAATGACTTACTAAATGTACCCATGATGAGGTCTACATCTTTAGTCACTCCGAAGTGGTCACAAGTACCACGGCCTCCTTTACCAAACACACCAATACTGTGTGCTTCATCGACCATCACTGTCGCATTATATTGTTTTGCGAGTCTTACAATCTCAGGGAGATTAGCGACATCACCTTCCATTGAGAACACACCATCGGTCACGATAAGTTTAACTTTATCGGGAGCACACTTTTGGAGTTGCTTTTCGAGCGACTCCATATCGTTGTGTTTATATTTCAATTTTTGAGAGAAAGCCAAACGATGACCTTCAATGATTGAAGCGTGATCTTGTTCGTCCCAAAGGATATAGTCTTCACGACCGGTAAGAGCCGATACTACACCAAGGTTTACACCGAAACCTGTTGAATAAATCATTACATCTTCTTTGCCGATATACTCAGCAATACGTGCTTCAAGTTTTTTGTGAAGATCGAGTGTACCATTAAGGAATGGAGAGCCTGCACAACCTGTACCGTATTTACGAGTTGCTTCAATCGCAGCTTCTTTAATACGCGGGTCGTTAACAAGACCGGTATAGCAGTTTGAACCAAACATCAATACCTTTTTGCCATTGATGATTACTTCACAATCTTGTTCGCTTGAAATAGCACGGAAATATGGATATACTCCGGCTGCTTTTGCTTCTTGTGGTGCAGTATACTTTGCGAGTTTAGCTTGTAATAGCTTCATAGTTTATTAATTATATAAAAATGAGGTTATAAACTATCTGCAAAAACCAAAGATACACATCTCATTTTTGCAGGCTACAAAGGTAGCAATTTTTAACGAGAAAATTGCCTTTTTTGACAAATATTTTACACATTATCACCCCTATTTGTGCAAAAAAATCAAAACGAGGCTACTTATTCAGTCAAATTCACTAAACAAAAAGGGTGCGACATTTTGAGTCGCACCCTTTGGATTTTATAGCGATTTGATCTTAATCTTTGATACCTGCGAGCTCAGGGTCAATCATAATGCGACCACAATACTCACATACGATAATTTTCTTGTGCAATTTAATTTCCATTTGTTTTTGAGGTGGAATGCGATTGAAGCAACCGCCACATGCGTTACGTTGGATATAAACCACACCAAGACCATTGCGGGCATTTTTGCGAATACGTTTAAATGCAGTCAATGTGCGAGCATCGATTTTAGGCTCAAGTGATTTAGCTTTTTCGCGGATAGCCTCTTCTTCTTGACGTGTTTCCGATACGATTTCGTCGAGTTCGGCACGTTTTTCTTCAAGAATATGTTGTTTATCAACCAAAGCTTCTTGAGTAAATGCAATCTCATTGTTTTTAGCTTCGATGATGCGAGCAAACTCGTTTAAGCGTTTTTCGCTAAGCTGTATTTCGAGAGATTGGAACTCAATTTCCTTTGACAACAATTCGAATTCACGATTGTTTACTACAATATTGAGTTGCTCTTTATAACGTTCGATTTTAGCATGCGATTCGTTAATTTTTTCTTTCTCAATGTTAGTTTTGTGTTGAAACTCATCAATTTCAGCTTGATATTTGCTAATACGAGTGTTCAACCCTTCGATATCGTCCTCAAGGTCTTTTACTTCGAGAGGCAACTCACCGCGAATTGTTTTGATGCGGTCGATTTCTGAGAGTAATGTTTGAAGTTGGTAAAGCGATTTCAAACGTTGCTCTACTGACAATGATTCACTTTTATTCTTATCTGTAGCCATATATTACAAATAATTTATCGGATTTTTTTCTATATCTGAGTAATAAAGTGCAAAGTTAGGAAATTTTTCTTGAATAATACGATAAAAAATATTTTTTGTGCATTGTTCACTCTCAAAATGTCCTATATCTACGATAATTATGTCATTTTTGTAGTCTACAAAGTCATGATAACGGGTATCGGAAGTCAAAAACACCTGTGCACCTGCACCTATTGCGTTGCGCATCAAGAATGCCCCGGATCCTCCACACATTGCAATCTTCGACACCTCCACTCTATCATCATAAGCATTGGTGCGCACTATTGGCGAATGAAATGCGTGTTTCACCTTTTCGACAAAAGCACGAAGCGACATCGGCTCTTTCAAATCGCCCACTACTCCCGACCCGGTGAGTTTCGACACATTCTCTATCGCCACAAACTCATATGCAGGCACTTCATATGGGTGTGCATTGATTAAAGCCTTCTCCACTTTACCTTTAAGCCATCGAGGCAGCAACACATCTACACGTGTTTCGGGCTCATAATGCACCTCACCGAGCTCACCCACAAACGGGTTTGCCCCGTCGAGCGCACGGAATGAACCTTTACCCTCCACCGAAAAGCTACAACAATCATATGCGCCAATTTTTCCCGCACCGGCTTTAAACAATGCAGCCTTCACCTCATCGCAATGAGCGTTGGGCACCATTACCGATAGCTTCAGCAACTTATCACTTTGAGGGTCGAGAACTTCAACATTCTCCACACCCAACATTTCAGCCATCTCCCACGACACACCATAGGTGGCATTATCAATGGCAGTATGGCACGAATAAATCGCCACACCATTTTGCAACGCCTTCATCACTGTTCGCTCCACTTGAGTTGAGCCTATGAGACGTTTTAACCCTTTAAAGATTAACGGGTGATGCGAAATTACAAGATTACACCCGCGACTTATCGCTTCATCCACAATAGCCTCAGTGGCATCGACACACAATAATGCGCCGGTGCACTCAGTCATTCGATTGCCCACTTGCAATCCGCAATTATCGTAATCTTCTTGCAATGCAAGTGGAGCATACGCCTCTATCGCCGATGTAATCTCTGCTATTGTCATATATTATTCAGCTTATTTTTCCTCTTTAGGAAGCACTACATCAATTGCCAATTCTTGCAATTGCGATGCATCGATAGTTGATGGAGCATCAATCATCATATCGCGACCCGAATTATTTTTAGGGAATGCGATAACGTCGCGAATAGAATCTAATCCGGCAAGGATTGACACGAAACGGTCGAAACCAAATGCCAAACCGCCATGAGGAGGTGCGCCATATTTAAATGCGTTCATCAAGAAGCCAAATTTATATTGCGCATCTTCTTCGCTAAGACCAAGCAAACTAAACATTTTATCTTGAAGTTGGGCGTCGTGAATACGAATACTACCACCACCAAGTTCGTTACCATTCACAACCATATCGTAGGCTGTAGCTCTCACCTCGCCTGTTGCAGAATCGAGTTTGTCGATATCTTCGGCATTAGGTGCAGTGAATGGGTGGTGCATTGCGTAGTAACGTTGTGTTTCTTCGTCCCACTCAAACAATGGGAAATCAACAACCCATAGGCATGAGAATTTTTGAGGATCGCGCAAGCCAAGTTGGCTACCCATTTCAAGACGCAATTCACAAAGCTGCTTGCGAGTTTTCATTGTTTGTCCGGCAAGAATCAAAATCAAATCACCCGGTTTAGCCTCGCAACGATCGGCCCATGTGCGCAATTCTTCTTCGGTGTAGAATTTCGATACCGAGCTCTTGATTGAGCCATCTTGCTCAACTTTTACCCACATCATGCCTTTTGCTCCGATTTGTGGACGTTTCACAAAGTCGGTCAATTGGTCGAGTTGTTTGCGAGTGTAAGAAGCGCAACCGGGAGCACAAATAGCACCCACATATTCTGCGTCATCAAGCACAGCAAAACCTTTTCCCACTGTCAAATCTTTGATTTCGACAAACTTCATTCCGAAACGAGTATCAGGTTTGTCGCTACCATAATATTTCATAGCATCGGCCCAAGTCATGCGTGGGAATGGGTCGGCGAAATCTATATCTTTCACATATTTGAAGATGTGTTTTACCAAGCCTTCAAACATTTGAAGCACATCTTCTTGCTCTACAAACGACATTTCGCAGTCGATTTGAGTAAACTCGGGTTGACGGTCGGCACGAAGGTCTTCATCGCGGAAACATTTCACGATTTGGAAATAACGGTCAAAGCCACTCACCATCAATAATTGCTTAAATGTTTGTGGCGATTGTGGCAACGCGTAAAATTCACCGGGATTCATGCGTGAAGGCACCACAAAGTCTCGAGCACCTTCGGGAGTTGACTTAATCAACACCGGTGTTTCCACTTCGATAAATCCTTTTTCATCGAGATAGCGACGAATTTCAAATGCCATTTTGTGGCGCAATTCAAGATTGCCACGCACCGACGGACGACGCAAGTCGAGATAGCGATATTTCATTCTCAAATCATCGCCACCATCAGTATCATCTTCGATTGTAAACGGAGGCACTTCCGATTTGTTAAGCACCTTCAATTCGCTTGCGATTATTTCTATATCGCCGGTAGGCAAGTTGGCGTTTTTGCTTGAACGCTCAGCCACCTCACCGGTTACTTGAATCACATATTCACGTCCTAAATGGTTGGCAGCCTCACATAGCGCAGCATCTGATTCGTTATTAAACACTACTTGTGTCACACCATAACGGTCGCGCATATCAACGAAAGTCATACCACCCATTTTGCGTGCACGTTGCACCCAACCGGCAAGCGTCACAACCTTACCGGCATCGCTTAAGCGGAGTTCACCGCAAGTATTACTTCTATACATATCTGAGTATTGAAATGATAAAATGTTTTACCTTACTTATTTTTGTGTAAAGGTACAACATTTCATCGAATAAACACATATTTATCATCATTTTTTGATGACAAATGGTTTATCTACCGAACCACATTTTCACTTTTTGCATAAAAGTTTTAGGTTCGGGTTTTATATGCACATTTACTTTAGCTTCTTTTTTATTCAAAAATATTATTGACGAATGAAGCACTATACCCACTGTTTCTTCAAAGTTTACTATACCATGCACTCGTGATAGTGCGATTGTGCGGAACAACGACTTGTCATCAACGCTCCTCAACACTATCTTTTCATCTTCGATAGTCAATCCATGCACATCGGCTAATGAATCAAACAATATAGCCACATTTAGTTCATCTATTCCTTTTGGTTTTTTACAATATCTTCTATAGACCTCTTCAATTGCTTTTTTGGTTATCATAGGCACTAAAATTTAAAATTAGACACGACTATTATCACCGTCTTTGCGGCTGTTATACTACATTAACAACAAAGTTATATTTTTTGTTTAAAAATGGACAAAAAAATGTGAAATCTTTTACAATTCCACATTTTCAATAGAGTATTTCTCCTATATGTTTAATGTTATCATATCTGAAATATCAATGTTTCCAAGTATATCATTGCCACACCTGCCAAATATCCGATTAACGCCAACAATGACACATTTTTGAGATACCAACCAAAGTTGATTTTTTCCAAACCCATTGCTATCACACCGGCAGCAGAGCCTATAATCAATATACTGCCTCCCACTCCGGCGCAATAGGTCAATAGCAACCAGAAAAGTCCATCTTGAGTGAAGGCTTGCATATATGCAGGGTCGGCACACGTTGCCAACACGTCGGGAGTCACTACAGGATACATACCCATGCAACCTGCCACCAATGGAACATTATCTACTATTGACGACAACACCCCAACCGACGTTGCTATGGTAAATACTTCATGGACATTTTCATCGAGATATGTAGCTATAGAGCCTAATATTCCGGCGCTTTGCAATCCGGCTACCGACATCAATATACCTAAGAAAAATAATATTGTGGGCATATCGATATGCTCTATCACTTTCGACACACGATTTTTTGCACTCTCCTCTACTCCGCGTTTACGCCCATAAAGCACCTCGGTTACCACCCAAAGAATACCAAGCACAAACATCACACCCACATATGGAGGCAATCCTGTTGTAGCCTTAATCACTGGCACCAACAACAATCCTGACACTCCCATTATAAACACCGCACGACTAAATGCTTCTCCCACTCCTGCCGGCAATTTTAGTTTAGGAGAGTCGGCCATCAACATGCTATCGGGTTGTTTTTGCACCCTAAATGATATTATCAAAAGTGGCACCAATAATGACACTATACAAGGCACAATCAAATACATCACTAAAGGCACAGTAGTGACATTGCCACGCATCCACAACATAATCGTAGTAACATCACCTATTGGCGACCATGCTCCACCACTATTTGCCGCAATAATTATAATTCCTGCAAATATCCATCGTTCCATTGGCTTGGTAATAATGCGACGTAGCATCATCACAATAACAATGGTTGTTGTCATATTATCCAACACTGCCGACATGAAAAAAGCCACTATCGACAATAGCCATAAAAGCCCTATTTTTTTCCGTGTTGTAATACGTCGAGTTATAATAAAGAAGCCTCCATGCCGGTCAATCAGCTCTACAATAGTCATAGCTCCTATTAAGAACACCAATGTCTCACATGTGCCTCCTAAATGCTCCATCAACTCTCCTCCTATATTTGCATCGTTAGCGAATAGAGCATAAGCAACCCATATCAACCCAAACATCACCAAGGCCGAAGCTGCTTTATCAACTTTTATTTTGTGTTCCATTGCTATACACGCATAGCCAAGAACAAATATTACAATTATTACCGGAATCATTGTTGTATTAAATAAGGTATTTTATGTTATTCATGGAATAAAAGAGATATTAAGCAATCATGCTTAATTTACTATTTTTCGATAATTCGACTTTGAAAATTCTACCAATTTTTCAAAAAAGCATCTCTATTGATTTTCCGACTACAAAATTACACTTTTTTTTGCAATTTTGGAGCATTTTGTTTACCAAAAAAAGAATGTGAACATAGTTATGTCCACATTCTTTTTTTATAGTTATTTCGTTTATATTATCCTAAGAAAGCAAGGAGAACACCAGCTGCAGTTGCCGAACCGATTACACCTGCCACATTAGGACCCATAGCATGCATCAACAAATAGTTTGATGGATCATATTCCAATCCAAGGTTATTTGAGATACGTGCCGACATTGGCACTGCCGATACACCGGCATTACCGATAAGCGGATTGAGTTTTTTGTCTTTTGGCAACACGAGGTTAAACAATTTGACAAACAACACTCCCGATGAAGAGGCAATGATAAATGCCATGAAACCAAGGAAGAAAATTCCGATTGTTTCCAATGTCAAGAATTCTGATGCTTGAGTTGAAGCTCCCACAGTCATACCAAGGAGAATTGTCACGATATCGGTCAACGCGTTGCTTGCTGTTTTTGCAAGACGAGTTGTCACACCACATTCGCGCAACAAGTTTCCGAAGAACAACATTCCGAGCAATGGAAGAGCGGTTGGCACAACGAAACAAGTCAACAATAAACCCACGATTGGGAATATAATTTTTTCGTTTTGCGAAACGGCACGAGCTGGTTTCATCTTTATCAATCGTTCCTTCTTTGTTGTGAACAAGCGCATAATCGGTGGCTGAATCACTGGCACAAGAGCCATATATGAATAAGCCGATACTGCGATTGCTCCCATCAAATTAGGTGCAAGTTTTGACGACACAAAGATTGCAGTTGGACCATCAGCACCACCAATGATAGCGATAGCTCCTGCTTGGTCGGGAGCAAATCCCAATGCCAACGCAACCATATATGCGCCGAAGATGCCAAATTGAGCAGCTGCACCCACAAGCATCAACTTAGGGTTAGCTATCAATGCGGTAAAGTCGGTCATTGCACCGATACCAAGGAATACAAGTGGTGGATACCAACCGGCACTCACACCATTATAAAGAATATTCAACACGGTTCCTTCTTCGTAAATGCCGACTTCCATACCGGCCGAGAAAGGAATGTTTCCAATAAGGATACCAAAACCGATGGGCACGAGCAACATTGGCTCAAAGTTCTTCTTAATTGCGAGATAAAGGAAGAACATACCCACAGCAAGCATCACAAAATGCTGCCATGTGGCATTGGCGAAACCCGTCATAGCCCAGAAGGTCTCAAGGTTTCCCGACATGAATTCACTTAAAGATTGTTCCATAATTGGTTGATTTATTCAAGTGTTATAAGAGCTGCTCCTTCAAGGACAGAGTCTCCGGCATTTACATTTACTGCTGCAACCTTACCATCGCGACCTGCATGAATAGCATTTTCCATTTTCATTGCTTCTAACACTACTACTGTATCTGAAGCTTTTACGGTATCTCCCACCTTTACTGAAACTGACACCACAACACCGGGAAGTGGAGCTTTCACTTGAGCGCCACCTGCTGCAGGTGCCGGTTTTGTTATAACCTTTTCACCTGTTTGAGTGCGAGGTGCTGCCGATGGACGGGGTGCTACTACAGTTTTCACTGTTTCTTTCTTTTCGAATTCCACATTATAAGGTGTGCCATTTACTTCTACTTGTGCAATACCATTTTCGATATCACCTATGGCTACCTTATATGCGTTACCATTGATTTTATATTTATATTCTTTCATTGTTGTATTTTTTTATAAGTTAGCAATAAGTGATTACTTACGAGGCAACTCGCGCAATCCATAAATCTTTGAACTCCATGGAGAATAAGCTTTCTTCACTTTGTTGATTGTGAGAATTGTGTTCTCTTGATCGTGAGCATTTAGATGCTCGTGAAGAGCCATAACGATAGCGGCAATTTCTTCTCCTGAATCTGACGCAGGAGCATCTGCTTTTGCCACTGTCTTAGGTTCAACACCTTGAGAGCGCATCTTATTTGCTTTAGATATAGCCGATCCGATTTTGCTTATTGCATAGAAGCAGAGACACAATACCAATAACGCTCCAAACACGATTGACATTGCCATAACTGTGAGAACTACTCCATTGCTATCAAGTGTCCTGAAGTTTTCAACCTTTTCGTTGGTATCAACGATAACATTACTTCCTCCTGGAGTAATATATTTATCGCCACCATCGCGCACTTCCCACACTATTTCACCTTTTTCATTCTCTACACGAGCGAATGATGTATTTGGTTTAAGATCCGAAGGAATTGTCACTTTATCAAGAACAGTTTTCTTATCTGCGTCGATAATATAAATTGTTTCTCCTGGCTTAATTTTGAAACTTGTGTGGAATGTACCCTTGTTGGGTTCTCCATCTGCCCAAAATATTACTTGTTGCAATGGTGGAATATTTGTATTTACATCACCAAGAGGCACTGGATAATATTTCTCAGGAGTTGTGCTGTCATTTGTAAGATAAACACTTGATATTTCCATTGAGGCGTGTGTTGAGTTTGTCAACTCAATCCAACCATGGCGCATGCCATAGTCATCGACCACGCTCGAATCATTTTGCACCATCACCTCTGTTAGGTACAACCCTTTGCGACCTTGAGCATATGCCGCCGTAGAGATTGCCATAAGGGCAACGAGCATTAATAATAATTTCTTTTTCATAAATCTTATAATGTCGTCGATTATAGAGGTATATTACCGTGCTTCTTAGCAGGATTGGTTACTTTCTTAGTTGCAAGTTGTTGCAATGCACGAATCACGCGGAAACGTGTGTTGCGTGGCTCGATAACGTCATCAATGTAGCCATATTTAGCTGCATTGTATGGGTTGCAGAACAACTTGTTGTATTCTTGTTCTTTTTCAGCGAGAACTTGAGCAGGATTTTCCGATGCTTTTGCTTCGCGAGCATAAAGCACTTCAACCGCACCGGCACCACCCATTACAGCGATTTCGGCTGTTGGCCATGCATAGTTCATGTCGCCACGGAGTTGTTTACAGCTCATCACGATGTGGCTACCACCGTAGCTCTTACGCAATGTAACTGTCACTTTGGGCACTGTAGCTTCACCATAAGCATAAAGAAGTTTAGCACCGTGGAGGATAACACCGTTATATTCTTGTCCTGTACCTGGAAGGAAGCCGGGAACGTCAACAAGAGTTACCAAAGGAATATTGAATGCGTCGCAGAAACGTACGAAGCGAGCACCCTTACGTGAAGCGTTGCTATCAAGCACACCTGCCAAGAATTTTGGTTGGTTGGCTACGATCCCCACTGCTTGACCATTGAAGCGTGCGAATCCTACGATAAGGTTCTTAGCATAGTCGCGTTGCACTTCAAGGAATTCGCCGTTGTCGATGATAGCACCGATAACTTCATACATATCGTAAGGCTTGTTAGCTGAGTCAGGAATAATTTCATTCAATGAATCTTCAAGACGGTCAATTGGGTCTTCACAAGCTACCAACGGAGCTTCTTCAAGATTGTTTTGTGGAATATAGCTGAAGAGCTTGCGGATAATTCTCAATGCTTCTTCACCATCTTCGGCTGCAAAGTGAGCCACACCACTCTTTGAAGAGTGTACTTCAGCACCACCAAGAGCATCTTGTGTCACATCTTCGCCGGTTACGGTTTTCACCACTTTAGGGCCGGTGAGGAACATGTAAGAGATACCTTTAGTCATGATTGTGAAGTCGGTCAATGCTGGAGAGTAAACAGCACCACCGGCACATGGACCGAGGATACCTGAGATTTGAGGTATCACACCCGATGCCATAATATTGCGTTGGAAAATTTCGGCATAACCTGCAAGAGCGTTGATACCTTCTTGAATACGAGCACCACCCGAGTCGTTAAGACCGATAACTGGAGCACCCATCTTCATTGCCATATCCATCACTTTGCAAATCTTCAACGCCATTGTTTCTGACAATGAACCACCAAACACGGTGAAGTCTTGTGCAAACACATAAACAAGGCGGCCGTCGATTGTACCATAACCGGTTACGACACCATCGCCCAAGAAACTTTTCTTTTCTTGGCCGAAGTTGGTACAACGATGTTTTACAAACATATCTAATTCTTCGAAAGAGCCTTCATCGAGCAATTGTGCGATACGTTCGCGTGCTGTATATTTGCCTCTTTCGTGTTGTTTTTGGATAGCTTTTTCACCGCCACCCAAACGAGCCTCATTGCGCAATGCGATAAGCTCTTGTACTTTAGCAAGTTGATTACTCATTACTATTATTTTGATTGAAATTGATTACTTATTTGGATCTTCGCAAAGTTCGATCAATGCGCCACAAGTTGATTTTGGGTGAAGGAATGCAATGTTAAGACCTTCAGCACCTTTGCGGGGAGCTTTGTCGATAAGAGCGCAACCTTTTTCTTCAGCTTCGGCCAATGCGTTTGCCACGCCGTCTTCCATTGCAAAAGCGATGTGTTGGATACCGCCACGACTGCCATTCTTTGCGATGTATTTTGAAATTGCACTGTCTTCGCTTGTGCCTTCAAGGAGCTCGATTTTAGTTTGACCTACTTGGAAAAATGCTGTACGCACTTTTTGATCAGCCACCTCTTCGATAGCGAAACATTTTAGACCTAAGATTTTTTCGTAGAAAGGAATTGCTTCGTCCAAGCTGGGAACTGCAATACCCACGTGTTCAATATGAGAAATATTCATAATAAAATAATTTATTAAATTGGTTTATAATTAGTTATCACACAATCACACATGAGAAAAAGGTACAATCTACCCTTTCCCATGCATTTATGTTGCAAATATAACAAATTTATTTGAATATCAACCCCAATTTACCTATTTTATCACACCTCAAAATAATGGGAAATTAAAAAAAAGAAAAGTGAGAAGAAAAACTGAAGTCCACACAAAAGCCCGGATTAAATAAGTGCTGCCCTCACATCGTTGGAGTTCTTCCTATAAATCACTAGTTATCAGCAACTTACCCCCCCCCCGAAAAAATACAAAAATAATTTTGATATTTCAATTTTATTATATACATTTGCATCATCAACTATTTATCTTTTAACCACTTAATACACCATGACTATGCGAAAATTTCAATTACTTTCCATTTGCTTTTTAGCATGCTCTGCTATATTGTTCACGGCATGCAGCGATGACGACGAACCTTGCACCAATTCACAAAGACCCGATTTTTCTGTTTCATTCTTCGAAGATGGAAATAACAACCCTATTAAAGAAACAAAATTCTTCCTCCCGGCTTATGACGATAGCATATCTGATTTGAGCAATACCACTGGCATTCACTATAAAATCGCCAATTGCGCCAATGGGCACAATCACACCGACATTACTGTTGATTATATCTATTCAGGCAATTTAAAAATAAAAATCTTCCCCAACCCCACCGACGTATCTTGTGGCAAAATCATTTTTTGGGCACCTATTGGGAGTGAATGTAAAAGAAACGAACAGATTCGTCTATATGTAACCGATGAAAAAAACAATACATCGATTACGAGTTTACATATAAATGTTGTTCCCCCTCAACTAAATAGCATTCTTCGTATGGGAGATAATGAACTAATTGTATACGAACGAGATGAAGCCAATGGCACATACAAAGCTTATTGTGCTTTAGGTAATTCACGGACCGGACAGCATATTGGTAATAGCTATAAAGTTAATGTTTCTTGGAGTAATTTGCCAAATATTGATGAAGCTAAATATTTTTTACAAAATGTCTATAACAATCAAAAAGACAAAGTAAAAGGCATTTGGTATCTTCAGAATAACTTGCGTTATGTTATGCTAAACGATGGTACTTATCAGTCTCTTCGTTATAGTGGCAAAGAATTAGAAGAATCTTATTTAGTCCTTCAAATCTACGATTATTATATCCCCAACTAAGCAACTGATAACAAAAACGAAGGGGGTGTGTCAAAATTAACCCCTCCGGCACTTCGTGCCACCTCCCCTAAAAATTTTTCAAATTTTCATAGGAGGAGCCGCCAAGATTATTGACATAAGTATTATTAGCTCTCCCTCTGATTGCAAGGCAATTAGGGGGAGTACGGCGTAGCCGGGAGGGGGTTGGAACACAAACTCATTTTAAGAAGATGATTAAATAAAATAAGGGAATGCGTCAAATCTTTGAATTTTGACACACCCCCATTCGTTTTTTATAGCAATTCGAAATCCATTACTTCCCCACCAAATTAGGCACAAAGCGTTTAATCAGCAAAATTACCGGTATCGATGCAGCAATTACAATAACATACGACACTACCCCTTGAATCATCAACGACATATCATCGACGCCGGTTAAACCTACCTTGGGCAACACTTTTGATGCCGCCAACAATATAGTACCATGCACACATAGAATCGTCAATGAGTTCTGACCGATAAACAACAATAATTTTTTCTTATTAACCCATTTATCTACCAGCATCGACAACCCTATCAACGCCATCGACATCAACAACGCATTAGCAAAAAACAGCCCCCAATTTCCGAATGCGCCAACCGACATTTCCACATGGGCACATGCCGGATTTAACGACTCGGGTAAATTCATATATGCGGTAAAACCTGTCACCACAAACAACACTACGACTGTCACTATCAACAAAATTTGTTTTTTAGTAGAGTAGGCACAGGTGTATACTAAATCATTGCTAATGCGATCTATAAGTGCATCTGAACCTTTAAAAGAATCTATCATCCGACGAAAACAATAGCCGGCAAACATAAACACAGCTCCCACCAATGCCATATCAAAATTCAACGGATAGCCATATTTTGCTATCATCGGTTGACCTTCTTTCAGCATTTCACATGCTTTGGCGCCGACAAGCATCACCGCCACTCCGGCTATCAAAATCCACGCTTTATGCTTCGACCGGTTGCCAATATTCATCAACAACGAAAACACCAACACCGCCGCAAAGAAGCATGGTAAAAACCACAACACAGTATAAGTGCCGGCCATTTCCAACGCATTACGGCTTCCATACGCAATATAAGCCCAACTACTCATCTCCCCACTGCAAAATATCAGTGCAAACAGCAAAAACGGCACATATATAGTCTTGATTTTCTTCATCAAAAAATCCTTATCAATCTTTTGAGCCCGATAGGTATAACCCGATAGCACAAAAAACAGTGGCATGTGAAAAGCATAAATCCATTGTAGCACCTCATCGGGCATTTGCATATGACCAAATATCACCAACGAGATACCCAACCACTTACACACATCTACATAATCCAATCGCTTCACTTTTTCCATATCTCTCGTTCTAAATCATATGATTTAAATTCAAATTTACCACCAGGCTTTGGCTTAATCGCTCGCACTTGCCCGGCATTATTGCAAATTTTCCCCATTTTCAAAAGATAGTTGCCTTCATAATTAAACTCAATCATGTAAGGCAGAAACGCCTGATACATAATAGAACCCCATTGAGAAAGTATATATAGTCCAACGATGTCCTTATCAATTAATCTTATCCCCAATAATTTATTATCAGGATATGGTTTATCCTCATAATACCGTTCAATTGCGCCTGCCGCAGGAAAAAACAACCGATTCCCATTTATACGGCTGGTTATTATCAGGCCAGTTTGCCCCCTAAATACTGCCAATGATGGGTCTGCACACCTATCTGGATTCGTTTCATAATACCAATAACTGATATCTCCTGCCACCCTAAATAGTTCAAATAAATACTCATATCGTGGCATACGCCAATCTTCGCCCCACTCATGCGTAGCTACATCATATTGAGTTCCTTCGATATTACAATCGTTGCTAATACGTTCGAAATCATCTAAGGAAATAGGAAACGATGCATCTCCCGATATATTTCTGGCGATAGTATCTCCATAGCAATAATAATCACCATATTCCTCTGGCGATGATGCTCCAATATTATATCCTGCCCATATCGTTCCACTGGGTAATCCCATATCAACTTCCTTTTCGGTATTTACTCCATGCTTGTCAAAGGTTACAACTAAATCATTCGTCAACTGTGTAACATACACCGAGTCCCCCGAATACAAATGTTGCTCATATCCACCTTTGGCATTCATCACATATTCGATACTATCTACATCCTCATCATTAAATATCCTCGGAATATCAGTATTAATCCACACCGAATTTACTCGCCCGTAGATATATGATGAGACCATAGCC
This sequence comes from Muribaculaceae bacterium, assembly GCA_017399915.1. Lineage (GTDB taxonomy): Bacteria > Bacteroidota > Bacteroidia > Bacteroidales > Muribaculaceae > RGIG4079. The sequence continues at coordinate 256,982 of JAFQAS010000067.1, forward strand.
AAAGCTATTAATATTGCTATCCGTTTCATTTTGTTTTCACTATTTTAGTACTTATTCCGTTTACTATCACGATATATATCCCTTTTGGATATTTTTCAAGCGACATAATATATTCTCCCTCTGCAACTTCAGATGCAAGCAACACTCCTTCCACCGAATAAAATGCTATATCACTATCTTTGGGCAGATTGCGAAACACCAGCATATTGCCCTCCTGCTCCATTTCAGCCCCTGAATGCAACACAGTCCCTACTCCGTCAACATTACCGCTAAACGCAAATCGAGAAACACTATCACGCTCTATCTCCAATGCATTCATCGCCGTGGTAATTTTCAGTTTTCCATCGGCAATCTTCACAATAGGCATCTCTTGCAAAGGAACCTCTATTGTAGTTCCATCAACCATATAAACCACTATAAACTCCCTCTCGGTCGCATTCGACATCAATATAAACATTGACATCAAACAAATCGTCAATATCCGTTTCATAGTTATCCTCATTTAAATTCAATAAATTCATATCCGGAGTCTTTTATCTTGTACAATTGAAATGTATCTCCAATCGGACGCACATGATACACGCCACTCTCAGTCAATGTCATCTTCTTTCCTTCTGCATTTGTTATCACTATCTTGGAGCCGGCCGAAATCTTGCACACTAATGCGAAATCCAAATTTGCTCCCCCCAAACTATGTTCGGTTGCAATATTCAAAGTTGAGTTATCATTTACCGTGATAAAAGCCTTATCACTCAACACCTTTTGGTCGCCTACATTCGCAAAAAACAAATCATTGAAATTCATTTTTTGTACCACTCCACCACGCGGAGCAGTCTTTGAAGCCCCCACATAGATTTGTTTTATCTCAGCCGCGCCAACTGTGCTTCGTGTCAATAACTTCACATTTTCACTATTCTTATCCAATGCATTATTCAACGGATTATATGCGCCATTCTCATTCAAGATATAGAGACGGTCATATCCCGCAAAATATCCCAATCCATTATCGGTAAAATTAGCATGCATCTCAATATGATTACACCTTGTTGCCTTTACCGATGAATATGGGATTTGGCTTTTAAAGCTAAAATTCAAATATCCACATTGTGTGAGATCAATCCATGGTTGACCAATTGGCACATATCCTTCACTCAATCTTATATCATTAAAGTTATTGTGCCATGCATTATATAAAGTAATAGCCTTGCATTTAATATTTCCTTCCCCCTCAAAGCCGATACTATTAAACACATTACCATTTATCACACCTATCGTATTTTTATATTTATCATCAACAGGAGTCGAATATATCCCATATCGACACATCAATCGCCCGCCGTTAAATTGATTTTCATTCACCCACGTGCGACGACCATTATAATCACTTGTCATTCCTTTTACCATATCGATATAAATCCCATATTCACCTATAACATACTGCCACGATATTCTACAATATTGGACTCCACGATATTTATCATTATCTCCGGCTTTATGAGTTGGAACAATATCAAATGCCTTATTAAAATACAATATCTTATCAATATTTATATTTGCATTATACACGTTGCCGGTAAACTGCACTCCACTACCTATAAATTTTGCAGATTGATTATGTGAAACACCTTTATTATGTCGTAATTCAAATATATCCAATTCTATATTTTGATTGGTCAATTCAATCGCCGCTCTACTTCCATCATAAGCCAAAGATCCTTCACATCGCAATTTTTGTCCAAATCCCATCACAATTGTTCCGTTGGTCAAATATCGTAGATTTTCAAGCACAACCCACGATGTGCCGGCATTTTGCAACGCCCGGTTTATCGCAGGAGCATCATCTGAGTTCCCATCTCCTTTTGCGCCCCACCAATGAGCCGACACCTCGCCATTGGCAATAGCACCTTTGTCAAAGTTTACTTTTTCACCAAATATCTGATACTTCGGTGCATCAATCATCAAACGCGAGCCTTTTATTGTTCCGGAGCCCACAAGCGCACCTCCCTCAAATTTCAATATGGAACCTGCCGCAAGTGTCACATCACCCGAAAGCGAGCAATCACCCTCGATTATATACATAGCCTGCCCTTTTTCCACTGCCGCATTAAAACTTCCTTGCGACACTCGCTTAACCGTCATTGCATTAGAAGCCAAAACTATACTACATAGCAACCATATAAAAATCACTAACCGTTTTATTCTCATAAATATTTTCACTATTTGCAAAGTTAATAAAAAACAATTGTCCAACAACGCAAATATCCAATTTATACTGCTATATTAGAGCAACATCACATTGCAAATTTAAATACTTGCCCTTCAATTGTCAATATATAAATACCATTATTGTCTAAAGTAATTACTTTTTCGTTGCCCTTGTAAATCGTCATTCCTGCCATATCATAAATTTCAACATCAGAATACTCATCGGCACCAATGATTGTTACAATATCTCCTTTTACATATACTTTAATATCGCCATCAACAAACGTATCTAACACACTGTCACTATTTTTCACAAACACAACATTCAATTGCGAATCAGTCGTAATTGACGGAGTATTGTAGGTGCCGTTTGCATCTAGCCTATCAGTAACATCTGTTCCATTAAATGTCACGGTGTTACACTTCCAACCATCTGACGGCACAATCTGCAATTCAAGTATCGTTCCATTTTCCACCTTTTGGCTCACTACTCCTCCCTCAGGATACACTATAGTAAACATATGTTTATCCACATCTTCCTCCTCAAATTCGAGTATTTGACTTGCTGACTTCCATCCTTCGGCCGTGGAATAAGCAACAAAACTTCCTTTAGGTACAAATAGGCGATTGGACGTATAACCACCTCCGGTTGGAGGTGTTGGATTGTAACAATAACACACATCCGCACAATTATTCATCTGACCCACAAATGTAACTGATTTAGGTAAATGCATTTCTGAAATATGGATACCATTAAACGCATTTTCGGCAATTGCAGTCACCGAGTTTGGAATAACCGTATTTTGACATCCTACGATAAGTGTATTTGATGATGTTTCAATAATGGCATTACATTTATTCCTTGAATCATAGCTATTGTTTTCAGATGAAACTTCAATAGAGGTCAAACTGACACAACCTTTGAACGCTCCTTCGCCTATCTTAGAAACCATAGCTGGGATATATATGGACGTAAAACCACCACAACCATAAAACGCATATGAGGGTATTTTTTTTACTGTTGTACCTATATTTATTTTTTTCAAATTTGTACAACCTCTAAAAATAGGACTAAGAGACACGTTGCCAATTATCTCACAATCTTCCGCATTAAAATTTACCTCCTCAAGTTCTGAACACCCCATAAACGCCAAAACTCCTATTTCGGCAACCGAGTTCCCTATTGTTATAGTTTCCAACGCACAATCAGCAAATGCACACGTTCCTATCTTTGACACCGAGTTAGGAATATCTACAGATGTTAAGCCACTACAACCCTGAAACGCATATGAGGGTATTTTTTTTACTGTTGCTCCTATATTTACTGTTCTCAAATTTACGCAACCATTAAAGACTGAATTATAACTGCCCATTATCGCACATTCCTCCGCGTTAAAATTAACCTCCTCAAGTCCTGAACACCCCATAAACGCCATATCTCCTATTTCTACAACCGAGTTCCCTATTGTTATAGTTTTCAACGCACAACTTGAAAACGCATGCAATCCTATCTTTGACACCGAGTTAGGAATATCAATTGCCATTAAGCTATCACAATCAGCAAATGCCCATTCTCCTATCAATCTCACGGAATTACCTATTTTAGCCCTCTTTAACTTATTGCAAAATTCAAACGCATGATCGCCAACAACTGTTACAGAATCTCCGATAACCACCGAAGTCAACCCTTTACACCCTTCAAATGCACTGCGTCCTATATAACTCCCAGGTATAACAACTGATGTCAAGCCACTACAACCCTGAAACGCACCCGAACCAATAGTATCAATAGTAATCGGAATTGTTATAGATGTCAATTCTCCACAACTTGCAAATGCTCCACCTTCTATCGAAACAACCGTATATATTGTATCTGAACACACTACCGTTTTGGGGATTGATACGGACCCAACATATTCATTGGCATAGGACCCATGATAATAACCCTTACAAGAAACCATTACAGTTTTTGTTTGCTTGTCGACATATTTATAGTATATCCCATCAACCTCAAAATCGTGAGCGAACATCCCAAAAGAGACAACTAACATCATCACTACTGTAACAGTATATAGGAAACGTCTAACATTTTTCATAATTTTATGGATTTAATGGTTAACAACACAATTATCAAATGCAAGTTAACTCATTTTAAACAAATTGCAAAAACTATTCAGTTAATTAAACTTAATCTTCACAATAACCACAAAAAAACAATTAGCCAACAACACATTCCGCACTCCGCATTCCGCATTAAAGGAGTTCCGCTCAAAAGGAGTTCCGCATTAAAACTCTCAACTCCTTTTGTCACCCTGTCAGTCGCTTTGTCAGTCGTCTTGTCATATACCACAAAATAAACGACCATGACATTGCACGCTAATTATCAGCATATTACACACAAATAAACCTTTTTGGCACAAGATTTGTTTTATTTGGGAAACGACGATGCTGCCCTCGTGACGGCATCACAACACAAAACAAGAAATTAATAACAAAAAACAATAAAAAACTCAGAAAACTATGGGAAAAATTATCGGTATTGACTTAGGTACTACCAACTCATGTGTAGCAGTTCTCGAAGGTAACGACCCTGTTGTTATCCCTAACAGCGAAGGTCGAAACACTACCCCTTCGGTAGTAGCATTTGTTGACGGTGGCGAACGCAAAGTAGGCGACCCCGCTAAACGTCAAGCTATCACAAACCCAAAACGCACTATCTACTCTATCAAGCGTTTCATGGGCGAATCTTACGACAACGTAGCAAAAGAAATCGACCGCATTCCTTATAAAGTGGCGCGTGGCGACAACAATACTCCTCGCGTCGACATCGACGGTCGCGAATACACTCCACAAGAAATCTCGGCTATGATTCTTCAAAAAATGAAGAAAACTGCCGAAGACTACCTCGGTCAATCAGTAACTGAAGCGGTTATCACCGTTCCTGCTTACTTCAACGACTCTCAACGTCAAGCAACTAAAGAAGCCGGCGAAATCGCAGGCCTCACAGTGAAACGTATCGTAAACGAACCCACTGCTGCAGCTCTCGCTTATGGTCTTGACAAAATCGACAAAGACCAAAAAATCGCAGTATTTGACCTTGGTGGCGGTACATTCGATATCTCTATCCTCGAACTCGGCGACGGCGTATTTGAAGTGAAATCTACCAATGGTGACACTCACCTCGGTGGTGACGACTTCGACCACGTGATTATCGACTGGTTGGCTCAAGAATTCCTTAACGAAGAAGGTGTTGACCTCCGTCAAGATCCTATGGCACTCCAACGCCTCAAAGAAGCTGCCGAAAAAGCTAAAATCGAACTTTCAAGCACCACTTCTACCGAGATCAACCTCCCTTACATCATGCCTGTTAACGGTATACCCAAACACTTGGTAAAAACTCTCTCTCGTGCTAAATTCGAACAACTCGCCGACAGCCTCATTCAAGCTACTATCAAGCCTTGTGAACAAGCTCTACGCGACGCTGGTCTTAGCGCAAGCGACATCGACGAAGTTATCCTTGTAGGTGGTTCTACTCGTATCCCTGCAATCCAACAAATCGTTGAACGTTTCTTCGGCAAAGCACCTTCTAAAGGTGTTAACCCCGACGAAGTGGTTGCCGTGGGTGCTGCAATCCAAGGCGGTGTGCTTTCAGGCGAAGTGAAAGACGTGCTTCTTCTCGACGTTGTCCCCTTGTCAGTAGGTATCGAAACTCTCGGTGGCGTGATGACTAAGCTCATCGAAGCCAACACCACAATCCCTACCCGTAAGAGCGAAACATTCTCTACTGCTGCCGACAACCAACCTTCAGTAGAAATCCACGTGCTTCAAGGCGAACGCCCAATGGCGAAAGACGACAAAACTCTCGGTCGCTTCCACCTCGACGGCATCGCTCCTGCTCCTCGTGGTATTCCTCAAATCGAAGTTACTTTCGAAATCGACGCCAACGGTATCCTCAACGTTTCGGCCAAAGATAAAGCTACAGGCAAACAACAAAGCATTCGCATCGAAGCTTCAAGCGGCTTGAGCGACGAAGAAATCAAACGCATGAAAGAAGAAGCTGAAGCCAACGCTGCTGCCGACGCTAAAGAAAAAGAACGCATCGACAAACTCAACCAAGCCGACGCTATCATTTTCCAAACCGAAAAGCAACTCAGCGAACTCGGCGACAAGATTCCTGCCGACAAGAAAGCTCCTATCGAAGCTGCCGTGGCTAAACTTAAAGACGCTCACAAAGCACAAGATATTCCTGCTATCGACGCAGCTATCAAAGAAATTGAAACAGTGTTTGGTCAAATCCAACAAGACATCATCAATGCCCAACAACAAGCAGGTGGTCAACCCGGCGCAGGCGCTAACCCATTCGCTGGTGGCCAACCCGGTGGCAACCCCAATGCAGGCGGCAACGATGACACTGTTACCGACGTTGACTTCGAAGAAGTTAAATAAGTCTCTCTTGAAATAATAATCTATAAAAACATGCACCAAGAGCGTTCCCGGGTGGGGGAACGCTCTTATTTTTCTCCACGCCTCATAAAATCCCCAACCGCCCCACACCCGTCTTTAGTATCCTTAAAGGGCTATGTAGCAAAAAGGTATGGGAATCCGTGCGAAGCACGGTTTCTGAGAGAGGAGGGAGCTCTCCGTCCGGAGGTTTCGGGCTAACACCCTCAACCACGCGGTTATTACATATCGCTGCGCTCCCCATGCTTCGCACGTTTCCCCTCGTTTTTTTGCCAGTGGACCGTTTTCTGCTTGCCCACACTAAAAAGATACTGAGCCCTTAAAAGTCCTTAGAGCCACCAAAGCCTCAAAAAAAAACCTGCAACACACTGTGGTGTTGCAGGTTTTTATATTTTTCTATAATCGTTTTTTTAATATTTTTCGTCAAACGTCATTTCATCGAAGCCTTCGGCATCAAATTCGTCTTCATTGAATTCATCTGAGCCATAGAACTCTTCATCGATATCATCTACAGTTGCAGCTGCCAATTTGGCATCAACTTTTGCTTCAAATTCTTTGAGATCCATTAATTGAACAGGAGCTTTACCAATAGCAAGCGTACACAAAGGGTCTTTCAATTTCTTGCCGGTAATCATCTCTTTCATTTCAATGAAGAATGAGCGTTCGGTCATGTAGTCAAACATAAATATCAACTTTTGACCTTCGTCCTCGATATAATCGCTCAATATAGTATCCTCCATCAACCACACATCTTCGTCGGAGCTGGTGCCCATATCTTCGAGTGTGATTTCTGTTTCTTTTTCCCAGCGGTCATCACACAAGAAAAATGAACACAATTGATTTTTGTCATATCCCACCGCATCACATATCGCATTTTTCAAATCCAAAAATGTGTAATCGGCATCGATTTTTATCTCTCTTTTGAAGTTATCCACTTCATCTGAGACTAATCTAAAATTGAATATCATATACTTAACTATTCTTTTATTTTCGTTATTACTATCTTTTAAATCACCTCGCGACTTGTTTGTTTCAAATCACACTGCGAATATAGAAAACTTTCCTCATATAACACAAATATTTTCTCATCATTTTCAAAAAAATCTTTCAACAATTAGATTTTCTCACAACGGCTCAAATAACAAAAAGCAATAATAAGAGAGCGGAAATCAAAAAACTCGCTCTCTATATCAAAAAAACGCTATAATATAACACTATTTAATAGCTATTTTTTACAAAAAATAGTTTTGATCAATGCTGATTCGCAATAGATGTTCAATCCATCATTTTCTAATAGAATCAAATTTCAAAAACTCACTTCTACTTCAAATGAAAATCAATCATGCGTTGGATTGCGCGTTGGCACACGGGGCAAAATGCCGGGGTTACGTTATTTCGCATGCGACATTCATCGGCAGGACGGTACACGCCTCGCACCAAATAACCGCCACCTTCGTAGAGCCCCACCGCATAGCGGTCGGCATCATCGGGCGATGTAGGCACCGGTACATCTTTAGGCATCATATCGGCCCATTTTGAATTGAAGTCGACTCGCGTAGTAATATTTTGCTCCCATGGCTCGATATCGAGAGGATAGGTATCAACAAGCACACCTCCTTCGTAGAAATATTCATCGGCAAGAGCTCCAAAGCTATGCCCAAACTCATGCACCACTACCACATCAAATGTAGGGTGTTTTGCCGTGGTCAAAGTATATGAGTTATATATCCCGCCACCGCCATATTCCTCAGTGTTGGCAAGAATGATAATATGTTCGTAAGGAATTCCCACAAGCGCATCATGCACGCTCCACACATTTGAAGTGGTAAGATAGCGGTCGGCGTAGAATGTGCTGAAATTCGAGCCGAATGCGGTTGAACGCCACTCACCCAATCGAGGTATTGACACCCCACTATCGCGCGATGGCGATGCCACAGCGATGAAATTAAATTTGTCGCGATTTGTGCCAAATGGCTCATGAGCAAATATCGATTCAACTGCATATTGTGCATGTTGATAAAACTCCTCCATTTCATCTTGGGTATACCCCTCGGCAAGAATCACCACATCGATACAATTCTTATCATCGGCACCACGGTGTATGTATTTATGAGGTAGCGGAGTGCTACATTGCTTTTTAATCAGAATGTCCGACGGATTTACCAAATGGCGAGTGCGTGCCATCACATTGCGTCTATTATTCATCAATTTTATATCTACATAAGCGTTGCGTCGAGGCATTGGCACTTGGAAAGTGTTTTCAAACGCACGACGAGCCACAGTGTCGGTTTCCACCATCCATTCTTGAAATAGCGATGAAAACGATGCCATATATATCGTGTCGCCACTTGCGGCATCGGTCATCACCAACTGACCATTACCCTCTACCGGCAATCTATCGAGATTTACTCGACGGCCTGCCCATGTGGGCGATTTGTGCAGTGCTCTCACACTCACCTCACAGTCATCACTCTTAGCCACCCCCTCAAACACATAATCTATTCGTAATGTAGAGTCGCAAAAATATTGGTCAAAATCGATATTGGCATATGCTACTGCCGATGTGATTATCAATAGCGCAAATGTGATAATATGTTTCATAAAAAATGTATGGTTTATTATTTAGGAGCCTCGCTCGCCAATAATGAATAAAGTGTTTCAAATATTAATGGTGTCGCAGCAACAACCGAGATATTTCGGTCGGTGCGGAAGTGGGAATAACAAGCTCCGGCCTCCTGCACGATAAGTTGCCCGGCAGCCACGTCCCAAGTGTGCAGATTCATCTCCCAGTAGCCGTCGAGAAAACCGGCAGCCACATAGCAGAGGTCTATCGCTGCCGAACCCAAGCGTCGCATTCCGCGCACTCGTGGCAGCACTCGCGACACATTATCGAGATTATTGTCTGTTGTAGTATCTTTATCTACCGGGAAACCGGTTGTGACTACCGAGTGTGACAAAC
>JAFQAS010000068.1 GCA_017399915.1 Muribaculaceae bacterium
GCAACATATATGCTGATATACCAATCGTACGATTTTATCAATCAATGTGATATCGTTCTTCATGTATACAAATGTTATCACACAATAGCATTTGTAGTGCTATTCGCTAATTATTAGTTCTTTAGGATCCACATTCAATATCTTTGCTATTTCAAATAGCACATCAAGGCTAGGTTGGCGGCGGTTGCAGACATAAGAGTTCACTATGCAGAAACTCTTGCCAAGTCGTTCAGCCAGCCAAGTTTGTTTGATGCCGCGCTCTTCAAGCACCTCTTTTATGCGATTTTTGGGCTTATCCATATTGTTTATTTTTACTTTTTACAAAAGAAATCTATTGCCAAATCAACCATAATTGCAGTTATAGTAACACCGCGCTTAGCCTCATCATCCTTAATAGACGATTTTACGACAGATGATATAAAGCTTGTGGCTAAATGCAACATTTTGTTGACAGGCTTATCTTCAGGTTTGTTGTTGAGTATTGCATCAATGCCTTGAAAAACTGTAATTGCAGCACTAGCTTTTGCATACTCCTCATTGCTGGGCTCTATGGCCTCGGCGACACTCACAGCATACTTCGACACAGCAAGGAGATCTGCAACCTTTAACTGGTAACCTTGGGCGTTCTGATATAGCACCTCTTCCTGCTGGAAAGTATGAGTTGGTCTATATAAAACGCTTTGAGCATATGTGTATTGGGTAGAATATATATTGCGTCTGCCAAGCTCGTATTGTAGAGCTTTTAGGCAGCCTTGAATATTCATTTGCAACAAAGCGTCATCCTTAATGTCGTATATAGATGTTGGTAGTACATTGGGAATGACTCCGTTATCAAGCATTGTTTGCTTAGTATTTAGATAGATGCTATCTGTGAAGTATGGGATGTTCACATTCCCTACGGCAACATACTTGGCAATCATATCCTCTCTATTGCCAGACACATATGCCTGATATAGATTAGAATATGCTATTTCTAATCTCAAAAACTCTTCGTTTTTTTGCTGTATATATGTATCTATAGTCATCATTTGTATTATTTCAACCCTATTTGTTTACAAAGATATAAAATATTATGAAATAAAAAGAGAAAAAGCCGAAACTTTTTCTCTTCACTCGCAAACCTCAAGGTTCTCCTCAATATGTTTGCCCCTAAATTCTGGTAAGATTATTTTATCACAAGGCAATATCAAACAATCACACTGCCTCGACCGTGCGTGTGCGGAACGACTCGCGGGCCTTGCGGATATAGAGCTTTACAACGTCTTCGGGTAGGTTTGACGAGTGGACAAACGCCCTCGTTGCATCGGGGAACTTCGCTAGCGCAGTCGCCAGCAACCACGCAACGCCCATCCGCACATAGTACGGCTCCGCGCCCTGCACAGTGCCTTGCTGTGCCACCTTCGGCTTGCCTTTGACGGTCTTATACGTTGACTTTATGCGCCCGAAATCGAGCCTGTTGATGCGCTCAAAAACCTTGTCGAGCCACTCATCATTGAGGAAATAACACATCGCCACGACCACCGCAAAGCGCACCTCAAACTCGTGTTCGGAGTCAAACCAACGCTCCAAAAACGCCCACAGAGCCTCCTTATCGGCACGCGCCATCCACTTTGCGTGAGCACAGTAGGAGTCGCACACCGCCCAATTATCGAGCACGGGCACATAGCGACCGAGCATCGCCAAACGATCATCCAACGAACACTTTTCTAGGTTGATAAGGTAGCCCCAAATGACGGTCTCCTCGTAGCACAGGCTCTCGCTCGGCACCGCCTCAAACGCACGAATAGCCTCGGACCCATTGGCGCAAATCCGATGCACTCCATCGGGCATAACAACCTCGCCACCCTCGCGTGTGAGTTGCTTTGCGACCTGCTTAATCTCGGGCGAATGAAGTCCCATAACACGCCTCTCAGGCAACGCATTCACCACTCGCAAATGCCCCTCCCGATACCGCTCCTCCGTGCGAAATCGCTCACAAACCAATGGATGTAAAAGGTGGTCGATCATAAGACTATTGCATTGTTACTCGTTTGAAGCTATTCTCTGAGGCAAAGGCTGACAAAATGTTTTATTCACTACTCGATCTCGCATCTTCTGCGCGTTGCTGAAATTTCTAGATATATTCTGTACAATCTCGATATAATTATCTTGGCCTTCATCGTTTTGGTAATAGAACGGTTTTATCGATACGCAATTTGGGTGCTCAAATAGAGTATTTAGCAATGTCCTATCCGAAGTTCCACAAGAGTGTCCGATGATGTAAATCTGGTATGGAGCTGATTCTACAAATTCAAGAACATTTCTATAATTCACATCCTCTAAATATCGAATAGACTTAATATTCTTTAATAGTTCATTGTTGTTGAGGCTGCTAATCTCTTGATATTTATTATCTATCTCATCGCCATATCCGAAAATAACACTATCCGGATTATCCAAATGACCGTGTATGTGATTGATAGGGAAATGATGTTCATCAGCCGGCATATACATATCAGCTGTTTTGGTATAGTTGAAATTTAAGAGCATAATTCTATCCGGGTAAAGCATAGCTGAAGGCAACACGTTACCATTGATAGAGCCAATTCCCATATTGTCTATTTGTCCCCTCTGTGCTTTCTTGAATTCTGATACTTGTTTTATTTTTTCACGGGCTTCGGATTCACCATACAACTTTATTGTATCCGATAAGTCCTCATCTTCAATTCTGCATTTTAGGAATTCGTTCCATTTTGCTCGACCCTCGATAGAAACTTCATTAGCGCAAAATGGAGCCATCATACATTCTCTTGTAGCTTGATTTACTATAGAATTGTTGATATTACGATTTTGTATAGATGTTAGATATTCTATGAGTTTAGTGCGCACAATGGCAAACTCATTATTCAATTTCTCCGGCGATGATAAATACACAGAATTAAGCATGCGGTAATATTCTGCTTCAATATCAACCCACCCTTTTTCTTCTATAGCTTTGCATATCTCGGTAAAAAAGTGACTGTGCATTTCAAAGTTACACACTTTGGTGTCTGATTTGACATGCTCTACAAGATCTCGCAACGAATATTGTTTTGGAGATATTCCATAATGATATCCCCAAACTAAAGCCCATCCTGCAAGATGAACTTCTTCTTTTAGCTTAAATGAACACAAGCCATCATCTATATGATCACTCCAGGATCCTACTAAATATGATCCTCTGTCTTCCCAATACCAATTTATAAAATCCTCATATCTAGTGGCAAGTAGATGTGCTAAATCAAATCCATTTCCAACAATTATAATTCTATTCATATGTAGTAGTTTTCAATAACTTCGCTGTAATGTACCTCAAAGTTAGTTAATATTTCAATTCAGCGTATTTAGGGCACTAAAATTCCTCCTCATAATCATCGTAGTCGTATGACGAATCATAGTCGCGAGTGTTGTCGTGTGAGGTGGTGCCCGAGTCATCATCGAACAACTCCTCATAAATCCACGCTGCAAGCAGCCAATCCCAAAGTGACATAAGTATCAATTTTAATTTTATCAATGTCTTATTTCGTTACCGCTAAAACAAATTTAAGGGTTACTTTGCGACAAAGTAACCCCTAGTTTTTGACAACTTCTGACAATCGCCAATAAAAAAAAGAGAAAAAGCCGAAACTTTTTCTCTCTATCTCCAAACTACAACTTCTTACTGCCCCGCCATCTTGCGACCGGCATCGTATGCCCGTTGCAAGTCCTCTTCCCAATGCTCATCGCGCCAAGCGTGCTTTGCCTCCTCGGAGAAACTGCCGAGTTCGTAATTGTCGTATTTCGCCACCTGGCAAGTGTTGTAACCGATGATGCGTTCAGGCTCACCGAGTGCCGTTGTGAGGCACCACTCCATCGTGCCGAAATGGTTGCTGTTGTTGCGCTCGGGCATGCCGTTCATCGTCTCGACAAGCACCACAGGCATACGCTTTGGCGCGGTCAGACTGTAATCGTTGTACGAGAGCCACGGGAACGCCAGACGCTCCAAGAAGGCACGCATCTTACCCGTCACCTCGCCGAAATAGATAGGCGAGCCAAGCACCAAGCCGTCTGCCTCGGCAATCTCGTCCAAGAGGGGCGAGAGCGCATCCCGAAAGCGGCAGATGTTCGATGATTTACCTTTGAGTTTGCAAGCCATACACGAAGTGCAACCCTTATAATCAATGTCGTAGAGTCGCACGCTTTTCACCTCAACATCCTCGCCGACAGACTTCGCACCCTCGGCAAATTGCTGCAACAGCTGCGCGGTGTTCATATCCTTTCGCGGACCACCATCCACAATCACTATCTTTTTCATATCGCTCTGTTTTTATTCCGAATCATTCAAGATGTATGCCACGTAATGCATCTTACATCCGTAAGTCAATGACCGTAAAAAGGTGGTCAATCACTAAATATAAATCATGTTATTCTTTAATAGCAGAAATCATTTCTTCATATTTATCTTTGTTACCAATTTGGATTTCATTCCATATTTGTAGTATCTTTTTTCTGTTCTCATAGATCCAATCCCTTACAGATTTATCATATTTCTTATCTAATGAGCCCTCTATGCGTTCTCCTGTTTCAATATTATACGATGCTATATGATTATTATTTTTGCCATAATCAATATGAAGATGTGGCATTTTATGACCTGGTTCTTGATAAATTTTTATTTTTAGGTTCTTAATTTCTCTTATTAAGACTTCTATCAATAATTGTCTATGCCCATTGCTCCCTTTAGTAAATAGATCAATATTGGCAAACTGGTCTTGCAAAGCTAGTAGCTCATCGTGTAAATTCTGCTCCATCTGTTAATAATTTTTGAATATGATTACAACTTACAAAGTTAGGAATTTTCTTCAATCCACTCTCTATGATCAAGTAAATACTTTTCTTGCAAATTCACGCTTTCTCAAAATTTTTCTATATCTTTGTAATGGCTTATGGCTTTTGCCGTTGAGCCGTACATATTTGATTGGATATTTTTTGACGATTCTTCCGAACTCAAAAACTTGGCGGTTTTAACTTGCGAGGAGAACGGCAACAAGATATCCACGTAAGATGTATATACTCACTACTGACATTGGCTCAGTGTGTGCATATATCATCCGGCGTGGGTGTTTGTGTTGCTTATTCTTGCGAGTGGGCAGCCAAGGCCTTGAGTTCGGGATAAGTTAATACAGCGCCTGCGCTTTTTTATGGACTTATCCGGAAATAAGGACTTGCTCGATAGAGAGTTGGTGGCATTCTTCGCTTCGCGGAAAGCAACGCTACACGACACGCAATTAGCGCTGCAATGGGCCGAATCAATCTGCCAAACCGACAAAGTTGTCATCAGCGGCTTTCACTCACCACTCGAGAAAGAGGTATTAAACTACCTGCTTGAACGGCATCGCCCCGTGATTTTTGCGCTCGGAAGAGCACTTTATAAGAAGGTCCCGCCACATCTGCAAACGGCTTTTGCCGAGGGAAATCTGCTGTTTATTTCGTTTCGTGGCTACACGCGCCATAGTTGGAACTCCGCCCAACAACGCAACTGGGGTGCCGCCGACCTCGCCGACGAGATATACTTCACACAATTCGACAACACCAGTTCCCTCAGCACCCTGCACTTTACCCTCGATAGGTATAGCGATAAGGCGGTGTATATTTTACGGTGACAAAAAGAGAACTATCATTAGAACGTAGTCTTTACAAATCTCCTGCTCATATAATAGTTGAGGCCGCCAATAAGCAGCCTCAACTCTATAATTCCTCTTTGAAATATACTTTATAGTATTTACCTTTTTCATCTTCTCCTTGCTCGATCAGCTTCCTATCCCCGTGGATGTATATATGGAAATTCTTATCTAACTTTATTACATTCTTAAATACTCTTGCTTGCTTTTTAACCGCAGGAGTTGAAATATCAAAATGATCTACCAACTCTACGCCCTCCCTTTCAGAATATAAACTTAAAAAATCGTTAAATTGTTCTTTTAGTTCAGGTTCGGGCATAACATCATTAGTAAATTCATTTATATCAAAAGTATTATTATCTTTAAAGAAGTTTACAGACTTATTTAATATATCTGCCTGATCTGCTTTAGATACTCCCGAAAATACTTGAGGCATCTCCTTGGTAACAAATACTCTCGTTGCCGTAAGCATATTTTTAGTATTGTAATACTCATTCTGCTTAGGTCGAACAGATAAAAAATCCTCGATCCAGTATTGTGTATCTATTCTATTTTTATCAGTTGTACAAACAATAGTATTATCCTGATTAAAAATAATTAAGCATGCCTTATCAATTTTATTTGCAGATATACCCTTACGCACTCTTGTCTTTTGTAAGTTTTGATAATCAGGCTCAATAAAATTTACTTTATCCTCAATTTTACATATACATATTGCCTCGCAATATTTATTCTCAACAACAACATCCTCAAATGTTGCGATTAGCAAATCACCATCTTTAATATTAGGATATCGCGATGATTTCACCAAATGAGAAACGATATCTTGGCTTTTGCGAACAAATTCTCCTCCATTATAAATATCTTGAGCTATCTTATAAATAACATTCAGATTAAGATCTATCTCATGATAGAACTCGTAAACCATTTCACTATTTTGGAAAGGCTTTAGTAGAATCTCGGTGAAAATCTTTCCATCATCAGAGTTGGCGATAGCAATAGTATCATCACTAATGATAGATTTCAACTCATCATTACAAACTCTATGACAAATTATTTTGCTTATTATTGCTTCATTTATCTGTATCATTTATTCTTCATTTTAATTGTCATTACATGTACTAAGCTAGTTGTTGCAAATAGGGAATATTTGACAATTAGCCCCATTGCATACAACACGAATACTCTTTGAATAGAAACAAACACACCTATGGTAAAGTTAAAAACATGCTCCCACCTAATACTTTTTAGATCTACAAAATAAGTATTATACGGATCGTACGCATCTATTTCGAATAGAGATACAAATAGTATCAAGAATAGCGTAATCGTGCATAAAACTATATTGTATCCAGTAAAACACACAAACTGGCTTGCATAATTATCTTGCTGTATACGAGCAGCACTATCTCGGCTATCACTATTATTTAATACTTCATTGTTTACGATATATGTCTTCTCGCTATCTTTTTGTACATCGTTTATAGTTATCTCATATTTGCCGTCAAACTCCTTCTCTTTGCTACTTTGTAGGCTCTCAAATCCAAACAACATAGTGGCCGAAAGTAAACCGATCAGTATGGCAAGGATATTTGCATAAATACTAATAAATGATTCGGCAAAGCCATTTTTAAAGAGAAAGATATAACAAACTATAGCAATTGTTAGGTATGGGATTCTAGATAAATAAAAAAGCCATTTGGGACGAGTTTTCTTCCCATTCACATCTGTTGTCTCGTATAGAACAACTTTGCAAAACAGACTCCTTAGATACTTAATCATTGTGCTTAATTTCTAAATCAGGTCTTAATTCGTGAATTATTGTTTCCTCAAATAGTGTCATACAGTACTGTTTCAGCTCTGCAAAATTAGGAGTTCTATCATCTTCTAGTCGCACATGGTTCTCCAAATATACAACAGGAACAAATTCCGCATCACGACTATTCCATTCAAATGTTTTGGATGTTTTGGTACCTTGGTTTGTTGTAGATAATGAAACTCTGTCAAATTCTGATAAAGACTTTTTATTTTTATAGTCTTTTCCATATATTCTTGAATCAAAAAACTCTTTAATTTGAGGAGCAAAAATTGCTTTAATTCCCTTTTTCTTTGGAATGGCTTCAATTTTAATAGTATACTCCTCACACAGTTCTTTCAATGGATCATCCTGAGGAATATCATCGACATAAGATGTCGTAAATTTAATATTCTTAATTGTTGCACCATTATTAAATTCATCTTGGAACTTTTTCGGGCAAAACGGTTCCATAACAGGCATCCGATACGAACCTGACTTAAATAATCTGGCGATATACTGTCTTAAAGCCGCTGTTATAGAATCATCACTATTATTCGAGTGAACCATAAAGAATCCCTCATTATGATTTGGTGGTAGATACACGAAAATGTAATAATACGATAGAACAGGTTTCTTTTTTCCAATCGTAGAACTATCCTCTTTATTATCTATATCTGACAATATGCGCTCCTTCCCATATGGGCCTCCATTGATAATTCCGTGAAATATACTCTTGGTTGCTAAGATGGTTGGTTTGTCATCAAAGTGCTTATTTGCTTTTTTATCAGAAATCAAAGTAATTGTCTTCTGAAGTTTATCATTTTTCTCAAATCCAGCATTCAGGTTTTGCATAAACCTCTTAAAACATTCCTTGAAATATGTATCTTCGCGAGCAGCTTTACCCACATTCCACACATCAATAGCATATTCTCTGAATGTTTTATATCCATCTTTGTGGTTAAGTTTAAATCTATAAAACTCAAGTTTAGGATTGATACTAGCCATGTCTTATCCGATTAAATGATTGTTATTTACCCCAAAGATAGTAAAAATCCCATCATATTGTTACAAATCAGTCCGATAATTTCATGCAAAGCATCTATAAAGAAGTTTAATATGGATATCTATTGCCCCATGTTGATGGTATATTATGTCTATATATTGCTTATTTTTCGTTCCGCACTCGCACGGTCGAGGCGGTGTAGTACCCCAACCGTGCGGCACGGAAATTAAACTCTTGTTACATCTTCATAACCTGCTTGACAGTCACCGTGACATCAAAATTATTCATTCGCAGAATGTCTGGAATTGAATACGGGTGGTATGCGTTGAGGCTGTGGATGGCAAAGCAGATGTTGATGTACTTGAACTTATCCGCCTGTGGTTGCCAATCCTCGTAGGCTGTCTCCCATTTACCATCGTCAAAGTCGTTAACAAGGTCTGACGCTCTTACGAAATCGGCGCATTTGATGGGGAGATATCCCTGATCAAACAGCATATCGATAACCTGGTGAATCTTGACAAAATCAGAGCCAAAATACTCGTCGTTCTCCATCTGTAGAATGGCACCGGCAGCATTGGGATTATAGTTGAGTCGCCCCTCAACCTCGAAGTTGCCATCAACGAAAATTTTTGCCGCATCCTCATTTACAATCGCCACGCGCTCGTGCATCTGGCGTGTGATAGCTTTCAACTGGTCGTTCAGTTTATCCATACGCATTACCTCATTGGGTGTAGCCTGAAACAACGCATCCAAAGTATCCTTGCGCTCCTCAATAAGTTTTGCAAGATACGCACCTTTATCATCGGACACGCAGCAAGCCGCACCATCGTCTGTGAGGGCAAGAATTTCGTTCTCAATTTTCTCTACCTTCTCTTTAAGGAATTCCTCTGTTTCATAAAATAGTTTTTTCATACCTTTTGTTTTTATGGCTGGGTGTTATCCCTTGCCGTGTTTCTAATCGATTATCACTTTAAGAGTAGAGGATGTTTGGGGAAAAGGTTTGAAGGGGCTGGGGAGGGAGGATTCTGAGAATTTGCTGATATGAGCATAGAATGTGTTATTTTCAGCAAATTGCTTGTACATCGATTTGCTGAAATGTACAATGAGTATAAGAATATAGTATAAGACAGTAATACATACACTAATACTTTTTTCTTTGAAGCAAAGAAAAAAGGTATTCAAAAAAGAAACAAAAGGATTGGGGGC
>JAFQAS010000069.1 GCA_017399915.1 Muribaculaceae bacterium
CGCCAATGGGTCCGAGGCTATTCGTGCGTTTGAGGCGGTGCCGAGCGAGAGCCTGTGCTACGAGGAGACCGTCATTTGGGGCTACCTTATCAACCTAGAAAAGTGTTCGCTTGCTGAGCGTTTGGCGATGCTCAATCGCTATGTACCTGTGCTCGATAATTGGGCGGTGTGCGACTCCTACTGCGCTCACGCAAAGTGGATGTTGCGTGCCGACAAGGATGCTCTGTGGGCGTTCTTGGAGCGTTGGTTTGACTCCGAGCGCGAGTTTGAGGTGCGCTTTGCGGTGGTTGTGGCGATGTGCTATTTTCTCAACGACGAGTGGCTCGACAAGGTTTTTGAGCGCATCAACTCTCTCGATTTTGACCGCATAAAATCAAAGTACAAGACCCTCAAAGGCAAGCCGAAAGTGGCGCAACAAGGCACTGTGCAGGGCGCGGAGCCGTACTATGTGCGGATGGGTGTTGCGTGGCTGTTGGCGACTGCACTGGCGAAGTTACCCGACCAAACAAGAGCCTTTGTCCGCTCGTCAAACCTGCCTGCCGATGTTGTAAAACTCTATATCCGCAAGGCCCGCGAGTCGTTCCGCACACGCACGGTCGAGGCTATATAAATACATTCTAATCATCATATAAAGCCTAAAATATGAAAACAACATTGTATGAACATTTAATCTAATTGCTATATGCTACATAACGATTATACAACGAAAATTAGTTGAAACCATTTAGTCTGAATTCCGACTAAACTCATCTCCTCCCAGTCCTTTAACAATCTCTC
Organism: Muribaculaceae bacterium; assembly: GCA_017399915.1. Lineage (GTDB taxonomy): Bacteria > Bacteroidota > Bacteroidia > Bacteroidales > Muribaculaceae > RGIG4079. The sequence continues at coordinate 778 of JAFQAS010000069.1, forward strand.
CTTAATTATCAATCTATCAGAATAGCAATATCTTCTATATGTGTGCCAAGCTTTAAAATATTGTTTATTGCATAAGAGGGCCGAAATATAATTACTATACTTATTGCAATTGATATATTGGGAAATATCAATAGTCTTTTTGGAGTATTCATATGCTTGATTAAACTCTTTCTTAAGTATGTAGCAGTATGCTAAACCATCATATATATTACCTGTTAAATTAGGATCATCTTCTATATTATACAATGACAATGCTTTATGAAAAGCTTTTTCCGCATTGCATAAACTATCAAATTCCAAGCTCCTCTGCATATGGCATAATGCGATATTCTGCATACAAAGAGCCTGGTCTCTTTTGCCTACACAAGATTTTGATAAGCCTTCCAATAATTTAATAGCCTCATTGTACATCGTGTTATTCTCAAGAATACAAGATTTAATATATAATATATCATAAAATATATTATCATCTGGTGAGATTTGTTTAGAAAGGGCCGCAATAGCTTGATCGCATTTTGATATATCATTATTTTTTAAGGCTACGAGTATGCCTAAAAAAACTTCAGTTAGTGCATAGTCATCTTCAACTAGAGATAGATACTTATTATACAATTTACACAAATCATCTATTTCTTTATTAAAGACTCCATTACCGTACAATAGATTATCCTGCAATATATTATTTATAATATACTCGTATCTAATTTGTATGTACAAATTTAGCACATAATTATCCTTATTATAATTTTCGTAAATCAATGTTGTGGCTTCTTGATAATATTGATTAGCATTCAATCGATTCTTTTGTACCATTGATCTCGCCATATACATAAACATTAGTGCCTCAAAAACAGTATCATGCTCACTACTAGTCCTAATTATATCTAATCCTTTCTGTGCAGTATCTAATAAAAGATGAGATTTATTGTTTACATAGTATATGTAACATA
>JAFQAS010000070.1 GCA_017399915.1 Muribaculaceae bacterium
GTCTTGAAGGACAAGTCCTTCTGTTAAAATCATATTGCCATCGTTGTCAAGCACTAATTCTATTCCAAACAAGTCTTGATAGAATTTTCTCGATTTTTCTATATCTTTAACAACGATCAAAATGTTCTTCAGCTTCATATTATATCTCCGTCAAATTCTTATTTTCCTAACTGTTCGACCTATTGGAATTTATACAAATAAAATCCAAATAAATTTAGATACGATGTGGCAACCACCGTGAGCTATCATTGAATAACGCAAGCCGTATTTTCTGTATAACCAGCCAAATAGCAAACCCAAGCCGCCATTCAACAGGAAGCATCTAACGATTATCACTGGTGTCAGCCCAAATAGCTGTGCGTTTGCAGGCAGGTGTCCTGCAGCAAACAAAAGCGCTGCAATCATATTCGCCACAACTAAAATTGCAACCGTCGGCTTATCATGCTTCTTTCCGAACAATTTATGAAGAACAAATGCAATTAGCGACATCCAGAAAAGCCTCAGCATCACTTCTTCTATAATCGCGCCGTATGTCACGGTTGCCAACAGATATGGAATCGTCGGTTTTACTGCATAGGACTCCATAATTGCCTCCGAGTAATGCCCGAAGAACAAGATATCGGGCAAAATCAAGGCAAGGCCGCCAACGACGGCAACGGCGAGGGTAATGAGTAGCGGCTTTTTCGTAATCGATTTTTCATCTTTCCAAAGCCCTGTCTTTTTACCAAGCCAAATGCCGATTGCACCCAACACAATGCCATAACCGGCAGATTGGATTGCTGTAATGATACCCATAAAAATATCAGCGGGAGCTTGACCAAGTCCGGCGGCATTCAGTTCGTCAAGTAGCTGCTGCTTAATATCCGCAGGATAGCTATCCAACATATATATTCCTGTGAAGAAACCGCCAAGAAGTCCTATCACCGCAAAGAATAACAGGGTTTTCCAATAAGCTTTTATAAATCTTATCATTTGCCACCTCTTACTCTTTGCTTATTACTTTTTTCTGCCAAGATAGTTTACCGCACTTAGGACAACGCATATACCTTGTTCTGTTTATGTGCATAGTTAAAAACACATTGCTGTATCGAGGAATATATCTGTGTCCGCATTTAGAGCATTCATAGTATCCAGCCTTTTGCTCAATTTTAATTGCAAACGGAGTTGCAATCAAAAGAGGTAGCAGGCTGAGTCCAACTATCAAACCAGCCCTCCATTCCTCCATCGGAATAATAATTGCAATTATTACTGAAGCTATAAGCGGCAGGATAGCGATTATTCCAAGTACGATTTCCAATTTAAGCAATCTCTTGTCCGCTTCTTCTTTTTGCCTCAACATTTCGATTAGTTTGTTTTCCATTTCTTTGTTGTAATTATCCATTGTAACTACCTCCCCACACAATAAATCGTTTACACTGATGTTCAAAATATCACACAACTCAAGCATAATCGAAGAATCGGGCATTGCCATGCCTCGTTCCCACTTGGATATGGCTTTGTCGGTGATACCGAGTTTTTCTGCCAACTGCATTTGTGTTAAATTAACCTTTTTTCTGCACCCAGCAATAAATTTTCCTATCTTGATTTGATCCATAGGCGACCTCCTTTCGCATACAGTATAACCGCTATTTCAAATAAAGTACACCTACCAATGGTTTAGTAGGGAGAAATCAACCATTGGTAGAGTGAAAATCGACTCTCAAATTCTTATTTATCGGTGAGTTTATTATATCATATTTCTATGAACTTTTCAA
>JAFQAS010000071.1 GCA_017399915.1 Muribaculaceae bacterium
TTGCACTCTTACTGACGGGTAATTTCTCGGATATTGATGGAATACTATATCCAAGTTTACGAAGTTCTAGGACTTCGGACAGATAACGGGCTTGTAGTTCGCGTCTCATAATTATTTATTTTAATATTTCATCGATTTGATATAATCGTTTGAAGAATAAACACTTGAAGTTATTTTGAAAAGAGCGTGGTAACGATTTGGGAATCGTGCGAATTTCTGCGGTTTGCGGTAGCAATACTCTCAAATAACTTTTGTTGTACAAAAGTATAATAATTTTCGCAAATGCAGTTGTTATGCCTTTGTTTTTTTATCATTGGCTTAAACTTTCAAACTATCTCTGTCAAGCAGGAACTCATAGATGTTCATAAAAACAATCCCATTCTCATCTTGATAACGCTTTATAGGGTCTTCTGTGATTACAAACTTCTGGAAACTGTCCGATATATTTATCAATGAGCGTAACTCTTGCTCCCGTTTCTCTTCATTGGGTAATCTCAATGCTGATTGTATGTAACATCGTTTACTACCTTCGTTGCATACAAAATCAACCTCCAATTGTTTACGTTGGCTTTTGCCCTCCTCATCTTTGGTGTTTACTACTACAACACCAACATCGACCATCAAACCACGAGTGCGAAGCTCATTGTATATGAGATTTTCCATTAAATGTGTTACTTCATGCTGACGGAAATTGATACGGGCATTGCGTAAACCTAAATCTGCGAAATAGTATTTGGCAGGAGTGTCAATATACTTTTTGCCTTTAATGTCGTATCGTATAGACTTTTCAACCATAAATACCTCTTGTAGTATTTCAAGGTAGAAACTTATGGTATTTGGAGATATAGAAACATTCTTGACCGACTTGAAAGTGTTTACTAACTTGTTTGGATTAATAAGGCCTCCAATTGAAGATGAAAGAATATTGATAAGCTCCTCCAATTCCTCTTCATTCTTGATTTTGTATCTATCCAATATATCGGTAATATATGTTTTTTTTAAGAGTGTCTGAAGATACTTCATCTTCTCCTCATTACTCTGCATTGTTGCAATCATCGGGAGTCCGCCAAAGACCATATACTCTTCCATAGCCTCCTCGCGTGAGCCATTGAAAACTGAGAAAAATTCGCTGAACGATAGCGGTGCAACTTTTATCTCATCACCACGACCACGAAACTCGGTAATAACATCGCTTGATAGGAACTTGGAGTTACTGCCCGTTACATATACATCGACATTGGGAATTTTAAGATAACTATTCAACACATCTTCAAACTCATCCACCCATTGTACCTCATCAAGCATCACATAATGCATACCCTCTTTTGTTATGCGGGCATCAATATATTCAAGTAAGGCATCTGGATTTCGTAGTTTCTTGTTACGACGGTCTTCCAAATCAACTTTGATTATGTGCTCATCATCTACTCCCAGAGCTATTAGATAATCGCTAAACAAGTTGAAAAGTAGATACGACTTACCACAACGGCGGATTCCAGTTACGACCTTTATCATTCCGTTGTGCATACTCCTAATGAGTTTGTTTAGATATATATCACGCTTTATTTCCATAATTCCACTGAATATTATTGCGTATACACGCATTTTTGTTCAACAAAGATAACACCTATAAAGAGAAATACCAAATAAAAAGTACTCAAAATGAAATTTTCCCATCTAAACACGAAACAGCCTACATTGTAGGCTGTTTCGTGTTTAGATGCTTTGTTCGATGATTTTTATTTCGGTATCGGTTAGTCCATATATGCTATAAACAATCTTATCGATTTCAGTCTCTAATATGGAAGTATTTTGTTGAGTTCTCTTCAAATCAATAATCTTCAAAACGATTTCTGCGACTTTGTTTTGTACATCCACAGTTGCAGATGCTATGGGAATATTTCTAATATGTTCGGGTACAATGTGATAGTCTCCACTTCTAATGTTGGTAAGTAATTGTGCTGCATATTTTGAATTCAAGATTCCAAGTAAATAGTACATATTAAATGATGTGGAGATTTTTTCCATTTCACATCTACTCAAACGAGAATATCGTTTAATACTTGTAAGAATACTTCTATTCTCAACACCATGGAGATCATTCCATAGCAAGGCGACACGAATGCCTTGTTGACATACAAACTGATTTGAATAGTCAATCATCACTTTCATCTTGCCAAGGCAATTGAACATCAATTTTGGTCTATCATATAGTTCTCTAAAGGTAGGACGGCTAACCATGTCAGGAACTCGATGTGTATCATACTCAATATATCTGATGTTATTAATTGCATAGGTATCCATATCTTTAGCCTCTAAATAAGGTCTACAATGTATAGAATCAGGAGTATTACTGATCAAATCTTCATTTGTAAACAACCCATCTTCAGAGTATAACACCATACCTTTGCTGATATAGCATAAGTCACCTAATGTCAGCATATCAGAATGCCTGTTTGAATCTCTGTTCTCGTTACTAACATTCCAAATATACGTTTTTTCATCCTGTATTAAGTCTTTATAACTCTTCGTGAACGATGGAGTAATATGCAACTTTTCATCAATATTAGATATTGTCGTATTTTCTCCTTTTGTTCGTTTAATGAAAGGTATGCAATTGCTAACCGTAGCATTGTTAAAAATCTTAGTTCCATTTAAGTCAACTAATTCAAACAGATGAAATTTCGTCAAAATCATCTCTCGTAATTTCTGAGCATATATTTGGTTAGTTAGTGGATAAGGAACAATCATTGCACAAACCCCATTCGTAGAACAAATTTGGTTTATGCCGAATTCTATAAATGGTATATACAAATCCCACTTTTGATAAAGGCATGAGTATTTTCCTGATGCAACTAATGAGTTTCTTTGTTCAGCTAAAATAGAATTAGATAATTGCGTTTTTGAACTTATATATGGTGGGTTGCCAATAACAATGTCAAAACCTTCTTTATCATCTCGGTTAAAGACATCGCTGAACCAAGTATGCCAAAGGAAGAATTTGTTATTCTCAGCAAGATTGATGGTTTTGAGTTTGGCAAGAATAGTCGGGTCGTATGCTTGTGCCTCCAACTGCTTGTTGATGGTGTCGGAAATTTCTTGTTGCAACTTAACCTTTCTGTCGTGGTCGCTGCAAGAGTAGTATGAAGATAGCAGGTGCGAAACAGTCTTTTGTAGGCGGTTCTTCTCATCATCGAAGAGAGAGATTTCGCCCTTATCTTTCTTGTATTCCTTTTCGTATGTCAGTTTGCTTAAATCCACACCCATGAAGCTTTCAATGAGTGAGTTTCCTTGCATAATCTTATAGTCGAGGTTTGGCAATGGCGATGGAGTCTCTTCATCTACCACAATAGAGAGCCAAAAGCGCAAACGAGCAATATCCACCGCACCTTTCTCAATATCCACACCATAGATATTGTTTTGGATAATGCTCTTTTTGATTTCTGCTCGGTCGTAATGTTCTCCACTCAACACCTCACGACAATGCAAAAGTTCATTGAGCAAGCCCATTGGGAATGCTCCCGAACCGATGGCAGGGTCGCAAATCTTAACCTCTTCAAGTGCTGCGAGGAGTTTAGGTTTCTTATTCTCTGGTATATCCACGATACCCTCTTCGGGCGAGAGTACAAATTTGCGAATCTTATCCTTTGCCACGCTTGTATTGGTTTCGAGGTAGGCAATAAGTGATTCCTGGCACATATAGCGTACAATCTCTTTTGGAGTATAGAATGCGCCTTTGTCCTTGTTGTCTTCGAGCAAGTTTTCAAATATTTTACCAAGCATTTCGGGATCGACACCCACCTCGGCATCGTTGGGGTCGTTCTCGTCGATGGTAAAGTTGTATTCGCTGAAGAATTGGAATAATTTAGCAAAATATTCTGCCGGGAACACGCTGTCGGGCTCATCCTCCTCATCACGCTCAAACAAACCACCATTTAGGTACGGAATATCTTTCCACTCATTAAGCAGAGATTTATCCCAACCGAGTTGCTCAAACACACCAATGCGTTGTAATGGTTTGGTATTCAAAATTCCAAAGAAAAGAGGTTCAAGCACTGAATCAAGATAATCATCCTTGTGCGATGAGTTCTCAAACATGTTTTGCATATAATTCAAATCGCCATTCATCCACCCTTTGCGTTGCAAGAAATGTAGAAACGTGATGCGTCCCATCAACTTTTTGATATAGTCGCGTATGCGTTTCTCGTCGTTGTCGAATGCTTGCATAAATGTCGCATTGGGTGCCGTTACCTCACGTTCAACCCACTTGTTCCCCGATTTCTCCACTCGTTTGCCTGTAACATATTGAATAAAGTTGGCATATTGCTCACGATACTTATCAAAAAACTCATCTGAAAGTGCTTCAACCGAGAAGGCGGTTTTCAGATTCTCAAACGATATACCTTTCTTCTTCAAAAAGTTAAAACGCTCGATAGGCGTTCTATACAACAAGTCATCACTGCCGAAGACATAGGTGTATCGTTTAGGCGATGTTGACTCTCCCTTAATATCACAAATGAATGACAAACGCCAATGGTCGCCACTATCAAACACCACCAATGCCGCATCAAACTCACCCCAAGTAGGGTTGATAAATGACTTTACGAGATTGCGAAGTCCCACACGCTTGTTGGCGACAGAACCTTGTCGGATATTATAGTGAAACAAACCGATACGGTAACTATCAGTAGTGTCTATATTTCCCAAATAGTAGCCCTCATCCGAAGTATTCTCAATGATTCTTTCAGGCATCTCTTTCAATTCACTTGCATTGAAAAAGTGTTGCAAGAAATTATACCACTGTGCCAAATTGAATGATGATTGGAACAGGTTTCTCAAACTATCGGGTGTATATGCAGTTGCCATAGTAATGTTTACTTAAAGGATTCTGAAATTATGATTTGAGGATTGGAAATATCTTGGGCATCGTGGCGTTGATCCTTGTTCATCGTCTGATATTCGCCAAGCAATTCCGAAATTTTGTTTTGTAGGATATATTCGTCCTGCTTCATCTTAACACGATCATTCTTATACTCTCGTGACAAGGCTTTCAAGTAGCGAGGAAGTTGAGCATAGATACCTTCATTGATATATCCAATCAGCACATCGCATTGCGATTTTAATTCGCTATCGGTTGTTATCTGCTTGATGGTACGTAAGAACTTGTTGGCCTCGAGTGAAGTCTTATCAAGGTCGGTACGGTTAATAGATGATGTATCGGCGGCCTCTACATATTCAGTCGTATATTGAGCCAACGCACTATTTACATGCTTGTAATGCTGCTCTTCATTTGCGAATGGTACGGGTTGCTCCTCTGGCTTTGCTTTGAGGTATTTTACCGCTTCGAGGAAGTCGATAATTTCAACACCTGTTGAAGTAGCCAGATAGAACTCGGTCTTAACATTAGAAGAAACGAAGATGACTGACTTTTCGCTATGTTTGCCTGTATCACGCATTACTCGACTCTTCATTGGCAGAGCCTTGATTTTGCGATAAAGTTCTCGGTCGCTGTTATAGAGTTCACGCACCTCACGCAATAGAGCAATCTTCTTGTCAATACTGTCTTTTACATTGTTGTCAAACATTTTGAACTCCTTTACAATCTCCTCTTTGGAGTAGATTTGAGCATCTTCACCAAAAGCAGAGTGGAAACCTTGCAACTTTACAAGAGCATTTTTGTAGAGTTGGATTTCCTTGTCGCCCTGTTGTGATGGGTAGAACATATAGTTGTAGATATTAGGAGCAACTGAGCCGATACGGTTTACACGACCAATGCGTTGCATCAATCGGGTGGCATTCCAAGGTGAGTCGTAGTTAATGATTACATTAGAGCGATGTAAATTCACGCCTTCAGCCAATACATCAGAGGTAATAATGATGTTGTACTTCATAGAATCGCTGTCAAAATTGGCATCGAAATTCTCTTTGATGGTCTGTTCTAAGCGTTTGCGATTAGACGCAGTTACCATCAGCACATCAGTGCGTCCTATTTCTTTCGTGAGTTTGTTATATATGTAATTTAGTGTGTCAACGCTTTCAGAGAATAGCACTAATTTGCCTGATGGATTTATCTCTTTATTAAAGAAATTACTGATGAGATATTTTTGGAATTTATCAAATTTGGGGTCGCTGTATTCTTGTTCCCAATCGGAGTTAAGATATTCCAATATTTCTTTGTCGTGGTGCAACATCTTGATAAATTTTGGATCAAAAGAATCAGCAGTAAAAACGATTTCTTCAGCTACATATCCCTTGGCAACAGCATATTCTATAATCTCATCAAGTTCCATATTTTTTGCTTGCAGGTCTTTGACTTTCAGGTCGGGGGCAATGATTACTTTGTTTTCATCAAACATCTTAATCATGTCGGTAGTGATACGAAGGAGTGTGCGGAGCGATTTTTTGAAAGCATAGAAACTGCTTTCCAATCGCTTAACCATGTGAACACGATAAATGGCAGCCAATGTCTGACCTATGTGTTCGGCATTTTGATATTTATTGCGATATTCGGGCTTTAGAAACTCAACTGCACGATAACGGGCATAGTTTAGCCCATTTCCGTTTGAGTTTTTATCAGACTTTCCATCGGTCAATTGTTTCAACGTCTCATAGAAACGATTGTTTGTATCGGAATCCATCACATACTCCAATTCATTTGGAGGTAGGATGTTGGGGAATATGATGCCTTGCGATTTGATATCGGCTTTATAGTCGGGGTCGTTGAGAATGTTGTTGCGTGTACGGCGAACTGTTACTTTGTCGATAACCTTGCAGCGTATCTGCTCGTAGATTTTATCCACGTCGACAGTAACATCGCGCTGATCACGCTCGCGCATCAATTTTTTGTAGTCAGAGATGAGCGGAGCAAAGAAACTTTTGAGATTTGGAACTCCGTCAATAGTACAGCTTTGGCTGTTTTGGAATAGCAATAATTGATTTTGAAAGTCATCGGGACGATTGGCAAGTGGTGTAGCAGAGAGTAACATCACTTTTTTCTGTGTGCTCTTTAATAAGCCCATATTCACACATGGAGACTTGCATATCTTTTGCAATTCATCATATTTGCCCGAACTATCGCTACGGAAACCATGTGCTTCATCGACGATGATTAGGTCAAATTCCTCTTTGTCCTTGTAGTTGTCTTTGCCATCAAGAACTTTGGAGAGACTGCCATTGGTGATGAATTGCGCTTTCTTGTAGATGCCAAAAAGTTTGAAAGTGTTTCGCCAGTTATCTTCCAATGCAGGGGGATATACAACAAGAATATTAGTGTTATTGCCGTTTGCTTCAACAAAACGTTTGGCTATCATAGTGGCAATCATTGTCTTTCCCAACCCGACAACATCGGCAAGGAACAGCCCGTTATGCTGCATCAGCATCTGATAGCCTTGAATTACAGCATCTTTCTGATATTTTAAATCCTTGACACCATCGGGCAACTGAATGGAAAAATCATCTTCCACTTGATCTCCAAATGTGTCAATAAGCACTTTGATGTATAGCTCGTATGGAGTGGGTTGATAGCCTAAGTATGTTTTCTTCTTGTACTCTTCAATATCATCAGCGCTCAATGGAACAGCCTCGTTCCATAGCGTCCAAAATTCATCAGAGCAATATTTAACATCGTCATAATCTTTCATCGCGACATTAAGTTCATATTGCTGTGGCTGTTTGATGCCCAATCCTGAATCGGAAATGTTAGACGATCCCATTATTACCCAGCCATCGCTGTGTTCGTCGTGTTCTTTGGGTAGGCATAAATAGAATTTTGCATGTAGGTTTTTAGTGGCGTGAATACGTATTTGCAAGCGACCGGCAATCAAATCTTCACACAGTTGAAGAATTCCTTCTTCGATATCGGGAGAGTATCGGGCATTTATGATGTCGTCTTTGAAACCATTTTCATAGATTTTTTTAGCTTTTTCGTTATCACCAAACATTAACAATGCTTTGTTATGTTTTCGGAAAATATCGTCAATATTTATGCCAACTAATATTTTGATTTCAGAAATATTTCCTAATTCCCGACGGAGTTTAAAATAGCCTGATGAACGAAAAAATCCAACGACAGCAAGGAATCTGTCGAATGTTTTCATCCCAGAAGCAATACCTTTCAACTTATCAAAAAGAGTATTACCGGGTGTGTTGTTAAAAAATTTGGAGCTCATAGCCCAAGTTTAAACCTATTTATTGTGGCATGGGCTCACTGCCACTATGTTTTACATGAATTGTTTAGGCATAAAAAAGACGTGAAGCCCTGCACTGTCGCTCGCTTCACGTTCTGAGGCTCGTAGGATGTGGCCTATAAGTCAAAGCGAGCAACGCTAAAGCCCCACGCCGATATGTATAACCCCCAATCTATGCCTATGGTTGTCATTGGTGTATTATTACACCAATGACAACAAGACACAGTTAGGGCTGTATATAACATACCCATAGAGGCATTTATCGTTGCTTGGTTTTGGACTTATAATTGAAATTTTCCTACGATTTCAGAACGTCAAAACCGAAGCGTCAATAAACGCTTTATTTTATGTCTGCTTTACCCGCTACTCATGTTGAGTCTCGGTGTAGAGCACTACAAAGCTAAAAAATCTATTTATTTATTCCAAATTGTCCCCTGATAAAAGTTTGATTGGAGATAGTTTTTGGATTAGTCGAGGTTTTCGCAGAAAGAGATGATGCGAAGAATTGAAACTGTTAGCCCGATTACGATAAATGAAATGTTCAAAATGTTGTTAGGCTACTTTTCGTCATAATGGCCATAGGCAGTAAGAACGAGGACAATGACTTCCATGTCTTGAATCTCGTAAACTAATCGGTGCTTTTTGCTGATGCGACGACTCCATTGTCCGGAACGATTGCCTAAAAGTGGCTCTGGCTTTCCTGTGCCGGTACGAGGGTGTTCATAAAGTTCTGCAATTAATTTCAGAGCTTTTTTATAGGCAGTCGGCTCATTTTGGAGAAGCCTTTTAAGGTCGAGTTGAGCGTCTTTTTTAAGAATCACTCGATAGGTATTCATAGGCTTCTGATGTGTTTATCAAGTTCTTCGATACTTGAAAATTCTGTTGATGAACCTTCTTTTGATTTGTCAATGCGAGCAAAGAATTCGTCCTTAGTGAAAAGTGAAGAATCTTCTTTCTCTGCAACGAGTTTACGCATGTATTTTGTCGCTCGTTTCAAGAGATGCTCGTCTTCAGCAATGATACTCATATTGCGAAGAAGCTCAGCGTTCATTTGTCCCACGTTCATATTTGCTATTATT
>JAFQAS010000072.1 GCA_017399915.1 Muribaculaceae bacterium
TGTGGACATAGGAATATAATCGACATTGTCGCGCATCGTGTATGCCGGCATTGCACGATTTTTATCTACACCAAATATCTTCTCTACAACATAACCATAAACAAAATATCCACCCACTAACACTGCAAGGGCTATCAAAAACGCAACCATATACCTATTTATTTAACTCTAATTCTATTACTCTGTTTGACATCTTTATCAATCTGTCTCTCATGATTCTTATATTCTTTTCAAGGGAGAGAATCTCATCACTATGATCAATACCCCCCAACGCATATTGACGACGTAACTCTTCAAGTCTTTTTTTGTCAGCCTCTTGCTTGTTGCGAGCATCAAGATACCCTTCCATTGCCTCGCGTGCCACCGGATTTTGGAATTCATCCCAAGTCTTATATATCCCTCTACCGGGTATTTCAAATTCAAAGTCGGATTTTTTTACTTTCTTAATTGTGCCAATAGCCTCGATTTCAGCAAGTTTATCGGAATAATCAACCCCCTCGGTCCATGTATCACGATAAGAAGTTATCTTTGCAAAATTACGCAAATTGGGCTCATCAACCGAATAGTTCTCACGCATCTCCTTGGGGATAAACTTATAGATTGTTACCATACCATCATCTCGACCTCTATCAGTAGCCCACCAGCCTACACCGGTAAACTCATCGATAGCAAACATATAGTCGTTATAAGGTGAATTATAGGGCATACCTATATTTTGTGGTTGCAAAAACTCATTTTCATCTTTGCGCGAAATAAATATATCATATCCTCCCAATGAATTTTCGCCATCGTTGGCAAAATACATTGTTATGCCATCGCTCAACAAAAAAGGATAGTTGGCATCACCACCATCATTCAGATTATCGCCCAAACGGTGCGGTTTCTCCCATTTTCCGTCAGATAGACGGCTTGAGCCAACCAACACATAATTATCATTCTCGTCGGGCATTGCCCACATCATTGTATTTTTGCTCTCAGGCATATATACAGTTGTCAGTGGAGCAGCCTCAAAATCGGCAGGCAAGACATCTCTTGAATTGACAGAGCCACTCTCGGAAGATAATTTGTAAAACTTAAAAAAAGTCTCGGCGTCAACAGCCACGCTATCAATAATTTCAATCTGCTCCACACGATCAAGCATCGCTTGCATCTTTCCTATCTTATCATCTAAGAATGAGACATCTTCCGACATTTTTTTCTTATCCTTCTCCAACGCCTCTTTGTAGGCATCCATATACTCGGCAGCATCATCGGCGCGATAGTCCATAAACGCTATCTCGGCAAGATAACGTGGGGCTTCGGTAATCTTTTTCTTGTGAGCAAATTCCAAATATGGAATTGCCTCACCGGGATTTCCTGTATACATCAAACACACGCCCACCCAATGATTTAACGCAGCATCTTTAGGGCGATCTTTCAATCGTTTCTTAAACACAGGCAACGCTCCGGCATAATCGCCTGAACGATACATATCTTTAGCCTCCTCGTAGGTAACAGCCCCTGCCGCCCCACAAGTTAACACTATCAATAATAAGCTTAATATAATGCGACGACTCATAATCTTCTTGATATTAAAACTCAAAGTTAGCAAGAATTACCAAAACCACAAAAAAAGAAAATTTCTTTTTCCATATGTTGACTCTACATACTTTGTTGTGGTCTATACATTTTTTGTTTTTATGGAATTATATTATACCTTTGTGTCGATTAAAGAATGCCAAAGTATGTAATTTAGTGACTATCAGAGGCACTCCGTGTACTGCAACAAAGAGATAGATGAAAAAATATATTAAATCGTATTTCTTTGAATTTTTAGCACAAAAATTTGGAGATTTGTTAAAGTAAAATTACTATATTCGCATCATAATTTATAATCAATAATAAAGAATAATCTTAATAACAACGATTACAATATTTAATAGTATATGGTTTTTAATTTTCGCATTGTTTCAGACGAAGTCGACAATTTCAAAAGAGAGATTAAAATTGATGCCGACATGACTTTCCTCGATTTACGCAACGCAATTTGCGACGCAGTAAATTTTGACAAGCATCAAATGTGTTCATTCTTCTTGTGTGATAACAATTGGGAAAAAGAGAAAGAGATTACACTCGAAGACATGGACGTTGATTCAGATCAAGATGTATGGTTGATGGATGAAACTATCCTCAGCGACTACCTTGAAGATGAAGGTCAACGCATGATATTTGTATTTGACTACATGACCGACCGTGCATTCTTCATTGAGTTGAAAGAGATAATCACAGGGAAGAAACTCATTGACCCAGTATGTACCTGCTCAATGGGAACTCCTCCTCCACAAACAATCGACTTTGCCGAATATGAAGCAAAAGCAGAAGCCAAAGCGGTTGCAATGGCTGAAGACCTTGACGAAGATTTCTATGGCTCTGACGAATTCAATCAAGACGAATTTGATGCTGAGGGTTTTGATGAAATGAATTTTGAGGAATAACACAAATAAATTATAACAAAAAAATACGCGATCCTCGGATCGCGTATTTTTTATTCCATTATATTCACTTTTTGAAATTCAAAAATTCAAGCGTTGAATAATCTTCTTCAACTGTCAATGTAACCGTAGCTCCTTCTATTAACGGATAATTTTCTTCAACGTGTCCTGTGGGGAAATTATAACACACAGGAAAATCATAATCCTTAATGACGCTATGAAAAACCTCATTAATGTGATTAAAATCTTTATTCGCAGGAGCATTTGCAAAACGGCCTACAATCAAACCTTTTATTCTATCAAATATACCTGCGGCTTTCATGCGGTATATCATTCGATTCAATGATTGCAATGACTCATCAACATCTTCAACAAAAAGGATATAATCATCTTCGTTTGTCAGCACATCAATTCGTGAACATGCCAAGTCCATCAGTACTGCCATATTTCCGCCTATTAGCTTTCCGGTAGCAGTCCCCACCCGATTCAGGGTGTCGTTCTCAACTTTATAATATGGAAGTTCACCACTTAACAACTTGCGCAATGCAACACTACGAGCATCATTTCCATTTTCTGGGCACAACGGAGCACACATATTTCCATGAATACTCATCACTCCTTCCGTTGTCATAGCAGCGTGTACCGCCGAAATATCACTATATCCTATTACCCATTTAGGATAATCAGCAAAAAAACCCTTACGCATTTCAAGCAAAACCTGTATTGAGCCATACCCTCCACGACTACACATGATGGCTTTTACATTAGGAGAAACAAGCGCCCAATGTAAATCAGCGAGTCGCTGTTCGATAGTCCCAGCAAAAGAGCCATTCTCTGTTAGGACATGTTCTCCAAGCACTGGAACATACCCCCATTCTTTCAATACCTCACACGCTCCCATGACATCTTCTCGTTGAGGTATAGAAGCCGGACTAATTATAGCAATCGTATCTCCCGGTTGCAAGAATTGTGGCATCACCATCTTATCTTCAGCAATGGCAATATAAGGCATCAATGCCATCGCGATAAACAATATTATCTTATTCATAACATATAAATATATCAAAGGCATCGATAAAATTTATCAATGCCTTTTCATTTTGTCGGGGTGAAAGGATTCGAACCTTCGACCCCCTGCTCCCAAAGCAGGTGCGCTAACCGGCCTGCGCTACACCCCGATTGCGTAGTCTTTATTGACTTTTGCGGTGCAAAGGTAATCAGTTTTTTTATTATACGCAAACAATTTTACTTTTTTCTTCAAAATATTTTTATTTATCACACTCTGTACGGATATAATGATGCGTCGCATGACACTCATGTAGTTGTTGGTCAACAATTATGTGTCTGTTTGCCATTGTCGAGATTTGAGACATTTCGTGAGAAACTAGCAAGATAGTTGTTTGTTTTGCTAATTCTGCCACAATTTCATATATTTTCCCTTCAAAACGCTTATCCACATAACTCAATGGCTCATCTAAAACAAGAACTTGAGGCTTTGAAATTATAGCACGTCCAAGCAATGCTCGTTGCAACTGTCCTCCTGACAAATTCCCTATTGAACGATGAGCATGTTCTTTTAATCCCACTAATGATATTATGTCCTCGACTCGTGCTCTTTTTTCATCTTTGTGCAATTTTTCGCCTATCAACCCCGACGAAACAACCTCTTCTACACTGATTGGAAAACGTTGATCAATCATATTCTTTTGAGGAAGATATCCTATGGGCAAATCCTTTACAATATTCCCTCCACTACGAAACAACACGTCACCTTGCGTTGGAGTCAATAATTTCAATATAATACGCAACAACGTTGTCTTACCTCCTCCATTAGGACCCGTTATAGCAAGGAAATCCCCCTCATCAACAGAGAGCGACACGTCTCGCAATGCAATGCGATTATCCCATTGCATCCACACATGGTTTAACTCAATCATTTTACTTTGAAGCAATCGCATCAGCTAT
>JAFQAS010000073.1 GCA_017399915.1 Muribaculaceae bacterium
GATTTTCAGTCCTTTGCTCTACCAACTGAGCTATGGCACCATCGTTGTTTTGCGATGCAAAGGTAGGCATTGTTTTTGATATATGCAAGCGTTTTGCAATAAATTTGCCTAATTTTGTTGTGCATCATCGTCTTGTGGCTTGGTAATGCGTATTATTTCAAGCCTTGTCGCTGATTTCTTCACAATTTCAAATATCAATCCGCCAAGTGTTATAGATGCGTCTTTGGCAGGTATTGTTCCTGTTTCGTATAGTATGTATCCTGCAAGTGTTTGATATTCATCTTCCTCGGGGATATTCAGATGATAAGTTTCATTTAGTTCGGCAATTTCAATGCGTCCTGAGAATTCATATACTCCGGGGGCTATTTCATTGGCAAGGATGCGTTTGTTGTCATGCTCGTCTTGAATATCACCAAAGATTTCTTCCACGAGGTCTTCAAGTGTAACTAATCCGGCTGTGCCTCCAAACTCATCTATAATGATTGCAACGGAACGTTTTTCGGCAAGCAAGCGTCGCATCATCTTGTTGGCAAGAAGTGTTTCAGGAGCGAATAAAACGGGCTTCAATTGTTCTTTCCAATCTTGATTAAGGTCAAATAACTCGCTAACGTGAATATATCCGAGAACGTTGTCGATGTCTTCTTGATAAACAATTATTTTTGAACGACCTGTTGAGGTAAATAACGCGCTTAGCTCATCTCTTGTGGTAGTATCAACGTTGATAGCAACAATTTCGTTGCGTGGAATCATGCAGTCTCTCAAGTGTGTTGATGAGAAATCGAGTGCGTTATGAAATATTTTTACCTCATGTTCAACCTTAGCATTGGCTACAGTTGCGGTATCGTCTATTGTTTTTTCTATATATTGGTTTAAATCTCCTATAGATAGAACACCAAGTCGGGTATCTTCGCTATGTATTCCACATAGTCGCATGAGCACTTTAGAGAGCCATGATGTGAATTTGGATATAGGGAATAGGACAATGTAGAATATATAAATGGGGATTGAAAATATTTTTAGTGAACGGTTTGGGTTTATGCGAAATATTGCCTTAGGGAAGAATTCCCCGGTAAGGAGGATAATTGCAGTGGATATGAGCGTTTGCATTCCAAGCACAAATGCTTCGTTATCCCACATTGTGCTTGCAATCCAGGGTTCAAGGATTTTTGCTGCCCCCATACCATAAATTACGAGCATGATATTGTTTCCAACAAGTATTGTCGAAATAAACATGTCTTGTCGTGAGTAGTACAGGTTGATGATTTTATTGATTAATCCGCCTTTTTTTACATCAAGCTCCACTCTGACTCTATCGGATGATATGTAGGCTATTTCAGATCCTGAAAATAGGGCAGAGAAAACAAGAGATATGCCGATTATCGCCACCCATGTCCAAAGCGCATCAATTTCCATCTGTTGTTGATATTTGTTTTAGCTCAAGTCTTTCGGCTCGTTTTGACCTGTTGACCTGAATTGGTTGTATCGAGTTATTTATTGTTCGTGTTTTAGGGTTGTTTGGTTGTTGCAATGTTGTTTTCTGTGGGGTTGTTATATCAGTCTCAGGTGATTTGGCGATTGAATCAGTATTTGCAATAGTCGTACTATCGTTATTCTGCTTCCTCATCTCATTTATGGGAAAAATCCCCGACACACGATTGATATAATAATCTGTCATTGTTTCATTTGAAACAAAGCCATAACCTTCGATTATGCG
This sequence comes from Muribaculaceae bacterium, assembly GCA_017399915.1. Taxonomy (GTDB): domain Bacteria; phylum Bacteroidota; class Bacteroidia; order Bacteroidales; family Muribaculaceae; genus RGIG4079. The sequence goes on from JAFQAS010000073.1 coordinate 1,715, forward strand.
GTCGCTCTTTTCGATGTGAATAAACGAGTCGGTGTAAACCTTTTTGTTTTGTTGATCCCAAAATAATAGTTCAGTATCAAAGCGATCTTTTGCAACATTGAGGGCGTGTACGCTACTTGAGAATTTCCATAATTTGCGTTGACTTAGGTATTTTGCCGAGTCACAGTCAAATGTAGCATCAATATTTAAATCGTTGTCATATTTTTCAAGGTGCAAACCTTCAGAAAAATTCCATCGAGGTTCTACCGCTTCATCAAAAACAAGCCACAAAGGAGCTGTAATCTTATATCGAATTACCCCCGAGTCAGAAATCACTGTTTCTACATCATGGGTTTCCATTGTGGGAGTTGTTTCGTGATCAATCGTGATATTGATAAACTCTTTTTTTGTGTCTCCGCATGATGAGCCGATCGCCATCCACATTAAAAAGAGGACGGCTATTAATAGGGATTTCAGAGATTTATTATGTGTGATTGCTGATTTCAATTCTTGGGATTAGCGTATCTTGTTCCTCCAGAACCACATTTCGTTGAAATTGATTCCGAGTGAGATATTAAAATAATCTTCTTTTATTAATGTTGCAGGATGAGCTTCACGACGACGCCATTCAAATCCGATATTAATCATAGTTTTTGATTTTGGAGCCGGTAGACCAAATCCGGCAGAGATACCATAATCGCGAAGGTTGTTGCCATTTACCAAAACATAATCGTGGTTATAGAAGCCACCGATGCGATAGGTAATGCGTTGTAAATAACTGCCACGCACTTTAGGTGTATATTGTAATCCGGCCGCTACTTTCCAACGATTGTCAAACTGCGCGTTTTCAAAAACTACATCTCCTGTATTCTCGTTGATGATTGGTGCTGATTTTGCATCTTTCCATGGCTCATAAGTAAAGTCAACTTCAGCCATTAATTTTTTGTTCCACTCCCAATTCAAGCCAACGCCCAAAGATGAAGCAAGAGAGTATTTATTTTTAAGTTTTGTTTCTCCAACGGTGTCGGGTTTAGCATTTTCAACAGATATATCATAATAAGTACCCCATGTTTTACCTAATAATGCTTTTCCCGGAGAATATACAACTCCTATTGTCCCGCGATTTTTGCTCCCGAAATCAATTGAGTATTGAGCGCCAAATTGCACTCTCCAGTCTCTGATTTGCATCACTCGTTCAAAAAGAGATGTTGAACCATGGTCAGTATAGGCATATGCATCATTGATGATTGTGCCAAACAAGTATGAAACATTGGCTCCAAGATACAAGTTTTTATATAAATTAGCACCCACACCCACATATAATTGATTTATGCCACCGATCCCTTCGCGAGAGTTGGAGCCATGCACGATTTCATCACCAAATGAATAGCCCACTGATGAGAATGGAATCATACCTGCGCTTACTCCCATATATTTAGTAACGGGGAATTGTAAAGTGATATAGTCAATGCCTCCGCTATAGTCTTTGGACTTTACTCCATTTTCGCTTGACCAAATGGTATTGTAGTTAAGTCCCATATCAAACAAGAATGTCAAACTATCAATAGCTGCATAGCTTGCTGGGTTCATCGCGTTGATTTGTCGACCGGAGTTCATGGCATATCCCACACCCCCCATTGCACGTTGAGCCGACGATGCGTTGTCATTTAGGAAGCCATAACCAAATTTTGAATATGGACTTGTTGTTGATTGAGCCGATGCTCCAAATATTGAGCCAAATGCCAATATTGTAATGATAAGTAGTTTATTTATTTTCATTATATCTTAATATACAATTTAAACCTCTATTTACTAAATGCTCATCTATTTCAGTTGGGAAAGAGAGCAATCCCTGTATTTTATTTACCCATCCGCCTGTCAATAATACGATAGTGTTATCGGGCAGAATGGATTTATAGTGAGAAATCTCGCCGACAATGCCATATATTGCTCCGGCACGTATGGCGGTTTCAGTATCTTTTCCCCATGTGGGGCTGTTCCCCTCATGGCTCACTTGCGGGAGTCTTGCCGTTAGCTGATGCAATGCGTCAAGTCGCATTTTCAGTCCCGGAGCAATGTTCCCTCCGTTAAAATGGGCGTTATCTGACAATATGTCGTAGGTAACCGCTGTTCCCATGTCTACAATCAGTACATTTTGGCCGGGAAACAAGTCGTAGGCTCCTACTGCAGCAGCAA
>JAFQAS010000074.1 GCA_017399915.1 Muribaculaceae bacterium
ATGCCCGCCGAGCCTGTCTTATGACTCAATTCAGTTTCTAACCCTTTTACCAGCTTCGCTTTTCATACCCCTCGACACATCGAGGGGTATTTGTGTTGAGGAGCTAATCAAGTCGTTTCGAAAATATTGCGGGAAAGGGTTTTAATCGCTAACTTTGCAGTATGATTTATCCGGAGAATTTTGAGCAAAAAATCGGTTTCTCTGCCGTCAGAGAAATGGTTAAGAAACATTGTGTTTCCACTCTTGGTATTGAATACTGCAACGAGATGGAGTTTTCGTCCCGTTTTGATGTGGTTAATCGTTGGTTATTATCTACAGCCGAAATGCTTAACATCATTAATGGCGAAGAAGCTCTACCTTTGGAAAATATACACGATGTAACCACCAGCCTTAAAGCAATCAGAGTTCCCGGAACATTTATTGTTGCCGGTGAACTTCTGCGTGTTCGCCAATCCCTTGGAGCTATCATTGAGATTGCATCGTTTTTCTCTCATCACCGAGAAGATGACAAAACGCCCTATCCCATTCTTGATGCTCTTGCTCAACAATTATCCCCATTTCCATTAATAACATCGGCCATCGATAGAGTGCTTGATCGTTTTGGTAATGTTAAAGATAATGCTTCGCCTGAGTTAGCAACAATTCGTCAATCTCTTGCTTCAACAACAGGAACAATCAACTCAATAATGCGTCGTGTGATGGCTCGCGCTCAACAATCGGGATACATTGAAGCTGACACAGCGCCATCAATGCGTGATGGACGATTAGTAATTCCGGTTGCACCCATGCACAAACGCAAAATCAACGGTATAGTACACGATGAATCGGCGTCAGGTAAAACCATCTATATTGAGCCGGCTGAGATAGTTGAAGCTAACAATCGCATCAGAGAGCTACAAATGGAGGAAAAACGAGAAATTACTCGCATCCTCACTATGATTGCCGACGAAATGCGACCTCACATTGATGAAATGCTTCACAGCTATTCTATACTCGGGGAGATCGATTTCATTCATGCCAAAGCAAAATTTGCACAAGAAATAAATGCACATCTTCCTTCAATCAACAACGAACCGGAACTTGAATGGTATCACGCATGCCATCCTGTGTTGCTTCAATCACTTCTCCGTCAAGGGAAAGAGATTGTACCACTTGACATTACCCTCTCGCAAGAAAACCGCATCCTGATTATTTCCGGACCTAATGCCGGAGGGAAGTCGGTGTGCCTGAAAACAGTAGGGATTGTGCAATATATGGCTCAATGTGGATTACTACCACCTGTATATGAAAATTCTCACATCGGCATTTTTGAGGATATTTTCATTGATATAGGAGACGACCAGTCGATTGAAGATGACCTAAGTACCTATAGTTCACACTTGCGTAACATGAAATATTGCCTTAACCGAGGCAAAGATAAAACGTTGATACTGATTGATGAATTTGGTGGGGGTACAGAGCCTCAAATAGGTGGAGCCATTGCTCAAGCTATACTCCGACAATTCAACAATAATAAAATGTGGGGGGTAATTACTACTCACTACCAGAATTTGAAACATTTTGCCGAAGATACTCCAGGACTGATTAACGGCTCAATGCTGTATGACCGCCACTTGATGCAACCCATGTTCCGCCTCTCGATAGGCAATCCAGGTAGCTCGTTTGCTATAGAGATAGCTCGCAAGACAGGACTCCCATTAGAAATTATTGCCGATGCAGAAGAAATAGTGGGTAGCGATTACATCAATCTTGACAAATATCTGCTTGACATCACTCGCGACAAACGATATTGGGAAAATAAGCGTATGTCTATACGCCAAAAGGAGAAAAAACTCGAACAATTGCTTGCCCAATATGAAGAAGATGCAACTACATTGAGAGAGAAACGTCGCGAAATCATCAACGAAGCAAAGACTGAGGCTCAACGTATTCTCGACAATAGTAATGCTACAATCGAACGTACAATTCATGACATCAAACGCGCACAAGCCGAGAAAGAAAAAACCATTGAGGCTCGTCGCCGTTTACAACAAGAAAAAGCGCATCTGATAGCTGAAGAGAAACAAGAACATCCCTTGTTACACAAAGCGCCCAAGACAAAGAAAAAAGCTTCGGCATCTACGCCAAAAACAGAAAAACGCCCAATAGTTGTTGGCGATAATGTAAAACTTGACGGACAAGGCACTGTGGGAAAAGTGCTTGAAATACAAGGTAAAAATGCAGTTGTTTTATTTGGTATGCTAAAAACGACAGTAAAACTTGACCGCTTAAAGCACACAATATCGCAACCGAAAGAGCCAAACCGACAAGCAACATTTGTATCATCGGCAACAACCGATAGTATGCGCGACCGACAACTAAATTTCAAGCAAGAGATTGATGTGCGTGGTATGCGTGTCGATGAAGCTGTTCAGGCAATAACTTATTTTATTGACGATACTATACAATTCAATGC
>JAFQAS010000075.1 GCA_017399915.1 Muribaculaceae bacterium
ACCAAATCCTCAAATGTCCCAATATACGATTCGCTTGGAATATAAAGAGAATATTCCAATGTATCTATTGGATGAAACCGCTGATGACTACCAGTCGATCCATTCGTTAATGATAATACATATTCGTAGAAATGTTCAGAATTTACTATAGAGTAACAAAATCCCAACATAGCTTCCTCTTTAGGTTTGTAAGGGATAAATTCTGTGGAGCAAATCGCGTGTTTGGTTCCTATATCCGGGAGCCAAATACGCTTTATGCGAGGATTTAATTTTGAAAAAAGAAACATCCCATGACCGATCACAAACTTTGAGCTTTTTATATCTTGCCCTCTATCAAATGTAGGTTGTTCCCCATCATCATAAGCCGGCAAACTATAATGCTCAAAAATAGTATTCCCCAATTGTGATGGCGTAATTGATTTCTTGCTTATCTCAATTATCTCTCCCAATTTAATTTTTGCCCAATCTTCGCTGCGATTATCTACAAACCATTGTTTATAGAGTGCTTGGGCTTGGAGTTCGAGGTTGGTGTTTATGCGGCGATTATTTTCGATTTTATCATCTATCGCACCCAATATCCCCGCAATCCTCCGCTGCTCCTCCAAAGGAGGCAAGGAGATTTCAAAGTTATTCAAGATGACTGCGGTCAAAAACTTTGTAGATGTACCTTGCGACATCAACTTAAATCGTTGCAAACATATTTTTAGTGCATAAAACAAGAACTTAATATCACATACATCATTAAATGTTTCAATAATATATGTTCGTTGATATGCATTAAACTTACCTTTGTAGTATTTTATTGAAAAGTTGCCTTCTGCGTTGTTACCCGCAAGCAATATAGCCTCTTTGTCATATGCATAGTTGTCTATCGCTAATGTATTCGGAGAGCATGTAAAAAATGGATATTTGCCATTTTCTATCGCTGCATTGGAGTTGAGTTTACCCGTTTGAAATTTGGCTATGTCCCCCAACTTATATGTTTTCCACTCGGTCATAATTACATCTTTGTGAAGCGAAACAACAATACATCATCAATAATCATAGAAACATCGCACTCTTTTATGCTACTTGGTTTGTAGTTGGAATGCAAGCGAATTTGTTGATAATAGGCGTAAGTATCCTCGTCTATCTGCATCGAATCGTGATAATAGAGTGTATGTTGTTTGCTATATATGTCGGTGTATTTGATCTTTATTAAATCGGATTCAATCACATGAATTTGGGTCATTCGAGGTGTTTTGGGTGCCACTTCATTATATAGGCTATCATAAACTCGCTTGGTTAAAGCGTGAAAGGCGGTTCTTACATCCTTGTCGCAAGGACAAATTGCCACAATGCCCTCTAATTCTTCTTGGCACTTACACTCTCCATAGGTGCGAATTGGGCAGCAATGGATGTAATCCTGCAATAAATGGTTTTCGAGGATGGTGGTTCTGATATAGAGTATCGAGCAGATTTCAAAGTAAATAGGCTCTGTCAATGCGGTGCCTTTATTGCAAATCTCTAATCGGTCATCATAGCGTTTGAAATAGAATTTGGGCTGATGCTCTTGCTGTTGAGCGATAAGCTGCTCTTTCTGCAATCTATGCTGTTTGCAAAGCACAATGGCCGTCACAATAGCCGTCGCTACCGATGCAACAGCTATTATGATATTGGCAACATCGCCCCATTCAGAAAGTCCCCATGTACACATTACGATTTACTCTCTAAATAGTTAATAAATGCAGAACAAGACACCAACATAAACAAGGCTTCGTCTGCGGTAGGAGTATATTTGCCATCATCATCCATTAAGGCGTGCCTGATTCCTGTATCTGCGTGGTTGGTATATTCGTATAGTTTGCTAAAGGCAGCTTTGAGTGAGGGCGGAAGAATGATATTCTTCTTCTCTAATTTGCTTAACGCCTTGCCAAGAGTGCTTTCTCCAGTCTTTTCTCTACAAAATGCTTCGACGGCAGATATCGATTCCTTAATCGAGTTGCGATAGTCGCCATTGGGACGTAGCGCATATTTTTCTAATGCACTATTAAGGTGCATTTTTACATTGTGTTGAGAGTTTGCAATAGCACTTTCTATGGCTTTTATCTCTTGCTTGGATGTTATCTCTACAATCTCATAATTCACGATTCGATAAGCAAAATGCAATCGTTCGAATTCTTGATTGAGTAACGCTGCAAATAAATCTACCGGAGAATGCTTGTATGCAACTTTAGCATCGCGTTCGTGCATATGCATATACTTAATAACGAACTCTACAATATCTAATACTTCATACCACTTTACAGCAGGGTTCTGGATGTATTCGATAATAATATCTCGCCCAAATCTAAATTCAGATGAGCGTTTATTGAAATAG
>JAFQAS010000076.1 GCA_017399915.1 Muribaculaceae bacterium
ATCTCCGAAACTATGCTTTTCTTTCCATATGTTTCAAGAGTCGGCGCAACCTGTTTAAGAAAGCTTCTGAGTTTATCTGCATCAGTCTTCATTTCACATATACATTAAAAAGTCAGTAGAATAATCCATACAATTGCAATCACAATAGCTCATAATGTCCAATTGCTGTTGACAAAGAGCCATTGAGTTGAAATCACCGATAGCATTAAATTGGCTCATACAATCATTGTAGAACATATTGTAATCTACTCCCATGCCAGCTAATGCGAATCTATCAAATTCCATCGGCATATTATATCCCATTGGTTGAATGTCATACCAATTGATGTCGTTGAAGCCATCAAAGCAAGTAGGACGCATATAGTCATTAACCAATCCACAGTCTAAATAATCATTAAACATGTAGTTATCCGAGAAGATATCATTAAACCCAATGTTATTGTTGGCGAAATCAAAGTATGCATTGGTTAAAGATGTCATTGGAGACATGGTTGGCATAGGAGGAACGAAGCTACCTACAGGTGGAACAAAATCGCCCATAGGCATAAATGGAGGAAGTCCCATGCTGATATCGTTGAATATTTGGAAATCAGGATAACTTACTCCTGCTACATCAGGTATATGACCCAACTCTTGGTCGAAGTTTTGCATGCCTTTAGCAAATTCTGGTGCCGACATATCGGTTGATACCATATAGCAATTGGCATCAGACCAAGCGTCCATGAATTGATTCAGTGGATATGGTTTGCCATCATCTCCACTCCCAGGATCCTTAACAATCACTTGAATGTTTTTAGGATCAGAGGTATCTATCCCAGCAACAATTAAAGCGTGATTGCCTCCTGGCTTTCCAAAGAAATCGTTATACCAGTTTTTTAATTTGTCACTAATGGAATCATTGTACCACATCTCATTGGCATCAAGTCCAACAATTACTTTATGGCCTTGAGCTAATTCGTTAACAAGATTAAAAACATTTGCCCCCTCTTGTCTTGTTACGGGTATATTAGCTAACTCAAGAAGATTTCCTACGTCCTGAGGGGCTGTTCCGCCGTTATACCAACCCTTTTCTGCGGCCGTTTGTACTAAATCTACTTCTGAAACCTCAATTCCAAAATCATTCAATATGAGTTGCTGGGACTTAATTGCACATGAATCTGGAAAGATCTGCTGTACTTTTGGGTTATAAAAATCTGCCATAGTTGTAATAAGTTTTCTTTCTTTTAAGAGTGCTAGGCTAATTGTATTCTATCACTAGTATTTGTTTTTCTTTAATTATTATTACACTGTTCCACGAAAGAACAGTTGCCAATGTGTAAATCTTTTATTGTCTGGCATTTGCAAATGAAGTGGAATTGAAATATTATAACAGTGTTATCATGTATAGATTTGGTGCATAACAATCTTAAAGTATGCAACAATATAAAAAGGCGATTGCAACCACTGTATAAATCAGAACATTACTCTATCAATTGACTAATAAGCATTTGTCTGCCAATTGAATGCATAGGTGTTCTTTCGTGGAACAGCACAGAAAAAATAATTTGCTATTGCGGCGTCTAATCGGAATATTATTATTAACTTTACTCAAAATTTGGGGTTCTTTCGTGGAACCCTTACCCCAAACCACTGATTATTCCCTTATTTGCATCATCAATTACCGAATTTTCTAACATTGTTAGATAAATCTGTGTGGTTTTTTCCGAGGTGTGGCCCATGCCTTGGCTGATGATGGAAATAGGCACATTATGATTTCTGGCAGCAGTTGCCCAGCTATGGCGTGAAGTGTAAGAGGTTAGTTTGCAGCCACACCCCAACATCTCTGATAATCTGCCGAGCAGGCGGTTGTGGGTATTCAAGGCAATTTGATATTGCTCGTATGCTTCCGTAGAATCGAGTGAACTCAAAATCGGGAAAACGTAAGGCGAATCCGAGTCGGCATAGCGGTCGATTATCCGTTGAATACTCGGCTCGATACGCACGCTCAACAATTGCCTTGTCTTGCGACGAGCGTAACAAATCATTCCATTCCGTAAGCTTGACTTCTTGAGATAGGCGATATCCACGAACGCCATTCCGCGCGTGCAGTAGCTGAATATAAATAAATCGCGGCATAAGGCAAGCGGAGTCCCCATTTTGAGTTCCAAGCGGTATAGTTGTGTGATAATTGTTTCTGACACAGCACGC
>JAFQAS010000014.1 GCA_017399915.1 Muribaculaceae bacterium
CATCCTGAGCCAGGATCAAACTCTTCGTTGTTAATATCTAATCTTTTTCTTTTTCCAAAAAAAATCAGATTAATCTATTTTTATTAATCTGTTATCACAAGACTTGATCTCTCAACGAAAATTCCCGTTCAGAACTTCCTGCTTGACTTATTTCGTTTAAGAATTGACTAAGAACTTTTTTATTTGCTCTTGTACTACTCTTGTCTATTGTAATTATTTCAATGTTCGTGCGCTTTCGTTGCTCTTTTAATGAGCGGAAAACTTTGCAAAGTTAAAACCTCTTTTTAAAATACCAAAATTTTTGGAGAAATTTTAACAGCCTTTAACCTTATTGCCATTATACTCATCTCTATGAGCATTATTTCTCAAAAGCGAGTGCAAAGTTAGGCACTTTCCTCCATTCCACCAAACTTTTTTAGCATTATTTTTTCACATTTTTTACTCTAAAAATGCTTAATTACGCCAAATCAAGAATTTAGCGCACACAAAAAACATGTTATAAAACACATTTTCTAAAAATTTCTATCTGCCTATACATTAAAAATGTGCCAAATTGCACAAAATTGCAAATTGGCACATTATAACATAGGGTCTAAGACTTTATAGGTGACTTTTAGCTATTCTTTCAAGATACTACTTTTTATTTACCCCTATTCATCAAATTATCTTTTCCAAGTCACGAGTATTTTTCAATAGCTCATCTTCGGGGATTTCGTAATTTGTCAAATCGCCGGCAAAATAGCGGTCGTATGATGCCATATCAATCAATCCATGTCCCGAAAGGTTAAAGAGGATTGTTTTTTGAACGCCTTCTTCTTTTGCCTTCAAGGCTTCGCGAATAGCAGCAGAAATGGCATGAGAACTTTCGGGTGCAGGAATAATACCTTCACTTTGAGCAAACATTGTTGCCGCCTTAAATGTTTCGAGTTGAGGAATATCAACAGCCTCGATCAAACCATCTTCAATCAGTTGACTTGGCACCGACCCAGCACCATGATAGCGAAGGCCACCTGCATGAATGTTGGCCGGAGAGAAGTTATGACCGAGTGTGCGCATAGGAATCATTGGAGTATATCCGGCTTCATCACCAAAGTCATATTGGAAAACACCACGAGTCAATTTAGGACAAGAAGCAGGTTCTGCAGCAATAAATCGAGTGTTACGTTCGCCCGAGAAATTGTGACGAATAAATGGATATGTAATACCGGAAAAGTTACTACCACCACCAAAGCACCCAATTACGATATCGGGATACTCTCCTGCCATTTCCATTTGTTTTTCGGCCTCAAGACCGATAACTGTTTGGTGCAATGACACGTGGTTAAGCACTGAGCCGAGCGTGTATTTACAATTAGGTGTAGACATCGCCAACTCAACGGCTTCAGATATAGCCATACCAAGCGAACCTTGATAATTAGGGTTATCGGTAAGCATTTTACGTCCGGCACGAGTTGACATACTTGGCGATGCTATCACTTGCGCACCATAAGTCTGCATTATTGAGCGACGGTAAGGCTTTTGATGATATGACACTTTTACCATATATACCGCCAATTCCAATCCGAAATGCTTTGATGCAAGCGAAAGTGCTGCGCCCCATTGTCCGGCACCTGTTTCGGTTGTGATATTTGTCACACCTTCTTTTTTACAATAATAAGCTTGTGGAATCGCCGAATTCAATTTGTGAGAACCTACCGGGCTCACACTTTCATTCTTAAAATATATATGAGCAGGAGTATCGAGCAATTTTTCAAGACCACGAGCGCGCACCAATGGTGTTGGACGCCAAATTTTATACATATCGCGAACCTCTTCGGGAATTTCAATCCAACGATCGGTAGTATTCAATTCTTGTTTCACCACTTCTTTCGCGAAGATAGGATATAATTCCTCTTCGGTGAAAGGTTTTTTGGTCTTTGGGTTAAGGATAGGGCGTGGTTGTGTGGGCATATCGGGCAACACATTATACCATGCAGTAGGGATATCCTTTTCTGTCAAAATGTACTTTTTTGATTCCATATTCGTATAATTATTGAATATTTATTCTATTTTTAGTCCGTTTTTTCAATATTTGATGCAAAGAAATAAAAAATTATTCATTTTACAAAATAAAATACTGAAAAAATATACATTTTAATCATATATCATTAAATTTGCATAATCAAAACGTAAATAGATCAAGAGAAATATGGCTCAACACAACACAACCGGCAACTGGGGCGAAACAATAGCATGCGAAAAACTTATCGTAGATGGATATGCAATTTGCGAGCGAAATTTTCGCATCGGCCATTATGAGATTGACATAATTGCAATGAAAGGCAATCGCATTGTTTTTGTAGAAGTCAAAACACGCACAAGCACTACCAGCGATCCTCTTGATGCCATTGACAATAAAAAAATACTCAGAATGGTGAGAGCCGCAAACTCCTATATCACAACATTCAACATTCGCCACGAGCCTCAATTTGACATTATCACAATCGTAGGGACACCCGACAATTACACCCTCGAACATATTCCCGACGCTTTTTATGCGCCACTAACCACTCGATAAATTTACATTTTATATATAATAAAAGATATAGTTTCATCGTTTAATAATAGGAAATTTATAAAAGTTCCTATCGGCTAACATTTAAAGTCAAACATGAAACGCATAACAACGGTTATTGTCAATTACCGACTCAAATATTTTTTAGAGCAAACCCTTCTCTCTGTTGAAGAAGCTTATACAGAGGTAGATGGGCGCACTATTGTCATTGACAACAACTCGGGTGACGATAGTATTGACTTCCTTGAAGAACGATTTCCTTCGGTAACATTTATTCGCAACAAGGAGAATGTAGGCTTTGCACGAGCCAACAATCAAGGTTTTGAGATGGCCGATACCGAATTCATTCTTGTCCTCAACCCCGACACTATTATCGGAAGCGACACCTTGAAAGATGCCGTAAAATGGATGGACGAGCATCCTGAATGTGGAGCCGTGGGAGTGAAAATGATTGATGGCAATGGTCAATTCCTCCCCGAATCAAAACGTTCATTCCCTTCTACTTGGAATTCTTTTTGCAAATTATTCGGGCTTTCGTCAATCTTTCCCAAATCGCGAGTATTTGCACGTTATCACCTCAGATACTTGCATGAAGATAGTCCTCATGAAGTTCCGGTATTGGCCGGAGCATTTATGCTTCTTCGCACTGAATTAACAAAAAAGGTAGGCGGATTTGACGAAGACTTTTTCATGTATGGCGAAGATATGGATTTATCATATCGCATGATAACCGATGGCATGGTAAATTATTATCTTCCTATACCAATAATACACTACAAGGGCGAATGCACTAAAACCGAATCGCTCAATTATGTAAAAATATTCTACGAAGCAATGCATATTTTCTATCGCAAGCACTACCCTCGTAGTTCTTGGATGAATAAAATTGTGGTAAAAGCCGCCATTATATTTAGAATGTGTATTAGCGTAATAAAAACCAAAATCTTAAACCCCATCACATCGTTATTCAAACGAAAAGCAAAAGCTTGCGATACATATATCGTGAGTCGCCGTCCTAACAATATAATTGAGATTCTTGAAGCAGAAGGATTCTCAAGCAACAACATTTTTAAAGTTCAAAATATTAATGACATTGCATCTTTAAAAAAATGCGCCAATATCATTCTCGACGATCGAGATATGAATTACCAAACCATAATCAACACAATTCAAGAATACCATAAACAAAACCGATATTTTCACATCTTTTCAAGCCGAAACTCAATAATTATATCTCCAAAACGCCAACGTTGATAAAAAAACGTTAAAAATTCAGTTTCTATTCCCGAACATATTGTTTAAAGAAATTTAATTCAATATTTTTGCAATATTGAGTTAATTTAATGTATTGCTTTTTAATCAGAAACACTTAATTTAACTACTTCCAATTGTATTATTATTTACTAACCATAAAACTATCGCTCATGAAAAAAACGCTTCTGCTTGCAGCCGCACTTTTTGCCGGCTCACAATTAGGACATTCCCAAACCTTAAAAATTGGGGAAATTTCCAATGTCATTCAACTGACAAATGACAACCTTAAGTATGAAAACCCCAAATGGTCGCCTGATGGTTCTAAAATCGCGTTTACTCAAGAAGGTTATGACAATTTATTTGTAATGAATGCAAATGGCATGACCAAAGAACAAATCCTCACTTCATTAGGAGTTGGATATATGTTTCAATGGAGTGCCGACAGCAAGGAAATTCTTGTTCGCGACACTCGTTGGACTCAAGAAGATAGCGGCATCAAAAGATATCATGCCGCTTGGGCTGTAAACATTGCGACAAAATCAAACACACGTATGACGCAAGATGCAGAATATATGCAACCTGCAGCATGGAGATATGTGGGAGGAGTTAAAAGCATTGTTGCCCCCGACACAAAAATTCTCAAAGTCGACCTCACTCCGTTAAACTCAACAATGGCAAAAACGCTCTCTAATAATGCGCAAATCAACACAAGTTTCATTACCGACTTTGACAATCTTTACATCGTTGATATGTGGGGGAATAAACAAGTGCTAAATGTGGGGCCATCGTTCTGCCCGGCTCTTTCCCCCGATGGCACAAAGGTTGTATTTAACCAAATGGACGATATTTATGTAATTAACACCGATGGAACTGAGAAAACATTTCTTGGTCGTGGGTTCAATCCTTCATGGGTAAACAATGAACAAATTATTTTTGAAGAAACCACCGATGACGGACACGAATATACTTCGGGTGAACTATACATTATGAACATTAATAGTTCGTTTAGAACAGCACTCACCGATACTCCTCATCTTATTGAAATGAATGCTCACGTTTCTCCCGATGGGAACAAAATTGTGTTTATATCAAACACAAATGGCCAAATTTATATTGCCGACCTTAAATAATTATCCATTAAAAAGACATTAATTATGAAAAAGATATTTTCAATAATAGCGTTATTTGTAATTGCAGCAATTACAACGCCATCAGAGGCAGCTACTAATTGGTCGGGATATCGAATCATGCTCGACCCAGGACATGGCGGCAGCGACCCGGGAGCTTCTGGCCCCTCTGCTCCACACGAAGCCACACTTGCTCTTCGTTGTGCCACAGCCTTAAAAAATCGCATTGTCAATGAATGTGGCGGCACAGTAAAAATGACTCGCACCTCCGACGTGTTTATTTCACTTTCGGCACGTCGAAGTGCTTCTGTTTCTTACGACCCATATATTTTCTGTTCTATCCACCTCAACGCATTTAATAAAACTGCGAAAGGAACCGAAACATATTATTATTGGTCAACCGGAAATAGTAACCTCCTTGCTAATAAAGTGCAAGCCCAACTTATCGCCAACTTCAAAACTGTAAGTGGATTCACCCCCACTAACCGTGGCGTAAAATATGGCAATCTCGCTGTTATTAAAGGATCGTCAAGCGTCCCTGCGATTTTGACAGAAGGGTTATTTGTTGACAACACCACCGAATGGAGCATTATCAACTCTGAATCAAAAGATGGCTTCAAGAAATGGGTTCAAGGTCACCTTTATGGGTTCTACGACCGTCTTGTATTGCTTAATAGTGGCATTATCAATCCCGCCGGAGGTTCAAGCGTTTCTACCCCCGACCCTACCATGAGTGTAAATCCCACATCAATGGATTTCTCGTGTGTGGAAGGGGCTTCTTCAACCAACGCAGTTAGTGTTACCGCCGCAAATCTCACTGCCACTCCTACTGCGACAATAACAGGGACCGGTTTCTCTATCTCAAGCAATTCTTTATCTAAAACAGGAGGTAGCGTTACCGTAAAATTCTCGCCAACAACTACCGGATCTTTTTCCGGGACATTAACCATCACATCGGGATCTTTAAAGAAAACAATAGCATTAAAAGGTACTGCCAGCGCAGCGCCATTGACATTCTCCGAAGTATGGAATGCATCAGACAAAGCCGGGTCTATCAATAAATTTGGCTGGGACGCCGGTGCCGTTCGCAACATGACTCAAAATGCGGGCAAACTATATCTTGTATATAACCACAGCGACATCAAGGTTGTAAATGCTCAAACCGGAGCCGATCTTGGCAATCTCGACAAATCAGGTATTAGCGGTGGCACACTCACTCTCTGCGACGTTAAAGCTTGCGATGGCAAAATTGTAGCATGTAACCTTGCCACATCGGCCAACAATAATGAATTACGCGTATATGTATGGGATAATGACAACTCTGTTCCCCGCCTATTATTAAGCACTACCAACTTTGGTGGAGCTACTCGTATTGGCGACTGCATAGGGTTCTACGGCTCATGGACAAATGGCAAACTTGTATTTGGGCATTATGCATCAGATGCCACTCGCATCATAACTTATGCAATCACTAATGGCGTTTGTTCAACCACGCCAACTACAGTCAATGCTACGACCGATGGTTCTACAATTCTTAATGCGGGTTCTTCAGTAAGAGTATATCCCGACGCATCGGGATACTGGATAGATGGCAAAAACAACTATACTGCCCATCTCACATCGGCCGGCACTCAAGAATACACAATCAAGTCAGACGAGACTTGGGGTAATGCATTCGAAGTATTTACATGGAAAGGTACTCAATATGCTCTCACTACCTTATTCAATCCTATGGAAGGTGAAAACTGGAGTTCTCAAACCGATGCTCAAAAAGCACTCAACTACACCGGCGGACGCATGAAACTATTACGCAACGACGGAAGTTGGGCAAGCGCAACCGATTGTGGCGACTACCCGGCAAGCGGACTTAGCGACTCTAAACAAAACACCAACTGTACGACCAATGCTATCGCTGCCGTAAATGGCACATCGGGAGTTGAAGCTTGGGTATTGTCAACCGGACAAGGTATTGCATACTTCAAACATGGCACCGCGCCTACATATAACGTCGAAGAAGTTAAGCCTGCATCGCCAACTATCAGTGTTAGCGCCTCTTCTGTATCGCTTGCTGCTGAGGTAGGAACACCCGCAACTAAAACAATTACAATCACAGGCGGAAATCTTACTGGCGATATCTCTCTCGCTTTATCAGGGACAAATGCCAATAAATTCTCAATTAACACAACCTCACTTGCAAGCACCGGTGGGAATGTAACTATCACTTACAACCCTACAAGCGGTGGCACCCATAAAGCCACACTCACTGCTTCGGCAAGTGGTGCAGATGACGTATCAATAGAGATTACCGGCACTGCTACCGAAAAACTTGTTGTAACCGGAGCAAACCTCGTTCAAGATTGGGCAGTCACAAGTGATATTCTCACAGCTCAAACAAGTTCACGTTGGGCTTCAGGTCGCGGTGGCAAGATTTATGTTAACGACATGTCTTCATCAACATTATATTACTACACTTCATCGGGTAAAACTCAAGTTGGCGCATCAACCGGTGGTACAGCAATTGCTCACGACGATGCGGGTAATATAATACTCAGCACCACTATTTGGACGGGCTCTGCAACATCATTCAAGATTCTTCCTGCCGGCGGCACCACATACCAAGATCTCACCATCACTCTTCCCGATGGAGTTCCTTCAAATTATGTCCAATACATAGGTCGTGCTGTAGGTAATATTATGAGCGATGCAGGAGGAGTAATATTCTTATTCCCTAACACATCTACCGCCGTAGCGAAGATTTATATTAAGAATGGAGTTCAAGCATCATCAAAGAAAATTGACATCAATGCAATAACTGCCGATGCTCAATCATTTGCAGTGCCATTAGCAAACAATATGGGTAGCGATGCAATTGCTGTTCGTAATCGTAATAACACCCATTTCTACTACCACAACGGCACTGAATTTGTAGCATACCCCAACAATAGCATCAATAAAACTCAAGGCGGCACATTCTTTATCCTTAACAGCGCCCTTTATGCAGTAGAGCCTATAGGCACAAACTATCTTGACGGATTCCAAGTTGTTGATATCACAAATAACAAAATTGTAGCTACTCATGCAACTCAAATCACAGGAGAACCTGCCTACAAGCCAAATCCTAACTGTATTTCAGCCGAAGTTGTCGGTGAATATGAAGCAAAACTTTATCAATTCGTACCCGGACAACTTGCAGCTCAATACACATTCTCTCTCAAAACATCGAGCATTGAAGATGTTGACATGAATAAAGCTTCAATGTCGATTATGGTTCGTGGAAATGAACTTTATATCAATGGAGTAGAAGTTGATAATCTTACAATCTTCAACACATCAGGTGCATTGGTCGCTAATGAATTTGGAGTGCAACAACATAACATCGGGCTCCTTAATCATGGCGTATATATCGTGAGAGTGGTTGATATTGACGGGAACACTCATGTAGCTAAATTTGCAAAATAATAGCAATAACACTAATTAACTAAAAAAGAGGGTTTCGACCCTCTTTTTTTTGCTCTTTACACTCAACAAATTTCACTTTTTCACGTTATATCTATAGTGACCAAATATTTTACAATTCAATTAACCAAACTAAACCAAATCGACATGAAATCAGTTAAAGAAACACTATTAGAACGCCGTAGCACTCGTCGCTACGAAAGAGAACACATTTCAAGCAATCACTTAAATCTAATTTATGCAGCAATTCGTAATTCTCCAACAAGCTATAACGGACAACAGTTTTCTGTTATAGACATTTCCGACCAAGAAACAAAAATAAAGTTATATGAACTTACGAACCAAAAACAGATAAAAACGTGTAATCGTTTTCTTTTGTTTTGCGCCGACTACAACAAAATCACAACCATAGCCAAAGCAAAAAATATCGATATGCCCGAATTTCCAAAAACAATGGACGGAGTGATGGTGGGCATCATCGACGCTTCTATCGCTATGATGAGCGCCGTGGTAGCAGCCGAATCGTGTGGACTCGGCACATGCTGCATTGGATATGCTCGCACTGCCGCGCCTGCTCAAATAGCAGAATTGCTCAAACTGCCACAAGGGGTGTTTGCTGTGTGCGGCCTTGCCATTGGCGTA
Source organism: Muribaculaceae bacterium (assembly GCA_017399915.1). Lineage (GTDB taxonomy): Bacteria > Bacteroidota > Bacteroidia > Bacteroidales > Muribaculaceae > RGIG4079. Next base: position 9,034 of record JAFQAS010000014.1, read on the forward strand.
CCTCGCGAAACAAACGACCTCAAGCCTAAACAAAGTAAGGAGTTGGTTATTCACCACAACCACTATCGCACCGACGATATGACTCCCGAGCTCCTCGACTATGACAACCGCATAACACAATACAACGCCTCGCGCAGTGGTACTACATCGGATAACGATTGGGCTTCACACATCGTCGACTATTATCGTGAAGCTATGAATTATGAAATGCTCGAAGCATTGCGAAATCAAGGATTTGATGCCGTAAAATAAGAATTGTTATTCACATTATAACACGAGAGAGAACCTGAATTCAGGTTCTCTCTCGTGTTTAGTGCTATCCCGTTTATCACTATTGTGCGAGGTGATAAATTTCCATTGTTTCTTTTGAAGTGAGACGATAGTAACCGCCTATTACATCACCTTTGTTTTCGTGAAGTTTTTTAACGAGCAAATCAAAATCGGGATTTTCTATGCCCAACTGAGCCAAGGTGATTGGCAAATCCAACGACGCATAGAATTTTCTCAACAAAGCGACTCCTTCGAGTGCCGCTTGAGTGTCATCATCGTTCACCACGTCAAAAACTCTTCGAGCAAATTGTGCACCTTTCTTGGGATTGTGCGTTGCCATAAACGTCATCCATGCCGGAGTTATTACAGCCAATCCCGCGCCATGAGTAACGCCATACACGGCACTCAATTCATGCTCCATGAAATGCGACACCCAATCCTCTTGTCGGCCGGTGCCACAAATACCATTATGAGCCAATGTGCCACACCACATTATGTTTGCTCGGGCATCATAATTTTCAGGTTCAGCCATCACACGTGGAGCCTCTGTTATTATAGCTTTCAACACTCCTTCGGCCACGCGGTCGGTAACTTCGGTTTCGGGAGTATTGGTAAAGTAACGTTCAAAAATATGCGCCATCATATCGGCGATGCCACTTGCTGTTTGATATGGAGGAAGTGTGAATGTCAATTCAGGATTCATCACTGCAAATTTAGGTCGCAAAGCACTATCGGTACGTAGACTTATTTTGTGCATTCCATCGAGCTTTGTTATCACCGAATTGCCCGAGCCCTCACTGCCGGCAGCTGGAATTGTAAGCACTACCCCAACAGGCAATGCCTCCTCTACGACTTTCTTTCCCGCATAGAAATCCCAAAAATCCCCCTCATAAGGCACTCCGCACGCAATAGCTTTGGCGGTATCAATTGCCGAACCGCCACCTACAGCAACAAGGCCCGAGAGTTTTTCTCGGCGACATTTCTCAATACCTTCATACACTCGATCATCGGTAGGATTGGGTTGCACCCCACCAAGTTCAAGATATTTCACTCCGGCTGCATCGAGCGAAGTTTTCACTCTGTCGAGCAAGCCACTCCGCACCACTGAGCCGCCACCATAAACGAGTAACACATTATCGCAACCCATCCATCGGGTCAACTCACCGGTTTGCTCCTCTACCCCACGTCCAAACACATATCGCGTGGGGGTATAATAATTAAAATCATTCATAGCTATATTTATTTTTGTTTATCATTCGCTCCATATAAAAGTTTGCGACGCGACACACTATTCTTATCGGTCAACTCAAAAGGATTGTCATCAAGCCAAGCAGACAAAGCCTCCAACTTGTCGTAATTTTCAGACAACCAAGCATCGGCCTCTTCTTTATTTACCTCATAGAACAACCAATAATTATACGCCTCCCAATGTCCGGCCTCTTTAAGTCGGGCAAAGAAATCAAACAAGTAAACATCTTCTTTCAAAGTAGGCACCAACTCAAATAATCCCGAACGTAATTCTATCAAATCCTTTATCGAAAACTTATCGCCTTGTTTTTTTATCGTGGCAGCCTTAAAAAATCCCATCTCATAAAGAGTGGCAACGACATCGGCATAAGTATCTACCACATTAACCTCATTAAACGATACTCGAATAGAATCATTTTTATACGTGATTTTTTCATTTATTACATCAGTCATTATTTTTATCACTTCAGCCTTGCGTCCTTCGCGAGAAGGGAGATTTGCCATCGTCTCGGCATAAATCATACCCCACGATTTCTGATTACTATCCATCAACAATTGCGATGCACGATAATAATTGGGAGAATAAGTCGGTTCGACCATAATACCCGTTTCGAAATAACCAAGAGCAGCGTTAAAATCATTCTCATATAACGACATAATTCCCAATTCACAATATATCATTCCCGAATTAGGGAATTTCTCAATCCCCTTTTTATACGCTTCAATTGCTTTTTCTCGATTTCCGTTATAATCATAGAGATTTCCTAACATTTGATAAGCTTGTGCGTCTGCATCGGGAAGATTGTCGCACATATATTTATAAATATTCAGCGATTTTTCATAATTTTTATCGAGAAGATGAGCATAACCCAACTCAAACATAACTAAGAAATTATCGGGGTGAACCACATTCATACTATCAAGGAAATGAATCGATTGCTTAACCATGCCATTATCCATCAACAATATAGCATATTGCACTTCCTTTTTAATATGCTTACCCATATCGGCAGAAGGCTGACTCTGAGCAACAACCACATTAGCCATCACCCCTACTACAAATAAAACTAAAGCTACAAAACTCTTTTTCATGATAAAAACAATTTAAACTATTACTCTATTCGCAAATTTATGATTTCACACCTTAACATTCCTTACTACAAGAACGGACAATAATATAGAAAGAATTACATCAAAGAGGATTATGAACTCACTTTCATATCCACCAGATATAAATGTATCATAAAAAACAAATGATATAAGATGAACCGGACTACCAGTCCAACACAATAAGGATAATAATATAACAAATACAGATTCTCCTAATAAGATAGGCATAATAGGTGTCTTAAAACATTTTCTAACTATAAAAAACAACACTATTAATAAAGTATATGCAAAAAAACGTCCATAAAAACAATTCAACATAAAATACTCTTTCCAAACGACATCCGCCCCAAAGTCCAACTCTTTGGGATATAATAAAAGCATATTTCCTATCAGTATAATTATAATTGCAAAGTATTTCATTTTAAATATTTATCATCAATTCTTGTTAGGACTTCATCTATTATTATAAATATTTCTTGATTTGTTTTATTCTTTAGATTTAATATTATTCTATTTGTCTCATCAGAGATTAATCCTCTACCATATGGAGATGGGATATCTGGTGTTATAATCATTGTATCATTTTCAAGTTCAATTAAACATGATGCGTTTTTTGTATATAAACTTTTCCATGAACGCTCTTTTAACCCCTTAAGAAAATCTGAGGATGACATATCTATAAAATTCATATTTGAGCTCACATCCAATACGTCGAATATTTCTTTAATCAAATCATCATATACAACATTTGTAGGAAGTAATGAAATTGGACCAGAATGATGATATCCTCCTGAAACAAAATAATTTGGGACAATCTTATAATATTTCTGATTTCTATAAATATTACATGCTTTTCTTGTTTGCTTTCTTTCGATAGTGCGATGCTGTTTTTTATAATAAAACCATACGCCAACTAATAAGATTATACTAACTACGATATTTATAATTATGACATAGTTGGGGTACATAAATAAGAATAACTCATTCCCAAGATTATATCTAATAATTAACGGCCCAAAATATATCAAATCTACCACACAAATCACTATAATTGCCCAACAACAAATGGTTCTAATTCTTATTTTATCAATCGGTTTCATTTTCTTATTTATTTTGCTAACCACAAATTTACAATTATTTTTTAAATATACAAATAGTAATATAACTCTTGAATTTATTTATATCGTGCATTTGATTTTGGCAGAAAATTGCTAATTTCGCAAATATATTTTGATTGTATGAAATTTGTTGTATTAGTTGATAATAGCCCCGGTGGGCATGAGGGTTTGATGGCAGAGCATGGGTTTGCGCTGTGGATGGAGGTTGATGGGTTGAAGTGGCTCGTTGACACGGGGGCGAGCGATGCTTTTGCACAAAATGCCACTCAACTTGGGATTGATATCGCCGATGTCGATTACCTTATCCTGTCGCATGGTCATAGCGATCATTGTGGGGGATTGGAGGCGTTTCTTTCGCTCAACAATAAAGCTCAGATATTTATATCGTCGCACGTTGTGGGCAATCACTACTACTCTACTCGTCGCGGTGCCAAACGCGACATTTCGCTTAATCATTCTCTTATCGACGCCAATGCTCATCGATTTACAATGGTTGATGAGGGTATAGAAATCAGTAATTCGGTAAAAATAATCTCATCGTTTGCTAACACTCACTCTATGCCACTGGCAAATGGGACATTGTTGGCTAACGACATTCTTGATGATTTCTCTCATGAAATTGCTATAGCTGTAACAACATCAAATGGTGTTGTTGTCATTTCGCCATGTTCGCATAATGGTATTATTAATACCCTTGAAGCATGCTCGCATTTAGGTGAGATTTCACACTACATCGGTGGCACGCATCTTGTTGACAACTTTGAAAGCGAAGAGCAATTACTCCTCTTGGCATCTAACCTACAACAACGCTACCCCAACCTCACATTACTCTCGGGTCACTGCACCGGAGAATGCGCAAAAATGGCTTTTCTGTCGGGTTTAAAGCACAAATACATCGATTTTCATACCGGATTTTCGTTATTTATCGATTAAAATCACTATCTTCGTAGCGGTAAATTATAACCCTAAATAATACCAATATTAGGTTTTATCACATTTTGAATAATCATAACCTCAAATTAAACATATGAAATCGCGATTTTTACATCTATTAGCGTCGGTGTTGTTGATAACAACCTTCGCAGGCAATCTATCTGCCGCTAATCCTAAACGCGAAATGCGTTCTACTTGGCTCACATTAGTTTCAAACATTGACTGGCCTTCTACCAAAGGCACAAGTGCGTCGGCTCAAGCCGCACAAAAACAAGAATTAATCGCCTATCTCGACAATCTTGAAGAGCTTAACATGACTTCAACTTGTTTGCACATTCGCACAATGGGCGATGCCGCATATCCATCGGAATATGCACCTTGGTCAAGTTATATTTCCGGTACTCGTGGAGTGAGTCCGGGTTGGGACCCATTGGCATTTTTCGTTGAAGAATGTCACAAACGTGGTATCGAGGCATACGTGTGGCTCAACCCCTATCGCTGGAGTAGTAGCGGCTTGAATGCTTGGTCAACAGAAAAAGACTTAGAATGGAAAAACAACGATATGCTCATCGTTGGCGACAATGGCACTTATGTAACATTCAACCCTGCTCTAAAAGAGACTCGCGAACTTATCGTAAATGTCATTAAAGAAATCATTGACAATTACGCAATCGACGGCATGTTGTTTGATGACTATTTCTACCCAAGCGGTGGCACTACCGAAGGTTCAAGTGCACCCGACTACGCTGATTATATAGCAAGTGGCACCACAATGTCGATGGGTGATTGGCGCCGTCGCAACGTAAATGATATGGTTGCCGACTGTTATAAAATCATTAACGAGACACGCCCTGATGTACGTTTTGGTATCGGCCCTGCCGGTGTTTCAAGTAAATCAGCAAGCAAATACGGACTTCCCTCTATTTCTTCTTATGGTGCAAGTGCCAGCGATTGGCAATATGATCAAATTTATTGCGACCCGTTGACATGGATGTATGAAGGAACAGTTGATTTTATTTCTCCCCAACTTTATTGGGAAACAACTCACTCAACCAATGGATATGAAGAATTAACACATTGGTGGAGCGATGCTGCCGACAAACTAAAATGTCACTACTATGCAAGCCAAGCTTCATACAAAATTAGCAACTCGGGCTGGGGTGTAAATGAAATGATTAAACAAGTAAACCACAACCGCACTTATGTAAAAAACAATAATTGCGGTAGCATTTATTACAACACAAACACTTTCAAAAGTGGCATGAGTTCTCTTAAAGACAACGTGTATTCAACACCTGCTTTAACTCCTGAAATCACTTGGAAGAAGGGCGATAATTATAGCGCCGTTTCTAATTTGAAATATAACGCCGGCACATTGACATGGGACGCAACAGAGAATGGCAACGCGATTATTCGTTACACCGTATATGCAGTGCCTATGTCGGTAACTATCGATGAAGCCAAAGCCGCCGATGGCGACGGATTTGACGGGCAATATCTTCAAAAAGTTGTTTACGGTACATCATACACTCTCGACAGCGACAAGCAAGCAAACTATTGGTATGTTGTGAATGTGTTTGACGGCTATGGCCATGAACACGAATCGGCAATCGTAAACTATCCCGAGGGCGACTCTGAAGTGGCTACACTCATCGCTCCTATCAATGGCGCGACAGTTGCATGGAGTCAAGAATTTTCTTGGAGCAATATCTCTGATGCGACTTTCACTCTTGAAATTTCCGACAGCGAATCATTCTCAACTATTGTGTTGCAACAAAAAGGCATCACAACCAACTCTGCAACTATCGACCTCGGCAAGCTCGAATCAACAAAAACATATTATTGGAGAATTCGCACTGCCCAAACCAACAAACTTGAATCGGTGAGCAAAGTGGAATCATTCGTAACCACCACTCGCCCGGCTGCTCCTAAAACAACTCTTATCGCCCCCGACGATGAGGCACAATTAGACGAAGATATCACTTTCTCTTGGAGCGAAGTGGAATGCGATGAATACACTATTGAAATGTCGGCTCAAAAAGATTTCTCAAATATTCTTTACAAAAAGACATTGACCGAAACATCACTCCCATTCACATTGTCAATTTTAGGCAAAGGCACATTCTATTGGCGAGTGGTAACATCGGGCAACGCATTGAACGATACTTACTCTGATGTGCGCTCATTTGAAATCACCAAAATTTCAGTAGGCAACTTAGAACCCGGATATTCAATCAAACTCGACAAAGATAATGACTCATACGAAAAAGTGGGCGATCTCTCTATCAATAGCATTTGGTTCCGTTCGGTTCACGATGATTACAAGAACATCACATTTGGCGAAAACGGGTCTTTCAACCGTTCATTCTGTGCAGTTGGCAACACCGTGTATATGGTAGGTCGCTCTGAAAACTCTACCCGAGCCAATATCTACCTACGCAAATTTGATGGCACAACAGGTGAAATCATCTCCGACATTATCCTTGGCGATGAAGGAAAAATTGCATTCTATCCAGCCAATAGCGTTGTGAAAGACTCTAAAGGAAACATCTGCATTGCCAACCTTTCACTCAACATCAAGTCAACCCCTATCGTGTTACATCAAGTTGATCTCGAAACAGGAGAATTGACTCAAGTGGCATCAGTAAAATATAGCAGTTCTTCATCACGTTGCGACCACATCACATTGACAGGCGATGTTGAAAGTGGGAATTTCACTATATATGCAGCATTTTCTAAAGCCAAAGTTGTTGTTCGTTGGAATTTTGAAAATGGAACACAAAAATCACAAGAAGTGTGCTCACTCACCCTCAATCCTTCAAGTGTGACAGCACTTGGCACTGCTCCACGAGTGATTTTGATTGACGACAATTCATTCCTCGTTCGTGGTGGTGATACTGAATGGGCTCGTTACAACTTCTCATCGGGCAAAGTTGCCGACTCTTTCAACAACAACCCCGACCTCAAACCTATCGCAGGTGAGGCAAATGGTGGCACCTGGTTCACACTCAATAATACGAATTACTTCGTTTATCCATATGCCGACTGGACCGACCCCGTTGGTCACCAATTCAACATCGTTAAAGCCGATGCCGATTTATCATTCAAGTCAATGGAATTGATGTGGACATTCCCTAAAGATGGTATGGGCAACGTTGAAAGCACCACATTCCAAGCCGATGCCGACTATGTGCAAACAGATGCCGGACGCGTGATGTTATATATATTCGTTCCCGGTAATGGATTGTGTGCCTACGAAATCGTTGACGCTTCAGCAAGTGGAATTGAAGGCGTAGCCATCGACAGCGATGCGGTTGAAGTAGCACGTTACGACATTCACGGACGCCTCCTCACCCAACCCACAAGCGGTATCAACATCATAAAAATGAGCGACGGCACCGCAAAGAAAGTAGTAGTGAAATAACACTAAAACTATTATGCACAATCGGCTCTTTGTATTGGCAACATTATTGATTTTTTCTTTTTCGGCGCTTGCCGAAGAATATAACTTTGTAGTGTGGACTAAATCGGGAGAGCAAATAAGTTTCCCCGTTAACGAGAAACCCAAAGTTACACACAACAATAATTGTTATACAATAACCTCTACCTCAACTACTGTGGAGTATCCGATTGTCAATGTAATGAAATTTACGTTAGAGCCTCAAGATCCCGGAGGTATTGAGGCTCTTAAACCTATCGGCTCTAATATTTTTCAATCAGACAACACTCTGAAACTATCCGGATTTCAAGTCGGTTCCGTTGTGAAAATATTCGCTATTAATGGTCAATTACTATTTACCCAAACCATCAATGACGAAGGATTGCTTTCTATTGATTTATCTCCGCTACCGCATGGGATATATGTTGTATCAACAGAATGTATTACTTGTAAATTCATAAAACGATGAGATATAAAAACATCACAATTCTGGTATTTTTATTCATTTTAGGCTTTATCCCCGAGATGAATTCTCAAGGCATATTCATATACAAAAAAGATGGCAGCCGAATAAAAGTACCTTACGAAAATTTCGACAGCATCGTCCCCTATGAATCGGACTCGTCAGAAGTGGATATTTTAGCCGTTGATTTAGGGTTGCCAAGTGGCACAAAATGGGCAAGCCATAACATCGGAGCGACTAAACCCGAAGAATATGGCGACTACTTCGCTTGGGGTGAAATCAAAACAAAAGAGGAATATACTAAAAACAATTATGTCTATTTTGACCAATCAAAAAACCAGTTCATCAGCATCGGAGATGTAATTTCAGGTAGTGGTTATGATGCTGCATTTATAACATGGGGCGACGGTTGGAGAATGCCCACTAAAGAGGATTTTGAGGAATTGAGGGACTGTTGTTTCTGGACATGGACCACGCTCAATGGCGTAAATGGATATATATTTGAAAGTTATAATGGCAACAGCATATTCATTCCGGCAGCAGGCTTTCGTTATGAAAAATCATTAAATGATGATGGCGTTAGTGGTAGATATTGGTGTGGCACAATAAAAGAAAATAGTGCTTTATATGCAACTAATTTATTGTTTTATAATTATAAATACATTATCGATTACGCAAACCGATTTACAGGATACCCAATTCGCCCGGTAAAGAAATAAATAGCAACGACATAACCACAAAGGCTACCGAAGAGTATCGATAGCCTTTGTTTTTTATTAATCGAGATTGTATTTTTTGCGGTCGGAGGGTGATAGTTTGTAATTGCCGACGATTTTGCGACAATCATTAATAATTGAAGAGCGAGTGCCATAATCCCAAATAGATATAATTGTATTCCCAATTATGACATTTTCATTATTGGGCGATATTGCACATGATGGGAAATCAGCAACCTGGTTTCTTTTTCATTTAAAAGAACTCCACTCTCAATGTCATATACTTTTATTTTAATGTTATTACCAAATATTTCAACACATGTCACAATTAGAGTTTTTCCATCTTCGCTTATTTCTGTCGAAAAAAAACCATCATAGGTATCGCAATTGATAGTATTAATCAATTCTTCAGTAGTCATATCCCATATTTTAACTATCTGCTTATGTGGTTCGGCAACTTGTTTTGGATATTGACTGTTAATTGTTACTACCCAACGACCATTACGGCTAAACTTTATTTTTGAAAACATAGAGGAATTTAGTGCATCGTGGATAAAATTGCCTGTTTGGGAATCTCTTATCACAATCTTACCTTGCTCGGCTGTGTATAAATGCTTTCCATTAGGAGATATGGCTAATTGAGTGGCGGCAGTATCTAAGGTTATAGTGTTTAATAAATCCCCGTTTTTATTCCACATTAGAATTGAATTATCACTTGACGTTGCAACTATAGAGCCATCATTTTTAATCTTCACATCATTTATTGTGCCATTGTTGTAGCGTATTACTTTCATGCATTTATAATCATCGGTGCGCCATATGCGTATTGTCTTATCCAATGATGCTGTGGCGATATATTTGTCGTTAGGAGAGAATGTGGCAGATGTTATTTTATGTTCGTGCCCATTCAACGTAGCTAATTTGCCAAGAGTGTTCCCGTCATATATTGTAGCATTTTTGCATTTGATTAGAGGTTGTTCTATCATATAGTCACCCTCTCCACATGGATAAGCAAATGACAACTTTGTAATTTGCGGGTTGTCGAGTGTTAGCAACAAATCCCCACTATTGCTATATACGAGTTGGCCAAACATATTTCCCGCCTCATTCATTGCGACCGATTCTTTCATAACACTCCTCGTGCCATTATTTTGCCAAATCTGCATACATGGCGGATCCATTGAACTTATTAATATACTTTTCCCATCGGGACTGAATTTATTATATAATGCCCATAGACTGATTTCGCCGCTTTTGCTTATAAATGACCTATATGGATAGTTCCACACATTGGAGATACTATTTATATTATCACCTATTGTCACCACCTCTTCAGCCTCATTGTCCAAGCAATAGGCATAATTAACCAATCCACAATCACTTATACTTTTAATTTCCTTTCCGGTTGCAGTATCATATGTCTTGATAATATCATTTCCGGCAATCATGACTTTAGATGCATCGTTATTAAACAATGTTGCAGAAATCCTATACTCCGGTTCTATTGTTTCAATTATTTCCCCCGAGTCACAATTAATAGTAATCGCTTTATTATAATCGTAAACAATTAGACGACTTCCGTCATTACTTATTGTCATAGAATTAGCATCATTTGCAAAAGGGATATTTACGACATGAAGTAAATCACCCGATTGTGTTGACCATATCCCAATATGCTTGCCATCTAATGTAGCAATATGTTTTTGATTCTTACTTATACAAGCATCGCATATAGTGTAATAATGGCCGTCATTAATATGCTTTGATATCCTACTTGCCTCAAAGGTCTTGACAATCTTTCCCTCTTCAATATCTATTAGAGAACTGCGTTTACCATCGAAAAAATTCACTAACAACGACTTCTCATCATCAGTCAGAGTCAAACCTAAAACATCGTCATCAAACTCTATCAATTGCTTATAAGAACTATTTTCTACATCATAAACCAAGATACGTTTGTTGGCGGATATATAAAGAAATTTACCTCCATTGCTTATTGCATTATCAGCATAGAAATATGATCCAATCTCATGAATGGGTTTGTATTTTGACGAGTTGTAAATATCTCTTATGTAGCGCATAGCTGCTTCAATCTCTTTATTACCCGAATATTGTGGATTGGCATCTAATTCGAGGAGTAAACTTAGAGCCTTTATTACATCTCCTTGCTCGGCGATATAACGAGCATTATCAGTAATCGCACCAATATATTTGTCAGAAAGGTCACGATTATTACCCGAATAACTATTTTGAGCCAAAGTATTTACAGAAAACGCAAATAGCACTACAAATAGAAACAAATTAACTATATTCTTTTTCATGTCAATCATGGGTTAAGAGTGATAATACAAATTTATCATAAATTATTGTACATCATCTATCCTTTTATTCAAATTTTGCAATAATTTAGGAATTAAGGGGGGGATTAACAATAATTTGTTGCTTATAATTGATTTTTAATGATTATTCGGCAACGCATAAATCATTTTTTTTAATTCTCAACTCTCAATTCTCAATTTTATTTTGCACTATCGTTGACTTCGTTTTAGATAGGCTACGCCTTGGTAAATCGCAAATTTAAACAAGTTTAATTTGCTTTTACGCTCGGCTTGCACTATCTTTGTAGTTGAAAAAATCATCATTCATAGACCAATAAATCACTCTTTTACAAATTATGAGCGACGAAATAACTCCTATAGACTCTAATGAAGATTTGCCTGTAGAGGAAACTCCTGGTGGAGAATCAACAAACAACGACTCTACCGCATCAACTCCCGACAAAGGGAAAGATGTGGTGAAATATCAGTTGCGTGGCATGTATCGCAATTGGTTCTTGGATTATGCTTCATACGTAATTCTTGAACGTGCCGTGCCACATATCGACGACGGGTTGAAACCTGTGCAACGTCGCATTCTTCACTCAATGAAAACCCTCGATGACGGCCGTTTTAACAAGGTGGCCAACATTGTGGGTAACACTATGCAATATCACCCTCATGGCGATGCGTCAATCAACGATGCACTCGTAACATTAGGACAAAAAGAGTTATTGGTCGAAACTCAAGGAAACTGGGGTAACATTCTCACCGGAGCATCAGCTGCTGCCGGTCGTTACATCGAAGCTCGTCTATCATCGTTTGCTCTCGAAACTCTCTACAACCCAAAGGTAACAGAGTGGACATTGTCATACGACGGCCGCAAGAAAGAGCCTGTAACGCTCCCCGCCAAATTCCCGTTGCTTTTGGCGCAAGGAGTGGAAGGTATCGCCGTGGGACTTTCTTCAAAGATTTTGCCCCACAACTTCAACGAAATCCTTGATGCGGCTGTGGCATACCTACGCGGTGAAGATTTTGTGCTTTACCCCGACTTTATGACTGGTGGATTCATCGATGTATCGCGCTACAACGACGGTGAACGTGGTGGCGTGGTAAAAGTGCGTGCAAAAATCGAGAAGCTCGACAATAAGACTCTTGCCATCACCGAAATCCCTTATGGCAAGACAACAGGCACACTCATCGACTCAATATTGAAGGCCTACGAAAAAGGTAAAATCAAAATTCGCAAAGTTGACGACAACACTGCCGAAACGGCGTTGATTCTCGTGCATCTATTGCCCGGCACATCAAGCGACAAGGCAATCGACGCTCTTTATGCATTCACCGATTGTGAGATAAACATTTCGCCCAACTGCTGTGTGATTAGCGACAAAAAGCCTCACTTCTTAGGTGTGAGCGATGTGTTGCGTCATAGTGTCAACACCACAAAAGCGATTCTTCAAAAAGAACTCGAAATACAACTTGGCGAAGTGCGTGAATTGTTGCATTTTGCATCATTGGAACGCATCTTCATCGAAGAACGCATATATAAAGACAAAGAATTTGAAGAAAGCCGCAACATGGAAGAGGCTATCGCTCATATCGACAAGCGATTAGAACCATGGAAACCCAAATTCATTCGTCCCGTTACCGATGACGATATCCTCCGCTTGATGGAAATAAAGATGGGGCGTATTCTCAAATTCAACTCTCAAAAAGCCGATGACCTCATCGCTTCATACAACGACAAAATCAAAGCATTGCTCAACGACCTCAAACACATCGTTGACTACACTATTAAATGGTATGAAGACCTTAAAGCGAAATATGGCGCTGCATATCCTCGCCACACTGTGATACGCGGATTTGACAATATCGAAGCTGCAACTGTAGCTGAGGCCAATGAAAAGCTCTATATCAACCGTGAAGAGGGTTTCATAGGCACCGGATTGAAGAAAGACGAATATGTGTGCAACTGTTCGAGCATCGACGACATCATCATCTTCTACAAAGATGGTAAGTATAAGATTGTGAAGGTGCAAGAAAAAATGTTTGTCGGCAAAAACATTCTTTACCTCAACGTGTTCAAACGCAACGATGTGCGCACAATCTACAATGTGATATATCAAGATGGCCGCGGTGGCATATTCTATATGAAACGTTTTGCCGTTACCGGTGTGACGCGCGACAAAGAATATGACCTCACAAAAGGTAAACCCGGCACAAAGATACATTGGTTCACAGCCAACCCCAACGGCGAAGCCGAAGTGGTGAAAGTGACCCTCAAGCCGAAACCTCGCTTGAAAACATTGCAATTTGATGTTGACTTCAGCGAGCTCGCTATCAAGGGTAAGCAATCGCAAGGAAATATCGTGACCAAAAACGAGGTTCACCGTTTCTCTCTCAAAGAGAAAGGCACTTCAACTCTTGGTGGACGTGAAGTGTGGTTCGACCCCGACGTGCTTCGTCTCAACTACGATGGTCGCGGCAATTATCTCGGCGAGTTTAACGGCAACGACTTAGTGCTTGTGATTCTCAAAAGCGGCGAATACTATATGTCGACCTTTGATGCCGCCAACCACTACGAAGATAATATCTTGCGAATTGAGAAATTCCGTCAAGGCCATGTGTGGACCGCTGTGCTCAACGATGCCGACCAAGGATTTCCATATATCAAACGTTTCACCTTTGAGCCTACAAATAAAAAGTTCCGTTTCATTGGTGAAAATGAGAAATCGACCCTCATTGCCCTCAGCGATGAACAAGGCGCAAGATTTGAAGTGAAATTTGGTGGTGGCGACGAATTCCGTGGCTCAATAGTAATTGATGCGATAGAGTTTATTGGAGTGAAATCGTTTAAAGCCAAAGGTAAACGCATCTCAAACTACAACATCGAATCTATCACCGAAATCGAACCTCGTGAAATTGAAATAGACGAGCCTCAAGAGCCTCAAGTTGCCGAAGGTGAATCGCCCGTCGAAGGCGAAGAATTAGAGCCTGACCGCTCTGATGATGAAGTGCGCGATGAAATTAATGGCCAACAACGCATATTCTAATTAACACTCAATGGGACTCCTCGAGCTGCTTATCATTGCCGTAGGATTATCAATGGACGCCTTTGCCGTGTCGATAAGCAAAGGACTTTCATTAAAAAGCATTCGCCTTGAGCATGCACTAAAAGTGGGACTATGGTTTGGAGGGTTTCAAGCCCTAATGCCGTTGATTGGTTACTTACTCGGAAGCACTTTTGCCGAAGCCGTCTCAGCTTTTGACCATTGGGTAGCGTTCATATTATTAGCATTGATTGGTGGTAATATGATAAAAGAATCATTCGACAAAGATGAATGCGACTGCGAAGAAAAAGGGGGCTATGGATTTGGATATAAAACAATGTTCACACTCGCCGTCGCAACAAGTATCGATGCATTGGCCGTAGGAGTAACATTCTCCTTTTTATGCGTCAAAATTATTCCAGCCATAATACTAATAGGCACTGTTACGTTCCTATTCTCCATTGCCGGACTAAAGATTGGTAATATCTTCGGCTGCAAATACAAATCTCACGCCGAGCTCGCCGGCGGCATTATCCTCATTCTCATTGGCATTAAAATCCTCATCGAACACACGATTTTGAGTTGAGAACCCCGAAGGGCTCGCTGAGGCTTGACCGAAGCAATTGAGAGGCGCAACTCTCCTCTTGAAAATTACTGAGTAATTTTTAGAAGGAACAACGGTGCCAATGAGGGTAATAACTCTCCTCTTGAAATTTTGTAAAAATTTTAGGAGGAGTACGGCGAAGCCGAGAGGTGGTCTTTCATTGATTATTGCCAAGTTCAGCCCATTGAAGACATCGTCAGCACCCCAAAGGGGGGAGGTGGTAAAAATTCCGCACTCCGCATTAAAATGGCTTCACTATGCAAAATGGTGCATTTTTCGATTGAGCCATATTAAATCCCCTCAAATATTTGTTTAATATATTGGTTATAAATATATTTGCGTCATAATTCTACTCTATTTTAGAATTCCACACGACAATTTATTTATAAACATATAACTTTATTTCCTATGAAGAAAATCTACTTTTTAACTAAAGCAATTTTTGCTATTACATTAATGCTTTCAATGGGACTCACCTCTATGGCTCACGACTTTGAGGTTAATGGCATTTATTATGGCTACGTTAATAAAGTTGACAAAACTGTAAAGGTCACCTTTCAAGGAAGTGCTTATGATAGCTATGCCGATGAATATACCGGAGCTATTACAATCCCATCTTCGGTAACCTTTTCGGGGGTTACTTATTCGGTAACAACTATTGGCAAAGATGCGTTCAGAGAGTGCAGCGGTGTTACATCGGTAACTATTCCCAAATCAGTAACCGAAGTGATGTATAACGCATTTTATAACACTCAATGGTATAAAAATCAACCCGACGGAGTGATGTACTTAGGCGATTGCTGTTTAGGCATTAAAGGCGCAAATCCCACCGGAGCGATAAACATTAAAAACGGCACTCGATTGATTGCAAACACTGCATTTTCAGTTTGTAATAAAATAACAGACGTAACCATTCCTAATACGGTAACACATATTGGGACTGAAGCGTTCTATGCTTGTCGCAAATTGACAAAGCTCCCGTTGCCCGAATCTCTTATATCTATTGGGTCATATGCGTTCCAAGAATGTAGCGGACTCACCGATATTACTTTCCCTAATTCGGTATCATATATTGGAGCCTTTGCGATATATAACTGCACAGGATTGACCTCTATTCAATCTTTAAACCCCACTCCTCCCACATGTGTTGAAGGGTCTCTATATAATTGCTACAATCTCCCTTTAATTGTTGCCGACGGATCGGTAGAGAAATATGCCAATGCTCTTGAATGGAAAAAATTCACCAATATTCAAGATGCCGGCATTAACGACATCGAAGCCGACAAAAATGCAGTTGAAGTATCACGTTACGACATCAACGGCCGACAATTAAGCCAACCTGCCACCGGCATCAACATCATAAAAATGAGCGACGGCACCACAAAGAAAATCATTGTAAAATAACAACTTAAATACATAATAAAAGGCGTGCAATCGAGCACGCCTTTGTTATTTATTAAGAGGGAAATCTAAGCAATAAAGTTTTTCCTCTTTATTAGAATCCTACTTTAAACATTGCTGTGATGCGGTTATTGTGGATTGATTCGTTGGCGAAAGAGCGTTTGATTCCATAGTTATATTCAATACCTACATCAAAGAATGAAGAAGCACGCCAAATGAAATTGACAGCAGCATAATGTTCATATTTCATATGTTGGTCAAACGCCTCTACCCCATTTGTGTATCGGTCAACATAATTGCGCATATAGCCATACATCGCGGTTGAGAACATATTAGGAGTATAGTAGTATTGAAAAGCACACAATCCACCTACCGATGAGGTGCGTTTCAATTGTCCCAAGTTATTTTCATCTGGTACCAAATCAAGACCGAATCCATCATTATCCTTAAAGTAATTAGCGATACCCGAGCCACCTTGTGTCATAAAATACCCCACAATGTCACCCAGCTTATAATTAGCAGTAAGTTTTAAGCCATACCCCAACATTGAACGATTGCGGTTATCCACTAAATCACGATAGGTCAATGTGCGTAACATTGATGACAATCTCACATGACCAATATCACCCCATGCATATTGCACATATAATGGGATTGAAGGCACTCGCTGGGTCGCTTCTTTTTCACGACTACCAGCCCA
This sequence comes from Muribaculaceae bacterium, assembly GCA_017399915.1. Classification (GTDB taxonomy): domain Bacteria; phylum Bacteroidota; class Bacteroidia; order Bacteroidales; family Muribaculaceae; genus RGIG4079. The sequence continues at coordinate 26,404 of JAFQAS010000014.1, forward strand.
TTGGGTATAACTTGCTTTGGGTAACTCTATACCAGCCCCCACTCTTATTTTATTTGACAAATTGCGTTGCCAATTAAATGTCATATTTGAGTGACCACCCGATGCTCCGGGTCCATTTCCATCGATAAGGTAGGCATCGGCACTTTTATCATCATATACACTTGATGTATAACCCATTGTCACACCCATAAAACGAATATAAGCATGGTCGCATTTCACAAAATAGTCATTACCCGAACCTCCGGTAAAATTGAGCATAGCAAACAACCCCACACGATATTTATTTTTGGGCATACCCACAATGTTAAACATCAACGAACTTGACTTAATCGACATCTGTAACGATTGATCATTACCGGAAAGCGCCGTCGAGAAGTCGGATGGTTTGAAATCAGACGGATTATCATAAGGGTTACCCCAATCATATAATGCAATAGCTTTTACTGTTGCGCCCAACGACATATAAAATCGTTGCTCTTTATCGATAATAGCAAAATGAGGTGCAACAAAATCGGGATCGACCGGACGGTTTTCAAGCAACACATCATAGGGATTAGCCACCGAATCTTGCATAGCGCTATCATTCCCCACCACAAATTCAATCTTTTTATCTTGCTTCACAATAGTTGGGTGACGTTGTGCAACGACTACATTGACACACATTGCCATTGTAATAAAACTAAATATCAGGGTATTACGCTTCATGACATATCACGATTTAGATTAACCACTACAAATATAGTGAAAGGTGAGTGAAGAAAAAACAAGTTTACTTGATTTTTTTCCGAACCGCATCCTATATTATCAAAATATAGTGAAAGGTGAGTGAAGAAATAAGTTTTTTCGTTTTCATAGATCATAATTTTATCAAGCAAGTGTTTTTTTGTGCAAAATTTCATATTATACTACTCTATTTTTGCTGTTTGCATCAAGCAATCATAACTATTAACTCATTTTATATGATAGTGTCGAGAAAAATGTGTAACTTTGCAAGATAAATTGCTAATAAAATAATTTTAAATATATTATGGCTCAACAAGAAGATGTTTTTAAGAAAATCGTTTCACACGCCAAGGAATACGGTTTTGTTTTTCAATCAAGTGAAATTTATGATGGTTTAGGTGCTGTTTATGACTACGGCCAAAACGGTGTCGAACTCAAAAACAATATCAAACGCTACTGGTGGGACGCCATGACATTGTTAAACGACAATATCGTAGGTATCGACTCTGCAATCTTCATGCACCCCACTATTTGGAAGGCTTCAGGTCACGTTGATGCATTCAATGACCCATTGATCGACAACAAAGACTCTAAAAAACGCTATCGTGCCGACGTTCTTATCGAAGAAGAACTCGCTAAGATGGACGACAAAATTGAAAAAGAGGTCGCTAAAGCACGCAAACGTTTTGGCGAAAGTTTTGACGAAGCCCTCTTCCGCGAAACCAATCCTCGCATTCAAGAAATAGCAGCCAAACGCGAAGCTCTTCACACTCGTTTCGCTGCTGCTCTCAACGATAACAATCTCGAAGAATTACGTCAAATCATCATTGACCAAGAAATCGCGTGCCCTATCTCAGGTACAAAAAACTGGACTGAAGTGCGTCAATTCAACCTCATGTTCAAAACTGAAATGGGTAGCACTGCCGACGGCGCTATGGGCGTATATCTTCGTCCCGAAACTGCACAAGGTATCTTCGTAAACTACCTCAACGTGCAAAAGACCGGCCGCATGCGTCTTCCTTTCGGTATCGCTCAAATTGGTAAAGCATTCCGTAACGAAATCGTGGCTCGTCAATTCATCTTCCGTATGCGCGAATTCGAACAAATGGAAATGCAATTCTTTGTGCGTCCTGGTGAAGAACTCAATTGGTTTGCAAAATGGAAAGAAACACGTCTAAAATGGCACAAAGCGCTCGGTCTTGGCGACCACAAATATCGCTACCACGACCACGACAAACTCGCTCACTACGCAAACGCTGCTACCGATATCGAGTTTGAAATGCCATTCGGTTTCAAAGAAGTTGAAGGTATCCACTCTCGTACAAACTTCGACCTCTCTCAACACGAAAAATATTCAGGCAAAAATATCAAATATTTCGATCCCGAATTGAACGAATCATACGTTCCTTACGTTATCGAAACATCAATCGGTGTTGACCGCATGTTCCTTTCTGTTCTTTGCTCTTCTTATGAAGAACAAAAACTCGAAGGTGGCGACACTCGCGTTGTTCTTCACTTGCCAGCCCCATTAGCTCCTGTGAAATGCGCGGTTATGCCATTAGTTCGCAAAGACGGTCTTCCCGAAAAAGCTCGCGAAATCGTTAACGACCTTAAGTTTGACTTCGCTACTCACTACGAAGAAAAAGACTCAATCGGTAAACGTTATCGTCGTCAAGATGCTATCGGTACTCCATTCTGTATCACCGTTGACCACCAAACTCTTGAAGATGGCACAGTGACTCTTCGTGAACGTGATTCAATGACTCAATCACGCGTAGCAATCGCTGACCTACACAAGTTGATTCACGACAATGTGAGCCTCAATGCACTTCTTCGCAAATTGGGATAATAACAACAAATCATTAAGATGAAAAAATTACCTCTCTTATTTATATTTGCTTTTGCAGCATTAATCTATAGCTGTTCGACCGGTGAAGAAAGCACTTGGGACGAATACGAAGATTGGCGCATAACCAATGAGACTTGGTTTGCCGAGCAACAAAATCGCACCGATGCCAACGGCTCAAAATATTACAACAAGCTCGTTCCGGCATGGGATACAAGCCAATGTGTACTCATTCACTATTTCAACGACCGCAAGTTGACCGAGGGGAATCTATCTCCCCTTTACACAAGCACCGTTGATGTGAAATATAAAGGTAGCTTGTATAATGATGTGCCTTTTGACTCATCTTACACCAACACCGCTGCATATGGCGATAGCCTATATCGCACACAATGCAACCAGGTGATTCAAGGGTGGACAGTCGCTCTCGAAGATATGCGCGTGGGCGATAGTTGCGAGGTAGTTATACCCTACACTATGGCTTATGGAGCTCAAAGTTCAGGACTCATCAAGCCTTACAGCGCATTGAAATTCCACATCAAATTAGTAGATATCCCATTCTACCAAATCAAAGACTAAACAACACTCTTCATAAAAAGAACCAGCCTCGCACCACAAAATGCGAGGCTGGGTTGCTTTTGCGCATTGTTTAGGTAATTCTTGGCTGCAAATGTTACTACTTCCAATCTATTGCAAGTGCTTTGAATTTCCATTTAAGTGTAGTGAGATCTTTTACTGGATAATAACACTGCACCGATTTCCCATTTTCATCGTAGGCTATGTTTGTCACTAATGTAACTCCTATATAATAACCATCAGTATCTCTTATCGGACCCACTCCATATCCTCGTTTACCACTCGTTGTATATCCCATCAAATGCGACATCTCGCCATTATAAGGAGAAGCCACAACCTGTTCTCCCGAATAACATGGCAACTGCTTGCATACCTCCACTACACTTTGCACATAATATTTCTCACCTGGAGTCAGCCCATAATCAGCAATCCAATCGCCAAAGGTGGCAATACTCCAACGAGCATCAGCATCTACATATGTATAACCATAAACCGAATCTGTACGAATGGAATAATCGTCCGAATCGTCCGATTGTGAGTTTCTCGAATAAACATAATTATTATATACTGCAACCAAATCTTGTTCAGTATTATAATGTGTGACATCCTCATTTTCAAGATAAATCACTTTACCATCTTCCATCAATACTCTTTTATGCTCCACATCCTCTGAACACGCCGTCAACACGCACACTATAACACTCAACAAAAATACTTTTTTCATAAAATTTAATCACAATATAAATTGTAACGCACTACATGCATTTAATATTGTTTTCAAGATTTGCGTTACATTACTTTTTTTATACAATTTCCTATTTGCACAATATAAGTTCTTTGGGGAATTTCAATTGAACAACTTGAAGAATATATTTTCCCACATTGAATCATTTGCCCATCTATTGTATAAACAGAATAAGATACCGGCAATTCAATATCGTTCAATATTTCGATATTCAAATTACCATTAGCCCAATATACTTTTGATTGATTTGGGATGTCTATTTTTACTCCATATATACCAGCTTCAGGGAATTCATCCGTCTCGATAAAGTTATTAAAATAACTCCACCCTTGCGCATTGCGATATAAATCGGCTGAACCTACGGGAACATAAACAGGTATATCAGTAGATGTAAGTCCCCCAAAAGAATAAACCCCAGAATTATCAGGATCTTCATCGCAAAATGGAGGAATTAGTGATTTTGAATAAATCGTCTTGAGATTTTTCCAATATCTACAACACCCTCCACCTATATATTGTAATGATTCAGGAAAAACTATAGAATCAGGATTACAATAATGAAAAGCGGTATGACCTATTGTTTTTAGTCCTTCTGGGAATTTGATATTTTTTAATGCAAAGCACCATTGAAAAGCATAATCACTAATGATTTCAACGTTTTCGGGTATATTCACTTTTTCAAGCACATTGCAAAATGAAGCAAAGTTGGCTGGTATTTTTTTAATACCGTCAGGCAATCGAAGTTCTTTTAAACTATCACACAAACTGAACACAAATCCTTCTAATTCCAAACAAGTATTTGGCAATAAAACTTTCTTTAATTCCCCGGAACCATGAAATGCTGCATTTTCTATACATTCCAACCCTTCACGAAAAACAACCTCTTCCATACGAGTATTATAAAATGCACATTGTTTTATTTTACGAAGTGTAGAAGGCAATACCAATTTCTTGAAGTTTTGGCAATTAACAAAACATTGAGCTGGTATTTCTATTACTCCTTCCGGAATAATAAGTGGATCAACATTTAGCCAATGACAATTTGCAAAACTATATATATTAAGTTTACGTAAAGATTCCGGCAAATTGATTTCTTCCAATTGCATATAATTGAATGCCGATTTGCCTATTTCAACAATATTATCCGGAAGCATTATTTTTTTTATTCCCAAATAGATTGTTTGATCTACTTCCCAGTATTGCTTATTTACATCAGATAATGCATAATCAGGAATTTTATTATTTTCAACTTGTGCATTCTCTAAATTAAGCACGCTTAGTTTGCCATAAAAAGCACATTCCCACATTGTTCGGAAATCCGTAGCATTAATTGGACCAGTCACGCTTAATGAGTCAACTTTATCCCAACTTTCACCTAAGACTGTTCTTAATTGACCATATTCAGAAACTTTTGCATCAAATGCAACAACTTGTGCATTTGAATACAAATTAAAACAAATGATTAAATAAAATAGCAATAATTTCTTTTTCATACCACCGATATTTTTACTTCAAACAATATTATATACAATATACATTGTATATAATGGCACGAATATACTATTATTTGACAAATTAAACAAATATAACAGTCAATTTATACAATATTGTTTGCATAAATTGACAATTATTTATCATATCTTTTAAAATTTCATTATCTTTGTAAAATAAACAATAATTTTCATATGACAGAAGATAAGAAACGACGACCAAGGAGGTCAAAGGCAAATCTAATAGAATGCATTAATAATGCAGCCGAAGATCAGATAAAAAAAGATGGTTTTTCCAATGTGCTGGTAACAGATATTATTAAACGCGCCAAAATCGAGCCTGCGGTTTTTTACAATCGCTTTGAGAATTTAGAATCATTTATGAGTGAATTTGTAAAAAGATATGATTATTGGTTTAGCGATATATTGAAAGACGTCAATTCTCAAGCAACAAATAGTGATAATCTAACAGCTATTCTTCAACACCTATTTCAAGAGCTTAATAATGATTCTATAATGCTCGAACTTCTTAGATGGGAAGTTGCTAACAATAATAGCATTACCACACGAACAGCAATGTTACGAGAAGTTCATATTTTACCATTAGTAACCGAATTCGAGGCTAGATTCAAAGAAAAAGATATCGATATCGCTGCACTAACTGCCTTGATAATAGGAGGCTTATATTATTTATCACTACACAAAGACCGGAGCCCGTTTAGCGGTATTGACATAAACAACGAAAATGGCTCGAAGCGAATTCTCAACGCAATAAAATATTTCATTGATAAAATTTATGAAGAAGACAAACTATATAAAGAGAAAATATCTATCGCCGACAAACTAAAAGAAGCAGGCATAAGCGATGATATTATTCACCAATCTGTTTGGGCTTAAGACTCAGCCTTGATTCATTCATTTCCATTAAACATTCCAAAGCCTTACTCAATATTGGCTTTACGGTTTGCATAAACAATCCATCAGGCTTCATTATCAAATACCATCTTTATATATTAACATTAAACACAAATTATGCTAATCGCATAATTCGATTAGCATAATCTGATTTATAGCGTTTCAACAACTACAATTCCTAATTATTTTGTTTTATCGCAGGTTGTTTTCCCTCGGAATTCATCGTGGTATTCGTTGAGGATTGTGCGTATTGCGGTGCCTATTTTGAGGTAGGATTTGCGGTCGAGGTTGGCGAGAGATATGCGCACCGACCAATCGGGACCGGCAAAGCCGTCGCCATTCAATAACACTACTGCCGTTTCGTTGGCAAGGCGTATCACAAAGTCGAGGGGTTCATAATTCTTGGCAAGGAACTCACAAAATTCATCTCCATAGATGCGTTTTGCCCACACCATTATATCCATTTCAGAATAATATCCTGCACGCAAGGGGTCGGGCTTGAGAGTGAAGCCTGTAGTTTTCCACAAAGCATCTAATCGATTATTGATAATCGTTTGCATTCGTGTTTTATACACGTTCTCTCTATCAAGCAACGAATAGGCAGCAAAGAGCGACATTTGCATTTGTTGAGGCGTTGATAATCCGGCAGTGTGGTTGAGTGCCACCATGCGACTGTCAGCCACCATGCGGTCGATAAACTTCATTTTTTCAGGTTCAAGAGTGAGCGATCCATAACGAGTGTTCAATGCTTTCTTGTTTTTGTCGCAAAGATGTTCAATGAGCGCATCAAAAATATTTAGTTGATTTAGAGCAATCACTGCAAGCCGCCACCCTGTCGCTCCGAAATATTTAGAGAATGAATAAACAGTCATGGTGTTGTGAGGCAATCGATACATCAACGACTTAAACTCAGGTACGAATGTGCCATACACATCATCAGTCACAATCATCAAGTCATGATTATCCTTATGCACCACATCGGCAATGCGGTCGAGCGTATGATTCGAAAGTGTGTATGAAGGTGGATTGCTTGGATTTACAACACAGAGCAACTTCACTTCCTTATCACGCAATTTATCTATCTCCTCATCGGGATATTGCCAATAGTGCAAGCCATCTTTTTCAATCTTATTGGCACTAATATTAATAACATTAAAGCCAAATCGTTCGAGATGAGGAATTTCAAGATAAGGGGTAAATACCGGCGTCATCAATGCTATCGTGTCACCTTTTCGAAGCAATCGGTTTTCATAAAGCGAATCAAAGGCATAACACATTGCAGCCGTGCCACCTTCAACGGCAAACAAATCATACACCCTACTCTTGCATTCGCAACCGCAATCTTTACCCTCCTTACATTCACAATCATCGTCACATTGGCAATCGCCCATCTCTTTGGCGAGATAATCGCGCACAAGAAGTTCGGTGTAATGCAAAATGCGGTCGGGTGTGGGATATTGATCCCCGATTACAGCCTCAGCCCATTCATGAGCTACATCATTGGGATCGGCATTGTGGTTTATAATCAGATATTCAAACGCTCCACGCAATAGGTCGGCACCCTCTACATTACGATTATTGCCGAGAAACAGGCGGAAACGCTCTCCGATACCCTCTTTTGAAGGTATTCCGGCAATTCCGTCGCCCACATCTTTTGTGCGACGACATTCATCTAATGCCCATCTGCCCAACAAGAAAAAGGCTTCGCGTGGAGTAGTTGCAATCCAATTGGGATTGCCGCGTCCGGCATTCAAAAACGTTGCCGATGATTTGCGAGCATCTTCATGCGCCATTTCGATAAGACGATTTTTTATCTCAAACGGACTCATTTTCTCAAGCTCACGTTCTAATTTTCTTTTTTCTGTACATTTACAGTTCGATTCTTTGTTTTCCATACAATCTTTATTTATGAATTATAAATTATAAACTAACCTCAAGCCATCATCAACACTATAGCCACACCCCACAAAATCAACAATGTGTTACCAACAGCATATGTCACAGTATAGCCCATTGCCGGTATTGAACTTTGAAGCGAATCTTGAATCGCGCCAAGAGCAGCAGTTGTTGTACGCCCACCGGCACAACACCCAAGATTTATTGCCGGATGAAATTTGAATATCTTTGCACCCATCCACAATCCTATAAATAATGGAATAGATGTGGCAAGAACTCCGGCTACAAACAACATTATACCCACTTTTTCTATACCATGAATAAAGGTAGGTCCGGCTGTGATTCCCACTACTGCGATAAACATATTCAACCCAAGATTATTGAGAATCCACAATGCCGGTTGAGGTATACCTCCAAACGTAGGCCGTTTTGAACGAAGCCAACCAAACACTAATCCTGCAATCAACGCTCCTCCACTCGTACTGAGGCTGATAGGAACACCTCCAAGATGCAATGTCAATGCTCCAATAATACCACCAATCACAATTCCAAGACCAACAAACACAAGGTCGGTTTGATTTGTCGGACGGTCGACATAACCCATTTGCGGAGCAGCCTCATTCACTTCGCGAGCAAGGCCGTTAATTGTCACCATATCTCCCGCACATAATTCAGTTTGCGCAAGTACCGGAATTTCAACGCCACCTCGGCTGATTGATTTGACAATAACACCTGCCATAAATGGTTTAGCGCGAAGTTCATCAACGGTAATGCCATCAACGGTCTTTTTTGTCAGCATCACTCTCACTTGTTCAATGGGGAATGAAAGCAAATCATTGTCAGCCACTTCTGTACCAATCCAGCTTTCATCTTCAATCACATATTCGCGGCGGCCACTCAACACTATCTCATCGCCTTTTTTCACAATAGTAGTAAAATCGGGGTCTACAATATTGCCATCAATACGCAATCTTTCGACAAACACTCGGCGATTCATTTTCTTGATATAATCTTCAATCTCTGCCACAGTGCGATTAGTGTCGAAATAAGATGATTCGGCACGATAGGCACGAAACACCACTTGACGATTTGAATCGATATAAGAAGGATCGCTTGCAATACTACTTTGATTGAGTTGTGCAGCTAATTGAGCCGTTTGCGCTTTCACCTTATCCAAGCCACCGAGCAAACGAGGCCCGATATTGCCAAGAATATATGCCGAGCCAATTGTACCAAATATATACGTTACGGCATAGCACACCGGTATCATATCGGTCCACATCTTTTTATCGGCAGCCGAGGCATCGAGTGTTGCGATAGTATCGCCACCCACACCTATCACGGCCGAGATTGTTTGTGCGCCACTCAACAGTCCTGCTGCCTCACCGGGTGAATATCCAAATAGTTTGGCTATACCAAATGTCACCAACAAACACACCACACACAAAGCAACGGCAAAGCCCACTTGTTTCAACCCCGACCCTCGCAATGAGCGAAAGAATTGAGGCCCCACACTATACCCTATCGCAAATAGGAATAACAGGAAAAATACCGATTTCAAAGGACCGGAAATAGGAATATCCATCTGCCCAACCAGTACTCCCACAAGCAACACCGATGTCACAGTGCCAAGCGAAAAAGATTTATACTTCAGTTTCCCTATCCAGAAACCGATACCGATAGTCAAAAATATCGCCAATGAGGGATATTCTCGAAAAAGATGAACTACAGAATCCATAATATACACTTTTTACAATAAAATTCAATTACTGATGCAAAAACACCTCTAATTCACAAATAGTTTCAAAAATCACATATTTTAACCCTGTCCTTTTGAAAACAAATCTAAAAAATTGGTCATAAATCAAAAAAAAGCCGTAACTTTGCACTCGTTTTTGTTACCCCCACTGTTGCGACAACGCTAAAGGGTGAAAATCAAAAGTTTAACATAGATCCAGTACAAAAACTATTAATTTATATATATTATGTTTAAACGATTTCATGGTTCACATTTGATGGAGGCATTGCAACGCAAAAAACTCCATCGCTTAATGTCAACTGAATTTTTGGCATCTCGCCTCACAAAAATCCTTATTGCATCTATCACAATGATTGTTCTTTGGGCTATCCCAACTGAATCATTTGGTATCGCAAACCTCACATTAGTAGAACAACGCGTTATTGCAATCTTTGCATTTGCCACATTGATGTGGGTATTCAACGCAATCCCTGCTTGGACAACCTCTACATTTGTTGTCGTTCTGTTGCTCTTTGCCACATCTGATAGTAGTTTGTGGTTCTTCCGCGAAGGGATTCCAACTGAAGAATTAGGCAAACTCACAAGCTATAAATCATTGATGGCTTGTTTCGCCGACCCTATCATTATGCTCTTTATCGGTGGTTTTATCATCGCTATAGCTGCAACCAAAACAGGGCTTGACGTAAAACTCGCCAAAGTGATGCTTAAGCCATTCGGCACTCAATCAAAATATGTATTATTAGGCTTTATCACCGTAACTGCCGTATTCTCAATGTTCTTGAGCAATACTGCCACAGCGGCTATGATGCTCACATTCTTGGCCCCTGTGCTTAAAGCTCTCCCTGCCGACGGTAAAGGTAAAATAGGCTTGGCTCTTGCTATTCCTGTTGCTGCTAATATCGGTGGTATGGGTACTCCTATCGGTACACCTCCTAATGCTATCGCTTTGAAATATCTCAACGACCCAGAAGGTATGAATATGAATATCGGTTTCGGTGAATGGATGGCATTTATGATTCCTTTCACATTGCTACTCGTATTCATCTCTTGGGTTGTTTTATTGAAATTATTCCCCTTCAAACAAAAAACAATCCATCTTGAAATCAAAGGTGAAGCAAAAAAAGACTGGCGCTCAATTACCGTTTATATTGTATTTGCATTAACTGTTCTCCTTTGGGTTCTCGACAAATATACCGGAGTAAACTCAAATGTTGTGGCAATGTTGCCCGTAGGTGTATTCTGTATCATCGGAGTAATTACTCGTCGCGACCTTGAAGAAATCAGTTGGGGTGTGCTATGGATGGTTGCCGGTGGTTTTGCGCTCGGTGTAGCATTGAACCAAACCGGATTGGCAACTCACATCATCTCATCAATCCCATTCGACACATGGTCACCTGTGCTCGTTATCGTTGGTTCGGGTATCATTTGTTACGCAATGGCCAACTTCATCTCTCACACTGCTACAGCCAACCTTTTGGTTCCCATCTTGGCGGTTGCCGGTGGAAGTATGTCGGCTCAATTAGCTCCTCTTGGTGGCGTGTCAACATTGTTGATTGGTGTTGCAATCGCATCTTCTTTGGGTATGGTTCTTCCTATCTCTACTCCTCCAAATGCGATGGCTCATGCAACAGGATTGATAGAACAAAAGAATATGGCCAAAGTTGGTATCATTATGGGGCTTATTGGTCTTGTTTTCGGCTATATAATGCTCATCATTCTTGGTTCTAACGGATTTATCGGAGGATAATTTTCTTGATAATACTAATCTAACTCCACTACATAGCAGAGGAGTTGGGTTTACATAATAACTCTCCCTATGTTTACTCAACAAAGGGGGAGTAATTATTAAAATAATCACCATTTTAAATTATGAAAAAACATTTATTGTTTATATCTCTTTTAATCTTTGCTCTCAATAGTTTTGGCGAAGAAGTAGAATCAAAAAAAGGCTTTGACCTCAAAGTTTATGGTCAAATTCGTGCCGACTTGTTTTATAACACTCGCGCTAATGAGGAAAGTGTCGACGGATTGTTTTATAGCTATCCCAAAGACCACAACTACGACGCCAATGGCAATGACCTAAACGACCAAGATAATAGCAATCTATATCTCGTTTATTCTCGTCTTGGACTCGATGTAAAAGGCCCTAAATTAGGCAACGCAAAGACTTCGGCTAAGATCGAATTTGACTTCCGCGGTTCAGGCACTACTCTATCCACCGTGCGTCTTCGTCACGCATACCTCAACCTCGATTGGGGAAAATCATCGGTACTCGTAGGTCAAACTTGGAACCCTCTTTATGGCGATGTTGCTCCACAAGTGCTTAACCTCAACATGGGTTCTCCATTCCAACCATTCGGCCGTGCTCCTCAAGTACGTTACCGCTACAACAACAAGAATGTACAACTCACTGCCACTGCATTGTGGCAATCGCAATATTGCTCTAACGGCCCCGACGGCAAAAGCAACAAATATATCAAAAACAGCTGTGTGCCCGAATTCTATTTTGGAGCCGATTATAAGACAAAGAATTTCATCGTTGGTGCCGGTATCGACGTAATTTCTCTCGTGCCTCGCACTCAAGCAACCGTAGGTGGCAACACTTTTAAAGTTGATGAGCGTGTAACATCGGTTTCTCCCGAAGTGCATATAAAATTTACCTCTCCCATGTGGTATGTGGCAGCAAAGAGCGTGCTTGGCTCAAACCTCACCCACACTTCAATGCTCGGTGGATATGGAGTGAGCGGCATTGATGCCGTTACAGGTGAGCAATCATATAGCCCCAACCGCAATTCTTCGTCATGGATCAACGTGGTATATGGCAAGAAATGGAAAGTGGGCGTATTTGGCGGATATATGAAAAACCTCGGCACTACCGATGCCGTTTCTAAAATGTATGGCACAGGCACAAACGTCGACCAACTCCTCAGCGGCACTGCCGAAGTGACCTATAACCTACCTCATTGGAGAATAGGCATGGAATACAACTACACCGCAGCATGGTATGGCGACCTCAACCCCGCCAACGGCAAAATCATCAACACCCACTCTGTAGGCAACAACCGCATCGTAGCCTCTGCTACATTTATGTTCTAAACAATAGTTATTGGGAATAGTTCTCAGCTGCCGAGGAGGAGATACGCAACCCTCTAACCAACCGTGCGAAGCTCGGGAAAGCGCAACGACTATAATAACCGAGGGTTGAGCGTAGCGATACCCCCGGAGAGGAGATATGCGCACCCCACCTCTCTAACAGGTCGTGCGAAGCACGGGAAAGCGTAGCGTATGAGTAACCGTGTGGTTGAGGGCTTTAGCCCGATACCTCCGGAGAGGAGATGCGCGGAAAATAAGGTTCATCAGGAGATACTCCCATCTCAATCAACCATTGGCGATATTCTTCGATAAATGAAACCTTTTTATGATGTTCTTTTTGATTGTTTATATATTCTATCACAGTCGGAATCTCGGAAACGGAATAGGTAAATGCCCCATAGCCTTCTCCCCAACCATTCCAATTGGGAAATGACGAATCATTCTTTAACAAATAACTCGATTCTTGTTTTAAGCGTTTCACAAAGTCGGACAATGCTGCCTTAGATGTAATATCAACCAATATATGCACATGATCAGGCATACCGCCTATTCGATAGACAAATGCCCCATAGTTTTTCATCAAATCGTAGAGTATTTTATATAATTTACGTTCTACATCGATAGGGATTGTCGGCTGGCGATATTTTGTGCCAAAAACAATGTGATATACTGATTTTGTGAAGCTCATGATATAAATGTTTTATGGTGCAAATATAGTGAATCTGAGTGACAAAATGATGATTATATGCTAATTTTTCGCGTCTTTACAGACGCAGGGTGTGGTGGGATTCGCTATCCGGAGGTTTCGGACTATCGTCCTCAACCACTCGGTTATTCATATCGCTGCGCTTTCCCGTGCTTCGCACGATTGCTGGGGCGGTGGGCGGTTCTATCCCGGGGGTATCGCTGCGCTGAACCCCCGGTTATTATAGTCGCTGCGCTTTCCCGTGCTTCGCACGATTGGCGGGGCGGTGGAGGTGGCTCGCTCCCATCCCTCTATGAAACCGTGCTTCGCACGGTTTCCCACGCCTTTTGCTACTGAACCATTTATAGAAATTCCCTTAAGACAATCATCATATAAAGCAAGCGAGCAACCCTACAGGATTGCTCGCTTATATAGATTGGGTTGATTAATAACTCACAATTACTTAACGTATTCTTTTGTTGCTTTGTTGCCTTGAACCTTGATGAAGATGCCATTAGAAGGACGAGCAACTTTCAAACCTTGGAGGTTGTAGTATTCAATAGGAGCGTTAACATCATCAACCACTACCCCTTCAACACCTGCTGAAGGCAAGAAGAGCATTTTAGTTGTAGGAAGGAGTTTTTCGCAATCCCAACCAAAGAGAGCATTGTGGTCAACTGATTCAGTTTCGTCCCATGGAGAGTCGAAACGAGTGCGCAAAGGTGCACTTGGTTTGTCATAGCAATAATCACCTTGGAATGTTACACCTTCAAATTGTGTTCCGGGAGCATCTTTGAACACCATGATAGCAAGAGTACCACCTTTGTATTCAAATCCTTCAGGAAGTTGGATAGTCCACTCTTTATCGGTAGATCTGATTGGAGCATTACCGTCGAATACCAATGTCATTTCATCTGATTTGAGATTTGATGCGCGAAGGTCGGTTCTATCGGTTTCGGCAACCCACACAAATGCCATTTGTCATGAATGTAATAATTTAAACTCTTTGGGAGAAATGCCTGTGTATAGTTTAAAATATTTACGAAATGTATATTGCTCGGGGAAGGACAATTCTTGTGCCACCTCTTTTATCGATAGGTTGCGCATACGCAACAACTTCTTTGCTTGATTTATCGTCACAACAGCAATCCACTCCGATGGTGTGCGATTAGATACATTCTTGATTATTCTTGTGAAATGATTAGGTGAAAGGTTTAATGCATCGGCATAAAATTTCACCTGTCTTTGTTTTTTAAAATGTTGAAACAACAAGAGTGCAAATTTAATCATAACATCTCTACCCCTCTCAATCTCCTTTGGACGGAAATCGTTTTGGCGTAAAAATATTTTTGAATACTCCAATATAGAAGCCTGCTCCATCAATATTATTATACTCTTTATAACTTGATATTGTTTGGCCGAGATATCTGATTTTGACAATTCTTGTTTATACTCATCGATATGTTGCTTATTTCGCAAAAGTATTAGTTGCTCCTGTTCATTACAAGTGCTATAAAACTTATTTTGTAGCACAAACTCTTGCGCTACCTCAATATTTTTTTCGGCAATAGGAGCAAGAACTTCCATATCCTCTTCAAAAATAGCTACAACCTCAAAATTGCCATATTCTTTTAACTTGTTTATTTGCACAAGAGGAGATTTCACTAATGCATCACCTGCATTTATTTTACACAATCGATCATTCACCTGCATTTCACACCCTCCATTCACACAAAGGTAGAGCCCAAAATATAAATCATTTTCCATATTATCAAGTTTGTTTACATCACAAAGATAGTAATTTCACCTAAACAAATAGCTGAAATATAGACATCAAAAACAATATTGATGGATTTTGCTCAATTTTTGCATATAATTGGCATTTTTTCACCACCACCACTCTTATATCTTTGCATAATAAATTTTAATAGATAAAATTATGAGGTATTTTTGTTTATTATGCAGCATGATATTAGTTGCAATATCTTCATCGCATGCTCAATCACTCGAGGTGTGCCACAAACTTGCAAGCGAGCACTATCCCGAGATTAAGCAATATGACCTAATCTCACTTACCGAGCAATACAACTTATCAAATGCCGCAAAAGCTTGGCTCCCTCAAATCTCAATATCGGGACAAGCATCTTACCAATCGACTACGCCCACCTACCCCGAGGCATTTAAATCTATTATGCAAGCCAACGGAATGGATATGGTGGGGATTAGAAAAGATCAATATAAGATAGGTATTGATGTGTCGCAAAACATTTGGGACGGGGGCAAATCAAAAGCATCAAAGGCTATAACAATCGCCGAGGCAAACGAACAACGCCTGCATACCGATGTTTCGCTCTACGATCTTCAAGCACGCGTCAACAACATATATTTCGGCATATTACTCCTCGAAGAGCGCATCACGCAAACCAATGCTTTAATTTCCTTACTTGACAACAACCTTTCACGCATGCGCACTTATCACAATAACGGAGTGGCAACTCAAGCAGATGTGGATATAATTGAAGCCGAACTATTAACAGCAAAGCAAACCCTTAACCAGCTCGAATCATCGCGCGCAAGTTATCGACACATGTTAGAAACTTTTATAGGGAAGCCTCTCACCTCCGAAAAGTTAGAACGACCAACAATGACGAGCATAAATAGTCGCACATCGGCACGCCCTGAGTTGGATTTCTTTAATGCTCAAAAAAATAAAATCGAGGCTCAACGCAATGCCCTTAATGCTTCTCTTATGCCACAAGTGAGTGCATTTGCTCAAGGATATTATGGCTACCCTGGAATGGATATGTTTAAAAGCATGCGCTCGGCCGATTGGAGCCTAAATGCTATTATCGGTGTTAAAATGTCGTGGAACTTTGGCGCTTTTTATACCAAAAACAACAATATTGAAAAACTTAATATCGCGCAAAAACAAATAGATATTCAACGAGATGTTTTTCTTTTCAACACCGAAATTCAAACAACCCATTACGACGAAGAAATTATAAGACTGCGCAAAACCATTGACGAAGATAGTCGCATAGTTGAACTGCGTAGCAATGTGAGAATGGCAGCCGAATCTCAACTTAAAAACGGAGTAATTGATGCCACCGACTTGCTTCGCAAGATTACTGATGAGACCACTGCCTCACTCAATCGCAGCATTCACGAGATAGAATTACTACAAGCAATATATAACTTAAAAAACATTTTAAATCAATAAAATATGAAACATATAACATATTTAGCCATTGCGTTACTCATGGTATCGTGTGGCGAAGAGGCTCAATTTGATGCACAAGGAACATTTGAGGCGACCGAGGTAGTTGTTTCGGCCGAAGGTGCAGGCAAAATTCTCAAATTTGATGTATCGGAAGGTTCAACCGTTGAAGCTGGCAAGCAAGTAGGAGTTATTGACAATATTCAACTCGATCTCAAACGCCAGCAATTAAAGGCTCAACAATCGGCGATACTTAATTCTCGCCCCGATGTAAAAAAACAAGTTGCTTCTCTTAAAAGTCAAATCTCAAAGCAAAAAGATGAACTCAAACGCGTGGACAATATGTTGCGCGACGGCGCTTCTACTCAAAAACAACACGACGACATAGAGGCACACATACGCGTGCTTGAGAGCCAATTAGAAGCCACACTCTCTAACCTCAACAACACAAACTTAACTATCAAAGACAATTCTACTGCATTGGATATTCAGATTGCAGCGCTTGATGACCAAATTGCGAAATGCAACATCTCATCGCCCATTAATGGCACTGTATTGGTCAAATATGTCGAAAGCGGCGAACTTGCCACAGTGGGTAAACCTCTCATGAAGATTGCCGACCTTGAAAATGTGTATCTTCGTGCTTACTTTACATCGGATCAATTGGCCGACATTAAACTCGGTGATACTGTTACTGTCACTGCCGACTTTGGTGGCGACAAACGATATGACTACAAAGGTCGCATCACATGGATTTCTTCAGAAAGCGAATTCACTCCTAAAACCATTCAGACCAAAGATTCTCGCGCCAATCTTGTTTATGCAGTTAAGATTGCTGTTAAAAATGATGGTCGCATTAAAATAGGTCTTACAGGCGAAGTGAAGTTATAACATGAATGCCATAGAGATACATAATTTGTCAAAAAGTTATGGCAAAGTGCAAGCCCTCAAAAACATTTCGTTTGAGGTGCAACAAGGCGAGCTCTTTGGGCTTATAGGCCCCGACGGCGCTGGAAAAAGCACACTTTTTCGCCTTCTCACCACTCTACTCAACCCCGACGAAGGGAGCGCCAAAATTGATGGGCTCGACATGGTAAAGGACTATCGTTTGATTCGTTCGAGAGTGGGCTACATGCCTGGCCGATTCTCACTATACCCCGACTTGTCGGTTGAAGAGAATTTGCAATTTTTTGCCGCATTGTTTGGCGTAAAAATTGAGGACTCCTACGACCTCATTGCACCTATTTACTCACAAATTGAGCCATTTCGCACTCGTAAAGCCGGCAAACTATCGGGTGGTATGAAACAAAAACTTGCTCTCTCTTGCGCATTAATTCATCGTCCAAGCGTTTTATTTTTAGATGAACCCACAACTGGTGTTGATGCCGTTTCGCGCAACGAATTTTGGGATATGCTTGCCACTCTTAAAACTCAAGGCATCACTATTTTTGTCTCCACCCCTTACATGGATGAGGCTAGTCGATGCGACCGCATTGCTCTTTGTAATGAGGGGAGCATATTGAGCATTGACACGCCACAAGGCATTGTTCAGCATTTTGACGCCCCTATCTACGGCATAAGGGCAAACAATATGCTCGCGTTATTAGAATCGGCTCGCAATGCTCAAGGAGTGATTGATTGTTACCCATCGGGCGAATGGCACCACTTGGTTGCAAACACCAATTTTGATGTGAGCAAATTTGAATCAGAATTTAATCACATGGATGATTTTATCATAAAATCAATCGAACCCACTATCGAAGATGTGTTTATTAAATTGATGAAAAGATGAGCGACATAGTAATATCGGTAAAAAACCTCACCAAGCAATTTGGCAACTTCGTGGCGGTCGATAACATTTCGTTTGATGTGCAACGAGGAGAGATTTTTGGTTTTCTTGGAGCAAATGGAGCAGGAAAAACTACTGCAATGCGCATGCTATGTGGGTTAAGTTATCCCACATCGGGCAGTGGCACTGTTGCAGGTTATGATGTGATGCGAAACGGCGAGCAAATTAAACGCCACATAGGATACATGAGCCAACGATTTTCGCTATATAACGACCTCACTGTGTGGGAAAACATGCGCCTATTTGCCAGCATTTATGGCCTTTCAAAAAAGCATACCGAAGAGCGCGCAACCGAGTTACTTAATCAACTCAACTTTATGTCGGAGCGCAATACTCTTGTAGGGTCATTACCACTAGGATGGAAACAAAAACTATCGTTTGTAATTGCTACAATTCACCATCCCGATGTAATTTTTCTCGACGAGCCCACCGGTGGAGTTGATCCCATTACTCGCCGCCAGTTTTGGGAACTAATATATAAAGCCGCCGAAAATGGAACAACTATATTTGTCACCACTCACTACATGGATGAAGCCGAGTATTGTTCACGGGTGTCAATAATGGTTGATGGCAAAATATGTGCTCTCGACACGCCTACACGCCTCAAAGAGCAATATAGCGCCAACTCGATGGATGAGGTATTTCGCACATTGGCTCGAGGAGCAAAGAGAGGAGGATAATTGTCATGAAAGGGAATTTTGGATCATTCGTAAAAAAAGAGTCGTTGCACATTCTTCGTGACAAACGCACTATGCTCGTCGTTATGCTCATTCCAGTCGTGCTAATGTTGCTATTTGGCTTTGCTATTTCAACCGAGGTAAATAATATAAATGTGGCAGTAGTGGCATCTAATCGCACCGATGGGGTGAAAGATGCCGTAGAGCAAATTTCACAAAACGAATATTTCACTTTTTGTGGATACATATCACCCGACCAAATAGACTCCAAATTACGATCAAGCGAGGTTGGCGCTGTCGTAGTATTTGCAGCCGACTATGACCGTCGTGTTGAGCAAGCCTCTAAGGGAATCCCGTCAAAGCCACTCATTCAATTGATTGTTGACGCCTCAAATGTAAACACAGCCGGCTCGGCTACAGCCTACCTGCAGAATATCTTGCTCAAATCTGATGCGCAACAAGCAATGTTTGAAACTCGCATGTTATTTAATCCGCAATTAAAAAGTGCTTATAACTTCGTTCCAGGAATTATGGGTCTCATCTTCATTCTTGTGTGTGCAATGATGACATCGGTATCTATTGTTAGAGAGAAAGAAGTGGGCACAATGGAGGTTTTACTCGTTTCACCCGTTCGCCCTGTAAAAATCATTTTTGCCAAGATGATTCCTTATTTCACGATTTCGTGCATAGTGCTTGTAATGATTCTTCTACTTGCTCGATATTTGCTTGGGGTTCCAATGTCGGGCGGCATTTGGGGCATATTTTCTTTGTCACTGCTTTACTTGGTGCTATCACTTTCTCTTGGGCTACTTATTTCAACCATTGCCCAAACCCAAATAGCAGCATTATTGATGTCGGCAATGGTGTTAATGATGCCCATCTTAATGCTTTCGGGGCTATTATTCCCCATCGAGAACCTCCCATCATTTTTCCAAGTATTATCAAATATTATCCCTGCCCGATGGTATATTGATGCCATGCGCAAAATGATGATACAAGGCGATGCCATCACGGCTGTTTGGCACAATTGTGCTATTTTGCTCGGCATGACCATCGCCTTATTAGGCATATCTCTCAAAAAGTTCAACGACAAACTCGAATAGCCCTATGAAAGTATTTATAGCGTTGTTACAAAAAGAATTTCTTCAAATTCGACGCAATTCATTCCTCCCACGATTGATCATTGCGTTCCCCATATTGGTAATGCTTCTGATGCCTCTCATCATGACTATGGATGTGAGAAATGTCAATATTGCAATTGTTGACCTCGACCATTCATCGACATCTCATCGCATTGCGTCGCATATTAATGTCTCGGAGTATCTCTCGTTAGCACAATCTACTGCCGAATATCCTCTTGCATTAGATGCATTAAAACATGGAGATATTGATATTATTGTTCAAATTCCCAACAATTTTGAACGCGATATGACCATCTCAACTCCCGAGCGCATAAGCATCACTGCCAATGCCGTAAATGCCACCAAGGGGAGCATGGGCTTGCAATATACCGTTCAAACTATAGCCAAAGCTTTGGCCGAACTTCAATGTGAGAAAAGTCCCATAAATGTTCAAGAATTGCTCACTGTCGAGAATAGATATAATCCCACTTTAAATTATAGGTATTATATGATTCCAGCCTTGATGATTATTTTGTTTATTCTCATATGCGGATTTCTCCCTGCGTTGAGCATCGTGGGCGAAAAAGAGAGTGGCACAATTGAACAAATAAATGTCACCCCTATCTCAAAATTAACTTTTACGCTATCAAAACTTGTCCCCTACTGGATTATAGGACTATTTGTTGTAACGGTGGCCATGATTGTAGCACGATTAGTTTATGGTCTCTCGCCTGTAGGGTCGGTTGCGACAATATACTTTGGGGCAATATTGTTTATTTTCACCATCTCGGGTTTTAGCATCACTATTGCCAACTTTTCCGACACTATGCAACAAACGATGTTTGTAATGTTCTTTTTCGTTATGATATTCATGTTGTTGAGTGGGCTTCTCACCCCCATCGACTCCATGCCACAATGGGCACAGCGTTTCACGCTATTGCTTCCTCCTCGCTATCTCGTTGAGATATTGCGCTCGGTATATCTCAAAGGGACAACCTTCATTGAACTATGGCCCAACTTTGTTGCATTAGGCATTTTTGCCATATTTTTCAATACACTTGCAGCACTCACCTACAAGAAACAAGCATAGCAAAGTATGCCACTCATGCCATTTGTCGTTGATTGATTTTGTGGGAACCTATTTTTTCATTAGTTTTGCATAAAATAATACTAACAAAATCATGAAACTACCCCGTATCAATCTACTCACTCGCATATTAATTGCTATAATACTCGGTATAGGTGCCGGCATAGTGTTTCCCCATGCGTTGGCTCGTGTATTTGTGACTTTTAATGGCATTTTTAGCGAACTACTTGGTTTTTGCATTCCTCTGATTATAATAGGCTTTGTAGCCCCAGCAATTGCCGACATCGGTTCTCGAGCCGGAAAAATGCTTTTTGTCACCACGCTTATCGCTTATGGAATGACTCTATTTGCCGGATTTAGTTCATATTTTGTAAGCGACACATTTTTCCCCTCACTCATATCTGCACAAATCGGAGCCAATGAGATTGCACAAGATGCCTCTCTTACACCTTATTTCTCAGTAAAAATTCCTCCTTTGATGAATGTGATGACTGCTCTTGTATTAGCATTCACTTTAGGGCTCGGTTGCGCTAAAATCAAAGGAGAAACTCTTCGCAATGCCATAAATGATTTTCGTGACATTATTAACCTTGTCATATCAAAGGTAATTATACCATTATTACCCGTTTACATTTTCGGGATTTTCCTTAACATGACCATTTCGGGACAAGTGGGAGGCATCATCATCACATTTGCTAAAATCATTGCTGTAATATTTGCTCTACATATCGGCATCCTAATTTTGCAATATTGTATTGCTTCACTTTTCAGTGGCAAAAATCCGTTTAAATCGCTTGCAACGATGATGCCAGCCTATTTTACGGCTCTCGGCACCCAATCATCGGCAGCAACAATTCCGGTAACTCTTCGCCAAACAATAAAAAACGGGGTAAACGAAGATGTGGCCGGATTTGTAATACCTCTTTGTGCAACTATTCACATGAGTGGAAGTACTCTTAAAATCGTGGCTTGCGCCATGGCATTAATGATAACAAATGGGATGGTTTATGATTTTTCAATGTTTGCCGGCTTCATCTGTATGCTTGGTATCACTATTGTCGCTGCTCCCGGAGTGCCCGGTGGTGCAATCATGGCTTCACTTGGGTTACTCTCTGCTATGCTCGGATTTAGCGAAGCCGACAATGCATTGATGATAGCCCTCTACATTGCAATGGATAGTTTCGGCACTGCATGCAATGTGACCGGAGATGGTGCAATCGCACAAATAATCAATCGTATTTTCAAAAAATAGCTATAATTATTATAAAATAAAAACAACCGCCAAGGCAATACCTTTGCGGTTGTTTTTATTTAGCTATAATATTTGTAGTTATTAATTATTCAAATTTTGACCAATCGGTGTTGCGCATATCGCCCGAAGCGGCAAACTCAGTGTGGAATGCAAGAGCTGCATTGAGTGAGTGAGGAGTTTGACCACCTTTACCCATTTTGAGATAATCCCAAAGTAGTTGTTTATAATCGGGGTGAACACAATTTTCGATAACGGCTTCGGCACGTTGAATAGGATCTTTACCACGAAGGTCGGCAATACCTTGATCAGTGATAAGTGCATCAACAGAGTGTTCACTATGGTCGAGGTGAGATACCATAGGCACTACATTACTAATCAATCCGCCCTTAGTTACAGATGGGCAGCTAAAGATTGAAAGGTATGCGTTGCGAGTGAAGTCGCCCGAACCACCAATACCATTCATCATCTTAGTCCCAAGCACATGAGTAGAGTTGATATTACCAAAGATATCGGCTTCGAGAGCTGTGTTCATTGTGATAAGGCCAAGTCGACGCACGATTTCGGGGTTGTTTGAGATTTCACCTGGACGAAGAAGAATCTTATCTTGGAAGAAATCCATATTATTAAACACACGACCCATTGCATCGTCAGAGAATGTCAATGAACATGTACTTGCAAATTTACATTTGCCTATTTCCATCAATTCCACAACCGAGTCTTGAATTACCTCGGTATACATTTCAAATTGAGGAATTTCCTTGCTTTCGCCAAGACCATGGAGCACAGCATTTGCCACGTTACCAACACCCGATTGCATTGGGAGGAATTCTTTAGGAATACGTCCGGCACGCAATTCAGCAAGAAGGAAGTTGCACACATTTGCACCGATTTGCATTGTTACAGCATCAAGATCAGCAAATCCTTTTACTCCGTCTTTTGCCGATGTTTTAACTACACCAACGATTTTAGCGGGATCAACCTTCAAGATAGGAGAACCGATGCGGTCACTTGCTTTATAAATAGGAATTTCACGACGATAAGGAGGATCTAATGGAAGATACAAGTCGTGTAATCCTCGCAATGTTTTAGGTAACGCATCATTAAGTTCAACGATAATTTTATCGGCCATAGCAGCAATCGTTGGAGCAATACCTACACCTGTACCCAAAACGATTTCACCATTATCATTAATATCGGCTGCTTCTATGATAGCTACATTAAGCTTACCAAACACACCATAACGCATTTTTTGAGCCAATTCAGAGAGGTGCAAATCAAAGTAGTGTGCATCGTGAG
The DNA here is from genome assembly GCA_017399915.1 of Muribaculaceae bacterium. Taxonomy (GTDB): domain Bacteria; phylum Bacteroidota; class Bacteroidia; order Bacteroidales; family Muribaculaceae; genus RGIG4079. Next base: position 50,631 of record JAFQAS010000014.1, read on the forward strand.
CATTTAAGCGCTTACGAAGGTCGGGGCTACTTTGATAAGGAGTGCGCATATTGATTGCATTAGCACGAGCAAGAGCTCCGTCAACATGATCGTTGGTAGAGGCTCCTGTAAACATATTAATTTTAAACTCGCGCCCTGCTTCATGTTCTTTAATTGCCAATTCAGCAAGAGCTTCAGTAACAACTTTAGGTGTTCCCGATGCAGTAAATCCTGAGAACCCTACATTATCACCATTTTTAATTTGCTCGGCTGCTTCTTGTGCCGAAATAAAATTCAATGCCATTTCTGAAAAATGATTTAATGAATAGTTATATTAAAATTTTCTTTTTAAGATTTCGCTATCAATTAAGGCTTGACGCCAACGCTCAGCGTGTGCTATACGTTCCTCTTCGGTCATCTCATGTCTTTCTTCAATCGAACCTATTGTTGATTCATTTGAGACACTTGACACACCTTCTGCATTTATATACGATGGCATTATCACACCATCTTGTGGTAATTTATCTTCTTGTATGGGAGGAGGTAATGGACTTGAAGGATAGGGCTCATATGGATAAGCCGGCGCAACTTTGCGAGAGGGAGCCACCGGCTTTTTCTTGCTCGCTTTCTCTTTTTTTGCGTCGCCCATAATGGTCTTCACAATACCTATTGCAAGAATTATTATGAAGATAATTATTTTGAAAGAACCCATTGTTTTACTAATTTTGCACAAAATTAGATAATTCTCGCATCAAATACAAAGATTTTTGCGTTCTTTTATTCTGAATAGCTGAGTTTTTCAACGTTTCTATCAAAAAATTTTATGAAAGAAGAGAAAAACAATCATCAAAATGCAACAACCGACCGCCTGCTTTTTATCGAAACATACGGCTGTCAGATGAATGTTGCCGATAGCGAAGTAGTAGCATCTATTATGGAAATGGCGGGATATGCCGTTACCGAAAATATAGAAGAGGCCGATGCCATTCTTCTCAACACTTGTTCGATCCGCGACAATGCCGAACAAAAAATCGTGTCGCGCCTTCAATATCTTGCCTCTTTGCGTCGCCGTCGCCGTTCTCGCCTCATTGTAGGGGTGATTGGTTGTATGGCTGAACGTGTGAAAGAGTCGCTTATCAACAATCATGGTGTTGACTTAGTGGCAGGTCCCGATTCATACCTCGACCTCCCCAACCTTTTCGCCGCAGTTGAAGCCGGAGAAAAAGCCATAAATGTAGAATTAAGCACCACCGAAACATATCGCGACATCATACCATCACGCATCACCGGCAATCGTGTGAGCGGATTTATCAGCATCATGCGTGGTTGTAATAATTTCTGCTCTTACTGCATTGTGCCCTACACTCGTGGACGCGAACGCAGCCGCGAAGCGCAAAGTATCCTCAACGAGCTTGCCGACCTTCGCGCCAAAGGCTTTAAAGAGGTCACCCTTCTCGGCCAAAACGTAAATAGCTACAATTATAAGGACGCCGAAGGCAACACTACCGATTTTGCATCGCTATTGGCTATGGTGGCCGAAGCGGCTCCCGATATGCGTGTGCGCTTCACCACTTCGCACCCCAAGGATATGAGCGATGAAATCATTGCCACAATAGCTCGCTACCCCAATGTGTGCAACCACATTCACCTACCGGTGCAATCGGGTAGCAACTCGGTGCTCAAAGATATGAACCGCCGATACACCCGCGAGTGGTATCTCGACCGCATCGCAACCATTCGTCGCGCCATACCCGATTGTGGCATCTCTACCGATATGTTCACAGGTTTTTATAACGAAACTGAAGAGGATTTCCAACTCACTCTCGACCTCATGCGTGAAGTGGGATTTGATGCTTCGTTTATGTTTAAATACTCTGAGCGTCCCGGCACAATGGCGTCGAAACATATGCCCGACAATGTGCCTGAAGATGTGAAAATCGACCGTCTCAACCGCATGATTGCCCTTCAAAACGAGCTCTCGCTTGAGTCAAACCGCAAAGACATAGGAAAAGAATTTGATGTGTTGGTAGAAGGCATTTCAAAACGCAGCAAAGAGCAATTTGTGGGTCGCACTCAACAAAACAAAACGTGTGTGTTCCCGCGTGGCAACTACCGCGTGGGCGACATTGTAAATGTGCGTGTGCTCGAAGTTTCTTCAGCCACACTAATCTGCGAATTGATTGAGAATTAATAATTGATAGTTGACAATTAGCCAAGCTAATTATCAATTATGCATTATGAATTATGCATTATAAATTATGAAAGAGGTGCTATGGAATAGAAATTACATAGCAGTGTGCACCGCCAACTTTCTACTCTTTTTTGCGTTCTACTTGTTGTTGCCGATGCTACCGCTATATCTGCGCGACACTTTTTGTGCCGATAAGCAGTTGATAGGCATTATCCTATCGGGCTACACAATCACAGCCCTATTGATTCGTCCGTTTGGAGGTTTTATCGTTGATAGTTTCCCTCGCAAGCGCGTGTTACTCATTTGCTATTTCTTGTTTTTCATATTCTTTGCCGGATATATCGTTGCCGGCACAATATTATTGTTTGCAATAATTCGAAGCATGCATGGATTTGCTTTTGGAGCAGTCACTGTTGCCAACAGCACCATGGCTATCGATGTTCTACCCTCCTCTCGTCGCAACGAGGGGATTGGATATTATGGGGTGAGCAATAACCTTGCCATGGCAATAGGGCCATCAATTTCGATGTATCTCTACGACCACCATATTGATGCCAATGTGATATTTACAATCTCACTCGTGGCGGCTGCAATCGGATTACTTTGTAACGCTTCGGTCAAAGCTCCGGCCAAAGAACAAGTAAAAGGACGTCAGCCTATCTCACTCGACCGTTTTGTTCTCACCAACGCCACTCCCGAAGCTTTGATGGTGATATTCTTCTCTTTCTCTTATGGTATTCTATCTACCTACCTTGCCATATATGGCAAAGACGAAGTAGGAATTGAAGGAGGTAGCGGACTATTCTTTACCCTGCTTGCTATCGGACTTATTTCAGCCCGAATATTCTCGGCTCAATGGGTTAAACGCGGGCAATTGACTCGCAACATCGGAGCGGGAATGATTATCACAATCATCGGGTTCTCGCTATTCACCTTTTGGCGCGATATCACAGGCTTCTACCTCTCGGCTCTTGTGCTTGGCGCCGGCTACGGAGCAATGTGCCCATCATTCCAAGCCGTATTCATTAACCTCGCACACAATAACCGCCGTGGTACAGCCAACTCCACATATCTCACCTCATGGGATTTAGGCTTAGGCGTGGGAGTGCTCATAGGGGGAGCCATTGCCGAGCAATGGTCCTACCACACCGCCTATATCATAGCCGTGGCAGTGTGCATCATAGGCGCCCTCACCTTCTTCAACCACACCGCCACACATTTCAATAAAAATAAATTGAGATAGATACAAATAAAATTGACGTCGTTTCTACAAAGAAATAATTGACTAAAATTCAAGCATTAACAACCTAAATGCGAATATAGAACAATAATAGGGAAACACTCCTATTGAGTAGTTTCCCTATTGGTAATTCGTATAATTCTAAATGGGTGTGCCCCGGGGTATTCTACATGAAGAATTTCACGCCGGCAAAGTAGGTGCGTGGGGCTGTGGGGCCATAGAAATAGCCTGAGTCGCGGTAGCCGCCACAATCAAGGTCTTTCTGGAACGCATTAAATATGTTTTTCACACCGGCATTCACTTGCATACTTAAACGGTTATTTAGAGGAATGGTGTAATTGAATTTTACATTAAAATCAAAGAAATCGGGAGTGTGAACGAGCTCATCTTGTGTGATATATGTGTCGAAGAACGGATCATCTTCGGGCACTTCACCCGGTGCAAAGTGTGGCACATACATGCGTCCGGTATATACCCCCGACAAAGCCCAATCAAAGTTGCGGAATGGCGAGCCACTCAATGTGAAATAGCCATAGAAATCAGGTGTACGCATCATATTTTTAGTAGGCGCAACCGATGGGTCTTCACTCCATTGTTCAGCCTCTTTATAACGGCTGCGTTGCCATGTTGCTCCAAGTTGCAATGCGATATCATTGCCATGGGCGATTTTGAAGTCGAGATTAGCACCATACACATGCGCTCCACTACCATTACGACGCTCTTTGATTGCATTTCCTTGTTCGTCATAACCTTTATCTTCGAGCACAAACACGTCATTGAGTGTGGTATAGAACCCTTCGAGCAACACATTGGCTTGCCAATGGCCAAAATTGCAAACCCAGTCGATTGAACCGCTAAATGAATTAGACTTTTCGGGGTCAAGACCTTCGGCAAGTTGAATCAACGTACCTTCGCCCCCCACTGCTGTGATATGAAGGTCTTCATCATATGCTTGTGGCGCGCGGAAACCGGTTGACCATGTGGCACGAGCTTGGAATTTATCGGTGGGCTTATACATCAAATTTACACGAGGACTCAAAATGGGATTATCGATGAGGTTGTGATTATCCAATCGCAAGCCGGCGAGTAATGTGAAATGGTTCATTTTCCATTCGTTTTGCAAGAAGGCACCAAAAATTCTCACATCTTGCTTCATATCGCGGTTATACCCCACCATCACATCGTGCATAGAATTGCTTTGATATTCCAATCCGGCAGTAAATGTGGCCGGTGCAAAAATCACCTTATTATATTGACCGGTGTACATACCTCCCACTACCCATGTGATATCATCGGTTTTACCATAGGCATCGGGGTTTTGTTGAGCGCCATAATAGCTATTTCGGTCGATATCTTGCACTGATGCATAGAGCGACATGCGATGTTTATATTCATTCCATGATTGAACGTAGTTTACTCCCCCACTATTTATCACGTGGCGGGTTTGCTCTGTAATGTCGGTTTGGAATGGTTCGAGGTCAAACTTATTACCGCCGCGACGGAATTCATTGGTAGTGTGATATTCCAAATTCAATCGACTAAACATTGTTGGACGATAATAAGCATTAATCCCAAATGAATTAAGATTCAATTTGCCCACTTCGGAAAAATCATCACCATTGGCGTCAAATGGGTTACGGTTACGATATGTCTCATAAAGTGCGATACCATAATTATGATCGGGTGATACGAGCGAAGCATTTGCATTCACCACTTCTTCCCATGCGTCGCCATTCATGTTAGAGATTGTAGTTCCGGCACTAAAAGAGTTGTCGATAGGGTCTTTTGTGATGATATTGATTGTTCCTCCCACAGCATTTGCGCCAAAGAGAGCCGAACCACCACCACGCACCACTTCTATGCGGTCAATCATGTTCACAGGAATTTGTTCAAGAGCATAAACTCCCGACAACGCGCTTACCACAGGACGGCTATTGATCAACACCTGCGAATAAGGGCCTTCAAGACCATTGATACGCACTTGAGGGAAAGCACAGTTTTGGCAACTGTTTTCGACACGTAAACCCGATTGATAGTTGAGCGATTGAGCCAAGTCGGTTGAATTTGTGCGATCAAATAATTTATGATTCAACACATTCACAACCACCGGAGCCTCACAACGGAGCACTTCATTGCGCGACGCCGACACCACCACATCATCGAGCATATCGGTGCTTGGTTCGAGTTCCACATCAAAATGTTTCAACTCATGTCCTTTGATTTCGACTATTACATCTTTTGCCGAATAACCTACACATTGAAAACGGAGTGTATATCTGCCATCATTTAAGTTTTCGATAAAGAACTCGCCACCTTCTCCAGCCGACAGATATTGGTTAATTTCTACCACACGTATTGTAGCAAAAGGTATTTCTTCGTGAGAGCCATATTCAAATATATGCCCCGATATTGCATTTTTCTTAAATTTATCCACATTTTCCCCATGTGGGTGATTGTGTTTATGCGAATGGTTATGATTATCATTGTGAGTGGCACCCATTGCAACACATGCGCCTATAAGCATAGACACACAAAATAGTATCGTTTTTTTCATTTGATTTTTTAAATGTAATTACTGAATTTAATTAGTGTAGTGTCTTTTTTTTCTATAACCGTTACAGCCAAAACCTAATATCCACCGCGACCATTGCACTTACATATAAATGCAACACTCACTAAATTATCAAGGATTCAATTAGAGCGCAATAATCCCATCAAAGACATATGATGAGATCGATTTTAGAAATAGGTTATAGATGATTATTAACAATATGAGGGAGGTGCCCTCAACATTGCATGCCCTACACATGCATTAATTACATCTAATTCGTGATTGTCAAAATTCAGTTCCTCTTCTCCGTTATGGAACACAGTGTTTTCGTTATTGGCTACAGTTTCCAATCCTTGGAATGAACTCAACTGACCAATAACAACTATTTGAGAAGAAGAGTGAGAGTGATTACTACTTGTGAATGGGTGAGAGTGAGCAATGGGCACACCATCTACTACGTGAGTGTGCACAAACATTGTGATGCTGACATGATAACTCAAAAACAATGCTAATAATAGCATTGATATGAATTTATTATGTCGTTCTTTACCCATTTTTTACTTGAATTTACTTAAAAACGCTGCAAAGTTACATTTTTTTCATCATTTTTACAAGCAAAACTATTGACAACGGCCTTCGAATGTATTAATTTTGCAGTAAAATTAAGTTATAATGCCGTTTTATGCGCATTATTGAAGTCATTAACTCATGAGTAAAAAAAGGAAATCAATTATATCCACATTCAGTGCCCAAATCACATCTACTATTAGTGTAACTCTTGTGTTGCTAATATTGGGGATTGTGGCAATATTAGGTGTCGCCGCACATAATATTACTAATAACTTCAAAGGCAACGTAGGTTTTGTTGTTATGCTCAAAGAAGATATCACTACAACCGAGCTTAACGCATTAAAACAAAAATGGAGAAATGCGCCTTACGTTGCATCACAACGATTTATTCCGGCTGAAGAAGTTTTTAACCAAGAAATGGAACAGATGGGAGAAGATGTGCTTGAGCTTATGGCAGGAATTAATCCATATCAACCCGAATTTGAAATAAAGGTAAAGCCTCAATTTGCCAACCGCGACAGCATTGATAACATAAAAGCGTCGTTGGCCGGAGTGAAAGGGATTGACGAGGTTTTACACGATACTACCAATATTGACACCATTAACGAAAACATCAACAAAGGCGTACTTATTCTATCAATCGTGGCAGCTGCGTTGATTTTAATTTCGTTTGTATTGATAAACAATAGCGTGCGACTCACCGTTTATTCAAAACGCTTCATTATTCACACAATGAAATTAGTGGGAGCCACCGATGGATTTATTCGCCGTCCGTTTATTTTAAACAACGTGTTTTATGGCTTTATCGCTGCTCTTATTGCAAATTTGATCTTAGCCTCAGCCCTATATTATTTCCACACCATCGAGCACACCGCCGCAGCGACAATCTCGTGGGAAGAAGTTTCGTTTGTGTTTGGAGGGCTGATTGTTGTTGGCATTATAATTTGTGCAAGTGCAGCTTTGTTTGCAACAAATAAATATCTTCGTTCAAGCTACGATGACATGTTTAAATAACCCCGATTTTTAATTTAGAACAATATACAAAAATGGCAAAAACGGAAACCAATTCTCAAAAAACTGACACACCAAAGGAGACTAAATTCCCATTAAGCAAGATTAATTTCATCTTGATGGGCATTGCCGGTGCTATGATTATTATTGGATTTTTATTGATGGGAGGTGAAGGTTCTTCTGTTGAACAATTCAACCCCGATATTTTCAGCACACGTCGCATCGTTGTGGGTCCAACCATTGCATTCCTTGGCTTTATATTTATGGCCTTTGGCATTATTTATCGCACTAAAAAAGAGGATAGCAAATAATGGATATATTAGACTCTATTATCATCGCTATCGTTGAGGGGCTTACTGAATTTCTTCCGGTATCATCAACCGGACATATGATTATTGCCCAAAATTTGCTCGGAGTAGAAAGTACCAACTATGTTAAAGCTTTTACTTTTATAATCCAATTTGGAGCAATTCTATCAGTTGTGTGGCTATATTGGAAGCGTTTCTTCCAACTCAACAATACCCCTGCCCCACATGATGCTGGATTAATAAAACGATTTTTACACAAATACGACTTTTATTGGAAATTATTCATTGCATTCATTCCTGCTGCTGTGTTAGGATTGTTATTTAGTGATGCTATCGATGAAATGCTCGAAAAAGTGTGGGTTGTGGCAGTGATGCTTGTGATTGGTGGGATTTTCATGCTATTCTGCGACAAGTTGTTCAACAAAGGAAACGAAAATACAAAATTGACCGAAAAACGTGCGTTTATGGTCGGACTATTCCAATGTATCTCAATGATACCCGGCGTGTCTCGTTCTATGGCTACTATCGTGGGAGGTATGGCTCAAAAAATGACTCGAAAGGCTGCTGCCGAATTCTCATTCTTCCTTGCTGTGCCCACTATGCTTGGAGCTACTGTATACAAAGGATATAAGCTCATTAAAGAAGACCCCTCTATCATTTCAGATAATCTCGACACATTGATTATAGGTAACGTTGTTGCATTTATTGTAGCACTTCTTGCCATTAAATTCTTCATCAATTTCGTGTCAAAACATGGATTCCAAGCATTTGGTTGGTATCGTATTATTGTGGGTGGTGCAATTCTAATCATGCTCGCTTGTGGGTTGGATTTACAAATAATGTAAACTTAATAGAATATGTTTAATCCTTTAGAAGGAGAAATATTATACATCGACAAACCTCTTCATTGGTCATCATTTGATGCGGTGAAGCGAGTGCGTGGCATTATGGCTCGACGTCTTAAAATCAAAAAAATGAAAGTGGGACATGCCGGCACTCTCGACCCTCTTGCCACAGGTGTAATGATTGTGTGCACCGGTCGTGCAACAAAACGCATCGACGAGCTTCAAGCTCATACTAAAGAATATGTTGCGACTATCGCATTAGGAGCGACAACCCCTTCTTACGACCTCGAAACCGAAATAGATGCTACATACCCCACCGAGCATATCACTCGCGAAATGGTGGAAGAAACGTTGAAAAAATTCACCGGTCGCATCGAACAAGTACCTCCGGCTTTCTCAGCATGTAAAATCGACGGCAAACGAGCTTACAAAATGGCTCGCAAAGGAAAAGAGGTTGAACTAAAAGCAAAAATTCTTGTAATCGACGAGATTGAATTACTTGAATACTCTCAACAAAGCATCGTGGTGAGAGTGGTTTGTAGCAAAGGCACATACATCAGAGCTTTGGCTCGCGACATTGGCGAGGCTCTAAACTCAGGCGGACACCTCACTGCATTACGACGCACTCGTGTGGGCAATGTAAAAGTAGAAGATTGTCTCACCGTAGACCAAGCAGTTGAAATGCTCAACAACATTGATATCGTAATGCCCGAAGATATCAATAATAACTAATTGAATATAATAACAAATCAAATAAGCAAAATACATTAATTATGAAGTTATCACAATTTAATTTCAAACTTCCCGAAGAACTTATCGCACAAGAACCGGCTTCAAGTCGCGACGAATCTCGTCTAATGGTAGTGAACCGCAAAACAGGGGAAATCTCTCACGAATATTTCAAAGATGTAATACAACACTTTGACGAAGGTGACATCTTCATTTTTAATGACACTAAAGTTTTTCCTGCCCGACTCTACGGTAATAAGGAAAAAACAGGTGCGCGCATTGAGGTTTTTTTACTTCGCGAACTTAACCAAGAACACAAACTATGGGACGTATTAGTCGAACCTGCCCGCAAAATTCGCATTGGAAATAAATTATACTTTGGCGAAGATGAATCAATGGTAGCCGAAGTTATCGACAATACCACTTCACGCGGCCGCACTCTTCGTTTCCTTTTCGATGGAAGCCACGAAGAATTCAAAGCCGCTCTTTTCCGTTTAGGTCAAACCCCTCTGCCCGACTACATCAAGCGCGAGCCTGACGCAGATGACGCAGAGCGTTATCAATGCATCTTCGCTAAGAATGAAGGTGCGGTAGTAGCTCCAGCTGCAGGCATGCACTTCAGCCGTGAGTTGTTAAAACGTATGGAAATCAAAGGTATCGAACAAGGGTTCCTAACTGTTCATAGCGGCCTTGGAAACTTCCGTGAAATCGACGTTGAAGACCTCACAAAACACCGCATGGACTCGGAGCAAATGGAAGTATCTCCCGAATTGGTACAACGCGTAAATGCGATCAAAGATGCCGAACGCAAAGTATGCGCTGTTGGCACCTCAGTGCTCCGTGGCATTGCAAGTGCAGTGTCAATGGGGGGACATATGAAAGTATTCGAAGGCTGGACCAACAAATTCATCTTTCCTCCTTATGATTTCACTGTCACCGACGCTCTTATCAGCAATTTCCATATGCCCTACTCTACAATGCTCATGATGGCATCGGCTTTTGGCGGTTATGAATTGACAATGGAAGCATACGAACAAGCCATAAAAGAAAAATACCGTTTCGGAGCTTATGGCGATGCAATGCTTATTATATAATATCATTTTAAGATGGTTATAAACGAACGTGATAGTCGCCATGTGCAAGTGCTTGTGGCGGCTCGTCAAATGATGACAGCCGCTCGCACCGCCCCAAAAGGTAAAGGTGTCGACATTATAGAGATTGCTCTCGTTGAAGGAGATGATCTCACTCGTCTTTCGCTCAAAATGGAGGTTATGGTCGAAGAGCATGGCATGAAATTTTTCCTTCGCGATGCCGATAATGTTCGTCAGGCCGAATGCGTAATATTAATTGGCACTCACGCTTTAAATCAAGGGTTGAATTGCGCTCATTGTGGATATGCGACTTGCGTAGCCAAACCCGAAGATGTTCCTTGTGCGATTAACACTATCGACGTGGGCATTGCTATTGGTTCGGCTTGCGCTATGGCTGCCGACTTGCGTCTTGACACCCGTGTGTTGTTTTCAGCAGGATTGGCGGCTCAAAAACTCAACATTCTCAACGGCTGCTCTCAAGTTTTTGCCATTGCAGTATCTGCGTCATCTAAAAACCCGTTCTTTGACCGCAAACCCAAAGAAGAAAACAAGTAAAAACGGATATGGCTGATACTTTCTACACTCTCGACGCTCCTGCCGAAGGACTTTACAAGGAAAAAATGAGCAAATTTATCTCCTTTGCCGTTCCTGTAACATCGGCTACGGAAGCCAAAGAAGTTGTAGCTAAATATCAAAAAGAATATTTTGATGCACGACATGTGTGTTGGGCATATATGATTGGCACTGCCCGAAATGAGTTTCTTAGCAATGATAATGGCGAACCAAGCGGTACTGCAGGCAAGCCAATATTAGGTCAAATAAACTCTTTCAACCTCACTAATATTGTCATCATTGTTGTTAGATATTTTGGAGGTATAAAACTCGGCACTTCGGGGTTGATTGTTGCCTATCGTGAAGCCGCTCGCGAAGCTATAAATGCCGGAAACATTATTGAATGCCATGAGATGGCTTCAATATCATTCACTTTCCCCTATTTATCAATGAACGATGTGATGAGAGTCGTAAAAGATCCTCAAATAAAAATCTCAGATCAAGTGTTTGACAACGCTTGTCAGATGACCGTTACTACTCGCCTTGACAATCGCGAGGCTCTTACAAATAGGCTTCTTGACATCGATGGAGTCACACTTAATGAATAAAACAGCATAATTAACTTAACATCATAACACCCATGAAAAAAATCTTATCTCTTGTTATTGCATTGATTACATTATCAGCTTCAGCCGCTGATAAAAGCGTTATAATTGATGGCAAAATTGAGAATTCAAAATTCTATCCCGGCACTGTTCATGAATACAAGGTATATATTCCTAAACAATATGACGGAACAAAACCGGCTTGCTTATACCTCGGACTTGATGGCATTCTCTATAATGCTACAGCTGTAATGGACACACTCATTGCCAATGGCGAAATGCCTGTCACTATCGGTGTATTTGTAAAGCCCGGACGTATCGCCAATGATAGCACGGTGCTTCGCTATAATCGCAGCAACGAGTTTGACCGTGTTGATGGCACATTTGCTCGCTTTATAGAATCGGAGCTTCTTCCTGCCGCTCAAAGTCACACTCTTGCCGATGGGAGAACTATTAAAATATCAACCGACCCTAATGACCGTGCCATCTCGGGAGCAAGTAGCAGTGGTATTGCTTCGTTCAATGCTACATTCTGTCGCCCCGACCTTTTCAGTCGCATTTACACTACATGTGGCACATTCGTGTCAATGCGTGGAGGGCATGAATACCCTGCTCTTATAAGAAAATATGAGCCACGCCCTATGCGTGTATATATTCACGATGGCTCAAACGATGCTTGGAATCCGTTGTTTGGTCATTGGTATGAACAAAACCTCCTTGTAGCTTCGGCTCTTGAATTTGCCGGTTATGAATATAAAGCAGTGTGGGACGATGGCAAACATAGCATCAAAAATGGCACTCGCTTATTCCCCGATGCCATGCGCTATTTATGGAAAGATTATCCCTCTCCGGTAAAAGCCGGCAAAAGCCAAAACGATATGCTTAAAGCAATCCTTATTGATGGCGAAAATTGGGTAAACTACGAAGGTAAATTCCCTAAAGAAGCAGGTAAAACGGCGACATCGCCCGACGGAAAAGTATTTACCGAAACCGAAAAAAATTCTGATTGGTTGGTATGTTATACTGTTGACGAAAAAGGGAAAAAATCAAATCGCCAACAATATTATTGGTTACACAACACTCTTCACCAATACTTCGATATTATAGGCATGCTATATGCCACCGACGGCAATCTTTTCGTAGCCACTAAAATAGGGATACAAGTATGTGACCATAATGGTCGCGTGCGTGCAATTCTTCCATATCCCACAGCCGAAGATATCACTACATTTGCCTTTGACGGAAACAACCTTTTCATAAAAACCGCTTCGGGCAAAGCATTTATCCGTTGCATAAATGCAACCGCCCATCCTGAAGGTGCGCCTAATATCACATATAAATCTCAAGGCGAAGGATAATCACAGATTACACATAACACAAAAATTGCTTTAATTTAGAGAGTATAAATTAAAGCAATAATATAGGAGTTGACCTAAATATGTAAAATAAAAAGCATAGTCTTAATTGACTATGCTTTTTTATGATGCGAATAAACTTCTTTTTCGGCATAACACCTCGTTTATTACTTGGTGTATAATTCTATGAATTCTTATCTCTTGTAATGCTTTTGCCACCCCATCAAGTGTTGTTTTAAATTTCTTATCACCATACAATCCAATGGCATATATTTCCCCGTTTTATATTGGTTGTTTCTATCCTTGTGGCGTTTGTGTCGTTGGGCGAGAAAGGATATCAAACTGCTCTACTATAATCTCAGTCACATAGTGTTTGATTGTATTGCGATCTTCCCATATACGAGTGCGTAGTTTCCCTTCAATATAAAGTTTTGCACCTTTTCGAATATATCTTTCTGCAGTTTCGGCAGCTTTATCCCACATAACAATATTATGCCACTCCGTGCGCTCGGGTACTTGTGCACCCGATGCTGTTGTATAACCTCTTTCGGTTGTTGCTAATGAGAAGGTTGCGACTGCACGAGTATCAACATAACGGATTTCGGGATCTTTCCCTACATTTCCCACTAATATTACTTTGTTTACTGACATGTGTTTATTATTTGTTATGAACTAGTATTATTTGCTTGCCTTTAATCCTTCAATAACAGCATTTGTAAATCCGTGAGCCTCCATTGCATTTAGACCTTTGATTGTGATGCCCCCGGGAGTTGTGACTTTATCAATTTCCACTTCAGGATTATTTCCTGTTGCTTCGAGCAACTCGACCGCTCCACGAAGGGTTTGTAATACATATTGTTTTGCGTCATTGGGATAAATACCAAGTTCTACCCCACCTTCGGTTGCAGCACGAACATATCGCATAGCAAAGGCGATACCGCATGAGCAAAGGGAAGTGGCTGCGCCCATCAATCGCTCTTCAATCACGGCAGCTTTACCAAGCGCATTGAAAATAGCTTCCACTTCGGCAACCTGCTGAGCCGATGCATTGGCATTATGGCTCACAAAAGTCATGCTTTGATGGATTGAGATAGCCGTATTTGGAATAGCTCGGAACACTACTGCGCCTTCATTTCCAAGCCATGAGATCAATGTTGCAATATCTACCCCGGCAGCGATTGATAAGATGATTTGATGCGAAAGGTCAAGTTGTGGCAACACTCCTTTTATTACCGGTTCCACAAGCCAAGGCTTCACTGCTAACAATACGACATCGGCATCGGCTACAATAGCCGAGCTATCGGTAGAGATTTCCACACTTGCACATTCGCGTTTCAACTCATCGAGCTTGTCTTGTGCGAGATCGGCAACGGCAATTTTTATATCTATATCACTATGAGCAAGACCGCGAGCAATAGCTCCGCCCATATTTCCTGCTCCAATAATAGCTATCTTCATCTTATACTACTTTTAAGCTTGCTTTGCAAGCGCATTTTTAAATCGGTTGATAAAATCTTGTGCTTGTTCGATAGTCAACACAAGAGGCGGCAATAGGCGTATCATGTGAGTACCGGTTGCTCCGGTAAACACTTTTTCCTCTTTGATTAGTCGGGTGCGGAGTTCTTTCACCGGATAATCAAATTCCATTCCTATCATCAACCCACGACCACGCACCTCTTTGATGCCTGGGATCTGTTTCAACTCGGTCATCAAATATTCGCCTACCTTGCGAGCGTTTTCAACAAGATTTTCTTGTTCGAAAATTTCAAGCACTGCAATAGCGGCTGCACATGCGAGGTGATTTCCTCCGAATGTTGTACCTAATTGACCATATATAGGAGTGAATTTAGGACTAATCAACACGCCGCCCATTGGGAATCCGTTAGCAATACCTTTTGCCACTGTGATAATATCGGGACGTACTCCGGTGTATTGGTGAGCGAAGAATTTACCTGAACGGCCATAACCCGATTGTATTTCGTCGGCGATTAGCACCACATCGTGCTTGTCACATTCCTCACGCAATGCTTGCATAAAATCAGCGTCGGGAATGCGTATGCCACCTACTCCTTGAATACCTTCGATAATAACCGCGCTCACATCACCTTTTTCTAATTCGGCTTTTACGGCTTCAATATCATTTAGAGGCACAAATGTGATATGACCATTAGCATTGATTGGCGCAATGATTTTAGGGTTATCGGTTGCCTCAACTGCAAGCGATGTGCGACCATGGAACGCTTTCCCAAAAGCAACAACGCGTTTTTTGCCATTATAAAATGAGGCGAGTTTCAACGCATTTTCATTTGCTTCGGCACCTGAGTTGATAAGGAATAATTGATAATCATCATAACCCGAAATCCTGCCAAGTTTGTCGGCTAATTTTTGTTGTAATGAATTAATTACCGAATTAGAATAAAACACAAGTTTTGAAGCTTGCTCATTAATTGCTTTCAAATAATGAGGGTGAGAATGTCCCACCGATATAACGGCATGACCACCATATAGGTCAAGATATTTTGTACCTTCAGCATCGTAGGTATTACAACCTTCGCCTCTGACTATTTCAATGTCAAATAATGGATATACATCAAATAATTTCATCGCGATTGAATCTAAATTAAATAATTACGCAAAATTACACATATTATTTGAATACTCAAATAATAAACCGTCACATAGTTACTAAGTATTTATAACAAAAAATGTGATTCTATTGCAAATTTAATAAATAAATTAATTATTTATGTTTATTCTTTTATATATCTTTGTATCATAATAACCAAAAATTACATTATTATGACTTCTCAAAAAAATGAAACTCCTTATAGTGGGTTTAAAATGAACGGATTCGTTGCTTTAATCCTTTGTCTTTTGCTAATGGCCGGGTCAATCTACACCATTGTTGTTGGTGGCATGGATGAATGTGGATTACTTATAGGTGGAGGCATTGCGCTCTTCATTATTAGTTTTATAGCATTAATCGGGCTATTTACTCTTGAGCCAAACGAAGCTGCCGTGATGATTTTCTTCGGAAAATATAAAGGCACATTCAACCAACATGGGTTCTATTGGGTTAATCCATTTATGTCGCGCAAACGATTGACAATGCGTGCACGCAACCTCGATGCCGAACCAATTAAGGTTAATGACAAGGAAGGTAATCCTATCCTCATAGGTATGGTTATAGTGTGGAAATTGAATGACACATATAAAGCCATGTTTGAAATCGACGCTCAAAGCATTGCAAATGGTGCAACCGGAGCAAATGCCACTACTCGCATGAATGCATTTGAAAAATATGTGCGCATTCAAGGTGATGCTGCTCTTCGCGAAGTTGCCGGACTATATGCCTATGATGACAATAAAGACACCTCTGACGATGATAATGAATTGACACTCCGCTCGGGTGGTGCTGAGATAAATGAAATTCTTGTAGAAAAACTTAATGAACGCTTGGCATTTGCCGGCATTGAAGTACAAGAAGCCCGCATCAACTATCTCACATATGCGCCCGAAATTGCTGCGGTGATGCTTCGCCGTCAACAAGCTACTGCCGTAATTGCCGCTCGTGAAAAGATTGTAGAAGGAGCCGTATCGATGGTAAAACTTGCCCTTGACAAACTTGGCACCGAAGGAATTGAATTAAGCGAAGAAAAACGCGCCTCAATGGTAAGTAATCTCCTCGTTGTTCTCTGCGCCGACGAATCGGCTCAACCTATAGTGAACACCGGTGACAAATAATCGCATTACATATAAGCAAAAAGGTAGCGGCAAATGTCGCTACCTTTTTTTGTTGTATTCCATTTATTTACCTCACATATCCTAGCGCATTATAGGCTTTCATGAGATAGGACTGTGCACGATCGCGTGCATCACGGGCTTTGCTACGATAGGAGTTGGCCTTATCAATAGCATTATTGGCCTTGCGTTGATAAGACTGTGCCGAAGAATAATTTTTGCGATTAGTATAGTACTCCGCTTCACGCAAATAGCGTTTTGCCTCTTTGTCGTAATACTCCGCATTTTTCTCGTGACTTTGAGCCTGCTTGATATAGTATTCGGCATCACTTTGATATGATTGCGCTTGACGCAAATAATAGTCATTATCGGCCATTGCAACCATCACTAAACTCATAAATAATAGAGTTAAAAAACATCGTTTTGTCTTCATAATATTATATTTAGTTATAAATAAAAGCTACATATCGCACCTATAATGGCACTATATTTATGAGATAAAGGAATCTTTAAATCCGAGGAAATAAAGAATTCCGTCGAGTCCGATTGTCGAGAGAGATTGCTCGGCTGTTTCTTTCACCTTTGGTTTGGCATGGAATGCAATGCCAAGGCCGGCAGTAGCAAGCATTGGAAGGTCGTTTGCGCCATCTCCCACGGCTATTGTTTGGGCGATATTCACGTTCTCCACTTGTGCAATCAATCGCAATAGTTCGGCCTTACGTTTGCCATCGACAATGTCGCCCACATAGCGACCTGTGAGTTTACCCTCAACGATTTCAAGTTCGTTGGCATATACATAGTCAAAGCCAAAGCGTTGTTTCAAGTAGTTACCAAAATAAGTAAAACCACCCGAAAGGATTGCTGTCTTATAACCTACACGTTTCAACACCTCAATCAATCGGTCGAGGCCTTCGGTTATAGGAAGATTTTCGGCAATATCCTTCATCACACTCACATCAAGGCCTTTGAGCAACGCCACGCGCTCGGTAAACGACTCACAGAAGTCAATTTCGCCTCGCATAGCACGTTCAGTGATTTCTTTTACCTTATCGCCCACTCCGGCACGAATAGCGAGTTCGTCAATCACCTCGGTTTCGATAAGAGTAGAATCCATATCGAAACAAATCAAGCGACGTGAGCGACGATACATTGTATCTTCTTGTAATGAGATATCCACGCCTTCATTGGCCGACATCTCCATAAATTGCGACTGCATTTCAGCACGGTCGCGAGGAGTGCCACGCACCGAAAATTCCACACAAGCCTTTGACAACGGATTTTCTTTTTCCTCTAAAGGCATGCGACCTGTCAAACGGCGAATGCTATCGATATTAAGATTTTGGCGAGAAATCACCTCCGACACCAAAGCAATGTGACGCGAAGTCAATTCACGACCGAGAGTAGTGATAATCCAACGTTGTTTCCCTTGACGCCCTACCCAATCGGTATATTCCTCTACCGAAATGGGAGTGAAATGAATTTGGAAATTCATCTCCGAAGCTTTAAACAACAACTCCTTCATGATGTCGCCCGACACCGAGCTATCGGTCTTAAACAAAATCCCCAACGAGAGATAATGATGAATATCGGCCTGCCCAATATCTAATATATCGGCATTATATTTAGCAAGAATACTTGTCAACGCAGTAGTCACCCCGGGACGGTCATACCCCGAGATATTTACCATTATAAGTTCAAGATTGTTGGCTTTCATATCAATATGTATTTATTTCTCAAATTTACAAATAAATTATCAATTGACAAGCAGAGAATCTCAAAATTAAAAATATTACATAATCAGATACACCAAACCTCCTTCTCGAGCAAACACATTTTCATTTCTACGCACTATAGCATATACTTGTTTATCACTCACAGGCTTACCATCATTTCTTAAATATAACATATCCTCGTTTATCACCCGTGCAATATCGATAGTAGTCATTCCTCGTCCGGAAGTTGCTAATACATACACTATCGCCTGTTCAAGTCGCATTATTATCCTATTCATTAGTTTCATTTTCTTCTAAACACTTACCATCTTCATATATATAACGCTGATAACAGCGTTTTAAATATTGAGTTCCCAACCAATCCATATAAAAATCTTCACATATGGAGGAGCTTCGTCCGCCCACGTTAAGAGAAAACAGCCTCATCCCATTTCTTTTAGCTTCATCAAGGGAATCTTCCACTTTAGCAGAAAGACCTCCCCAAAAATAATCTGAAATAACTAATAAATCTGCTCCACTAAGTTTATTCCTCAAATGCTCATATCTTCGTCCTTTCAATAAAGAACAAAATATAAATCGAAATAATAAATTCTCATCATTTCCGCCATGATACGAATGTGCAATAAATCTCAAAAACGATTTTAGTTGTCGTTGCAAGTTGGTCAGAATAAAATAAGATAGAGTGTCGGAATAATTTATCACACACAATGTACGGTGGGTGCGTTGAGCTACTATTGCCACTGCCAAAGCCAATCTCTTTGCCATATCAGCAGGTTCTCCATCCATTGAGCTACTCGTGTCGACACATAAAATTATCGGACCTTTTTTTTCTTTTCCCTTAGACATCGTTGATGCCGATGCAAATACTTGTAACCGTTTTTCCACATATCGTCGATAAAAGACACTCTCTGTCACATGATTTCCAAGTAAAGCCGTTTCTGTCGGCAACATTGCGTTCAAATCATCACCAATCGTCACGCCACTTATATCACTATGTGATGAGCGACTAAACTGAGGTTTTGAGGATGTTGTTAGTATCGACTCCCCCGATCGGCCTAGCATTAGTGCCAAATCAACGATTGACTTATCTATTGATTTGAGATATTCTATCTCGGTTTTATCCTCTTCACCTTTTCCTTTTCCATGAGCAAACGCACTCAACTCCGCGGGCAATTGTAGATTTGCAACGTTTATCCGTGTCGCATCATCTACCGATGTGCTATCTTTTGCAAATTTGTCTATAAAGGGATCTCCTTCTGATTCTTCAACTTCGTCATATTCATCATCATATATCTCGCTATATTGTTTCTTTGTTTTTTCTACATTTTCTTCGTCTTCAAATATCAGTTCTTTTCCAAAATGAGATAGAAACCATTCGACCACAAATATCTCTATTTTTTCATTCAATACAATCTCGTCATTTTTATCACCATCAGTCAAAGAATCAACGAATTTAGTTATTCTCTTTGACGCATAACTTATCCACTGACGACGAAAATCTAAAACTCCATAAAATCGTTCATCATTAAGTATTCTATCTAAAACCTTATATATTTTAGCCCTACTTCTATTATGAAATTCCGTTCTATTGCCTAATAATCGAGATTTCAGGCATCGTTGCAAATATTTCAGATGAGCATCTTTCATTATTGTATTTTTTGAAATTTCTTTTCATACTCCACAAATATGCTTCGTAATACCACACAAAGATTAGAATCGGTTACAAACATATTTTCATTAATAAGCCTTATTATTGAGTTATATACATCCTCAATACTTTCATCACAGGTAGATGTATTTGTCACATAAGAATTCCCAGTTTTACGCAATGGCGAATTAAAGCTATTGATACATACATAACCTTCCTTATAAACTTGCATTGCATACGGTCCAAAATCTACTAACTCCAATTCCCCATCTTTTACCTCTTGCCCGAAATATACCTCTCGCGGACTTGCCAACATCTTTTCGTAATCAAATATTTTTATTTTGAAACAATATCCATTACAATCTACCCAATAATGAATTTTATCGATTTTTTCAAACGAATTGGATTGTTGTTTATTTTTAGATTTATTTATCATATAATCCTTTAATCTACATGCAACCACACTATTCGCCACTGCATTACAGCACTTTTCATAACAATCATCACTATTCCACAACATATGAACTAGCAACATAAAATCCGATACATCAACCATCTTGCGACCATTTACACAGGCCGACACTTTCATCACATTAGCTATTTTGCGCCAACGACGATCGGATATATAGTATTTTAATTCATTCTCATTTTCATTTGAGGTATCCTCTATTTCATTTTTAGCCAAAGATGCTAATGACTGACGCAACTCATATAGCATATCTACTATTTCATTTGGGATTACACATTGCTGCACCATTTCATCTAATTTCGTACAATCAGCTAGTGTAAACGGTTTTATTTCCTCGACACTTGAGTCATTACGCTGCCCTAATATCAACTTCACAAAATTCTCACGCAATGAAATAGGCTTAACAACATATCGCAACAAAAAACGATCCCATAAAGCCTCAAGACCTTCGCCTTCGGCCGGTAATTCATTTGAAGCTGCAATAATCCCTCTTATCGGCAATTTTATATCACAATCTCCATTATGATATATCTTTTCATTTAACACTGTGAGCAATGAATTTTGAATTGCCGGGCCGGCCTTCCATATTTCATCAAGAAATACAATTTCCGACTCAGGAAGATACCCCTTTGTGACACGCTGATAGGTGTCCTTGTCACGCAGTTTTGTGATACTCACCGGCCCAAAAATTTCATCAGGAGTTGAAAATCTCGACATCAAATATTCAAATGACCTGGCATTTTCAAATGCCAACTTTAATTTTCGAGCAATCATACTTTTTCCCACACCGGGCAAACCGAGCAAAAATATACTCTCTCCGGCAAGGGCACTCAATAGACTCAATGCCATTACCTCTTTTCTCTCATAGGCATCTTGTGTCAATGCTTTTAATAATTGCAGAGTTCGTTTGCGAATTTCCATATTAAAATTATGTGTGTTTTGATTTTTTCGACAAAGATAGCCTAAGACTGTGCAATATTCTTGCTCAGCTATAATAAAAAAAGTGATGCACAACTAAATTATGCATCACTTTGCTTAGATAGTTATATATCTTGATTATGCTTGTTCGGCGCGGTAAGCGTCGCAGGCGCGTTTTACTTCGCCGTGGAGGAGGAGAAGGCGTTTTGCTTCTTCATATTCCAAACCAAGTTCTTCAACAACCATGCGAGTGCCACGGTCAACGAGCTTAGCGTTAGAAAGTTGCATATTCACCATCTTGTTACCTTTCACGCGACCCATTTGAATCATTACTGCTGTAGTAATCATATTACAAATCATCTTTTGACCTGTACCTGATTTCATACGTGAGCTACCTGTAACATATTCAGGACCTACAATCATTTCGATAGCGATGTCGGCTGCTTGTGAGATAGGAGCATCAGGGTTAGAAGTGATTGCAGCTGTCAAGATGCCACGTTCGCGGCAAGCGTTGAGCGCACCAATCACATAAGGAGTAGTACCAGATGCAGCGATACCGATAACGGTGTCCTTTTCGTTGATGTTGAATGCTTCGAGGTCTTTCCAACCTTGATTAGTGTCATCTTCAGCATTTTCTACAGGGTTGCGGAGTGCGATGTCGCCACCGGCGATAAGACCGATAACCCAAGATGGATCCATACCATATGTAGGAGGAATTTCAGATGCATCGAGCACACCAAGACGACCTGAAGTACCGGCACCCATATAGAAGATGCGACCACCTTTTTTCATGCGGCTAACGATACCTGTTACGAGTTTTTCGATTTGAGGAATAGCCTTTTCTACTGCAAAAGCTACTTTTTTATCCTCATTGTTAATATCGGTGAGGAGTTCCAATACCGACTTCTTTTCCAAGTCATTGTAAAGTGAAGGTTGTTCACTGATTTTTACAAATGCCATTTTATCTAAATTTTTAATTATAAATTATGCGTTAAATATTAATTATGCAATCAGCATTACAATTTTATGCATTATGAATTATGCATTAATTAAGCGTGGTAAGCGATGAGGCCTTCCATTGGAGCTTGAAGGATTTTACCGATTTTGCAGTCAACAGCATCAGCAGCTTCTTCAAGTACTTCACGATAGTAGTGAGCGATAGAACCAACGAAGTTGATGCTATAGTCTTTATAGTTAGCGTAGTTAGCGATGTTGCGCACGAAAAATGCTTTGAATGCATTCAATACTAAGCGGTGAACAGCAGGTTCTTCGATGTTTTGAATCAAAAATGGAGTGATTGATGCGAGGAAACGGTTAGCTGGGTGTTCACGATACACTTTTTGAATAATTTTCATACGATCGAGGTCGTATTGAGCGAGGAATTTTTCGCAAAGAGGTTCGGGAAGTTGTTTTTTCAACACGTCGCCAACGAGCAATTTACCGAGCACTGCACCACTACCTTCGTCACCGAGGATATAACCGAGTGGAGACACATTGTCAACGATTTTTTCGCCATCATAGTAGCATGAGTTAGAACCTGTACCCAAGATACAAGCAATACCTGCTTCGTGACCAAAGAGAGCACGAGCAGCAGCAAGAAGGTCGGTATAAACTTCGATTACAGGAGCAGGAACATGAGCAGCGATAGCACGACGCACATTGCCACACACATCATCATTGATACAACCTGCACCATAGAAATAGATGCTTTCGAAAGTCATACCTTCAACTTCGGGTTTCAACTCGTTGCCCATACGCTCAGCCATTTCTTCTTCGGTGAGCATAATAGCGTTCATACCTGGAGTGAAGAACTCCTTAACTACTTTTCCATCTTCAACGGCACACCATTGAATTTTGGTAGAGCCACAATCTGCAATTAATTTCATGTTTTGTATTATTATTTTGTTATTATATTTTTATATAGATTTTCTTCTTATACAAGTAATAGCCTATTGACCAACAAAGCACGATAAACAACACTGCATAGATGCACGATGCAAGTGTTTCATCGCAAAGCACCGGCACAAGGAAGTTGCCATAAACATGACCTTTGAGCGATGTAGCAGGATCGCCAAATTTAAACGACCCAAAGATAATGCCCAATACTCCGCCAAGCACATAAAGGAATAATGGATTAATACCAAATGCCTCGAAGAAACGGCACCATTTTTTATAACCTTTAATGTCGATAATCCATATGAGCAATGCCAAGAATGTAGAGGCAAGTCCACAAGTTACAAGAGCAAATGTTGGTGTCCAAAGTTTCTTATTGATGGGCACAGCATAATCAAACAAGAAACCGATAGTCATCAAAATTGCACCGATGATAAATAAGCGATTCACTCGCATATTGATATCTTTTTCTTCCATCATCTTCATACCTGCCCAAAATCCAATCAACACATGAGCGATTGAAGGTATTGTGCTCAACAACCCTTCGGGATCAAGTGCAAGTTTAACACCATCAATTGTATCTTTATACATATGATCAACACCAAGAACTGCTTGGTCGATTACCGATACAATATTTTGTTCCGAGAATACAAGACCATATTCATCAACCAACAATATCACACCATAGCCCACCAAAAGAGTGGCAACAACCCATAAAATGTGTTTACAACGAAGCAATAACACTATTATTGAAGCTGCGCCATAGCACAATGCCAATCGTGGCATAACGCCAAGAATGCGAATGGTGTCGAACGAATTAGCCGCTTCCAAGAATGATTTTCCACCGGCTATGCCATAGCATAATTTGCTAAACCATGCAATGCCAAGACCAATAGCAAATATCACAATTGTGCGCTTGATGATTTTAAACAATAATGATTTCGACATTTTAAACTCAAACTTGCGCATTGAGATAAATGTAGAAATCCCCATTATAAACATAAAGAATGGGAAAATTAAATCGGTAGGAGTCAATCCATTCCATGAAGCGTGTCCAAGCGGACGATACATGTGGCTCCATGAACCGGGATTGTTTACAAGGAGCATACCGGCAATGGTGATACCACGTAGGATATCGAGTGCAAGCATGCGTTGACTTTGTTTTTTTACAACTTCTGCCATTAGATAAATTTATTTTTTTGATTTAGTACAACTATCAACCAAGTAAGCGATTGATTTATATGGTATACCACTATTAGTGGTCAAACCTATTTCACATGTGCGGCTATTAGAATAACCATGAGTAGCGCCCGATGCTTCGATTTGTGGACGAAGCTTACGCAATCCATATTTATTCAATTCGGGCATCATGAAACCTTTGTCGCCTGCAAATCCACAGCAACCTATTTCGGTAGGAATCACCACGTTGCGAGAACACATGCGAGCGAGAGCGATGATTTTATCGGCAAGTCCCATGCGACGCAATGAACAAGTAACGTGAACTGCGATTGTTTCGTCGGTTTGTGTAAACTCAAGATTAGGAGCAAGGAATTCGTAAATAAATTCGGCAGGCTCGTATAAGTGCATTGAAGTGATGTGATCGCGCATGCGGTGTAGACATGGGCTTTGGTCACAAAGCACAGGATATTTGCCATTTTCCGAAGCTTCGAGCAATGCTTTTTCGAGCTCAGCTGTCTTGCGATCGGCAATATCGGGCATACCTTTACTTTCCCAAATCATACCACAACAAAGTTTCTTCATGTTTTTAGGGAAGATAACTTCATATCCGGCTTTATTACATAGTGCTATAATAGTGTCGACCAATGTTTCCACTTTTTTGCCTTTTTCGCGCGATTGACCCAATGTTTGGTTAATACAACTTGGGAAATACACCACTTTGCGGTCGCTTGCTTGTGCGGCGACTTTAGGCGAATAGAATGCGCCGGGGAGTGAAGGAGTCCATAATGGCACACCCACTTTGTGCAAGGCACCACCAATAGCATTCACACCACCATCACCAAGTATTTTACCTGCAAAGTTGGCCATTGAAAGCACGGGACGGAACACTCCGGTGATATTGTGGAGATTTTTAGCTGCAAAATCACCAATCTTATATCCCATACTACCTTTTGGCAATGATGCTTGGCGCAAATCGTGAATCATTTCGCCGGTGTTGTTACCCATCGGACACGACATGCTACATAAACCATCACCTGCACATGTGGCGTTACCATAAGTTTCGAATTGTTTTTCAAGACGAGCCAAACGAGCAGGGTCTTCGCCTGTTGTTCTCAATCGTGTAATCTCACGTTGAGCTACAATGCGTTGGCGAGCTGAGAGCGAGCCTGAATAGCCACATGACACACAATTCACCTCACAGAATCCGCATTCGATACATTTATCAACATGAGGATTGGTCAATGGCATTGGTTTCAAGCCTTTGATATAACATTCGGGGTCGTCATTGAAAATCACACCGGGGTTAAGTATATTTTGTGGGTCAAAAAGTTCTTTGACGCGTTTCATCATCGTCCAAGCCTTTGTGCCCCATTCTTTTTCTACGAAAGGAGCCATGTTGCGACCTGTACCATGTTCGGCTTTCAATGAGCCGTCATAGCGATCAACAACAAGACGTTCGACAGCCAACATCAACTCTTTGTAGCGATCAATTTCTTCTTGTGAGTCGAATGACTGTGATATGATAAAGTGATAGTTTCCTTCAAGTGCGTGACCATAGATACAAGCATCGTTGTAGCCATTATCTTGAAGTAATTGTTGCAATTCCACAGTAGCCTTTGGAAGGTCCTCGATGTGGAACGCCACGTCCTCAATCAACACTGTTGAGCCAAGAGGACGAGTACCGCCAACCGATGGGAAGATACCGGAACGTATTTTCCAATATTCAGAGTATTCTTCAGGTTTGTCGGTGAAGTAAGCCGGTTTAAATAGATTAAACGGCTTGAGAATTTCGAGAATTTCGTTGATATTTTTTTGCAACTCTTCGGGAGTGTCGGCCTTAGTTTCGGTGAGCACTGCAGTGAGTCCTTCGCCTGTTGGATCGTTTACTGCCGAGAGTGATTTTTTGTCGAGAAGTTCGGCTCCGAATACGGGACCTTTCTTCATAGCCACCACAGCTTTACAAGCTTCTTCCAAGTCGCTGAAATAAAGCATTGCACTTGCTGAATGTGGATAGAGATGAGCTGTGTTAACAGTGATTTCCGACATGAATGCCAATGTACCTTCCGAGCCGACGATGCTATGAGCAATAATATCGAATGGGTCGCGGAATGTTACGAATGGCAATAGGTTTAACCCTGTAACGTTTTTAATGCTATATTTATAAAGTATGCGTTTCTTTAATTCTTCATCGGCACAAATTTCATCACGCAACTTCATTATACCCTCCATAAATTGAGGTTTGTTCATCGCAAAAAGTTTGCGAGAACGGTCATCGCCGGTGTCAAGCACAGTACCATCGGCAAATACCAAACGCACTGATTTCAAAATCTTGTCACTATTGGCGTGAGTGCCGCAGTTCATACCCGAAGCATTGTTTACCACAATACCACCCACCATAGCCGAGTTTTTAGAGGCGGGGTCGGGAGAGAACATACGACCATAGGGTTTTAGGTAGTCGTTTACACGACTACCTATAATCCCAGGTTGTAGTTTTATTGTTTCGGCACCGGGGTCTATTTCATAGCCTTCCCAGTGTTTTCCGGCTACAATCAAAATTGAGTCACTAATGGCTTGCCCCGAAAGGCTTGTCCCTGCCGCACGGAATGTAACAGGCAAATTATGTTTAGAAGCAATCGAAAGCAGTTTCGACACCTCTTCTTCATTATTTGAACGAATCACAATTTGAGGTATCATGCGATAAAAACCGGCATCGGTACCCCATGCGAGGAGACGAAGATCATCGGTATAAATACGATCTTTTGATACTATACCTTTTATGTCTTTTAAAAACTCTTTATAAGCAAGTTCCATAAGTGATTTAAATTATGTCTTTTTTAATTGTAGAGATAATATTTAGCCGATTTGGCCTTAAATGCTTCAACATCTTTGTTCCAATAGTCAATGATGTCGGCAACTTTGTAATTCTTTGAGAATTTGATGCGAATTTGGTCGGTACCACACACTTTGTCAAACATGTTCCAACGGTTGCCCAATGTGCCTTGACCATCTTCGTCGAGGAGGCGTTTGTCGGGGTACATTTCGGCCAAAATTTCCATTGCATGGAATTGAACCATAGTCAATTCACAATCAAGCACATCGGTTACATAAAGTTGTACACCTTGAAGGTTTTCACCTTTACCCACACTATAATAAGGTTTGATGTGAATTGGACGGAAGTCGATACCTTTAAGATTCAATGCATTCAATCGTTTGCAGAATTCGTTTGCATCAATCCATGAAGCACAAATCAATTGAAATGGCATAGTGTAACCTACACCAATCGAAACGAAATACAATTCACCGATAATACCTGTTGTGGGGTAATAAATAGCCGATTGTGGATATGGTTGATGTGGTGAAGGAAGAATCCAAGGCATGCCTGTTTGGTCAAATGTCATATAACGATGCCAGCCTTGCATAGGCACAACTGTCAATTTGGTTTTCTTACCATCTTTCAACATACCATCATTTAGCATCAAAGCAAGCTCACCGGGAGTCAAACCATAAAGATATGGTATTTCAAATTGGCTCACCAATGAGTAGAATCCTTCTTCAACAAGGTTACCTTCAACCTTCAATCCAGAAAGAGGATTAGGGCGGTCAAGAACCATAAATTCTTTGCCATTTTCGGCACACGCTTCCATACACAATCCCATTGTGCTGATGAAGGTGAACGAACGGCAGCCGTTGTCTTGAATGTCATAAACAAGCACATCTACATCTTTAAGCATTTCGGCCGACGGTTTCTTGTTTTTGCCATACAATGAATATACGGTAACACCTGTTGCAGCATCTGTGTAAGTATCAACCTTTTCTCCTGCAGGTATGTCGCCACGCACACCATGTTCGGGGCTGTAAAGAGCTTTAAGCTCTACTCCGGGAGCATTGGCGAGAATGTCGATTGTTGACACAAGATTGTTGTCAACACCGCTGGGATTGGTAATCAAACCCACACGTTTGCCTTTCAACTGCTCAAAACCTCCATCTCGAAGTGTTTCCACCCCGGGTTTTACTTGAGCAGTAGCTGCCATTGCCACAAAAGCAGCAATGGCGAACACTGATATTTTCTTAAACACTGATTTCATGTTTATTTCTTTTCTTCAACTTCTTTAGCTCCATATTTGGGGTCAATGTGCTTATGTACAAGAGCAGTAACAGCCCATGTTGCAAAGTTACAAGCAAGTACCCACCAGAAGAAGTTAATATATGAATTGCCTAACAATTCTTCTTTGATGAAACCGGCAGCCATACCTGGAAGCATCATACCAAGCGCCATGAATGCTGTACAGATTGCATAGTGAGATGTTTTGTAAGGGCCATCAGCAAAGTACATCATATATAGCATAAATGCAGTGAATCCGAATCCATATGCAAATTGTTCAAGAACGATTGCGCTGAATGTAATAATCTTACCACCTATTTCAGAATAATCAGGTTGTACGTTTGAAAGGATAATATAAGCCACACAGTTGAGTGAAGTAGCAAGAGCCATTGGCCAAATCCATTTCTTAAGACCACCTCTTGATGCACAAATACCACCGATGATACCACCAATAGTAAGACCGATAATAGCAAGTGTACCATAAGCAAAACCGACTTCGGTTTGAGTCATTCCAAGACCACCGGCATCGCGAGATGCAAGAAGGAATGGTTGACAAAGTTTCACTACTTGAGCTTCGGGAAGACGATAAAGAAGCATAAACAACATTGCAAGCACAACGTGTTTCTTTTGGAAGAATGTCACAAATGAGCCAGAGAATTCTTTAACAATATCGCCAACACTTTTCTTCTTAGAATCACCACCACCAACGGCTTTATCGGCTGCAGGTGCAGGAAGTATGAACGCATGATAAAGTGATACTACTGCAAAAAATGCAGCGCAAATGATTACTGTATATTTCCAACCAAGAGCTACATCACCGGTTTGAGTTTGGAGAATACCAGCAAGAATAACAAGACCACCTTGACCAAATACGTTGGCACAACGATAGAATGTAGAACGTATACCTACAAACATACTTTGTTCTGATGTGTTAAGTGCAATCATGTAGAAACCATCAGAAGCGATGTCGTGAGTTGCAGAACAGAATGCTGTTATAAAATAGAAGAATAGACATAACATAAATGCACTTACAGGAAGTCCATTAGCGATTTCTTCTTTATTAGGTAATGGGAGAGTAAATGCAATAGCAGCAAGACCTACTGCCACACAAATTTGCATTGTAACTGTCCACCAACGTTTTGTACGAATAATATCCACGATTGGACCCCAGAATGGTTTGATTACCCAAGGGAGATACAACCAACCGGTGTAAAGAGTAGCGTCGGTTTCCGACATACCAAGTTGCGTAAAGAGAACCATTGTCACCATATTGATGAAGATAAATGGAATCCCTTGTGCAAAATAGAGCGTAGGAATCCACGCCCAAGGATTGCGTTTTGTTGCTTTAGCCATTTTCTTATTCTTTATTTAATTTATTAATATAATTCTTTGATGTCGGCGTCTACAAAGTAGTGTAGAAGGATTTCTTTGTAGTCATAACCTTTAGCTCCCATTACGGCAGCACCAATTTGGCAAAGACCTACACCATGACCCCACCCTGCACCTTTGAGAGTGAAAGTTGATGGAAGTCCGTTTGCATCATTTTCGCCTTTTTCCACCACGAAAGCAGAGCTATAGAGGTGAGAAGGAGAAAGAGTGCGACGAATTTCAAGTTCTTTACCGATAGTAAGAGTTTTGTTTGTGCCTACGATTTTGAGTTTATAAAGTCGGCCTGAAGTACCACGAGCGATTGGCACAAGGTCAACAATATTACCATAATCCATGCCTGAGCGTTCTTTCACCAATTTAGATATTTCTTCTTGTGTGTAAGTAACCTCCCAGCGATAGAAGTCGGTAGTTTCTTGGTCGTAGTTATTTAAAACTTGCGAAAGGATTTCAGCATCAGAAGTGTTACAATGCGCTTCGGGACGAGTCAAAATCCATTCACGAGCATTTTCTTCAATAGTCAAGTCGGGGAAATCTGTTTCATTTTCACCGTCACGACGCGCTGCAAGGTAGTCATAGTGAATAGGTTCCCAGCAGTTTTCAAATTCTTCATAAACGCCACCACAGCATTTAGAGAAGCGAGCGTCGCAAAGATTCTCACCGTCCATCAACACTTGTCCACGAGTAGCTTCGATAGCTTTTGCTACTTGAGGAGTAGATGCACGGGTGATACCTTGATAACGTTGACAGTGGTCGTCGGCACACACATCGAAGTTAATGTGATCTTCGCGGTCATACCACTTAATCATCTCATCGTCAGATGTTTTTTCAACCGCCGAATATTGTTCGCCTGCGTCAACGATACGTTTGTTTTTATCAATTTGAGCCAATAACCAGCTACGCGAAATCACGGCATGAGCCTTGAGCAATTCGAGCGAAGCTGTAGCACTCATTTCAGATGAAATTACGCTCAACAAATAGTCTTCAACACCTAATATATTAATAGGAGTGATTTTCCCATTTTCGACGATAAGTTTGAGCGCACCTTTGAAACGTTGATTTTCTTTACGTTCCCAGTGGAAGTTTACCCCAATGGTCACATCTTCAAGCCAAAAGGAAACTTCATCGTTTGCTGGTTCAAAAAATAGTTCGGTATATTCTTTATTGTTCCAAATAATAGATTTACCATCGGTGGTAGCCACTTGGCTACCACTGACAGTATTATCTGAAACATGGAAATCACCGTCGAGGATAAATTTAACCTCTGCGGCACTCATGATGCCGACCTTAATTTTGGGTTCTTCCATTAGTTTGTGTTATTACTTAATGTTGTTAACAATTTCTTCAACGTCTTCTTTTGCAAGACAAAGTTCGTTGAATACTACTTTAACTAATTCAGCATCAAGCTTGTTAAAGTCTTTTTCAAGAGGAGTGATAAACACGCCACCCATATCAACAGAAGCAGGGCTGAGAAGCATTTTGTCGTCACCTTCAGTGCCATAGAACGATGGACGGTGTTGTTTGCGAGGAATAACCACAAGACGCACACCGGCAGGAGTTGC
The DNA here is from genome assembly GCA_017399915.1 of Muribaculaceae bacterium. Classification (GTDB taxonomy): domain Bacteria; phylum Bacteroidota; class Bacteroidia; order Bacteroidales; family Muribaculaceae; genus RGIG4079. The sequence continues at coordinate 82,289 of JAFQAS010000014.1, forward strand.
ATAGCAAAGAAGATTCATCATTGGTTCTTTTTCACCTTCGGGAACAGGGATTGCATCGTAAAGACGAGCAAACAAGCGTTCACCTGCTTGAGGATCGTTAGAATCAATTACAAACACATTGAGAGGGAGTGAATCGCACACTGCAAGCACTGCATCACCATCGGTAGCGACAGTTTTAAGTTCTGCTCCGTCAAGAGCATCACCTATTGTGAGGAAGTCGCTATTACCAGCTTGGAAGTGCATATGGTCGGGAGCCGAAGCACCACATTTAGGACCATTGTAGAACACAGTGTAACCGTCAAGATCCTTCGCAAGGCTCATCATGTCAGCAATGCGGCCTTTGATGAGTTGGTCAACGTGTCCCATATCGGGGATAGTCAAGTGACGAGGGAAGATTGGGAATGGATTGATAAGGATAATATAACCATTGCCCCACTCTATGCCACGTTGCACAGAAGGACGATTTTCGGCACAAAGGAAACATTTACGTTCTTTGAGCGATTTAGCATCAACCTTAGCCGATGATGAAACGATGCGTGCAGGGTTGAATTGCACTTTGATTTTCATTCCATCAACGTCAAGTTCTTTTACCTTAACGCCTTTAAGCGCTTCAAAGTTATCAGCGGCAGTTTGCCATTCGGCAAGCTGCTCGCCAATAAATTTGTTTACCATTTCAGTATTAACCACGGTCGTAGGAATTATTTGTTTTTGTTTAATTCAACACGAGCTTGAAGTTCCCAAGTACGGATGCGGTCCTTGTAAAGGTTGTTAGCATTAGTCTTGTTGATATCCAAAGCGTGGTCAGAGTTATCTTCCCAACGACGGCAGTAATAAACTACGTCATAAACACGGCCTATTTGATAATGACGAGAGAATGCAAGACCGAGTGCATAGTCTTCACCATAACTTGTGTTAGGCACATTGATTTCACGAAGCATTGGAGTATAGAATGCGCGTGGAGCACCAAGACCATTGATACGAAGTGCATTATTGCGGCCATTTTCAGGTGTCCATTCTTTGTGGTCGATTACACCGGGAGGAATCATTTGCATATTGATGTCGGTAAGCATATAAGTACCTACTACCATTGAGCAATTTTGTTCGTAGAATGCTGCAACCATCTTAGCAAGAGTATTTTCATCAGAGTATACGTCGTCAGAGTCAAGTTGAACAGCGAATTTACCACATTTTGGGTGATTTACACCTGCGTTCCAGCAACCACCGATACCGAGGTCATCACGTTCTGGAATGATGTGGATAAGACGTTCGTCATCTTTGAATTCATCGATTGCTTCAGTTGTACCATCTGTACTACCATTGTCGATAATGATGAGGTTGAATTTGAAATCAGTTTTTTGAGCAAGAACACTCTTGATAGCATCACGAACTGTGCGAACACGGTTACGAACAGGGATGATAACTGATGCTTCATATTCAAAGTCACCTTGGTTGAAGTTAATTTCTTCAAATTTTGGTTCAAGATAACCGCCGATTTTTTTGAGGTGGTCGGTACAAGCTTGTTCCATTTCAATTTGCACACCGCGATTTTTTGGGTCTACATAGCTAAAGTGAGATTCACCTTCAGTAGTTACAGGAAGTGCAATTTCAGTGTAAAGATATTCATTAATATGAACGAGGTCACCTTGACGAGACACTTTCAAACGAAGGTCATAAAGACCGGCTGCAGTATATTCTGCATCAATTTCGGCAGCAGCAGCTTTCAATGCTTTTGTGCAGAAGAAAAGAACTGAACCAAAGTTGAAGTCATCGCGAAGTGAACCGAATTGATAATCGATTACAGGAGCATTTGATTTTTTGCCTTCAACAACTTGATAGCTATCAGCATAAACCATAGCTGCTTTAGAGTCACCGGCAAGACGAACCATACGTTCGAGTGCCAAATAACCCATAACGAGATTGTTATACTTAGTATAAAGAAGTGTGTAATCGCCTTCAGCTGCAGCAGCGATTTTTTTCATGGTAGCTGAGCTGTTAAGAGCATCGATGTTGATAACTTCACAACCTTCTACGGCAGCGGCGTTAGCATCTGTGGCAAGAAGGAAGATTTTTGTCACTAAAGCATTTTGACGAAGGCCGTCAACAGTTGCTTGCACTTGCTGAGCGTCAGCATAAGGGATAAAACAGTTGATAGTTTTCATTGTAAATGTATTAATAAAATGATTTGTAATTATTTAATATTAATTATTTCGCTTATTTTTTCTTTTTCTTTGATTGCTTGTTTGATTTGACTTTTACGACTCCCGACTCATGATTTTTGAAGAAATCGAGTGTTGCTTTCATCAAATGATTGCGTTGTGATTGGTCGGAAATTGTTTCAAATGGGAAACCTATTACCACTGTTTGATACATTCCGTTATCGCAAGCCACGCCTCCAATAAGGTTATTTTCGGTATAACGCATTATTGTTGCGCCTTTTTTATCATCGGCTGGATAGAATGAATCGGGCGATTCAACCACATAACATGTATCGTTTAATTCATTATTGAATTTATACTCTCCATTATTAAACTCACTAAAACGTGATTGCACATGATATGCTTCACCTGTGATGCTTGCTTGGCCTGTGCGCCACTTATATCCAAGCACTTCGGCTGCAAATTTTTGATCGGCATCGAGTGTCGCTTTATCGGCCAATGAGTTATCCCAAAGGTCGGTTGCCACATATGCACCTGATACAAACATGTCAGTACCTTCTTTTGCCAATGAACGAATGCGATTTTGCAATGCCACAGGGAATGTTTTGTATTTTGTGCCATATGCACCTGTTCCCACTTTTATTTCTTTTTGTTTACCAAGAATAAGGTCAACAATTTCAGGCTTATCGTTGGCACCGGCAAATGCTTCGGCACTTGACGACACAAATGAATAACCTGCATCGGCAATCGATACCCCATGACAATATACAAAGTCGAAAGTGTTACCGGCAATCACCTTTGTTTCATAGTTGGCACGGCTTGCCCCAAATCCGGCTGCATCATCATCCATCCAAGGAATATTGCGACGGAATTCTGTTTGCTCGCCAATATAACTTATGTCGTAGAGATATGGCACGCCATGGTCTTTTCGGTCATTAAATCCGGCAATGTTACCCGCTTCAAACCAATCGGGAGCCGACACACGAGTGAACCCATTTACGATTGTTACCGATTTTGCTTCTTTACCTTTATCACAAAGTGCAAGTACTTCTGAAGGGAAACTTACGCCCCCTGCATTTGCTGCAATAATGCGATAAGAGTGTATTTTGTCATCGCTAACGTTTGCGATGTATTCATTTTTGTCAACTTTTGCAATTTTACGGAATTCGCCATCGCCAATACGTTCTTCAACGATATAGAATGATGGCATTGCAGTTGCTTCTTGTTTGTCTTCGGTTGCTTGCCATGACAAGAGATACTCGCCCTCCCCTTTTTTGTTTATGGCAAATGCTTTGATAGGTAATGGTTGCACCACATATGGACGATTGTCGCGATTTGCGATAAATTCAAGCATACCCTTATATATCGAACGGCTCACGGTGAAACGGAATGATGGGTCAAGACCATATTTCATGTCGGCAAAGTTTTGGTGCGAGAGTAACTCAAGCAACAATGCAGGCACTTGAGGCACACGAGCCTCATAATATGTCTTATCCCACATAGCACGGCGAGTCCAACGTGGTTCATAATTTGCACGGATATCACCTACGATGTTTGTGGCTATACTATCGGTCAACATGCGTGAAGCATATCGAGGAGTTCCATTAGCATATTTTCCTCCATTATCGCTATAATAAATGCTCAATGTACCGATAATTGAATCATTCATTGTTGTTCCAGCATCGGTGTGGAACGCAAGCGACAAATCGATAGGGATATTCAATCCTTTGTGATTTGGCAACATTGACGAACCTCCGGTCAAATAATTCACCCATGCTCCACGAGCTTTATAGTCGTCGGTATAGTCATTTACATTGTCCGATGGAGTGTAGATTGAATCGGGAACACCGGCCCATTGCATCCAATAGCGAGCAGCTTCGGTAAATCGTGGATATTCACTTTTTACATACTCATAGTTAATTCCGGGTTCGCCACCCTTTTTAACTTTACGAGCCACATTTCCCATACCTCCGCCAATCTTTACAGCATCGGCTGTTACTACCGACCCTTCTACCGATGAGGTATTGACAAGCTCAATTACCGGAGCGCCTTCACCCTTTACATCAAAGCTGAAGTGTCCGAGATAAATCCATGTGCCACCACCCATTTGTTGATTCACTTTAAACTCCTTCACTCCGCTGCGAGAATGAATGCGATAAGTGGCATCGGGTGCGCTGTTGGGCAATGTTGCATACGACACATAGACAGCATATTTTCCTGCTTTAGGCAAATTAGGAGTCCATGTAGCAGTAGATGCGTTTTCACCCTGTTTCACAGTTGTGGCCACTCTCACCTTACCTTCGGCAAACGGATTATCTCCATTTTCAAGAACTGCCTTGTTATAGGCAAATCCTTTCGCATCGGCATCGGCCCATGATTGTGAACCAACATTTTCAGCATATGATGTTTGAGCATATCCACCATCACGGTCAACAATCACCTCATTGGTATTGATGTCGCGTTCACGTGGACTCATCACATATGCACCTGCATTTTCAAGCATTGGCATCAAGAAAGGCACAACGTAACTTTGTGTGTAAAGATCTTCGACGGTTTCAAAAATACGTGCACGCTGCCACTCCCAACGGTTTAGCTTTGGTTCGAAATACCACCCATGGCTTTGCCACATAGCGATATTATTACCATCTAATCCCGAAGGTGCTTCCACGCCCTCAACGGGTGTAATGAAGCGATTTTCCTCGGCAGGTGCATTTACCTGTTCATATGAGACTGTTAAAAAATCATCGAGATTGTGTTTTCCAGCATATATAGTTACATCATAGTCCTTACATTTATCGCCAACGGTAGTCAATACAGCGCTTTTCATATTTTTGAGAGCTATCGAATCAATCGAATGATAGCCTACCATATCATTACACTTGACTGTAACAACCTTTTTAGCTTTGTTAATCGACACCAATTCAACTTTAAATGCCCCCACATTGGATTGTGTGGGTTGCAATGCATTAAATGCATCAAGCACATTCTTTTCCATGGTATTTGCCCATGAAAAAGACGAAACTCCCATTGCAAGCAATAGGATTATATTTCTAAATTTGATACGATTCACTTTCGGTTTATCAGATTGTTAACAGTCCTTACTATGATTATCTACAAAGATAATACAAAGATTAAATTAAAACACCAAAATTAAAGAAAAAAAATCTCCAATTAAACATTTATTAAGTTTTAACTACAATTTTTCAATGTCAAGGTCTAACCACAAAGTGTACTTCATAATCAGTAACAGAACCACCACCCATGCTCATAAATCCTCCGACTTGTTTTGTTTCAAAGGGCTCTACTAAAACAGAGAAATTTTTCCAACCATTATATTCAGATAAAATTCTTCCTCCAACAGCCAATACTGTTTCAGATTCATTCGTAACCTTTAAGCAATCAACACCTCCCCAACCATCATCGCCAATTTCATAAGTCAAACAATCCTCAAATTTTTTATCGGAAATTGGCATCACTCCAAGAGATTTAACTTTTAAAAGTTGCCATTTACCATTCTCCAACACATATGAAATCTGAGCCTTTGCGTCACATTTATTATTTGCCGATGACAATACCATCGTAGCAACAAACTCATAGTCATTATCAGAATCAGATAGTACTTCTGCAATTTGAAAATCACTAATCTGACCTTCAGCTATCTCCCAATACCAACCTTCTTTACGATAACCTTCACTTAAGCCTTCGGATAATTTATGTCCAATCAAATCATACTGAATTTTTTTCACTCCCGGCTTTTTTCCTTCGGAATGTTTTACACTTGAATTTGACTCGACCTCAACGGCTTCATCATCATGATGATTATTTCCTCTATTTACTTCATACGAACTACCGCCACATGAAACCAAGACAAAAAGCAAAATTGCAAAAAGAAAATTTTTCATATCCATATTAATCTATCTTAAACTATATCTAACACCTAAAAAACATCTTTATCAATCGGCATGATATTGAATAAGCCCCGGCATTGAGCTTTGAGAAATTTTAGTTATTTCAACACCAAAATCAGAGGCTACTTGTTTCAAAATATCAGCATAAGTTATTGCCAATGCGCCCACAAAGCATATAGGTAATTCATTATAACTATATGCCGAGATATTACGAGTAAAGAATCGTTTAAATGCGGAATAAACCATTTGATATACATACTCTTGGTCAAGATGCTCCGACAAGAAAAACGAGTAATGAGATAGAGTGCGGTTTGGCAATGGATTTGTATAAACCGCATCCATTATCTCGTCGGGGGTTACACTGTATTTTTCAAAGAATTGCTCACAAAGATTGCTTGGGGCAATACCTTTGAGGCAATCGCTTAGAAACATTTTCCCAAGATACGCCCCACTCCCCTCGTCACCAAGTATAAAACCAAGGGGACGCACATTCTTCACTATCTTTTCGCCATCATAGTAGCACGAATTGGATCCGGTCCCTAAGATACAAGCCAAACCGGCGTCTCTCACCAATAATCCACGAGCAGCACCAAGCAAGTCGCTCTGCACCGTTACAGGCGTTTTAAATTGTGCCACAAGCGAAGATTCCATTATCTTTGTCTTTTCAGCATTGGCACAACCTGCGCCATAAAAATACACATGCTCCCAACGACGACGGAAAAACTGTTCAGGTAATTCCAAACGTATGCTATGAGATATTTCACGGCGTGTTTGAAAATATGGATTGAGACCTTGAGTAAAGGCTCGTTCTATCACTTTATCTCCATCAACAATCACCCACTCGGTGCGAGTAGAGCTACTATCGGCTATTACTTTCATTTACAAAAAATATGTTGTTTATTAATGTATTACAAAGGCTAAGTCACTAATTTGCAAATTTATAAAATATTTTCCAATTATACAACTAGATAATCCTTTCCACGTTATTTCAAATGATAAACAAAAAAAGTGCCGTCCCATGAGGAACGGCACTTTATAGATATCTATTGGTTAAAAATTAACGGCTGATAGACACTTTGTGAGTTGTAGTAGCTTCTTCTGTAACAACCTTCATGATATATACACCTTGAGAGATTGTTTCAACATTGAGTGTTGATGAATTAGCAACTTCTGCCACTTTTGAACCACGAACATTGAAGAGTTCGAGTTTCTTGATTGCAGCGGGAGCTTCTACATTAAACACATCGTTGGCAGGAACAGGATAAATACGCACTGCTTCAGCATCGGCTACAATACCTTCTACGCCATCACCTTCTGCTTTTCTCTTGATGAGGTTGTCGATGTAGAATTCACCTTTTTGAGTGATAGGACTTGTTACTTGCACCACTTTAATGTTGCTGAAGTTATAGTCATAACCTGCTTCGAGTGAATTCAAAATAACTTCTTTGTATTCCCAACCACGGAAGTTAAGGTCACAAAGTTTTTCATACTTAGTATCTGTACCTTGTGTTACACCTACCCAAAGTTCATGGTTATTAAAGTCACCATAAACGTGGAGACCAAGAACATCTCCCTTAGCATATGTGCGAGATACTGTATCAGGAGCCACGAAGTTCCACACCACTTGACAGTCATGGTTGTCAGCGAAGCTATAAGAGAAACGGTTTGAAGATTTATCATAGAGATATTTTGCAGTACTCTTAGCGCTTGTTGGCTTAGCAAGATTGTTCACTGTGTAAGTTGTGTCATATGTAAACAAGTTTGCAACATTGAAGCCTTCGAGAATTTCGCCATCTTTTTCACCTGAAACGTCTTTAGCGGTAAAGTTGAGAGTAACATCAACATTCATTGGAAGGTTTTCTTTATCGCGCAATTCACCAGAGATAACGGCACGATAAGATTCACCTACTGTCAAGTCATTTTGCAACACAATCATTGCGTTACCATAACCATTTGACAATTGGTTAAATTTAGAGCTACGAGCATTAATTTTCAACTCGTTGTTATCCTTGTCGTAAACTTTGATTTGGTTTTGGTAGTCAGCGTAGTCGATAGTTTTGTCGAAACGGAATTCAAACACAGGAGCGTCGAAGTGAACAGCACCACCATCAGCAGGATAGTTATCGATCATTTCAAGACGGTTGCGGCCGAGTGTTTTGAACTTGAATTCAAAATCAGCACCAAGAGTTGGGTCAGCTGTATAAGTATCAGGAGTTTTAGCTGTTTTCGCCAATTTTACTGTATATTCAGTTTCTGTTTCGAGAGAAAGTGAAGGGATAAATGAAACTTTGTGGAAAGAATTGCTATACACGAAGTAACCTTCAACAGCCGGAGTGATTGAGAATGCTTCTTCAAATGAAGCTTCATCGATATCGTAGTTGAATTCAAAATCAATAGTTGAAGCACAGCTCACTGCAGCTCCATCTTGACCGATAGGGCCATAATTATTGATAGTCAACTTTTCAGGACGTTTGTAGCACAATGGCATATCTTGATATGTCACCTCATCAGCAACTACAGTAACTTTTGTTTCTTCTGTGTAATAGTTGTCGTGGGTCACTACTACGGTATATTCTCCGGGAGTAATATTACGGAACACGAAAACACCATTATAATCATTGTCTGTTGTACGTTCTTGAACTACGTTCCCTTGAGCGTCAAGCAATTTTACATTTGCTCCATTGATAGCTGCATTTTTATCACGACCAAGGTATGTAAATGTAGTAGAATAAGTAAATTCACGAAGATTGTGATTGTCATAAACTACACCTGCTACGTTACCTGTCACGAAACGATCTTCGGTATTGAAGTGTATCATTACAGATTTAGCAAAATACCATGCTTCGAGCCAGTTATAGTCATCATTCATCAAGCGGTGAGCTTGTGGACGGTGTTCGTGCATACCTCCTTCTGAAAGCATACCTACACCATGAAGGTTACGCAACACACCAAGACTATAACCAAGAAGATCAACGTCGGCGGTTACACGACCGGGGTTGGTTGTTCCTGTTTGGCCTTTATAGTTCACCCAGTTAGAATAGATACTTGTGTTAAACACTTCGTTAACCACTTCACTGAGTTTTTTGTTTTCTTCTTTGTAAGTAGTCACTTGACCGGTCCAGTCGTCAATTTTACCACCTTTGTGATAAATCATCAAAGGATAGTTCACACCTTCTCCTGCATTTGAGTGAATAGAGAAGAAACAGTCGGCACCGAGGTTATTAGCCACATAAGCACGAGTAGCCAAACCCGGTTCATCGGGTATTCCGTCACCATCAATTTCATTATAATTATTGTGAGTACGGGTTATATGAGCATCTACTCCAAGAGAATCAAGGATTGCTTTCAAATAAAGTCCTTTCACAAGATTACTCTTTGATTCCCAATAACCATCGGTAGAGTTTTGTTCGTAAGGATGAATTTTGATAGGACGGTCATCACCATCATATCCACCATGACCCGGGTCAATAACCACTGTGAGGTCACTCATTTTTTTAGCTTGAATGGCTGTTGTAGCCACCAAAGCTGCTAATATGATAAATAATATGCGTTTCATCGTTATTCAGTTATTTTAATATTCATAATAAACATTTCGCCGTCTTCAGTAGCGTAAACCACTTTATCTTTAGTAGCTGTCACACCATTAACGATTGAAGAACCGTCGGTCAATTCAATCACTTTGCCTGATTCGATATCAACAGCGATAACCTTTGCTTTTGTCACTACATAACCGTCATCTTCGGTATATAATGCCACTACATAATTATCACCTGCCCAACATGGGAATTCGGCGCGTGATGCCAAGAATTTAGCTTTTGTACCATCAAGTTCTGACACAAATAAGCCTGAATAAACTTCAGTAAACACCAATTTAGAGTTAGAAGGAGAAACTGAAGCCCAAAGATAGCGATAACCGCTTTCAATAGGGTTGATTGTCTGTTTTTTACCATCTAACGACACTTCAATTGCTTGAGTTCTTGCTGAACCATAAGCAAATGTTTTGCCCACAAACTGACGGGTATCAACATTACCACGTGAAGGTTCGAGCAATTGCACTTTTTCACCGGTTGCTAAGTCATAGCTCTTAACGTCACGACGAATAAGGCCATCTACTTTTACGATCGAACGATAGATTACCGATTTACCATCAGCCGAAAATGCGGGGTCGAAACCTGTACCGGGAGCATTGTCAATCAATGTTATTTCACTTGATGACAAGTCCAATGACTTAAGCCCATCATGGTCGCTTGTTGTAAACAATACTTTTGATCCATCGGGACTCAACACCGGATAATAGCCCTTTACATCGAGCTTTTCGGTAGAAACAACAGAGAGGTCGGCTGCACTCATAGAAGCGCACACACTCAATGCTGCCATTAAAATCCAAGATTTTGCTTTCATTTTGTAAATATTTTATGTTATTAATGTTTTACTACTACTTTTTTCAATTCGCTTGTGCCTCCAACAAATATTCTGATGAAGTAAATGCCATCGGCAATTTCGCTCACATTAAGCACATTGCCATCGGCTGTTGCGGTAACTGTGCCATTCATGCCAATAAGTTCAACTTTGTCAATCAAGCCGTCGGCATTAGCGATAAGATATTCCGAAGCAGGGTTAGGATATACAGTGACACTTGTCATTGTTTCGATTCCTTCAACACCCACTGCGCCATCTTTAATGTAGCTGATGTTATCTAATTTAAACTCGCCCTTACGGCTCATCAAACTTGGAGTTTGTACCATTTTCACACCCGAGAGTTGATATTCTTTTTCTCCTTCGAGCATTGTCAACGGCACTTCAAAATAACGCCAGCCGAGGAAGTCCAACTTGCCAACAGGAATATATTTCACGTCTTCGGGAGCAATTACTTCGAGATATACTTCGTTAGCGGTGAGGTCGCCATATACATGCACACCCACAGCATCATTATTTGTCAATTTTGCATCAGCGAGAGCCGAACGAGATAATAACATTTCGCTACCTTCGGTTGCAGGGAATTCATACATCACATTCACACATGATGTGCCAAACAACTTGTTTGTAGCATCTTTTTTGATTGACACTGTATCTACATCAACCGAACCTTGGCTATTCAATGCATATAGAGTTGCATCTTCCATATCTTCTATAATGCTGTCGGGCTTTTCTGTTCCTGCATCTACAGCAGTGAAATGCACCACTACACTATCTTGCAAAGGAATACCATCTTTATCGGCGATTTCATTTGAAAGAGTCATCTTATAAGTATTACCCACCGTCAAATCTTTTGTGAAAGGAATGCGGAAGAATCCATATTCAGCACCAAGTTTACTGTAAGTCATTTTACGATTATTAAGAGCCACCTTTGTGCCGGTAGAATCCACAATCGAGATTTGTTTGAGGATTGGAGTCACGTTAGGCAACTTGTCAAAACGCACTTCAATAGCAGGGTTGTCGAAGTGAACTTTTTCGCCATCTTTAGGGAATTGACCAATGATTGACATATAGTTACGGTCGGCAGTGAAGAATGACAATTCAAAAGGAGCTTCCATTGCCATGCCACCTGCATGTTTAGCCGACGCGTCAAGACGTGCGGTATAAACAGTGCTTGTTTGGTATGTTTGTGTTGGAGTGAAAATCATGCGAAGGTTATTGTTTTCCCATGTTATTTCACCGGGTATTTCAGGAGTGATTGAGAATGCAGCTTCAACACTTGCTGTATCCATATCCCAGTTAAAATCAAGAACCACAGGAGTGTTACAAAGCACACCGGGGTCACCCTCTTTCCATACAGGCGAATAAGTTTCCACTACCGGCGCAGTATTGCGGATTTTGTTAAGTTTGAGATTTACATAAGTGATTTCGTCGGCAGTCACTTCAACCATTGTTGATGTTTCGTAGTGACGATTACCACTCACCTTCATCATATATTTGCCTGGCTCAACTTTACGGAACGCATAGATACCATTAAGTATCATATCGCTATATGTTTCTTGCAATTTAGTTGTGCCGGTTTCGTCCCATAATGAAACATATGCAGTGTCAACTGTTTCGAGTTGGTCATCACCAATCATTTTGAAATCACCCACGCGAGGGAAGCGAGAGTCGTTCAAGCGACCTGCGATTGCACCATATGATACACCTGGAAGTGAATAATGATCATCAACCGCTTTTCGGAAGTTCCATGCTTCAATCCATTTGTAATCAAGACTCATCAAACGATAAGTTTCAGGGATATAATCGTGGAACGAACCTTCAGAAAGAGCACCGGGTATAGTGAGTTTACGCAACACACCATAACCTTGAGTACCCCAAGTGGGTTGGAATGACCAGTCACCACGCACGTTAGTGTTTGTAGATGTCCATATTGTTGCACCATTTGTCAATAGGTTTACATCGATATCAGTTGCCCACACCTTTGCATCGGGATAAACAGGTTCGTTGTCATATCCACGGAAGAAGATGATAGGGAAATTCACACGGTTTGATGTACCGGTAGCGTTTGAGTGGATAGAGAGGAACAAGTCAGAACCGGCAGCATTTGCCAAACGACCGATTGTTTCCAATCCAAGGTCGTCGGCACTTGTGTTAGTCACACGCGACATCACAACCTTTACACCGAGGTCTTGCAACATATCGCGCAAGAAGAATCCTTTGTGCATATTAGAGTTTGATTCCCAGAAACCCGAGGTATCACCTTCGGCATAAGGGTAAATCACCACGTTACGGTCGTTAGCCGCATCGTGACCACCGTGACCGGGATTGATATAGATAATGAGGTCACTATAATCTTTTGCCATAGCAGCAATCGAAGCCAATGCAGCGATTGTAAATGCAATAAATTTCTTTTTCATATCTTGTGCCTCCTATCTTATTTAAGTTTGATATTCATTTGATAAAGACGTCCGTCGATTGTAGCATACACAATCTTACCGGCATCAAACGATGCTGTTGGGTTCATTGTCATTGACTCAGGCTTAGTGAGGGCTTGGAATTGAGTGCCGTCGGCCGAGAGAAGGACAATTTGAGAAGAACGATAATTGTGACCATCGTTTGTAGCGTTCATTGCCACAATGTGGTCATTACCATACCAAACAGGAGCTTCAAAGTTACCGGGAGTTGAAAGGATATTACCATTAAGGTCGGTAATAACGATTCCGAAACCGGCTGCAAAGAACATCACTTTGTTTCCGTCGGGAGAAAGTGACGACCAAATATAACCTGCGCTATTCGCAACAGGAGTATAGGCTTTCTCTACCCCATTCTTAGCGATGATGAGGCTTGTACCTTCGGTGCGCACACGAGTCGCTTTATTGTCGGTAACGAGCAAATCACCGTCAACCGTAGTGGCAAAACCTTTAGTGGTAGCAACAGGGCGACTGATGACACGTCCTTGTTTTGACACTTCGATTGTTTGACGTGAAGCGATGTCGTATTTTTTCACTTGACGCATATTGCGATTGTTTTGCAATGTTTGTGTCACGAAATAAATTTCTTTTCCATCGGGAGAGAATGAAGCGTCGAGCCCTGCACGAGCTTCGGTACTTACTTTTACTACAACATTGTCGTTGAAATCATACAAGCGCAAGCCGGTATAATCACATTCCGAAAATAGTAGTTGAGAGCCGTCGGCACTAAGCACCGGATTGTGCATTTCGCTCTCCACTCCTTTGAGCAGAGGTGTCACCGACTCAACATCGGCAATCTGTGCGTTCATCGAAACGACGCCTACAAATGCCATTACAGAGAGTAACAGTTTTTTCATATAAATTGGTATTATAAAGTTAATTTATTTCTATGTTAGTCAACTGGTTAGTATTCCACAAATATACGCCAAAATTCTCCGAATGAGCACAATCATTCGAATTTAAAGTGTATATTCGCACAAAGATAGTAATAATTATCGAAAATAATCAGTTGAAATTACAGATTTTTCGCCCACAATTATCTAAAATTTTGCTAATTTTCATCATTAGCAAAGCTACCGACAGTCCCTATGGCCAAACAAAAGCCGATGGCCTCGTATCATATTTGCGAGGCCATCGGCTTTGTTGTTAAATTCTCAATTATCTAATTATTTCACTATCAATTTTGAGGTTGTTGTGCCGGTTGCGGTTTCAACTTTCACCATATAAATACCGGCCGACAATGATGACGCATCGATAGTCACATTATTGTCGTTACATTCTTTTGATGCTACAATGGCACCTGCCACCGAATAAACATCAACATTATTGATTGTTTGTGAAGATGTCACGGTAAATGAACCACCTTCAACCGGGTTAGGATAAATCTTCACTCCACTACCCTCGCCTATGGTGATGCTTTCAACCGATGCATAGTTGTTATATTCGGCACTCAATTCGCTCACCTTGATTGATTGTTCACCCTTATTGGCTGTGTTGGCTTCAATCATGAAACGAATATATTGCAAAGTAATGGGGTAAAGAATCAAATCGTTAGGATCGCCAAGTGCCGAAATGGGTATCTCTACACGGTGAGTTGTGCCTGCTGCAAACACTTCACCTTCTGTCGGATTAATTTCCACTGTGTTCACCTTAATATGTTGAGGTGTGCGCAAGTCAATCAATAGGCTTGAGATATTGATTGATGGTGTAAATTCAATCCACAATTTATCGGGGAGGCTATAGTATTGCACTGCCTTTGTCATTTGAATATATGGAGCACGTGGAGAACCATAGGTAAATGAGAGTGTGCCATCTTCGGCAAGTGCACCTTTAGTAATACCCGAAGAGCCTTTTATTGTCCAACCGGTCATATCACTTGCTGGCATAATTGCAGCATTGGCAATTTCCACTGTCACTGTTGTAGTGTCGAGGAATTCGCCTACAAGTCCACTGATTTTAGTTTTTCCCTCTTTATAGCCACGCAACACACCATTTTCATCAATATCGGCCACTGATGGGTCATCAACGGCCCATTTGATTGACGCAGGGTTGTAGTTATACACGATTTCGCCTATTTGAGCAGTAACCTCCATTGTGTATTCGCGAGCGGCATCAATAAGAATTGGTTTCACACGCATTGCTATTTCAGCATCTACAATATCAATTTTCTTTGTTACACTCACTCCGTTGTAGGTGGCTGTCAATTCACCAACACAAGCATTTCCGCCGGCAGTGAATTTCATTCCGTCGCATAAACCCACTGAATCGGGACATGAAAGGGTAAATCCTTGCAAATCTTTATCAATCAAATCGCCATATTTGTTATATGCAAGAATCACAGGTTGGAATTCGGAATAGATAGGTGCTTGGAGGGTATATTCTTCAAATTCAAGGCGAGTAATTACACTATCTTGAGGTGCGATTGAATAGAAGAACCAACCATTTGCCACTGCACGAGGAGTGCCTTCGGTTGTTTTATTTATAACCTTACCTTCAACCATCATTTGAGCCGACCCACCGGCGTCCATATTAATGATATTTGTGCAACCATAATATTTCATAATGTCGCACATCACAAGTGTATTACAACCTTTTGATTGTCCATATACAGGGTCTACACTCATGTCAATCACCACATTTATCAATGTTTTGCGATCGGCAGTGGTCCCATAGGCACAGCGCGAATATGTCTTTGTGTTATAATCATCTTCAGTATTAAGATCGGTCAATTCGCCATCGACCATAACCACACCATTTCCTCCGATAAGTTGTTCTATCTCATGAACTGTACCATCGGGCATTAACCATCTCAATTCAATTGTTACCTCGTCGCCAGCAGCAAGAGACGCTAATGCATCTTTATTTGCTCCACGACCAACAAGGCATAAATCATAATCGCCGAGGGTGCCATTGCCTGCATCGTTCTTAACTTCTTGTACAGTACATTTCATAGGACGTCCTACCATCCATTCATTACCTTCATTAATATTGAGATACACCTCGGTTGACACATTTTCAACACGAGTTAAACGACGTTTACCTGAGTCATCGTTGTACTGATCAACCGGAATAAAGTTCTTATCGCGGCCAAAGAAATGGTTATAAAGACAGATTTCACCGTCACGAACCAATTTATTTGTTTGTTGAATTACAAGCGAACCTATTTTTTCACTTTTCACCGCCCCTTTATAACGCAAAAAGTCAATAACCATAGTCTTATCGGGTGTTATTGCTACACAACCGGGAGTCGCATTATTATGCCCCCACTTATCTGAATGGGCATTTGTTTCGGTAATAATCGCACCATTACGCACATTTCCATTAAATGTAGCGCCTACTATAAAATCGGCCCATGGATATTGACTCGACACACACCAGAAGTTACCATTGGCACCTGCCAAAGGTCGCTTTTCATCGGTATATTGACGAATGTAGGCATTGGCTAATTTTTCAGTTTTACAAAGTTGTTCCCCTCCTTGGGTTGTTTCCACTCGGTTATAGGGGTTATTCAAATCCATCGTAATCATATTCACGTTAAGAGGAAAATCGGGAATACGAAGACGTTTATAGTTCACACCGGGGCCCAAGTCGCGATCAATCATCACATCTGTCCGATAATTTGTCCCTTGAATAGGAATGGAATCAGCACTTGCCGATAAGGTTATTGCCATTGCGGCAAAAAAAGAAATTGTTTTTTTCATAATAATGTTAGTATTTATTTTACAATTAATTTCATTGTAGTTGTGCCGGTTTCGGTTTCAACTTTCACTAAATATATTCCCGATGAAAGAGCCGATGCCTCTACAGTGACATTATTGTCGTTGCATTTTTGTGCAATAACTTTTGCTCCGGTAGCCGAATAAACTTCAACCCCTTTTATCGCTTTTGATGACGACACTGTAAACGAGCCTCCTTCAACAGGGTTAGGATAAATCTTCACTCCACTACCCTCGCCTATGGTAATGCTTTCAACCAATGATACATAGTTGTTGTACTCTGCACTCAATTCCGTAATTTTGATTGATTGTTCACCCTTGTTGGCAGTATTTGCTTCGATTGAGAAACGGAGATACTGCATTGTGATAGGATAGTTAATCAAATCGGCGGGATCACCAAGTGACGAAATAGGTATTTCTACTCGGTGTGTTGTGCCGGCGGCAAACACATCGCCCGATGTTGGAGCCACTTCCACGGTATTTACCTTCACATGTTGTGGTGTGCGCAAGTCAATCAATAGGCTTGAGATATTGATTGATGGAGTGAATTCAATCCACAATTTGTCGGGTAGACTATAATATTGCACTGCTTTGACCATTTGAATATATGGAGCACGTGGAGAGCCATAGGTAAATGATAGTGTACCATCTTCGGCAAGCGCACCCTTGGTTATACCCGATGATGCTTTCACAGTCCAACCGGTCATATCGCTTGCTGCCATAATCGGTGCATTTGCTATCTCAACAGTCACATTTGTTGTATCAACAAAGTCGCCAATCTTACCAACGACCATTGATTTACCTTCCTTCAATCCGCGAAGCACACCGGCTTCATCGATTGAGATTACATCTTCATTTTCAATCGTCCACTGAATTGCAGCAGGATTGTAGGTATATATCTCATCGCCTATCGAAGCGGTCACTTCCATAGCATATTCGCGAGTGGCATCAATGAGGATAGGTTTGATGCGGATCGCAAGTTCCGATGAAACCACTTTCATTGTTTTTGACACACTCACACCATTGTATGTCGCTGTCAATGGACCTTCGGCAGCAGCTCCACCTGCAGTAAATTCAGTGCCGTTGCATGTGCCGAGTGAGGCATCACAACTCAATGTATAGCCCTTGAAGTCATCATCAACCACATCACCATATTGGTTATATGCAATGATTGTGGGCGAATAAGTTGCATATGTGGGGGCTTGCAATTTAAGGTCTTTAAACTCAAGGCGAGTAATTGTTTCATCTTTGGGAGCGATCGAATAGAGGAACCAACCATTAGCCACCGAGCGAGGCGTTCCTTCGGTTGTTTTGTTGATTACCTTGCCTTCAATCATCATTTGAGCCGAACCACCGGCATCTACGTTACAAAGATTGGCACAGCCATAGTGGCGTGCAATCTGACACATCACGCGGGTGTTACACCCTGCCGAAGTGCCATAAACGGGGTCGGTTGATTTATCGATTACGATGACATAAAGCGTGCGGCCATCGGCACTTGAGCCATAGGCGCAGCGTGAATACACTTGAGAGTTGTAGGTTTCGTCATCGTTGCGACCGGTCATTTCGCCATTGGTCATCACGATAGCGTTACCACCGATAAGTTGCTCAATAACGGGTGTCACACCGCCGGCAGTTGACCAGCCATAGTTGATTGTCACTTGGTCGCCTGCTACGAGTTTGGCAAGAGCATCTTTTTGCGCACCACGCCCCACAATGCATAGGTCATAATCGCCAAGAGTACCTGTGCCGGCATTGGTTTTCACCTCGCCCACAGTGCAAGTCATTGGCTCTCCTGCCATCCATCGTTGTCCCTCGTTGATAGTGAGATAAACCTCGGTGGCCACACCTTCAACTATGCGAAAATGCTTAATGCCATTATCATCTTTATATTGATTGGCAGGCATAAATGCCTTTGCACGGCCATAATAACTATTATACAACCCTATCTCATTTTCGCGTACAATCTTATTGGCTTGAATGATTTCGGGACTGCCTATTTTTTCGTTAATAACATAACCCTTATAGTTCATCGACTCGATATAAAGATTTTTAGAGGCATCAACGGCAATCACACCGGTGCGAGCAGGGCCACCGTCCCATTGGTCGGAATAAGCATTTGTTTCAGTGATAATCTGACCATTGCGAAGGTTGCCGTTATAAGTTGCACCTATCAACAAGTCGCTATGTGGTTGTTGCGACGACACACACCAGAAGTTACCATTAGCCCCGGCGATAGGACGTTTTTCGTCGCTCATATAGCGATTATATGCCGTAGCGAGTTTTTCGGTTTTATAAAGAGTTTCCGATGCTTGGAATGTTTCGATGCGATTATATTTATTATTCATATCCATTTGCAATATATTCACATTCAATGGATATGCAGGAATACGGAGTCGGTAATGGTGTATCCCCGGACCAATATCTTGACTTTCAATCACATCTACATGATAATTCACATCATTGATAAGAATGGTATCAACTTGAGCCGATGCCACGAGCCCCATAGCGAGGAGCATCATAGAGAGTATTCGTTTTCTCATATATGGTAAAGTTTTAGGTTATTTTACAAAGATAGCATTTTTAATTGAAAAGAAAAATGTATGATGTAATATTTTTCAAAAACTTCACACACATACATTGCTTATCTCAAAATAATAGACCCTCCTACTCTACGCCAATAATCACCCACATTGCCTGTTAGCAATCGCACAATAGTATCAACAACCCTCGAGGCTCTCAATTGCTCCGGGTGGGTTTTGGCGAGCTAACGGTTCTCAATTATTTCACAGCCCTTACTGAATAACCAGCATATCGTATAGACGCTCCATGTTGATAATTGTGGCCATTTCCTAAACGTGCACTCCATGATGTTATTCCGTGTCCGCCAGTTGCAAGTATTGAGGTCCAATACCAACCCATCATATCTTGCAAATTCACATCCTCTTCACCAAACTTCTCTCCTGCATATGGCAAAAATATACTCACCCCATTGGGTCCAGTAACCTTTTCGCCACGCACACCCTTATATTCAAAGTATTGCCAGGTACATAAGGCGTACAACTCACTAAATTCGGCCAAGGTGGGCATTCTCCATGAATCGCCCCATTTTTGAGTTGCCACATCATATTGTGTACCGCTAATATTATCACCTATATGAGCATACTCTCCATTATTCCAATATCCACTATTATCATAATCGGTCCAAAATGCATAGGTATTACAATCATAGCAATCTTTTTCTTCGATTTCACCCCATGCATAATATCCGCCATAGCCTTCGGGAGATGTTGCGCCGATATTCCATCCTGCCCATTTCACCGACAAGCCCAAATCAACCTCTTGGTCGATACATATACCATATTCATCAATCGTAGGCTCATATTTCACAACAGGCTCATCCTCTTCACCACACGACACCATCATCAATGTCATTGCCACACATGCGATTACACTCAAAATATTATTTTTCATATCTACTAATCTTTGCATTTACATTTGACAAATATATTAATTATTTCACAATAAAACAAAGGGACTGCTATATTGTTAAATGCTAAAGAAGCTCTCCCTCTGAAATTTGCGAAGAAAATTTTAGGGGGAACAATGGTGCAAATGAGGACCCTAACTCTCCTCCTACCACGTAGTGGATAGGAGGAACAATGGAGCCAATGAGAGCAATATATCAAGTTTACTTGATTATTGACGAGTGCAGCCCATTGAAGACATAGTCAGTACGGCGAAGCTGGGAGGTGGTTAAATTAATGCAGAGTGCGGAATTTTTGATTATGCATTATGAATTCCCCTGACCACCTCGGCTCGTTGAGCCACTCCTCCTATTTTTCTGCGAAAAACAAGAGGAGAATTGCCCCCCTTTTCTCCTAACTACTACAAAAAAGCGACGGCTCCCGGTGATGGAAGCCGTCGCATATATGAATTATGAGAAATTCGATTAGAAGAGGTTGGCGAGGAGTGAAGTGCCGTCGGTGAGGTCGAGAAGTGAGTTGTAAACACAACTTACGATACCAAGGGCGATGATACCTGCCACACAAATCCACATTGCCACACGTTCAGAGCATGCCGATTTGAAGTTTGCAATCTTACATTCATCTTGGTGGATAAACATTGCTTTCACTACAAGGAGATAGTAGTAGAGTGAAATGATAGTGTTAATCAACGCAATCAACACGAGCACATAGATAGCGATGCTACCTTGTTCGATGGCTCCTGTGAAGATGAAGAATTTGCTGAAGAAACCTGCAAATGGAGGGATACCTGCCAATGAGAACATTGCAAGCATCATAGTGAACGACAAGCGTGGATTGGTTTTGTATAATCCTTTGTAATCGTCCATGCTCACCATGCCGGTGTTGTTTTCAATGGCTTGAATCACACCAAAGGCAGCGAGGTTAGAGAAGATATACACGAGGATATAATACATCAATGATGAAACACCTGTTGCAGTCATTGCAATCACACCAAGCATGATATAACCGGCTTGTGACACTGATGAGAATGCCAAGAAGCGTTTCATGTTGCGTTGGCGAATAGCAAAGAGGTTACCGATAGTGATGGTGAGGATAATCAACGCATAGAGCATCCATTCCCACACTTGTGAGTAAACTGTGCCAAACACTTGTGCCATAATCACCAAGAATGCAAATGCAGCAGCACCTTTAGAGATTACCGATAGATAAGAAGTAACCGATGTGGGTGCGCCTTGGTAAACGTCGGCAGTCCACAAGTGGAATGGTACCAATGAAAGTTTGAAACCGATACCTGCAATCACAAATGTAACGGCTACGATGAGCATCACACCTTGTTCGGCAGCGATTTTGGCTGCGATAGCATCAAAATAGAGTGAACCGGTGAGGGCATACACAAATGACAAGCCCATCAAGAACACTGCCGATGAGAATACTGCAGTGAGGATATATTTGATAGCGGCTTCGTGGCTTTCAACACGTTTTTTGTCGAAGGCAACCATTGCAGCCAATGGCAATGATGCTGCTTCAAGACCGATAACGAAGAGAAGGAAGTGACGAGCCGAAATCATCAAGTACATACCAAACAATGTAACGAGCAATAATTCGTAGAATTCACCACGGCGAATAACTTGATCTTCGCTGTTGGCCCATTTCATTGATTGAATGAGAACGATAAACACACCTATGTTGAGAATGTTTTTGATGGCTACCACGATTGCCGAGGTGTTATACATTCCGGCAAAAGCATCGGTGGCACATGCTCCATTCAAACATGGGCAGAAGAATCCATAAAGAGTAAAAACTCCAAACAACATTGTTGTTATGCCTGCAAGCGCACCTTGTGACTTTTTAGGCATAAAGGCATCATAGAAGAAGACAAATAGAAATATGACTAACAATCCTATTTCTTGCTTCATTGCTAAAAATTGTGAGTAATCCATTTCTACTTAATCTTATTTAATTAAACCTAATACTGTAAAAAATTCGGGATCGAATGTGAATTTAATCAAGTCGCTAAAGAAGTTGGGGAAGCAACCGATTGCAGCCACACACACGATGAGAGTGATAGCCGAGAAGCGTTCCCACCATGTAGCGTCGGTCAATTTCAAGTGATGTTCGTCTTGAACAGGGCCAAAGAGTAACTTGCCCACCACGCGGAGGATATACACCGCTGTGATTACGATTGAACAACATGCCACGATAGTGAATACTCGGTGGAACATAT
Source organism: Muribaculaceae bacterium (assembly GCA_017399915.1). Lineage (GTDB taxonomy): Bacteria > Bacteroidota > Bacteroidia > Bacteroidales > Muribaculaceae > RGIG4079. Next base: position 104,671 of record JAFQAS010000014.1, read on the forward strand.
CGGTGTGTTGGAATGAACCGACGAAGATTGTCATTTCGGCTACGAAACCACTCAAGCCTGGAAGACCGAGCGATGCCATACCGGCAATAACGTAACATACAGCCAAGAATGGCATAATCTTCATCAAACCACCCATCTCACGAATGTCGCGAGTGTGAGTACGTCCGTAAATCATACCGATAAGAGCGAAGAACAATGCTGTCATCAAACCGTGAGAGAGCATTTGCATGATAGCACCTGTCATTGCAGTAGTGTTGAGCATCAAGATTGCAAACAACACAAGACCACAGTGGCTCACTGATGAATAAGCATTGATATATTTGAGGTCGGTTTGAACACATGCGCTAAATGCACCGTAAACAACCGAGATACCTGTAAGAATCAAGAAAATCCAAGCGAGTTCGTTAGCAGCTTCGGGCATGAGATACATCGACACGCGGAAGCAACCATATCCCCCAAGTTTCATCAACACACCTGCGTGAAGCATTGACACTGCAGTAGGTGCTGAAGCGTGACCGTCGGGGCTCCATGTGTGGAATGGGAACATTGCACCAAGAACACCGAAACCAACGAATGTCATAGGGAACAAGAATAATTGCCAATCATGTGGAATTGCACCCTTTTCAGCAATTTCAACGATGTTCCATGTGAGTTGTTGACCTTCGGGAACTGAGTGGAAATAGATACCGATGAGACCAAGCATCAAAAATGCCGAACCACCCATCAACATCAATGTCAACTTCATTGCCGAATATTCTTTGCGGCCTGTACCCCAAAGACCGATGAGAAGGTACATAGGGATAAGCGCAACTTCATAGAACATGAACATTGTGAAGAGGTCGATTGAGATAAAAAACCCAAACACACCTGTTGACAAAAGTATCAACCACAAGAAGAAATCCTTGGGTAGTGGATTGATTTTCCAAGAAGCAAACGAACCTGCAAACACGATAATCGCAGAAAGTAGAATCATTGCCACTGAAATACCGTCAACACCCACTGCAAGGTTGATATTGAGGTTTTCAAACCAGCACCAAGAATCGGTATAAAGCATTTGAGCAGTTTCACCTGCAGCACGGAGTGCAAGGTAATCTACCAATAGATATACCGAAAGGGCTACCAATAAAGTAGAACCAACAACAGCAACGGTGCGGATCTGCTTCATATTATCCTTTTGGCAGAGGAATAATCCGAGCAACATGAGCACCGGGATTATCACGAAATATAATAATATATTTAATCCAAATAACATAATTTTCTATATTTTAGATTTGCACCATTGTTATTAAATCACGAAAACGATCACTGCACCTGCAAGCAACAACGCGCCTACGAGGTAAACCCATACATATTGTTGTACACTACCCGATTGCAAACCTTTAATCTTTTCTGACGCATAATTTGTCATGGTAGCGAAACTATCCATTGTGCCGTCGATGATGTGACGGTCAAACCATGCGATAGGACGGCTCACGAGGTTGAAGATAATCTTGTGAGTAATGAAGATATAAAGTTCGTCGAAGTAGAAACGATTGTAAGCAGCAGTCCACAAGCCCTTCATTGCATTCTTCATGCGAGTAGGAGTTGCATTTTCTTTGCGATACATCACTGTGGCAAGTGCGATTGCACACACTGCGACAACGATACTTGTAGTGGCTACTGTCCAATCAAGATGGATAATATATTCATGTCCGTTCCATGTCACAAATTCTCCGAAAGGAATGAAACCTGCAACACATGAAATAGTAGCAAGAATAATCAATGGCAATGACATGGTCCAAGGTCCATCGTGTGGAGTGTGGTGACCATAATCAGGATTGTTCCACCAGAAGATGCGATAGTAAAGACGGAACATATAGAATGCTGTCAAACCGGCTACACCTGTCATCCAGATACCCCAAAGTGGGCTATTGTTGAATGCTGCTGTGAGGATTTCGTCCTTTGAGAAGAACCCTGCAAAAGGAGGAATACCTGCGATAGCAAGACAGCCAATGAGGAATGTGATGTGAGTGATAGGCATATATTTGCGAAGGCCACCCATTGCTGTGTAATCGTTTGAGTGAACTGCGTGAATCAATGCACCTGCACCCAAGAACAAGAGAGCCTTGAACATTGCGTGTGTAAACAAGTGGAACATTGATGCCATATATCCAAGACCTTCGTGGAAATCGGGACGTGCTACACCAAGTGAAACAACCATAAACGCGATTTGCGAAATAGTTGAGAACGCAAGTACGCGTTTGATATCAATTTGTGTACAAGCCACGATTGCTGCATAAAGAGCAGTCAACGCTCCCACTACGGTTACAATTTCTAATGCTGATTCTTGAACAATGTAAACAGGGAACATACGAGCCACCAAGAACACACCGGCAACAACCATTGTAGCTGCGTGGATAAGAGCCGAAACAGGTGTTGGACCTTCCATCGCGTCGGGCAACCAAATGTGAAGTGGCATCATAGCCGATTTACCCATACCACCCATAAAGATGAGCACCAAGCCCCAAGTCAACACTGAACCTCCCATAAACATTGTTCCGGCAGTGCTTGCAAATACACTTTGAGGATTAGATGTCATGGTTACAAAGTCGAATGTAGAGCTATAGAATGAGAGAATCAAGATACCAATCAAGAAGCCGAGGTCGGCAAAACGTGTAACGATAAACGCTTTCTTTGATGCTGCAACAGCCGATGGTTTAGTGTAGTAGAACCCAATCAAAAGATAAGATGACGCACCCACAAGCTCCCAGAAGATATACATTTGGAAGATATTGGTAGCAACAACCAATCCCAACATTGAGAAACTAAACAATGAAAGGAACGCATAATAGCGTTGGAATCCTTTTTCGCCGTGCATATAACCAAGGCTATAAAGATGCACCATAAATGAGATTGTGGTAATAACCACAAGCATCATCGCTGAGATAGGATCAAGAAGGAAACCGAGTTTGATAATCAATTTTTCGGTAAATTCCAACCAAGTATAGTCGAATACTGCATATTGCAAACGTTCACCGGCTGCATTGATAAACAATTCGCTGCCGCTGAAGAAATATTGATATGCAGTGGTATAAGCAAGCACCAAGGCAGTACCCATACCCAATGTACCGAGCCAGCCTGCAAGCTTATGGCTCATCTTATTCCCAAATAGTCCTAATAATAGGAACATTCCTAAGGGAATAGCTAAAATCATTAAAGGCATTGTAATATCCATAGCGCTTAAAATTTCATTTCGTTAACGTCTTCAACATCGATGTTCTTAGCCACACGGAAAAGGTTGATGATGATTGCAATAGCCAAGGCTGTTTCGGCAGCTGCGATTGCAATAGCGAAGAGTGTGAAGAACATACCTTCCATCTGTCCGGGGAACAAGAAACGGTTAAAGACTACAAAGTTAATATCAACAGCATTGAGCATTAACTCAAGTGAGATTAATATCGCAATCATGTTTTTACGGGTAATAAACCCATAAACACCACAGCAAAACATTATTAAGCTGGGAATAATATAATATAACATCGTAAGTTCCATAATCGATTATCTTTTACGAGCGACAACGATGCCACCAATTATACATGCGAGTAATAACACACTGATTGCTTCAAAGGGCAATAAATATTGACCTGCACCCGATCCTAACAAATCGGTACCAAGATCCTCCATTGTGTAATCTTTCATTGGAGATAACTTAGTACACAAAGCGGTGCAACGGCTGAACAATGCATAACCGGCTACTACGAGAGTGCCAATGGCTGCTATCAACCCAAGTACATGCTTCTTTGAAGTAAGTTTTGCACTGTTGTCACCGGGACGGCTTGTCAACAAGATTGAGAAGACAAACAACACGACAATACCGCCTGCGTAAACGGCTATTTGCACTGCGCCCAAGAATTCATAATCCAATTGGAAATAAATTCCGGCAGTGGCAAAAAGCGTAAACAACAAGAATGTTGCCGAACGCAAAATTTTGCGAGTGGTGACAGTCAGTACCGAAAAGACGATAATCGACAACACGATTATGCCTAACATAATGATACTTCCTACTAATTCCATATATTGTTTTTAATTTTTATTTTTCTTCAGTTAATTTTGTTGCATCATCTTTTTTTGTTTCATCAGATGCAGGTTGAGCAGCTCCTTCGGCAGCTTTTGCGGCAGCGGCCTTCTTAGCGGCGGCAGCAGCTTTAGCGGCAGCAATTTTAGCTTCTTTTTCAGCCTTAGCTTTTTCAATTTGCTCAGGCGTTGGAGCCGGTTCTTCCTTTTCAGGGAGATAATTGAGTTGCTTTACTAATTTTTCGCGTGTAAACACTGCTTGCTCAAAATCGTTAGAGAATTCCAACGCGTCTTGTGGACAAGTAGTTACACATAACTGACAGAAAGTACAGCTACCCAAGTCGTAAACATATTTATCCAACTTGCGTTTTTTCTTTCCGTCCCAAGTATCCACCATTTTACTTGTGATGCTGATTGTGCCATTAGGGCAATTACGCTCACATATTCCACATGCGATACATTTGTGATTTCCTTCCTCATCATATTTGAGTTCCAAAATCGCACGGAAACGCTCGGGAACCTTCACGGTGTCACGATGTTCGGGATATTTTTCAGTAATCTTAGGTGTAATAAATTCTTTACCTGTGATTTGCATACCTTTAACAAGGCTTGCCAATCCGGCACCTAATGATGAAAAATAATCTTTTACACTACCCATAGAATTAAGTCTAAATCTATTTATTAAGTTATTATTATTTTTATCTCACCTGTCCGCCCACAATATCAAGCAACTCATTTGTGATGCTTTGTTGACGGAGTTTATTATATTCCAATCTTAATTGATCAAGCAATTTCTTTGCATTATCATTTGCACTTTGCATTGCCATCACACGCGCTGCTTGTTCCGAAGCGCGGTTTTCAGTAAATATTTCTTGCATTGTTGAGAGCAAGAACAATGGCAATACCGATGAGAAGATTTGATTCACATCGGGTTCAAACAAATATGGACGCGATGATACGGCTTTTCCTCCTTCGGGCATAAACGACTCTTGCACCACAGGCAATATTTGCTCAAAGCGTGGACGTTGACGGCTCATGCTCACAAAGTTCATATAAAGCACATCAACCAAGTCGGTTTCGCCTTCAAGAAATTGTTGTTGTAGTTGTGCCATAAAGGTTTTCACTCCGTCGGCTTCGGTTTTAGAGTTAACCCCTTCAACCATTTCCACCTTTATTGAGCCATGAGCGATTTTATTTGATGCTTTATACATCTTTGAGCCCACAGGAACAACCTTTATCTTCACATCACTGCCATAAGTGGCTTGATAATATTGCACTCTTTCGAGCAATTGCTTGAAAATATTTACATTATAGGCACCGCAAAGACCATCGTCCGACCCAAATACCACGATGCTTATATGCTTCACATCACGACTTTCGATCAAAGGCGACACAAATTGAGCATCAGCGCTCAATAAATTAGCGATAATTGTTTCAATTTGAGAACGGAAAGGCAACTGACGCTTCAATGCTTGCTCTGCTTTGTGCATCTTAGCCGAAGAAATCATCTTCATTGCTCCGGTAATCTTCTCTGAAGAAGCTACCGACCCTATTCGTCCTTTTAATTCTCTTAACGTTGCCATTTAGCTTTTATATTTAATAACGGCTTGAAATTTCGTTTGCTACTGCTGTGATTTTTGCTTCAATATCGTCGGTTAATTGACCTTGACGAATCAAATCGAGCACATCGGCTTGATGTTTTGCATGAAGCATTTGAATGAATTGCTTTTCAAACTCTGCAACCTTATCCATAGGCACATTTTGAAGCAATCCTTTCACTCCACAATAAATCACTGCAACCTCTTCTTCTACCAACATTGGACGATATTGAGGTTGGATAAGTAAACGTTCGTTTTTACGACCTTTGTCAATCACACGGGCTGTTACAGGGTCGATATCACCACCGAATTTGGTGAATGATTCAAGTTCGCGGAATTGAGCTTGGTCGATTTTCAACGTACCGGCCACCTTTTTCATTGATTTGATTTGAGCGCTACCACCCACACGTGATACCGAAAGACCTACGTTGATTGCAGGACGGATACCACGGTTAAACAATGCTGTTTCAAGGAATATCTGACCGTCGGTAATAGAAATTACGTTGGTAGGGATATAAGCCGACACGTCGCCTGCTTGAGTTTCAATCACAGGAAGTGCAGTGAGCGAGCCACCACCCTTCACCATTGGTTTGAGAGCCTCAGGAAGGTCGTTCATATTTGATGCCACTTCTTGATTATCAATAATCTTTGCAGCACGTTCGAGCAAGCGAGAGTGGAGATAGAAGATATCACCGGGATAAGCTTCACGACCTGAAGGACGTTTCAAAATCAATGAGATTTCACGATAAGCTACCGCTTGCTTCGACAAGTCGTCATACACAATAAGAGCATCACGACCTGTGTCGCGGATATATTCACCAATAGCTACACCGGCAAATGGTGAGTAATATCTCATCGCAGCCGAGTCTGAAGCCGACGCTGCAACTACAACAGTATAATCCAATGCTCCGTTTTGGCGCAATGTATCTACTGTTGCCGCAATTGACGATGCTTTTTGACCGATGGCTACATATATACAATATACAGGTTTGCCTTCTTCGAAACTTTTGCGTTGATTGATAATTGTATCGATAGCAATTGCTGTCTTACCGATTTGGCGGTCACCAATGATAAGCTCACGTTGTCCACGACCTATGGGCACCATTGAGTCAATCGCTTTGATACCGGTTTGCAATGGTTGTTTCACCGGTTGACGGAAGATTACCCCGGGTGCTTTACGCTCAAGAGGCAAATCAATCAAGTCGCCTTGAATAGGTCCGCGACCGTCGATAGGTTCACCCAACACGTTGATAACGCGTCCAAACAAACCTTCACCCACAGGAATAGAAGCAATCTTTCCGGTGCGCTTCACGGTCATATTTTCGGTTACGCTATTAACCTCGTTAAGCAAAATAACACCTACGTTACTTTCTTCAAGGTTGAGAGCCACACCTTTAACGCCATTTTCAAACTCAACGAGTTCGTTGGCGCACACATTGTCAAGTCCGAAAACGTGGGCAACACCATCACCTACTTCAAGGACTGTACCAACCTCTTCAAACGAAACTTTTGAGTTAACGTTTTCGAGTTGTTGTTTTAATACTTCAGATATCTCGCTTGGATTAATCATCACAAATTATTTTCTAAGAAGATTTAAACGCAATTGTTTCAATTCATTTTGCACAGATGCATCGAGTCGTTCGGAATCGATATTGACAACGAATCCACCTATGAGTTGAGAATCTACTCGTTGGCTAAATTCCATCGAACCGCCATTAAGATGACTCTCAATGAGTGTCTTTAGTCGAGATTGGCTATCAGCGTCCATTTCGGCTGCCGACACAACCTCTACCAAGTAGATATTATTGGCCTTACGGTATATTGTCAGATAGGCTAAAGCAATAGAACGTATGGCCGAGATACGCTTATTTTCAATCAACAACTTCATAAAATCGGCAAAGCATGTGTGCGATTTATCGGCACCGGCTGCCAAATTAAGCAATTTCACTTTATCATCATCGGCGATAAATGGATTGCTCATTACTTCATGAAGCGATGAATCGGCGGCAAAATTAGCCGATAGTTGTTGCATCAAGCCATACATAGGTTTATCCTGACCCTTTTCAAGAGCAAACTTGTAAAGAGCCTTAGCATATCGGCGTGGAATAAGACCTTCGTTCATTGCGTTTATTAATTTTTATTCTCTATTTCGTCAAGAAGAGTGTTTACCAACTGTTTTTGAGCTTTAGCATCGGCAAGTTGATTGCGCACCACTTTTCCGGCAATATCGAGAGCAAATGTGCTCACTTCATTGCGGAAGTTTTGCTCAGCTTCCTTGCGTGATTGCTCAATAGATTGTTTAGCAGCGTCCATCACCTTTTGAGCCTCTTTTTGTGCTGCTTCGCGTGCATCTTCGATAATTTGAGTTTTCATTTTATCTGCTTCGCGGAGCATATCGGCTTGTTGACGACGAGCCTCTGCAATATACTTTTCAGCCTCTTCGCGGGCGTGGTCAAGTTGCTCTTTAGCATTTTGAGCGTATTCCACACCTTTGTCTATCAAATCGGCTCGTTGATCAATGCCCTTGAGTATTACAGGCCACCCCCACTTCGCCAACACGAAGAAGAGCACCGCAAACGACAAGAACATCCAAAATATCAAGCCAAAGTCAGGCGTGAATAGTTCCATACTATAGATTTACTTGAGATTAAACGAAAAGTGCAAGGATACAAACGATAACTGCGAAAAGCGCAACACCTTCAACAAGAGCAGCGATAACGATCATATTACTACGAATATCACCTGCTGATTCTGGTTGACGTGCGATAGCTTCCATAGCTGCGGCACCAATTTTACCAATACCAATACCAGCACCAATAGCTGCCAATGCAGCACCTAAACATGCTCCTAATTTCATTAAACCTGCTGAAGCTAAAATCATTGCTAACATAACTTTAAAATTTTAATGTTGTTATTTAATTTATTTATTTTATTTCTTTTTATTTCGTTATTTATGCTCATCACCATGATGAGGTTCTTCTTGTGCCAACGAGATAAATATCGTTGACAACATTGTAAATACATATGCTTGAATGAAACTTACCAACACATCGATAAGCAACATGAAGATTGAGAACAATACCGACACCACAGTTGTTGCTCCGGTAACAGCAGCTCCCATTGGTGCAAATATGAAGATAAGCATTGTCAACACAATCACAATCATGTGACCACCCATCATATTGGCAAACAAACGCACGGTCAATGCGGCCGGCTTGGTAAACATACCAAAAATCTCAATCACCGGCATAATGGGAATTGGGAATTTCAACCATAATGGCACATCGGGCCAGAAGATATCTTTCCAATAATGTTTTGTACCAAATATGTTTGTCATCAAGAATGTCAATACTGCCAACACGAGTGTTACCGCAATATTACCTGTGAGGTTAGCACCACCGGGGAATATTACAATCAATCCCAATAGGTTCATCACAAAGATGAAGAAGAATGCTGTCATCAAATAAGGAGCAAAACGAGGTGCCTTTTCCTTCAATGTCGACTTAATCACTCCATCATAGATGAATGAGATGAGAGCTTCGATTGCACCAAGTCCTTTGCGGGGAGCTTTTGCTCCATTGCGACGATGCCAACGTGCTACACTCAACACACTTGCCATTACAACAATCATTGAGATAAACAACGCCAACACATTTTTTGTGATAGAGAAGTCGGTAGGACGATACTCTTTTCCCGAAGCATCTTTGCTCACCACTTTGCCACTATATTCGCTATCGTGACCGGCAATATAAAATCCTTCATATGTTTCGCCATGCGACACACGTGCCGAGCTGAAACAATGCCACTCGCCATTACAATCTTTCACAATGATTGGCAATGGAATGCGGTGATGGTGAGAGAATGGTACTTCCCAACCATATCCATCACCCAAGTGGTGGAAAATAATTTCCTTGATAGCCAAGTCTTCTTCGCCACCTTCTGATGAAGCATAGACGGTATTAGGCGTAATCAGCGCCATCACCATCATTGTTAATATGAGAAATACTTTCTTCATGTTAATATATACACACCGATACTACATTTTTGTCCACATCAACCAATCCTCCGTCAACGGCAATCGATTTTTTTTCTCCTGCCACATCATACACAATATTTCCTGCCACAAGCGAAGAAACTATTGACGCGTGATTATTGAGCACGGTAAAAGAGCCTTTTTGTCCGGGAAGAGTCACTGCGTCGACTTCTCCATCAAAAAGTACATCTTCGGTTGATATAATTTTTAGTATCATAGTTGCTATTATTAGCTATTGTCGTTATTCTTATTTCACTTCGGCAAGAAGTTTCTTACCTTTCTCGATTGCTTCGTCGATTGTTCCCACATTGAGGAATGCTTGTTCGGGATATTCATCCATTTCACCCGAAAGAATCATCTTGAAGCCACGGATAGTTTCACTCAAAGGCACCATCACACCAGGTAGACCGGTAAATTGCTCTGCCACGTTGAATGGTTGCGACAAGAAGCGTTGTGCACGACGAGCGCGAGCCACAACGAGTTTGTCTTCGTCAGAGAGTTCGTCAACACCAAGAATTGCGATAATATCTTGAAGCTCATTATATTTTTGAAGCAATTGCTTCACTGCTTGAGCTGTGTTGTAATGCTCTTCGCCAATGATATTAGGATCAAGAATACGTGATGTTGATTCCAATGGGTCTACAGCCGGATAGATACCGAGCTCAGCAATCTTACGGCTCAACACGGTAGTTGCGTCCAAGAAGTTGAATGTTGTAGCAGGAGCGGGGTCGGTCAAGTCATCGGCAGGCACATAGATAGCTTGTACTGATGTGATTGAACCGTTCTTTGTTGAAGTGATACGCTCTTGCAATGTACCCATTTCAGATGCAAGTGTAGGTTGATAACCCACAGCCGATGGCATACGACCAAGCAACGCCGATACCTCAGAACCTGCTTGTGTGAAACGGAAGATATTGTCGATAAAGAGAAGAATTTCTTTACCGCCACCATCTTGGTCGCGGAATTGTTCAGCCACTGTCAAGCCCGACAACGCAACACGAAGACGTGCACCGGGAGGCTCATTCATCTGACCAAACACGAGAGTAGCTTGTGATTCTTTCACCTTGTCCATATCTACATCGGCAAGGTTCCACTCTCCGTTTTCCATTCCCTTTTCAAATTTTTCGCCATATTTCATAACACCACTTTCGATCATCTCACGAAGAAGGTCGTTACCCTCACGAGTACGTTCTCCTACCCCGGTAAATACCGAGAACCCGTTGTGACCTTTAGCGATGTTATTGATAAGTTCCATGATGAGCACGGTTTTACCCACACCTGCACCACCAAACAAACCGATCTTACCACCTTTACTATATGGCTCAAGAAGGTCGATCACCTTAATACCGGTATAAAGAATTTCTGTTCCGATAGTAAGGTCTTCAAATGCCGGTGCTGGCTGGTGAATAGGACGCACGTTCTCACGTTTAAGCTCAGGCAAGTGGTCAATCGCCTCTCCTACTACGTTGAGCAAACGACCTTTTACTTGTTCACCGGTGGGAACAGCAATCGGACGATCAAGATTTACCACCTTCATGCCTCGTTGCAAACCATCGGTACTATCCATTGCTACACAACGCACAGTATCTTCACCAATGTGTTGCTCAACCTCAAGAATAAGTTCTGAGCCATCGGCACGATCAATTTTCAACGATGTGTAGATGGGAGGAATGGTATTTCCTTCTCCTTCAAAAGCAACGTCGACTACCGGACCGATTACTTGAGCTATTTTGCCAAATTTTTCGCTCATAATCACGAAATTTATCTTTGTATAATGTTAATATTAAAAATGCAAGTTAAAAACGATAATGATAACCATCAACACGAGATTCACGAGGTTGATTGGTAACAAATATTTCCATTCAAGTTTCAATAATTGGTCGATACGTAGACGTGGGAATGTCCATTTAAACCAAATGATAATGAATGAAAGAGCGATAGCTTTACCGATAAACCACACTACCGATGGGATATAATCCATTACAGCATTGAAGCCTTCCCAACCGGGAATATGCAATGGCATCCAACCTCCGAAGAATAGCAATGTAGCTACACCCGATACGATAAACAAGTTGAGGTATTCGGCCAAATAGAAGAAACCAAAGTGAATACCTGAATACTCAGTATGATAACCTGCGGTCAACTCACTTTCAGCTTCGGGAAGGTCAAACGGTCCACGGTTTGTTTCAGCTGTACCTGCAACAAGATAAATCACAAATGCGATAATTGCGGGCACATGACCTGAGAAGATAAACCACAAATCTTTTTGTTCTTCAACGATACCGGTAATAGACATTGTTCCGGCAAATGCAACCATTGTCAATACCGACAAACCGATTGATAATTCGTAGCTCACCATTTGAGCTCCTGAACGCAACGCACCAATCAAGGTAAATTTGTTGTTACTTGACCAACCTGCGAGCAAGATACCAAGAACACCAATTGATGAAACTGCAATCAAGAAGAAAATACCGATATTGAAGTCAATAATTTGCAACCCGTTAGCCCAAGGCAAACAAGCGAATGAAAGCATTGATGCAATGATTACCAAATAAGGAGCGAGAGCAAACAAGAAGCGGTCGATGTGTTTAAGTGTGATAAGCTCTTTGATAAGCATCTTAAACATATCGGCAAATGATTGCAACAAACCCCAAGGACCTACTCGGTTAGGACCGAGACGACATTGGAAAGCCGCACACACTTTGCGCTCAAAATAGATATAAAACAATGCCAACAAGGCATAAACCAATAGGAGTCCTACACCAATGAGCAAGCACTCTACAGTAGTAACAAGCCACTCAGGCATATATTTTCCGAGGAAAGTGTCAATCCAGTTGGTTATAGTTGCGAATGTTATTTCGTACATAATTATATTATTACTATATTATCTAATGTTATCGGTCAATATCGGGTACAATATAATCTAATGAACCTCCGATAGTGATGAGGTCGGCAATTTTTGTGCCACGAGTGAGGTGGTCAACCACATTTGCCAATGGCAAACAAGGAGGAACAAGTTTCAAACGCAATGGAGATGTGCCACCTGTGCTTTCTACATAAACGCCAAATGCGCCACGGCAACCTTCAACCATTTGGAACCAGCGACCCGCAGGCAATTTCACCACTTTAGGCACTTTCACGCAATATTCACCTTCAGGGATATTGTCGATAAGTTGCTCAATGATGCGAGCTGATTGTTCCATTTCGGCAATACGTAATTTAGTACGAGCCATAGAATCACCTTCGGTGTAAACTACTTCTTCAAAGTCGAGTTCTCCGTAGATGCTATATGGGTTTGTTTTACGCACGTCGCAAGCCCAACCCGATGCACGACCTGAAGGGCCTGTTACCGCATATGAGATAGCATCTTCGCGAGTGAGTGTACCCACATTTTCAAGACGGCCCTTAGCGATTACGTTGCCAATAAACAATTCATTATATTCTTTGATATTTTTAGGCAATACAGCGAGCAATTCTTTCACATCGCTCACGAAATCTTCGTGAAGATCTTGCATCACACCACCAATGCAACCATAGTTGAATGTCATGCGAGCGCCACAAGTTTTCTCCATGATATCAAGGATTTGCTCGCGCACACGCAATGTGTAGAACAACATTGTTGTTGCACCCAAGTCCATACAATATGTACCTAAGAACAAGCAGTGAGAAGCGATACGAGCCAACTCGTCCATCAACACACGAATCACTTGAGCACGGCGTGAAATCTCTATACCCAAAGCCTTTTCATATACCATACACATTGCATGGTGATAATGATGACCTGAGAAATAGTCCATACGGTCCATGAAGTGAAGTGTTTGAGGATATGTCAATCCTTCACATATTTTTTCTATACCACGGTGTATATAACCTGAATAGAAGTCGATTTTCTTGATTGTTTCACCATCAACTGCTGTGCGGAAACGCAACACACCATGAGTAGCAGGGTGTTGAGGACCGATATTCACCACGAAATCGTTAGGTTCAAACACGTTGATAGTTTTCTTTTCGATTTTGCCATCTTCAGTTTCCACATATGAAACTGTTGTATCTTCTTGGCGTTCGTTTTCCTTTGGAACAGGATTGATTTCAGGGCTGTCATCATAGTCCTTGCGCAATGGATAACCTTTCCAATCGATGCTAAGGAACATGCGACGCATATCGGGGTTATTTACAAAAATAATTCCAAAGAAATCATAAACTTCGCGTTCGAATGTAGTAGCAATTGCCCACACATCGTGAACACTGTGAATCATTGGATTTTCACGATCTTCGGTTGTTACCTTCACCGAAATCATTGCATTGTCGGCAGTAGATTTTAGGTAATATATACAACCAAGTTTGTCGGTCCAATCCATACCCACTATTGTCACCAAAAAGTCGAAATGTAATTCTTCTTTCAACGATTTAGCGAGAGCATGCCATTTTGAGTCGGGCACACACACCAATAGGTCTTGACCTTCCTCAAAAGTTGCCTCCTGACATAGTTTGGCTATCTTTTCTTGAATATTTGCCATATCTGATATTGTCTTTATTTTCTTACTATAAATAAATGTGATTGAACAAAACCGATTTATCAATCATATGACTCTTCGGGGTGAGCTGCGAGGAAGTCTTTGATTTTTTCTTGGCGGTTCACTCCACCAAAGAATTTTTCAACCTTCATTTTTCTCGACAACTGCATGATTGAATAAATCATCGCCTCGGGACGTGGAGGACAGCCCGGAAGATATACATCAACAGGGACAATCTCGTCAATCCCTTTCACCACGTGATATGATTTGCGGAATGGACCACCTGAGATAGCGCAACCACCACATGCAATCACATATTTTGGCTCAGCCAATTGATCATACAAACGACGCATTACAGGTGCCATACGGTGTACGATTGTACCGGCAACCATCATAAAGTCGGCTTGACGGGGAGATGAACGAGCCACTTCCCAGCCAAAACGTGCCATATCGTAACGTGCAGCACCAAGCGACACGAATTCGATACCACAACAACTTGTTGCGAATGTCAATGGCCAAATTGAGTTAGAACGGCCCCAGTTGATAAGTTTATCAAATGAACCAACTATTACGTTAGTGCCATTTTCTTGCAACTCTTTTACAAGAGATTCGATATATTCGTTATCTTTCCATGCCTCATATGGCATGCTTTTAGTTGTTACTTCCATTCAAGAGCTCCTTTCCGCCATGCATAAACAAGGCCTAACACTAATATTCCGAAAAACACTGCGATGCTGATGATGCCATCTACTCCAAGTTCGCGCATGCGCACTGCCCATGGGAACAAGAACACTGTTTCAACATCAAACATCAAGAATAAAATAGCATAAAGATAGTATCCCACTTTAAACTGTGACATACTTTCACCACGAGTGGGAATACCACACTCGTATGCTTCTCCTTTTTGAGGGTTGAATGAGCGAGGGGAAATAAGGCCCGCTAACCACAGAGCCAATGCTACAAGACCAAAACCGGTCAACGCTGCTACCACAGCAAGCAATGCACTGTTCTGAATTCCAAAAATGTCTAATAAAACCATATTTTAGTATCTAATATTTTTTACACACCAACCTCATTCATAGACACGACAACCGCATCGATAGCTATCACATTGATAGTCATATCAATACAATCGTCCCATGTGTTTAACTATGAAAAAGGCTTATTAATTCAAGTGCAAAGATAGTCAAAATATATTAATTTTCAACATTTTTACACCATATTATTTATCAACATTTTTCCATTCTTTCAGCCGTTAATTCACTCCAAAATAAAAACGAAAGCCAACTCGCGCACTCGGCAAATTGGCTTTGGTTAGTATTTTTTAATGTTATTTCACTTACTCTGTTGGAAGTGTATATCCTAAATTCGCTTGAACGGTGAACACTTCCATGCAATTAAATTGCAAATTCATTCCGGTAGCAAACGTTGCATCACCATTCAAATTTGTGATTTTGTAACTTGGATAAGGGACATCAACGCCTGAGTCTTTGATAGTAGGGATTAACTCTTTGCAAGCAAGCTTATAACCCAAATTTGACACCTCGAAAGGTATTTCAGCAAACTTCATATTCATCGCAGGCATTTTTTCGGCAAACTTAGCATTATACACATCAATAGTAGCTTGCATTTTGTCAGGATCTAATGTAACTGCATAGTATGGAGTTTTTGATGTAAAATTAGTTGACGCAGCATTGTTCACCACACCGGTAGAGCCAAAATACACTGTTTGCTTTTGCACTGTAATCACTTCCACATCACCCATAGTCATTGACATATTTATAACAGGGATATAAGTCAATTGGTCATCCATGAGACGGCGTTCAAAAACATTTAATTTCAAATCATCTATCACATAGGCCGAAGCATCTACCTCGTTACCACTCATAGTAACCTTAGTGGGAACAACATCAGTAGACGACACCACTTTCACTCCTTTATCACTGACCCATTTCAACCCTTCAATTGCAATTTCAATACCATCGGGCATATTTGCCGAAAATTTAGCGTTTTTAATATACACATCAACAGTAAAGTCGGCTCTCCAACGGAACATATAAGTAGTTCCTTTTACAATCACACCGCTATTCAAACTTTTCTTATAAATATATTGGAAACAACCGGTGTAGTTTTGTTCCATGTAATTGTCATGAGCCGATGGCTCGTCATCGTTGCTACATGATGTTGCCACCGAAGCAAACATCACTAATGCCAAAATTGTCTTTAAAAATTTCATCTTATTCTCTTTTTTGTTATTATTAATTCGATTTAAAATTCAACCTCAATGTCACGCCACATCGTGCCGGACTACCCTTCTGCAAGAAGGCGTTACCTATAGAAACGAAATAAAATGAGTTATAGTGTGTATCGGTGAGATTATCACCCCATAAATCAAGGGTAAAATCATCTTTTGTAAAGAGCACCGATGCCGACAGCAATGCATAAAACGGCTGCTTCACACTATTTGCTTCGTCCCAATAAATCTCCCCTATCCCTTTCATATCAACATTCAAGTCGACACAATCGAGCCATGAACGATTTACCGGGATATTGTAAGATGTGCCTAAAAACAATGTATTCTTAGGCGCATAGGGGATATAATTATCTTTAAAATCACTCTTTCCATTATTATACTCCACAAATCGAGCATCGGAATAGCCATAGCTTGCAGTCAACGACCATCGTTCTACGGGGCGCCACATTGCCGAGAGTTCCACTCCATAGCTACGAGTCTTGCCGGCATTGGTCATGATGCGGCCTGTTGTAGTGCCATCGGGGAAAACCGTCAACTGTTGGTCACGGCAATCAATATAAAACAATGATACGCCGGCCGAGTAACGACCTTCACCATCGGCCACATGCGCTCCCACCTCATAGTTCCAGCTCTTTTCGGGTTTATACGACACCACATCATCAACCTTGTAGAGTTCGCTCAATCCCATCATGCCGCGGATACGCTGTTGCAACACATCTGAAAACATTTGAGTATTAAATCCACCCGACTTGTACCCCTTTGCCACCGAGGCAAACACTCGCGAATCGTCATTCAACGGCAAGCGATAAGCGATAGTAAGTTTAGGCAGCAGCTCGACAAAAGATTGACTCAAATGGCCATAATCATCAATATCTACCGGGCTGTTGCGGAATGGCTCCATCGCTCCCGCCGTATTATCATATATAGTATATGAGGTATTACAGGAACTGTTATAATCGAGTGACGACTTTTCATAATCAAGACGCAAGCCCAATGTAAAAGCCCAACGATTTAAATCATAATGGCTTTGATGATAAAGAGCCAATCCATAGGTAGGAATTAAAAAGTCACTTCCAAGTACAAATGTATCATCATTCCAACCGATAGGATAATAAGGGTTCACCTCATTGCGGTTTTTCTCGATAAGTTGCTCTATACCATACTCCTTAAATGTCACAGGCGCACTCATATTGGTGCGGCGATAAAACCCGAAAGCCCCCACCAACCAATCATAATTTTGCTCACGACCTTTAACCACAAAATCCTGAGTCAGAGCCCATTCATGACGTCGCTGAGTGAGTGTAAAATATTCAAGAGGTAGGAAATCTTGATCGAGTGTCATATTATCATCGATATACTGAAAACCGGTGATACTCGACATTGTTATCCCCTTATAATTCCAGTTAACGGTCAATCCATCTGTCACCGAGGTGCGACGATAAAAACATGTGTCATTGTAATTTATCTCGCCCGACTCTACCGACTGATAGGGATAGCCGCTTTGGCGCGAGTGTTGCACCGATGCCACATTTTCTATAGCCACGTTAGATGTAGAATACCATTTTGTTTTCCAACGAAACGAGCCTTGTCGTTCGGTGCCTACATCACTCCCATTATACTCATTATTATAATAGCCGTCGGTCATGGTGAAATTTCCACCTATCGACATACCCAATTGCGATGACAACTTAGTATAATACGACAACGAAGTTTTCAACGTGTTGGCCGTGCCATACTCACCCATGAACCTCACTCCTTGAAATTTAAACGGAGAGATAGTATATATATTAATGAGTCCGCCCATTGTATTACGCCCATAGAGGGTGCTTTGCGGTCCTCGCAACACCTCTATCCTATCCACATCGGCCAACTCAAAATCATAATTATCCTTATTGAGAATAGGCACATTATCAACATTCAACCCCACAACCGGTTGGTCGATACGCGCACCTATCCCCCTCACATATATTGATGAGGTCATTCGTGAGCCATAATCGGGGATATAGAAATTAGGGGAAATAGCACTTACATTCTTTATAGCCTTAACACCCAATCGCTCCACATGGTCAGAGTTCAACACCGTCAAGGCTGTGGGGCACTTATTCAAATCCGAGGTCTGTTTAATTGCCGAGACCGTCACTTCGGGCAACACATCGGTTGTGTCAACCTCTTCGGCAACCACATCGGCAGCCTGTAGATTACTTACGCAACCCACAAGCGAAAAAGCTACAATGATATGTTTAAAATTTACCCCCATTGAGAATTATGGTGCAAAGTTAACACTTATCCCACAATCCCACAATCACTATTTATAGTGAATTTTCGTCAGAGATTTATAGGCACTCACTAATTATTATAATATCAGTAGCGAGGCGGCCATTATCATCATGCCCAATATCACACCACCTATCGAGAAATGGTGATGACCATACTCTTCGGCACCGGGCAACAACTCATCGAGCGAGATAAACACCATAATCCCCGACACTGCAGCCAATAGCAACGCGCTTATCGTAGGGGTCCAAAACGGCAACAAAAATGCCATTCCAAATAAAGCCCCAATAGGTTCGGCCAATCCGGTCCATATCGAGTAGGTCAATGCTTTGCGACGATTACCGGTTGAATGATAGATAGGCACCGACACGGCAATACCTTCAGGGATATTGTGAATGGCGATAGCTATCACAATGGGGATAGCCACATCAAAACCGTCTAAGGCAGCCACAAACGTAGCCATACCCTCGGGGAAGTTGTGTATACCAATCGCCAATGCAAGCATAAAACCGGTACGTTTGAGTTTGTCCGACTTGAGACCGATCTCCTCTATATGATGAAATTCGTGAGGGTTCTCATCAGAGGGGATTAAGAAGTCAATCAACGCAATCAACCCCATGCCACCGAAAAAGGCTATCAACATATATATTGTGGCAGTATCCTCGGCATACACCGATTTCAGATTTGCCAACGCCTCGGGAATCATCTCCATAAACGACACATAAATCATCACTCCTGCCGACAACCCCAATGCGCCCGACAAAAATCGGGTATTTGTGGCTCGGGTAAAAAATGCCATCAAACTACCTATCGCAGTCGACATACCCGCCAACAGCGTCAGCCCAAGAGCCAATAATATCGTTTCAATAGTCAATGTCGTTTCCATTCTCTTTTAATTATGCTACAAATATACAACAAATTTTTCCAAGAATAAGCACAAAACTCAACGAATAATAAGAGATGCTTGATAAACAGAGAAAATGCGATTTACTAACATATAATTCTCCTCATTATCGCAAACAAAAAAGGCCACCGACTATTACTATCGGAAGCCTTATTATTGGGAGTTATCCCCCCTTACTCCTGAATATTATTCATAATATGTGATAGTGCGAGTATCGGTAAATGTTTCTGTTTTATTTACTTTACCGAGGGAACGACCTGAGGAATAATCGGTACGAGTGTATGAATATGAGCGCTTCACTTGGCGCGATGTCCAATTGCCTCGATGATAATTTCCACTCGGCGGTTGAGAGCGCGACCTTCTTCGGTTTTGTTTGTTGCCACATAGTCGGCCAACGGCACACCTTTGGCTATTATGCGCGAAGCCGAGATGCCTTTTTGTTGCAAATATTCGCTCACGGCATTAGCTCGCTGTGTGGATAGTAGACGATTTGAGGCAAGCGAACCCACATTGTCGGTGTAACCGGTAATCCTCACTCTGGTCGAAGGTAATTCTTTCAATGTTTCCGCCACCTTGTCGATATAGTCGAGTGCCGAGCTACTGAGGTCGTATTCGCCAAATTCAAACAATATCTTATCCTCAAACACAATCTTAAAGGCTCTCGTTCCTTCGGTCGAGGTTTGCTCTACTCTCACCTTTTTACCAAAAGAATCCTCAAGACGTCCTTGTTGGAGTGCGAGGTCATAATATGCCACATCGCGCTTGGTATATTTGGGGTTCTCCACTACCGCATTATTTTTATCCAATCCTTTATTTAGTGGTATCCATGTGCCATTTATATCCTTATAGAGGAACACTCCGTCAATACAGATAATATTATCGTATAACGGCGCTACTATTTCATACCCATCAATACCACAAACACCATATTTTCCTCCTTTGCTCACACGATAATAGATGCGGCCATCAGAGCGGGTCTTTATTATTGACGAGTACCCTCTACTTATTGGAATAATGATTTTTCCCGACGGATTATAAATAGCATAACAACCATTTTTCCTCACCAAGAAATACCCTTCATAATTAGGGATATACTCCACCTCGGAATATTCGGTTGGAACAATCTCTTTTCCATCGGTCGACTTAGCCCCACACTTATCATCTCCATATGAAACATATTGCCACCTATAACTATCCCGCTCCGATTTCTCCTCTTGCTTGGGACGTATTATTTTGGTGTGCTTGGGAAACGTATAAACATAATAATAAAAATTATAATTATCATTGTATCGCTTGTTATAATTACAGTTGTATCGCGTGTTATAATTACAGTTGTATCGCGTGTTATAATTACAGTTGTATCGCGTGTTAGGATTAGTAATTATAACATATTCTAAGCTATCACAATTTTGAAATGCACAGTCACCTATTTCCTTCACCGAATTGGGGATGGTTACCGAGGTCAAGCCTGTGCAACCCCTGAACGCAGAGTTGCCAATCGAGGTCACCGAATTGGGAATGGTTACGGAGGTCAAGCCGTAGCATTTGTAAAACGCACCGTCGCCTATCTTGGTAACCGAATTGGGGATGGTCACCGAGGTCAAGCCGCTGCAACCAAAGAACGCATCGTTGTCAATCGAGGTTACGGAATTTGGGATGGTTACGGAAGTCAAGCCGTCGCAATAAGAGAACGCATCGTTGCCAATCGTGGTCACGGAATTGGGGATGGTTACGGAAGTCAAGCCGCGGCAACCAGAGAACGCAGAGGAGCCAATCGTGGTAACGGAATTGGGGATGGTTACCGAGGTCAAGCCGCGGCAACCAGAGAACGCAGAGGAGCCAATCGTGGTCACGGAATTGGGGATGGTTGTATTTTTACACCCCGACATTAGTGTATTTGTTGCCGTTTCGATAATGGCATTACAATTATCTCTTGAATCATATTTGGTATTTCCTTTTTCTACAACAATTGAAGTCAAGCCGCTGCAACCATAGAACGCACAGTTGCCAATTGAGGTCACCGAATTGGGGATGGTTACCGAGGTCAAGCCGGTGCAATAAGAGAACGC
>JAFQAS010000015.1 GCA_017399915.1 Muribaculaceae bacterium
ATTGAGGTACTCAAAAACCTCCCTATGGAGGAGGGATATATGACAGCCTCGCAAGTGGCGTACGACCTATTGACGGCGGGTAAGACACTCGAACAGATTGTCGATGGCGACAAGAAGAGTTATGTGATGCAGTATATCGACTGGAAGCATATCGAAAACAATGCGTTCCATGTAACCGAGGAGTTTGCAGTAAGCCGTACGGGAATGAGCGACACATATCGCCCCGATATTGTACTATTCGTGAATGGTATTCCGTTATGTGTGATAGAGTGCAAACGCCCCGACATCAAAGATTCGCTCAAGCAGGCGATTTCGCAACATCTTCGCAACCAAAAGGAGGATGGAATACGCTCGTTGTATGTCTATTTGGCATTGTTGTTGGCGACAAATGTAAATGAGGTGAGTTATGCCACAACCGCCACTCCCGAAAAGTTTTGGAGCAAATGGACAGAGCAGTTTGCCGACAAAAATGCCGAAGAGCTATATCGTTACAAGTTAGCCGAGAAAGTAAATGAGAAGCGTATCAACCCCAAGATGTTCGGCGAGCGATATAGCTATGTGCGGACAGATATAGAGAAGAAATACGATGCTCCGTTGACACCATCGGTGCAGGATGCATATATCTACAATCTTTGCCGCCCGGAGAGATTGCTGGGGCTGATGTATGGTTTTACGCTTTATGATGACGGCATAAAGAAAGTGGCACGCTATCAGCAATATTTTGCCGTTGAGAAGGTGATGGAGCGAGTGCGCAACATCGAGGGCGGAAAACGCCGAGGCGGTGTCATTTGGCATACGCAAGGCTCGGGTAAATCACTGACGATGGTAATGCTTGCACAGGCAATTTTGCTTGACAGTTCAATTCGCAATCCGAGGATTATCCTCGTAACCGATCGTACTGACCTTGACAGGCAGATTACAACGACATTCCGCAAATGTCAAGTGAGCGTAGAGAATGCTACAACGGGTAGCAATCTCGTGAAGTTATTGGAGGGTGCAAGTGCTACGGTGATTACGACCATTATCAATAAGTTTGAGACAGCGGTAAGGGGATTAAAGTCTCCTCTTACCGACCCCAATATTTTTGTGCTGATTGATGAGGGGCATCGCAGCCAGTATGGTGAGATGGGAATCAAGATGGAGAAGGCACTACCCAATGCTTGCTTTATTGCGATGACCGGAACTCCACTGATGAAGAAGGAGAAGAGCACTGCTGCAAAGTTTGGCGGTATTATTCAGCCAATTTACACCGTAGATCAAGCAGTGAAAGATGGTGCAGTAGTGCCATTGCTTTACGAGGGCCGTATGGTGCCACAAGAGGTACATGCAGACTCGATCGACAGGTATTTTGACCGTATTTGCGAGTGGATGACTGATGCACAACGAGCCGATATGAAGAAGAAATTCAGTCGTGCCGACCAAGTGAATCAGGCAGAACAGCGTGTATATGCCATCGCATGGGATATATCGCAGCATTTTCGCAAGAACTGGCAGGGCTCGAAATTTAAGGCTCAGTTGGTGGCTCCACGCAAGCGAATTGCCATCATGTATAAAAAGTTCCTTGATGAGATAGGTTTTGTGTCGTCAGAGGTGCTTATTACATCACCAGATACACGCGAAGGTGAGGATATAGCATTTGGTGAGACATCAAATACCGAATTGGCATTCTGGAAGCAGATGATGGATGAGCATGGTACGCCAAAGAAATACGAGCAAAACATCATTAATCGATTTAAGAATAGCGATAACCCCGAAATAATTATTGTGGTAGATAAGTTGCTGACAGGGTTTGATGAGCCGAAAAATACGGTATTGTACCTTGACCGCAAACTTAAAGACCATACACTGTTGCAGGCTATTGCTAGAGTTAATCGAGTTTGTGATGATAAGGAGTTTGGCTATATCGTAGATTATTATGGCGTTTTCAGCAATTTGAATGATGCACTCGAAATATACACGGACTTCGACCAAGAGGATCTTGCCTGTACATATACCGATATTTCAGACGAGGTGGCAAAACTGCCACAGCGTCATAGCGAGATATGGGATATTTTGCGTACTGCGAAGAATCAAGGCGACTTAGAGGCTTATGGCGAAATATTGCGTGATGAGGAAAAGCGTGTGTTATTCTATGAGAAATTAACAGCGTATGCTCGTACGCTTAAAATTGCTCTTGCGTCAATTGATTTTCATAAAACGACACCTCCGGAGCAAGTAGATCGTTACAAAAACGATTTAGCGATGTTTCTAAAACTTCGCAAGGCCGTTCAGGAAAGATATTCCGACACGATTGATTTCTCACAATATGAAGGTCAAATACAAAAACTTATTGACACCCATATTGAGAGTGGAGAGGTGCAAGTAATTACTGAGTTGGTTAATATATTCGATAAGGAGAAATTTGCAGAAGAGGTAGAAAAGATTGTTGGAAAATCCGCAAAGGCTGATACTATTGCTTCGCGAACAGCAAAATATCTTACTGAGAGTATGGATACCGATCCCGCGTTCTTCAAGAAATTCTCAAAGATGTTGGAGGAGACTATTGAGGAATACAAGCAAGGGCGTATAAGTGAGGCAGAGTACTTGCAACGAGCTGAAGAGATTATGCAAAAGGTATTAAGCCATACCGATAGCGATATTCCTGAGTCTTTACAAAATAACAACGCGGGACGAGCATACTTCGGATTAACACTCGAAGTACTAAAGGGAGTTTGCAAAGACTCAAACAGAGCAAATTTAAGCGACATAGCCTTAATCATAGCAAATAAAGTAGATGAAATTATTAAGTCTTATATATACCCGGAGGGAGCGTTAATGGTTGATTGGACTGTAAAAGATCGATTAATAGGTGCGATGAAATTGGATATAGAGGATTTCTTAATTGATGAGATTAAAAGAAAATATGAGATTCCATTGACTTTCGATGATATGGATTCAATAATAGATCACTCGGTAGATGTTGCATCAAAATGGTTTCGCTAATGGAGGGTAAAGTTATTTTTGGCTCGCACGAAATAGTATTTAGCGTTAAGTTTTCCAACCGCAAGACACTTGGTATAAAGGTTTATCCTGCGGGAAATGTTGAAGTGTTAGCACCTATTGATACTACAATTGAGGCAATAGAGCAACGAGTTTTAAAAAGAGCACAATGGATCTTACGCCAACAAGATTACTTTAAGCAGCTAGGAAAACATTCTCCAGAGAAAAAATACATCAGTGGAGAATCTCACTATTATCTCGGTCGCCAATTTATATTGCGTGTTGAGGAGGGTAAGCCCAATAGCGTGCGATATAAAGGACGATATTTTGAAGTTATATGTACCCCTAAAAGTAAAGCAAAAGAGTTGATGAAAGAGTGGTATAGAATACACGCCAAAGATAAGTTCGCTGAATATGCCGAGCCTATAATAACTCGTTTTGCAAAATATGGCGTAACACCATCCTCTCTATATATACAGGAAATGGAAAATCGTTGGGGAAGCTGTACTCCAAAAGGAAAAATAATTCTCAACACCCAATTGATTAAGGCTCCAAGACCTTGTATTGAGTATGTAATAACGCACGAATTATGTCATTTGCTTCACCCTGACCACACAAAAGCATTTTGGGAACTTTTGCAAAAAGAGATGCCAGATTGGGAAAGATGGAAGAATAAATTAGAAAGATTTATGTTATAATCAAGAACTCTAAAAAACAATTATATGACCGAAACCAACCGCATAGAATATAAAAGAGAATTGAACTCGAATCTTAATTTGAGAGGAGGTTTGAGTGTGTAGGTGCAATTGTTTCAAGTTTGCTGACAACATTATTCTCATACTTTTGTCTATAAGCGCTCATGAACTGCCCATGATAGTGCTCATGAAGGCACTAAGTTGGCACTAAGTTGGCACCCAGTCGGCACTAAGTTGGCACCCAGTCGATATGTGGTGTATAAGTTAGTGTATAAGATGTGTACGAGCTAATTTTAAATATATTACCATGCAAGTGACTATGCAAGTCACCATGCAAGTGCATAAGTCATAAAACTTGTTTATAGTTTGGTTAAAGAGGTTGTTCGGTAATTCCGAACAACCTCTTTTGTGGAAGTGTTATGCTTTTCTTTACAGTTGCAATCATATATTTTTACTCAACCTATCATAAAATAAAGGAAAAGTATTATCTTTGCATATTATATGATATGTTACGATTATGGCAAAGAGTACAATGGGGACTAAGTTGCCCCGAAAGTTGGAGCAGAAGATGCAGGTTGTTGGCGAGCAGATAAAGCTTGCCCGATTGCGCCGTAATTTGAGTGTTGTACAAGTTGCGGAGCGTGCTACTTGTTCTCCACTCACGGTGTCACGCATAGAAAAAGGTGCGCCTACGGTGGCTATTGGCATCTACCTTCGCGTGCTGTATGCTCTGCAGCTTGACGATGATATTCTCTCTTTGGCAAAAGATGACGAACTTGGCAGAGCGTTACAGGATATGAATTTACCACAGCGTGAAAGGGCGTCTAAAAAGTAGTAGCGGATTATGAAAAAGTTATATGTATATGCCGATTTTGATTGGCTCAAGGAGGTTGAGCTGATTGGGGAACTTGGCTACGAATCGCTTCGTGGCTCGGATAGTTATAGTTTCAAGTTTGCCGATAGTTGGATTAAAAGGTACAATGCCATAAGCCTCAGCGAAGACCTTAACAACTATCCAGGAATACAATACACTCAGCCGAATAAGGATATTTTCGGTTGCTTTGCCGATGCGCTTCCCGACAGATGGGGACGCACTTTGCTGTTGCGTCGTGAGCAGATATTGGCTCAAGAGGAGAGCCGGCCTGTTCGCCGCCTTTCATCGTTTGATTTTTTGACGGGCATAGACGACTTTTCTCGTATGGGTGGATTCCGTTTTAAGGAGACACCCGATGGCGAGTTTATAAACGCCGACAACTCTTTGCGTATTCCACCATTGACAGACTTGCGTGAACTCATTGCAGCGAGTAAAGAGATTGAAAAAAGCGAGGATGCTAATACCCTCCCCGAAAAACGATGGATAGCACAACTTGTGCAGCCTGGTTCTTCACTTGGTGGTGCTCGCCCCAAAGCAAATGTTGTAGATACAGATCGCTGTATATATGTCGCTAAATTCCCATCATTGAAGGATGATTACGATGCAGGACTATGGGAACATTTCTGCCATCTGCTTGCCAAAAATGCGGGCATCAATGCTGCCGATACAAAGGTGCTTGCAACAAACGACAAGCATCATACGCTCCTTTCTCGTCGTTTTGATAGAACGGTTGATGGCAAAAGAATACATTTTGCATCGGAAAGTAGAGATACAACAAGACAAAATTAGACGCACACAAATCAAAGATAAAACCCATATAACTTGTGAGAAAGAACGCTCTGAAATTCAAGTTTCAGGGCTTTTTTCGTCAAAAGGGGG
>JAFQAS010000003.1 GCA_017399915.1 Muribaculaceae bacterium
AATTGAGCCACAGAACCGTTGATTGTTACTCGTCCCATAATGGGAACAATACCGTTTTTCTCTTTGCTTCCGTTCACGTAGAACAGCACCTTAAATGTACTTCGCATAATCTAATCTTTTTTTGGTTACAAAATTAGTTATCAGCGAGTTATACATTGATATGCAAACTAACGCAGAACGATGAAACGTAACGACACAAAGGAAAACTTTACTTAGTTATCAGGTAATGACTTGGCAACCGTTCTATTTCATTACCTTGCGTTTCTTTGCCAAATTGCCATCGTTACTATTTCCGAGGTTTTCTGTTTAATGCGTTATGGCTCAGTTCAAAACGCAGAAATTCACCTTTTTTGCTCCGAGAACCGTAATTTTTTGAGAAAATTTGAGTAGACATCTGCTGTAATTGCGCAACAATATCTTCATTATCTATATTATACGGGCAGATATTTTCTACTGTTATTTTATATTCCGTTTTAAATTGCTCATACAATTGGTATATGTGGGCCAAAAACAAAGATGTGCTACTATTAGCCTTATTTGTTCTCCACTTATGATAGTAATTGTATATTTCTTCATTAACACTCGCTTCTATATAGACTTCTGAGGAAACTCTAGGAGTGTTAAATTTCTCGATATTATCAACATGAAACTTAATGCTATCCTTAAATTCTGATTCGGTATATTTAGAGATGTATAGTTTTTCCCCAACTTCATTGAATTTTTGTAGAAAAGTTCGAGTTAAAATTTCTCTAGACGACCCATTAATACCTAATGCTCTATATATGACATTAGTATCTAGATATATTTGTTTATTTCTTAAACTTTGTATAGAGATCTTACTATCACTTGTTAAAATGCTATACTCAATAGCATAGCTAGATAGATCAAAAATAGCTTTATCTTTTAAAGGGTTCTCCCATTGGAGAAAACCATTGATTATTTCTTTCTCTTGTATATCATAATTGTGATTATCTAACTTATACGAGCATTCTTGAGAATTCTTTTGAATATTGGTTAAACGCTGAAAGCTTTGTATATCATTATTAAATAACTCATATAAAAATTTATATATAATTTGTTTTGCCTCAAGCTTAAAAATATGCTCGAACTCAGAGATATAATCATCAATTGTTTTATCTTTTATCTTTGATGTGATAACACTTTCTCTTTGTAAAGTAAGTTTCACCATCCGTTCCCCTTGAAATGAAGATAATTCAAATCCGTCATTCTTAGGATTAAGAATAACATTTAAAACATCTTCCTCGCTAAAAACAAGATCATATAACTCTGATATTTTCGTACACAAACTAGGAATAGACACAAATTGATTGCCATTTGCACTTAATGCAGACTCGACAACCTTTTTATGTATTGTTTGGGCCGAAACTTCATAATTATTGTCAGCATATAAAATAGCTGCCAATCGAAATAGTTCGTTCGAGGTAGTGTTTTTCATAAGAGTGTTCCTTTTGTTCTACAAAGTTAGCAAAATTTATTATAACACTCTTGCAATTTTTTAATTAATGTTTTTGTAAAGATTTTAATGATCTTTAATAGGAAAATTCTACCCTCGTATATTTTATTATTTGAAACGAGGGTAGTTTCAACAAGTAAACAATTTTATAAGAGAGCAGTTACTTACTCTTTATACTCTTCGCTTTGTGGTTGAGTATCTCAGCCTCCTGAGCTTTTAGGCGGGCTTGTTCGGCAATGGCGGCTTGGCGGAGGATTGTCTCCTCGTACTCCTCGACATCGGCTCGCATTGCTTCGATGCGTGATGCATCTCTGTTGAGTGTAAACAGATCCTCCAACTCTGCCATCATAGCCGGCGAGGCATCGCCTTTCATCTTCATATAACGATACTTCAAGTCGTTATCGTCACGCTGCACATTTGGCTGGTAAGCGTTCCACACGGCAATCGCCATAAATATCATCATCACAATACTTGTGACAAAGAATATTATGATTGACTTCGCCTCGGAGCCGATAATATGGCGGTGGTTATGCAGTCGTGGCGGCAGTTCTTTCGGTATCTCAATAGCCGATACCGTCTCCTGCAAGCTCTTTACCCCGCTCAGTACCTCCGTTTGTTTTGCAGTAAATGACTCGCTAATCCCATCCAGCGTTGTTCCATACTGAGCAAGTCCATTTGAAACCGCTTGTTCAATCTGTTGTGACAGATTGTTGGGTAGTGTTGTTGTGGGCCTTACATTTGCAATCTCCGTTTTGATTGTCTTTACAATTGAGCTTTTGAGCTCTTCATACATCTCGTATGACATCATCTTGTTTTCGTTCATAGCGTTAAAGTTTTAATGTTGATTTTTTAGGTTTACTATTTCTAATTCTTCGTTTGCGCTCCTCTGCGGCAACTGCCATCGCTTCGGCTACTTCATTAAGCAGTGCTGTTACACGGGCAATATGCTCCTCTGGCGACTCACCTGCTCGGCGTTGCAGTTGTGCTGCCGAGAGTTTAATTGGTGAGTCCATAGGCGGGAATGTTATAACTCCGTATGCACCCAAATTGGCACCCTCTGACACATTGGGATTATTATCTCCAAACAAGCCCGAAAAGGCAGAGCGATAGTTGTTGGCTGCCGTCATCATACTCTTGCCAAACGATGGGCGTTGTGTCGCTCGCTGTTCAGCCTGAGCGAAGTGGCGGTTTAATTTGGAATAACTAAACGCCTTATCGACCTTTGAGCCGCTGAAAGTATAGCCATTCTTGGAGAACTTCACTCCCTCAATAGTCGATGTTGAGCCTTTATACTTGAACTCGGTATTGATAGCCTGTTTGAATAGCTCAGTTGCTAGGTCATTCCAGTTGCGACAGCTCGGCAGAGAATCACGAATAGCATCATAAATCTCATACTTCGTTTTGTCTGGCTCTCGCAGTCTATGACGCTTTACATTCTCCTTATTCGGGGCGATATAAAGACC
>JAFQAS010000016.1 GCA_017399915.1 Muribaculaceae bacterium
TATAGCATCTTTTTAGCTTCTTCGTGACCTTGAGTGGAGGCAAGATGAAACCATTTTGCGGCTGTTTCAGTGTTTTTTGCAATGCCTTCACCCGAGTAATAGTCCATACCCACTTCATACTGAGCTTGGGCATCACCACCTTTGGCTGCTTTCTCTAATTCTTTGCTATAAAATGAATATAGCTTTTGTTTTGCTTCAGCATTGTTGTTAATGGTTGCTTTGTAATACCACTGCGCTGCCTTTTCTTTATTGGCTGTAATGCCATCGCCTTTAAAGTAAGCATTCGCAATAATTAATTGCGAATTAACATCGCCTTTCTTGGCACTTTTCTCTAATTCTTTAGTCCATGATTGTGCCCACAACGGCATTGCCGCTATAAGCATCAAAAAGGTTAATAAGATTTTTCTCATAAGTTAGTTGTGTTATTTAATAATGTTTTTTAGAATTTCGGTATTAGGCATAGGCATTTTAACGCCAAGTTCCCAATTCGCTGTTGTAATCTGAGAAACTATATCGAGGTAAACATCGTAAATGTCTGAAACCTCAATGTGATTTCCATTTTGTGCACCATTTAGATATATGCCGTCGGCTTTAGAATATACGACCACTTTGGGGGCTTCAGTTATAGGTGAATATCCCGATTGGTTATCTATTTGGCATGGTACAAAAGAAAAGAATTTATTGTTGGCGTGATGCATCTGAGCAATCCAAATGTCGTGGTCAAGTGGCATTTTTGAAAGGGTCACTTCCTCATATCCACTTGGGAATTTATGAGAGGGGGAATAAAAGCGGTTAACCTTTTCTTTTAAAACTATTACAGTGTCAATAAATAAGTCGGTCGATTGCACTTTGTTGTTTGGCATTTTATTTGTATTACTTTTACTTTGATACTTGAAATGACCAAAAAGGACAATGTCGCCTGCCTCCATTCTGTCTCTGAGCTTG
The DNA here is from genome assembly GCA_017399915.1 of Muribaculaceae bacterium. Taxonomy (GTDB): domain Bacteria; phylum Bacteroidota; class Bacteroidia; order Bacteroidales; family Muribaculaceae; genus RGIG4079. Next base: position 946 of record JAFQAS010000016.1, read on the forward strand.
CAACAAGTGTAATAAAAATCATCGCCAAACACAAATGGGTCGGTGTTTATAATGCGTTTATATGAATCCATTTCAGAGTAAATGGGAGTGTGTATATATTTAAACACATTATTCCCATTGTTTTGTCGGATTTTAGAACAACATTCCCATTCTCCAAGAAAGAAAATGTCTTTTTTCGATACTCTGCTGAATCCTTTTGTGTCGGTATTAAGGCCGATAACTTCAGCATTACTTGAATAAATTAATTTTCGATGGTGTGTATCGGAAATGTTCCACTGACATATATGATTACCCATACCTTGGGGCTCGTCATAAGGGTGTGGAACAAACCAAATTTTGTTAGCCATAATTAAGTGTCACGTTAATTAAAAGTTTTTACAAATTTAGTAATTAAAAACCGGTTTGTTTTGGTTCTTTTTGGTCCTTTTGTCAGGCAATAGATTTTAGATAGCACAGCATCTCATGCCCTTTAGTTGCAAGAGGAGAGTAAAAGTGTAATAAAATTAGATTCTTGGTGATTATCACCGCAAAACATTCGTTCCTATTATGCCTTGCGACTCACATATAAGGCTATTATAAAACAAAAAAGCGTGAGAGTCTGCATCTATTCACTCGTCCCGCTTCAGAGGCTCTGGCATTGCCCTCACAGTCTTGAACGAGCAACGTCAGAGAAACCCACGCTGATATGAAAAATCACACCAATAACAACAATAAAAAGCCGTTATCGGTTTGAAATATCATATACACAAAGGGCATCTATCGGTTGCCTTGTCTTTGACTGTGATTAAGAACTGCCAGATTCCTGAAAGCTAAGAACAAAGCGTAAAAGATAAACGCTTTATATGTAACATTCATTTACAACGTGCGACATATCACACATAGTTGTAAATGCACTATGACAAAGTTAAAACATTTGAACTATTCGACCAAACAAATTTAATCCTTTTTGGTCCTTTTGTTGTGTGTATTTTGAATTTCGTAATTAAAGTAGTAATTTTGTCAATTGATGGAAGATTTATCTAAACAATATCAAAGTTTAAGGGAGGCTGTTGAAAAAGCCGCCGGACGCAAGATGAATACGCCTCGTGATTTTAATCACTTGGTGGCTTGCATACAAAGTTCGACTAATGAACTCATCAGTGCAACCACTTTGAAGCGTTTCTGGGGATATCTTGAGAATGACAAGGGATATCGTCCTTTCAAGCACACTCTTGATGTGTTGTCAACATTTGTGGGATATAAATCGTGGGAGAATTTTTGCAATAGTTCGAGTGCTACCGGCTCATCGCAAAGTGATTATCTCAACAATAACCGACTATACACCACATCGCTATTAAATGACGATAAAATCACTCTATTGTGGGACCCCGACAGGAAGGTAGAGATAAAATATCTCGGTCTTGACCTTTTTGAAGTCGTAGAGTCAGCAAACAGCAAATTAAAGGTCGGTGACAGATTTTGTTGCGGGCATTTCATTGACGGAGAGCCTCTTTATTTATCACGCCTCATTCGCGACAATGGTGTGATAGGCGACTATGTGTGTGGTCGCAATACCGGCATAAAATTCATTCTACATAAAAGAGGAGTATAATACTGTAACTGATTTAGGGATATTGTATGGCAGAAAATTCGTTTTTCATAACAGCCCCATGTAACAACATTTATGAATCGAAAATCCCCATCGATACCGATAGTGCCACCGCTTTGTGCTTTGAAGTAACAATAGATGGCAAAAAGTTGTTTATGAAACAACTTCGCGATGAATTTCTCCATATTGAGGATTATCACATCCTTTTCAGAAAAGAATATGAGTTAGGACACAACATTTCTCATCCCAATATCGTGAATTATGAGTATTTTCACGAAGATGAGGATAGTTGCTATTTGTTAATGGAATATATTGCCGGTGAAACCTTAGATTGCTTTATTGCCTCTCATCCCGATTATTTCAGCTCGCAGAAAAATCTCTCCCGATTTTCCATTCAACTATTGAGTGCGCTTAAATGCCTGCACGAAAATCATGTGGTGTATAGTGATCTTAAGCCACAAAACATCATGCTATCACAAGTGAATAATGATGTTGTGCTCATTGACTTGGGATTTTGTTTTGCCGACGCCTACGCAAATACAGCAGGAACGACTAAAGAGTTCTCTGCTCCCGAGCAACGCAAAAATGGGACATTGGAAACGACTACCGACATCTATTGTTTTGGAAAAGTATTAGAATTTCTCAATAAAAATCTGCCATCACATCTACCCAAGAAATATCGCTCAATCATGGCTAAATGCCTTAGAGAACGACAAGCTGACAGATGGCAATGCGTTGATGAAATATTGGCAAAAATCAACAATAACCCAAATGCATGGGTGAAGTGGTTGATGGGATTTATGGTGGTAGTCACGCCATTGGTGGGATATATCGTTTGGCAAAAATCGAGCGAAACCGCTCTGATATCAAAAGACATAGTGTCGGTAAATTATATCAATTACTCCAATTTTAACAAAGAGGACAAGACCTGCGAAGCAATCGGAGAAGACTCGCTGAAGAGACAAACTATCTACATAAGAGATCACATCGTTTATCAGGGTGAAGAATATAAAGTAACATCTATTGCCCACTCTGCGTTTAAAGACCATAAGCATCTTAAAACAGTTCACATCCCTGATGGCATTAAAAACATAGGAAACGATGCGTTTTCCGGTTGTGATAGTATCTTGATCATAAATATCCCCAATAGTGTTACAACGATAGGAGATCTCGCATTTTATAGTTGCAAGGGGGTTACAGAATTAATTTTGTCACAAAATCTCAAAGAAATTCCAACATCCGGATTTGTTGCGACCAAAATATCTCGATTGAATATTCCAGAGGGGGTTGAGGTTATCAAACTTGACGCGTTTGCACTTTGCCCTGATATTAAGGCTATAACGTTACCTTCAACTGTAAAACATTTGGAACGAGGAGTGTTTTACAACTGCCTTAGTCTGGAAAAAATAGAACTGCCGGCAAGTCTTGAACGAGCCGATGAATACTTGTTTTTTGGCTGTGAAAGTCTGAAAGATATTTATATTCATGCAACGAAGCCACCACAAGCATTGGCATTGCATCGCAACCCCTCGCAAATCACCCTTCATGTGCCCCATGGCTCGGCCGAAAAATATCGCAATGCTCCTTATTGGCAAGATATGAATATTGTTGAGGATTGATAATTAATTATTGAAATGAATACTCGTAGGGACATAGTGTGCCGTGTCCGGTTTCTCTTCCTTATTCTATCATTAGGTCCACCCCTCCCACTGCGTCAGTCTTTATTTTTTCGTTATTTTGTCTAAAATAAAGGTAAAGGGAGTGTGTGAGTTGCAAAATGAGTGAATTTTTGACGAATAATAGTCAAAATGGTAGGTTATGTGTGTAAAAATGGTTATATTTGCAATTTAAACGGTATTAGATATGAAAATAACTATCCTACAACGAAACATAGTATGGAATAATGCATCGCTCAATGTGGCTCGTGCCGATGAGGCTATTGACCGTAATCCGGGGGCAGATCTTTATGTGTTGCCCGAGATGTTCTCTACCGGATTTTGCATTCACCCCGAAGGAATTGCCGAGAGTGCCAATAGCGACACGTTGCAGTGGATGCGTGAAAAATCAAAGGCCATAAACGCTGCGATAGCCGGAAGTGTGGCTGTGGAACAAGATGGTAAATTCTACAATAGATTCTATTTCGTAAAACCCGACGGAAGTGTGGCTCACTATGACAAGAAGCACTTGTTTACCTACGGAGGCGAACATAAACGATTCACTGCCGGTGATAGCCGAGTGATAGTGGAATGGTGTGATGTGCGCATTTTGCTTGAGGTGTGCTACGATTTGCGTTTCCCCATTTGGTCGCGCAATCATGGCGATTATGATATGATTCTTTATGTGGCAAGTTGGCCTACTCCTCGGGTGGGAGCATGGAGCGCCTTATTGGTGGCTCGTGCTATCGAGAACCAATGTTATGTGGCAGGGGTGAACCGTGTTGGAACCGACCCTACATGCGATTACTGCGGTGGCAGTGTGATTGTCGATCCCTATGGCAAAACAATAGCGTCGTGTGCCATGAACGAGGAATGTGAGGCTACGGCCGAGGTGGATATGCCTATGTTGGAGGCTTTCCGTGAGAAATTCCCGGCTCTTAACGATGCCGACATTTAATACAGAATAAATTGAGAAAGATTATGATAGAACGTAAACTTTTATTGGGCGATGAAGCAATAGCATTGGGAGCTGTGCATGCCGGCATTAGTGGTGTGTATGCCTATCCCGGCACTCCATCGACCGAAATCACCGAATATATCCAGGCTAATGCTCCTGAGGTGCGTAGCCGTTGGTGTACCAATGAAAAGACTGCTATGGAGGCGGCGTTGGGAATGTCGTATGCCGGCAAGCGTGCGCTTGTGTGTATGAAACATGTGGGAATGAATGTGGCAGCCGATGCGTTTGTCAATTCGGGTATCACCGGAGTGAATGGCGGATTGGTGGTGCTTGCAGCCGATGACCCCTCGATGCACTCGTCGCAAAATGAGCAAGACTCACGCTTTTATGGCAAATTCACTATGATACCCATTCTTGAGCCATCTTCGCAACAAGAGGCTTATGAGATGATGCGATATGCTTATGAATTATCGGAGCAGTTGCGATTGCCCGTGTTGATGCGAGTCGTAACCCGATTGGCTCACTCGCGTGCCGGGGTAGAGGTAAAGGCTCCTATGTTTCAAAATGCGCTTAATCCCGATAATGAACGCACTCATTGGGTGTTGTTGCCCGGCAATGCACGTCGTCAATATGCTTCGTTGGTAGAAAAGCAACCACAACTATTGGCAAGTGCCGAAGCTTCGCCTTATAACAAGACAGTGGCGGCCGAAGGCAAGGCACGTCTCGGTGTAGTGGCGTGTGGTATCGCTTATAACTATGTAATGGAAAACAACCCTCAACAACTTGGAGTGAAAGTGTTGAAGGTTTCGCAATATCCTATCCCCGAAGCGGCTATTAAGGCGTTGGCACAAGAGTGTGACGCTTTGCTTGTGGCCGAAGATGGTCAGCCATTGGTTGAAGAGCAGGTGAAAGGTTTGCTCGGAGCCGGCTATGTGTTGAAGGGCCGATTGACCGGCGACCTTCCCCGCATGGGCGAGTTGACACCCGATTGTGTGGGCAAGGCTCTCGGTGTGGAACTTCCACAAGCGTTTGCCACGGCACAAAATGTGATGCCACGTCCACCGGCGTTGTGTCAAGGTTGCGGACACCGCGATGTGTATGACGCGCTCAACAAAGTGGCTGCCGAATATGCCGATGCTCGCATCTTTGGCGACATTGGTTGCTACACACTTGGCGCATTACCTCCATTCCGTGCTATCGACAGCTGTGTGGATATGGGTGCTTCAATCACAATGGCCAAGGGGGCTGCCGATGCAGGAGTGTTCCCCGCTATTGCCGTTATCGGTGACTCTACATTCACCCACTCGGGCATGACTGGCTTGCTCGATGCCGTAAACGACAAAGCGAATATCACAGTAGTGATTTCAGATAACCTCACCACAGCGATGACCGGAGGTCAAGACTCGGCAGGGACAAACAAGTTTGAGGCGATATGTCTTGGCCTTGGTGTAGAGCCTGAGCATGTGCGTGTAGTGGTGCCTCTACCTAAAAACATGGAGGAAATCACACGCATCATTCGTGAAGAAATTGAATATAAAGGGGTGTCGGTAATTATTCCTCGTCGAGAATGTATCCAGACCCTTAGTCGCAAACTTCGTCAAAAAAAGGCACAGCAATGAAAAAAGATATAATATTAGCCGGCGTGGGAGGTCAAGGAATCCTCACTATTGCCACAATCATAGGTGATGCCGCTGCAGTGGCAGGGTTGAGCCTCAAACAAGCCGAAGTGCATGGCATGAGCCAACGTGGAGGCGATGTGCAGTCAAATCTTCGATTGTCGACTGATGAGATTTACTCCGACTTGATTAAGGAAGGTGCTGCCGATTTGATTATCTCGATGGAGCCTATGGAAGCGTTGCGCTATGTGTCGTATCTCAATGGTGAAGGGTGGGTGGTAACCTCTTCGCACCCATTCAAAAATATACCCAACTATCCCGAAGATGAGGCATTGATGAACGAACTCAACGGCTTGCCTCATGTGGCGGCGTTACCCATCGACGATGTTGCCAAAGAGAACAATATGCCAAAGAGTGCCAATGTGATATTGCTTGGCATGGCGGCTCGTTATATTGAGATACTCACTCCTGAGCAGTTGCGTGAAAGTATCGCACGCGTGTTTGCATCGAAGGGTGAAAAGATAGTGGAAATGAACCAACAAGCTTTTGACTTGGGGTTGAATGCAGTGAAATAAAGACTCAAAAAACGATGAAAATATTCAGTGAAGAGTTGGTGGAAAAGGCTGTGAAAGAACTTCACATCGCCGACTTGTCGAAAGCTACCATTGGCGAAGTGCTTCTTGTGGCGCAATATCTCGAAAAGGAGCCCGGTATACCATTTATACGCATGGATCAAGGTTCGCCCGGCTTGCCTGTAAACCAATTGGGCGTAGAGGCCGAGAAAGCCGCACTCGATCGAGGTGTGGGTTCGCAATATCCTGCGGCAGCCGGTGTGCCTGAGTTGAAGCATGAGGCATCGCGATTTGTCAAAGCGTTTCTCAATGTTGACATCTCGGCTCGTGCGTGTGTTCCCACAGTGGGTAGCGTGGCAGGGTCGTATGGCTCGTTTATCGCTTGCACGCAACGCACTCCGGGCAAAAACAAAGTGTTGTTTATCGACCCCGGTTTTCCTATCCAGAAGTCGCAGTTGCGCGTGATAGGTGCGCAATGGGTGGAATTTGACATCTACAACTATCGTGGCGAGGCGTTGCGCGACAAGTTGGAGAGCATGTTGGCCGATGGTGATATCGCGGCTATCGTTTACTCCAACCCCAACAACCCTGCATGGATATGCCTTGAAGATGCCGAGCTGAAAATCATAGGCGAACTTGCCACAAAACACGATGTGATTGTGATGGAAGATTTGGCCTATTTCTGCATGGATTTCCGCACCGATATGGGACATCCGTTTGAACCACCTTATCCCCCCACAGTGGCACATTACACCGACAATTATATATTGATGCTTTCGTCGTCGAAGATATTCAGCTATGCCGGTCAGCGCATGGCTTTGACTTGCATCAGCGACAAACTCTTTGACCGCCATTTCCCTGCATTGGCCGAGCGCTATAACGATGCCGGCGTGTTTGGACAGACGCTGATAGCCTCAATCCTTTATATGATTACATCGGGCTGTACGGCTTCAACACAATATGCCTATGCCGAAATGTTGCGTTTGTCAACCGAGGGCAAAATCAATTTCGTGGAAGATACCCGCGAATATGCCCGCCGTGCCGAGAAGATGAAAAAGATTTTCACCGACAACGGTTTCCACATCATTTATGACTATGATGTGACCCAACGTGTGGGCGACGGCTTTTTCTTCACCATCGGGTATGGCGACATGAGTGGTGGCGACTTGTTGAAGGAGTTGCTTTACTATGGAGTGAGCAGCATTTCGCTCTCAACCACCGGCAGCGACCAACAAGGGGTGCGTGCCTGCACCTCACGCATGCGCGATGACCTATATGATGTGATGGCCGAGCGAATGAAAGCATTCAGCGAAGACCACCCATTGAATTAACGAATTAACATAAAAACGACATAATATTTTTCGCGATTTTCTATTAGTAAAATAAATTCGCTATATTTGCTGAATAAAAACGCGTATATACGCAAAAATATTCAATGAGATATGGAGATAAAACGTGATTTATACCTAAATAGGCTGATTAGGAGTATGCACAATGGTATGATAAAGGTTGTAACCGGAATCAGACGATGTGGGAAATCTTATCTGCTATTTAATATATTTGATCGTTATCTCAGGTCTCAAGGGGTAGATGATGAGCATATTATTAAGATTGATTTGGAAAATCGACATAATAAGAAATTGCGAAACCCCGATGCGTTGCTTGATTATATTGATGCCTGCATAGCAAAAGATGGAATGCATTATGTTTTGCTTGATGAGGTTCAATGGGTAAACGAATTTGAAGATGTGCTGAATAGTTATCTGAAAAATCCTAATGTAGATATATATGTTACCGGAAGTAATTCAAAATTTTTATCTACTGATGTTATTACCGAATTCCGCGGTCGTGGATATGAGATAAAAATCGCTCCACTATCATTTAGTGAGTTTTATTCAGTATTCAATGGATCTCGAGAAGACGCATTGATAGATTATCTTACATTTGGAGGCCTTCCAATGATTGTTTCGATGCAAAGTGATGAAGAAAAAATTAAGTATTTGCAATCACTTTTCAAGAATACATATATCAGTGATATATTGGCGAGATACAATATTAAAAATGAGATAGAATTAGATGACTTAGTAAATATCGTCTCATCGTCAATCGGAGGCTTGCTTAATCCAAATAAGATAGTTAACACATTTAAGTCGATAAAAAAAGTTTCGATATCGGCGAACACAATTAGTAACTATCTTAAAATATTACAAGAGGTTTTCATGATAGAAAAATCTCTTAGATATGATATAAAAGGAAAAAAATATATTGAAACTCCGGCTAAATACTATTTTGCTGATTTGGGGTTGAGGAATGCGCGTATAAATTTTCGTCAGCAAGAAGTGACGCATTTAATGGAGAATCTAATATATAATGAACTCCGAATACGAGGTTTCTTGGTAGATGTGGGAGTTGTGGTTTTAAACACAAAAGATGGAGAAGGAAAAAGTCAACGCAAACAATTGGAAGTTGATTTTGTGTGCAATGAAGGAAGCAAACGAATATATATACAATCAGCATATCGACTACCTACAGAGGAGAAACGAGAACAAGAGTTGCGTTCACTGAAATGTATTGCCGATAATTTCCAAAAGATAATAATAACAGAAGACCCTATTAAACGTTATCAAGATGAAAATGGAGTGGTGTATATGAATATATATGAATTCTTGCTGGATATTGATAGTTTGAAAATATAGAATATTAACGAATTAACATAAAAACGACATAAAATAATGATTTGGAATCCTAACAAAGAATGTATGAGTCGCGACGAGATGCACGCGTTGCAAAGTCGCCGACTACAGAAATTGGTGACGTATGTGTATCACAACGTGCCTTTCTATCGCAATAAGATGCAAGAGATGGACCTCTCGCCCGAGGACATCAGGAGTATTGACGATATAGTGAAACTGCCTTTTACCACTAAGCAGGATTTGCGCGACAACTATCCCTATGGGTTGCAAGCAGCTCCCCCCTCTGAGATTGTGCGTGTGCATGCCTCGTCGGGCACAACAGGTAACCCCACAATCGTGGGTTACACTCGCAAAGACTTGGCGGTGTGGTCGGAGGTGATGGCTCGCTGTTTGACTGCCTATGGCGTGACTCGCGACGATACTTTCTCGGTGAGCTATGGCTACGGTTTGTTTACCGGTGGTCTTGGCGCTCACTATGGCGTTGAAAACCTCGGTGCCACAGTGGTTCCTACTTCGACAGGTAACACCGAAAAGCATATCCGACTCATTCGCGACTTGAAGATTTCGGGTATCGCTTGTACTCCTTCTTATGCTCTTTATCTTGCCGAAACGCTCGATAAAATGGGATTGACCAAAGACGATATAAACTTGCGCATAGGAGCATTCGGTGCCGAGCCTTGGACCGAAAATATGCGTGCCGAAATTCAAGAACGTTTAGGCTTGAAAGGGTATAATATCTATGGCTTGAGCGAGATTATGGGACCCGGCGTGTCGTATGAATGTCAAGAACAAAACGGCTCTCACATTTGCGAAGACCATTTCTTCCCCGAAATCATCAACCCCGACACATTGGAGCAGCTCCCTTATGGCACTCAAGGCGAATTGGTGTTTACCACTCTCACCAAAGAGGGTATGCCGGTGCTTCGCTATCGCACAAAAGACCTATGCACACTTATGGAAGGCACTTGTGCTTGTGGTCGCACAGCGGTGCGCATGGGTCGCATCATGGGACGTAGCGACGATATGCTCATCATTCGTGGTATCAACGTGTTCCCATCACAAGTGGAAAGCGTTATCCTCGAAATGCCCGAATTTGAGCCTCAATATATGCTTGTTGTTGACCGCGTGAACAATCTCGACACTTTGCAGGTTCAAGTAGAGGTGCGCCGCGACTTCTTCAGCGGCGATGTGGGCAGCATGTTGGCTATGAAGAAACGCCTTGCCGACAAGCTCAAAAGCGTGCTTTCAATTAGTGCCGATGTGCGCTTGATGGAGCCAAATAGCATCGAACGCAGTCAAGGCAAGAGCAAACATGTGATAGATAAACGTAATCTCTAACCATTAAAACACAGGATATTATGACAATCAAACAGCTATCAATTTTCCTTGAAAATAAAACCGGTCGCATCAACGACCTCACAAAGATATTAGGCAAATATGGCATCAATATGCACGCGTTTAGTATGGCCGAAACTACCGACTTCGGTATTTTGCGATTGATAGTATCAGATGTGGAACGAGCCGTAGAGGTGTTGCGCAACGAGAACTTTGCCGTGATGTTGACCGATGTTGTATGTATCAGTTGTCCTAACGTGGCAGGTTCGCTCTCTGAAATCCTCGACCACTTGGCTAAAAACGACATCTTCATCGAATACATGTACGCCTTTGCCGAAGGCGACAAAGCCAACGTCGTAATCCACCCCAACGACCTCGACAAATGTGTCGCAGAACTCTCAAAATGCCAATGCAACATCAACCAGTTGTAAGAGAGAGGGGTGGTGTATTCATAAAAAAATGCTTGGTGTAAACTAAGCATTTTTTATTCTTATTTATTGAGACTATTTATTATTTAAATGGTCGGAAATAACTTTAATGAATATTTTCCCATATTTGCTATATTTATGTTCGCCAATACCTTTGATAGACATGAATTCAGATTTAGTTGTTGGTCGCTCAGTCGCTAAAGATGTTAATGTACTATTGTTCATGATAAAATATTTAGGGAGATTTTCTTCTTTAGCTAATTTATCTCTTAAATAACGTAATTTATGTAGTAGTTTTTTGTCTGTAATTGCAGTGTTATTAGTGCTAATTAATGTGTTAAATTCGTCGTTTTGAATTTGAATATTTTCTTCAATAACTTTATGTACCTCTGCTTTTTTTCGAGGTAAGGAGTTTTTTGGTTTTGTTAGAGGGATATCTGATATTTGAGCACATTTGCTGTTTTGATAAGAATTTAGATTTAGTAATGAACTATTTTCTGTGAATCCATATGTTTTCCACTTTTTATATTGATCTAAATTTAATGACCTTCCACAGCCTGATTTATCTGCCTTATAATTTGTGCACCCTAAAAAATAATTTTTATCAGCACTTTTAACGACCAAAAAACCATCTTGACAACTATCGCATTTTTGAATACACAATTCTTTTCCTCGTTTGTCATTAGTAATGAATCCACAAACTTCTTGATCATTTGTGCATATCCACAATCTTAATCCAAAATTTTTCTTCCATCGGTATTGCATCGGATATCCACATATAGGACATCTATCTTTAATAACTATATTAGAGGTCGAATCCAATGCTACTTTTCCAACTAATGTTACATTTGGATAATTTTTAGAATCAGTTAGTAATTCTTTTATGAACTCAGATGGTTTGTTTTCTGGCGCAACAATAATTACTCTATTTTTGGTGCGAGTTAATGCGACATAGAACAATCGCCGTTCTTCGGCGTAACTATATGATTGGTCATTGTTAGTGACTAATTGCAAAACGGGGTCATCTTCAACTTTTGAAGGGAAGCCATATGTCGCATCTTTAGCATTAATTATTATAACATTGTCAGCACTTAACCCCTTAGAACTATGAGCCGTTAGGAAACTTAATTTGACTCTTGTGCCAAATTTAGACGAATATATTTTACCCGATTTCTCATCATAATTAAAGTCTTTACAAAAAGCTAATTTGCGTGCATCAAAACCATATCGACCAATAAGAAGAATTGATGCAACGTTATTATTCCCTTCTTTTTTATTAAATTGAAGAATTTGCTCAATAGCATTATTAACAGCATATCCAATTACAGCGTTACTGCCCGATGTTATGTTTTTTTCATTGTAACTAGAAATTATAACTGGATTTGTAATGCTTTTAGGAGATATTAGTTTCTTTCTTATTTGGGTGGTATTTTTTTGAACAAAAGTTCCTGCGATATTGATTAATTCTTGGGCATTTCGGTATGTGCGAGTAATTTTTAATTCTTGACCATATCCTACCTCTTGACAGAATTTTGTAAAAAGGGGTAATATTGAACCACTAAAGGCATATATGGATTGCCAGTCATCGCCAACTGCCATGATTTTTGCGTCACAAATTAGTGATAACTCCTTAATTAAATTATATCGTTGGCGTGAGATATCTTGATACTCATCAACAATAATATATTTATAATTAATCTTTTCTCCTGAAATCTGATGTTTGCGAATTAATTCTGCTGAAACATTAATCATATCTTCAAAATCAATGCAATTGTTCTCTTCTAATGCTTGTTGATATTCAAGATAGCATATTCGACAAATATCGAGAAATAGTTTAGTTCGAATATTTTTGTTTTTAATTTTTAAATCATAAAAATAATCTGAATTATATCCTTGAGTTTTAAAGTTCCCAATAAAATTACATATTAATAACGTTAATCTAGTGATATATTTATTTTCTTCAGAATTAATAAGTCGCTTGTAAACTTCTTCGATTGGGCGTTTATTTAAAATAAACCCATTTTTAATTAATTGCTCGCGAAGATGCTCTAAAAAACTAATGCCATCATTGTACTTTGAGAATGTATAGATTAATGTTGTATTGTGCTTACGATGCAATTTAACTTTATCATTTATTTGTTTTTTATATTTACTTAATTCATCTTTCGAAAAACGATTGTTGTGCCCATCTTCAGTAATCCCAAAATGTTCAATATAAGCAACTCGATTATCTTGTTTTATGCGAAAATCTGGAGTATATGGTTTGTTTGAATCTAGAATATGATATTGATATATTGGTTCGTATTCGTAGTCAATTTGATTAAGATGTAAAAAGTTTGCAATTTGCACCTCTTCAATAGATCGTACTACTTCATTATTTAATGTTTGTGCTTGTTGAGTCTTTCTATCTATAATTTGTTGTATATATTCATGTAAATTACTTTTTAAAGTTGAAAAGTCAGCAGTTGCTATAAATTGAAAATATTCGGAAAGTTGGTCTCCTTCATAAGGAGCAGAAAAATATGTGCCGAAAAAAAGAATTAGTTTTTCTACCATACTTGGATTCTGTAAAACAGATGATTTTAGATAGTTGTTGATTGTGCTATACATAAATCCTTGGTCAACAATTCTTTTTCGTGAATGGCTCCCTCCTTTTAAAATGGAATAGCCAACAGAGTGAAAAGTAGATATTGGGCATGGTATATTTAAACATTCATTGATTCGTTCACGTAACTCTTCGACAGCCTTGTTTGTAAATGAAATTACTAATATTCTTTCTGGATTTATGTTTTGTTTCTCAACGAGATATCTAACCTTCGCCGCAATGGTAGTAGTTTTGCCAGCTCCAGCTCCAGCAATAACTAGTGTATTGTCTTCATTAGAAAGAACTACTTCTCGTTGTTCTTTGTCGAGAGATATTTGGGGGTCGCATTTTTTTAGAATGTTATCTAAATAATCTTTTTCAGTAATAAGTTGATTTGAAATATATTGTTCGTTATGATTCCTAATAGAAGAAGATTCTATGGATAGATCTTTTATTTCATTATATATTTTATAGAAATAATTTATTTGATCAATATTTAGAGTGTGCTTATTGACATAATCATCTAAAACGCATGAATTATATAGCGTTTCAATAAATAGAAAAAGATCGTTATTGGTATCTATTAGATGTTTATAATCGCTTCTTGCAATAAATTTGTCAACGGATAACAATTGATTGAATTCTTTATTAAAGAGTAAGATTTGATTATACTCTTTTGGAAATCTATCAGATGGAGTATTATTGATTAGTGTATTGTTTTTGTTTGATGTTGTTTTTTTTCTAAAAAAATTAAATATTCCCATTTTTAAGATATTGCTTTTTGAGTATGTCCTTGCAAATTTATGAATTTTATAACAAAGAAGTGATAAATATTGGTTAAAATAGATTGTTGTAAGAAAAAATGACTATCTTTATAATCAAAGTATTTTATTAAAAATAATATTATGAAAAAGTGGTTAGTATTTTTATTGGGGGCGGTAGCAGGAATTGTTTTGACTATTGCCGTGTTATATTTGATGTCGGCATGTTCGTCGGCAAATAATGGTGTTACATATTTTGAGAAACCGGGTGATTGCATTAGCACTAAATCATTGGAGGTGTTTCAAGTGTTGGATAATGGTGTGGCATTAGCTAATGAGGTTGATTTTAAAATACCAACAGGATTGATAGTATTGTTGATAAATAAAGATGGGAAATACTATTACGACAATCAAGTAATAGAAATACCGGAAGGAAAGTGCGCAAGGCAAGTTGGAGTATATACTTATCCCACAAAAATGGAAATAGAAAGGACTGTGCCTATCGTTGAAATTATGGAGTAATAAGAAGTATAAAATGGGACTATGTTATTGACATGGTCCCATTTGTTGTATTTATCATCTACTACTATTCTACATAGTTATTGAATAGCCGGTATAATTGCATTTTTTCAATAAAAAATTGTATATTTGTAAATGTAAAATAACCCTATTATTAACACATTAAGAAGTAGAAATATTATGAAGAAACGCCTCTATTTCGACATGGATGGGGTGTTGTCTGGAAAGTAGGTGCGATATTTCACTTCTTCCCACGATTAATCACATAGATGCCGGTTGTGGCGAGGAGGGCGGCGAGGAGGTATTTCCAGTAGAACGGTTCGCCCAGGCATAGGCATGAGGAGAGTGCGCCCACCACTGGGATTAGCGAGTTGAATATCGCCACTTTGCCCACAGGGTTGCAACTCAATAGTTTGTTGTATAGCGCAAATCCTATAGTGGATATCGCGATGAGCAGCCCCAAGATTATCAGCCCTTGAGTGGTGATGAGGGGTAGGGTGCCTCCAAATGCGAGTCCGGGAATGATGAGCAATAACCCACCTATGGCAAGGCTATAGCCGGTGCCTACAAATATATCCACCCGTCGGCCTAATCCACGAGTCATCAATCCGGCAAGAGCCGAACATAGTGCGTTGAGAATAATCATGCCGTCGCCCATAAGGGTGAATTGTCCGCTTTCGCCACCACCTATATTCAGCGCAAGAATGCCGGCAAAAC
Source organism: Muribaculaceae bacterium (assembly GCA_017399915.1). Taxonomy (GTDB): domain Bacteria; phylum Bacteroidota; class Bacteroidia; order Bacteroidales; family Muribaculaceae; genus RGIG4079. The sequence goes on from JAFQAS010000016.1 coordinate 16,372, forward strand.
CTATCGCACAACCTAATATCTTGCGTGAGGTGAGGCGGTCGCTCTTGAAAAACATACATGCAAATAACACGAGCATAAATGTGCCAAGCGAGTTGAAAATGGCTGCTCTTGCCCCTTCGCTATGCGACAGGCCTATGTAGAAAAACGTGTAGTGTAGAGTGGTGTTGAGCAATGCGAATAATATCACATACACCCACCCCCAACGGTTTTTTACTTTGAATTTCTTGCCTGTAGTGCCGGCAATGGCAAGGATTATAAGCCCTGAAATGGCAAAGCGAACACCTGCAAACAGCATTTTGCCACTGGTCATATCTTGATCGATGCCCCAATGTTGAAACCCTAACTTGATGAGCGGATAAGCCCATCCCCAAGCTATAGCTGCCGTGAGAGCAAACACCACAACCCACACCGGCCGCTGAAAAATACTCGTTTTCTGTTTATTTGCCATAATCAAGTGCAAAGTTACTACAAAATGAGGAAATATTATATAAGTTCACTTTGCAATACATAAAGAGCAACGTATATGATAATAAATCTTGGCACCATCTTTGTTGAAATGGGCATTATAGAAAATATTAAAAATAGATAATTATGAAACGGAATTTTTTATATCGTCAAGCATCGTTGAAGATTATTAATCTAATAGATCGCGACGATGGAAAAAAGAAACAAATTATGGCGTAGGCGTCATCAATGGCGCTTGTTTAAATCACGAATGATTTTAATGGTGGCAAATAATCAGGGGGTGTTGGATGAAAACGGAAAATTAATCCAACACCCACATTGGATGGATTGTGCCAAACAATTGTGGAGTTTTAAGTACAAAACAATGAGAACACCATGTAGTTGTGCTTTGTGTAGAAGTGAAAAATATAATCGACGGGCATATAAAAAAGAATCAGCTCGGGTTATTTCTGAAGCAGAGTACTAATGCAAAATTTGATATATGCCGATGTGGAATATTTATTCTCATCGGCATATATCTTAAATTAGAAGCCTTATTGTGAAATCGTGTAAAAAATGCTAATTTTGCACTATGGAATCAATTATGCAATTATTACAAGAATATCATTTGCTCGGCTTGGTTATAGGGGTGAGCACTTTCCTTATCATAGGGTTGTTTCACCCGGTAGTTATCAAGTGTGAGTATTATTTCGGCACTCGATGCTGGTGGTGGTTTTTAGTGCTCGGATTGGTGGGCGTGGGCTTGTCGATTTGGGTAGAGAATGTGTTGTGGTCCACATTGCTTGGGGTGTTTTCATTCTCCTCGTTTTGGACCATCAAAGAGATATTCGACCAAAAGAAACGAGTGATAAAAGGTTGGTTCCCACGTAATCCCAAACGTAAATACGACTATTAATTATGATAACAGTTGAAGGGTTGACCGTAGAATTTGGCGGCACAACATTATTTAAAGATATCGCATTTCAAATCAACGAAGGCGACCGCATAGCCCTTATGGGTAAGAACGGAGCGGGTAAAAGCACGTTGTTGAAAATCCTTGCCGGAGAGCGTAACGCCACTCGAGGCTCGGTGTCGGTGCCTAAAGAGTGTGTGGTGGCATATCTTCCACAACATTTGATGACCGAAGATGGTCGCACCGTGCGCGAAGAGGCTTCGCAAGCATTTGCTCACTTGATGGAAACCGAGGCCGAGATAAATAGCATCAACGACCAATTAGCCACTCGCACCGACTATGAGAGCGACGAATATATGGCACTCATTGAGCGAGTGAGCGAGTTGAGCGAGAAATTCTATGCCATCGACATGACTCACTTCGATGAAGATGTGGAGAAAACATTGCTCGGCTTGGGATTTAAACGCACAGAGCTCGATAGTCCCACCTCGGAATTTAGCGGAGGTTGGCGCATGCGCATCGAGTTGGCAAAATTGCTGTTGAAAAATCCCGATGTGTTGCTACTCGACGAGCCTACCAACCACCTCGACATCGAAAGTATCCTTTGGCTCGAAGATTTCATAAAAACATCATCAAAGGCAGTGGTAGTGATAAGTCACGACCGCCGTTTTGTCGATGCCATCACCACACGCACCATTGAGGTGACCATGGGTCGCATCTACGATTATAAAGCCTCATATAGCCATTATCTTGAGCTTCGCAAAGAGCGTCGCGAACAGCAGATGAAGCAATATGAGGAGCAACAAAAAATGATTCAGGAAACCAAAGACTTCATCGAACGATTTAAAGGCACATACTCAAAAACATTGCAAGTGCAAAGCCGTGTGAAGATGCTCGAAAAACTTGAAATCATTGAGGTTGACGAAGAAGATACATCGGCATTGCGATTGAAATTCCCACCATCACCACGCAGCGGTTCATATCCGGTGCAGGCCGACGGAGTGGGGAAGGCTTTTGGCGACAAACGCGTGTTTGCCAACGCTTCGTTTATGATAGAGCGTGGCGATAAAGTGGCATTCGTGGGGCGTAATGGCGAAGGTAAATCCACTCTTGTGAAATGTATTATGGGCGAACTTGAACATGAAGGCACTTTGACACTCGGACATAATGTGCAAGTGGCATATTTCGCCCAAAATCAAGCATCGCTACTCGATGAAAATCTCACCGTGTTCCAAACAATCGACGATATTGCCAAAGGTGATGTGAGATTGAAAATACGCGATATGCTTGGCGCATTTATGTTTGGCGGACCTGAGGAAAGCACCAAAAAGGTGAAAGTGTTGTCGGGTGGAGAACGCACCCGATTGGCCATTCTCAAACTATTGCTCGAACCGGTCAATCTGCTTATCCTCGACGAACCTACCAACCACCTCGACCTCAAAACAAAAGATATACTCAAACAAGCATTGCAAGACTACGACGGCACACTAATCCTCGTGAGCCACGACCGTGACTTCCTCGATGGACTGGTGACAAAAGTATATGAATTTGGCGACGGACGAGTGCGCGAGCACCTATGCGGCATCAACGAATTCCTCGAAAACAAACGCCTCGCAAATCTTCAAGATATCGAACGCAAGGGGTAGTAATTGAAAACATTGATAATAAAATAATTTTAGAAAAAAAGAAACCTTGAGAGACTATAACTATTATTATGCCTCTCAAGGTTATATTGTTAATTATCCGATTTTAGAATTTGGGTAGAGGTAATTTAGTGATGTTTTCGTACCATTCGCTTCGAAGAGAGGGAATTGACTTCATGAAAGGAATAATATCGTCGCCATATGCTCTACGCGAATAAAAGTATAAAATGTTAGCCTTGATTCCGTTTATTGTGACATCTTTATAGTAATGAATGTCGGCTTCTACAAAGTTTAGTTTGTCGTTTTTGCTGTCGCTTACAATGAAATCAAGGATATATTCGCCATTATTTTCGGCAACAATGTAACGGCACACTCGATCAGTCTTTTTTCGCTTTTCTAATTCTTCGATTTTTGCTTGTAATGCAAATTCGCTATTATAAGAAGCGTCGCCATAAAATATCACACCAACGGTAAACATTTGAGTGTAATTGTCGAAAGTTTCCCCATCGGGAAGATATTCTTGCAGATAATAAAAATCATAGGGATGAGTACTCCACGCAAATTTATATTCTGTGTCACAAAATTTGATTGACTTTCCCATATCGAAATATTTGACAGAAGAATCAGTCGAGTTATTTTGTGCTATTGATGAAAATGAAGCAATCATTACAAATAAAAATAATACTAATTTATTCATAACACAATGGTTTAATGGTATTGTTATTTTTGATTTTTATACTTCGCATATGCATTAGCCATGCGGGTGTGGTAGCCGCGTGAGGCATAGCTGGGGCCGTTGTAGCGAGAGGCGAAGGCCGCCCAGTTTTTAGCTTTGAGATATTTCACCATGCCCGATGATTCGATAAAGTTGGCAAACAATTCGAGTTGGTCGCGCTCAGAGCGACACATCAATTCATAGAATTCGTTTACATCTTTTGTTTTGCATAGTTTCCAGTTAAAGCCACCTATCTGAAATATACCCCAAAAACAACCATATATGCCCAATGAGTTGTTGACCGAGCGAAGAGATTCGAAACGAGCCCATTCGGCAGCTTGTTGTGAACCATATTTCTTTTTGCTTGCTCCCCATATTTCGGGGTGTGATTTGCGATATTTCGATAGCGATACACCTAATTTTGGCGCAAATTTATTTACAATCGACATATCGTAGTTGATGATAGGTTTGCCTAATTCCCAAAATCCTTTGTGAGCCTTCCCGGCTTCAATTTCCACCACTGCTTTTATCGCGGCTACCTCTATGCCGAGCCTGTCGGCTACATATTTATAGTCGGCATCAGAAAGAGGAGCGATTGATTGAGTGATTTCTTGGTTTTTTTGAGGGTTGATTGAATCGGTTGGCTGAGCAACAGAGTCATTTTTAGTTGTTGTTGCGTCATCATTTCCGCTGCAAGCATAGCCCGGTAGTGATAATAAGATGCAACCAATGAAAAGAAGAGAGGTGAATAATTTATTCATCAGATTAAAGTTTAGTTAATAATAAGAAAGGGAAGCGGGCTTTAATTGCCACTTCCCTTTCGTGAGTTATCGCAGAGTGGCAATTACTTGTTAAGGTCGGCCACTTTCTTCAATACGAGTGAAAGTTGTCCCCAGAAACGTTCTACTGCAGGAATGTGCATACGTTCTTTTGGAGAGTGGACATCTTTCAATGTAGGGCCAAATGACACCATGTCGAGGTGTGGGTATTTTTGCAAGAAAAGACCACATTCAAGACCGGCATGGATAGCTTTGATAGCAGGAGTGATGTCGTAAAGCTCTTTGTAAGCGTCGCGAGCGATTTCCATGATAGGAGATTTCATGTTAGGAGCCCAACCGGGGTAGCCATCGCCATGAGTAACTTTAGCACCTGCAAGGGCAAACACTGCTTCAACTTGGTGAGCGATATCCCATTTGCGAGAGTCAACCGAGCTGCGTTGGCTTGTGGTAACGAGAATTTCGTTGCTGGGGAGCATCTTAACCGAAGCGAGGTTGGTAGAAGTTTCAACAAGACCTTCGAGGTCGCGGCTCATAGAGATCACACCGTGAGGAGCGCAATAGAGAGCATTGATGAGTTTCTCAGCAGTGTCGTTGTCGATGCATTGTTGAGGAGTGTCAACGCTTTCGAGAGTGAGTTTGAGATCGGGTTCTACTCCGGCATATTCAAATTCTACATCAGCGATATAATTGTTGAACGCGATGCGCACATCTTCTTTTGTGGCTTTGTCGACACCAATCACAGCCGATGCGGCACGAGGAATAGCATTGCGCAAATTTCCACCTTCGATTTCCACCAAAGTCAATTCTTGCGATTGAGCTACTTGCCAAATGAAACGAGCAAGAAGCTTGTTAGCATTAGCACGACCTAAATGAATGTCGCAACCTGAGTGACCACCTTGACCATCGGCAACAGCGATTTTGAGATATTGTTTGTCTTGAGGAGCTGCTTGAGGAGTGTAGCTAAATGTGCAAGTTGTATCAACACCACCGGCACAGCCTACGAAGATTTCGGCATCGTCTTCAGAGTCGAGGTTGAGAAGAATTGAGCCTGAAATCATATTTTCGCCAAGATTGTTGGCACCGGTCAACCCGGTTTCTTCATCAACGGTAAACAACGCTTCGAGTGGACCGTGAACAAGTGTGTCGTCAACTAAAGCGGCGAGAGCACCGGCCATACCTATACCATTGTCGGCGCCGAGAGTAGTGCCGTTAGCCCATACCCATTCGCCATCAACGCGAGTGGTGATAGGAGTGTTTTCGAAATCAAATGTAGGATCGTTTGATTCGCACACCATATCCATGTGAGCTTGAAGAATTATGCCGGGAGCATTTTCGTGACCGGGAGTGGCAGGCTTGCTCATGACAACATTGCCGATAGCATCGGTTTTTACTGTGATATTGTTCTTAGCCGCAAAGTCGAGAAGCCATTGGCGTATTTTTTCTTCTTTTTTAGAAGGACGGGGTACTTGAGTGATTTCATCGAAGATCGACCAAATCAATGAAGGTTTTAAATCTTTAAGTGTCATATTAGTTTTGTGTTTAATTAATGATAATTACTACTTAAAATGTTTGTAACGATGGAAAATAATGTTAAAAACATCGCAATTCGCTCACTAAGTTACAAAATAAAATTTATATATTGCAAATAATTAGGATTCCTTTCATATATTTGCATAGCGAAAACGCATTTTAGATAATGAAAATCGTATTTTTCACGATAATTTTGTTGGCAATCGCCATTATTTTGATGGCCGTGAAAGTGATTTTTGTGAAAGGTGGGCGTTTCCCCTCATCACATGTTCACGATAATGAGGCTTTGCGAAAACGAAATATAAAATGCTCATCGTGTGAAGAAGAAAATAAAAATAACTAATATAAAGAAAATTAAACGCTAAGATGAAAAAAATAGCTCTATTGGCAGGCGTAGCCTTGCTTTATTCTGTATCAGTGTCATGCTCAAGCGGTAGCGCCGACACTTCTAAAGCTAAAAATGATAGCACTGTTGTGAAAAAAGCCGATCCATTCGAGTCACAAACCAATATCCGTTATATCGATATGGACTCAATTTCGGAACATTATAATCTCGTGAAAGATTATAAAGAATGGGCAATGAAAGAAAATCAACGCCTTGAACAACAAGTGAAAAACGCTTATGCCGCAGCTCAAAAATTTGAAGCGGAATGTCAAAAGAAAGCGCAATCAAATGGCTATTTAACTGAGGCTGCTTATAAAGCCGATGTTCAAAAATTCCAAAACATGGTGGCAAATGCTCAAAAACAAGAGCTTTCGGTAAAACAAAAAGCTGCCGAAGAAGATGCTAAATGGCAAAAACAACTTCTCGACTCAATAAACTCATACGTTATCGATTATAACAAAGAGAAAAAGTATGACGCAATTTTGTTGAAAGCTGCCGGTGTATATTTCAACCCTTCACTTGAAATTACCGATGATATTATCAAAGGTTTGAACGATCGTTACAACAAGGTTAGCTCAAGCGATAGCAAAAAAGAAGAAGCTAAAACAACTGAGAAAACCGACTCTACTGCAAAGAAAAATAAACTAACAAAATTAAATATTTCAGCAGGCTACATCATAAAGGTGTAGCCTGTTTTTTTTTGAGTGATGATGGGTACTTTTAGAGAGAAACGAAAGCGAATTAAGATGCAAATATGAAAAAATATTATATGCGATGCAACAAAATAGATAGTATGTGCGTCTAATGATTGAATCGCGATAAAAACAGAGTTATTTTATACTAAACAAGAAAAATTATTGACAAAAATGGATTTTTTGAAGAAAATAGTGATATTATGTTGCTTGATGTTATCTACAACTGCTTTTGCCGTGGATTATCAGGTTAAAGGTGTGGTTGTCGATTCGATAGGCGAGGGTGAAATGTATGCCACAGTGAGAGTTTTCTCATTGCCCGACACGATAAAGCCGGTTGCGATGTGTGTGACCGATGAAGAAGGTATGTTTTCTCAAGCCTTAAGCAAATCGGGCAAGTATCGATTGACAATTAATTCGGTTGGTCGCCATGAATTGGTGCGAAACTTTTCGGTTGAAGCAAGCAATCCGATTGCCGATTTAGGCACAATGGTGATGCGCGACGACTCTGAAACGCTTGGAGAGGTAACAGTGAGAGCGCAGCGCCCCCTCGTGACCAAAGATATCGACCGCATAGGATATGATGTGCAAGCCGATGAAAGTTCAAAGACCTCATCTATCATTGAGATGCTTCGCAAGGTGCCTATGGTGAATGTTGATGCGCAAAACAACATCACGGTTAAAGGTTCTACAAGTTTCAAGGTGTATAAGAACGGACGTCCCAACAATTCATTCACAAACAATCCCAAAGAGGTGTTGTCGGCTATCCCTGCTTCAATGATAAAGCGCATCGAGGTAATTACCGAACCCGGTGCGAAATATGATGCCGAAGGTGTAGGGGCTATCCTTAATATTGTGACCAACGACGACACCGCCATTAAAGGCGTGATGGGCAATGTGTCGGCTCAGATTAATAGTTTGGGTTGTCCTCAAGGATCATTGTGGCTATCATCTCAGATTGATAAGGTGACAATGTCGGCTTATGCAGGTGGACAATATCTCAACTCTAAATTGACCGATAGCGAAACATTCACCCATTATGATTATAAAGAAAGTGGCTCGACAATGGACTACATCTCGAAAGGGACAAATAAAGGTGGGTTCACATGGTTTGGAGTAGATGCGAGCTATGAGCCCGACACTCTCAATCTATTCAACCTTTCATTCAACGGCTATTGGCACGACCTTGATGTGCCCGGCTCAACATCAACAATTATGACAGCAGCCGATGGCTCGACAATGTATTCATATAACTCAAAATATTTTTATCCTCAAAGTTATCTCGACTTTACCGGAAATATCAGCTATCAACGTTCAACACATCGAAAGGGTGAAACATTCAACCTCTCTTATCTTGTGTCAACAACCGACCAAGACCGTGACCAATCGCAAGAATACTTCGACATGGTGAATATGCCTGTGAATTATACCGGCACACACTCGGTGTTTGACCTCAAATTTATAGAACATACATTCCAAGCCGACTGGACTCGTCCATTTGGCAAAATCCACACTCTCGATGTGGGCGCAAAATATATCTATCGCGATAATCACAGCACCACAACAAATGAATATATCGGGGTGGGTGAAACATTAAGTGACTTCTCTCACATCACCCAAGTATTAGCAGGATATGGCGAATATAGATTGAGATTAGGCCGTTGGAGCGCAAAGGCCGGCATCAGATATGAGTATTCTTATCTCAAAGCCGATTTTAAAGATGGCTCACAACCGGGATTTAGCCAAAATCTCAATGACTGGGTGCCATCGGCTGCGATATCATGGCAAGCCAACGATGCCAATAGCTTTACATTCAATTATGCCACTCGCATCAATCGTCCCGGTATCAGTTATCTTAACCCTGCCGTTGAAGAAGGTGTAAGCTCTACAAGCCAAGGTAATCCCGACTTGGCAAGCGCACGCCACAACTCGTTAAAGTTGACATATATGTATATCAAACCATTGTTCAACCTCAACCTCTCGGCCAATTATGAGTTCTCTAACGACATGATTGCCGCATATAAAACAGTTGAGTCAATCGATGGAGTTGACCACATATTCTCAACCTATGGTAATGTGGGCGACCGTCGTCACTTTTTTGTCAATGCCAATATGCAATGGTCACTCACTCCCAAAACTCAATTCGTGCTTAATGGTATGGCCTCATGGTCTCAATATAAAGTCGACCGTCAAGGCTTGAGCCTCGCTCGTTGGGGTTGGGGAGGATTTGCCCGATTAAGTCATCAATTGCCATGGAAATTACGTGCCGAGCTCGCCGGAGGCAAAAATCAAGTGTATGTAAATGATGTGTATAGCTACACCGAACCAAAAACAAATTCGGGCTGGAACTATTACCTTTCACTTCAACGCTCGTTCTTGAAAGAAGACCGCTTGTCGGTGAGCGTGTATGTATTAAATCCATTTGGTTCGAAAGTTAATAGCACTTACCAATATTATGTCAATGGCGATTATACCGGATATTCCGACACGCGAATGCTAAACGTTGGTAAAATGGCAATGCTTCGTGTAGCCTATCGTTTCGGATCGGTCAACGCTCAGGTGAAGAAAACAAGCAAATCAATTTCTAACGACGACATCATAGGTCGTAAAATAGAATAACATAGGATAATTTATTTAAAATCTCTCATGGAGCTATGCCTGAATTTTTTCGGCATAGCTTCGCTTGGTTTTTGTATAAAAAAACTTAAGTTATAGCTGAAAATGAAAGTTTTGTAATATAAAACGTTATAGTAGTTGATTAAAAACAGAAAAAAGATTACTTTTGCAATGAATTAAAAAGAATTTACATTTATCTAATATAGAAAAAAGATAAACATGATACGTTTGCCAAAAATAAACCTAAATAGCATTTGTATAGGTGCTGTGATTTTTGCAGTAGGTGCAGCGTCAGGAGTACTTCTTGAGCGCGCTATAGGATCACCCGATGTAGTTCCGGCCGATACCGAAGCTACAGCTGAGGCTGATGGCGAAACAGCTGCTGAAGATGCAATACTCGCTGAATTGAACGAGTCGGATGCTCAACCACAAAAAGAGTCGGAATCTCAGCCTCAAGCCCCCAAAGTAGAGGAGCCAAAACCTGCTCCGGCTACAAATGTGCAACCGATTGGTAAATATGAATCGTTGAGTGAAGCAGAGAAGGCCGACATTAAATATTTGAAAGAAAATGATGCATGGGCATCGTCGAAAGTTCGCTCTCCTCGCTTTAAAAATATGTTTACACAATTAAATAGCGGCAACATTGATGCTATAATAACAGCTTTTTCAGGCTTAGAGAAAGATTATGTCAACGGATATGCAACGAAAGTAATCTCTGCAATACCGAAACTATCGTCAGATGGACGTGAAAAGGCAAAAAAATTCCTTTGCGAAGAAAAAGGCGAAACGATAAAGTTGTCGTGGGCTGCTAAAAAAATAGGTGAGATGGCTAAATAAACGCAGAGGTGAAGACCTTTGTGTTAGGGAAAGAATTCAGTCTCGAAACTTGCATGTGCATTGGGGAACATATGTATAAATCCATTAAAGGGTTTGTAGGATTTTGATATAAATGAAAAAATGATTAATTTTGACCCCATAAATAAAATGAAAAAACGTTGATGCGTCGTCTAATCCTCATAATTGCTGTGATGTGTTGCATTTGCATAGGTGCGAATGCCGCTTCGGCATGGGAACGCACAGGTGGGAAAATAAACACCGAGCGCATTGAAGGTGATAGCCCCGAAATAAGAGTGAATGAGGGTTATGTATATGTCACAACTTCTCGCACTATCACAGTAAAAGTTTTTTCAATTTTAGGACAACTCATATCGCAAGAAACTATTCAACCGGGTATTTCTCGATTCCGTTTGCCTTCAAGAGGCATTTATATTTTGAAAGCCGGTGCGATTACCAAGCGTATCACCATATAAAACATTTTGTAGATACAGCTTGTTTAAATCTATACAATCGATAAAAATAATTAAAAATCATACAAACATGAAACTATTTTCAACAAAAGCCATTATGCTGGCTTTAGCAATTATGAGTGGAGCATATGTTGCTTCTGCTCAAGACGAATATGCGGTAATGCCTATCTCAGAACCGGTAGCACAAGCTGCTCCTTCATTAAATATAAGAGTTGTTGATTCGGAATTGATATTGATGAAGTTTGTAAAGGCTGTAGAATATAGAGAATGGGCTACAGTAAAGTCAGATAGCATTAAAACTGTGTTGACTAAAAAATATAAGGCTGCGCAAGATTTTGAGGCTAAATGCCAAAAGAAACTTAATAGCAACCAATATAAAACAAAACAAGCTTATGAAGCTGACGCGAAAAAATATCAATCAATGGTAGAATCGGCACAGAAGCTTGAGGAGAAACTCACAAAAGAGTATCAAACAGAAAATGCAGAACGTTCGCAAGCGCTTCAAGATGAAATTATAGCATATATTAATGAGTATAATATTACTCGCAAGTATGATGCTATATTATATAAATCGGCTGGTTTGGTGTTTAATCCGGCTCTTGATATCACCGATGAAATCATTGCTGGACTAAATAAGAAATATGTTCAACCACAAGAAATCTCTGTCCCTGCACCCGATCAGGGTTTAGGAACCCCGGTGAAAGGTGAAGATACAACAGTTACTCCTTAATTAGTTGGGAAGATATAAAAACTAACCGCAATCGATATAGCTATCGGTTGCGGTTTTTGTTTTGATTTGAAACAATGTAAGTGCCATTTGTGGAGTTTCTGATAGGTAGGTAGCTGAATTCTTTTAAGAAAAAACACAATTACGCAAATATATTGCGTAGAAATTGCTATTTTTGCATAGTGAAACTAAATCATATGAATTATGCCGGTAAATAAGAACGCATTAATAAGATACAAACGCATTGACCAATGTTTGAGAAATACAAATCGCAAATGGACACTTGAAGACTTGGTTGAAGAGTGTTCCGAAGCATTATATGAATATGAAGGTGTGCGTCGAGGAGTGTCGGTGCGCTCTGTGCAAGGCGATATTCAGATGATGCGAAGTGAGATGGGATATAACGCTCCCATAGAGGTGTATAATCATAAATATTATAGATACTCCAATTCTGATTACACTATAACAAAATTGCCAATATCGCAAAATGACCTCGATACGATGAAAGAGGCCGTGAATGTGTTGCGGCAATTTGATCGATTTGACCATTTTACACAATTGAGCGATGTGGTGTGTCGATTACAAGAAAACTTATCGGCAGCACAAGGACGCAAAGCGATAGTGGATTTTGATAAGAATTGCGACACTCGAGGCCTTCGCTTCCTAAGTGGATTGTATAACTGCATCAGAAACAGGATGGTTGTCACTGTAAAATATAAACCTTATATGAGTAGGGCTGTGCAAAACTACACTGTGCATCCTCATATGCTTAAGGAATATCGTAATAAATGGTATCTTTTTGCTACAACCAACTGGAATCGTCGAGTAATCAGTTTGGAATTAGACCGAATGGAAAAGATAGATGAGGAGGCGCATATTCCTTATCGCGATAATCGTGAATTTAATACTGAGGAGTATTTCGAAAATATAATAGGAATATCAAAAGTCGGTTGTGTTGAAATGGTAGAGTTTAAGGTGAGCAGAGATATCGTTGGTGATGTTGTGACGAATCCTATTCATGTTTCTCAGAATATAAAAGAGAAACTTGACGACGGCTCAGTAATATTTGAAATGGAGATAGAACCCAATAATGAGTTTTATCAATTGATGATGAGCTTTAGTGATAAAGTGAAAATCTTATCACCTCAAGGTGTTGTTGATGAAATGCGACGGAAACTTAGTGTAGCTCTCTCCCAATACTAATAGAAATCATTGTGAGTCTATAATTTTAAGCGGGTCATAAGATATCGACGAGACTGATCGATAAGAATACTTGCCCAAAAAATACCTAAGGTTACTGCTATAATAAGAAGCGTAAAAATAGGCAGAGTGGTAGTTTCCCACATATCTTTAATCCAGTTGGTAAATGGAAGCCATATCAACGGGTTTTTATGTATGAGATATACGGCAAACGCCGATGCGGCGCAATAATTTATTATGGCATTTGAAAAATGCATTGATTTAAACATTATAAAAAAGCTAATCGATGCCATTATCACAAAAGGGGAGTTGTAGGCAAATGCCATAAGCGATGTGTCACAAAGGGAATTGAGTAAGATCAAACAAGTCGACATAACCCATGCAAAGGCAGCATAGAGCCCCATCAGTTTTATTCGAGGTAAAAAACGATAAATATATCGGCCAATGAGATATATCATTATAAGGTGAATAATCGTATATCCATTAGGGTTAAACTTCCCTTGCCACCACCACCCGGCATATATATTAAAAACGATAAATGCACATAACAATATGCTATATTGCTTAAAAGGCAAGGCCTCGGTTGATTTGTTTAAAAATGGTGCAATGAGGTATAATCCTAAATAAGCCGGAATAAACCACAAATCGGTGTGTGTGAAAAACATGAAGCTTTCACTGAGGCCTTTCCAACTCCAGTTATTGTTTATGCCTATTGCAACAATACAATATATTGCCACTGAATAGAATAAGCAATATGATGAAAAGCGTAAGAATCCTTTCCAAGAAGCTCTGATGCCAAAGTATCCCGAAATAAGAACAAAACAATTTACACCTATGATTGATATGCTCTCTACGATTAATCGCCACCAGTCGCGAGTGGTAATAGATGTGATATCGCCCATGGGTTGGGGTAGGCCAAGCGATGCGCCATCGATATGAACGATGAGTATGAGGAGCATACTCACAATTCGAAGTAGTTCGATGTTGGATTGGCGTTGCATGGCAAGACTTTAGATATGCATGAAATCACGATATATGTCGAGTGCAGTCTTTATCTCCTCTTCCGATGCGATGCAGTCGATGTGTATATCACCAACATTTTTTAGCATGGTGAAGTTGATTTCATTGGCCGAATCGTTCTTTTTGTCATGACGCATAAACTCTATCAGGGCGGGATAGTCATCGCAACTAATAGCAAATGCTCCGTAGTTATTGTAGATATATGAAGCCAATCGATTCAGCTCGTTTGAAGGAAATTGTAGATGCATATGAGATAATACCAACTCGACAACCAATCCCCATGCAACCGCATAGCCGTGAGGGATAGGTTTGTTGCGACGCAGTGCAAGCGATTCAAATGCATGGCCGGCAGTGTGACCAAGGTTTAACGCCCTACGAATACCCTTTTCGGTGGGGTCTTCCTCCACAACGCGTTTTTTCACCATCACACTCTCTTCGAGTAATTGTAGCAACTCTTCTACATTAATATTGACCACATCATTGGCAAGTAGTCGATTATAGGTATCGGCATTAGAGATAAGTCCATGTTTGAGCATCTCGGCATATCCCGAAAGCAATTCTTCATTGCTTAATGAGGCAAAGAAACAAGTGGAAATAATAACAGCTTCGGCTTCGCAAAATGCACCAATCTCATTCTTAAAACCATTGAAATTTATACCGGTTTTTCCTCCTACGGCAGCATCAACGGCACTGAGTAGGGTTGTAGGGACATTGATAAAGCGAATGCCACGTTTAAATGTAGCTCCGGCAAATCCACCTATGTCGGTAATTACACCACCGCCAAGATTAATCAGCATTGATTTGCGAGTGGCTCCACCTTCTACAAGTTGAGCCCATATATGTGAAAGCGATTCGATATTTTTGTTTGTATCACCGGCATTAATTGTTATCACCGATGCATTGTCGATGGCCGAAGAGGCTTTTGAGAGTTGAGGTAATACCAATTTTTGTGTATTCTCATCAACAAGCACAAACACCTTTGATGGGCTATACTTTGCAACTAAAGCATCAATATGCGATGCCACATTGTTGGTAAATATCAAATCTTGATGTTTCATTTATATTATGATATTGCGAGATTAAACATTTTAAGCACAAGCTGAGGCAGCATCTCTGCGCATTGTGGCATTGAATCAAACACTATGGCAGCTCCGGCTTTAATCAACTCTTCGCGAGGAATGGGGCCGGTAGTCACGGCAGCAGTAAAAGCCCCGGCTGAGTTTGCCGACTTTACTCCCAATGGGGCATTCTCGATAGCAATGGCTTGTGATGGTCGCACACGAGCCATTTCCATTGCTTTGATGAAAGGCTCGGGGTGAGGCTTGCCACATTTAACATCGCGCGAGGTGACCATCATGTCGGGGGTGAATGCTCCGGGGAAATCCCGTTCAAGGCGATCAATCAACGAACGCTGTCCTGAACCGGTTACAAGCACTCGTTTCATGCCTGTTTCTTTGAAAAAATCAAGCATTTGCATGGCTCCAGGCATAGGTTTCACTGCAGGCATTTGAGTGAAATAAAGAGCCTTGCGTGCATATAATTCTTCAATTTCTTGAGCCGAAGCATCGCGGCCATATGCACGATTGAAAAGTATGTTGAGGGTAGACGCTCCGGTTCGTCCTTCATACATAAAAAACTCTTCACGAGTGGCTTCTATGCCCAATTCAGTAGCTAATCGATGCCACGCATTGGCATGGTTGCCCATCGAATCATAAAGCGTGCCGTCCATATCAATAAGCGCAGCTAATGGTTGCACTTGAGTGTAATGCTTGCGCTTAAGAAATGACAGAATAATATCATCGTGTATCTCCATCATTATTTTTTTTGTTTAGTATTTTTGTATTTTGATGGGATACTAATCTTAATTGAATCAATTTTGGGGGTAGGTGGAGTAGGAGGTGCCGGTAATAGCCCTTCTTCAATGTAACGTAAAGAGTCGGCATGTGACAATGTTTCGTTATCATTGATTCGTTCGACGGTTTCTGAAGTCTCAAGTAGTTTAAGTCGAGAAGAGCGGTCGATACCACGACGGAACACTCCTTCAATTTGTTCGAGAAGGTTTATTCGTGTATTGCTGGCAATAGCAATGCGTTCGGCTGCCATTTTGTTTTTATATTTGGCGCCACCTAATCTCACCTTCAGCTTGTCGGGATTTCCACTTATGTTTATTCCGAATTTAAAAGGAATAATAGATTTCAATATCGATACATGGTATTTGAAATTCATAGCCAAGTCGTGGTAGCCAAATATACCAAGTTTATATCGGTCGATATTGAATTCAAATGGGAATATTTCTAATTGAGAATCTTTTACAACAAGTTCAACCGACATGTGGTCGATCATATTCTTTTTCTTATTACGGAAAAGAAGCCATTTCGAAACTGTGCGGAATGTTTTCTCGTCCATAAATACAAGGCTATCGCCCGATATGTTAATTGCCGCATTGAGCGAAGGGATAACAAGGTTCATTGCGGTGTCGACATCTACGGTGGCTGCTAAATCGGCATTAATAATGCCTCGTAAATCACGCATCATAGGCATTATGGTGTCCATCGTGGGGAAAAGAGTGAGGAATTTGTCGATATAACAATCTTTAATCTTTAACCCAAATCCGAAATTCATATCCTTTTTTGTGGGTGCTGAGTATAGTGCCGATAAGTTTACTGAGCCCATATCGGTTGACGCTTGCAATTGGTCAAATCGAAGAGAACCACGATATATTTGCAAATTCCCCGACATTTTGTGTAAAAGGAAGTCGCCATAAATGATGTTTTTAGCCGTAACCCTCATTATCGCATCAATATTCATTGGCACTAATAATGCTCCAGCCTGAGTTGTGTCAACTCCATCTTCAATCGCATTTTCGAGCATAGTTTCATCTTCAATCTCGCTGATATCTATGCCTTTTTGTGTTGATGATTCAGAATAAGCAGCTCCGGTAAATATAGCTTCAGATAATTGATTCACATCTATTGTGTCGCTACGCAATATTAGAGCCATCTTAAGAGCTTGTTTTTTACGCCCGCTAATAGCTTTCTTTATGTTGCTGATTGACCCTTTGACCCTGAAATCACTACGTCCTACTTTATAATTTATATTATTAAATGCCACACTGTCGGTGGTGAATTGAATGTCTACGTCAGATAGTCTATTGCGCAAAGGGAAATAAGGAGTGAATAAGCGGGCTCTCTTTGATTTAATCGAGCCTTTTACGTCCCATCGGTATAACAAAGCACGAGTGCTTCGGTCTACCCCGAAATCCACAGTTGAAATTTCATTTGCCAAGCTATCGGAAGACGCATTTTGCTTTCGACTCGCTCTTACCATGCGTCGAGCCATGGCATAGGCCGAATCATTTGATAGGGAGGGATTTTCTTTTATGATTTTGTTGTATGCACTCTTGACTTGTGGCGACATTTTGCGACGAGGATTGAGGTGTGCGGTAAAATCAATGGAGCTTTCACGCAAATTTACTTTAATATCTTTAGTAGCTGCGCTAGCTCTTCCTGCATCGATTTTAAGTACTAATTCAGGCACCTTCTCTTGTCGTTTAAAACGATTTAGAGCAGCCAAGCATTTAACTTCACGAAGTCTTACTTTCATTGAGTCTTCGGCCGAAACGAAGTTGAAACGTTCAAGGCTAATTGTGCCACCAATTGGGTTGACGTGAGTGGTGTCGCGATTTTGTGCTTTATTCGAACAGCCGATACCTGCTAATAATCCGGCAATGCGCATATTGTAGCCATCTTGAATAAATGAGCATGTGTCGATTCTTACTGAAGCGGTCAAAAGGCTATCGGCACGATGTGTGTCTTTAACAAAGCTTTCGCTGGTGCCGAGGTTGAACTCAGCTTTACGCATATATAAATTTGTGGCTCTGTCATAAGAGTTGAATCGTATATTTGTCAAGTCTGCTCCACCTCGTAATAATATTTGATGGAATTTGTTACTATCGAGATAGCTTTGGCGCAATGTGAATTCGGTGTCGGCATTAACCTCACCCGAAATTGTCCCGGCAATAGCTTGTGCGATAAACGGAGGTAGGCGGGTTAAATCAACCTTGCCATTAAATACGCCATCGATTGAAGGGTCGTCAATGATAGAGGTTATTTTAGATGAGAATGAACATTTTACACCCATCCCTTCAAGAGCAACTTTTTTGATGTCAAAAACAGCCTTGTTGAGGTCATTGCCGTTAAATGTGGCACCAAGGTCGGCTCCAAATTTATCGAGGTTAAGATTCCCATAGCTAAATTTGCAATGAGGTATTCTTAGTTTGATTTCTCCCGATGGAATGGAGTCAATTTCGGGATAGAATGGTTTGGTGAGCTCCAAATCGGCATGAATGGCCGCGTCGGTTGCGATGCCTTTTAGCATTGACGAATATTCTTTCGGGACTCGCGCTGCTACATCGGTATATTTGAGGGGATCTAATACTACCGAAAGTTTGTTGATGGCTAATTTGTCGCCAAAATCAAAATCGCCATTTATGTTTGACTTTATGATGTCAAATCCTAATGTGAAATCATCAATGGCTAATTTAGTGGGAGTGGCTTGATCCCATTCGATGCCTCCGTTAATAATGAATGGTGATTTACTTTGATTAATCATCGCTAACAGCGGAGACGCTACATTGCCTTGGAAATCAAAGTGATATTGTGGAGCGTCGACGCCTTTAAGGGTGGTGCTTTTTATGTTGACTGTAACATCAATACTGTCAGAAAGCGAGAAATATTTAACCGGTTTAGCTGCAAGAAGAGCAAACTTGTCAATAATAATCGTAGGTAATTCTGTAGTTGTAGTGTCGGGCACAGTGTCGGGTGCCGATGGGGGTACAATGTCATAATTAGCCAATGTGCTATCTATCTTTACAAGGTTTACCATGGGCTCATGGAGTTGAATGTCGTATAGGCTGATGTCGCCAACTAAAAGAGCGTATAATTTGATTCCACCATGGAAATATTTGAATGATAATAGGCTATCGGGATTAGCGGGCAGTTTTTTGCGAAGTGAGTCTGAAATGTTATCAAGAGTGCGACTCCTCATTGCCAAAGAGTCTATTTCAAGAGTCACATCAGGAAATGTTTCCCACACGGTAAGTTCAACGCGATCAACCGTTACATCGGCATTAAGGCTTTTAGTGAGTAGTTTTTCAACTAAGGGGGTGAGGCGTTCGGGGGTTAAAATGCTTATTGTGGCTTGAAGAATGCCCAAGCAAAGCAATACAATACCAATTATAGACCAAATTATAGTTTTGGAGAATCGACGAAAGAATTTGAACCGATCTTTCTGTGGGGTAATGTTATTTATTTTTTTTTCTTCAGCCATTTGTGAAAAGTTTAGTTAGATGGTCGCACTGTGAGGTGAAAACAACTTTGTTTTGATTCAAATTTCACGTAGCATCGACCCTGTGATTGAAATTCGTGTAACACTTCGGCGAGTAATTTTACCAGATCATCGTTTGATTGTGTATGCGTTTTTTGGTCAACGATGAAATTGGCATAACTGATGTCGATTGTTGTGCCATAGCTATGTGCCGAATTCGCTACTGAGTTTTTATTGACCTTCATGAGGTCTTTGATTGTTTCGGGAGTGCGCAACACGCTTGTCACTTTTATGCGATATCTATTTTTGCCACGTTCCATTAACAGTTGGTTAAATCGAGTCCCAATCTCTTTGAGTAGTTTGGCCCCTTCTGGCACAAGGAACGGGAAAGAGTGAGTGAGCTCTTCGAGGTAATACTCTTCGCACGAGGCGATAAGCTCGAGAGGACGATTGATGTTCCACGCCGAAGCCATATCAGAGACTGGGGTGATGCCTATTGACTCGGCTGCGGCAACTTGAAGGTAGTTGCTATCATTAAAAACATCGGCATATCGACCTTCAAAATTGTTTTTCAGTGAACTTTTCGCTCCGGGAGCATCGACCAATAGAGGCTGATTCCATTTCCTATCGGGCTGTTGGCGAAGTCTTTTTGCGGCAGCATCGCTGTTGTCAATAATTGTGTCATATTGCACAAGAATATCTTCGTCAGAGGTGCCGGATTCGCTACTGCTACAACTATAGAAAGCAAATAATGCTAATGAAGCGATGAAAATACTTAAATGTTTCATTAGTAGCCGACAGTTTGAACGAGGATTACACGTTGAGATGATTTGAGGTTAAGAGCTTTAGCAAGGCCTTTTTTGTCGAAGCTGCCTCGAGTCACAGTGCCGACTTCGTTTGCGGCGCACCATAAGTAGATGTTTTGCATCACAGCGCCAGCATCGGTCCCGGCATAGATGTCGTCGCTCATCAACTCTTTGTCGCTAACTATAGCGATGTTGAGAAGCGCTTCTTTGGCAAACTCTTGAGCGGCGGAGTATTCGCGGATATCTTTATCAGTAACTTGAATAAGTTTGTTTTCTTTTGCAGCATATCGCCAAGCTCCTTCTGGAGTAATCACATATACCGAAACTTCTTGACGATTCATTGCAGTGGGAATAGTTAGTTTATCTTCTCGGTTATATCCACATGCAGCCCAAAGTAAGTCGGAGAGTTGTTGGTCGCTTAATTTTCGGTTATTTAAAAACTCGCGTGTAGATTGACGCTTTGACAATGCTTCCATTAAAGGCATACCCCCATTAGTTTGAGGTTTTGGTAAGGCTATATCAGAAGCCAAGCATTGTGATAAAGATATAATAGTTAGTGATAATGATATGAAAAAACGCTTCATCTCTAATAAAATTAATTAATTTGTAAAATTAATCTATTCTTAGAGATAAAGCAAATGTAAAGGTGTTAAATAATCCATAAATATTTCATGTAGATAAAATTTAGGCTGCCGATATCTTTATATAAAGCAAAAAAAGCGATGTTCCACAATGGAACATCGCTTTTTGAATGGTTATAATCGAGTTGATTATTTTCCAGAGAGTTTTTCTTTAAGAGCAGCAAGTTCTTCGAGGTCACCAAGAGTGGTTTTTTCGATAGCAGGAGCAGCAGCTGTTTCTTCAACTTTTTTAGGAGCACGTTTTGCTGCTTTTTTAGCTTCAGCTTTTTCTGCTTTAGCTTCATCTTCGAAGATGCGGCTGTGAGAAAGAATGATGCGTTTTGAATCCTTGTTGAATTCGATAACTTTGAAGTTGAGTTTTTCTTCAACAACAGCGTTTGAACCGTCTTCTTTTACGAGGTGTTTAGGAGTAGCGAAACCTTCAACACCATAAGGAAGAGCGATAACTGCACCCTTGTCAAGAAGTTCTACGATAGTACCTTCGTGAATGCTACCAAGAGTAAATACTGTTTCAAATACGTCCCAAGGATTTTCTTCGAGTTGTTTGTGACCGAGGCTCAAGCGACGGTTTTCTTTGTCGATTTCGAGAACTTGAACTTGGATATCAGCACCGATTTGAGTGAATTCAGATGGGTGTTTGATTTTCTTAGTCCAAGAGAGGTCGCTGATGTGGATAAGACCGTCAACGCCTTCTTCGATTTCAACGAATACACCGAAGTTAGTGAAGTTACGCACTTTTGCAGTGTGTTGGCTTCCAAGAGGATATTTTTCTTCGATTTTTTCCCAAGGATCGTTTTTGAGTTGTTTGATGCCGAGTGACATTTTGCGTTCGTCGCGATCGAGAGTAAGAACAACTGCTTCGATTTCGTCACCAACTTTCATGAAGTCTTGAGCTGAACGGAGGTGTTGTGACCAAGACATTTCAGATACGTGGATAAGACCTTCTACGCCGGGAGCGATTTCGATGAATGCACCATAGTCGGCCATAACAACAACTTTACCTTGAACTTTGTCACCCACTTTAAGCTCTGCGTTAAGAGCATCCCATGGATGAGGAAGAAGTTGTTTAAGACCAAGAGCGATACGTTTCTTTTCGTTATCGAAGTCAAGGATAACAACGTTGAGTTTTTGGTCGAGAGTAACTACTTCTTCTGGGTGGTTTACGCGGCCCCAAGAGAGGTCGGTGATGTGGATAAGACCATCTACGCCACCAAGGTCGATGAATACACCATAAGAAGTGATGTTTTTAACTGTACCTTCAAGTACTTGACCTTTTTCGAGTTTCGCGATGATTTCACGTTTTTGTTGTTCAAGTTCAGCTTCGATAAGAGCTTTGTGTGAAACAACAACGTTTTTGTATTCTTGGTTGATTTTAACAACCTTGAATTCCATAGTCTTACCAACGAAGATATCATAATCGCGGATAGGTTTAACATCGATTTGTGAACCGGGAAGGAATGCTTCGATGCCAAATACATCTACGATCATACCGCCCTTAGTGCGACATTTGATGTAACCCTTAATGATTTCATCGTTTTCGAGAGCTTCGTTAACACGATCCCATGAGCGTGATGCGCGAGCTTTCTTGTGTGAAAGGATAAGTTGACCTTTCTTGTCTTCTTGATTTTCAATAAACACTTCAACTACATCGCCAACTTTGATTTCAGGGTTGTAGCGGAATTCGTTCACTGGAATAATACCGTCGCTTTTGTAGCCGATGTTAACCACTGCTTCACGTTTGTTAAGCGCGATGATGGTACCTTCGATTACATCTTTGTCTTTAACGGTGTTGAGAGATTCGTCGTAAGTTTTAGTTAATTCTTCGCGAGATTTCTCTCCTACGGTTTCGCCTTTTTCGTAGGCATCCCAATCGAAATCTTCGATGGGTGAATTTTTCAATTCAGTCATTTAAATAGGTTAATAAATAGGTTAATAAATCAAACATTAGGCCACACAACGACCCAATTAGCGTGCAAAGTTAAGCATAATTTTCTATTTTACAATGTTTTTTGCGAAGATTTTTTAGGTGTATCTAATCAATTAGATTAAAGATAAATACAATATTATGCTAAAATATGCTTGTTGAGCTTGTTTTATATGAAAAAACAATGGCGGCCTCATCGGTCGCCATTGTTGGTATTTGAGATAATCTCTTAGGGATTTAATCCCATGTTAGAGATTATTTTTTGATCAATGGGTAAGTAGCAACACCTTGGTCGGTAGTCACCTTGAGGAGGTAAAGACCTGCAGGGAGTTTTTCTACATTGATTACTTTAGCTTGACCGCTGATGCATGATGTTGTTTCGTTATAAACTTCAGCACCATTTGCACCATAGATGCAGTAGTTTGCAGCATCGCAATTGAAGTCGCAAATCACGTTGAGAGCAGTAACCACTGGGTTAGGGAATACGCTCACTTGTGAGTTGATTGAGATGTTTTCAACACCATCAAATTCAGTTACTTCAAGTTCGAATGCGTAAACAGCTTGAGCGCCTGATGGGTCGGTAGCTGTGATGCGAACGATTACCACACCTACTTCGTTGGCAACGAAGATTGCGCTTTCGTCTGATTTGAATGCTGTAACGATATCGTCGGGTGATACTGTCATTTCGAATGTCAACGCATCGCCATCGGGATCTTCAAACATGTCGGCAAACGACATGATGTCAGATGTAGTTGTTGCCATCATTACCATATAGTCAGTAGTAGCAACCACGCGAGGTGCACGGTTAACATGTTCAACGAGGTAACGAGCCGAAGCTTGTGATTCGTTGTTGCAAGAGTCGGTAGCAGTGAGTGTCAATGCGTAGTCGCCAGCTGAACCAAATTCAGAAGTGATGTCGGCTACAACTTTCACACCGGCAACAGCTCCCTTAACGGTTGCAGTGTTTTCGCTGATTTCGATAACACCGTTTTCGTCGAGTGAAGTGACGGCCGAGAGTTTAGCGATATTACCATTGTCGTCGAGACGCAATGTGAAGTCATCGCTTTCTGGTTCGTTAACTGTAAACTCGATTTGAGTCAATGCGCCTTCTTTAGCATAAGTGATGCTTGATGGAGCAGTGATTGCAGGAGCTGCGTTCTTGTCGAGGACGATTGGGAAGTTAACGATAGGAGATTCCGGATCGTTGCTCTTAATCACAAGCACAGCTTTATTTTCTTTATCCATAGGAGCATCGGCTGCGCTGAGGCGGAACTTCATGTTGAGAGATTCACCTGGAGCGATCACGCCAACTTTGTCGCTTTCGGGGTTAAGCATTTTCACCCAAGCGGCACCTTCTTTGGTTTCAAGACAAGTCATGATGTAACCGAGAGATCCATATTGGTCTTCAAACATTGTAGCAACGTCAAACCATCCGTAACCTTCTACAAATCCCATGAAGCGGTTAGATTCCACACCTTCTTCTTTATAAGAAAGGTAAGCAGGATATTCAACACCTACAGGATAAGAGATTACAACGTAGAATTCTTGACCGGGAGCCATGTAAACGGCGCGGTCGAGTGGAATAACGATGAAGTTGGCAGTTTCCATTTCGTCGATATGGAATGTGCCTTTGCCAAGCACTGTAGTGCCTTCAACATTGTTGCCCTTGATGATTTCAACTTTGAGGTCAACATCTTTGAGACCGGGTAGATAAGTAGCGGTGTAGATGTGAGAAATGTTGAAACCGGTTTCAGGAGCTACATAGTAAGTAGCAGCTTTGTATTCGCCAAATGTGTTACCGGTGCCATATTGGTAAGATGTGTTGTTGCCGGTCGCAGTTGGGTAGTAAAGAGCTCTATTGTAAGAGAATGTTTCGGAACTAGGAGCATCAAGAACCGATACTTCGGCATTTTCAAATGCTTTAACAGGAACTTTGATGTTTTGACGAAGAGTAGAATCGGCTTGAGCTGAGAGTGTGCGAGCCATAACAGCAGGAGCAATGCCTCCACCGAGGTCTTCTTCTTCAACAACTTCACCTTCGCCTGTTGGGTCGAGACGAAGCTCGTAAGTGAGACGATATTCGCCGGCGTTGTTAATCACAACTGAGTCTTCGCCAACATAGTCGTCGGTAACGTTCACAGCGCGAATTTCTTCTTTGTCAAGAGCCAACTTAGGAGCAGGTGTGACAATGAAGCGAATATTTACTACAGCTGAGTCGTTATCGTTGTAGTAGAATGTCAAAGGTACATCGTATGTGCCGGGTTGTGAAGCCATGTCATACATCATAGGAACAGATACACCTTGAGGAGTAGAACCTACTGTGATAGGAGTATTGTCGTAGTATTGTGTCCAGATACGGTTGCCTGTAGGTTCGCCGGTCATCCAGTCGGTTTCTTCGGCTTCATAATAAGTCATGAATAATGGATACCATACCATTTCGCCGGTAAACCAATCTTCTTGTTCGTAGCCGGGACCACCATTTTTGATATTGGTGATTACGAATGGAGCAGTACCTTCGTTAACAACGTTGAAGTATGCTTCATAGTTAGCACCCATTTGGGTAACAGGACCTGCTGATGGATCATCGAAGTGACCTATTACGCGTTCAACGATGATAGAGTCGGTTGGGAATACCGGTTTAGCTTCACCTGTAATAGTGAGGTTGATAGGGATTTGAATTTTTTCCTTACCTGGAACATTAGAAGTGATGTCGATGTTGCTGCTATATTGACCTGCCATGCGAGTGGTATTTACGTCAATATCAACATCGCGGCTATCGCTTGGTTCGATAGTGTTTTCAACAACAGGATAGAATTGAACGGCGTTGTTGAATGTTACATATCGTTCAGGAAGACGAATGCCCACTGTGCCATCTTCATTAGATAGACCTGCAAGACCAAAGATACCATAGATGATAGCATAGTCGCCATAACCTTTGTATTGGAACTTGAATGAGCCATCTTTCTTCATGATGAGCTGATAACAAACGCCCATGTTCATTGAGTTACCATATTCCATCCACGAAACGATAACTTCGTTTTCGGTCATATAGTGGTATGTACCTGCAGTTTTGCTTTGGTCGCAAGTGTGCATACCCCAATATGGAGCGATGATGTTGGTGTAAACTGTACCGCCAGGGAATTCAGCAGGAGGTTCGGGCCAAATCTTGTCATCGTTGCGTTTAGTGAATGATACGAAACCGGTGTTGTAGATATACATTGTGTTGTATTTCTTACCATAGTATGGGAATTCAAATGGCAATTTCACTTCTACATAGTCATTGTTGTTGTAGTAAGTGAAGTTGTTTTGTTCGCCAAGACCAGTTGTTTCAATGTCAACCCAGTTGAATGTCACATTATTGTCATCAACCGATGCGCTATATGAGTAAGATACGTTAGCACCATCAGCGATGTCATTGAATGAGAAGTTTTCGGGGTTAGGAGTGATTGAGTAGCGAAGAGCTTCGTTACCTGAGTTTGCAATGTTAAGAGGTTGTTCCAATTTAGTGCCACTCAATAGAGTAGATTCAATTGAAGTGTAGCTCAAGTCGATTGCAGGACAGCCGATTACTTCACCATTAACAGCAACAGCCAAAGTGTCGGCATCGGTATAAACGTTGATGCTATCGCTGATAGCTCCTTCGTTTTCAGTAGGAAGAACTACGATGATATCTTTTGACAAGCCGGCAGGAACTTTGAATTCGGCTACAGCGCTATTGCCAATAGAGTCGAAGTAAACTTTGCCATTGAGTGCATTAACTGCATTTACGGTCAATGTGTCATTACCGGTGTTCTTGATTGTCAAAGGAAGACGTGCATCAGAAGTGCGGAATACTTTACCGAAGTTGATTTCGTTTTGAGCTATAGCTACACCCGGAGCAAGGCTTGAACCTTCAATGTTGGCATTGAAGCGAATGTAAGAAGTGCTGTTATATGGGTCATTGCTTGAAACAATGAGGTTGTTGAATGTAGCACCTGCATACATTGATGAGTTTGCCTTGAGAGTTGCAATAAGGTCGATTGATTCACCGGGGTTAACAATACCATAAGGATTTGTTAGTGCAGTGATGAAGTTTGGCTTAGGAGCGATGAATTTCACTGCTGTTTGGTTGGTGAATTGAGTATAAACATCACCTGCCGGATCTTCGTTGTTGCCCCAATAGTCAGCTATTTCGGCCGAGGTTACTGTCAATGGGTCGGCTCCGTAAGTATCGTGGATACCGCAATAGAGGGTAGAACCATCTTGGAAGAGGCTCATCGACATTGGGTCGTAGCTATCATAGAACATTTCGATGTCGCCATTTGTTGAAAGGGCGATGCGGAATGAAATAGGAGTGTATTCTTGGTCATAAACCAACGCTAATACGTTAGAGTAGTTAACCACGAATTTGCCGTTTTGTATGCCATACTCAATCTTTGAGTTAGGACCTAATGCTAATTGACGACCATAAGCCGAGATGTAAGGTACGCCTACAAGTCGTTCTGATGTTTCGGTCAATGGTGAGAAGTAAGCATATTCACCTACTTTGAACGCGATACCACCATAGCTTGTGATATAAGCATAGTCAAATGTTTCACCAAAGAATGGGAATGCAAATCCAAGAGGAACTTGTTTTGACAAATAAGTGTTATCATCAAACGAAGATGTGATGTCTGTACCACCGATAAGAGCAGGATTGCCATCGTAAGCAAAGTCGGTAGCTTCATTGAGGTTAGTAGCGGTTACATAGCCAAAACGGTGAGCCGATTTGCCTTGGTTTTCGAGCTTGCGGTCAGAGAATTTAGGGAATACATATTCCAAAGGATAGTTACCTTCGTTCTTGATTGAGAATGTTTTGGTGATTTCGGCAGAGTCGATATTGAGTGTGCCCACTTCGATAGTGTCGGGGTCAATAGCGATGCGAGCAGGATCGGTTGCTACACCTGTAACAGTGATTTTGAATTCAGAGTTGTCAGAGTGTTTGAACACGATGTTGCCAGTGTGGCTACCGGCTGCTTTAGGAGCGAACTTCACATCAAATGTTTTGTATGTGCGAGCAGGGAAACCACCGTTTATATAAGTTGGGCCTTGGAAATGCTCAGAAGTAGAACTGATGCGGTTGCCGCTCAATGAGCCATAGTACCCAAATGGGCCATAACCTTCGTTGAATACTTCAACAGTGATAGTTTTTTCTTCACCCACGAGGAGGTTGCCGAAGTTAACCACTTTAGCCGGCGACATTACTGGAGTGTTGCCGCTAACAGTCATTGTAACAGGAACAACAGTGGTGTTCTTTTCGCTTTCGTTGGTGTTGAAGTGGAGGTTAAATTTATATGTGCCGTTTACAACTGGTTGACCGTCGTTTGTAACGATAACGGCTTGAGTTTCGCCATGTTTTACTTGACCTTCGTTAGGAGTGATTGTGATAATCTTACTCCAGTCGGGGTTAAGACTCATTGCAGTGATTGCCCAACCGGCTTTGCTGCTGATTGATTCATATTTAGAACCTTTGAGTGCGTCGGCGAGAGTAACCCAAGTTTTACCCATGTCGTTACTCATATATGAGTAAGCGGCATAGCTATTGTCGGTAACAGTGGCAAGGCCAAGAGGATAGTCTTCTTGGTTTGCTGGGAAGTGAACAACAATCCAGAATGATTCACCGGGAGCGAAATAGATTTGTTCATCTAATTTCATTGCTCCGTCAGAGTAGAAGTAAGGTGTAAACTCTTGAAGGAGGGTTGAAGTTGAGATGTTGCTACCTTTGTAAACTTGGAATGTTGGGTTCTTTCCATATGTGCTTGTTACTTTGATGTTGGTGAGGTTGAACCCTTCGGGATAGGTTTCTGCATCAACATAGAACCATTGAGCCATAGAGTTGGGCAAGGTTTTGTCTTCGTCACCAATTGCTGCATAAAGCTCATCAAAATATTTGAATTCTTTAGGATAGTCACTTGCAATGTAATCAGATGTTTTGAATACAGGGTTAGCAGCATAAGGAACCGCACCAAGTTTGCTGTTGTATTTTACGATAGCACCCGGAGTGGCTTTTTCAATCGAACGAGTAGCAGCAGTTGCTTGTGTAGAATTGATAAATGCATTCCATTTCAATAGCCCTTCGTCGTCGTTGCCGATATTGAAGGTTGCATTGCCTTGTGCGCCGGGTTTAACTGTAAATGACAATGAAGATTTGCTTACAGTCATTTTAGGTCCGGCATTGGTAGTTGCTACAACTACTGGAGAAAGTGCCGATGCATCACCCCAAC
The DNA here is from genome assembly GCA_017399915.1 of Muribaculaceae bacterium. Classification (GTDB taxonomy): domain Bacteria; phylum Bacteroidota; class Bacteroidia; order Bacteroidales; family Muribaculaceae; genus RGIG4079. The sequence continues at coordinate 45,281 of JAFQAS010000016.1, forward strand.
GGTTTACTGCCTTCATAGCAAGGTAGTAAGTTGTCAATGGTTGAAGACCTTCCAACACGTAAGTTGTAGTGTCGCCCGAAGAAAGGAATTTAGTGTCGATGTTTACCTTGTTGAGGGTACTCAAATCGGTAGTGGCATCGAATGCTTCAGCGCTGAAATAAAGAGCGTGATAATTCACGTTATTGTCGTTTGAAGCAGGGATAACCCATTCGAGTGTGATATTATCTTGAGCAGGAAGTGCAGTGAATGTGTCAACTGGTTCGGGTGCGACACCGCTACCGCTCATGTTGAGGGCTTTTGCAGCATCGATATAACCTGCACCATGAAGACCTTCTTTGCCTTCGTTGTGAGCATAGATGTCATTTACCGAAGTGACGATTTGTTGACGAATAGTTTCAGCCGGTAGGGTAGAGTTGCCATGTTGTGAAACAACAAGGGCAGCGATACCTGTAACGTGAGGTGTTGCCATTGATGTACCTTCATTGAAACCATATTGGTTGCCTGGAAGAGTACTTAACACACCATGAGCTTCGCCAAAGTCGAGGAGACCACCGGGAGCTACGATGTCAACCCATTCGCCATAGTTAGAATAAGTGGCGATAGTGAAATCGTCGGTCATAGAACCTACGGCAACAACTTTTTCGTAGCATGCAGGATACATATTGCCTGTAGCACCATCGTTACCTGTTGCGAAGAACATTACACCACCGCTCACGTTGTTACCACGGTTCATTGCTATGAAGTAGTCGATAGCATCGAGCACATCTTGTTCGTAGTAGTCGGGTGTGGCCCAACCCCAAGAACAGTTGGCGATGTTGGCGCCATTGTTGGCTGCATAAACGATAGCAGCGGCAAAGTCGCCTTGGCCTGAACCTGAACGTGAATCGAATACTTGACAAGAGAGCATCTTAACACCACTATTGGCAAAGCCATTACCGCCGGCTACACCACACACACCTATGCCGTTGTTATTGACAGCGGCGATTGTTCCGGCTACGTGAGTACCGTGAGCGTGAGGATAGATGTCTTTTGAGTTGGTACAGAAGTTCCAACCATAAATGTCGTCGATATATCCGTTACCATCATCATCTTGACCTGCAACACCGTTTAATTCGGCTTGGTTGAGATAAACGTTGGCAGCAAGGTCTTCGTGAGTGTAGTCGATACCACCGTCGATTACGGCAACAAGTGTGTTGCTATTACCTGTAGTGATTTCCCACGCTTTGAAGAGGTTGATGTCGGCGCCTACTTTGCTGGTTCCTAACACCCCTGTGTTGTTGTAGTGCCATTGACTGCTCAAACGAGGGTCGTTGAATGGCATAGATGAAGGACGCACTTCATCAGAAAGTGGTTCAGCTACTTTATAAGTGCCGTTTTCTTTCAATACCATAGGCACTTTGCATGTAGCTACTTGCACACCGGCTGTTTGGCTGAAGATGCGTTGCGCGTCTTTGGGATTGATTGTTTCATCAAATGTCACTTCATACCAACGGTCGAGACCGAACTGTGCCATTTGATCTTCATACTTTGCACTATAAGGGAATACCCTTTTGAAACTCATTGCCTTTACTTGACGAACAGATGCATCGAGTGCTTGTACACCGGTGCTGAGTACGCCATTGGTGGCGGTGATTGTCTTATTGCCTACCGATTTAGCAACCTCGGTTTGCAATTTCACGCGCACCACGCCTTTTTTAGGCGCAAGGCTTTGAGCTTGTGCAATCACAACGCTGCTCATTGCGATAACGAGCAACATCAAAAATCGTGAAAAGATTTTTTGCATAAGCTTTGAATTAAATTAGTAAAATATAGAAATATAACACATTATGTTCATAGAATACTCAATAGAGTATAGGCAACCTAAAAGCATGCAAAGTTACGAATAAATATGATTTTTTAGTTGGCAAAAACGACAAAAATGATGATTTTATAGAAGATTTTTTCCTGATATGCAATAAGTTGAGTAAATATGCATGGATTTGTGAATAAAATGCAGCGCTTATGCAAAATGAGAGTTTAAATCCGCAAAGATTCAACTCTCATTTTTATTCTCTATGCTTCGGTTGCAATTCCATCCCGGCTCGAAAAAACAGGGGGAGTCTAATTTATAATTCATAATTCATAAAGCATAATTGCCATGCGGCAGCCTTTATGTTCATTATGTCCTTCTGTCTAATTCTTTTCTGACACGGCACGCCGTGTCCCTACAAAAAACAACCCGCAATTCCGCACTCCGCATTAAATAGGTTCATTCTGTCAAAAAACAACCCTCAACTTAAACTACTTTCCTTCAAGTATGCCAGCAGCGAGGGTGTCGGCGGTGTGAATGAGGGAGAGTAGGGGGCATATATCTTTGGCTTTACGATTGTTGGCAATCATTTCGCTACTTTGGAATGCAACGTCCCAACTGCCCATGTGCCAACGTATTGCCATTATCTCGTCGTCGCTAAGGTCAAGACCGCTGCGAAGAAGCATTATAACCGATTTTTCACCATGTCCGAGCGGAAAATCGGAGTAGTCGATGTTGTAGGCTTCTTGAGCCTCCCACACACCAATCTCGTTGCGCACTTTCTTAGTCTCCTTTTTATAAATGTCGGCTTTGCACACATCGTGGAGTAGGGCAGCGATAGCGATGCTGTCATCGGGGATACGGCTCACCACATCGGGGCGCAGCTTTGCCAACTCAGTTTTTAAAATGCATGCCACACGATACACATTGAGCGAATGTTCCACCAATCCGCCCTCGAAGTTGAAATGATTCTTACACGAAGCCGGAGCCTCAAAGAACCCTATATCCTCAAGATCCTCAATAACATAATCAATATTCTCACGACCGGTAGCCTTAAGAATCTCAATAAACTCAGCCTTATACTTATTTTCAACTGTCATAACCTATAAATTTAATTCATTGCAAAGTTATGAAAAATACAAGCAAATAAAAAGCAAAATAAGTATATACAAGTTTATAAAAATGAGTAATTTTGTGATTACTAAAAGATTTTGTGCTATGGGATATTTGCGATATATATTTTTAGTTGCGATTGCTTGTTGCGTTGAGTGTTGGGCTGCATATCCATATACGGTGATTGCCAATGTGGGGGAAGATGCCTCTACTGCGATACGCCTTAATTGGCACACCGATGAGAATGGTGGTGAGAGTGTGTGCCGCTATACTACGATTGATGATGCTGAGTGGGTTGAAGCCAAATCAATAAAGGCACATCAAGAGTTGTGCACGGTGTTTGATAGCATATTCTCGAAAACTGCCGATAATAAGGATTTTTATGAGCAAGCACGTTTTATCCGCAATACTCTTGAGATTGATTCGCTCACTCCCGGCACACGATATATGTATCGAATCGATAACGATACTATTGTACGATATTTCACTACGGCACCAAGTGATAATAATTGGTCGGCTGCGATAATCTCTGACTTCCATGTCTATGCGCCGCTCCCGGCACGCACTCAGTCGGCAATGGATATGCTTGCGATGCTTGAACATCGCAATGGCACATTTGATATGGTATTGCATGTGGGTGATATTATTGCATGGGGCGGTAGTTACTCTTTTTGGCGCGACCTTTATGCAAACGAACCATTCAAAAAATATGTGTGGGCAGGCGTTAATGGCAATCACGACAATATGAGTCGCGGTTATGCTTATCAATCAAATCAGTTCTTCCGTAATACCAATAACAATCCTCTGAATGGATATGAGGGTGAAATGGGAGTGTGCTATCATTTCACTTATGGCAACACGCTATTCATTATGCTCAACAATGAGTCGATGCGTAGTGACGAAGGTTTGCTCAAGGCGCAACAATGGGTGCGCGATGTTATAGCTCAAAATCCCCACCGATTTATCGTTGTTCTGGAGCATTATCAATGGTTCTTTGGAGAATCGGGCAAAACGTCGCAATATGACCGTTGGCGCCAACTCTTTGATGAATGTGGTGTAGACTTGGCCATTGCAGCCAATAATCACATCTATGCACGCACAAATGCTCTTTACGGAGGGGTGGAAACCGACGGAAGCAAAGGAACGGTGTATATTCAAACACCATCTTCCGACAATGAACGTGGTCAAGAATTGAAAGAGTGGACCGACAACCTCGATATAATTAAAACTCGATGGAGCGAAGGGGCAAAGACTGTAGGCGCACTACTGCTAAAAGCCACCGATAATAATCTCACCATAACACTCCATGACCGCTATGGTGAGATTGTTGAATCTGTAGTGGTAATAGGGAAATTAAAATTTAAAACTAAAAATTGTGACTAAAAAATGCAGATTTGCAGTTGAATTGCGAAAATTATATATCGTATAAGAAAAGATTTTTCTACAAATAAAAAAGATTCATCAAAAAAATACTATTTTTGCATTTGCTAGTTGAGCCTATGGTTGAATCGTGAATTTGCACAAAAAATAGAATATTCCTAAAATTATTTATATAATTTTGAAAATTGAAAGAACAAAAACATTCTTATCATGAAAAAAATAATCAAATCGTTTTGCCTTATAAGCATTATTGCAATAATCACAATCTTTAGCTCTTGTTCGAATAATAAAGTACGCAATAATTCTGTCGTTAATGATATTAATGACATTACATTCAATGGCCCATATCCTCAAATTGTCGTCATCTCACAAACCGATGACGGTTCCTTTGCGTCTATTGAAGCAGTTGAAGGACATGTGATTGTAATATTTGTCAAATCAACACCATATAAGCGCGCTGTAAAAATTATCAAGAAACTTAAAGGAGAAATTCTTTCATCGCGTCATAATAGCAACTACTTCTTAGTAGAGGTTGGAATTGGGAATGAAAACAACTTCTTGTCTCAAATAAAGCAATATAGTGAAGTGAAATATGCTTATTATAATTCAATCTCATACAATGAAGATGCGATTAGACATCTAACGGACAATTTCAATAGCGAATACAGCAATAGTGGAACAAACTCTATAAATCAGAGTGTTATTGATAATAATAGTGGCGCGAAATATCTAAATCAAATATTAGAAACTCTTGATGATGAATTTAATAATGCCAATGATTTAGACGCAAGTCATAGCGATTATAATGGATATGAATACGAAAGAGAAAATGGTAGCATAATAGGAGGAAATAACGATGAAATAGTTGAACCCGAAGATGAAGAAGCATCTTCGTATGGTAGTAATAATGTAAATAACATTGCGGTATCTCGAGCAAAAGAATTAGCAATAGCAATATCCAATGGTGATGTTGAAACGCTAAAAAGACTTTTATCCGCTGATTTCTATCGAGATGAGTTCCCGTTTAGCGACGAAAGAACTCGCGAAATACTTCTGGAAGTGCCAGCTTCTAAACGTGAGAGATTGCGCAACGACATTATAAATAATTGCTCTGTTACAACTATTCCAAATAGAGCTGGAGATGTTATTACTGTTATATTTACCAATAATCGTACAAAAAAAGATTTCACTGTGCAACTTGTTGATGAGGAGGGGAATAACGACTGGAGAGTATTTGAATTCATGTACTATCGATAAAAATTTGGATACTTTGCACACCGTTAGAGCCAACCATGGTATGCGAATCTATTTTTTCACGAGTAAAATATAAAGCGCATTTGCTTTATATTTTCATAATCTCTTAATATTTGAAATTATTACTGTCCGCAAAACTTATGAATTCACTTCCAAATTGTGAAATATCGACAATTATCGAACCATTGAAGCAAATAGTTAGCTTGATGTAATGTCTAAAATATCAACGTGTTATGGAAATAAAAAAGAGGAAAATTCGTTAAAATCTTCCTCTTTAGTCAATTTGTGCGCACGAAGGGACTCGAACCCCCACGTCTCACGACACTAGATCCTAAGTCTAGCGCGGCTACCAATTACGCCACGTGCGCAATGATTACGTGTGCAAAGGTATAAAACTTTTCGTAATCGTGCAAATTTTTTGCATTAAATTGTTTGTTCTATATTCCACACGAATGCACGAAGCCCGAGTTTAGGCGTCGCAAGGTCCATTTCGTGAAGAATTTTGAGCACGCTTTCCACTCTATTGTCTTCTACTACGGTAATAATTGCAGATGCGAGTGAGGGCCAAGCGTGCGAGCCATAGTGAGGCTCGCCTTTAATGCTGCCGCGCCCTTGCACCTCTTGCCATGCAGTGAATCCACGGCAGTTGTTGCGCTCGAGCATGTCGACAATTCGCTCATAATATGCTTGGTCAAATGTTATTAATATCGATTTCATTTTTGTTCGTCGTTAGGTAGTTGGTCATTTGTTTCGTTATCATTATTGTCGGCATTGTTGTCGTCGATAACGATAGTTGAGTTGTTTTCAGAGGGAGATTCTATTTGTTTGTTCTCTTTCTTTGCGTTTTGCTTTTTAGCTTTACTTTTCTTCGCTTTCTTAGTCTTTTTGATGCCTTTAGCTTTGCGAAGCGCACGGCGAGTGCGTTTTACACCAAATGCGGCAAACAAACAATACATCGCAGGCACATAGAACAATGTGAGAAGGGTAGAGAATGTCAAACCGCCAATCACAGCTACACCCATTGGTTGCCACATTTCGGCACCTTGACCGGTGCTCACTGCCATCGGTACCATACCGAGGATTGTGGTCAATGCTGTCATCACGATAGGACGTAGACGTGATTCACCACCATCAATAACCGAACGACGAATTGATAATCCGCGTTCACGATTGAGTGTGATATAGTCAATGAGCACGATACCGTTTTTCACCACGATACCAATCAACATGATACCACCAATCATCGACATCACGTTGAGGTTGTGTCCGGTGAGGAATAGTAACCCAAAGATACCGGTAAATGCAAATGGTATTGAGGTCATGATAATACTTGGATAAGAGTATGACTCAAATTGGGCCGCCATCACGATATATACCAAAATGATGATAAGGAGTCCGAGCATCATCAAATCGCCAAACGATTCTTGTTGGTCTTCGTAGCTACCCGATAGTTCGATAGCGATGCCGGAAGGTAATTCCATTTTGTCGATAGCAGCTTGCGTTGTTTCGATTACTTTGTTCATTGGAACTTCACCCGATACAACGGCCGACACTGTGATAATGCGTTCACGGTCTTTACGCTCGATAGTTGGGGGAGAGAAGCGTTCCACTACCGTACCCACATCTTTGATGCGTACGGCATTACCCGCAGAGCTATATATAAGAATGTTTTCGATGTCGGACACCGATGTGCGGTGTTCGGGTGCATACATCACCTTAATGTCGTATTCTTCACCATCTTCACGATAGAGCGATGCAATGCTACCATTGATGCGGTTGCGCACATATGCAGCTGCCGTTTGAAGATTTAACCCGTAAATAGCTAATTTCTCGCGGTCGAAGTCAACTTGATATTCGGGTTGATAGTCGGAACGAGAGATGACAATATCGGCAGTTCCTTTGGTGTTTTGAAGTACTTTCTTGAGTTGTTGAGCCACCGAGTCGGTTTCTTCAAAATCGTAGCCATAGATTTCGTAGTCGATAGTTGCTTGCCCACTCATGCCACTACCACGGCTACCCCCAACGTTTACTTGCGCTTTCTTGAATTCGGGGTAATTTTTGAGGTCTTGACGCATAAGCTCGGCAATTTCCACAATGCCACGTTCACGTTCTCCCGGATCGGACAACTTGATATTCATCGACACAATGTGTGAGCCATTGTCTTGAAGCGATGCAAATGTGTTATCGCTCGAAGCTTGTCCGGTAGTGTAGTTCAACACTTTTATTTCGGGGTATTTCTTTGTCCATTCGTCTGAAAGTCGAGCGGTAACTTCGTCGGCAATTTCCACACGAGTACCGATTGGGAGTTCAAGCGATACACCTAATCGACCGTCGTCGGAAGTGGGGAAGAACTCGGTTCCCACAAACTTCAATAACCCGATTGACGCAATAAAGATTGCCGTACACACGATAATTGTTGAGAATTTGTGGCGTACAACGAAGTCGAGTGAGCGACCATAAACATAGTCGATAAAATCGAGGAATTTATTGATAGGAGTGAAGAAAATCTTGTAAACGATGCCGTGTTTCACATCTTTGCGAAGCAATTGAGAGCAAAGCATAGGAGTGAGCGACAATGCACATGTTGTTGAGATAATCATCATGATTGTTACCATCCAACCGAGTTGTTGGAACAATACACCTGTCATACCTGTAACGAGTGTCAATGGGAAGAACACCGCAATCAAGGTGAGGGTAGAGGCGATAACCGATATACCCACCTCGTTGGTACCATGTACAGCGGCCTGCTTAGGATCACTACCACGCTCGATATGTGTTGTTACGTTTTCAAGTACCACAATGGCATCGTCGACCACCATACCAATCGAAATAGAGAGTGACGATAGAGATATGATGTTAAGACTCGTGCCTGTCATTGCCAAGTAGATAAACGACGCAATCAATGAGATAGGAATGGTGATACAGATAATCATTGTAGCACGCCAACGACCAAGGAAACTAAACACCACAATAACCACGAAGAGGAGTGCATATAACACAGTTTCAACGAGAGAGTTGATTGTGTTGCGGATATTGTCAGAGGTGTCGACGATGATACCAAGTTTTACATCGGCAGGAAGTCGTTTTTGTAGCGAAGGGAGCATCTCAAGCACTTTGTTTGAGATTTCAACAGAGTTGGCTCCCGATTGCTTTTGAATGATAATCATTGCACCTTTCTTGCCGTTGGTGTGAGTTTGTTGAGCGCGTTCTTCGAGTGAGTCGTCGATGCGGGCCACATCTTTGAGGAAGATGTTTTTGCCGTTTTGCGAGCCTACAACGATATTACTCATCTGTTCGGGCGAATCAAACTCGCCTTGCACACGCAATGAATAAGTGTCGCTACCGATGTCGAATGAACCACCGGGAATGTTACGGTTTTCGGCGGCAACAATAGCCGAAATGCTTTCGATAGTGAGGTTATAAGCTTCAAGTTTAATAGGGTCGACATAGATGTGGATTTCGCGTTTTGGCGCACCTGAGATTGACACCGAACCGACACCGTCGACACGAGCCAATGGGTTGGCTACAGCGTCGTCGAGAATTTTGTAAAGCCCCGGCATACTTTCTTCGGCTTGCACCGAAAGCATCAAGATAGGAATCATGTCGGTGCTAAACTTGAAGATGATGGGGTTTTCGGCATCATCGGGCAGGGCACTCTCCACCATATCCAGTTTGTCGCGCACATCATTGGTGAGCGCATCGATATCGTAGCCGAACTCAAACTCAAGTGTGATCACCGAAATGTTTTCGCGCGATTTCGATGTGATGTGTTTGAGGTGTTCCACTGAGTTGAGGGTATTTTCGAGCGGACGAGTAACGTTTTGCTCGATATCTTGAGCGCTTGCCCCGGGATATGAGGTCATTACCATGATGGTATTAGTTTCAATATCGGGGAAGAGGTCGATGGGTAGTGTTGAAAGCGAGAAAAGCCCCATGATGGTGATGGCAACGAAGCAGAGCGTTGTCATAATAGGACGTTTCACCGCACTTGAGTATATGCTCATAACCTATAAATTATATAGATGAATTGATATTAAAGAGTATGATTCAGTTTTGTGTGATTATTTAGATGTTTCGGTTGCGTTGTCGTCATCACCTTCGCTTCGAGCATCTCGATTAATCACTTCGGCACGAGCTCCATGCTTGAGGTTGTGTTGACCGGTGATAACCACAAAATCGCCATCGGCAACACCCGAAATCACTTCATAAGAGTCGTCGATGCGTTGACCGAGCTCAACTTTGTTGTATGAAACAACGCCATTGTTGTAAACATAAACATATTTGTTGCCCGAACCGGCTTGTTTCACTACTGCACGATCGGGAACAACCACGTGTTTAGCACTTCCTAAGTTGATTAATACACGAGCAAACATGCCCGGTTTTACTTTTTGGTTTCTATTGGCAATGCTCACTTCCACGCCAAAAGTGCGAGTCCTTGAGTCAACGGTTGGGTGAACTTTGGTGATTGTTCCGGCAAATGTTTCATTGGGGTATACATCAAATTTCACATCAACCCCCATGCCACGTTTTATTTTGGCATAGTCGGTTTCGGTTACATATATCATCACATTAACCGAGGGACTGAGCTGTCCGATGGTTAAAATCGGGCTTCCGCCGGTCATATCGCCCGGGTCATAGTTGCGTGCTGTTACAACTCCTGAAATAGGCGATTTTAGCACGGTGTTTTCTACGACGTTGTTGTATTGGCTGGTGAGTGCATCAACTTCGGTTTTTGCCGCATCGACAGCTTGTTGAGTGCCGGCTCCGATTTCAAGAAGATTTAATGCACGATTATATTCGATTTTTGCGTGGTTGAGGCGCACTTTTAATTGGTCTACATTTGTGGCGTCGAGAGTGACAAGTGTTTGCCCTTTCGCTACATTATCGCCCACATCAACCGTGATGCTTTTAATACGATTTGGAGTAGAAGGGGATATATTGTTGATATTATCGGCTTCAACGGTAGCGGTGTATTCGTTGTCTTGCGCTACTTGGCTATATGAAACTTGTTTGATGTCGATCTTGGGAAGTTCTTCGGCCTTGGTAGTAGTAGAGTCGTTGATCTCTTGATTATCTGCCGATTCGCTGTTGGCAGAACAAGCCGAGAGCATGGCTGAGATAGCGATTGTGGCTAATGTTTTGTAGTATATTTTCATACGAAGTGATATGATATATTTAAGTCGTTAATGATTATGCTTTATTCTGAGATATTATATTTTTCAATATCGGTGTTACCCAACAGCAACTCGAGGTTGTTAGTGGCAATAAGATAATTATATATCGCTTGCAAGTAAGTGAGGCGAGTGTTGGTGAGTGCAAGTTGTGCGTCACGGAAGTCGAGATATGTAGCAGCTCCGATTTTGAAGCTTTTATCCATAATCTCATGAGCGCGTTCGGCTTGTTTTACGTTTTCGGCACAAGCTGCAATTTGTTTCACATTGACATGAATGTTGTCGACCGCTAATTCCACTTGCATGTTTATTGCTTGTTCGAGGTTTTCGCGTTGGAAAGACATCTCTTCAACTTGAATTCGAGCTTGCTTTATTTTATTGTATCTTTGTCCGCCTTGGAATAATGGGAATGAAAGAGAAAGTCCGACAGTAGAGTAGGGGCTCCATCGGAAATTCTTCAAAGGATTGCCGTCCGACATCGAGGTCCAGTTATAGTTGGCAGTAAGAGCCAATGTCGGATACCACGACATGCGTTGAATATCAAGGGCATCATTTAGTAATTGGGTTTGTATGTCAAGCATTTTCAAGTCGGAGTTTTGGTCAATCGACTTGTCGATGGCAAGAGTGTTTTCATACATTGTTTTTTCGTAGTCAGAAAGGGTTGTAGTGGGTTTAAAAGGCACATTTACGTCCATATTCATCAACAAGCAAAGTTGTAATCGAGCTTGCTTGATGGTAATTTCGCCTTGCATCAATTGTGGTTCGATATTTTTTACAGCCACTGAGGTGCGCAATACATCATATTCCGATGCTGCTCCGAGTTTGTGCTTTTTTGTGTAAATATCGTGAGTCTCTTTGGCATTTTCGTAGCTTTCGAGAATCACCTTATAAGAGTCTTCGGCAAGCAAAAGTGAATAATATGCCGTCTTTACTTGGTTTACCATGTCGAGGCGCGATTTTCGAGCCGCTTCCATTGATTGCAATATTTGAGTATCGCTTAACTTCAATGTTTTCCATAATTGGGGCGCTACGAGGGGCATCGATGCCGAGAATCCCATCGTATATGAGTTGTCAAGCCCCATTTTTATGCCACCGCCTCCCGAAGATTTGCTTGCGGCAGAGGTTGTAGGTGTTTCTTCGACTCCTTCCGATTCGCTTCCCTCTTCGGTAGTTCCGCTTGAGGCTCCGCCACCTAATGCACCCATGTTGAGATACATCACTTGCTTAGCAAGGGTGCGACTATATTGAGCATTGAAACTGATAGATGGGAGAAGTTGTCCCAATACTTCTTTATTGTAGTAATCCATTCGCTCAATTTCCATGTCGGCCACCTTGATAGAGGGGTTGTCGCTGAGGGCGATTGTGATACATTTATCGAGCGATAGCATAAGGGTGTCATTATAAGTAGCTTTTTGGGCTGCTCCAATGAACGCGATACCCATGCAAAGGGTTGTGAAAACTGCTTTAAGAGAAACTATTTTCATATATGTAATTATGTGTAGCTTAAAATTCTCACAAAGTTAATTCAAATAAGTGGTATATATAATAAATAGGCGAAAAATATTCCAAAATTGCCAAATAAATAGCAATTTTGGAATATAAGTATGGTTTTAGTGTATTTCCTCTTAAAAAAGGGGACTAATTTATTACGCAATATCCCGCTTTGGTGAGCCCTTCGCGTAGGGTGTCGATGTGGTTATGGTTGAGGGTTTCAAGCTCGATGCGAAGAATACAACCATTAATTTCAGAACTTGCATTGATTCGCTCGTGAGATACCGATAAAATATTTCCACCCAAATCAGCGATGATATTGCACACTCCCGATAATTGTCCGGGCTTGTCGTAGAGGTCGATTTTGAAGGTGTAGTTGCGGCCACTCTTTGATAATCCACGAGTGATTACGCGACTAAGAGTGGTGACATCGATATTTCCCCCCGAAACCAAACATACAACTTTTTTCCCTTTGATAGGTACCTTATTAAACATTGCAGCAGCGACCGATACCGCACCGGCGCCTTCCGACACGATTTTGTGTTGCTCGAGAAGAGCGAGAATGGCGGCGGCGATTTCGTCGTCGCTCACTGTTACCACCTCGTCGACATATCTGTTACACATCTCAAACGTGTTTATTCCGGGCTCTTTCACCGCTATGCCATCGGCAATAGTTGATACCGCCGATAGATGTTGGATTTTCCCCTCTTGTAATGATGTAGCCATACTTGGAGCGCCCGATGATTGCACACCATAAACTTTAATATCGGGACGTAATGATTTTATCGCAAATGCCACACCCGAAATCAATCCACCACCTCCAATAGGGACGATAACGGCCTCTACGTCGGGCAATTCATCTAATATCTCGAGCCCGATAGTGCCTTGCCCGGCAATGACTTTGGGGTCGTCAAATGGGTGGACAAACGTGTAGCCCATCTCATCGCGTAGCTGAATGGCTTTCATATAGGCATCATCGTAGACGCCCGGCACCAAACACACATCGGCGCCATAGCCTTTTGTCGCTTCCACCTTCGAGATCGGCGCCCCCGCAGGTAGGCAAATCAACGCTTTAATGCCGTTGTGTGACGCGCCAAAAGCCACTCCTTGAGCATGGTTGCCTGCCGAACAAGCGATCACCCCATGAGCTTTTTCCTCATCGGTGAGCTGTGATATTTTGTAGTATGCGCCACGCAACTTAAACGAACCCGTGTATTGCATATTTTCGGGTTTGATGTATACATTAGCCTCGGTATTAAGTCGGCGCGACCAAATAAGTGGAGTTTTGCGCAACACTCCGCTCAACACGTTTCGTGCATTGTAAATTTCGTTTATATCGAGATTTGTCATAATCACTATATATTTTTAGCAATGCAAATATAATTATAATTTGCAAACGAGATGCAAAATTGAAAATAAAAATATTCCTCAATGCAAATTGAAAGCAAAATAAGTGATTTTGTGAATAAATACAACAAATTAAAAGTATTTGCTTGCAAAATGTAAATATTTTTTATTCAAAATTGTCGCATATTAAATTCTTTTTTGTATCTTTGCACTTGATAAGGAAGAAACGGTTGAAAAAATCGCACATATAAAGTGATTCTGAATAAAAATTATAACACTACAACATAGACTTTAAATTGTATAGATTATGTCAAAGGTAACAAAAGAAATGGCTCTCGATTACCACCGCGAAGGTAAATGCGGAAAAATCGAAGTGGTACCCACAAAGCCTTATTCATCACAAAGTGATTTGGCTCTCGCTTACTCTCCCGGAGTGGCATATCCATGTCTTGAAATTGAAGAACGTCCTGAGGACGCTTATGAATATACCAGCAAGGGGAACCTTGTGGCGGTTATCTCTAATGGTACTGCCGTGCTTGGCTTGGGCGATATAGGTGCTCTTGCAGGCAAACCGGTGATGGAAGGAAAAGCATTGCTCTTTAAGATTTTTGCCGGCATCGACTGCTTCGACATCGAAGTTGATGAAAAAGACCCCGATAAATTCATTGAAATAGTTAAAGGTATATCTCCTACATTCGGAGGTATTAACCTCGAAGATATTAAAGCTCCCGAATGTTTTGAAATCGAACGCCGTTTGAAAGAGGAATGTAATATCCCTGTGATGCACGACGACCAACATGGCACTGCCATCATCTCGGCTGCAGGATTGCTCAACGCGCTCGAACTTCAAGGCAAAAAAATCGAAGAAGCAAAGCTCGTGGTAAATGGGGCAGGGGCTGCTGCCGTTTCTTGTACCCGCCTTTATATCGCGCTTGGCATCAAACCCGAAAATGTGGTGATGTGCGACAGTAAAGGTGTGTTGAACAAAAAACGCAAAAATCTCAATGCTCAAAAACTTGAGTTTGCTACCGACCGCGACATCGACACTCTCGAAGAAGCAATGAAAGATGCCGATGTGTTCCTCGGATTGTCGGTTAAAGATGTTGTAACCACTGAGATGATACAATCAATGGCAAAAAATCCTATCGTGTTTGCTCTTGCCAATCCCGACCCCGAAATCGCTTATGACAAAGCTATCGCTTCGCGACACGATTTGATTTTTGCTACCGGACGTTCCGATTATCCAAACCAAATCAACAACGTGCTTGGGTTCCCATATATCTTCCGTGGCGCGCTCGACTCAGGTGCTACAGCTATCAACGAAGAGATGAAACTCGCGGCAGTGCGTGCTATCGCTAAATTGGCAAAACAACCTGTGCCATCGGTAGTGAACGCTGCTTACAATATGACCGCACTCAAATTTGGTGCCGACTATATCCTTCCAAAACCTCTCGACCCACGATTGCTCACCACAGTGGCTCCTGCCGTGGCTAAGGCTGCGATGGAATCGGGTGTGGCTCGCCGCCCTATCGCCGATTGGGACGCATACTGTGCAAAACTTCGCCAGTTGATGGGCTACGACAATAAGTTGATGCGTCGTTTCACCGAAGAGGCAAAACGCAACCCAAAACGTGTGGTATTTGCCGAAGCAAACACCGACAATATGCTCCGTGCAGCAGCATCGGCAGCTCGTCAAGGCATTTGTATTCCTATCTTGCTCGGTAATGAAGAGATGATCGAAAAACGTGCCGCTCGATTGGGTGTGAATATCGAAGGCCTTGAAATTGTCA
The DNA here is from genome assembly GCA_017399915.1 of Muribaculaceae bacterium. Classification (GTDB taxonomy): domain Bacteria; phylum Bacteroidota; class Bacteroidia; order Bacteroidales; family Muribaculaceae; genus RGIG4079. The sequence goes on from JAFQAS010000016.1 coordinate 60,616, forward strand.
ACCTCCGTCACGACCGCGAAGCCGACCGTCGTCATCGTTTCGCTACCATTCTTGCCGAAAAACGCCAACGTGCAGGTTTGACCTATCTCGAAGCGCTCGAAAAAATGTTCGACCGCAACTACTTCGGTATGATGATGGTAGAGACAGGCGAAGCCGATGCGTTTATTGCCGGCACATACTCAGGTAGTCATCAAACAGGCGAAATCGCCAAAGAGGTGGTAGGTATCCGTCCAAGCTACAACCACTTCGCCACAATGCACATCATGAACACCAAGCGTGGTACTTACTTCCTCGCCGATACAATGATTAACCAAGATAACGACGAAGATACATTGTTTGATATCGCTCGCTTGGCTCGTCACTCGGTTGAATACTTCGCTCACGATCCCGTGATGGCGATGGTTTCTTATAGCAACTTCGGTTCAAACTGCGAAAACGAATGTCAACGCGTTCACTCAGTGGTTGACAAATTGCAAAAACGTTATCCCGAATTGCCTATCGACGGTGAAATGCAAGTGCACTACGCGCTCAACAAAAAGTTGCGCGACGAAAACTTCCCATTCTCTCGTCTCAAAGGTCGTGATGTCAACACTCTCATATTCCCCAACCTTAGCGCTGCAAACACTGCTTATCGCATGATGCTCGAGCTTGGTGTGGCTGAGGCCATAGGCCCAATTCAAATGGGGTTGAACAAGCCTATCCACTTCATCGCTGTAGACTCAGAGGTGCGCGACATTATCAACCTCACCACTATCGCGGTTCTTGATGCTGCCGTACTCGAAAAATCAGGGGGCAAAATGCAAGACAAATAACAGCACAAGACTTTCTTGACGCAAACGCTATTTGTTTCGACAGAAAGACAAAACGTAAGCAAAAAGGACAGAAGAGAATCTCTTTTGTCCTTTTTTGTGCAAAACTTATTTAATGCGGAGTGTGGATTTTTTTTGACAGAATGCCAGAATGACAAAAAGTTATTTTGGGGAAATATTCCTCCCTTGAACTTAGGGGTTAAGTTAATGCACAATGCATAGTTCATAGTTCATAATTCATAATTGCCATGCGGCAGCCTTTATGTTCTTATGTTCTTATGTTCTTCTGTCTAATTTATTTCTGACACGGCACGCCGTGTCCCTACAAAACAACCCTCAATTGCTTCGGGGGAGCATCGTGCGAGCTCTTCGGGGTTCTCAATTATATATGTTCATTCCAGGTTAAAACATTGTCATGAAGCAAAAAAACCATATATAGCGGAAGAGTCAACATCTTATTAGCAAATCCCACATTGTAATTTCCCAGTTTTATCGCATGATATACATGATATTTTTCAGGGTGATTCAATATTGTTTTAGTGCTTTTTGCATTTCCTGATGTCGCTTTACATTCCAATAACGTGCATTTCCCATTCAGCCTAATAACAAAATCCACTTCGAGCCCCGAATCTTTATGGAAATAATATAATTTTCGGCCATTCTTGGCCAGGAGATCGGCTACCAAATTTTCATATATAGCCCCTTTATAACCTAATAATGAACCGTTCAAAATATCATAACCTGTGCCATCTTCGAGCATGCTGATGAAAAGGCCGATATCAGCCATGTATACCTTAAATATCCCTTCTATCGCATTGCCATCTAATGGCAACTCGGTTATGCTCAAATTGTAACAACGATTTATTATGCCGGCATCTTCAATCCATTGTAATGAACCGGCATACATTGATGCAGTGCCTTTCTTTTTTATAATTGAATATTGAAACTTTTTGTTCTCTTTGCCTAATTGCTTGGGTATAGAGTCAAAACATTCCCTGATTCTTGCTTTATCGCCGGTTGATGCATACTTTATCATATCGTCGCGATAGCCATTGACGATGTCTCGTTGCATATGCTGCACATTGTTTATCATCTTTGTGTTGATAAACTCATTTACCACAGCAGGCATACCTCCAACTACCACATATTGCAAAAGTAGCTCTTTCATGCGGTTATGTAAAACCTCGGGTACTTGAGATATTGTAGATATGCAGTTCTTTAATTCTTCGACAATACTCGATGTTATTCCATTTGCCCATAAAAACTCTTCAAAATCCAATGGATACATCGTAATAATTGTTTCATATCCCACCGGAATTGATACCGGTTGCTCTTTATAGCCACTAACGCCCAATAATGATCCGGTACACATTACATCATATCTACCATCTAACTTAAAGAACTTAAGAGCAGCCCTTGCCTTGGGGCATTCCTGGATTTCATCTAAAATCAAACATGTATTATGGGGCTCAAATTTGATCTTATCTCCCATTAATGCCGTTAGATACATCACAATGTCATCTACATTAAGTGCTCCGTCAAAAATAGTAGAATATGAGGGATTTTCAAAAAAATTCACATACACCATATTTTTGTAGTTCTTGTTCGCAAAATCAATGACCGAAAATGTTTTGCCACATTGTCGACATCCTTTTACAATAAGAGGATTATGAGATTTGGTATTTTTCCATTCGATGAATTGCTGTTCAATTTTGCGCTTTAGCATATGTCTGTAATATTTAATCCGTTAGGTTTTGTACTTTGATTTTTTTTAGCCACTTTTTAAAGTAATATCGGACTTTTTATACCGACTTTTCGCAGCAAATATAGTATTTTTCTGATGACTTTACAAATTTAATAGAAACAAATTTCTCATTTTCTCGCACTGCCCAGCTCGAAAAGATAGGGGAATACTAATTCACAATGCATAGTTCATAATTCATAATTGCCATGCGGCAGCCTTTATGTTCATTCTGTCCTTCTGTCTAAAATATCAACTCTCAAAATTTCCGCGGTAGCCTTTATGTTCATTCTGTCTAATTCATTTCTGACACGGCGTGCCGTGTCCCTACAAAAACAACCCTCAATTGCTTCGGGGGAGCATCGTGCGGAGCACGTGAAAGCGGAGCGTATGCAATAACCGTGTGGTTGAGGGCGTAGCCCGAAACCTCCGGACTCCGGGCAACATCTCCCCCAAAACAACAATGGCGATGCCACGGCATCGCCATTGTTATTGGTATTTGATTATTTCTTATTTCTTGATAATCTTCACCGGAGCTTGGTTGTTTACTTTCACGAAGTAGTAACCGGTTGCGAGTGATTCGATATTTACTGTAGTAACCATTTCATTGTCGCCGTCAAGGTTCATCACTTCGGCACCTGCTTCGTTGTAAATCACGATAGAGTTGATTGTCTCAGCCGATTTGATTGTGATTTCGGTTGATGCAGGGATAGGATAGATTTCCAACGATGAA